>NZ_CP049862.1:1200000-2400000 GCF_011300875.1 Sanguibacter sp. HDW7 | reverse complement strand
CGCGGTCGACAAGCCCCGCGGCCTCGACGACGCGTCGCAGCTGGGTCTCACCCCAGCGGCCGCGGACGTCGCTCGTGCGCAGGGCCGCGACGAGCCGCCCGGTCTCCTGCCGCAGGAGCTCGGAGGACTCCCGCATGGCCCGCACCTGCTCGCCGAGGCTCGCGCTGCCCGCGAGGCGTGCGCGCTCGGCGGCCGTCACCTCGCCGCGGAGCTGGGCGAGCGTCGTCGCGATGGGGTCGACGAGCGCCCGCACCGACTCCTCGCGCCGCAGCATGTCGGCCTGCCCGGCGACCTGCGTCGTGCGCAGCCGCTGCTCGGCGAGGCCGAGGAACTGCTCCTGGCTCGAGGCGAGGGCCTCGGCGGCGAGCACACGGAAGCGGTCCTCGGCGTGCCGTCCCGCCTCAGCCTCGGCTGCGAGCCGTGCGGCACCCGCGCGCCGCTCGGACTCGAGCTCCGCCCCGAGCCGTTCGGCGCGCAGCGCATGCTCGCGGTCCGCGCGTGCACCACGCACGACCGCACCGAGGTAGCCGAGCACAGCACCCACGGCGAGCGCGGCGAGCAACGCGAGAAGAGCAGTCGGGTCGTCCATGCCACGACCCAAGCACGTGCCTCCGACATTCACGCGAACGTTAGGCTCAGCGCATGGATTCTCCGGGGAACGCACCGCTCGCGATCGAGGCGCGCGGCCTGTGGCGACGCTTCGGGACGACCGTCGCGGTCGCGGGTCTCGACCTCCTCGTGCCGACGGGCTCGTTCTACGGCGTCGTCGGCCCCAACGGCGCCGGGAAGACGACGACCCTCTCGATGATCACGGGCCTCCTGCGCCCGGACGCGGGCCACGTGAGCATCCATGGCACCGACCTGTGGGCGGATCCGGACGTCGGCAAACGGCTCCTCGGGGCGCTGCCCGACGGAGTCCGCCTCTTCGACCGCCTCACGGGCGCTCAGCTCATCACGTACGCGGGGCTCCTGCGCGGCCTCGACCGCGACGTCGTCGCCGCACGCACCGCCGAGCTCCTTGCCGCGCTCGATCTCGAGCACGCCGGGGGCACGCTCGTCTCCGACTACTCCGCGGGCATGACGAAGAAGGTCGCGCTCGCCACGGCGATCGTCCACGGCCCGCGCGTCATGGTGCTCGACGAGCCCTTCGAGGCTGTCGACCCGGTCTCGGCCGCGAACATCCGCGACATCCTCGGCCAGTTCGTCGCGGGCGGCGGCACCGTCGTCGTGTCGTCGCACGTCATGGATCTCGTCGAGCGCATGTGCGACCACGTCGCGATCGTCGCCGGCGGCCGCGTGCTGTCCGCGGGGACGGTCGACGAGGTGCGGGGAGGGTCTTCGCTCGAGGACCGCTTCGTCGAGCTCGTCGGCGGCCGCCGCACGACCGAGGGGCTGCAGTGGTTGCACACGTCGTGAGGCTGCGGCTCACGCTGTGGGCCGGCAGCCTGCGGCGGAGCCCGTGGCAGATCGTCGGCCTCCTGCTGGGCCTGCTCAACGCCGTCCTCATCTCGCTCGTGCTCGTCGGGTCGATGGCCTACACGCGGACGATCGCCGAGGAGGCGTGGGACATCACGCTCATCGTCGGCGGCGCGCTCGTCGTCATCGGCTGGTGGGTCGTGCCGCTGCTCGCGTTCGGCGTCGACTCGGCGCTCGACCCGCGACGGTTCTCGCTCCTCGCGGTGCCGCGCCGGCACCTGCTCGCAGGACTCGCGATCGCCGGGCTCCTCGGCATCCCGGGGCTCACGACCCTCGCGATCGCCGCGGCCGGGCTGCTCGTGTGGCTGCCCGACGTGCTGCCCATGATCGTCGGGCTCCTGCTGCTGCCGCTCCTCATGCTCACGTGCGTCGCGGGCTCCCGCGCGTTCGCGCTGCTCGCGGAGCCGCTGCTGGCCGCGCGGCGCTTCCGCGAGGTCGTCGGGGTGCTCGCGCTCGCTCCGATCGTCGTCGTGGCGCCGGCGCTCGGGCAGTCGCTGCGCGCGCTGCGGCGCGGCGCGGACGTCGCTCCCGCACTTATCGAGATCGTCGGCTGGACCCCGCCGGGAGCGGTGTGGGCGGTCCAGGTGGACGTCGTGCAGGGCCGCTGGGGCCGGGCGGCCGCGCACCTCGCGATCGCGCTCGTCACCGCCGGGGTGCTCGTCCTGCTGTGGGACCGGGGCCTCGAGCGTGCACTCACGTCGCCGCCGCCGCGCCCGGGCGTCGTCGCGCAGCACGGCACGGGCTGGTTCGGCCGGCTGCCCGCGACGCCGACGGGGGCGGTGCTCGCGCGCAGCCTCACGTACTGGGGTCGCGACTCGCGCTACATGTCGAACCTCACGGTCCTGCCGGTTCTCGTCGTGTCGTTGCACGTGCTGGCGCAGGGGGCCGCTCCCGTGACGACGATCGTCGCGCCGGCGATCGTCGCCTTCACGCTCGGCTGGGCCGTCGTCGCAGACATCGCGATGGACTCCTCCGCGTTCTGGCTGCACGCGTCGGCGGGCGTGCGGGGTATCGCCGACCGGACGGGGCGTGCGCTCGCGGTCGTCGCGGTGGCCCTCCCGATGGTCGCGCTGACGCTCGTCGCCGGGGCGTGGCGGGCGGACCGGTGGGACCTCCTGCCGGCGTCGCTCGGGCTGTCGCTGCTGCTGCTCGGTGGTTCGCTCGGCATCTCCTCGCTCGTGTCAGCCTGGGTGCTGTTCGCGGTGCCCGCGCCCGGGGACGGACCGTTCTCGACGCCGCACGGCTCAGCGACGGCGAACCTCTTCGTGCAGTCGCTCGCGTGGATCGTCGTCGCGGTGCTCGCGGCGCCGTCCGTGGTGCTCGCGGTGCTCGCGTGGCGGGGGTCGGCGGCGGCGGGCTGGGGCGGGCTCGCGCTCGGGCTGGTGCTCGGGGTCGTGCTGCTCGTCGCGGGTCTGCGCGGTGGTGCGCGCGTCTACGACGCGCGTGTGCCGGAGCTCCTGCACACGTTGCGCTCGCGGGGGTAGCGGCGCGCGCGTCGGTTCCGCACGACGACGGTTCCGCACGACGACGGCTCTGCCCGACGGCCGTGCCCGACGGTGTTGCCCGACCGTGTTGCCCGACGGCCCTGCCCGAGGTCGTGGCCTGACTCCGTACCCGACACCTTCATTCCAGCCGCATCACCCGTGCGCGCGAACCCCGCGCCGTCTACCGTCGACCCCATGTCGATGACGTGGGACCCGTGGGAGCCGCCGCGCGCGGGTGACGAGATCGCGCACCTCACGGGCGCCCTCGACCGGCTGCGCACGACGTTCCGGTGGAAGGCCGACGGCCTCGGCGCCGAGGGGCTCGCGCTGCGGACGGGGCGGTCGACGCTCACCCTCGGCGGTCTGCTCAAGCACCTCGCGGTGTGCGAGGACATGATGCTGACGTTCAAGCTCGACGGTTCTGCGCCGGGCGACCCGTGGGACGAGCATTGCGAGGACCCGTTCGGGTGGGCGCTCGAGTCCGCGGCGGACGACGAGCCCGGCGAGCTCTACGCGCTCTACGACGGGGCCGTCGCCAGGTCGCACGCACGGCTCGCGGCGGCGCTCGCGGACGGTGGTCTCGACCGGGTGACGTTCCAGTCGCGGTTCGCCGGCGAGGACGTGAGCCTGCGCCGGCTGCTGTTCGACCTCGTCGAGGAGTACGGCCGGCACACGGGCCACGCGGACCTCCTCCGGGAGTCGGTCGACGGGCGCGTGGGGGAGGACCCGCCGTCGGGGTGGCGTCCGGTGAGCGCGCCGGGGGCGCCTGCGCTGTTCGGTGGCTGAGGCGGCGACGCACGTAGGGGCCTGGTCGGCTGGCCCCTGACGAACTGGTCGTCGACGCGATCGCCGCTGAGCGGAGGCAGCGACGAGCGCGCGGGCCCCGACAGGACTCGAACCTGCAGGGGGCGCGCCCGTGCGGGCGCGTCCGGTCAGGTCGCGGAGCCGCCCGGTGCGGGGCCGTCGGGCAGAGCCCCGTCGGGCGCGTGAACGTCAGCCAGGTCGCCGTCGGGCAGCGTCGTGCGCCCCGCGAGCCACAGCGCGACGCACCCGAGCAGCACGGTGATCCCGAACCCGAGCAGGTAGCCCGCGGGACCGAGCGTCGCGACGACGCCGTGGATGGCCGCGCCCGTGAGCGCGATGCCGAGGGACGTGCCGAGGGCGTCGCTCACCTGGAGCGCCGACGTCGCGGCGCCGTGCTCGGCGGGCCGCGCGACGTCGAGCACGAGCACGGAGAGCGTCGGGTAGACGATGCCCGCGCCGAGGCCAGCGAGCCCCCACGCGACCCACCCGATCGCGAGCGGCGTGCCGGGCAGCGCGATCGTCGCGGACGCGGCGATGCCGACGATCGCGAGCGTCGTGCCGAGCCGCAGGTACACGAGCGAGGGGAGGCGGCCGCGGCCGCGCAGCCACGAGCCGGTCGCCCACGTGACAGCGGCGACCGTGAGGATCGTGCCGGAGCGCGTCGGGCTGAGGCCGCGCTCTGTCTGGAGGATGAGCGGGATCATCACCTCGGTCGCGAAGTAGGCGGCGGCGATGATGCCGCGCAGCACGATGACTGCGGGCAGGCCACGCCCGGCGCGCAGCGTCCCGGTCGGGAGGAGGAATCGTGCGGCCACGAGGGCCGCGAGCAGGCCCGCGGCGCCGACGACGACGCCGGCGGTGCCGCCGCTCTCGGTCGCGAGGGTGACGACGGTGACGCCGACGCCCGCGACGACGCCCCAGCCGATGCGCCGCACCCCCGCGCGCGTCGTGGCGGCGTCGGGCAGGACGTCCGGGCCGGGGACGCGCCACGTCGTCCGCAGGACGACGACGGCCGCCGGCGCGGCGACGAGCGCGACCGCGCCGAACACCCAGCGCCAGCCGATCGTGTCGACGACGACGCCCGCGATGACGGGCCCCACGAGCGACGGCACGACCCACGCCGCGGCGAACCACGCGAAGACGCGGGCGCGCTGAGCCGGAGCGAACGCGCGCGCGACGACCATGTAGAGCGCGACGACGTACGCGCCCTGGCCGAGGCCCTGCAGCGCCCGCCCGACGAGCAGCAGCCCCATCGACGGCGTGAACGACGCGATGACCAGGCCGGACGCGAACGTCCCCACGCCGAGCAGCATCGGCAGCGCCGGCCGCGCGCGGTCGGCGACGACGCCCGACGCGACCATGCCGACGACGCTCGTCGCGAGCGTCACCGCGAACGCCGCCGAGTACAGGGCCATGCCGTCGAGAGCCCGCGCGATCGTCGCCATGGCCGTCGCGACGGCGAGCGCCTCGAACGCTCCGGCGGTGATGAGGGTGACCATCCCGACGATGAGCATGGTCTGACGGGGAGCGGCGTTCGGGAGGTCGTGCACCGGTCAACCCTAGCCCTCCCGCGGGGGCTCAGCCGGTGCGTGACGTCCGGCGCCGCGCCGTGAGGACCACGGTCGCGCCGGCTCCCAGGAGTGCCGCCGTGAGGACGGCGAGCGGGGTCGTCGAACTTCCCGAGACGGGCAGCGCGTCGGCCTCCGTCGTGGTTGGAGTCGCGGTGGTCGTCGGGTCTGCGGGCGTGGTCGGGTCCGGGGTGGCAGGGTCGTCCGACCCGGCTGGTGTCGTCGCGGGCGCGGGCGCGGGCGCGGGGGTCGCGGTCGGCACCGGCGTGGCCGTCGCTGTCGGCTCTGCGGTGGCCGTGTGCGTGGGCTCGGGCACGTGCGTCGGGGTGGGGCTCGGCGCGAGCGTCGCGGTGGGACTCGCGGTCGGCGTCGGCACCTGCGTCGCGGTGGGACTCGCGGTCGGCGTCGGCACCTGCGTCGTGGACGGGGCCACGCGCCACGCCGCCGTCGAGCTCGTCGTCGCGCGTGCCGACGAGACCCCGAGGACGACGAGGGTCTCGCGCGTCCCGTCGGACGTCGTGAGCGCACGTGCCGCGAGCCTGTCGCGGTATGTGCCCGTGATCTCGAGCGACACGGAGACGTCCGCCCCGTCGTAGCGCTCCCTGCCCGCGAGGTCTCCGGGCGTGAGGTAGAAGCTGGTCCCGGCCGCGAGGTCGGGTCCGACGGGCCTGCCGTCGGCGTCGATGATCCCGACGCCGAGGCGGCCGCCGTCCGCGGTCGCGACGACACGGGCGCGCGAGCCCTCGAGGCTGAAGGGGCCGACGCGGCCGTCGTGCGCGACCGTCGCCGCGGCGGGCACGACGACGTCGACGGTCGGGTCGGGCGCGAGGTAGCCCGTCGCCGCGGCGTTCGCGCCCGCGACGAGGTGCTCGTAGAGCGCGAGCACCTGTGGCTCGTTGACCGAGGGGACGGGGGTGCCGAAGCGCACGGAGCCGAGCTCGACGGGGGAGCCGTCGCCCGTGGCGGTGACGAGCAGCCGGTAGAAGCGGTAGCCCGTGCCGTCGCCGTAGGTCGCCGACGAGCCGAGGTTCTGCGTGCGGCTGCGGGCCTCCCCGCCGGGGAACCTGTCGGACCCGCTGAGCGAGACGCTCGAGGTCGAGACGTCGACCCAGGTGCCGTCGGCCCCGGTCGTCGAGCGCTGGAGCCGCCACACGGCGGGCGCGGAGCCCGCGCTGCCGCCCTCGAGGGTCGTCACCGTGTAGCTCGTGAGGCGGGTCCGGTAGGGGAGCGTGATCGTCAGTGCGGCGGTCTCGGACGTGCCTCGCCACCCTGCGGCGGGGTCGCTGCTCACGAGGTCGGCCGCGTCGCCCGCGCCCGTCGAGTCCGCGGTGACGGTCCGTGGGACGCCGAGCCGTGTCGTGTCGAGGCGCGCGTCGTCGGAGAAGTGCCAGAGTGCCGCCTGTGTCGCGGCGATCGCGTTCCACGTGCGGACGTTCGCGGTGCCGAAGGACGGGTCGGCGGTGCGCAGCCGGTCGGAGAGGGTCGACGTGCTCACGCGCGGATAGGAGTGGGCGAGGATCCAGGCGATCTCGGCCTCGTTGTCGTGGGCCGCAGGGTTGCCGCCCTCGACCCAGTCCGTCTCTGTGTACCGTCGGTTCTCGCCGATGAGCCGGTTGCGCGTGAGGTCGACCGAGTAGGCGTCGGCGCTCGAGCCGTCGGTCGCGGAGACGCGGAAGAGATCTGTCGGTGAGGTCGTGCCGTCGGACCAGATGACCGTCGACTCGGTCGCGGAGGCCTCGAGCGGGTAGCGGTACGTGAAGGCGCGGGTCGTCGCGCCGCCGGCGAGGTCGATGTCGGTCCCCGCGCCGGCGTCGAGCGTCCATGCGACGGGGAACGTCGTCGTCGCCGAGCGCGTCACGGTGCGCAGCCCGCTCAGCGGGGCACGCGCGGAGGCGTCGGACGTCACTCCCTTGCGCACGACCGCGTTCGTCGTCGTCACCGACGCCGTCGTCGCGGTGAGCGTCACCGTGGCGTCGAGCGGCACGGTGCGCGCGTCGACGAGCCACACCTGGGTGCCGGGCTCGACGGAGCCCGCGACCGTCGTGCCCGAGCCGTCGACGATGCGGGTAGTGGCGCGGTCGTCGCCGCCGAGCGTGAGCGTCACGGGGAGGTCGGAGACGACTGTGAACGGGCCGACCGGCTCACCCGGTGCGACCGCTGAGCGCTCGCGGCCCTTGAGCGCCACAGCCGGTTCGGCGGACTGCGACGGTGTCGCGCCCCGGGCCGCAGCGACGAGGTAGCGGTAGGCGGCGACGACCTGGGAGTCGTTGACGTGCTCGGGCGTCGCGAGGAGCCGCACTCCGCCGAGCTCGACGGCTCGGGACGGGTCCTTCGCGGTGACCTTGAGCTGGTAGGTGTCGGACGCGCCGTAGCCCGTCGAGGCCCAGTTCCCGGTCCATGTGCGGACGGTGCGGGTGCCGCCGGGGAACTCGCTCGTGGCGCCGCCGCCCGTGCCGGACAGGGTGCGTGAACCGAGGGAGGCCCACGTCGAGGTTGTCGTGTTCCAGCGCAGGAGCTGCAGGACGCGGGGCGCGGCTGCGGCGTCGCCGTCGGTCGAGGTGATCTCGAGGGCGGCGGGAGTGAGCGTCGCGTTGATCCTCAGCGTGAGGGTCGCGGTTCCCGGCTCGCCCGCGGTCCAGCCGGGGGTGACGGCATCGGGCAGGAGGTTCGCGGGGTCGTGCCCGGGCGCGCTCGTCGTGCCGTCCGCGGTGGTGACGCTCGCGAGGTCGGGGCGGCGCGTCGTGTCGAGCGCGGGGCCGCCCGTGACGTACCAGAGGGCCGCCTGGGTCGCGGCACGAGCCTTCGCCTCGGTGAGGGCGGGCGTGCCGGCTCCCGCGGCGGTGCCGAGGGCCGTCGCGCTGACGCGGGGGAAGGACGACGTGAGGATCTTCTCGACGGCACCCTCGGCGGCGACGGCTCCGGTCGACGCGCCGTCGGCCCACGTGTGCTCGGTGTAGGTCGTCGTGCCGGTCGGTGCGACGGCTGACGCGTCGAGGCTGTAGCCGTCGGAACTGGTCCCCGCCGGTGCGCCGGTGAGGCCATAGCTCGCGGTGGGACGGTCGACGGTCTCGCCGACGAGGCGCACGGGCGTGCCTGCCGTGATGCCGCTCGCGTAGAGCGTGGCGCGATCGCCGGGGGCGGCGCCGGCGCCGGGTGCGACGGCGACGGGTGCGGCGGTGAGGATGCCGACGAGCAGGGCGCTCGCGCACGTGGCGAGGTGCCGTCGTGCGTGTGTGCGGGAGCGTGCCGGGGCGGTCCTCGAGGTTTCCATACCAAAACGCTAGAGAATGCGAGGTCCGGCGGGGGTGCCCACGTAGCAGGGTCTCGACAGGCGAGACGCGTGGGCTTCCGTGCGCACCGGAGCGCGCGTCGTGGCTGCGCCGCTGGCGGCTGGCCGGTGTCCCGCCGATCCCCCGTAGACTGTGTGCCCGTGGCCCTCACTATCGGAATCGCCGGTCTTCCCAACGTCGGCAAGTCGACCCTGTTCAACGCTCTGACGCGCGCCCAGGTGCTCGCCGCGAACTACCCGTTCGCGACGATCGAGCCCAACGTCGGCGTCGTGCCGCTGCCGGACGAGCGCCTCAAGGTGCTCGCGGGCATCTTCGGCTCCGAGCGCATCCTGCCCGCGACCGTGTCGTTCGTCGACATCGCCGGCATCGTGCGCGGAGCGTCCGAGGGCGAGGGCCTCGGCAACAAGTTCCTCGCGAACATCCGTGAGGCCGACGCGATCTGCCAGGTGACCCGCGCGTTCGCGGACCCCGACGTCGTGCACGTCGACGGCAAGGTCTCTCCCAAGGACGACATCGAGACGATCAACACCGAGCTCGTGCTCGCGGACCTCCAGACCCTCGAGAAGGCGGTCCCGCGCATGGAGAAGGAGGTGAAGATCAAGAAGGGCGATGCGACGCTCCTCGCCGCCGCGCTCAAGGCGCAGGCCATCCTCGAGTCTGGTCGCACCCTCTTCTCCGCTGCCGCGTCCGAGAAGCTCGACCTCGCCGAGATCGCCTCGCTGCAGCTCATGACGGCCAAGCCGTTCATCTACGTCTTCAACACCGACGACGAGGGCCTCGCCGACGAGGCCATGCAGGCCGAGCTCCGCGAGCTCGTCGCGCCCGCCGACGCGATCTTCCTCGACGCGAAGTTCGAGTCCGAGCTCGTCGAGCTCGACGAGGACGAGGCCGCCGAGATGCTCGCCGAGAACGGCCAGGACGAGTCCGGCCTCGACCAGCTCGCGCAGGTCGGTTTCCACACCCTCGGCCTGCAGACGTACCTCACGGCCGGCCCCAAGGAGTCGCGCGCCTGGACGATCCGTCGGGGCTGGACCGCCCCGCAGGCCGCGGGCGTCATCCACACCGACTTCGAGCGCGGCTTCATCAAGGCCGAGGTCATCGGCTTCGAGGACCTCGTCGAGGCCGGGTCCGTCGCTGCTGCCCGGTCCGCGGGCAAGGCGCGGATCGAGGGCAAGGACTACGTCATGCAGGACGGCGACGTGGTGGAGTTCCGGTTCAACGTCTGATCGGGGCATCTGAGCCGTTCCTCGACCATCGCCTCGGGCGCCGCGCGACGAGGGACGCTCGACAAAACGGCCTGTTCCTGCACAATAGGATCTGACCGAAATGCGCGGCAGGAGACAGGCGCAGACCCGCGGATCAGTTGTGCGAGGGAGCAGGATGGACATCCAGCAGGCGGCGATCGACGCATACGTCGATCGGGACGACAGTGTCTCGGAGCGCTTCAGGGCCTACGGTGCCGCGCTGAGCTTTGCGGGTGGTGCCGACAACGCGGGGCTCGTCGGAGCCATCGAGAACTGCCTCGCCAGCGGCTGTGTCAGTGACCTCGAAGCGGGCGTGGCAGCGTACCAGCTTCTGGGGCTCGAGCCTGTCGCGGCTCTCGTGAAGCGTGCCCATGCTGAGTACGTGCGCATGCGGCCGGACGGCCCGTCACAGGAGCTCGCCGAGGCGGACGAACGGTTCTGGGACGAGCTCGATGCGCATTGGTTCGCGTTCGACGTCACGGAGCAGCTCGACCTACTCTCCAGCCACGTTCAGGATGCCTCCGAGGTCGACGAGTGATCTCAGAACCCCTAGTGGCTCGGTCCGTTCACTCGTAGGCGCGAAGAGCTGCAGGGGTCTGCCGCACCACGCCACAGGGGCGCGGTCTCCATCTGACGCTGGCGGCGGGTCGGGATCGGACACCATCACCCGACCGTGGAACCACCGTGGACCGCCCGCCTCCACCCCGCAAAGGTGAGGCCATGAGCCTCTTCATCACCTGCCCCGTCGAGAGCGTCGAATGCGCGACCGCCTTCTACACGTCCCTCGGCTGGACGCTCAACCCTGAGATGTCCGGACCGGGTGCGGCGTGCTTCGCGATCGCCCCCGAGCAGTACGTCATGCTCGGCAGCCGCGAGATGTACGCGAGCGTCGGCGGCACCGAGGCCCTCGTCGGCGGGTCGGGCACGCCCTCGAAGGTCACCGTCTCGTTCGACCTGGACAGCCGCGAGGCGGTAGATGCGCTCGTCGAGCGCGCCGCCGCGGCGGGCGGGCGGGTCGGCGACACCGACGACTACCCGTTCATGTATCAGCGCCAGTTCGACGATCTCGACGGCTATCACTACTCGCCGTTCTGGATGAAGCCGGACGCCGCAGCGCAGGGGTGAACGACCTCGCCGCGGCCCTTGACGCCGTCGGCGCTCGGTGGGCGCTGCCCGCCGTCGCCCGTCTGTTCGAGGGCCCCAGCGGTACGGGGTCTTGTAGCGCGACCCTGGCGTGGGGACGAACACGCTCGCCACCCGCCAGCGCAAGCCGGCTCAGCCGCCGGCAGGTTCGATCATCTTGCGCATCACGGTCTTGCTCTTCCCGATATGGCGCTCGAACGTGAACCCGGCCTTCTCGAACATCGTCCGCGTGCCGTAGTGCAGGAACGAGGACGACGTCCGCTTGCCCGGGACCAGCTCGTTGGGGAACGAGACGGCCTCGCCGCCGCCTGCCTGCGCGATGAGACCGAGCGCACCGTCCAGTGCCTCTCGGGCCACCCCTGAGCGTCGGTGGTCGCGGTCGACGAAGAAGCAGGTGATGCGCCACGGCGCTGGCCGGGTCTCTCCGGCGTCGTACTGCTTGCGGTGATAGATGTTCGGCAGCTCGAGCGGGCTGCCGTACTCGCACCAGGCGATCGCGTCGTCGCCGTCGAGGACGAGCGCGGCGTGGGCGACTCCCTCGGCGACGAGGCGCTGCTTGAAGGTCGGCCCGTCGCACTCCTGCTTGGTCGTGAGCTCGGTGTCCCCATGGAAGTAGGAGCAGTAGCAACCGCCCCACACCCCGTTGTGCTTGTTCGCGAGGGCGAGCCAGGCCGGGAAGGTCTCGGTGGTGAGCGGCTTGATGACGTGCGATGTGTTCACCGAAGTGCACCAACCTTTCGGGCTCGGGGCCCACCGTGCTCGAGTCGAGCTATTGAGCGGTGGCGATCTGCCACAGCAGCGTGCGCAGTGCCGTCACGTCGTCCGGCTGGAAGGTCGCCAGCGTCGTGCTCACGGCCTTGTCCCGGCCCGCCAGCGCGCGGTCCAGCACTGCCTGACCCTCAGGGGTGGTCCGGGGGATGCGGATGCGTCGGTTGGAGGGATCGGCCTCGCGCACCATGAGGCCTTCGTTCTCCAGCCGGTCGACGATCGACATCAGGGTCGACTTGTCGAGCCCCAGGGTGTTGGCGATCTCGATCTGGGTGCGGGGAGTGCCGTCGGCCGCGGTCGCCAGCACGAGGGTGTCGCGCATGTCGCGAAGGCCGTTGTCCCGGCAGGCGGCGTCGAAGTCGTCGGACAGCACCTTGAGCGCGCGATGCATGAGCCAGGTCAGGTCGCTGGAGAAGGGGTCGTCCACGGCGGCGCAGGGCTTGAGCGGCTGCGATTCGAGGTCGACGTCGGGGAGCATGCCACCAGCGTACCCTCTCGCCCAGGACCGTCCATGTTAGGATCGTCTGACGCAAGACGATCTTAGGTGAGAGGACATCGTGAAGGTAGAACTGTGGGAAGACATCGTCTGCTCCTGGTGCGGGATCGCCGACGAGCGGATGAAGCGCGCGCTCGAGATCTTCGGGGACCGCGAGGGGCTGGAGTTCACGCACCGGTCCTTCCGGCTGCTGCCGGAGCTCCAGGAGGGTGAAGGCGTCGACTTCGTCGACTACATGAGCGCGGCGCGTGGCATCACGAAGGCGATGGCCGACGAGATGGTCGCGCCGCTGCAACAGCTCGCCCGCGAGGTAGGTCTCGCGGAGTATCACGTCACGGACAACGAGATCGGCAACACGACTCTCACGCACGAGTTCCTCGCCTGGGCGTCCGCGCAGGGGAGGCAGAACGAGGCCTGGAGCCTCCTCTTCCATGCCCACTTCGGCGACAGGGCGCCCATCTGGTCGATCGACGACCTGGTGCCCTTCGCGGAGCGCCTCGGGCTCGACAGTGCCGAGGCGCGTCGCTCGCTCGAGGCGCGCGAGTATCGCGCGCAGGTCGAGGGCGACCACGCAGAGGCCGTCGCACTCGGATCGCGCGGCGTGCCGTTCCTCGTCATCGACCGCAAGTACGGCCTCTCCGGGGCGCAGAAGGTCGACGTCATCGTCGACGCGCTCGAGACGGCCTGGGCGGAGCGGGGGGCGAGCGCCACATGATCCGCCCGATCCAGCCGATCCTCACGCTCGTCGGCGCCGAGAGCGACGACCTCTGCGGCCCCGACGGCTGCCTGATCCCCGCAGTCCCCACCACGAGCACCACCCAGGAAGAAGAGTGCATCGCCACATGACCCGCATCGCCATCGTCACCGGGAGCACGCGCCCCGGCCGCGTCAACCCCCAGGTCGCCCAGTACATCCATTCCATCGCCAGCGGGCGCGAGGGATTCGAGTACGAGGTTCTCGACATCGCCGACTTCGACCTTCCGTTCTACAACGAGTCGATCCCGACCGTTCTGAACGGCGGCAACCACGAGACCCCGGAGGTCTACCCGTGGGCAGAGGCCGTCGCCGGCTTCGACGGCTTCGTCTTCATCGTCGCCGAGTACAACCGCGGCATCACCTCCGGGCTGAAGAACGCCATCGACTACCTCTACGGAGAGTGGAACGACAAGGCGGCCGCGATCGTCAGCTACGGCTCCTCAGGCGGCCAGATCGCTGCGGCCGCGCTCCGTGACGTGCTCTCGACCCTGCAGGTCGCCGTGGTCACCCAGCAGCCCGCGTTCAACCTCTTCACCGACTTCGAGAACATGGCTGTGTTCACCCCGTCGCCGGTGCACGCGAACGCGATCGACGGCATGCTCGGCCAGGTCGAGAAGTGGACCAAGGCCCTGGAGGCCACCCGCGTCGCAGCGTGACCTCTCGCCAGTGCGGCGTGCCCCGGCAGCGCTGGGGTGCGGCGTGCGCGGGACGGTGCGACTGCACCGGGTCAGCCTAACGAACCAAATGGTTTGTTAGGCTGACCCGGTGCACCAGACTCCTACCCCCGCCCGAGCCGGCCGTCGCGAGTGGTTCGCCCTCGGCGTCCTCATCCTTGCCGTCACCCTCCTCGCGATCGACGGGACGGTGCTCTACCTCGCTGTCCCCGCGATGGTCGCCGACCTCGCGCCGACCGCGACGCAGATCCTGTGGGTCGGCGACATCTACTCGTTCGTCCTCGCCGGACTCCTCGTCACCATGGGCAACCTCGCCGATCGCATCGGGCGCAAACGCCTGCTGCTCCTCGGCAGCGTCGGGTTCGGGATCGCCTCGCTCATGGCGGCGTTCGCACCGTCGGCCGAGGTCCTCATCGCGTCCCGCGCGCTGCTCGGGTTCGCGGGCGCGACCATCATGCCGTCCACCCTGTCGATCATCCGCAACCTCTTCCACGACCCGATCCAGCGGACGAAGGCCATCGCGATCTGGTCCGCCGGCGCGATGGCCGGCGGCGCCATCGGACCGCTCGTCGGCGGCGCGCTGCTCGAAGTCTTCTGGTGGGGCTCGGTGTTCCTCATCAACGTCCCGGTGATCGCGCTGATCATCGTCCTCGGGGCGTGGCTCCTGCCGGAGTCGAAGAACCCGGACGCCGGACGCATCGACCTCCTCTCCGCAGCCCTGTCGGTCCTGGCCATCGTCCCGATCGTCTACTCCGTCAAGCAGGCCGTCGGCAGCGCGGTGGACTGGACCGTGTTCGCTGCAGCTGCCCTCGGGCTGGTCGCCGGCTGGCTCTTCGTCCGCCGCCAGCGGCGACTCGCAACTCCTCTGGTCGACGTGTCCCTGTTCAAGATCCCCGCGTTCAGCGGTGCCGTGGCCTCGAACGCGCTGGCGATCTTCGCGTTCTTCGGCCTCCTGTTCTTCTTCTCGCAGTACCTGCAGCTGGTCCGCGGCTACTCGCCGTTCTGGGCGGGCCTGGCCGAGCTTCCGGCGACGATCGCGTCGCTCGCGGTCGTGGCGGTCGTCGGGGTCGCGCTGTCGAGGCTCGGCCGTGGCCGGGCGATCGCGGTGGGACTGCTCGTCGGGGCGGTCGGGCTCGTCACGGTCGGGCTGACCGCCGAGCTCACGAGCTTCGTCGGAACCGGGCTCGGCCTCGCTGTCATCGGCCTCGGCACCGGGCTGTCGGCGACCCTGTCGACCGATGCCGTCGTCTCGAGCGCGCCGCCCGCGCGAGCCGGCGCGGCGTCGTCGATCGCCGAGACGGCCTACGAGCTGGGCATCGCGCTGGGCATCGGCGTCCTGGGATCGCTGCAGGTGGCGATGTACCGCAACGGCCTGCAGATCCCCGAGGGCACCGCACCGGAGGCCCGAGCAGCGATGGAGGACTCCCTCGCGAGCGCGGCAGGCGTGCTGGGCCCGGCAGACGGGGACCTCCTAGCGATCGCGCAGCACGCGTTCACCCACGGCATGCAGGTGACCGCGTACATCGCCGCCGGGCTGCTGCTCGTGGCCGCCCTCATCGCGTGGCGGACCATCCCCTCGCCGAAGGTCACGGAGGATGTCTCGCATGGAGCGCACTGAGCCGGCCACGCGCGACAAGGCCCGCACGCGTCGGGCGATCATCGACGCGGCCGCGACGATGATCGCCGCCCGCGGCAGCGGTGTCAGCCTCGCGGACATCGCGAAGGAGGCGGGCGTGTCGAAGGGCGCACTGACCCACCACTTCGCCAGCAAGAATGAGCTCGAGGACGCGCTGCTCGCCGACATCGCCGAACGCCTGCGCGCGGAGGTGCACGCGCACGTCGACCCGTCGGAGAACCGGCCCGGAATGCTCCTGCGCGGCTACATCCGGGCGATGACCTCGGACAGCGCCGTGGTGCGGGACCTTTACTCCCCGACGGCGTACCTACTCATGCTGGGCATGGACCAACCGATCGGCGCGCTGCTCGAGCGTGACGCCGCCGAGTGGCGGGCGGAGTTCGCTGCAGACGGGATCGACGAGGCGACGTCGCTCGTGCTGCGCCTCGCCGCAGAGGGGTTGGCTGCTTCGCACGAGACCCCGTACGTCACCGCGGGGGAGAGGGCTCTCGCCCGCGCGCGGCTTCTCGAGCTCGCCGGCTGACCGTCCCTGGGTGGCATCTGGTGCGTCGAGCTTCGGGGCTTGGAGGTCTGCACGCGTGAACCTCGTCGAGCCCGGCGTCGCGGGGCCGTCGGGTCGGGGCGCGGCCGATGCACTACGAGCCCGCGGCGTCCGCGCCACGGCGTTCCACTACGATCGGCCGCGCAGGACGTGCGCCCACACAGGGTCGGGCGCGGCGACTCAGGGAACGGAGCCTCGGATGGCGCTCACGCTCGACGCGATCCTCCGCAACGACGGGATCGACCCCGCCGACACGCAGGCGATCCGCCACGCCTTCGTACGCGAGCACGAGGATCTTGGTCTTCCTGGTCTCCACGCGGACTCGACCGACGACGAGATCCTCTCCTACAGGCTCCGGCAGTCGGCCGCACCTGGAAGGTTCCCGGCAGTCCCACCACGCCTGTGGGTCGTCTTCATCCGCGAAGGAGGCGATCGAGCACGCCTCTGGTCCGTCCTCGAGAACCGCGGTGAGCTCTCGGACGACGGCGTGCTCCGGACGTTCGACCTCGTCGTCTCCGACCACCTTGCGGAGCTGCGGAACCGGCTCGTCATCGGCTGGCGCTCGCCGCGCGCGTGGCGGCTCACCGGCCTGACGGCAGCGAGCTACCCGGTCGTGGAGATCGCGGACGCGAGGCCCGTCCCGTTCCCCGGGTTCGACCAGCTGAGGCTCGAATATGCACAACTTCAGGCAGTGATGCGGGAGCCGCAGTACGCCGCGTGGCGCACGGCCCTCGCGTCGGTCCGCGGCATCTACCTCATCACCGACACGCGCGACGGGCGCCACTACGTCGGCAAGGCTGACGGTGAAGAGAACATCTGCCAGCGCTGGGCCACGTACGCGGCCGACGGTCACGGTGGCAACGTCCGACTGATGGTGCGCGATCCGTCGTCGTTCCGCTTCTCGCTGCTCAGGGTCTTCGACCCCGCCGCCCCGACCCCCGTCATCAACGCGGCAGAGAGCCACTTCAAGCATGCGCTCGACACAGTGGTGCACGGGCTCAACGGAGCCTGAGCCCTGCTGGAGGACGAGATCGTCGCCCCGCCGCAGCCGTGTGACCGCTGCTGGGGTTCCTGCACACGGATCGTGTGCGGGAACCACCAACAGACGACCCGGAACTAGGCCGAGGGCTTCGTCGCGACCCCGTCGAGCCAGAGCGTCTCCGACTCGTCCCGATGGACGCCGTCCGTGCCGACGTGCTTCGTGCTGATCGTCGGGCCCTTCTGGATGACGTGGACGAGCGCCATGCCGTGCCCGCGGCCCAGGTCGTAGTCGTCCTTGAGCCACGCGAGGATCTCGCCTGCCTTGATCCCGGGCTGGTCGAGGCCCTTGTCGTGCGCGATGTCGACAAGCTGGCGGGGAGTCAGTCCCGTCTTCTTCTCGATGGTGTCCAGGTACGCCTGGAAGGACATCCGACTCTCCCGTCGTCGCGAGCGACGTGCAGCTCCGGCCGCACTCCTGCAGCGTACGCCGCGGGCCGCGACCACACCGTGCACGCGGGTATATCGCGCGATATGGTCGACGCATGGTCAACCGGGTCCGATCGCTGCGCGAGGCCGCGGGCCTCAGCCAGTCCGAGCTGTCTCGGCGGTCCGGTGTCGCGCAGCCCAACATCGCCGCCTACGAGTCGGGGCGACGCAGCCTCTCGGAAGAGATGTTTGCGCGCCTTGTCGACGCCGCACGGCCGTTGCCGCACGAGGCGCTAGCGGCTCGTCGCGCCGACCTCGTCAGTCTCGCGGACAGGTACGGGTTCGGGAACGTCCGTGTCTTCGGCTCGGCTGCGCGGGGCAGCGATCGTCCCGGCAGCGACCTGGACCTCCTCGTCGCGCGTCCGCCGGGCGTCGGGCTGCTCACCGTCGCGGCCTTCGCGGCGGAGGCGAGCGAGCTGCTCGGCGTCGAGGTCGACGTCGTCACCGACGGAGGCCTGAGCGCAGACCACGAGATCGTCCGGACCGCGGTCGCGCTGTGACCGACCGCGATCCCGCGACCGACCGCGACGGCCGAGCCCTCGCGGAGATCGTGCGTCTGTGCGACCTGGGTGCGCGTCTCGTCGCGCGCGGCGAGGAGTGGTACCGAGGCGACCCGGACGACGTCCCGGGGATGGCGGCCGAGTCGCTCGTCATGAGGATCGGTGAGAACGTCGCCCGCCTGAGCGACGCGACGACCTCCCGCTACCCGGAGGTTCCCTGGTCGCTCATCAAGCGCATGCGTGACCGGCTCGCGCATCACTATGAGGGCACCGACAAGGACGCGGTCTGGGACACCCTCGTCGCCGACCTCCCCTTCATCCGGTCGCGCATCGCACTGATCGTGGCAGGGGATGCGGCGCGGGCGAGCGACGCATGAACCCGACGGCGGCGACCGCCGTGCAGAACGCCTACGCGCGACGCGCGGGCGAGCGACGCGCTTGTCAGCCCCGTGCCGCACCGGGTGCCGACGGCGTCGTCGGGTCGAGGCCGCGGCGGCGCAGCTCCTGCTGCGCGCGGTCGAGCCCGCCGTGCTCGAGCGCGGCGAGCGTCGTGAGTCCCGTCCAGACGTGGCGGCCGTGCCGGGAGACGGTGATGGTGAGGTCGCCGACGAGGTGCTCGAGGTCGCCCGGGACGTTGCGGTGCTCGCTCGGCAGCGGCACGGGCAGGACGAACGCGTGGTCGAGAGGCGCGGACGCCTCGACGAGGATGCGCCAGCCGTAGCCGCGCCCGGACAGGTGCCAGCTCTCGTCGCTCGTGCGGGTACGGACCGGGCTGACGACGGGGTCGCCGAGCCGCACGACGCGCCCGTCGGGTAGCCGCACGACGAGCGCAGTCACCTCGGTCCGCAGCGGTCCGGCCGTGACGATCCCGCCGGCGAACGCGACGCACGCACCTGGTTCGTCGAAGCCCTGTGCCTGGCCCCACCACCAGGCCTCGGGGAAGCCCTCACGCCCCCAGTTCTTCTCCGCGTACACGTCGACGTCGCGCAGCTCCCACGTCGCGTCGCCGAGGGTCGCGCGGCCCGTGGCCCGTCCGCCGAGCAGCCACGGGTGCCAGTACTGGTTGAGGCCCGGGACCGTCTGGAAGATGCTCGAGCCGCCGAGCGCGCGGCGCGGCCAGGGTGCGAGGTCGTGAAGCTCGACGTCGAGCGTCGCGCCCGGGCCGAGGTCGACGTGCACGTGGCGGTCGTCGCCCGTGAACATGCCGTCGCCGCCACGTACGCCGAGCCCGCGCGAGTCGGTCCACGCGCCGTCGACGGCAGCGGTGCGGACGACGCCGTCGGGCCAGGCCGCGAGACCGATGGTCGCCCACGGCCCGCGCGGCCCGACGTTCGCGCCGCACAGCGCGATGACGACGCGTCCCGACGAGCGGTCGGTGAACCGCCAGAAGTAGCCCTCCATCGCGACGCCGTGGTGGGCCCGCGTCGGGTGGCCGAACGGGGCGTCGGCGCCCGTGGCCCGGAACCGCGACGCCAGGCCCACGGCGTGCTACCCCGCTGCTCGGCGGACGAGGTCCGTGATCTGCTGCTCGACCTCGTCGGTCCAGGCGGTGAGGGCGAAGGACGTCACCCACATGGCACCGTCGTCGAGCTGCGCGGCCTCCTCGAAGCCGAGGGTCGCGTAGCGCGACTCGTACTTCGCGGCGGCCTTGAAGAAGACGACGACCTTGCCGGCCGCGTCGGTGTACGCAGGGAAGCTGTACCAGGTCTTCGGCATGAGGTGCGGGGCGACCTCGGTGACGATGCGGTCGATGCCCTCGGCGAGGATCTGGTCGGCCTCGGGCATCGCGTCGATCGCCTCGCGCACGGCCTTCTCGCCGGCGGCGCGGCTCTTGCCGGCCTTCTCCTGCGCGCGCAGCTCGGCGGCGCGCTGCTTGACGGCGTCGCGCTCCTCCTTCGAGAGTCCTGCGTTCGCGTCGGCCATGTGCTCCTCCAAGCGTCGGGCCCGACACCGACGTCGGGCAGGTCTCCATCCTCACGCGCGCGCCGCGGTCCTGTCGATCCGTCGACCGGGCCCGCCTACGCGCGGTTCTCAGTCGTGCACGCGCGTCCAGAACTGCGTGTATGGCTGAGAACCGCGTGCAGGCCGCTCGGCTCGCGCCGCCCCCGGGGGCGCGCGTCGGCCACGAGGTGTGGGACGTTGGTCCCTGGCGCCGTGGCCATCGCCACTCTCGAAATGGCCAGGACGGGATCTGACACGGCGTCCCCATAGCAGAATGAGTAGCGCATCGTTCGTCCATCTGCTGGCACCTGGAGAGATCGGGCCGATGCGGTTGGAGAACCGCATCGGCCTCCCCGCGATGGACATGAACGTGTCCGAGCACGGCGAGATCGAGCAGCCTGAGATCGACCACTACGTCGCACGCGCCGCGGGCGGAGCAGGCCTCGTCATCACCGGAGCGTGCGCCATCACGTTTCCCTACGGCGCGGCCTCCATGAAGGAGCCGGGCCTCTCCGAGGACCGCTTCATTCCGGGCCTCAAGGCGCTAGCCGACGCCGTCCACGCCGCCGGCTCCAAGCTGTGCATCCAGTCGACGCACCACGGCAAGGTCGCCCGGGTCGACACCGCGAACGACCGCCCGGTCATCGCCCCCAACCAGCCCGACTACAGCTATTCGATGGCGGCGCTCGCGGACTGCACGCCCGAGGAGCTCGCGAAGATGGGCGCCGCGACGGCGGGCAAGCAGACGACGTACCACGCGATGACGCAGGAGGACGTCGACAAGCTCGTCGTCGACTGGGCCGACGCCGCCGAGCGCGTCGCGAAGGCCGGCTGCGACGCGATCGAGATCCACGTCGCGCACGGCTACATCCTCGGCGTCTTCCTCAACCAGCGGGACAACAAGCGCACCGACCAGTACGGCGGCTCGCTCGAGAACCGTGCGCGCCTCGCGTGCGAGGTCATCTCGGCGGTCAAGGAGCGCGTGGGGGACCGTCTCGCGGTGCTCGTGCGCGTCGCGGGCGAGGAGTACGGCCAGGAGGGCGGGCTCACGCTCGCCGAGTCGAGCCGTGCGTCGGCGATGTTTGAGAAGGCCGGGGCCGACGCCATCCACGTCACCGGCTGGGGCCGCAACCCGTTCGACAACTTCACCGACGGCCCGCTGCCCAACAAGGTCGGCGCGTACCTCGACAACGCCGCGGAGATCAAGAAGCACGTCTCGATCCCCGTCATCGCCGTCGGCCGCATGCTGCCGGAGGTCTCGGAGAAGGCGATCGCCGAGGGCAAGGTCGACTTCGCGGCCATGGGCCGGCAGCTCCTCGCCGACCCGGACCTGCCGAAGAAGCTCCGCGAGGGCCGCGCCGCCGAGGTGCGCCCCTGCATCAACTGCTACCTGTGCGTCACGGAGAACTTCTTCGACGACACCCCGTTCTGCGCGGTCAACCCGGCGCTCGGCAACGAGACCATCCTGCCGCTGCGTCCGGCGTCGGCGTCCAAGCACGTCGTCGTCGTGGGTGCGGGGCCTGCGGGCATGGAGAGCGCTCGCGTCCTCACCGAACGCGGGCACCGCGTGACGATCGTCGACAAGTCCGATCGCCTGGGCGGCACGATGTGGTTCTCGACGATGACGACGCCCGACAACGAGCGCCTGCTGCGCTGGCTCAAGGCGGAGATCAAGCGCCTGCGGATCGCGGTGCGCCTCAACACGGTCGCGACGCCCGAGCTCGTCCGGGAGCTGCGGGCCGACCACGTCATCGTCGCGACGGGCGCCGTGCGCCCCAAGCCCGACCTGCCGGGCGGCGACCTGCCGAACGTGCAGACGGGCGACACGATGCGCGCGATGATGCTCGGCACCGCGACCGCCGAGGAAGCGGGCGCATTCCTCGCGACCGTCGGCAAGCTCGGGCGTCTCTCGGGGCTCACGAAGAGCCCGACGATCGTCCGCGAGGCGACGAAGATCTTCCTGCCGATGGCCAAGCACGTCACCGTCATCGGTGGCTCGCTCGTCGGGCTCGAGCTCTCGGAGTTCCTCGCCGAGCGCGGCAAGAAGGTGACGCTCCTCCACGAGGCGCAGCAGCTCGGCCTGCCGCTCGCGATGCCGCGCCGCTGGACAGCCGTGAAGGACGCGACGCACCACGGCGTCGACATCCACCGCAACGTCACGGTCACGCGCATCACGAAGGACGTCGTCGAGTACGCCGAGGGCGACGAGCAGCGCACGGCGCGCGCCGACATGGTCGTGTACGCAGAGGGCACGACGTCGGCGTCGCCGCTCGCGGACGCGCTGCGTGACGCGGGTGTGTCCGTCGACGTCGTCGGCGACGCGGGCGAGGTCAACTACATCCACGGGGCGATCCACTCGTCGTGGAAGGTTGCGACGACGCTCTGAGCAGCCCGGCCGAGGTCCGGGCCCCCCGGGGGAGCCCGGACCTCGGGGCGATCCGCCCGCAGCTCCTCGAAAACAGCTCGCTGACCCGGGTAGCGTGGGAAGTTCCGACCGACGACGAGGAGCCCGCCGCCATGACCGAGGAGAACCTCTCGACGACAATCGTGATCCGCAGCCTGCGCGGTCCGGAGGAGCTCCCGCGCCTCCTGGAGGTCTGGCGCAGTGCCGTCGACGCGACGCACGGCTTTCTCGCCCCGGCAGACCGCGACGATATCGCGGCGCACCTCGTGCCCGACTACTTCCCGCACGTCGAGCTGCGCGTCGCCGAGCGCGACGGCACCGTCGTCGGGTTCGCTGGCGTCCACGGGACGAGCCTCGAGATGCTCTTCGTCTCCGCCGACGCGCGCGGTACGGGCGTCGGGAGCGCGCTCCTCGAACACGCGGTCACGCAGCTCGGTGTCGTCACTGTCGACGTCAACGAGCAGAACCCGCAGGCCGCGGGCTTCTACGAGCACCGCGGCTTCGAGGTCGTCGGGCGCAGCGCCCTCGACGGCGAGGGCCGGCCCTACCCGCTGCTCCACCTGCGGCTCGCGGGCGCGCCCGCTGTGACGGACCGCTAGAGGCGCGCGACAAGCGTCGACGCGCCAGGTCCCGCGAGGAGACCGGGGTCGACGTGCCGGCCGGTCGCGACGAGCAGCAGGTCGATCGTGCGTCCCGCGACCTCGGGGCCCTCTCCCCACGACGTGGTGCCGTCAGTGAGGCGGAGCCCTGCCGCGATCTCGCGCCCGCCGCCGAAGGGCCGCCGCGTGCGGAGCTGGTGGGCGATCGCCTCGTAGAGGCCGGCACGCGGGTAGCGGCCTTCGAGGCCGAGCGGCCGACGGACATCCTCGCCGTGGACGAACACCTCGACGAGGCGCGTCGCGCGGTGCGCGGGCGGCGTCCTGCGGAGGTCCACCGTCGCGCGCAGGGCGTCGAGCGTCCGTGCGGGATCGTCGTGCCGGTGGCGGGCGACGCCGTGAGCGTTGGCGAGGTCGAAGTCGCCGCGGGCGCGCGCCATGCTCGTGACGAACCCGCGCCTGCCCATGTGCGCGGTGTCGACGAGGTGCGCGACGACGTCGTGCACGGACCAGCCGCCGCAGAGCGACGGGACGTCCCATGCGGCTGCGTCGAGCGCGGCGAGGTCGTCGGCGAGCAGGCGTCGTTCCGTGTGGACGAGCGCCCAGACGTCGGGCCAGGTCATACCCATCCGCCCAGTGTGTCAGGCACGTCAGCACCTGGCGCGGGGGCGCGGAGGGTGGTGCGGGGCCGGTGCCGAGGGCCGGCCCCCGCACGGTCGCTCAGGCGGCGGGGCGGCCGATGCGGACGCGCCAGACCTCGGGGCCCTGCTCGAGGTAGTCCCACGTGAACTGGCCCGGGAACTCGGCGTCGAACTGGTACCAGAGCGGCTTGGGGTCGTGGTCGTTGACGAGCTCGAACGCCGCGCCGGCCTGCAGGTCGTGGTAGGTCTGCAGGATCAGCTCGTGGCGGCGCTGCGGCACGTCGTTGCGTACGTCGAGCTGCGGGTCGTTGATCATGTGTCCTCCTGGGTGACGGGTGCTCGGGCGACGGCGTCCGCGCGCAGGGTGCGCAGGCGCGCGTCGCCCGTCGGGACGAGAGCGTCGGGTCCCGCTGCGGGCGCCGGAGCATCCTCCTCTATTTTCTACAGGTGATTCCGTAGCAACTTGGACCCTACACCGTCCCTCACCTCGGCGGGCCGTCGCTCGCGACGCTCCCGTCCACGCCTGAGCCCGAAGCCCGTGAGCAGTCCGGCTGCAGGACCGCTCGACGTCGCGACGATGCGCGAGGTCGACATGTGGCTGCGCGAGCTCCTCGGCCGGTGCCGAGGCGCAGACCGAGACGAGGTCAGCCGAGCACGACCGGGACGCTCGCCCAGCCGCCGACGGGCGCGACCTCGCGCACCGGCTCGGCGTCCGGGGCGAGCTCGAGCGTCTCGGTCCCCGCGAGCAGCGCGCGCACGAGCGTGCGCAGCTCGATCGTCGCGAGCGTCCGGCCGGGGCACACGTGCTTGCCGATGCCGTAGACGAGGTTGTGGGGCGCGTTGCCCTCGGCGTCGAGCACGTCTGGGTCGTCGAACACCTGCTCGTCGCGGTTCGCGGACGTCCAGTGGAGCTTGACCTTCGCCCCGGCCGGGATCTGCACGCCGTCGAGGTCGACGGGGCAGGTCGTCACGCGTCGGTTGCCGATGAACGGCGAGTCGCGGCGCAGCAGCTCGTCGCAGATCGCGTCGACCTCCGCGTCCGAGACGCCCGAGCGCAGGCGTGCCTGGAGCGCGGGGGAGGTGGCGAGGCCGTGGACGAGCACGCCCGTGCACAGCGCGATCGAGCCGAGGTCGCCGCCCGTCCAGTTGCGCAGCACCGAGACGACGTCGTCATGGTCGAGCGGCGTGCCGTCGATCGTCACGGCGAGCAGCTGGTCGGTGACGTCCGCGTCCGCCGACGCGTCGGGGCTGCGGCCCGCGAGGACGGTGCGGATGATCTCGTCGAAGTCCTCGGCAACCTGCCGCGTGCGGGCGAGGTTGCCCGAGCGGGTCGCTGCGTAGTTCTCACCGATCCACGCGAGCAGGCGGTCCTCGACCGACGACGGCCAGCCGAGCCACGCGCTCTGCGCGCGGACGGCGAACACCGCGCCGATCTGACCCACCGCGTCGAGCGTCGCGCCCGTCGGCAGCTGGGCGACGAGCTCGGTCGCGACCCGCTCGAAAACGGGCACGTGCCGCGCGAGCGACTCCGCGCTCAGCAGCGGGTCGAGCGCGTCCCGGAAGCCCGTGTGCTCGTCACCGTCGAGCCCGTTGGGCACCTGCCGGAAGCGCGAGGCAGCGCTCGAGAACGTCGTCGCATCGAGCGCCGCCCGCCGCACGAGGTCGTGGCTGAGGAGGACCCATTCGTCGCGGTCGTTGCGAACGATCGGGTGGTCGGGGCGCAGCTCGTCGGTGTAGGCGCGCAGGTCACGACCTGCCGGGACGAGACCGTCGGGGACGTGGAAGGACATGTCCCCAGTATGTGCAGGGACGCCTGCCACCGCACCGGCGATCCCCGTGCAAAACCGCGGCGATCGTCCTGCGCGTCCCCGATCTCTGGTAGGCATCGCCGGACGCCGAGTAGGTTCGGACGATGACGTCGACGCAGAGCTCCCCGTCCTCCCCCCGCATCCCTCCGGCCGCGCTCGCCGCGGCGGCGTTCGGTGCGCAGCTCGCGCTGCGGGGCAAGAGTCCGTCGCGCCGGTCCACGACGCTGCTGGCCGGCGGCCTCGTGCTGGGTGCAGGCTGGTTCGGGCTCGGAGCGGTCGTGCGGTTCCGTGCGAGGGGGACGACGGTCAACCCGGTCAACGTCGGTGGGACGGCTCTCGTCGTCGACGGGCCGAACAGCGTGACGCGCAACCCCATGTACGTGGGGCTGGCGCTCGGGCTTGCCGCGCATGCCGTGCACCGTCGCGCGCTGCGCGGGCTGCTGCCCGTCGCCGGCTTCGTCGCCGCGATCGACAGGCTGCAGATCCCTGCTGAGGAGGCCGCGCTCCGCGAACGCTTCGGCGCCGAGTACGAGCGGTACGTCGCGACGACTCCGCGGTGGCTCGGCCTGCCCTGACCTGCACGCGAGCGCCCGGGATCTGTAGCGTAGGAGCCTGACGACCGGGATCCCGGCCCTCGGACGACGGGGAGCATCATGACCGACTGGCGCACCGACAGGGTCCGGGCCGCGCTCGACGGCCGCAACCCGACCGTCCTCGCGGAGCTCGACGCGGCGTTCGCCGTCGTCGGCGACGTGCAGTGGCTGCCCGGCTACAGCCTCGCGCTCACGAAGGTCCCCGGCGTCGACCGGCTGAGCGACCTGCCGCGCGCGGAGCGTGTGGCGTTCCTCGCCGACACCGACCTCGTCGCGACGGCTGTCGAGAACGTGTGCGCGCGCCGCGACCCCGCCTACCGGCGGGTCAACGTCGAGATCCTCGGCAACGCCGACGCGTTCCTCCACGCGCACGTGTGGCCCCGCTTCGACTGGGAGCCGGAGGCGCTCGTCCGCAAGCCCGTGTGGCTCTACACGCCGGACCACTGGCGCGATCCGGCGCACGCGCTCGGCCCGCAGCACGACGCGCTGCGGGCCGACCTCGCCGCGGAGATCGACGCGCTGCGCCGCGGGACGACGGTATGAGCCGGCACCACCCCGAGATCGAGCGGCTCTCGCCGGGCTACTTCGCACTTGTCATGGGCACGGGCATCATCTCGGTCGGCCTGCACGAGGTCGGGCTCGAGCCCGTCTCGCGCGTGCTGCTCGTCATCGCGGCCCTCGCGTACGTCGTGCTGTGGGTCCTCTACGTCTGGCGCGCGGTCGCCTACCCGCAGGCGGTGCGGACCGACCTGCGCAACCCGGAGACCGCGTTCGCGTTCTTCACGATCGTCGCGGCGACCGATGTCCTCGCGGTGCGGCTCGTCCTCGAGGGCTACGTCGCGGTGGCGGTGCCGCTCGTCCTCCTCGGTGCGGCGCTGTGGTTCGTCTTCGGGTACCTGCTGCCGTGGCAGGTGCTCATGGCGCGCGACGGCGAGCGCATCCTCGCGCGCACGAACGGCACGTGGTTCATCTGGGCGGTCGCGAGCCAGTCGCTCGCGGTCGCGTTGACGGTCATCCACCCGCACCTCACGACGGGCCGGGCCTGGGTGGGGATCCTCGCGGTGCTCTCGTGGTCCGTGGGCGTCGCCCTCTACGGGATCGTCGGGATCCTCGTGCTGCTGCGGATCGTCCACTACGGCATCACGCCGCGCGAGTTCGAGCCGCCGTACTGGGTGACGATGGGCGCGATGGCGATCGCGGTCGTCGCGGGCAGCAACATCGTCGCGATGGGCTCGACGCCCATGGTCGACGCGACGCGCGCGCTCGTCGCGGGGACGGTCGCGATCTTCTGGACCTTCTGCCTGTGGCTCGTGCCCGTGCTCGTCGGCGCGGGGTTCTGGCGGCACGTCGTGCACCGGGTGCCGCTCGTGTACGTGCCGACGCTGTGGTCGATCGTCTTCCCTGTCGGCATGTTCGCGGTCGCGTCGCTCAACGTCGGCCGGGTCGACCGGCTGCCGCTCGTGGAGTCCCTCGGCAAGGTCGCGCTGGGCATCGCGTGCGTCGTGTGGGCGGTCGTGCTCGTCGCGATGCTCCGGCACGTCGTGCTCGTGACGTGGCGGGGCCGCGCCGCGGCCGCGGGGGAGCAGGGCGGGGCTGCCTGACGACGACGCCCTGCCGGTGCGGTCGCGTCAGCGGGTCACTGCCCGAAGGGGATGCGTGCGCGTTCCCGCAGCCCCTGCGCGTGCCCCGCGCGGGCCGACGGGACGCGCGCGGCGAGATCCATGAGGCTGTCGCCCATCGCGGCGCGTGAGGCGTCGTCGGGCGTGAGGACCGTGACCTCGGCGCCGTGGGCGCGCAGCAGCTCGACCTGGCTCGCGAGCGTCGTCCCCCATGCGTCCTCGCGGCGGAGCCCTTCGAACTGGCCGGGCAGGGCGGGCCGGGGATAGAGGTCGGGTCCGCACAGCGGCGAGACGACGACGACGTGGGCGTGGCCGAGCACGAGGTCCACGTTCTCGGTCGAGCGCACGCCTCCGTCGACGTAGCGGCGGCCGTCGATCTCCTGGGTCGCGGAGCCGCCGGGCATCGCGGTGCTCGCCGTGACCGCGTCGGCGAGGGGCACGCCCCACGAGCTGTCGATGAGGGCGACGTCGCCCGTGCTCGCGTCGACCGCGACGACCGCCATGTGGCGTGCGGGCCAGTCCGGGCCGGGAAGGCGGGAGGCGACGAGCACGTGGCGGCGCGCGGCGCCCGCGGCGAGCACATCGTCGAGCTCGAGCGCGAGGTGGCCGAGCGCCTGCTGGAGCTCCTGCGCGGAGGTCGCCTCCGCTCCGATCTGGCGCAGGCGTGCGAGGTGTGCGTCCATCCGCGCGCGGTCGGGGGCGCCGGGTCCGCGGCCCGCGGGCATGGCCGGTGCCTGCTCGGCGAGCACGGCCGCGAGCTGGTCGGCGGGCGGGACGTCGCTGCGCAGGTGCGCGGCCGCGGTCGCGCCGGCCGACGTCCCGACGACGGTGTCGGCGAGCCGCCCGAGGTCGAGGCCCGCCTCCGCGAGACCCGCGAGGATCCCGACCTCCCACGCGTTGCCGGTGGATCCGCCGCCGCCGAGCACGACCGCCAGGTTCTTTTCCATGCACCAATCCTCCACCCGCCGCGTGCCGAGAGATCCTGCGCCGGAGAGTCCGGGAAAACCCCGTGACGCGGCGCCTGGAGGTGCCTAGCCTCGGGACGTGACCTCCGCTGCACCAACCACTTCGCATCCGCACCCTGCCTGGACGGCCCGGCTCGACGGGACCGTCCCCGCCGACGTCGAGCGGCTGCTCGGCACCGTCCCGGAGTGGTTCGGCCGGCCCGAGTCGAACGCCGAGTACGTCGAGGACGCACGGACCAAGGAGACGTGGACGGTCCGTGACGAGGTGGGTGGCGTCGTCGCCGTCGCGCTCGTCTCGCGGCACTTCGCGCACGCAGCCGAGCTGCACCTCATGGTCGTCGACCGCGCGCACCAGGGTTCGGGGGCCGGGACGGCGCTCGTCGCCGCGATCGAGGACGACGCCCGCAGGCGCGGCGTGCGGCTGCTCCAGGTGAAGACGCTCGGGGCCTCGCACCCCGACGAGTTCTACGCGCGCACGCGTCGCTTCTACGAGCACGTGGGCTTCCTCGGGCTCGAGGAGACCGAGCTCTGGGGCGAGGGCACCCCCTGCCTCATCATGGTGAAGCCGCTCGGCTGAGCCCGTCGGCCCGCGCCTGTCGGCCCGCGCCTGTCGGCCCGCGCCCGTCAGTCCGACGACGGGCGGCGGCGGGTCTGCTTCGTCTCGGAGCGTTCGCGCTTCGCCTGGAGGCGGCGCCGCTGCGAGCCCGCGGTCCGACGCGTCGCTCGGCGGACGACAGGGGGAGCGACGGCCTCGCGCAGCAGCGCCGCGAGTCGTTCGCGCGCAGCCCGGCGGTTGCGGTGCTGCGCGCGGTGCTCCGACGCGTCGACAGCGAGGACCGTCCCCGCGAGCCGTGGGGCGAGCGCCGCGAGGACGCGGGCGCGCTGGGCGTCGTCGAGCGCGCTCGTCGTCGCGAGGTCGAGGCTCAGCTGGACCCGCGAGTCCGACGTGTTGACGCCCTGTCCGCCCGGCCCGGAGGCGTGCGAGAACTGCTCGACGAGCTCGCCCGACGGGATGTGCAGCCCGCGCGGCGCACCCGGCGCGGGCAGGACGACGAGGTCCTCCACCGCGCGCCTACGCGTCCGCCGGGGTGCCGGCCGGCACCGCCCCGGACGGAGCGGGTTCGCTTGGCGTGACCTCGTCGACGAGAGGCGGCGGGCCGTCGTCCGGACCGTCCGCCTCTACGGCGCGTGCCGCGTGCAGCAGCCCCGCCCAGCGTTCGAGGAACGCTCGCTCGTCGAGGCGCTTGCGGCGCATCCAGCCGGTGACCTCGTCGTTGCACTTGCTCGCGTTGCACGAGCGGCACGCGGGCACGACGTTCGTCGCGGTGTAGCGGCCGCCGCGGGAGACGGGCAGGACGCAGTCCTTCTGCAGCGGGACGCCCGCCGCACCGCAGTACGCGCAACCGCCCCACGCCGAGGTGAGGTGTTCCCACTCGGCGGGCGTGAGGTCGTTCGTCACGGCGGCGAGGCGACGCTTGCGCCGTCGGGCGTACGTCGCGGCGCGCGTGCGGGGTGGCATGCCCTGACCCTAGCCCGACGACGCCCCCGCCCCGTGGCGGCGGGACGGGGGCGTCGCCAGCACGTGCTAGACCTCCTGCTCGCGACGCGAGCGCAGGACGGCGCCTGCCGTGAGGAGGATGGCGGCGAGGACGGCGGCGACGGTCCCGCCCGCGACGCCCGTGACGGGCAGCTCGTCGTCCGGCGAACCGGCGGCGTCGTCGGTCGGCCCGTCGGTCGCGTCGTCGTCACCCTCGGTGTCGTCGAGGCCGTCGTCCGTGGGCGTGCCCGTCGACGGCCCGTCGGTCGGGGGAGCGGTCGTCGTCGGCCCCTGCGTGGGCTCCTGCGTCGGGTCCGGCTCGTCGGTGGGCTCCGCCGTGGTGGGAGGCGTCGTCGGCGGGTTCGTCGGGAGAGGCGTCGTCGGCGGGACCGTCGGCTCGACGGACGAGCCGACGGCCGGCATGACCACGAGGCGCGTCGGCGACGGGTTGGTGCCGAGCACGGCACCGGTCCCGGCGGGAGCGACCGCGGTCGGGACGAGCAGGCCGTGCATGTCGACCGAGCCGTCGGCCGCGATCGTCGGGACGGTGCTCGTGTCGACGGACTCGAACCACGTCGCGTCGACGTCCGCCGACGTCGCGCTCGCGGCGCGCGCGAGCGCCCCGCCGCCCGTGCGCAGGTCGAGGACGTTGCTCGGGTCGGTGGTGATCGTGTCGACCTGGTTCTTGAGCGCGACCTGGTCGGCGACCGTGCCGAGCCATGAGAGGAAGCCGCTCACGCGGTAGTCGGTCGTCGCAGCGCTCGTGTAGAGCGAGAGGTTGCGTGAGGCGCTCCCGACCGACGTGACGCGCTCGACGCGGACGTCGGGACCCGAGTTGCTCGTGACGCCCGAGGCGAGGTTGTCGAACGCGACGGAGTCGCGCAGCACGTGCTGGCCCGGCATGGACTCGCCGCCGAGCTTGAAGCCGTTGCCCTCGCCGACGCGCGTGTCTGCGGGGTCCGCGAGACGTCCGTTGGCGTAGGCGACGGACTGCTCGACGACGACGTTGCCGATCGTGCCCGTCGTCGACTTGGCGTAGAGGTCCCAGCCGTCGTCGATGTTGTGGTGGGCGATGTTCCAGCGGAAGACGTTGCCGTCGCCGACGGTGAGCTTCGCGGCGAAGCCGTCGGCGTCGTTGGCGGACGGGTCGGCGTTGTTGTGGGACACGGACGAGACGACGAGGTTGTGGGCAGGCCGCTGTGCGCGGGGCGTCGAGTCGGAGACGGCGGAGACCTGGATGCCCGTGCCCTCGTTGTGGTGGGACTCGATGCGCTCGACGACGTTGTGGCTTCCCGAGACGAGCAGGGCCTTGCCGGTCGACGGTGCGTTCTTGAGCTCGAGGTCGTAGAGGTGCCAGTGGTTGCCGCGGAGAAGGATGCCGCCGCGGGCGGAGCCGGCGAGGTCGAGGACGGCACGCTGGCCGGGCGCCGACATGAGGGTGATGGGTGCATCGGCCGTGCCGTCGTTGCCGCGCGCGATGGTGAGCGCGTCGGTGAGGGCGTACGTGCCGCCCGCGAGGACGATCTGCTGGCCGGGCTGGACGTAGGCGACCGCGGTGCGGGCGTCGACGGGGGAGGCGGGCGTTCCTGCGCCTTCGGGTGTGCCGTCGGGCGCGACGAAGATCGCCTCGCCCGGGATGCCGAGGCGGTCGACGGTGACGGAGACGTCGACAAGAACGGGGTCGTAGCTCGTGAGCTCCTCCCAGTCCTTGAGCTGCGTCTGGGTGGCGCGCGGCGCGGGCGTGAGGCGGACGCTGCGCGTGTTGCGTCCGGCGACGAGCGGCATGGTGAGCGTCTGCTCGGCGTCGGGGACCAGGGTGACGACGTCGCTCACGGGGGTGCCGGCGGCGTCGACGACGACGGCGGTGCCGTGGACGTTCGCCGTGACGGGCACGGTGAGGCTCGTTCCGGACGTCGTCGAGGGGACGTCGGCGACGAGGCGCGGGGTGACGTGCTCGGTGGGGCGGGGCTGCGCGGGGTCGTCGGCTGCGGGGGCGACGACCGTGTAGCGGATGTCGCTCACGGAGACCTTGATCTTGCGGGCGACGGCGATGCCGACGTAGAGCGTTCCGGCGCTCTGGACGTCGAGGACGTCGCGGTCGTAGAGGATCTGCTCGTGGGGCGTGCCGTCGAGGACGGTCGAGAGGTGGTAGCCGGTGTTGGAGCGGCGCAGGGTGTAGGTGAACGTGTCGCCGGTCTCGAAGCGGGGCGAGCTCGCGGTCGGGACGCGGTCGTCGCGCCACGCGAGGTCGAAGGGCCTCGACTGCGTCATGTCGCGGGCCGCGGAGGACACGGTCGGGGCGTCGGTGTACCCGGTGACGATGCGGGCGCCGGGCATGCCGTTGACCGTTGCGCCGTCGACGCGGTAGCGGGCGGCCATGGTGCCGACGGAGTTCATGTAGCGGGCTGACGTGCTTCCGGGGACGAGGTCGTCGACGGCGAGGAGGCCGAAGCCGGACTGGCCGTCCTTCTTCGCGGCGTCGTCGATCGTGAAGGTTGCGGTGAGCGTGAAGTTCTCCGTCGCGGCGTCGACGGGCGTGTAGTAGTACCAGAAGCCGTCCTCGGAGTCGGCGATCTTGTCGGACGCGCTCGTCGCGTCGACGACGAGGGTGCCGTCCGTGCCCAGGACGGCAGAGCCGCCCGAGCCGACGCCGATGTGATCGATCTTCCAGGTGCCTGGCGCGCCGGTCGGTGCGTCGGCGTCGGCGGCGGACGCGGCGGGGGCGAGAGCGCCGGTCGCGAGCGCGACGGCGCCGAACGCGGCCCAGGTGCGCCGGGCATGGGTGGGGGTACGTCTCACTGCAGCTCCTCGTCGAGTGGTGAACCCGTGTCATCGTCGGCACGGGCCGGCGAGAAAGCGGTTGCTCGCCGGACGATCGCGAGACTAGCAGCGTGGGGGAGTGCCTGCATCAGGGTGGCGGAAACCGTGTTCTCGCCATGCTGACACAGGGGCACAGCGAGGCGCTCCGGGGCTGTCGGAGGCCCCCTGATCCGGCGGCGCCGCGCGCCGCACCGGCTCAGTGCGTCGGGCCGTCCGCGACGACGAGGTCGTCGGGTGCGTCGAGGAACGTCTCGACGACAGCACGGATCCCTGCCGCGATCGCCGCGAGCTCGGTCTGCGGAGCGCCGACGGGCCCCTGCTCGTCCCACGGCACGTGGACGAACGCCGCGCGACGACCGGACGCGCTGCGCGACCATGCGCCCAGGTGGTACGCGACGGCGTTGCCGACGTACGCGCCCGCGGTGAGCGAGGTGCCTGTGGGTGCCCCCGCGGCGGTGGCCGCTGCGGCGGCGGCCTTGACGGGGCCGGCCATGAGGTAGGCGTCGGGACCGTCCGGGTCGAGCGGCTCGCCCGCGGGCCGGTGGCCGTCGTCGTCGGGGATGCGGGCGTCGGCGAGGTTGACCGCGACGCGCTCGACGGTCAGACCGGTGCGGCCGCCTGCGAGACCCGTCGCGACGACGAGCGCGGGGGAGTGTTCCGCGGTGAGACGTGCGAGCTCGTCGCGGGCGCGCTCGAACGCGACGGGGAGGGTTGCGACGACGAGCCGCTCGTCCCGGTCCCAGCCTGCGGCGACGAGCTCGACGGCCTCGGCGGACGGGTTGCGCTCGGCACCGTCGAAGGGGCTGAAGCCGGTAAGGAGCACGGTGCGCATGTAGTGAGCCTACGGCGCACGGGTGACCGGGGTTGCGCGCGGAACGTCGCAGGTCAGGGTTCCGTGGTCCGGCCGGCGGGTGGAGGCACCCGCTCGGTGATACCGCGAGTATTACGTAACGAATTGGACTCTAGCGACATTCCCGGGATGTGTTCCGGGACACGGAAGAAATGCGTGCATCGTGGTCACATTCCGTCCGCCTTGTGAGACTGTCGGGTCTCTTCGCAGGTCAGAAATGGTGAGGACAAGCCGTGCGACTCGCCCATCGGCATCGAGGTCAGTGTTCCGTCTTTGTAACGATGCCTTGTGCGGCACAGAAAGTGGCCCGCGTCACCCGATTTGCTGTGTACGGTTCCGGGGAACCACAGTTGGTTCTTGACTTGGCGCACGACGGCGCGGGGGTGGCTGCCCCCACGTCGGGACCCGACGACCCGGGGTCGTGCGTCGACCACCGAGGAGGAACATTGAAGATCAGGAAGTTTGCGGCTCCGCTCGCGCTCCTGGCGTCCGGCGCGCTGGTGCTCAGCGCGTGCGGCACGTCCGAGGACCCGAAGCCGGGCGCAACGAACACCACGACCGCCCCGGGCGAGGCGCCGGCGCCGGCAGGCCCGGGCAAGGCTGACCTCGGTGACGTCGTCACCAAGGACGACACCATCTCGTACACCCTCGGTGGCGAGGAGTGGCTCGGCTACAACAACAACACGCCCGAGACGTACTCGACGTACAACTCGGTCATCAACGACCGCCTCATCGGTGGCTTCATCTACTTCGGCACCGACGGCTCGATCCACCAGGACCCGGACTACGGCACGTTCAAGCTGACGTCCGAGGACCCCATGACGGTCGAGTACACGCTCGCCGACAACGCGGCCTGGTCCGACGGAACGCCGATCGCGTACGAGGACTACCTCCTCGACTGGGCCGCGCAGGCCATGGTCGACGGCAAGAACGACGACGGCTCCGACAAGCCGCTCTTCAACCACGTCGGTGGCCTCGACTTCGGCACCCGTGTCCTCGAGGGCCCCAAGGGCGAGGTCGGCGGCAAGACGTTCACGTACGAGTACAAGGACCCGTACCCGGACTACCAGCTCCAGGTCGGTGGCGCGTTCCCGTCGCACATCGTCGCGCAGCAGGCCGGCATGTCGGTCGAGGAGCTCGTCAAGGCGATCCAGGACAAGGACATCGAGAAGCTCCGCCCCGCGGCGAAGTTCTGGAACGAGGGCTGGCTCTCGCCGACCCCCGGCACGCTCCCTGACCCGGCCATCACGCCCGTCTCCGGCCCGTACAAGCTGAAGTCGTGGACGGCCGGCCAGTCCGTCACGCTCGAGGCCAACGAGAAGTACTTCGGTACGAAGCCTGCGACGAAGACCCTCGTCTACCGCTTCCTCTCGCCCGACACCCACGTCCAGGCGCTCGCCAACGGTGACCTCAACGTCATCGAGCCCCAGGCCGTCGTCGACACCGTCGCGCAGATCAAGGCGCTCGGCGACACCGTGAAGACCGAGTCGGGCCAGTCCCTCACGTGGGAGCACCTCGACTTCAACTTCAACAACGGTGTGTTCAAGGACTCGCTCGAGCTGCGTCAGGCGTTCGCCATGTGCGTGCCCCGTCAGCAGATCGTCGACAACCTCATCAAGCCGGTCGACCCCGAGGCCGTCGTCATGAACGCCCGCGAGGTCTTCCCGTTCCAGGAGAACTACGCCGACGTCGTCGCCGCGGCCTACGCCGGTCAGTACGACAAGGTCGACATCGAGGGCGCCAAGGCGAAGATCGCCGCGTCCGGCGTCGAGGGCAAGATCAAGGTCCGCATCGGCTACTCGGCCCCGAACCCGCGCCGCACCAACGAGGTCGCGCTCATCAAGTCCTCGTGCGACCAGGCCGGCTTCGAGATCGAGGACGTCGGCAACAAGGACTTCTTCGCGAAGACCCTGCCGAACGGTGACTACGAGGTCGCGCTCTTCGCGTGGGCCGGTTCGGGCCAGATCGTCTCGGGCCAGAACATCTACGCCTCGACCGGTCAGCAGAACTACGGCGGCTACAAGAACGAGAAGGTCGACGCTGCCTGGACGGCGCTCGGCTCGACGCTAGACACCGCGAAGCAGCAGGAGCAGGTGAAGATCATCGAGAAGGAGCTCTGGGACACCCTCTACGGCATCCCGGTCTTCGCTCACCCGGGCCTCGTCGCGTACGACGCCACGATCTCCAACGTCCGCAAGACGGCGACCCAGTCGACCGTCGCGTGGAACGCGGAGCAGTGGGTCCGCGCGTCCTGATCCGACGCATGACGGCCCTCGGGCCGACATGAACGCCTGACGCGTCCGACGCATTAGGCTTGCACAGCAAGACCGCTGGGGTGAGGTCGTCAACGACCTCACCCCAGCGGCGCGAGGATGCCACCGAGCCGCCCCGACCGGGGCAGCTCGGCGACGGTGCCGTGCCGACCATCCCCGCACCATCCAGAGACGTGAAGGAATCGTCCGTGGCCAAGTTCATCCTGCGTAGGCTCGGAGCCTCGTTCCTGGTGCTGCTCGGCGGCTCGATGCTGCTGTTCTTCCTCGTGACCATCTCAGGCGACCCGATCGCCGACCTGCGTGAGTCGAACGACAAGAACAAGGACCACCTCATCCGCCAGCGGACCGAGTTCATGGGGCTCGACCAGCCCTGGTTCCAGCGCTACGGCGTATGGCTCGGTGGCGTCGCCAGGTGCGTGACGCTCGCCTGCGACCTCGGCAACAACATGAACGGGACCGACGTCGGGAGCCTCCTGGGCAACGCCGCCCAGTCGACGCTCCGGCTCGTCGTCCTCGCGACCGTGCTCGCGATCCTCATCGGTGTGATCGTCGGAATCGCCACGGCGATCCGCCAGTACTCCGGTTTCGACTACGTCGTGACCTTCCTCGCGTTCCTGTTCTTCTCGCTGCCGGTCTTCTGGGCCGCCGTCCTCCTCAAGGAGTACGGCGCGATCCGCTTCAACGACTGGATCAGGGAACCGACGTTCACGCTCGCGCAGATAGCCGGCGCAGCCGTGGTTCTCGCACTCATCGTCCAGGGGGTGCTCGGCGGCACCATGAAGCGTCGCGCGCTCACCGCCGGCACCGTGCTCGTCTTCGTCATCGCTGCGATGTCGTACTTCTCGGCCACCGAGTGGTTCCGTCGCCCGATGCTCGGCATCGCGTTCGTGCTCCTCGTCGGCCTTGGCGCCGCCGTCGGCGGGACCGCGCTCTTCGCCGGCATCCGCAACCGTCGCGTCCTCTACGCGACGCTCGGCACCGTCCTCGCCGGCACGGTGAGCCACCTCGTCGTCCTCCCGCTCCTTCAGAAGGGCGGCTGGGGCACGATCTTCGGACTCCTGCCCGTTGCCCTCCTCGTCTCGGGCGCGATCGGCTGGTTCGTCGGCGGATACTCGCGCCGCACCGCCGTGACCCTCTCGATGTCCGTGAGCGTCGTCATGGGCATGCTGACGATCGCGGACGTCGCGAGCCGCCACTGGTCCTCGCTCCTCAAGCTCAAGCCGCGCCCCATCTCGACGATCGGCTCGGAGACACCCAACTTCTCGGGCGGCTTCTGGGAGTCGTTCCTCGACAAGGGTGCGCAGATCATCCTCCCGACGATCGTCCTCACGCTCATCTCGATCGCGTCGTACACGCGCTACACGCGTTCGTCGATGCTCGAGGTGATGAACCAGGACTACATCCGTACCGCGAGGTCCAAGGGCCTCTCGGAGCGCGTCGTCATCGTCAAGCACGGATTCCGCAACGCGCTCATCCCCATCACGACGATCGTCGCGTTCGACTTCGCCGGCCTCATCGGCGGCGCCATCATCACCGAGCAGGTCTTCGGCTGGAAGGGCATGGGTGAGCTCTTCCAGACCGGCCTCAACCACGTCGACCCAGCGCCCGTCATGGCGTTCTTCCTCGTGACTGGAACCGCGGCGATCGTCATGAACCTCGTGGCCGACCTCGCGTACGCCGCGCTCGACCCCCGGATCAGGCGGTGAGGACGTTGAGCACCTTGCAGACCGCCGTCCACCACGCCTCCAGCGGAGCACGCCATGACTGACCCGAACAAGCCCGCCGAGCACGAGAACCTCCAGACACCCTCTCCGGGGGTCGGCGGCGTCGAGCCCGTCGTCGCCGGCATCGACCTCGAGGTCGAGAAGTCGGTCCCGGACGCCTCGCAGAAGTCCTACTCGCAGGGCCAGCTCGTCCTGCGCCGCTTCGTGCGGCACAAGGGCGCGATGACCTCGCTCGTCATCCTGCTCTTCATCGTCGTCATCGCCTACACGTCGATCGGCTTCGGTCCGTTCCCCGGCTGGTGGGACAAGGACTTCGCCAAGGCGGCCGACGTCGTCAACGGTGGCAGGCCCACGCTCCAGCTGTGGCCCTTCTCCCTCGGCGAGCACCCCTTCGGGCAGGACGACACGGGCAAGGACTACTTCGCCCTCGCGATGCGCGGCACGCAGATCTCGATCCTCATCGCGCTGACGGTCGGCCTCGGCTCGACGCTCATCGGCACGATCATCGGCGGCGTCGCGGGCTATTTCCGCGGCTGGGTCGAGTCCGTACTCATGCGCCTCACGGACCTCGTCATCGTCATCCCGCTGCTCGTCCTCGCGGCGGTGCTCGGCAAGATCGCCGCAGGCTGGGGCGCTGCAGGTCTCGCCATCGTCCTCGCGCTCGTGACCTGGACGGGGCTCGCCCGACTCGTGCGCGGCGAGGTGCTCTCGCTGCGCGAGCGCGAGTTCGTCGCCTCGGCCCTCGCGATCGGCACGTCGCCGCGTCGCATCATCTTCAAGCACATCCTGCCGAACACCGTGGGCGTCATCATCGTCTCCGCGACCCTCGCGATCGCCTCCGCGATCCTCCTCGAGACGTCGCTCAGCTACCTCGGCTACGGCGTCCAGCCGCCGGACGTCTCGCTCGGCACGCTCATCTCGACGTACCAGGGTGCGTTCTCGACGCGGCCGTGGCTCTTCTGGTGGCCCGGCATGCTCATTCTCGCGATCGCGCTGTGCGTGAACTTCATCGGTGACGGGCTGCGGGACGCGTTCGACCCGCGCCAGAACAGGAGCAAGGACTGATGAGCGTCGACACCACCCAGGACCCGGTCCTCTCGTTCACCGACCTCGACGTCAGGTTCCGCACCGAGTTCGGCTCGGTCCACGCGGTCAAGGGCATCAGCCTCGAGGTTCGTCCGGGCGAGGTCCTCGCCCTCGTCGGCGAGTCAGGCTCGGGCAAGTCCGTCACGTCGATGACGGCGCTCGGCCTGCTGCCCGGCAACGCCAGGATCTCCGGCCGCGTGACGGTCGGCGACAAGGTCGTCGGCGACCTCGATGACGGCGCGCTGCGCCGTATGCGCGGCAACGACATCGCCATGGTCTTCCAGGAGCCCATGACGGCGCTCAACCCGGTCCTCACGATCGGGTCGCAGCTCACCGAGTCGCTCGAGCTCCACGACGTCGCGCACGGCAAGGACGCGGACGCCCGCGCTGTCGAGCTGCTGCGCATGGTCGGCATCCCCGAGCCCGAGCGGCGCGTCAAGCAGTTCCCTCATGAGCTCTCGGGCGGTCAGCGACAGCGCGTCGTCATCGCCATGGCGCTCGCGTGCGACCCGCAGGTCATCGTCGCCGACGAGCCCACGACCGCTCTCGACGTCACCGTCCAGGCCGACATCCTCGACCTGCTGCGTTCCCTCAAGGACAAGCTCGACACGGGCATCCTCCTCATCACCCACAACATGGGCGTCGTCGCCGACATGGCGGACCGCGTCGCGGTCATGCTCAAGGGCGAGATCGTCGAGGAGGGCAGCGCGGACGAGGTCCTCAACCACGCCCAGCACCCGTACACGAAGCGGCTCCTCGCTGCCGTGCCGCACCTCGGGCAGGGCCCTGAGCAGTTCGGCATCGCGGTCAACCGCGTCGAGGCCGAGGCCGGCTCCGCGCCGCACCTCGCGCTCGACGTCCGCAACCTCGTCGTCGAGTACCAGCGCATGGGCAAGGCGCCGTTCCGGGCCGTCGACGACGTGTCGTTCCAGGTCGGCGCCGGTGAGATCGTCGGTCTCGTCGGCGAGTCCGGCTCGGGCAAGTCGACGATCGCTCGCTGCGCGCTCGGCCTCATCCCCGCCGCGGGCGGCGAGGTCGAGATCTTCGGCACCGATCTCTATCGCGCCAAGGGCCGGTCGGAGAAGGCGATCCGTCGTCGCGTCGGCGTCGTCTTCCAGGACCCCGCGTCCTCGCTCAACCCGCGCTTCCCGATCGGCGACTGCATCGCCGAGCCCCTCGTCGTCCACAAGGTCGGCAACCGCAAGAGCCAGCTCGCCCGCGTGCGCGAGCTGCTCGACGCGGTCGAGCTGCCCAGCGACGTCATCAACCGCTACCCGCACGAGCTCTCGGGCGGTCAGCGTCAGCGCGTGAGCATCGCGCGCGCCCTGACGCTCGACCCGCAGCTGCTCGTCGCGGACGAGCCGACGAGCGCGCTCGACGTCTCGGTCCAGGCGCAGGTCCTGCGGATGTTCCTCGCCCTGCAGGAGCGGTACCAGTTCGGCTGCATCTTCGTGAGCCACGACCTCGCGGTCATCGACATGCTCGCCGACCGCGTCGTGGTCCTCCAGAACGGCAAGATCGTCGAGCAGGGCCCGCGCGGGGACGTCCTCGGCAACCCGCGCGAGGAGTACACGCGCCGTCTCATCGCTGCGGCACCCGTGCCGGAGCCGGGCGAGCAGCGTCGTCGTCGCGAGGAGCGTCACGCGCTTCTCGCCGAGCTCGGGGACCAGGTCACCGAGCTTCAGGTCGACTGAGGGCCGTGACCGGGCTCGGGGGGCTCGCGGTTCGTCGCGCTGCGGCGGGTCGCGGGCCCCTGCTCGCGCTCGCAGTGCTCACCGGTCTCGTCGTCGCGTGCGTCGTCGGCGTGATCGGGCAGGTCGAGCACGGCGTGCGGGCCTCGGTCCGCGACGTCTCGGAGCTTGCGGGGGAGTCCGGCACCCTCGTGCTGCGCACCCGGCTCGTCGACGACGGGGCCGCCCAGGACGCGACGGTGAGGCGGCTCGTCGCGGACGCGGCGCGCGGTGCCCACGTCGACGTCGCGCGCAGCCAGGCCGCCGACGGCACCGACACCCCGTTCGTCACCTGGACGGTGAGCGTCGACGCGACGTCCCTCGACCCTGAGGACGTCATACGGCTCGCCGCGGGCCTGCCCGGTCTCGAGTCAGCGGTCAAGGGATCGGACGCGCAGTCGCGAGGCCTCGTCGTCTCCGGGGGGCTCGTCGCGGCGGCGGACACGCTCGCCGCTCGGGCCGGCTCGTTCCGTGCGGTCGCCGTCGTCCCCCTCCTCGTCCTCGGCGTCGTCGGCGTCGTCGGGCTCGGTCGCGTCGCGAGCCAGGTCGTGGCGAGCCGACGACGCCAGGACGCGCTCCTCGCCTCGCGCGGGGTGAGCCGCGGCCAGCTCCGGACGCTCGTGGGCGCCGAGGCCGCCGTGACCGCCGCGCTCGGCGCGGCGGTCGGGGCTGTGGCCTCCCTCCTCGTGCTCCGTGGCGTCGTCGGTCCCGTCGCCGGGATCGAGCAGAGGGCGGTCGTCGCCGCACTCGTCGCGGTCGTTGCCGTCACGCTCACGACGACGGTGCGCGCAGGGCGTCAGCTCGAGGACCTCCAGCGGACCGAGCCTCGCGGGACCCTGGCTGCAGGGTCGGTCGTCACGACGTTCGCGCTCGTGGTCGTCGCTCTCGTCGCGACGTGGCGGATCAGTGTCGCCGACGACGCGACCCCCGACCTCCTCGCGGTCGCCGCACCGGCGGCGCTGCTCGTCTCCCTCGTCATGCTCGGGGTCCTGGCGACGGGACCCGTCCTCGCGATGCTCGCGCGCCGTGCCGCGCGCGCACGGGGGCTCGACCGTGTCCTCGCGCTCCGCTCCGCCGCTCGACGGCACGGGGTGCGGCTTCCCGCCCTCGTCGCCGGACTGGCGGTCGCGACGACCGTCCTCGCCTCGGCCTACTCAGGGTCGACCGCCGTCGGCGGTGCCCGCCTCGCCTCGCTCGACGCGGGCGCCGACCTGCGGGTCACCGTCGCGACGAGCGGTCCCGTCGTCGCAGCCGACGTCGACCCCGCGCCGGGCGTCGACGCCGGGGCTGTGGCGTCGGCGGCCGTGGTCGTGCGCGAGGCCGATGTGGGTCCCGAGACCGTCACTCTCCTCGCGGCACGCCCCGCGTCGCTCGACGCCGTGGTGCGTGACGGGCAGCCGCTCGCGCCCGCACTTGCCGGAGCGGCGACGTCGTCCGGGCCCGTCCTCGGGGCCCAGGGACTCACGATCCCCGTCACCGCCCGCTTCGAACAGATCCCCGACCTGGACGTCGACTTCGGGCTCACCGGCGACCCGCGCGTTCTCACGGCCCGCGTCGGCGCGACCGCCTGGCTGGTCGACGACGAGGGACGCTTCGCGCTGGCCCGCGGCTCGAGCGTCGAGCTCGATGCCGAGGGACCCGGATCGACCGGGATGCTCACGGTGAGCACCGACCTTCCCGGCACATGGATGGTCGTGTCCCTCTCGGTCACGGTCGATGAGGTCCTGTCCGACGGGTCGCGCACGTACACGCAGGTCTTTGACGGGGGCCACGTCGTCACGATCGAGGTCGGTGACGTCTCCGGGGCCGAGGGGCCGGTGGGCCCGCCCGTGTGGGAGCTGTCCAAGAGCGGCGTCGACCTCCCGACCGCGGGACGGCTCGTCTCCGGGACGACGGGCACGTGGGTCGCACCCGTGGCCGAGGGGGCGGCGCGGCTGCCCGGCGTTGTCGACGAGACGCTCGCCCGGGCGTTCGACCTCGCGGTCGGCAGCAAGATGCCCCTCACGGTCGCAGGGATCAACGTCGACGTCGTGGTGACCGAGATCCGCGACCGGCTGCCGGGCGTCGAGTCTCCCGCGGTGGCGGTCGACGCCGACGCACTTCGTGGGGTCCAAGCGGCGATGGGTGCCGCGGTGCTGCGGTCGGAGGAGGTGTGGCTGCGCACGGCCGCCGACGCTGCGGGCGCGCCCGGGGCGGCCCGGTCCCTCGCCGAACGGCTCGTGTCCGACGGCACGTGGTCGGTGTCCGCCGACGCGGTCGCCACCGTGAGCGCGCCCCGCGGAGCCGGCGTCGCGGCGGCCTTCCTCACCGCGAGTGTCGCCGCGGTGCTGCTCGCCCTGGCAGGACTCCTCTCGACGACGAGGGCACAGGTCACGTCCCGCGAGGGGGAGACTGTCGCGCTGCGGGCGCTCGGGCTCGAACCCCGTCGGCAGGCGCGGTCGCGCGTCGTCGAGCTGTGCTGGGTGCTGGGTTCCGGGACGGTCCTCGGTGCGGCCGTCGGTCTCGTCATGGCGCGGGTCGCGACCCCGTTGCTCGTCAACGCCGGGACAGGATCGACGGGCGCGGGCAGCGTCGCGCTCGATCCGCTGCCGGTCGTCGTGGGACTCGTCCTTCTCGTGGCGGGCGCAGCAGGCATCCTCGCTGCTTACGCACGGACCGTCGTCGGGCAGGCGGCCGACCGTGACCTCAGGGAGGTGTCGGCATGACGAGCCTGTCCCGGGAGTCGAGCGCGCCGCAGGAGCCGGTCCGGGTGCGGCGGGCGGTCCTCGGGCGCTCGCTCGCGTACCGTCTCACCGCCGGGGCGGTCGTCGCCGTCGTCGTGCTCCTCGGCTCGTCGGTGCTCGCGCTGTGGCCGCGGGGCATCGCGTCGATGGAGTCGGAGGTCGTCGGCGCACGCGTCGGGACGTCGTCGGCGCTGGGGCGCGATCTCGTGGTTCGCACGTCGTTGTGGGTGCCGGATGCCGCCGAGGCCCCCGGTCTCGAGGGCAGCATGCAGCGGACCCTCGGGCCGGTTCAGGCACACCTCCTGGGCCTGCGCGACCGCATCCCCGAGCAGGCCCGCGCCACGGTCGGGGAGCCCCAGGTGCGGCTCGCGGACGCGACCGACCCCCTCGACCCCGTGCGTGAAGGCGCGGGATCCGACGTGGCGTTCCCCGAGATCGTCCCCGCTGCAGCCCCAGGCTTTCTCGAGCGCGTCCGCATCGTCGAGGGGCGGGCACCCGCCGAGGCCTCGGAGCTGCCGCGGCATCCCGACGCGCCTCCCGTCCCGGCAGAGGTCCTCGTCTCCGCGACGGGCGCGGCCCGCCTCGGCTGGTCCGTCGGTGAGGTCCGTGGCGCGACGGTGCGTGGCGACGGCTACGTCCTCGTCGGCACCTACGAGGTGCTCGACCCGTCCGACGGCTACTGGCTCCACACTCCCGTGGGCGTCGGCCCGTTCGTCGACGCTGACCCGGACAAGGGCACGACGGTCCGCGTCCTGGGCATCATCGACCCGGGCCTGCTGCTGGCGGAGGCCGCGCGACCGACGCTCGACATCTGGTTCCCCGTCGGAGGCGCGGACATCGACGACCCGACGACGGTGGCCGCCCAGCTACGTGCGGCCGCCGCCGACGGCACCGATGTCCTCGGCGGGGTCCGCTTCTCCACCGGGATGCCCGAGCTCCTGGACGGTGCGGTGAGCGACGTCCTCACCGCACGCACGCTCGGGGCGTTCGCGCTGGCGGGACCGCTCGCCGCGCTCGCGCTCGCGCTCGGCGTCGGGACGCAGGTGCTGGCCGCGCGGCGTCGCGACGACCTTGCGCTCGTGCGGGCGCGCGGTGGCTCCGGCCTGCAGGTGCGAGCGCTCGCTGCGCTGCAGACGTGGCTGCTGTCGATCCCTGCCGCAGCACTCGGTGTCCTCCTCGTCCAGGTCATGGGTGATCGGGTGGGGCCGGGCGTTCCCGGCGATCTCGTCGGTCCCGCGATCGTCGCAGCGGTCCCGGGCGTGCTCGCCGCGGCACTCGTCGCGCCGCCGCGCGCGATGGCCTCGCACGGGCGCCTCGCACGCGCGCTGCGGCGCACCGGAGCGGTCACGCTCGTCCTCGCAGCGGCGGTCGTGACGTGGCTCGCGCTCACCGCGAGACTCGATCCGGCCGACCCGCTCGTCGTCGCGCTGCCCGCGCTCGTCGCAGCAGCGACCGCTGTGCTCGTCGTCGGGCTCGTGCGGCCTGCCCTCGGTGCTCTCGTCGCGGCCGCCAGGCGCCGACCTGGCCCGGGGGCGCTCGTCGGCCTGGCGCGGGCGGCGCGGGGACGTCCGGGAGTCGTCGCCGGGATCCTCGCCCTCGTCGTCGGGACCGGTGTGGTCGCGCAGTCGACCGCGCTTCTCTCGACGGTGCGCGCGGGCGCCGACCTCGGCGCCTGGGAGGCGACAGGAGCGGACCTCCGACTCTCGGGGCCGACGATGACCCCGGAGGTCGTCGCTCGCGTCGAGGCCGTCGACGGTGTGCGTCTCGCGGTGGCTGCCGAGGTCCTCTCACCCGTCGACGCCGTCAGCGGAGCCTCGCGCACTGGCGTCGAGCTGCTCGCGGTCGATGTCGCGCGCCTCGCCCGGCTCGACGCGGCGTCGCACCGCCACGTCCTGCCGACCGGGCTCGGAGCGACCGGCGACGGCCCTCTGCCTGCTCTCGTCTCGACCGCGGTCCGGGAGGAGATCGGTGGCCAGGGGCCCCTGTCGCTCCGTGTCGCGGGCGTCGAGGTCGCCGTCGACGACGTGGGTTCGGCCGACGTCGTGCCGGGCCTGGGCCGTTCCTCGCGCTGGTTCCTCGTCGACGCGTCGGCGCTCGCGGCGCGGGGCGTGACGAGGAGCGCGCCCGCGGTGCTCCTCGTCGATGTCGACGACTCGCTCGACGCGGCGGCCGTCACCGAGCTCGGCGCACAGATCGCTGCGCTCGTCGGCACGAACGACGTCCGTTCGTTCGCGCCGGTGAGGGACGCGAGGCTTGCCGATCCGACCGTCGCCTGGCTCGAACGCGGTGTCGTCGTCGGTGCCGCCGTCGCGGTGCTGGGCGTCCTCGCCGCGCTCGGGGCCGCGCTCGCGGCTGCGGCGCCCGCGAGACGACGCACCCTGGCGACCCTGCGCGGGCTCGGGGCGCCTCGGCGCGACGTACGTGCCGCGGTCGCCGCCGAGCTTGCCGGCTGGGTCGTCCCCGGCGTGCTCGTCGGGTTGCTCCTCGGTGGGGGGCTCGCGGTCCTCGCCGTCGAGATCGTCGACCTGCCGACCTTCCTCGGCGCGCGCGAGGTTCCGCTGCGCGTCGACCTGCTGGCGCTCGGCTTAGTCGTCGCCGCGGTGGCGGTGGCGACGGCCGTCGTCACCGCCCTCGCCGCGCGCGACGGCGACCATCGGGCGCGCGACGGCGCGCCCCTCGCCGAGGGGGAGAGATGACCGTCCGCCCGAGCACCGACCGACCGATCGAGGAGTCGCCATGACCGCCGTCTGGGACGAGCCGCAGACCGACGAGGTCGAGCCCGACATCCTCTGCCGGGACCTCGTGCGCATCTTCGTCACCGAGGGTGTCGAGGTCCAGGCCCTCCAGGGCCTCACGCTGCGCGTCGAGCGCGGCGAGGTGGTCGCGCTCGTCGGCGCGTCCGGCTCTGGCAAGTCGACGCTGCTGTCGATCCTCTCGGGGCTCGACCGGCCCACGGGCGGGGCGGCACGCGTCGCAGGGCAGGACCTCGTGACGATGACGCGTCGCGAGCGGGTCGCCTTCCAGCGTCATCGCGTGGGCTTCGTGTGGCAGCAGACGGCGCGCAACCTCCTGCCGTACCTCACCGCGGCCCAGAACGTCGTCGTGCCGATGGCGCTCGCGGGCACGCCACGTCGCGGGGCCGAGCGCGCCGCGCGCGCGACGGAGCTCCTCGCGATGCTCGGCGTCGCGGACGTCGCCGACCGCCTGCCCGCCCACATGTCCGGCGGCGAGCAGCAGCGCGTCGCGATCGCGGTCGCGCTCGCGAACGGGCCGCGGGTCCTGCTCGCCGACGAGCCGACGGGCGAGCTCGACGAGGCGACGAGCGCCGAGGTCCTCGAGGCGTTCCGGACCGCGAACGCCGAGCTCGGCACGACCGTGCTCGTCGTCACGCACGACCCCGCGGTCGCCGACCACGTCTCCCGCACCGTCCGTATCCGCGACGGCCGCACCTCGCTCGAGGTGCTGCGTCGGCGCGAGGTCGGCGCCGACGGCGTCGAGCGCGACCTCGTCGAGGAGTTCGCCGTGCTCGACCCGGTCGGACGCATGCAGCTCCCGCCCGAGTTCGTCACACAGCTCGGGCTGCGTGACCGCGTGCGCCTCGACCTCGAGCCCGACCACGTGAGCGTGTGGCCCGGCACGAGCGGCGGCGCCGCGGCGACGCGGACCGGCGGACCCGACCCCACGCCCGGACCTGCCCCGCAGGTGGGCCGTCACGCCGCGACCAAGGAGCCGTCATGAGCGAGGTGCTGCTACGCGCGGTCGAGGTGTCGCGCGAGTTCCGGACGCCCGCGGGCGTCGTCCACGCCGTCGTCGACGCGAGCCTCGAGGTGCGTGCCGGCGAGCTCGTCGTCGTCCGCGGCCGGTCGGGGGCGGGCAAGACGACGCTGCTCGGCATGCTCGCGGGCGCCGACGTCCCGACGTCGGGCACGGTCGAGCGGCCGGACGGCCCGGGGGAGGTCGGCTACGTCATGCAGACCTTCGGTCTCGTCGACGTGCTCTCCGCCGCCGAGAACGTCGAGCTGCCGCTGCGCGTGGTGCGCACCCCGTCGTCCGAGCGCGACGGTCGCGTGCGCGACGCGCTCGCGACCGTGGGCCTCGCACGCCACGCCCACCAGCGGCCCGAGGAGCTCTCGGGCGGGCAGCGTCAGCGCGTCGCGATCGCGCGCGCCCTCGTCACGCGGCCACGCGTGCTCGTCGCCGACGAGCCCACCGGCCAGCTCGACTCCGTCACCGCGGGCACCGTCATGGACGTGCTGCGCGAGCTCACCCGCGCGGACGGTGTCGGGGCGGTCGTCGCGACGCACGACCCGATCCTCGTCGAGCGTGCCGACCGCGTCCTCGACCTTCACGACGGGCACCTCGCGGAGGCCTGAGGCCCGCGGACGGGCGCGGGGGAGGGCCACGTCGTGGACGTCACACGGCGCTTCGGCTTGCCAGGGCGTTAGGATGGACCGTTGCGCAGCGGAGATGCGCGCGGCACCCTCACCCCCCGAAGGAATGGTTACCCCTATGTCTGTGCGCTCCGACCTGCGCAACGTGGCGATCGTCGCCCACGTCGACCACGGCAAGACGACGATGGTTGACGCCATGCTGCACACCAGCGGAGCCTTCGGCGCGCACGACCACGTCGACGAGCGTGCGATGGACTCGGGCGACCTCGAGCGCGAGAAGGGCATCACGATCCTCGCGAAGAACACGGCGGTCCGGTACACCGGTCCGTCGGCGGCCGACTTCGGCCACCCCGAGGGCATCACGATCAACGTCATCGACACCCCCGGCCACGCCGACTTCGGCGGTGAGGTCGAGCGCGGCCTGTCGATGGTCGACGGCGTCGTCCTCCTCGTCGACTCCTCCGAGGGCCCCCTGCCGCAGACGCGCTTCGTGCTCCGCAAGGCGCTCGCCGCGAAGCTCCCGGTCATCCTCGTCGTCAACAAGGTCGACCGTCCCGACGCGCGCATCGACCACGTCGTCGCCGAGGCCACCGACCTCCTTCTCGGCCTGGCCTCCGACCTCCACGAGGAGGTCCCGGACCTCGACCTCGACTCGATCCTCGACGTCCCCGTCGTCTTCGCCGCCGCGAAGGCCAAGCGCGCCTCTCTCAACCAGCCGGCCGACGGCTCGCTCCCTGACGCCGAGGACCTCGAGCCGCTCTTCCGCACGATCCTCGAGAAGATCCCCGCGCCGACGTACGAGGACGACGCGCCGCTCCAGGCCCACGTCACGAACCTCGACGCGTCGCCGTTCCTCGGCCGCCTCGCGCTCCTGCGCGTCTTCAACGGCACGATCCGCAAGGGCCAGACCGTCGCGTGGGCGCGCCACGACGGCACGCTGCAGAACGTCCGCATCACCGAGCTCCTCGCGACGAAGGCGCTCACGCGCGTCCCCGCGGAGTCGGCGGGCCCCGGCGACATCGTCGCCGTCGCCGGCATCGAGGACATCACGATCGGCGAGACGCTCACGGACCCGGACGACCCGCGCCCGCTGCCGCTCATCACGGTCGACGACCCCGCGATCTCCATGACGATCGGTATCAACACCTCGCCGCTCGCCGGCAAGGGCGGCAAGGGCCACAAGGTCACGGCCCGCCAGGTCAAGGACCGCCTCGACGCCGAGCTCATCGGCAACGTCTCGCTCCGCGTCCTGCCGACCGAGCGTCCCGACGCGTGGGAGGTCCAGGGCCGTGGCGAGCTCGCGCTCGCGATCCTCGTCGAGCAGATGCGCCGCGAGGGCTTCGAGCTGACCGTCGGCAAGCCGCAGGTCGTCACGAAGAAGATCGACGGCAAGGTGCACGAGCCGATCGAGCGCATGACGATCGACGTCCCCGAGGAGTTCCTCGGCGCCGTCACGCAGCTCATGGCGCAGCGCAAGGGCCGCATGGAGATCATGTCGAACCACGGCACGGGCTGGGTCCGCATGGAGTTCATGGTCCCCGCGCGCGGCCTCATCGGCTTCCGCACGCGCTTCCTCACGGAGACGCGCGGCACGGGCATCGCCTCCTCGCTCGCCGAGGGCTACGAGCCGTGGGCCGGCCAGATCGAGACCCGCGTGACGGGCTCGCTCGTCGCCGACCGCGCGGGCAAGGTCACGCCCTACGCGATGATCAACCTCCAGGAGCGCGGCTCGTTCTTCGTCGAGCCGACCGCCGAGGTGTACGAGGGCCAGGTCGTCGGGGAGAACTCCCGCAACGAGGACATGGACGTCAACATCACCAAGGAGAAGAAGCTCACGAACATGCGTGCAGCTTCCTCGGACAACTTCGAGAACCTCATCCCGCCGCGTCGTCTCACGCTCGAGGAGTCCCTCGAGTTCACGCAGGAGGACGAGTGCGTCGAGGTGACGCCGGAGATCGTGCGCATCCGCAAGGTCGTCCTCGACCAGACCGAGCGGGGCCGCGCCGCCTCGCGCGCCAAGAAGTCCTGACCCGTCACTGACGTGCGCCTCCTCGCGGTCCACGCCCACCCCGACGACGAGACCCTGTCCACAGGGCCTCTGCTCGCGGCGTGGGCGCGGACGGGGGAGGCGTTCGTCGTCTCGTGCACGCGCGGGGAGCGCGGGGAGGTCCTCGGGCCGCTCCACGCGCTCGAGGGCGACGGCCCGGCGCTCGCCGCGCACCGCACGACCGAGCTCGCCGCCGCGCTCGCAGCGCTCGGCGTGAGCGGCCACGCGTTCCTCGACGCGCTCCCCGTGCCCGCAGGGGCACGGGCGCTCCCGGCGACCGTCGTCGACTCAGGGATGCGCTGGGTCGACGTCCCGGGCGGCACGGCCGGACCTGCGGACGACGCGGGTCCGTCGGCGTTCACGAGCGTCCCTGCGGCCGACGCCGCGGCCGTGCTCGCGGCTCACGTGCGGGCGCTCGCGCCCGACGTCGTCGTCACGTACGACGCGGGCGGCGGCTACGGCCACCCCGACCACGTGCGCACGCACGACGTCACGGTGCGGGCGCTCGCGCTGCTCGCCGCGGCGGGCGTCGACGTGCCGCCGCTGCTGTGCCCCTCGACGCCTCCCGCGACGGACGCCGCCGTGCGCGCGCACCTCGCGGACGCCCGGTGGGTCGCGGACGTGCGCGCTGACCACGGCCTCACGCTTCCCGCTGCGGGACGCCCGCCCGCGGTCGTCGCCGAACGACGGATCGTCGCCGAGGTCGACGTCACAGACGTCCTCGACGACGTCGTCGGCGCCCTGCGGGCCCACGCGACCCAGGTGACCGCCGTGACGGCAGCGCCGGCGTCGGACCCGCTGCTCGCGGGCGTTCTCGCTCTCTCCAACCTCGTCGTCATGGGACTTCCTCGCGTCGCGACCTATGCGCTCCTGGGCGCAGACGGTGGCGTCCCCGGGACCGACGCGACCGCCCGGTGGGCATCCGTGCCGCTCGCCGACGCCGTCCGACGGGTAGCGTGAGCGGATGACGCTCCACCGGACGCTCTCGTTCCTCGCCGCGCTCGTCGTCGGCGTCGTCATCGGTGTGCTGGGCACCTTCGGGCACCGCTCCCTCGTGCCCGTCGGCCTGGTCCTCGGGCTCGTCGCGAGCGTGGCGGCCGCGGTCTGGATGCGCTCGACGTTCGGACCGATGTCCGTCATGGCGTACCTCGTCGGCTGGGTCGTCGCCGTACAGGTGCTCGCGGCGGGCGGGCCGGGAGGGGACACGCAGGTCGTCGCGGACGCGACGGGCTACGTGTGGGCGTACGGGACGGTGCTGCTCGTCCTCGCGGTGCTGTGGCTCCCGAGGTCGTGGTTCGCGGACGTCGCCGCAGGCCGGACACAGCGACGGACGGTCCCAGCCGTCGCACAGGACCAGAACGTACGATGAGCGCGCGCGACCGGGCGCGCACCAGGGGGAGTGGCCACGGGCCACGACGGCAGGAACGGATGGACGTATGACGCAGGACCGGACGGGCACGACCGCACGCAAGGGCTCCCCGCTCGACGGGTTCGAGCCCGAGAAGCCCAAGGTGCGCACGGGTCGCGGCCTCACCGTCGCGCTCTGGGGCGCGCTCGGCGTCGTCGTGCTCGCAGGCGGTTACGTCGCGGCCCAGGTCGTCACGGCGGACCAGATCCCGCGCGGCACGACGGTCGCGGGTCTCGAGATCGGGGGCAAGAGCCGCGCCGACGCGATCAGCCTGCTCGAGTCCGAGCTCGGCCCGCGCGCGAGCGAGCCCATCTCCGTGACGGCCGGCAAGCTCACGGCGTCGATCGACCCGGCTGCCGCCGGCCTCGGTCTCGACGCGCGCGGCACCGTCGCCGGTCTCACCGGCTTCTCCCTCGCACCCGGCGACCTCGTGCGCACGCTCTTCGGCGGCGACGAGATCGGTCCGTCGCTGACGATCGACGACGGGCTGCTGCGGGACGCGATCGCCGAGACCGCCGTGAGCCTGCGCACCGAGCCGGTCGACGGCAAGGTCGCGTTCGTCGACGGCCGCGTCGAGAAGATCGACGCCGTCCCCGGCCTCGACGTGGACGTCGAGCGTGCGCGCACGAAGATCCTCGGCTCCTACCTCACGTCGACCGGTCCGGTGGACCTGCCGACGAGCGAGATCGAGCCGCAGATCACGCAGGCCGAGACCGACGCCGCCCAGAAGACCGGGACGGCTCTCGTCTCCGCGCCCGTGCGCGTCGAGGTCGACGGCCAGAAGGCCGAGCTGCCCATCTCGGCGCTCGGCGCCGCCGCGACGTTCGTCGCGAAGGACGGCGCGCTCGTGCTCGACCTCGACAAGGACGCCGTCGCGAAGGCCGTCCTCTCCCGCACCAAGGATCTCGAGACCAAGGCGACCGGGGCGAAGTTCGTCTTCAAGGACGGCAAGCCGTCGATCTCGGGCGGCAAGTCGGGCCTCGCGCTCGACCGCGACGCCCTGACCGCGTCCGTGCTGACGGCCGCGACCACTCCCGGCACCCGTACCGCGACGACGAAGCTCGTCGAGACCGAGTCCGACAGCTCGCGCAAGGCGCTCGAGGCGCTCGGCGTCAAGAAGGTCGTCGCGGAGTTCACGACGCCCCTCACGGACTCGTACGCGGCCCGCAACGCCAACCTCACGCTTGCCGCGAAGAAGATCACGGGCCAGCTCATCAAGCCGGGCGAGGAGTGGTCGCTCACCGAGACGCTCAGCCCCATCACGCTCGAGGCCGGGTACGTCAACGCCGGCGTCATCGACCGTGGCCGGCTCCAGGACGGAGTGGGCGGCGGCCTCTCGCAGATGGCGACGACGACGTACAACGCGTTCTACTTCGCGGGCGTCGACATCCTCGAGCACCGCCCGCACAGCTTCTACTTCACGCGCTACCCCGAGGGCCGCGAGTCGACGATGTTCGTCGGGTCGATCGACATGCGCATCAAGAACGACACCCCGTACGGCATCCTCATCCAGTCGTGGGTCAAGGACGGCAAGGTCGTCGTCAAGCTCTGGTCGACCCCGCACTACAAGGTGAGCTCGACGACGTCGCCGCGGCGCGACGTCGTCCAGCCGCGCACGGTCTACTCGACCGAGGCCGGCTGCATCGCGCAGGGCGCCGGCTCGCCGGGCTTCGCTGTCACCGTGACGCGCAAGGTCTCGCTCGACGGCGCCGTCGTCAAGGACGAGTCGAACGCGTGGCGCTACACGCCGCAGAACCGCTACGTGTGCGGCCCCGACCCGGCGTCGGAGAAGCCGAAGAAGTCCGACGACGACTGAGACGGCGGCCGCTCGCGAGGCGGACGCTCGGTAGGATCGCTGCGCGGCCCGTCCGGGGTCGCGTGCACCGGGAGGGACGGCAGCGATGCTCGGCAGGAGCGAACGGGAGTCGGGCGCGCACGCCCTCGCGGCGGCGCGGCAGGGCAGCTGGGACACGCACGAGAACCTCGACGAGCCGAGCGACCTGCTCGACCTCGGCGCGATGACGGCGGCCCTCGACACGGTCTCGCGGATCCAGGGGATGCGCGGCGTCATGCACGTCGGCCATCCTGCAGCTCCCGACCACGACCTCGAGCGTGCGCTGCTCGCGAGCTCGGCGTCGCTGCGCGTCACGGCCGTCGAGGCCGTCGCACCGCGCTGGGTGTGGGTCGCCCGCGGCACTGAGCTCGACGGGCACGTCGTCATCGACGAGGCCGGCATGCGCGACTGCCGTCACCAGCTGCGCACGTTCGGCGCGAACCCGCACCTCGTGCCTGCGCGGACGTCGCTCGCGGACCGCATCACCCTGGCGGGCGAGCACGGCTCGCTCGTCGTCGAGCGCGACCACGTGCCCGCCGGATTCACCGAGATCCCCGGATCCTCGACCCTCAGCGAGCGCGCACCCCTCTGGTACGGCCTCGTCGAGCCCGTCCCGGAGCCCGCAGACTTCGACGAGCCCGCTCAGGTGTGGCTCGCGTTCGGACCCCGCGACGACCACAAGGGCTCGCTCCAGCTGACGCTCGAGCTCGTCGCGGCGGCCGGGATCGACCTGCAGCACCTGAGGTCGCAGCCGTCGGCCGAGGGCCCGCACGTCTTCTTCGCGTCGTTCTCGGTGCCGACGTCGGCGCCGCTGCGCGCTCTCAAGGCGCAGCTCGCGGAGCGCGGGGTCGCGCACCGGGTGCTCGGCGTCATGACGGGTGGGGCGTTCCAGCCCGGGCCCGCCGCGGTCGCGCCCGTGTGGGCCTCGAGGGACTGAGGGCTCCCGTGGCCTCGCTCGCGTACCTCGGCCCCGAGGGGACCTTCACGCACGCGGCGGCGCTCGCGCTTCCCGCGCGTGGCACGCCCGTCCCGCGTCCGCTCGTCACGGACGTCTACGACGACGTCGCGACGGGTCGCGCGGACGCGGGAGTCGTCGCGATCGAGAGCTCGGTCGAAGGGTACGTCGTGCCGTCGCTCGACGCGATCGTCGCGGCGCGCGACGTCGTCGCAGTCGACGAGGTGACCGTCGAGGTCGCGTTCGACGCGTTCACGCACCCGTCGGCGGTGTCGCCCACGGAGGTGACGGCCCACCCCCACGGGCTCGCGCAGTGCGCAGCGTGGATCGCGGCGCGAGGGCTCACGGCCGTGCCGGCGTCGTCGAACGCGGCGGCGTGCCGGGACGTGCAGCCGCACCAGGTCGCGCTCGGGCCGGCGCTGTGCGGGGAGCTCTACGGGCTCACGACGCTCGCGACGGGCGTGCAGGACTTCGCGGGCGCGCGCACGCGCTTCCTCCTCGTGACGGACCGCGAGGCGGCGCGCACCGAGCTCGCGTCGCGGCACGACGAGAGCGTGTCGTGGCGCATGATGCTCGCGATCACGCCGCACGAGATCGGGCCGGGCGTCCTCGCGCGCATCACGGCGGCGTTCGGCGAGCGGGGCGTCAACATGTCGTCCCTCATCACGCGGCCGCTCAAGGCGCAGGAGGGCACGTACGTCTTCGTCGTGACGCTCGACGGCGCGCCGTGGGAGCCGCACGTGCGCGCGCTGCTCGCGCAGCTGCTCGGCGCAGGAGACTCGCTCAAGACGCTCGGCGTCTTCCCGGCACGGGCGGGGACGGACGCGGGCTTCGACACGTCGCGCGTGCCGGCGGGCTCGGTGCGCGCAGGGTCCGACGACGCGACTGTCGCCCGGGAGCTGCTGTGGTGAGCGGGGAAGCGCAGGACGGCGTGCCGCCCCGCGATCCGCTGGCTCGCGACGTGCTGGCTCGCGACGTGCCGAGCGCCGGCTCGTCGGCGGTCGGTGTACGGCGCGTCGGCGTCGTCTCGCTCGGGCTCATCGGCGGTTCGGTCGCGCGGCGTCTCGTCGCCCAGGGCGTCGAGGTGCACGCGTGGAACCCGTCGCTGCCGGCGCTCGAGGCCGCGGCGGCCGACGGCGTCGTGCCCGCGCGCACGATCGCCGAGCTCTGCGTGGCGGAGCCAGACGTGCTGCTGCTTGCGCCACCCCTGCGGGCGATGGCCGACGTCGCGCGCGAGGTCGCGGCGCACGTGCGTGGTGGGACCGTCGTCACGGACGCGGGCTCGGTCAAGGGCGCCGTCGCGCGCGTCGTGCGCGAGGCGGGTCTCGCGTCGCGCTTCGTCGGCGCGCACCCCATGGCGGGCACGGAGCAGGCCGGCTACGCGGCGTCTGATGCGTCGCTGCTCGACGGTGCCCGGTGGGCGCTCACGCTTGAGGACGACACGCGGCTCGACGCGTTCTGCCGGGTCGCGGAGCTCGTCACGGGTCCGCTCGGCGGCGTCGTGCGTGTGACGACGCCCGCGGTGCACGACGAGGCCGTCGCGCTCGTCAGCCACGTGCCGCACGTCGTCGCGAGCGAGCTGCTGCGGCTCGTGGGCGGCTCGGACGTCACGGACCTCGCGCTCGCGCTCGCTGCGGGCTCGTTCCGCGACGGCACGCGCGTCGCGGGCACGCACCCGCGACGTACGGAGGCGATGGTGACGGACAACGCGGCGGCGGTCGCGCCCGTCCTGCGGCGGGCTGCTGCGGAGCTTGCGGCGCTCGCCGACGCGCTCGACGCGGGCGCGCCGGTGGGGGCGTTCTTCGACGAGGCGGCCGCCGTGCGTGCCGGGGCCCGTGTCGCGGGACCGGACGACGCCCGCACGACGCTGACGCTCGAAGAGTCGACGTGGCGTGCGGAGCTCCTCTCCCGCCCGACGTCCCTCGTGGTCGGAGCAGACGAGCGTACGAGCGCCGTCACCCTCACGACCCCCTGACCCCACCTCTCGCGACTCGTCGCACCGTTGCACGATCCCGAGTGTGCAGGGGTGCTACGGGTCGGTAGGGGCCGGCTCGTCGGGGGAGCGGCGGGGGCGGCGCCTCGCCGGGGGCGGCGGGACCGGCTTGCCGATCGCGATCTCGTCGCCCGGTACCTCGACCTCGTCACCCGTGCGGGTGCGAAGCACGAGGCCGCTCGCGTCGGTCCGGACGATCTCGCCGAGGACGTCGGTGTAGCGGTGCGCGTCGTCCGCGAGCGTCCGGCGCACCATGACACGCGTCCCGACGGCCCACTCGCGCCACGGAGGAAGGTCTGCGGAGGTCACGGCCCGAGTCTAGGACGCCCACCACGCGGGACGCTGCCCCGATGGTGTCCCGGCGGCCCCGTTGACAGGGGATACTGGGGCGAGAACTTTTGAGGAGGTCGGACCGTGACGTATGTGATCGCGCAGCCCTGTGTCGACGTCAAGGACAAGGCGTGCGTCGAGGAGTGTCCCGTCGACTGCATCTACGAGGGCAACCGTTCGCTCTACATCCACCCGGACGAGTGCGTCGACTGCGGCGCGTGCGAGCCGGTGTGCCCTGTCGAGGCCATCTACTACGAGGACGACGTCCCGGAGGAGTGGAGCGACTACTACGGCGCGAACGTGCACTTCTTCGACACGCTGGGCTCGCCCGGCGGCGCCGCGAAGATGGGCCTCATCGACATGGACCACCCGCTCATCGAGGCGCTCCCGCCCCAGGGCGAGTGAGCCGCGCCCTGCGGGGCGCTGGGACCGGTCGCAGGAGCCGGGTCGTCGGACGACGACCCGGCTCCTGCCGTTCCGCGACGTTCCCGAGGGCGATAGGCCGCTGCGACGACGGCCCGGTCCCGTATCTCGGAACGTCGCGCGCACGGTGCCGGACGAGGCGGACGATCAGGACGTGAAGCTCCTTCTAGTCGGCCGCGGTCCGGTCGCCCAGGTCCTTGCGGCCTCCGCCCGGCGCACGACCGACGTCGTCCTCGCGACGCGTGACGACGCCCCGGGCACGCTCGCCCTCGACGTCGCCCGTCACCGCCGCCGGCCGCGCCGGTCCGGTCGCACGACGGTCCTCACCCTGCCGCTCGCCGAGGCTGCGGCACGCGAGTGGGACGTCGTCCTCACGACCGCTCCCGTCGACGCGACGGCGCTCGAGTCGCTTCTAGCGGCGTCGCCGCGCGCGGCGCTCGCGTCCGTCACGCAGGTCCCGTCGGAGGCCGACGCGCTCGCGCACGCGGCCGACGGGCGCCCGTGGGGCCTCGTCGCCCCGGGCTTCCTCGCGCAGGGCCGCGACGCGGTGCGCTGGTGGCAGCCGGGCGGCGCGGGCGTCGGGCTCGCGGGCGAGGCCGCCGACATGCTGCGCGAGGCGCTCGACCCGCACCGTCTGCGCCTCAAGGACGTGCCGGCGTTCGCGCCGCTGCACGCCGCGGTCGTGCCCATGGCGACCGTCGCGATGCTCGAGCGGCACGGCTGGGACCGTCGGCGGGCCGCGGCGGACGCGCGTCGCGTCGTCGCGGTCGTACGCGAGTCGGGGGAGGCGCTCGCGGCCGCGTACGGCGGTACGCCCGCGCGGGCTGCTGCGCCGGTCGTCGCGTCGGTCCTCAGGCTCCTGCATCGTGTGACGCCGTTCGACGTCGATGCGTACGCGCGCGACCACTTCGGTCGGCACGCCGCGCAGACGCGCACGCTGCTGGGCGACTGGGTGCGGCTCGGGGAGTGCTTCGACCGTCCTGCGCTGAGGACCGCGGAGCTGCTCGCGGAGCTCTCGGCCGTGACGCCGCGGAGCGCCGCGACGGTCTGAGCGCCGTCGGCGAGCATGCGCCGGCATGACGGCTCGACGGCAGGTGGGTCGCGATCCGCCTCGCTGGTTGCGGTGCCGACGGCCGACCGATCGGTCGGCGAGACTCAGCCGTCGGACGTGTGCGCCCACCCCGGTGCGCGCGTGACGACGGGACCGACGACGGTGATGGCCGGCGCGCGCACCCCGGCGGCGACGGCGATCTCGCCGATCGTCGCGAGCGTGCCGAGCGTCGTGCGGGCGCGCGGTCCGAAGCCGTCCTCGAGGACGGCGGCGGGCGTGCGCGGGTCGCGGCCGCGGGCGACGAGCTCTGCGGCGGTCGTCGCGAGGCGGCCGAGACCCATGAGGAGGACGAGGGTGTGGTCGGCGGCGTCGGGCACGGTGCCGAGGTCGTCGTGACCCGTGAGCACGGTGAAGCCGCGCGAGAGCCCGCGGTGGGTGACGGGGATGCCGGCGGCTGCGAGCACCGAGATCGCGCTCGTCACGCCGGGGACGACCTCGACGGGCACGCCCGCCGCCGCGCAGGCGTCGAGCTCCTCGCCGCCGCGGCCGAAGACGTAGGGGTCGCCCCCCTTGAGCCGTACGACCCTGCGGCCCGCGAGAGCGCGTTCGACGAGCAGCGCGTTGATGGCCTCCTGCGGCACGGGGTGCGTGCCGGCGGTCTTGCCGACGTCGACGACCTCGACGTCGTCGCGCGCGTGCTCGAGCGCGGCGCGCGGGGCGAGGCGGTCGAGGACGACGACGTCGGCCTGCGCGAGCATCTCCGCGGCGCGGAGCGTGAGGAGGCCGGGATCGCCGGGGCCGCCGCCGACGAGCGCGACCGAGCCGACGCCGGGAGGTGCGGGGACGGGCTCGGCCGGCGGCACGGCGGAGAGCGGCGACGGCGTCGTGCTCGCGGCGGCGCGGTGGCGCGGGGCACTGATCGTGCCCTCGCGCAGGGCCCCCGCGATCTTGTCGCGCAGCTCCATGGCGCGGCGGGGGTCGCCGCCGGCGCCGACGGTCACGGTGATGTCGTCGATGCGGGCGACTGCAGGTGACCAGAGGCTCGAGCGGGTGCGGTCGTCCGCGCGGCCGAGCCACACGCGAGCGGCCTCGGCGTCGGCGGAGACGGCCTCGTCGATCGCACGCACGCCGGTCGCGGTGTGCGCGACCCAGGCGTCGGCGAGGTCGCCCGTCGCGTACGGCCGCTGCTCCCAGGTGAGCTCGCCCCGTGCGGCGGCACCACGGACGTCGGCGCTCGCGACGGGCGCGACGACCGTGACGACCGCACCCGCGCGGACGAGCGCGAGCGCGCGCCGGGTCCCGACGGGCCCGGCGCCGACGACGACGCAGCGGCGACCGGCGACGCGGAGCGTCAGCGGGTAGGCGGGGTCGGTGGTCGAGGTGTCCACGGTGCCTCCGAGGTCGGTTGGTCGGGCGTCCGTGATCCTACCGACCGCGAGGTTTCGACCGCATGACGGCCCGTCGGGCCGTGCCCCGGCAAGCTGCACGACTGCCCACCCGTGCGTGCGTCGGCCCAGCCGGACGCGCGCCGGGACGGTCGCCGTCGCCGAGATAGTACTCTGCGCCCGACCTAGGACGGCGGGAGTCCTAGGTCGCGCGCAGAGGACTATCTCGCAGGCCCGGCGACCGGCACCCCGACGCGCAGTCCGAGGGACCAGCTCCCGACGACGACACCCCGGCGCGGCCCGGCCGGGGCCGCGCCAGGGTGCGTGCGCTCAGATCGCGAAGTCGACCGGACGGTCGCCGGGGAAACGTGCGGCGGCGAGCGCGTCGCCGACCATGCCTGCGGCGAGCGTGCGCCCGTCGGCGGGGTCGATGACGCAGAAAGCGCCCGTGCGCCGGTGGTCGACGTACTCCTCGGCGGGGATCGGCGCCGCGAGTCGCAGCTGGACCCGACCGATGTCGTTGAGCTCGAGCGCGTCGCCGGGCACGAGGTGCGCGGCGTCGAGGTCGAGGCGACCGACGACGTCGCGGACGATCGCCTGGACGACCTTCGTCGTGTGCTTGACGAGCACGCGCTGGCCGGGGCGCAGCGGATTCTCGCCGAGCCACGCGAGGGTCGCGGTGACGTCCTGCGTGAGCGCGGGGACGTCGGTGGCGGCGACGATCTGGTCCCCACGGGCGATGTCGATCTCGTCGGTGAGCCGCAGCGTGACGGACTGCCCCGCGAAGGCCTCGGCGAGCGGCCCGTCGGCCGTGTCGATCGCCTCGACGAGCGTGCGCTTCCCCGAAGGGAGCACGACGACCTCGTCGCCGGGACGCACGACGCCCTCGGCGATCTGGCCCGCGTAGCCGCGGTAGTCGACGTGCAGCGGGTCGCGTGCGGCGCCCTGGGGGCGCAGGACGACCTGGACGGGGAAGCGCAGGTGCTGCGCCGCGACGTCCTCGCCGACCGGGAGGTCCTCGAGGAGCTCGAGAAGGCTCGGACCGTCGTACCACGGCGTCGCGGCCGACCGGTCGACGACGTTGTCGCCGACGAGCGCGCTCACGGGAACCGTGTGGATCGCCGGCACGCCGAGGTCGGCGGCCGTGGCGCGGATCTCGGCGGCGAGCTCGGCGTAGCGCTCGGCCGAGTAGTCGACGAGGTCGATCTTGTTGACGGCGACGACGACGTGGGGCACGCGCAGCAGCGAGGCGACGGCGAGGTGGCGGCGGGTCTGCTCGAGCAGGCCCTTGCGTGCGTCGATGAGCAGGACGACGGCGTCGGCGGTCGACGCGCCCGTCACGGTGTTGCGCGTGTACTGGACGTGCCCGGGGCAGTCGGCGAGGACGAACGCGCGCCGCGCGGTCGCGAAGTAGCGGTAGGCGACGTCGATCGTGATGCCCTGCTCGCGCTCGGCGCGCAGGCCGTCGGTGAGGAGCGCGAGGTCGGCGCCCTCGAGGCCGCGGTCGCGCGAGACGCGCTCGACGGCGTCGAGCTGGTCGGCGAGGACGGACTTCGAGTCGAACAGCAGGCGGCCGACGAGCGTCGACTTGCCGTCGTCGACCGAGCCGGCCGTCGCGAGACGCAGGAGCGTCGCGGACGCGGGGAGGGTGGCGGTGCTCACGGGAGGATCTCCTTGCGGGCGGGCGAGACAGGGGACGCGATGGGGGAGCGGAGCATCAGAAGTACCCCTCCTTCTTGCGGTCCTCCATGGCGGCCTCGGAGATCCGGTCGTCGGCGCGGGTCGCGCCGCGCTCGGTGATGCGGGTCGTGGCGACCTCGGCGATGACGTCGGCGACCGTGACAGCGTCGGACGAGACGGCGCCGGTGCACGACATGTCGCCGACGGTCCGGTAGCGGACGACCTCGGTGCGGACGGACGCCGCCTCGGCGTCCGAGCGCGGGGCGGAGTACGGTCCGACGGCGAGGAGCATGCCGTCGCGGTCGAAGACCTCGCGCTCGTGCGCGTAGTAGAGGCCGGGCAGCGCGATGTTCTCGCGCTCGATGTAGCGCCACACGTCGAGCTCGGTCCAGTTCGACAGCGGGAACGCGCGGACGTGCTCGCCCGGGCGGTGCCGGCCGTTGTAGAGGTTCCACAGCTCGGGCCGCTGGTTGCGCGGGTCCCACTGACCGAACTCGTCGCGCAGCGACAGCACGCGCTCCTTGGCGCGCGCCTTCTCCTCGTCGCGTCGGCCGCCGCCGAAGACGGCGTCGAAGCGGCCGCCGGAGATCGCGTCGAGCAGCGGCTGCGTCTGCAGGGGGTTGCGCGTGCCGTCGGCACGCTCCTGGAGGCGACCGTCGTCGAGGTAGTCCTGCACGGACGCGACGACGAGGCGCAGGCCGAGCCGCTCGACCTCGGCGTCGCGGTACGCGAGGACCTCGGGGAAGTTGTGGCCCGTGTCGACGTGGACGACGGGGAAGGGCACGGGCGCCGGCCAGAACGCCTTGGCGGCGAGGTGGAGCATGACGACGGAGTCCTTGCCGCCCGAGAAGAGCAGCGCAGGGCGCTCGAACTCGGCGACGACCTCACGGATGATGTGGATCGCCTCGGACTCGAGCTGGTCGAGGTGGCTGAGGGTGTACGGCGCGGCCTGCGCGGCAGGGGCGTCGGTGGTGGTCGTCATGCGTGGAGCCCACATTCTGTCTTGTCGAGCCCTGCCCAGCGTCCTGAGCGAGGGTCCTCGCCGGGGGCGACCCGGCGGGTGCAGGGAGCGCAGCCGATCGACGGGTAGCCGTCGTCGAGCAGCGGGTTGAGCAGCACCTTGTGCTGCGTCGCGTAGCCGAGAAGGTCGTCGAACGACCAGGCGGCGAGCGGGTTGATCTTCACGAGGCGGTTCTTCTCGTCCCAGGAGACGAGGGGCGTGCCGGTGCGCGTGGGGGCCTCGTCGCGGCGGACGCCCGTCACCCAGGCCTCGTAGCCGCCGAGGGAGGCCTGGAGCGGGGCGACCTTGCGCAGCGCGCAGCACAGGCCGGGGTCGCGCTCGTGCAGGCGGGGTCCGTACTGGGCGTCCTGCTCGGCGACGGACTGCCTCGCGGCGACGTCGACGACGGTGATGGGCATCGTGGCCGCGGCGGCGTCGCGGGTGCCGATCGTCTCGGGGAAGTGGTAGCCGGTCTCGAGGAAGAGGACGTCGACCCAGGGGGCGCGCTGCGCGACGACGTGCGGCAGCACGAGGTCGGCCATCGAGCAGGCGACGGTGAGAAGGTCGCCGAAGGTCTCGGCGGCCCACGCGGAGATCTCGTCGGCGCTCGCCTCGGGGCCGTCGGCGGGCGAGAGCAGCGCAGCACCCTCGGCGGCGAGCCGCTTGAGCTCGTCGTCGCTGCGGCGGCGTGCGTCGCGTGCGGCGCGGGCCGCGGCGTGCGCGACGCGCGCCCGCTCGTGCTCGGCCGCGCGGGCGCGGCCCGCGGCACCGAACGCCGCGAGGTCACCGGCGCGTCCCTGCCCGACGACACCCTGCCCGGTGCCCGCTCCGGCGAGCCCGGGCAGCGCGAGGCCGAAGGGCCCGGGGAGGTCGACGGCGCTCATGCGAGCACCTCGTCGTCGACGCGAAGGGCCCAGTCGGCGAACGTCTCGTCGCCCTCGTGCTCGGCGTCGTAGCGGCTCACGACGCGGTCGACGTAGGACGCGACATCGTCGGCCGTGACCTTGAGGCCGCGGACGGTGCGGCCGAGGCCTCCCTCGTCGCGACGGTGACCTGAGAGGCCGCCGCCGAGGTGCACCTGGAAGCCGGGCACCTGCTCGCCGTCGGCGGTCGTGACGATCTGGCCCTTGAGGCCGATGTCGCCGATCTGCGTGCGGGCGCACGCGTTGGGGCAGCCGTTGACGTTGATCGTGATGGGGCGGCGCTCGCCGCGGTCGAGCCGCGTCTCGAGAGCTTGGATGGTCTCGCGCGCGAGCCCCTTGGTCTCGACGATCGCGAGCTTGCAGAACTCGATGCCGGTGCACGCGATGGTCGACCGGCGCCATGCGCTGGGCTCGGCCTCGAGCCCCGTGGCACGCAGACCGTCGACGAGCGCCGGCACGTGCTCGGCGGGGACGTCGAGCACGAGGAGCTTCTGCTGGGGCGTGAGCCGGATGCGACCGGACCCGGCGGCCTCGGCGAGCCGCGCGACCTCGAGAAGGGTCTCGCCCGAGACACGGCCGACGTAGGGGGCCGCGCCGACGTAGAAGCGCCCGTCCTTCTGCTCGTGGACCCCGACGTGGTCGCCCGAGCGCGGCGCGGGTGCGGGCGCGGGGCCGTCGGCGAGGCGGTAGCCGAGGTACTCGGTCTCGAGGATCTCGCGGAACTTCTCGGCGCCCCAGTCGGCGAGGAGGAACTTCAGGCGGGCCTTGTTGCGCAGCCGGCGGAAACCGTAGTCGCGGAAGATCGAGGTGACGCCGACCCAGACGTCGGGGACCTGCTCCTCGGTGACGAAGGCACCGAGACGCTCGGCGAGCCGGGGCTGCGCGGAGAGCCCGCCGCCCACCCAGACGTCGTAGCCGGGGCCGAGGTCGGGGTGGACGACGCCGACGAGCCCGAGGTCGTTGATCTCGTGGAGCACGTCGAGGCTCGGGTGGCCGGTGATCGCGGTCTTGTACTTGCGCGGCAGGTTGGAGAAGGTCGGGTCGCCGATGTAGCGGTCGACGATCTCGCGGATGACGGGGGTCGGGTCGATGATCTCGTCCTTGGCGACCCCGGCGACGGGGGAGCCGAGGATGACGCGCGGCACGTCGCCGCACGCCTCGGTCGTCGAGAGCCCGACGTCCTCGAGGCGACGCCAGATCTCGGGGACGTCACGCACGTCGATCCAGTGGAGCTGGATGTTGTGACGGTCGGTGATGTCGGCCGTCGACCGGCCGAACTCGACGGAGATCTCGCCGATGACGCGTAGCTGTTCGGTCGTGAGGGCCCCGCCGTCGGAGCGGACGCGCATCATGAAGAACTCGTCGTCGAGCTCGTGGGGCTCGAGGGAGGCGGTGCGACCGCCGTCGATGCCGGGGCGGCGCTGGGTGTAGAGGCCCCACCAGCGGAAGCGCCCGTGGAGGTCTTCCTTGGTGATGGACTCGAAGCCGCCGGCCGCGTAGATCGTCTCGATGCGCTCGCGGACGTTGAGGCCGTCGTCCTTCTGCTTGATGACCTCGTTGGCGTTGAGGGGCTCGGTGCCGTCAACCTTCCACTGCCCCTGGGGGCGGGTCGAGCGGGACGGGCGCGCGACGCCGCGCGAGGCGCGCGGTGCGGCCTCGGGCTGGCCGGGTGCTGTCGTCGTCATGGTGTCCCCTCGATGTGCGGTGGTCGGTGACCCAGAACTTAGGAACCTCCGCCGCGCGGAACAACCTGTCCCGCCATCCGGGACGACTTGATCTGACACCCCGTCACGGTCCGCACCCCCCGTCCGCGAGATAGGGGCGTGCACGCGAGATAGGGGCCCCTGGGCCCCTGTCTCGACGTTGCACCCCTATCTCGCGAGAGGTTCTGGACGGGTTGGGGTGGGGAGGGGGTGTCGGTCGTAGTGTGGGGGCTTCGAACGGGGAGGACGGGATGACGATGGTGGGTGGCGCTGCATCGCGGGACGAGCGCGCGGGGGTGACCCGATGGGGCTGAGCTCCCTCGCAGGTCTCGCCTTTCCGTGGGACCTCCTCGAGCCCGCGAAGGCACGTGCGGCCGCGCACCCGGACGGCATCGTCGACCTCTCCGTCGGCACCCCCGTCGACGCGACCCCGGACGTCGTGCGCCGCGCGCTCGAGTCCGCGTCCGACGCCCACGGTTACCCGCTCACCGCAGGCACGCCGGCGCTGCGCGCGGCGGTCGCGGGCTGGTTCGCGCGGCGCCGCGGCGTGACGGTCGCGCCCGACGCGACACTGCCGACGGTCGGCTCCAAGGAGCTCGTCGGCCTCCTGCCCTCGATGCTCGGCCTCGGCGCGGGCGACACGGTCGTCCACCCGGCCGTCGCGTACCCGACCTACGACGTGGGCGCGCGCCTCGCAGGGGCGACGTCGCTCGCGACCGACGACGTGCGCGACTGGGACGGTCGCGAGGGGGTCCGGCTCGTCTGGGTGAACTCGCCGGGCAACCCGCACGGGCGCGTCGCGGACGTCGCCGAGCTGCGCGCGGTCGTCGAGGCCGCGCGTCGCACGGGTGCCGTCGTCGTCTCCGACGAGTGCTACGCGGAGCTCGGCTGGGGCGACGGGCCGCACGACCCGCAGACCGTGCCGAGCCTCCTCGACCCGCGCGTGTGCGGCGACGACCACACGAACCTGCTCGTCACCTACTCGCTGTCGAAGCAGTCGAGCATGGCCGGCTACCGCGCGGCGTTCGTCGCGGGCGACCCGGCGCTCGTCGGCGCGCTCCTCGGCCTGCGCAAGCAGCTCGGGCTCATCGTCCCGGGTCCGGTGCAGGCGGCGATGGTCGCGGCGCTCGACGACGACGAGCACGTCGCCGTGCAGCGCGAAAGCTACCGGGCGCGGCGCGACCTCCTTGGTGCGGCCTTGACCGATGCAGGCTTCGTCATCGACCACTCCGAGGCCGGCCTTTACCTCTGGGTGCGGCCGGCGGGTGAGCGTGTCGACTGCTGGGCCACGGTCGACCGCCTCGCGCAGATCGGGTTGCTCGTCGCGCCCGGTGCGTTCTACGGCGCGGCGGGCGAGGGGCACGTCCGCGTCGCGCTCACCGTGACCGACGAGCGCGCGGAAGCCGCTGCGAACCGACTGAGCACGCTCGTGGACGCGTGATCGCGCAGGTCGGGACGTTCGTCCCACGCTTTGTGACGTTCATCACCGGATTCTGACCCGCAGATGACCCGTGAGGATTGGTCCCGGGCCGCTCAGCGCGGGTACCGTCGACCCAGACGGTCGACGCAGCCCGCCGGACGTGGGACACCCAGGTCCGCAGGCCGGGCCTCCGCACGCGCGGAGGATCCCGGGAGGTCGTCGACGCTCACGGACGTACGCGGCCACAGCCCTCGGGCCCGGCCCCAAGGAAGGACACCATGACCCAGAACGCGCAGACCGGTGTGTCGCTCACCGTCGGTCAGGTCACCCAGGACCTCCCCGTCGTCCCCGCGACGGAGGGCAACGACGGCATCGTCGTCTCCTCGCTCCTCGGCACGACCGGCAAGGTGACGCTCGACCCGGGCTTCACCAACACGGCGTCGTGCGAGTCCGGCATCACCTACATCGACGGCGGCGAGGGCATCCTCCGCTACCGCGGCTACCCGATCGACCAGCTCGCCGAGGGCTCGACGTTCCTCGAGGTCGCGTACCTCCTCATCCACGGCGAGCTGCCGTCGGCGGACGAGCTCGAGGCGTTCGTCACGCGCGTCAACCGCCACACGCTCGTCCACGAGGACTTCCGCACGTTCATGGGGACGTTCCCGCGCAACGCGCACCCCATGGCGGTCATGGCGTCGGCGATCAACGCGCTCTCGACGTTCTACCCGGAGTCCCTCGACCCGTTCGACGACGAGACGGTCGAGCTCGCGAGCGTCCTGCTCCTCGCGAAGACCCGCACGATCACCTCCTACGTGCACCGTCGCTCGGTCGGTGAGCCGCTGCTCTACCCGGACTACTCGCGCGGCTACGTCGACGACTTCCTCCGCATGAGCTTCGCGCAGCCGTACATGCCGTACGAGGCCGACCCGATCGTCGTCGACGCGCTCGACACGCTCCTCGTCCTCCACGCCGACCACGAGCAGAACTGCTCGACGTCGACGGTCCGCATGGTCGGCTCCGCGCACGCGAACCTCTATGCGTCCGTCTCGGCCGGGATCAACGCGCTCTCGGGCCCGCTCCACGGCGGCGCCAACGAGGCCGTGCTGACGATGCTCACCGATCTGAAGAAGTCGGGCGACGACGTCGACACGTACATGTCGCGCGTGAAGAACAAGGAGGCGGGCGTCCGCCTCATGGGCTTCGGCCACCGCGTCTACAAGAACTACGACCCGCGCGCGGCGATCGTCAAGAAGAAGGCGTACGCGGTGCTCGACGCCCTCGGCGCGCGCGACGAGCTGCTCGACATCGCGCTGCGGCTCGAGGAGATCGCGCTCAACGAAGACTACTTCATCGAGCGCAAGCTCTACCCGAACGTCGACTTCTACACAGGCCTCATCTACAAGGCCATGGGCTTCAGCCCGGCGATGTTCACGCCGCTGTTCGCGCTCGGTCGCATGCCCGGCTGGATCGCGCAGTGGCGCGAGATGATGAAGGACCCGACGACGAAGATCGGCCGTCCGCGCCAGGTCTACACGGGCGCGACGGAGCGCGCGTACGTCCCGGTCGAGAACCGCTGACTCACGGCCCACGACGGGCGCAGGGCTGCCTCGGCGGTCCTGCGCCCGTTCTCGTGCGCCGGGCCCGCGGGGTCCGGGGCCCGCGCGATTCCAGGCGTGCGAGCGCGGCGCACCTGCCCGCCCCGGGGGAGAGGCGCACCCCTCAGCGACGACGAAGGCCCCGGAGCGATGCTCCGGGGCCTTGCGTGTGCCGATGGTCGGCCGCTCCGAGACGATGCTCAGGCGTTGGGGCGGTTGCCGTGGTTGGCGGCGCTGCCCTTGCGGCTACGACGCTTGCGTCCGCGCTTGCTCATGGTGACTCCAAGTCCTTCGTGACGTGCTGGCCATCGACCATCTTCCCACACGCGACGTGGTGCGGGCGAACGGGCCGCCACGCCGAGCCCCGCGAGGCTCAAGTCTGTGCCCGAATGGGCCGATACTGTGTAGCGTGAACGCCACGCCGCAGTCCGTCATCCCGTTGCTCCACGCCGTCGTCAAGGCCGAGGCCTCGGACCTCCACGTCAAGGTCGGCTCCGCGCCCCGTGTGCGTGTCGACGGGCGGCTCCGTCGTCTGCAGGTCCCCGTGCTCACGCCGATGGACACGGACCACATGCTCTCGCAGGTGCTGCCCGCGGACCTCGTCGACCAGTTCGAGCGGACGCACGAGGCCGACTTCGCGTACTCGGTCGCGGGCGTCGGGCGTTTCCGCGTCAACGCGTACCAGGCGCGTGGCACGACGGCGATGGTGTTCCGACTCGTCGGCATGGGGACGTCGAGCCTTGCGGAGCTCGGTGTTCCCGGGATCGTCGGCGACCTTGCGCTCGAGCCGCGCGGTCTCGTGCTCGTGACGGGTCCGACGGGTGCGGGCAAGACGACGACGCTCGCGGCGATGGTCGATCTCATCAACACGCACCGCGAGGTCAACATCATCACGATCGAGGACCCGATCGAGGTCCTCCACGAGGACAAGAGGGCGATCATCTCGCAGCGCGAGGTGCGCCAGGACACGAAGGACTTCTCGACGGCGCTGCGTGCGGCGATGCGTCAGGACCCGGACGTCATCCTCGTCGGTGAGATGCGTGACATCGAGACGGTGCGTGCGGCGCTCCAGGCGGCGGAGACCGGTCACCTCGTGCTCTCGACGCTCCACACGATCGACGCGCAGGAGACGGTCAACCGCATCATCGACTTCTTCCCGCCGTACGAGCAGCTGCAGATCCGTACGGCGCTCTCGCAGATGCTGCGTGGCATCGTCTCGCAGCGTCTGGTGCGGACGGTCGACGACAACCGGTGCCCGTCGGTCGAGGTGCTCGTCAACACGGGTCGTACGGCTGAGGCGATCGTCAACCCGCTCGACAACCCGCCGCTCGCCGACCTCATCGCGGACGGTGGCTACTACAAGATGCAGACGTTCGACCAGCACCTGTGCGAGCTGGTCGTCTCGGGTCGCATCACGTACGACGAGGCGATCGTCTCGGCGTCGAACCCGCAGGATCTCACGCTGTCGCTGCGCGGCATGGGTGTCGAGGTCTGAGGCCCGCACCCCGAAGCACGCGAGGCCCCGTCCGTCCGGACGGGGCCTCGCGGCGTTCGTGGGTGGTGCTCAGGCGTCGGGGTCGGCGAGCCCGAGCCAGCGGTGCCAGCCGGAGTGGAGGACGAGCCAGGCCATGAGGCCGTAGCCGGCCTGCTGGGGGAGGTCGTCGCCGCGTCCGGCGAGGTCGGCGTGCCACTGGTCGTGGTTGACGAGGGGCGTGAAGGTCTCGACGAAGGGGACGCGTCGGCGCTGGGCGACGTCGCCGTAGGCGCGTGAGAGATCGGCGAGCCGGTCGTCGTCGGCGCGGCTGCCGGGCGGGGGCCCGACGACGAGGGTGCGCAGGTGCCGCGCCTCGGCCACGTCGAGAGTGTTGGCGAGGTTGAGGCGTGAGCGCGCGACGGAGAGGCCGGCGGTGAGGTCGTGGCGGCCGAGGGCGACGACGAGGCGCTGGTCGACGTCGGGGTCGGTCGTGAGGCGCGGCTCGACCTCGCGCTCCCAGCGGGCGGAGAGGGCGGTCGACGTCTCGCCGGGGGCGGCGAGGACGTAGTGCTCGGTCTCGACCTCGGTCGTGCGGGCGACGACGCGTCCGACCCAGCCGAGCGCCCGGGGGTCGCCGACGCCGGCGGCGAGCTCGTCGCCGACGACGACGATGCGCAGCTTCCTGGTCACGTGGGGTCCTCCTCGGGGGTTCGTCCCATCGTCACCCGTGCGGCAGCGCCGGGCGGCACTGACACGCCGCGTGGCCTACCAGCGCTCGTGCACGGAGGCGCGGACGTCCCGGTCGTAGATGCGGTGCACGGCCTCGTCGTACGCGGCGGGGAGCGGGGCGGCGGCCCCGGCCGCCGCGTTCGCGCGCGCCTGCTCGGGCGTGCGCGCGCCTGGGATGACGGTGGTCACGGCGTCGTGCTGCGCGAGCCACGCGAGCGCCGCCTGGGCGGCCGTGAGGTCGTCGGGGCCGTGCGACGCGAGCTCGGCGGCTGCTGCGACGCCCGTCGCGAAGTCGACGCCCGCGAAGGTCTCGCCGACGTCGAAGGCCTCGCCGTTGCGGTTGAAGGTCCGGTGGTCGTCGGCCGCGAACGTCGTCGTGGGCGTGTACCGGTTCGCGAGCAGGCCCGACGCGAGCGGGACGCGCGCGATGATCGCGACGCCGCGATCGACGGCCGTCGGCACGACGTCGTCGAACGGAGCGAGGCGGAACGCGTTGAGGACGATCTGGATGCTCGCGAGGCCCGGGCGCTCGAGCGCCCGCAGTGCCTCGACGCGCTTCTCGACGCTCACGCCCCACGACGCGATCGCGCCCTCGTCGACGAGCGTCCCGAGCGCGTCGAACACCTCGTCGTCCGTGTAGACGGACGTGGGCGGGCAGTGGAGCTGGACGAGCGGCAGCGTGTCGAGCCCGAGGTTGCGGCGCGAGCGGTCGGTCCAGGCGCGGAGGTTCGCGAGCGAGTAGTTCTCGTGGACCTGGGGCATGCGGCGCCCCGCCTTCGTCGCGACGAAGATGGCGGCGTCCGGGCGGGCCCGCAGGAACGAGCCGATGATCTGCTCGGAGCGGCCGTCGCCGTAGACGTCCGCGGTGTCGAAGAACGTCACCCCGGCCTCGAGCGCGGCGTCGAGCACCGCGTGCGCGTCCTTCTCCTCGACGTCGCCCCAGTCGGCCCCGAGCTGCCAGGTGCCGAGGCCGATCGCCGAGACCTGCTGTCCGTCGCTCCATCGCTTGGTCTGCATGCTCCGACCCTAGCCCCGTGCGCGGCGGCGCGGACCGCGCTCGGGTGCGGAGGGTCCGGGCCATGCCGACGAGCCGGGCGTGCAGAGATATGAGCGTTCACATAGCGCCGCCGGAGGACGTCGCCATGCCGACGGCTAGACGCGTCCTGCCTGTACGACGAGGGGAACGCGTGAGGCCCGCACCCTGGCGGGTGCGGGCCTCGGCTGCGTGACGGGAGGCGTCAGCGCGTGAACGCGGCCTCGAGGAGCTCCTCGTTCTGGCGCTGGTGACGCTTCATCGTGCCGGTCGACGGCGACGCCGACGCGGGACGCGAGACGACGCGGATGAGACGCCCGAGCGCGTGCTGGAGGTTCATCGCCATGAACGGCCACGGCCCCTGGTTCTCGGGCTCGTCCTGGACCCACACGATCTCGGCGTCGCCGAACGGTGCGAGGGCCTCGGCCACGGCCTCGGTCTCGAGCGGGTAGAGCTGCTCGAGACGGACGATCGCCGTGCGCTCGTCGCCGAGCTTGGTACGGCGTGCGAGCAGGTCGTAGTAGACCCGGCCCGAGCACAGCAGGACGCGGTCGACGCCGCCCGCCTTCGCGGCCAACTCGGCGTCGCCGATGACTGGCTGGAACGTACCGGTCGTGAAGTCCTCGACGCTCGACGCGGCGGCCTTGAGACGCAGCAGCTGCTTCGGCGTGAAGACGATGAGCGGACGGCGCGGGCGGTGGTATGCCTGGCGACGCAGCAGGTGGAAGTGCGACGCGGGCGTCGAGGGCTGCGCGACGAACATGTTGTCCTGCGCGGCGAGCTGGAGGAAGCGCTCGATGCGTGCGGAGGAGTGGTCCGGGCCCTGGCCCTCGAAGCCGTGGGGCAGGAGCATGACGAGCGAGGAGTGCTGGCCCCACTTCTGCTCGGCCGAGGAGATGAACTCGTCGATGACGGTCTGGGCGCCGTTGACGAAGTCGCCGAACTGCGCCTCCCACAGGACGAGTGCGTCGGGGCGCTCGACCGAGTAGCCGTACTCGAACGCGAGGGCGGCGTACTCGGACAGCGAGGAGTCGTAGACCCAGAGCTTGGCCTGGTCGGGCGAGAGGTAGAGCAGCGGCGTCCACTCGGCGCCGGTCTCGCGGTCGTGCATGACCGCGTGGCGCTGGACGAACGTGCCGCGGCGCGAGTCCTGGCCCGCGAGGCGCACGGGCGTGCCCTCGGTGAGCAGGGAGCCGAACGCGAGGAGCTCGCCGAAGCCCCAGTCGATGCCGCCCTCGCGCGACATCTGCTCGCGCTTCTCGAGGAGCTGCGCCAGCTTGGGGTGGACGGTGAAGCCCTCGGGCGGGTTGACGTGCGTGCGGCCGACGAGCTCGACGGTCGAGCGGTCGATCGCCGTCGTCCAGCCGACCATCGTGCCGGCGTCCTCGCGCTGCGACTCGGGGATCTCGAGGCCACGGATGGCCTCGGTGTGCGCGGGCGGCTGGAAGCCCCCCTCCTTCGCCTCCGTGAAGACGCGCTCGAGCTGCGCCTGGAAGTCCTGCGCGACCTGCTCGGCCTCGTCGACGGTGATGTCCCCGCGCGAGACGAGGGTCTCGGTGTAGAGCTTGCGGGTCGAGCGCTTGGCGTCGATGAGGTTGTACATGAGCGGCTGCGTCATCGAGGGGTCGTCGCCCTCGTTGTGACCGCGGCGGCGGTAGCAGACCATGTCGATGATGACGTCGCGGTCGAACTCCTCGCGGAACGCGAACGCGAGCTCTGCGACGCGGACGACGGCCTCGGGGTCGTCGCCGTTGACGTGGAAGATCGGGACCTGGAGGCCCTTGGCGACGTCCGTCGTGTAGAGCGTCGAGCGCGAGGAACCGGGGCCCGTCGTGAAGCCGACCTGGTTGTTGATGATGATGTGGACCGTGCCGCCCGTGCGGTAGCCGCGCAGGCCCGCAAGGTTGAGGGTCTCCTGGACGACGCCCTGGCCGGCGAAGGCCGCGTCGCCGTGGATGAGGATCGGCAGGACGGAGAAGCCGTCGCCGCCGAGGTCGATCTTGTCCTGCTTGGCGCGCACGACGCCCTCGAGCACGCCGTTGACGGCCTCGAGGTGGGAGGGGTTGGCCGCGAGGTAGACCTTCGTGGTCTCGCCCGTGTCGGTCGTGAACGTGCCCTCGGTGCCGAGGTGGTACTTGACGTCGCCCGAGCCCTGGAAGGTCTTGGGGTCGAGGTTGCCCTCGAACTCCGCGAAGATCTGCGAGTAGCTCTTGCCCGCGATGTTCGCGAGGACGTTGAGGCGGCCGCGGTGGGCCATGCCGATGCAGACCTCGTCGAGACCCGCGCGGGCGGCGGAGTTGAGGACGCCGTCGAGGAGCGCGATGACGGACTCGCCGCCCTCGAGCGAGAAGCGCTTCTGGCCGACGAACTTCGTCTGGAGGAACGTCTCGAACGCCTCGGCGGCGTTGAGGCGGCCGAGGATGCGCAGCTGCTCCTCGCGCGGCGTGCGCTCGTAGCCTGCCTCGAGACGCGCCTGGAGCCACTTGCGCTGCGTGCGGTCGGCGAGGTGCATGTACTCGGCGCCGATCGTGCGGCAGTAGGAGTCGCGCAGGAGGCCGAGGATGTTGCGCAGCGTGTCCTTGGGCTTGCCGCCGAAGCCGCCCGTGGGGAACGTGCGGTCGAGGTCCCACAGCGTGAGGCCGTGCGTCTGGACGTCGAGGTCCGGGTGACGGCGGACGCGGTAGGTCAGCGGGTCGGTGTCGGCCATGAGGTGGCCGCGCGAGCGGAACGCGTGGATGAGCTCGGCGACGCGCGCGGGCTTGGCCGCCTCGACGTCGTCGTCCACGGTGTTGTCGCGGACCCAGCGGACGGGCTCGTACGGGATGTGGAGCGCCGCGAAGATCCGGTCGTAGAGACCGTCCTCGCCCAGGAGCTTGGTGCCGAGGATCCGCAGGAACTCGCCCGAGTGCGCACCCTGGATGATGCGGTGGTCGTACGTCGAGGTGAGCGTGAGGACCTTGGAGACACCCATGCGGGCGAGGCGCTCGACGGACGCGCCCTGGAACTCGGCGGGGTAGTCCATCGCGCCGACGCCGACGATCGTGCCCTGGCCCTGCATGAGGCGAGGCACCGAGTGGACCGTGCCGATCGTGCCGGGGTTGGTGAGGGAGATCGTCGTGCCCTGGAAGTCCGCGACCTCGAGCTTGTTGCCGCGGGCGCGGCGCACGATGTCCTCGTACGCGGCCCAGAACCCGGCGAAGTCGAGGGTCTGCGCGGCCTTGACCGAGGGCACCATGAGCTGGCGCGAGCCGTCGGGCTTGGGCAGGTCGATCGCGATGCCGAGGTTGATGTCAGCCGGGTGGTGGACGGCGGGCTTGCCGTCGAGCTGCGTGTAGGACGCGTTCATCGCGGGCATCTCGGTGAGCGCCTCGACGAGCGCGAAGCCGATGATGTGCGTGAACGACACCTTGCCGCCGCGGCCGCGGGCCAGGGCGTTGTTGATGACGATGCGGTTGTCGACCATGAGCTTGGCCGGGACGGCACGCACCGAGGTCGCGGTGGGGACCTCGAGGCTCGCCTCCATGTTGGTGACGACGCGTGCGGCGGGGCCGCGAAGCTTCTCGACGTTCTCCGTGGCCGTCGCGGCGGCCGCGGCGTCCGTGCGGGTCGCGGCGCGCTGCGCGTAGGGCGCGGTCGCGGGCGTCGCGGTGGGGACGAGCGGGACCTGCGTCGTGCCGTGGCCTGCGGGAGGCACGGGGGAGGGCGCGGTCGCGGGGGTCGCGACCGGGGTGGGCGTCGCGGCGGGGCTCGCGTCCGGCGCCGGGCTCACGCTCGGCGCCGCTGCGACGGGCTCGCCCGAGGCGGTGACGGCGGGGGCTGCGGGGGCGGCCGACGTGACGTCGACGTCCGAGGTCACCGTGGTGCTCGGGGTGTAGTCGGCGAAGAACTCCCACCACGACGGGTCGACGGAGTTCTTGTCCCGGAGGTACTGCTCATAGAGCTCGTCGACGAGCCACTCGTTCGCACCGAACGTGGCGCTCGCCCCGCTGATCGACGTTGATTCAGCATTACCGGACACTTCGCAGATCGCCTCTTCCACAGACTGGGTGGTCGTGCGGGCACGGAGCGTGCACGCACGGCATCGGTCAGCACCACACTACGTGCCGGGGAAGGGCCTTCCGGGGCGTCGTCGGGCGGGTGACCAGCGACGCCTGTGCGGAAGGCAAAATCTGGACAAGGGGTGGGTCGCCTAGGACCAAGGACTCACCTCCGCCGGCCATCACTTGGTGAGGGAGGTGTATCAGTGTGACGAAGGTCACACCCCGCGGTGTCGAGTGGGACCGCTCCCGCTGTCCGCGCCTCGGACCGACGGTGTGTCGCGCCGTGGACGGCAGGCGCGCCGCCTCCGCGCCCGGACCCTGCGTCCGCGCGGCCTTCGTCGCGCCCCGCACCGAGTGCGGGGCGCGACGGCCCGTCAGTCGATGTCGCGACGGAAGGTCGTGAGCCTGCCGACGACGGTGAGGATCACCGCGTAGCCGAGCAGGACGAGAGCCCCCTGCCACCACGGCGCGAGCGTCCCCGGTGCCATGAGCGAGTAGATCGACCCCTCGGCGAGCGCGTCGCCCGCCGCGCCCGGCAGGAACTGCGCGATCCTCGTCCCCGCGGCACCGAGGCCGGCCGTCAGGCCCGTCCGTGCGATCGGCTCGACGAACTGCGTGAAGGCGAGCAGGACGACGAGCGCCGCGACCTGGTTGCTGATGGCCGAGCCGACGCCGACGCCGACGAGCGTCCACAGCGTGAGTGCGACGGTCGAGAGTGCGACGGTCCGCCACACCTCGGGGTGGCCGAGCATCGGGTCGCCGCCGCCGAGCGTGATGAGCGCAGCACCCGCGCCGAGCGCCGCGAGCGAGCCCACGAGCCCGTACGCGATCCCGACGGGCAGGGCGCCGAGATGCTTGGCGACGAGCAGTCGCGTGCGCGAAGGGTCTGCGAGGAGCGTCGGGACGATCGTGCGGTGCCGCAGGTCGCCCGTCACGGCGAGCGTGCCGATGATCGCGGGGAAGACGTAGCCGAGCGTCGTGCCGACCGCATAGACCGCGCGGGCCGTCGCGAGTGGGTCGGCGGCCGGAGTGCCCGTGCCGGCGCCCCCGGAGACGCTCTCCGGCGCGGCCGTGAACGCGAAGCCCATCCCGCCGGCAAGGAGCGCCATGTAGCCGCCCATGAGGATGAGCAGGACCCACCACATGCGGGTCGAGAAGAACTTCGCGACCTCGAGCCGCACCGCGCGCATCATGCCGCCACCTCCGTCGTCTGACCGGTGAGGCGGAGGAAGACGTCCTCGAGCCCCGGGGAGTCCTCCGAGAGGAGGTGGAGCTCGACGCCGGCGGCGAAGGCCGCGGTGCCGACCTCGGCGGCGTGCACGTCCCGGAGGCGCAGTGCGCCGGGCGACGTGGCGTCGGCGGGCTCGGACGCCCAGCCGCGCTGCGCGACGACGGCGGCGAGCGCCGCGGGGTCGGGCGACGCGACCGTGACGGTGCGGACCGCGCGCGCCGCGAGCTCCGTGAGCGAGGAGGTGTGCACGAGCCGGCCGTGGGCGACGATGACGACGTCGTCGACCGAGTGCTGCACCTCCGAGAGGATGTGGCTCGAGACGAGGACCGTGCGGCCGCTCGCGGCGAAGTTGCGCATGAACGAGCGCAGCCACGCGATGCCCGCGGGGTCGAGGCCGTTCGTCGGCTCGTCGAGCACGAGGATCTCGGGGTCGCCGAGGAGCGCGGTCGCGAGCGCGAGCCGCTGCCGCATGCCGGTCGAGTAGCCTCCGACCCGGCGATCGGCGTCGGGGGTGAGCCCGACGAGGTCGAGGAGCTGCTCGACGCGTGCCGCGTCGGCCCCGGCGGCGGGCGCGAACATGCGCAGGTGCGCACGTGCGGTGCGTCCAGGGTGGAACGTCGAGGCCTCGAGCGCGACGCCGATCGTACGGGCGGGGTCCGTGAGCTCGGAGTAGCGCCTCCCGCCGATCGTCGCGGACCCGGCCGTGGGGGTCGCGAGGCCGACGAGCATGCGCAGCGTCGTCGTCTTGCCGGCGCCGTTGGGGCCGAGGAAGCCCGTGACGCGGCCGGGGGTGACGTCGAACGTCAGGTCCTCGACGGCGTGCACGGTGCCGAATCGCTTGGTGAGCCCGCGGACGGACAGGCGCGCAGCCGTTCCTGGCGGGGAGTCGGAGATCGTCATGCCACCACCTTAGTTGTTCTATCTTCTCTAGAACAAGAGGCTTTACGTGCCGGCGTCGCGACCCGGCACCCGCAGCCCGCGCAGGCGCGGTGCGGGCAGCGACACCCGGAACGTCGCCCCCTGCTCGGAGTCGACGACCTCGATGTCCCCGTCGTGCAGCGCGACAGCCCACCGCACGATCGCGAGCCCGATGCCCGTGCCGCCCGACGTCCCGGCGCTCGCCGTCGCCTGCGGCGTCGCCCCGTGGACGAAACGCTCGAAGATCCGCGACCGGTCCGCCGCAGCGATGCCGGGCCCCTCGTCCGCGACGTCGATGACGACCCGGTCCCCGCGGCGCATCGCCGCGACACGCACCGTCGAACCGTGCGGCGCATGCCGGATCGCGTTGTGGAGGAGGTTGACGAAGATCTGCGAGAGCCGGTCCGGGTCCGCGGGGAGCGTGAGCTCCGCCGGCGTCACGTCGACCTCGAAGACGAGGTTCTTGCCCGCCTCGACCATCTCGACCTCGTCGACGACCGCGTCGAGGAAGTCGGCGACGTGCACCGTCGTCACGGTGAGGTCCGCCGCGCCCGCCTCGATCCGCGAGAGGTCGAGCAGATAGGTGACGAGCCGCGAGAGCCGCTCGGTCTGCGTGAGCGCCGTCCCGAGGGTCGCGGGCGTCGCCGGGGTCACGCCGTCGACGATGTTCTCGAGCTGCGCGCGCAGCGCAGCCACCGGTGTGCGCAGCTCGTGCGACACGTTCGCGATGAGGTCGCGCCGCTGCTGGTCGCCCGTCGCGAGGTCGTCGGCCATCTGGTTGAACGCGACGGCGAGCTGCCCCACCTCGTCGCGGCTCGTCGCCCGCACGCGGCGCGAGTAGTCGCCGCCCGCCATCGCACGCGCAGCCGCCGTCATCTCCCGGAGCGGCGACGTCATGCCGCGCGCCAGGATGGCCGTCACGATGATCGAGACGATGAGCGCGAGCGGGAACGTCCGCGTCGGCCCGAGGTGCATCCGCAGGCCCATCCACGTGATGAGCGCGGCGAGGGCGTTCGTCGCGATGACCAGCACCCCGAGCTTCGTCCGGATCGAGCGCAGGAGGTCGAGCGGACGCACGTCGGGAAGGTGCGGCCGGGGGACCCGACCGTGACGACCGGGCGACGGCACGCTCAGCCCTTCGCGCCCTCGTCGCCGTCCACGGGCGGCTCGAAGGCGTAGCCCACGCCGTGGACCGTGCGGATGAGCTCGGCGCCGAGTTTGCGGCGCACCGCCTTGATGTGGGAGTCGACGGTGCGCGTGCCGCTCGCGTCGACCCAGTCCCACACCTCCGCGAGCAGCCGCTCGCGCGTGAGGACCGTCCGCGGCGAGCTCGCGAGCATGACGAGCAGCTCGAACTCCGTCGGCGTGAGGTGGATCTCCTCGCCGCCTCGGTGCACCCGCCGCTGGTCGCGGTCGATCGTCACGTCGCCCGCGATGATCGGGGGCTCGCCCACGGGGGAGGTCGCGGCCTGCTGCGCGCGGTCCACCCGGCGCAGGAGCGCCTTGAGCCGCGCGACGAGCTCGCGCATCGAGAACGGCTTCGTCATGTAGTCGTCGGCACCCACGCCGAGTCCGATGAGCATGTCCGTCTCGTCGTCGCGCGCCGTGAGCATGAGGATCGGCACGGGGCGCTCGGCCTGGATGCGGCGGCACACCTCGAGCCCGTCGATGCCCGGGAGCATGACGTCGAGCACGACGGCGTCGGGCAGGACGCGGCTGGCGGCCGCGACACCCGCAAGACCGTCGCGGGCGACCTCGACCCGCCACCCCTCGGCGGTGAGTCGCTGGGCGATCGCCGTGGCGATCGTCGACTCGTCCTCGACGACGAGGATCGTCGTGCCGCGCGCGGCACCGGTGCTGGCTGCGTTGCTGCTCATACCCCCAAGATTCGCACAGCGGAACGTCCCGCGGTACTCGCGGCGCGCAGGATGCCCGCCCCGGTCGGTACGATCCGTGGCACGGGTGCGACGCACCTCGCCCGGGACGACCGGGTCGGACGACAAGGAGCGCGGCACGTGCCGCGCCACGAAGGGGAGCGCGTGCTGGCCGACTGGCTGCTCGTCGCGTTCGGGGTCCTGCTCACCGCAGGCACCGCGGTGTTCGTCGCGAGCGAGTTCGCGCTCGTGACGATCGACCCGGCCGGGCTCGAGTCCGAGATCGCGCAGAGGTCGGGGCCGGGGGGCCCCGACCGGCGCACGCGGTCAGTCCTCGCGGCGCTGCGCTCGCTGTCGACCGAGCTCTCGAGCTCGCAGGTCGGCATCACCGTGACGACGATCCTCCTGGGCTACACCGCTCAGCCCGCGCTGCAGCGGCTCCTCGTGCACGGGTTCGGGCTCACCGGGTGGGCGGCGTCGATCGTCTCCGTCGTCGCGACCGTGACCGCGCTCGTGCTCGTCAACCTCTTCTCGATGCTCGCGGGCGAGCTCATCCCCAAGAACTTCGCGCTCAGCGCGCCGCTCGCGACCGCACGGCTCGTCGTGCCCGTGCAGCGCGTCTTCACGCGCGCCATGCACCCGCTCATCACGGGCCTCAACGGCTCGGCCAACGCGCTCCTGCGTCGGCTCGGCGTCGAGCCCCGTGAGGAGCTCTCGGGCGCGCGTTCCGCGCCCGAGCTGCTCTCGCTCGTGCGCCGCTCGGCGCAGCAGGGCACGCTCGAGGCGTCGACGGCGCTCCTCCTCAAGAACTCCCTCGAGCTCGAGCAGCTCGACGCGTCCGACGTCATGACGGACCGCACGCGCCTCGTCGTCCTCACGCGTGAGGACTCCGCGCAGCGCGTCGTCGAGCTCTCGCGCTCCACGGGGCACTCGCGCTTCCCGGTCATCGACGGCTCGCGCGACGAGATCGTCGGGCTCGTCCACGTGCGCCGGGCCGTGGGGGTGCCGCGCGAGCGCCGCGCCGAGGTCCCGGCCGCCGCGCTCATGGTCGAGGCCCCGACGGTTCCCGAGACCGCCCGGCTCGGGCCGCTCCTCGTCACGCTGCGCGGCCTCGGCCTGCAGATGGCCGTCGTGCTCGACGAGTACGGCGGCACCGCGGGCGTCGTCACGCTCGAGGACGTCGTCGAGGAGCTCGTCGGGGACGTCGCCGACGAGCACGACGTGCGGCGCGCGGGCGCGACCCGCCAGGCCGACGGCGCGTGGCTGCTGCCGGGCCTCCTTCGGCCCGACGAGCTCACGGAGCAGACGGGTCTCGTCGTCCCCGACTCTCCCGTCTACGAGACGCTCGGCGGGCTCGTCATGTCGCTGCTCGGACGGCTCCCCGACATCGGCGACGAGGTCGACGTCGACGGCGTGCACCTCGAGGTGGTCGGCATGCACGGGCGCCGTGTCGCGCGGTTGCGTGCGACGCACGTCGCCGCGACCGAGGAGGACGCATGAGCACCGGCACCGCCCTCCTCGTGGGGCTTGCGCTGCTCGTCGGCAACGCGTTCTTCGTCGGCGCGGAGTTCGCGGTGCTCTCCGCCCGACGCTCGGCGATCGAGCCGCTCGCCGAGGCCGGCAACCGGCGCGCCCGGACCGTCCTGTGGGCGATGGAGCACGTCTCGCTCATGCTCGCGTGCGCGCAGCTCGGCGTCACCGTGTGCTCGATCGGTCTCGGCATGGTCGCCGAGCCCGCGATCGCGCACGCGCTCGAGGACCCGCTCGCGGCGCTGCGCGTGCCGGCGGCGCTCGTCCACCCTGTCGCGTTCACGATCGCGCTCGCGATCGTCGTCTACCTCCATGTCGTCCTCGGCGAGATGGTGCCGAAGAACCTCGCGGTCGCGGGTCCGGACGCGGCGGTCATGTGGTTCGGCCCGCCGCTCGTGTGGCTCGGACGTGCCGTGAGGCCCCTCATCGTCGTCCTCAACCGGCTCGCCAACCTCTTCGTGAGGCTCGGCGGGGTCGAGCCGCAGGACGAGGTCGCGTCGGCGTTCACGGCCGAGCAGGTGCACTCGATCGTCGAGGTCTCGCGCCAGGAGGGCGTCCTCGACGACGAGCAGGGACTGCTCGCGGGCTCGCTCGAGTTCTCCGAGCGGGTCGCGCGCGAGGTCATGGTGCCGACGGACGCGCTCACGGCGCTCGTCGCGGGTGCGACGCCCGACGACGTCGAGCACGCGGTCACCCGGACGGGCTTCTCACGATTCCCGCTCGTCGCGACCGAGGGTGGTCCCGTGACGGGCTATCTCCACCTCAAGGACGTCCTCTACGCGGGGGAGTCCGACCACGACGTCCCCGTGCCGACGTGGCGGGTGCGCTCGCTCGCGACCGTCGGTCCGGAGGACGAGGTCGAGGAGGTCCTCGCCGCGATGCAGCGCGACGGTGCCCACCTGGCGCTCGTCGTCGACGAGGGGCGGCAGACAGGCGTCGTCTTCCTCGAGGACATCCTCGAGGAGCTCGTCGGCGAGGTCCGGGACGCGATGCAGCGCGAGGCCGACCGTCCATGACGCTGTGGCCTCCTTCGTCGAGGGACGAACGTCCCAGCATCCGCCATCTGAGACGTAGATCGCAGTTGCGCAGGTGGTCTTGGCCGGGCGGCATCGGCTCGTTATAGTTTTGTGATCGACCTGAGGTCGACGCGGACGTCGTCCGTGCCGATGCAGGAGGTACCGCCGGAACGGCAACCACGCAGGGCCCTGACGGGGTCGCGTGCGGCCCGGAACGGTTCTGACCGGTCGCCCGGTCGGGGTAGCGTGACCTGTCGGGAATCCCCGGCGGGGCCGGGCAGGAACGCCGCGAGAACGGCGCACGAGCGTGGATGGAGGTGTCGTGAGCACGAGCAGCAAGGTCGAAGCTCCCGCTCCCGAGACCCGCCGTTCCCGCCGTGAGGCAGCACTCCTCGACGCCCGTGCAGCGACCGCCCCCGTCTCCTCCGGCGCACCCACCACCGGGTCGGCGACGTCAGCCCCCGTTCCTGTCGTGCGACCCCACGCGACCGCAGCCGTGACGTCCCCCTACGGGACGCTCGGCCGTCCGTCCGCGCACGTCGTCGTGCCCGACCTCGAGCCTGACGAGGCCCCCGTGCGCGCCACCGCGCAGAGCGGCGCCGCGTCGCCCGCTCGTGCGGCCGCGCGCCCCGTTGCGGGCCGTCCCCACGAGCTTCTCGGCCGCCCGGTGCCCGCGACCAGCTGGACGCCCGTGCCGCAGCCCTCGATCGCCCGGGGCGCCGAGCTCGCCGATGCCGCGGTCGCGGCGCGCGCCGCCCTGCGCTCCTCGGGCGTGACCCCCGCGCGGCCCTCCGCCGTCACCGACACCGGCCCTGTGCCGCGCACGGTCCCGGCACCCGTCGCCGCTGCTGCACGTCCCGCGGCCGCTCCGGCAGTGCGCACCGTCGCTCCCGCCAGGGTCACGCCGGCCGAGCCCGTCGTCGCGTCGTCGGCCGCCCCCGCGGATGTCCCGACCTCCGTCGAGGCGCCGACCGCCCCGCCGGCACCCGCTGCAGCACCGAGCCGCCAGCGCACCCGTCGTGAGTCCGTCGCCGACGAGCGTCGTCGTGCCGGCCGCGCGACGCCTCGCACAGCACCGCGCCGCCCCTCCGGGACCCGTGCCGCCCGCGCCGGGGTGCTTGCCGCGCTCGCGATCGCGACGGTCGCCGTCCCCGTCTCCCAGGGGATCGGTCAGACCGGCGACGAGGCCGTCGTGCGCGACTACGCCGAAGGTCGTGCGACGTACGACGTCCTCATGAGCCCGCGCGGCCTCTCCGACAACGCGGTCATCGTCGCCGACACCCTCGCGGGTCGTGACGTCGACCTCGCCTCGCGTTCCGAGGCACGCCCGGCGATCGCCGGGTGCGACGGCACGGTCGTCGTCCCGAAGACCAGCAACGGCCGCCTCTCCGGCGAACAGCTGTGCAACCTCCCGCAGCAGGGGCACCAGCTCCAGCCTGCGGCTGCGCTCGCGTTCGCCGAGCTCAACGCGCAGTTCGTCGCGCGCTTCAACACCCCGATCTGCATCTCGGACTCCTACCGCTCGCTGTCGGGCCAGTACTCGGTCGCGGCGAGCCGGGGCGCCTACGCGGCGCGTCCGGGCACGTCGCAGCACGGTCTGGGCCTGGCGCTCGACCTGTGCTCGGGCACGTATCGTGACTCGGCCAAGTGGTCGTGGCTCAAGGCGAACGCCCCGGTGTACGGCTTCGACAACCCCGCGTGGGCGCGTCGTGGCGGCTCCGGCATGTACGAGCCGTGGCACTGGGAGTTCTTCAGCCTCGTCGACTACTGAGCCGGCACCACCTGCGAGAGGCCACCCCGTCGGGGTGGCCTTCGTCGTCTCGGGCACCGGGCTGGCGTGCCCGGGGACGACGGAAGGGGGTGGTGGCCGGGAACGGCCACCACCCCCTTCCGGGGCGAGCAGGTCAGCGCTTGCGAGCTGCCTTACGTGCCTTGGGAGCCTCGGCCGGCTCGGCGCCAGCCTCGACGGCCGCTGCACCGACGGCCTTGCGCGACGCCTTGACCTCAGCGAAGGACGTGCCGTAGTAGGCGGCCTCCATGAGGATCTTCATGTCGTCGAGCATCGGCATGCGCGGGTTCGCGGGGGCGCACTGGTCCTCGTAGGCGCCCATCGCGAGCTCGTCGAGCTTGGAGATGAAGAGCTCCTCGTCGACACCCTGCAGCTGGAACGAGGCCGGGATGCCGACCTGCTCGCGCAGCTCCTCGACGGCCCGGGCGTAGGACTCGACGCCCTCCTCCGGGGTGCTCGCCGGGAGGCCGAGGTGCTTGGCGATCTCCTGGAAGCGCTCGGGGGCCACGTAGTGCTCGTACTTCGGCCAGCTCGTGAGCTTGGTCGGGACGGTGCCGTTGTAGCGGATGACGTGCGGCAGGTACGTCGCGTTGGTGCGGCCGTGGACGAGCTTGAACGTGCCGCCCGTGACGTGCGCCATCGCGTGGACGATGCCGAGGAACGCGTTGCCGAACGCCATGCCGGAGATCGTCGAGGCGTTGTGCATCTTCTCGCGCGCCTTGACGGTGCGCTCGTCGGTCGCGCCGGGGCCACCCTTGACCGAGTCTGCGATGTTCTCGAAGATCAGCTTGATCGCGTGGAGGCACAGACCGTCGGTGTAGTCGTTCGCGTAGACGGAGACGTAGGCCTCGGTCGCGTGCGTGAGGGCGTCGAAGCCGGAGTCGGCGACGAGGAACGACGGCATCATCGCGGTGAGGGCCGGGTCGACGATCGCGACGGTCGGCGTGAGCGCGTAGTCCGCGAGGGGGTACTTCTTGCCCTTGGCGGGGTCGGAGATCACCGCGAACGGCGTCATCTCCGAGCCGGTGCCCGAGGTCGTCGGGATGCAGACGAGCGAGGCCTTCTCACCGAGGTCGGGGAACTTGAAGGCGCGCTTGCGGACGTCGAAGAACTTCTCCTTCATGTCCGCGAACTCGATCTCGGGGTGCTCGTAGAGCAGCCACATGACCTTGGCGGCGTCCATGGGCGAGCCGCCACCGAGGGCGATGATCGTGTCCGGGTTGAAGTGCCGCATGAGGGCGGCACCCTTCTGGACGAAGTCGACGGTCGGCTCGGGCATGACGTCGTCGATGATCTGCAGCGCGATGCGCTCGCCACGACGGTTGAGGACGTCGAGGATCTTGTCGACGAAGCCGAGCTTGGTCATCGTCGAGTCGGTGACGATCGTGACCCGCGAGATACCACGCATGTCGGCGAGGTAGCGGATGGCGTTCGGCTCGAAGTACGTCTTGGCCGGGACCTTGAACCACTGCAAGTTGTTGTTCCTCCGCCCGATGCGCTTGATGTTGACGAGGTTGACCGCGGAGACGTTGTTCGACACCGAGTTGTGGCCGTAGGAGCCGCAGCCGAGCGTGAGCGACGGGATGAACGCGTTGTAGATGTCGCCGATGCCGCCGAGCGAGCTGGGCGCGTTCGTGATGATGCGGACCGCCTTGATGCGCGAGCCGAACTCGCGGATGATCGCCTGGTCCTCGGAGTGGATCGAGCCGGAGTGGCCCAGGCCGTCGAACTCGACCATCTGCTCGGAGAGGCGGATGCCCTCCTCGGCGCTCTCGGCGCGGAGAACGGCGAGCACGGGGCAGAGCTTCTCGCGGGTGAGCGGCTCGTTCGGGCCGACCTCGGTGACCTCCGCGAGGATGATCGAGGTGTCCTCGGGGACGGTGAAGCCCGCCTTCTCGGCGATCCACTGCGGCGACTGGCCGACGACGGCCGGGTTGAGCTTCGCACCGCCGCAGTTCTCGCCGCCCGCGGTGACACCGAAGATGAACTCCTCGAGCATCGCCTTCTCGGCGGGGGTCGCGCGGTAGGCGTGGAGCTTGGCGAACTCGGCCATCGCGTCGTCGTAGATGGGGGCGTCGAGGATGGCGGCCTGCTCGGACGCGCAGATCATGCCGTTGTCGAAGGCCTTGGACAGGACGACGTCGTTGACGGCGCGCTTGAGCTTCGCGGAGCGCTCGATGAAGGCCGGGACGTTGCCCGCGCCGACCCCGAGGGCCGGCTTGCCGCACGAGTACGCGGCGCGGACCATCGCGTTGCCGCCGGTCGCGAGGATGAGCGCGACACCCGGGTGGTTCATGAGGGTGCTCGTGGCCTCGAGCGAGGGCTGCTCGACCCACTGGACGCAGTCGGCGGGAGCGCCGGCCTCGATCGCGGCGTCACGCACGACCTTCGCGGCGGCGACGGAGGACGCCTGCGCGGAGGGGTGGAAGCCGAAGACGATCGGGTTGCGGGTCTTGAGGGCGATGAGCGCCTTGAAGATCGTCGTCGACGTCGGGTTGGTCACGGGGGTGACGCCGCAGATGACGCCGACGGGCTCGGCGATCTCGGTGATGCCCGTGATCTCGTCCTCGCCGACGATGCCGACGGTGCGCATCTTGAGCATCGAGTTGGTGACGTGCTCGCACGCGAAGATGTTCTTGACGGCCTTGTCCTCGAAGACGCCGCGTCCGGTCTCCTCGACCGCGAGGACGGCGAGCTCGCCGTGCTGCGAGAGGGCGGCGACGGAGGCCTTCTTGACGATGTGGTCGACCTGCTCCTGGTTGAGGAGCATGAAGGCGTCGAGGGCCTTCTGGCCGCGCGTGACGAGCGCGTCGATCGCCTGGGCGACGGGGCTGGTGGTGCCGGGGCCGGCGGTGGTGGTCATGGTCGATCCCCTTTGCGGGTTCGGGGTGCTTCTGTGGTCTCAAGACCAACCTACGGGCGTGTTGAACGTCACTCGCGTGTCAAAGGTCCCACCTTTTTCACCGGTGGGGTCGCGACGACCTCGCACGATGCCCGCGCAGGGTGTCGATGCAGGTCGGAGGTCCTAGAGCGGCGCGTCGTCGGCGTCGCCGCGGGGTTCTCCGCGCCGGCCGACGGCCTGCGCGAGCACCCGTCCGACGGCCCCGGCGACGAGCACGGCGCCGGCGACCGCGAGGGCGTCACGGGGGAGCGTCGCGACGAGCGCCAGGCAGCCGGCGAGCCCGAGCGCGGGCACCCAGCGCGGCACGATCCGCTCGCCTCGGGGCTGCGTCCACGCCGCCGCGTTCGCGACGCCGTAGTAGAGCAGCACGCCGGCCGACGACGCCCCGAGCACGCCGCGCAGGTCCGTCGTCCACACGAGGACGGCGACCGCAGCCCCGACGAGCAGCGTCGCCGTCGTCGGCGTGCGCCACCTGGTGCCGACGTGCGCGAGCGCGCGCGGCAGGTCACCCTCCCGGGCCATCGCGAACGTCGTGCGCCCCACGCCCGCGAGCAGCGCGAGCAAGGCCCCGCCCGACGCCGTGACCGCCGCGACGCCGACGACAGGCACGAGCCACGGCGCGCCCGCAGCCCGCGCCGTGTCGGCGAGCGGGGCCACCGACGCCGCGAGAGCCGCCGGGCCGAGCGCGGCGAGCGCCGCCGCAGCGACGAGGGCGACGACGGCGACGGCACCGACGAGCGCGATGGCCACGGCGCGCGGGATCGTCCGCGCAGGGTCGCGTACCTCCTCGCCGAGCGTCGCCACGCGCGCGTAGCCGGCAAGCGCGAAGAAGAGGAGGCCGGCGGCGCCGAGGATGCCGGTGAGGTCGGGGGCTGCCTGGAGGTCGAGCATCGTGCCGGTCGGAGCGCCAGCACCGGCCGCGTCAACGCTGCCGAGGATGTCGGGCACAGCGAGCGTCCCCGTCGCGGCCGCGACCGCCACGACGATGACGAGCGTCCCGAGCGCGAGCAGCGTGACGACGAGCAGCGCGCGCGTCGCACGCGCCGTCCGTGTCACCCCCGCGACGTCGATGGCGACGAGCAGCGCGAGCGCCACGAGTGCGACGACGCGCTCGTGGCCCGGCCACGCGTACGCGCCGAGCGTGAGCGCCATCGCGGCGCAGCTCGCGGTCTTGCCCACGACGAAGCCCCACCCCGCGACGAACCCCCACCAGGGGCCGAGCCGGGCCCGCCCGTAGGCGTACGCGCCGCCCGCAACCGGGTGCTGCGCGGCGAGCTGCGCCGTCGACAGGGCGTTCGCCGTCGCGACGAGCGCCGCGATCCCGAGCGCCACGAGCAGCCACCGCCCTGCGAGCCCGGCCGCGGGCGCGAGCGCGGCGAACACGCCGGCCCCGAGCATCGAGCCGAGGCCGAGCGTCACGGCGTCGCCGAGCGTGAGGCGGCGGGCAAGAGGGGCAGAGGTCACACGACGACGCTAGCCGTGACAGGTGCCCGGAGGTGGACGGGGCGTGTCCAGACAGCGACCTGGTCCACGCGTGTTGGTGGCGGTCTGACGCAACCCCGGGCGGCTCAGCCGCGTGGCGTCACGGGGGTGATGTCGAGCTTGAGCTTGGTGTCGCGGAGGGCGTTGGCGACTCGGTCTGTCGTATAGAAGATGTAGCTGCCGCCGCGACCGAGATCGGTGATGTCGGTATCGAGGGTGTCGGACGTGGTTCGGAAGCCGACGAACCCTGGCAGGGGGCTACCGTCACGGTTGCGTACGTCGAGGTCGTATGTGGCGTAGCCGGCGACGCCCAGGTCGTTGAGGACGGCGACGAGGGCGGTGGACGCGATCATGCCGAGGCCGCCTGTCCAGAGCATGTCGTTGATGCGCTTGCCCTGGTAGATGCGTGCCTGGACGGGGAAGGGAAGTTCGCCTGCCCGCCCTTCGCGGATCTCGTCGAGGATGTCGCGGCCGTCGGGGAGGAGGTGCGGGCCCAGGTCGGGTTTGCCGTCCCACACGTAGTCGGTCCATGCGTCTCGCGTTGCGCTGGGGGCGGCGACTCTCCACATAGGACTCATTCTGCACGGCTTGCGAACTGTCCCGGAAACGCAAGAACCCCGGACTCCGCGAGGGGAGTCCGGGGCCTGAACGTGCCCTCGATAGGAGTCGAACCTACGACCTTCTGCTCCGGAGGCAGACGCTCTATCCACTGAGCTACGAGGGCATGCGCACCGTGGTGCACGAGGGACGACATTAGCACCGCGCGCGGCGCAGGGTCACATCTGCCCAGGGTCAGCTCGTGAGGGCCTCGAGGTAGAGCTCGAGGTAGGCGTAGATCTCGCGTGCGGCCGCGTCCTCGTCGCCGTCGACGATGGCCTCGACGAGCTCGTCGTGCGTGTGGTCGGGGTGATCGGTCTCGACGTTGGCGCGGATGGAGTCGCCGATCGCGTCGAGGAGGTTCTCGTAGAGGTCGAGCAGCAACGGGTTGCGCGCTGCGGCGACGATCGCGCGGTGGAGCGCGAGGTCGCTCGTCACCATCGAGTCGACGTCGCCGACGGAGAAGCTCTGCTGGCGGCCCTCGTTGAGGGAGCGGAGAGTCATGACGTCGCGCTCGGTGCGGCGGCGGGCGGCGAGGCGGGCGGCCTCGACCTCGAGGCTGCGGCGGACCTCGAGGATGTGCTGCTGGTGGACGTGCTCGATCTGTCGGCCGAGGGCGACGGAGAGCTCAGAGTCCGAGAGCACGTAGGTCCCGGAGCCCTGGCGCCGCACGAGGAGCCCGGAGTGGACGAGCGACTGCACCGCCTCGCGGATCGTGTTGCGCCCGACGCCGAGCGTCGAGGCGAGGTCCGCCTCGGTGGGGATGCGGCTGCCGACGGGCCAGGTGCCGTCGATGACGGACTCGCGGAGCTGCTCGACCGTGCGATCGATGAGTCCGGTGCGGGCAACCATGTACGTCTCCTTCGTCGGGTGGTTCACGAGAAGTGAACACCGTCGTGGGTCCCGTGGCCACATCGGCTCACCGGCTGGACCGGAACATCCCGATCGTCACGCACACGACGCGGCGGCGACGGTCGCTCATGGCCAGGGGTCCGGCTAGGCTGGGGGCGTGCAGGTGCAGCACCCCACGGGACCGCGCCGCACGCCCGACATGCTCAAGGAGGAGCGATGACCACGGAGCGCCGCGGCGCCCCCGGCCGCAGCCGTGACGGTGCGCGGACGGCTGTGGCGTCGGTCGTCGCAGGCGTCCTCATGACGGGCCCCGTCGCTCTCGTTCTCGGCGTCGCCTCGCTCGTCGCGCGCCCCGCCGCGGCGGTGCGCAGGCTCGCGATCGTCGGCTGCGCGCTCGGGATCCTCGGCACGGCCGCGTGGGGCCTGTGGGGCGCGAGCCTCCAGGGCGACGTCGTCCCGTCGGCCGCGGCAGCACCGGTGCCCACCCCTGTCCGGCTCGCGCTGCCGTCCACGGCGATCACGACGGAGATGGTGACGGAGGACTCGCTCGGGTACCGCTCCGAGGCCACGGAGAAGGCGTCGACCGGCGGCACGGTGACGATCGAGGACCTCGACGGCATGACGGAGGTTCCCGTCCTCGGGACGGGCACGGGTCTCGTGCTCAGCCTGCCGCTGGAGATCGAGAAGTTCGCGACCGACGGCTGGACGGTCGTCGTCGACGACGGTGCGACCGAGTCGATGCAGGCGACGTTCACACGGAACGGCACTGCGGTCGCCGTCGTCGTCACGCTCCACCCGACCTCGACGGACGCCGAGGCGATGGCTGCTGGGATCGTCCGGGACCGCCTCGAGGGCGCCGACACGACCGAGGGCAAGACGCTGGCGGCAGAGGGCGGCGCGATCGTGCGCCGGGTGGTCCACGACGGCCGCACGACGTTCGTGTGGTCGGAGTTCACGGCGAGCGTCGAGGTCGACGGGCCGACGGGGGCGGCGCGCGTGCTCGTCGACCGCTTCCGCCTCGGACCGGGGGAGCAGCCCGGCTAGCAGTCTCGCTAGGATTGCCCGGTGACTCCCGACGAGCTTTCCCACGCGATCAGTTCCGCCCTCGCCGCCGCCGTCGCTGACGGCACCCTGGCTCTCCCCGCGGAGGAGGTCCCGACGTCCGTCCACGTCGAGCGACCGCGTCAGCGCGAGCACGGCGACTGGGCGACGAACGTCGCGCTGCAGCTCGCCAAGAAGGCGGGCGTCGCCCCGCGCGTACTCGCCGACGACCTCGCCGCGCGCCTCGCTGCGACGCCTGGCGTCGCCAAGGTTGACGTCGCCGGACCGGGCTTCCTCAACATCACCCTCGACGCGGCTGCGGCGGGCGAGCTCGCGCGCACGATCCTCGAGGCGGGCGCGGCCTATGGCCGCGGCACCGCCGAGGCGGGCAAGAAGATCAACCTCGAGTTCGTCTCGGCGAACCCGACGGGCCCCATCCACATCGGTGGTGTGCGCTGGGCCGCGGTGGGCGACTCGCTCGCCCGCGTCCTCGAGTCGCAGGGCGCCGAGGTGACGCGCGAGTACTACTTCAACGACCACGGCGCGCAGATCGACCGCTTCGCGCGGTCGCTGCTCGCGCGCGCCCGCGGCGAGGAGGCCCCGGAGGACGGCTACGGCGGCCAGTACATCCAGGACATCGCCGACGCCGTCCAGGCCGACGTCGCCGCAGCGGGCGACCCTGACCCGCTGACGCTGCCCGAGGCCGAGGCGCAGGAGGTCTTCCGCGCGCGCGGCGTCGAGCGCATGTTCGGCGAGATCAAGCAGTCGCTCCACGAGTTCGGCGTCGACTTCGACGTCTTCTTCCACGAGGACTCCCTCCACGAGTCGGGTGCGGTGGACCGTGCGATCGAGCGGCTGCGCGCGCAGGGCCACATCTTCGAGAAGGACGGCGCGACCTGGCTGCGCACGACCGACTTCGGCGACGACAAGGACCGCGTCGTCGTGAAGTCCGACGGTGACGCCGCCTACATCGCGGGCGACATCGCCTACTACCTCGACAAGCGTGAGCGCGGCTTCGACGTCGAGATCCTCATGCTCGGCGCCGACCACCACGGCTACGTCGCCCGCATGCAGGCCGTGTGCGCCGCGTTCGGCGACACCCCGAACGTCAACCTGCAGATCCTCATCGGGCAGATGGTCAACCTCCTCAAGGACGGCCAGCCGCTGCGCATGTCGAAGCGTGCGGGCACGATCGTCACGCTCGAGGACCTCGTCGAGATCGTCGGCGTCGACGCCGCGCGCTACTCGCTCGCGCGCTCCTCGTCCGACTCGTCGATCGACCTCGACCTCGATCTCCTCGCCCGCGCGAGCAACGAGAACCCCGTGTTCTACGTGCAGTACGCGCACGCGCGCACCGCGAACGTCGCGCGCAACGCGGCCGAGCACGGCGTGCGCCGCGAGGACGGCTTCGACCCGTCGCAGCTCGACCACCCGACCGAGGCCGCGCTCATCGGTGCCCTCACGGAGTTCCCGCGCGTCGTCGCGCAGGCTGCGGAGCTGCGCGAGCCGCACCGTGTCGCGCGCTACCTCGAGGCCCTCGCGGGCTCGTACCACAAGTGGTACGGCGAGCGTCGCGTGACGCCGCTCGGCGAGGAGCCCGTGGGCGACGAGCACCGCACGCGCCTGTGGCTCAACGACGCGACGCGTCAGGTCATCGCGAACGGCCTCGGCCTGCTCGGCGTGTCCGCGCCGGAGCGGATGTGAGCGCCGCGGCCGGCGGGCCGGTGCCCGCCCAGGTGCCCGGCGGCACGTCGATGCCCGGGGAGCCGTGGCCGCGTTCGGCGCGCCGCGACGACGACGGCGCCGTGCACGTCGCGGGCGTCGACGTCCGTGAGGTCGCGGCCGAGCACGGCACGCCCGCCTACCTCGTCGACGAGTCCGACATGCGGGGGCGCGCCCGCGCCTACCGCACGGCCTTCGAGGCCGCGTTCGCTGCGATCGGTGCCGAGGTCGACGTCTACTACGCGGGCAAGGCGTTCCTCTCGACGGCCGTCGCGCGCTGGATGCACGCCGAGGGCCTGCGCATCGACACCGCGTCGGGTGCCGAGCTCCTCACCGCGCTCCGCGCAGGCGTGCCGGGCGCCGACATCGGCCTGCACGGCAACAACAAGTCCGACGCAGAGATCGCCCGGGCGCTCGAGGAGGGTGTCGGTCGCATCATCGTCGACTCCCTCGCCGAGATCGAGCGCGTCGCGGACGCGGCCGGTGCGCACGGCGTCGTCGCGCCCGTCATGGTGCGCGTGACGACGGGCGTGCACGCGGGCGGCCACGAGTACATCTCGACGGCGCACGAGGACCAGAAGTTCGGCCTCTCCGTCGCGGCTCCCGAGGGCGCTGACAGCCCCGCGCTCGCGGGACTGCTCGCGGTGCTCGCTCACCCCGAGCTCGCGCTCCAGGGCATCCACTCCCACATCGGCTCGCAGATCCTCGACGCCTCGGGCTTCGAGGCCGCCGCGCACAAGGTCCTCGAGCTTCGCGGCGCCCTCGCGGCGCGCACGGGCGTCCTCGTCGACGAGGTCGACCTCGGCGGCGGCTACGGCATCGCCTACCTGCCCGGGGAGGTCGCGCTCGACCCCGAGCGCGTCGCGAAGGAGATCGCGTCGGCCGTCGCGGACGCCGCGGCGTCCCTCGGCCAGAGCCTGCCGCGCTTCTCGATCGAGCCCGGCCGCTCGATCGCGGGCCCTCCCGGCACGACGCTCTACACGATCGGCACGATCAAGCCCGTGCGGGTCGACGACACCACGTCGCGCCTCTACGTCTCGGTCGACGGCGGCATGAGCGACAACGTGCGCCCCGCGCTCTACGGCGCGGCGTACCACGCCGAGGTCGCCGGGCGTCTCTCGACGGCCGAGCCCGTGCTCGCGCGCGTCGTCGGCAAGCACTGCGAGTCGGGCGACATCGTTGTCCACGACGTGTGGCTGCCGGCGGACGTGCGCGCGGGCGACCTCCTGCTCGTCGCCGCGACGGGCGCGTACGGCCGCTCGATGGCGTCGAACTACAACATGGTGCCCCGTCCGCCCGTCGTCGCCCTCGCCGAGGGCGGCACGAGCGTTCTCGTGCGCCGCGAGACCGAGGACGACCTGCTCGCGCTCGACGTCGGCTGACCGTGCGGGGCCGTCCACGTTCGTGGACGGCCCCGCACGGCCGGTCCGCCGCCGCCTATCCTGTGCACGACCCGCCGCACCCGGACCGGAGCGGCGTCCGATCCGGGGCTCCACGAGCCCCGAACGAAGGAGGACCGGTGCCTGCACCGTCCAGCGCCCTGCGCATCGCCCTGCTGGGCTGCGGCGTCGTCGGCACGCAGGTCGTGCGGCTGCTCACGGAGCAGTCGGAGGACCTCGCGGCCCGCGTCGGCGCCTCGCTCGAGCTCGTCGGTGTCGCCGTCCGTGACGTCGACGCCCCGCGCGACGCGGTCGTCCCGCGCGCCCTGCTGACGACGGACGCGGCGGAGCTCGTGACGCGCGCCGACATCGTCGTCGAGCTGATGGGAGGTATCGAGCCCGCGCGCGGCCTGCTGCTGCGTGCGATCGAGCACGGCGCGAGCGTCGTCACGGCCAACAAGGCGCTCCTCGCCCAGCACGGTCCCGAGCTCTACCAGGCGGCCGACGCCGCGGGCGTCGACGTCTACTTCGAGGCCGCCGTCGCGGGTGCGATCCCGCTCGTGCGGCCGCTGCGCGAGTCGCTCGCGGGCGACCGCGTGCGCCGCGTCCTCGGCATCGTCAACGGCACGACGAACTACATCCTCGACGAGATGACGACGAAGGGCCTCGCGTTCGCGGACGTCCTGCGCACGGCGCAGGAGCTCGGCTACGCCGAGGCGGACCCGACCGCCGACGTCGAGGGCCACGACGCCGCGGCGAAGGCCGCGATCATCGCGTCGCTCGCGTTCCACACGCGCGTGCGGCTCGAGGACGTCGCATGCGAGGGCATCACGCGGGTCTCGGCCGACGACGTCGCCTGGGCGGCCGCGACGGGCCACGTCATCAAGCTCCTCGCGATCGCGGAGCTCACCGACGAGGGCGTCTCGGTGCGCGTGCACCCCTCGCTCGTCCCCCTGACGCACCCGCTCGCCACCGTCGGCGGCGCTTTCAACGCTGTCTTCGTCGAGGCCGAGGCGGCAGGCGAGCTCATGTTCTACGGCCGCGGCGCCGGTGGCGCACCGACCGCGTCGGCCGTCGTCGGTGACGTCGTCTCCGTCGGCCGTCACCGCGTGCTCGGGGGCAAGGGCCCCGACGAGTCGCGCTACGCCGACCTCCCGCTCGCGCCCGCCACGGCGGCCGTGACGCGCTACCAGATCCGCGTGCTCGTCGACGACCGTCCCGGTGTGCTCGCCCGGGTCGCGGGCGTCGTCGCGGAGCACGGCGTCTCGATCGCCGCGATGCGCCAGCAGGGGGAGACCGCCGACGGCGGAGCCCGCCTCGTGCTGACGACGCACTCCGCACCCGAGGCCGCGCTCGCGGCCACCGTCGAGGCCGTCCGTGGCCTCGACGTCGTCAAGGAAGTCACCTCCGTCCTGAGAGTTGAGGGAGCCTGATGGCCCACCAGTGGCAGGGAATCATCCGTGAGTACGGCGATCTGCTCCCGGAGCACCTCCGCACGCACGTCGTGACGCTCGGCGAGGGCGGCACGCCGCTCGTGCCCGCTCCGGCGCTCTCGGCCCGCACGGGTGCCGAGGTCTTCGTCAAGGTCGAGGGCATGAACCCGACCGGCTCGTTCAAGGACCGCGGCATGACGACCGCGATCTCGGCCGCTGCCGCGCGCGGTGCCAAGGCCGTCGTGTGCGCGTCGACCGGCAACACGTCGGCGTCGGCTGCGGCCTACGCGACCGCGGCGGGCATGACGTGCGCCGTCCTCGTGCCCGACGGCAAGATCGCGATGGGCAAGCTCAGCCAGGCGGTCGCGCACGGCGCGCGTCTGCTGCAGGTCGACGGCAACTTCGACGACTGCCTCGACATCGCGCGCAAGCTCGCCGAGGTCTACCCGGTCGAGCTCGTCAACTCGGTCAACCCCGACCGCATCCAGGGCCAGAAGACGGCGTCGTTCGAGATCGTCGACGCCCTCGGCGACGCCCCGGACATCCACTGCCTGCCCGTCGGCAACGCGGGCAACATCACGGCATACTGGAAGGGCTTCCGCGAGTACGCGGAGGCTGGCGTCGCGACGCGCACCCCGCAGATGTGGGGCTTCCAGGCCGAGGGCGCCTCGCCGCTCGTCAAGGGCTACCCGATCGACGAGCCCGAGACGATCGCGACCGCGATCCGCATCGGCAAGCCGGCGTCGTGGGACCAGGCGATCGAGGCGCGCGACGCGTCGGGCGGCGTCATCGAGGCCGTGACCGACGAGCAGATCCTTGCGGCGCACCGCATCCTGTCGGCCGAGGTCGGCGTGTTCGTCGAGCCGGCCTCCGCAGCGGGTGTCGCGGGCCTGCTCATGCGTGCCGAGCGAGGGCTCGTGCCCGCGGGCGCCCGCGTGACGATCACGGTGACTGGCCACGGGCTCAAGGACCCGCAGTGGGCGCTGCGCACGCTCGACGGCGCGGACGTCGAGCCGCAGAAGGTGTCGGTCGACGTCATGTCGGTCGCCGACGCCCTCGGCCTCGTCTGACCATGCGGCTCGGACACGACCACGTCCGGGTGACGGTTCCCGCGACGAGCGCGAACCTCGGCCCCGGCTTCGACGCGATGGGCCTCGCGCTCGGTCGGCACGACGTCCTCGACGTCCGGGCGATCGGCACGGACACGACCGAGGTCTCGGTGCTCGGGGAGGGCGCGGGGGAGGTGCCGCTCGGCGAGGACCACCTCGTCGTGCGTGCGCTGCGCGCCGCGCTCGACCTCGTGGGTGCGCCGCAGACCGGTCTGCTCATGACGTGCACGAACGAGATCCCGCACGGCCGCGGCATGGGCTCGTCGGCCGCCGCCGTCGTCGCGGGTATCGCCGCTGCGCGTGCGCTCATCTCGGACCCGGAGGCGCTCGACGACCGGGTTGCGCTGCGGCTCGCGACGCAGTTCGAGGGGCACCCCGACAACGCGGCTCCCGCGATCCTCGGCGGTGCGACGATCGCGTGGCAGGAGGCTGGCGGCGCGCGTGCGACGCGGCTCGAGGTCCATGCGGACGTCGAGCCCTGGGTGCTCGTCCCGACGGAGAGGCTCGCGACGAAGCGAGCGCGCGGCGTCCTGCCGACGCACGTCCCGCACGCGGACGCGGCGTTCAACGCCGGCCGGGCGGCGCTCCTCGTCGAGGCGCTCACGCGCCGTCCCGAGCTCCTGCTCGAGGCGACCGAGGACAAGCTCCACCAGGACTACCGCGGTGACGTCATGCGTGGTTCCGTCGACCTCGTCCACGCTCTGCGCGAGCGCCGCCTCGCAGCCGTCGTCTCGGGTGCGGGGCCGACGGTCCTCGTGCTCGGCCGTGCGAGCGAGGGCGATCTCGTCGCCGACACGGTCGCCGAGCTGCTCGACGGCGCACCTGCGTGGCATGCGTCGTGCCCTGGCATCGACGCGGTCGGTGCCCACGCCGAGCGGCTCTGAGCGCGTCGTTCCACCTCGTGGTGGTGCGACGCCCGAGCCCACAGGACCCGCAGAACGACGCTGTGCGCGAGGGATGCGCGAGTGCGGTGCTCGTGTACGATAGGTCTGTTCCCCCGGTGATTCTCCTGAGACCGGGTCTGCCCGCGCCGCGACGCGCAGGGCTGCCACACGGGGGTACGTCTCCGGAACGTCGCGTCGGCACCTGCCGGCCCCTGTACGTGCGCGAGCACGAGGGTAGTCGCGTCCGGACGGTCCGCGCGCGGGAGACGCGTGAGTCCTCCACACCAGCGGTCGACCGCACGGGCGGCGTACCGCAACATCAGGGGAAGGGTCCTCAGTGACTGACACCACCTCCGCTCCCTCCGGCGCACTCACAGCGATGCGCCTCGCCGAGCTCCAGACGGTCGCGTCCGGCCTCGGCGTCAAGGGAACCTCGAAGATGCGCAAGAGCGACCTCGTCGAGGCGATCAAGGGAGCCCGCGGCGCCGCCGCGTCCAAGCCCCGGACCGAGAAGGCCGCGCAGGCAGAGAAGCCTGCGACCGCCCGGTCCGCCGAGAAGCCCGCCGCCGAGAAGGCGGCCGCCGAGAAGCCCGCCGCCGAGAAGGCGGCCGGAACCCCCGACCGCGAGGAGCGCGCCGAGCGCCCCGCCCGCGAGGACCGCGCTCGTCGTGAGGACGGCCGCCGGCCAGCGCGTGGCGAGCGTCCGCGTCGCGGCGACGACGCCGAGCAGCGCGCCGAGGAGGCCCGTAAGCGGGCCGAGGCCCGCAGCGGGCAGCGTCGCGACGAGCAGGGTGCTGGCGAGGAGACGCCGCGCGCCGCGCGCGAGGTCGTCGCCGCCGACCTCGCCTCGATCGAGCGTGGCCTCGAGCGCGGCCAGCGCCGTCGCGCCGGCCGCGACCAGGGCCCCGCCGAGGGGCAGGACAAGAACCAGGGGCAGGGCCAGCAGTCGCGGCAGTCGCGGCAGTCGCAGCAGGGCCAGCAGGGTCAGCAGGGTCAGCCGCAGAACCAGCAGGGCGGCCAGGGTCAGCGCCCGGCCGGCCAGCCCCAGGCCGGCCAGCCCCAGCAGGAGCAGGGCTTCGAGGACGACGAGCGCGGCGGCCGTCGCCGTCGCGGTCGCGACCGCTACCGCGAGCGCGACCGCAAGCGCGGCCGCAGCCGCACGGGCAACCTCGACCTGGACGCCGAGGACTTCGAGATCCACGAGGACGACGTCCTCGTGCCCATCGCCGGGATCCTCGACATCCGCGACAACATGGCGTTCGTCCGCACGAGCGGCTACCTGCCGGGCCCGAGCGACGTCTACGTCTCCATGGGTCAGGTGAAGAAGTCCGGCCTCCGCCGCGGCGACGCGATCACGGGTGCCGTGCGCCAGCCCCATGAGGGCGACCAGGGCCCGCAGTCGAACATCGCGCGCGCCAAGGCCAACGCCCTCGTGCGCCTCGACACCGTCAACGGCGATGTGCCGTCGAAGGCGCACGAGCGTCCCGACTTCGCAAAGCTCACGCCGCTGTACCCGCAGGAGCGGCTGCGCCTCGAGAACCCCGCGGCGACGAAGCTCACGCCGCGTGTCATCGATATCGTCGCGCCGATCGGCAAGGGGCAGCGCGGCCTCATCGTCGCGCCGCCCAAGGCGGGCAAGACGATCATCATGCAGCAGATCGCGAACTCGATCACGGCGAACAACCCCGAGGTCCACCTCATGGTGGTGCTCGTGGACGAGCGCCCCGAGGAGGTCACGGACATGGAGCGGACGGTCGACGGCGAGGTCATCGCCTCGACGTTCGACCGCCCCGCCACGGACCACACGATGGTCGCCGAGCTCGCGATCGAGCGCGCGAAGCGGCTCGTCGAGCTCGGGCAGGACGTCGTCGTGCTCCTCGACTCGCTCACGCGCCTGTCGCGCGCCTACAACCTCGCCGCCCCCGCGTCGGGCCGCATCCTCTCCGGTGGTGTCGACGCTTCGGCGCTCTACCCGCCGAAGCGGTTCTTCGGTGCGGCGCGCAACATCGAGAACGGCGGCTCGCTGACGATCCTCGCCTCGGCGCTCGTCGAGACGGGCTCGAAGATGGACGAGGTGATCTTCGAGGAGTTCAAGGGCACCGGCAACATGGAGCTGCGTCTGTCGCGGAGCCTCGCCGACAAGCGGATCTTCCCCGCCGTCGACGTCAACGCGTCGGGCACGCGCCGTGAGGAGATCCTCATGGGCGGCGACGAGCTGAAGATCGTCTGGAAGCTCCGCCGCCTGCTCTCCGGGCTCGACCAGCAGCAGGCCATCGAGCTGCTGCTCGGTAAGTTCAAGGAGACGAAGTCGAACGTCGAGTTCCTGCTCCAGGTGCAGAAGACGACGCCGACGACGGCGCACGACGACGACGCGGGCAAGACCGTCTGACCTGAGACCGACGCAGCCACGGGCTCCACGACCCTTCGGTCGTGGAGCCCGTGGTCCGTTCGGCGACGACCCTTCCGGACGAGAAGGGGCGACCTGCATGAGATCGGTCGTCATGCGCTAGCGTTACACCGCTCGCATGACGAGCAACCGTGACGATAGTGCTTGTCGTGCCATCGCTTGTCTCAGGGGGACCCATGACCCGTCGCCACCGGATCGCCTGGCGCTACGTCCTGCTCGTCGCACCGCTCGTCGCGTTGGTGGGACTCTTCTTCACCGGGGGATCGGCATCGCTCTCGCGACGTCGGGCCTCAACCCGGATCACTGGGAGACCACGGACGGGCTCGTCGTCTCGGTCACGAGCGGCGAGGTCGTCAATGCCGACGAGATCGAGGAGGCCCGCCGTCTCGCCGCCGCCGAGGGGGTCGAGGCGTCCGACACGAGCCTGCCGGAGCCGCACTACAGCTCGTGCACGGTGACGTTCACCTACGTGGTCGGGTCGGAGACCCTCACGTCGCGAGCGTACGAACCGCGCGCCACCGAGTGGTGCGACCAGGAGGCGGGAGCGGTCATCAAGCTCGCCTACGACCCGGCTGACCCGACGAACGTCACGGACGACTTCAACGCGTCCTGGAACGCGATGTTCCGGACCTACCAGATCATCAACGTCGTGCTGGTTCTCGTCTCGGTCGTCGGCCTCGTGCTCATCGTCCGCGGGCACGTGCACAATGCTCGTCACCGGCGCGCGGAGCGTGAGGCCGTTCTCGTGTGAGGGCCGTCCGTGCCGTGTGGCGCTAGGCTGACCGCGACCCGTCCGGCGACCTGGAGACTGGTGTGCGCACGCTCATCCTCACGAACGACTTCCCGACGCGTCAGGGGGGCATCGAGACCTTCGTCAAGGCGTTGACGGACAGGTTCCCGGCCGACGAGGTCGTCGTCTACACCGCGCGCATGCCGGGCGACGCCGAGCTCGACGCGACCCTCCCGTACCCCGTCGTGCGCGACCGGGCGCGGACGCTCCTGCCGACGCCCCGCGTGGGCCGTGAGGTCGTCCGTGTGTTCCGGGAGCACGGGTGCGACACGGTGCTCGTCGGGTCGTCCGTCCCGCTGGGGCTGCTCGCGCCGGCGTTGCGGGCCGCCGGCGCCCGCCGTGTCGTCGCGATGACCCACGGTCACGAGGTGTGGTGGTCGCGCCTGCCCGGGGCGCGGCAGGCGCTGCGAAAGGTCGCGGCGAGCGTCGACGTCCTCACGTACGTCTCGGGGTGGTGCCACGACGCCATCGGGTCGGCGCTGCGGCCGGCGGACCGTGCGCGCATGCGCCCGCTCTCGCCGGGGGTCGACGTCGACCAGTTCCGTCCGGGGGAGGGTGGCGCGGCGGTGCGAGCGCGGCTCGGGCTCGGACCGACGGCGCCCGTCGTCCTGTGCGCGGCCAGGCTCGTTCCGCGCAAGGGGCAGGACATGCTCGTCCGCGCATGGCCGCGCGTCCTCGAGCAGGTGCCTGACGCTCATCTCGTCCTCGTCGGCCGGGGACCCGCGGCGGGCTCGCTCGCGAAGGACGTGGCGCGGCTCGGGCTCGACGCGTCGGTGACCCTCGTCGGACCTGTTCCGTGGGACGACATCCCGGGATTCTTCGACGCTGCCGACGTCTTCGCAGGTCCGTCGCGCACGCGGCTCGGCGGGCTTGAGCCCGAGGCCTTCGGCATCGTCTTCCTCGAGGCCGCTGCGTGCGGCAAGCCGATTGTCGTCGGACGCTCGGGCGGCACGCCGGACACGCTTGAGGACGGCGAGACAGGCTTCCTCGTCGACCCTCGGAGCACCGAGGAGATCGCCGCGCGGATCGTCGAGCTGCTCCGGGACCCGGAACGCGCACGCGCGATGGGGGCTGCGGGCCGTGAGCGAGCTGCGAACGGCTGGACGTGGGACGAGGCGACTGCAAAGGTGCGCGGATACCTCGCCGGATAGATCCGCTTGGCGGTACCGGTTTCTTGAGTGGCGACTGTCTGGTTAGGGCGCTAATTTGACGATCGCGGCGTATCGATACGTCGCGAGGTGGCGCCGCTGGGGTGGCGCCCTGACAGTCAGGAGCAGGGGCATGGGTATTCGTCTGACTCGGGTGGCGGCGTCGTTCGCGACGCTCGCCATCGCGGCAGGTATGGGGCTGGCGGCGACGTCGCCAGCGGCCGCCGCAGGCACGAAGGTGACAAGCACGTGCGCCAACGTCGTCATCATGGGCGCGCGCGGCTCGGGCGAGTCGAGCACGTCAGGGAGGATCAAGAACTTTGGCGAGCGTCTCGACGATGTCGCCGAGAAGATCGCGGCCGGGCTCGAGAAGGGGCAGACGTACCGCTATGCGGGAATCAGCTACCCGGCGAACGGTCTCCCGAGCCCGAAGTCGGCCACGGAGATGCGTGCCTACCTCGACTCGATGCTCAGCGGTGCGTCGGCGGTCCAGTCGGCGGTGACCTCCCTCGTGAAGTCGTGCCCGTCCACGCGGATCGTGCTCACGGGCTACTCGCAGGGGGCCTTTGCCGTGCACTGGGGCCTGTTCAAGATCGGTGACAACGCTGCCGTGTCGAAGGCCGTCCGTTCGGTGATCCTGCTCGCCGACCCGCTCAACTACGGGGACACGATGCGCCAGAGGATCATCACGACCTCGGGGGCGCTCGTGCGGGAGCACTCGCCCTCGACGAAGGGCCTGATCCACACGGTTGCGCCGGCGCTCGACGCGATCGTGCTCTCCAAGCTCGGGAAGTCGCTGACGGTCGAGGCGCGCAAGTCGAACGTGCCGCTGCTCGTCGACCACACCCGGACTCTGTCGATCTGCCAGTCGAGCGACCCCGTGTGTGCCTCGGGCAAGGATTCGAAGGCGCACAGCACCGCGTACTCGCCGGCAGCGGTGTCGAGCGCCGCTGCGGCGTTCGCACTTCCGACTCTCAAGAAGTCGAACGGCAACGGCGTCTGCGACGCCGGGGAGCTCTGCGCGTACGACGGAAGCGGGTACACCGGGTACCTCACCGACTGGAGCGCGAACCTCAAGCCGACCTCGATCAGCATGTTCAACATCTCTGTCGTCAACGACAAGACGTCGTCGGTGTGGAACCGCACGCCCTACTCCGTCACTGCGGTGAACGAGAAGATCGGACGCGGAGACGAGAAGCTCGTCCTCAGGGCGGGAACGTCGACGAACCTCACGAAGGTGAAGAAGGGCTTCTCGGGCGACTGGTCGAACGTCATCGACCACTTCGACGTGAGCAAGTGAACTGATCCGTGTGACCACGAGGTCTTGACGTCCGTGGCACAATGGAGCGCTGGGATTCCGGTTCACGGCCGCGGTGCGCGGGCGACCCGGGACCTACTCACATGAGGAGAACCATGAAGAAGGACATCCACCCGGAGTACGTGGAGACCACGGTGTACTGCACCTGTGGCAACACGTTCACCACGCGCTCGACGAAGACCTCGGGCGAGATCCGCGCGGACGTGTGCAGCGCCTGCCACCCGTTCTACACGGGCAAGCAGAAGATCCTCGACACGGGCGGCCGCGTGGCGCGCTTCGAGGCTCGCTACGGCAAGAAGGCTGCCAACTAGCTTTCTCTCCGACGCCGGCGGGACCACGTCCGACAACCTCTCCAGGGGCAGTCGGAGCCGTGGACCCGCCGGCGTCGGCCGTTCCCGGGCACTCCGTCCGGGCACCCCTGAGCACGAGAGGCACCGATGAGCACCCCCGTCGGGCCCGACGCCTTCGCGGCGGTCGAGCCCCTCCTCGCCGAGCACGCCGACATCGAGCAGCAGCTCGCCGACCCGGCCGTCCATGCGGACGGTGACCGTGCGCGCACGCTCGGCCGTCGCTACGCCGAGCTGGGCCGCGTCGTCGGTGCGTACCGAGCGTGGCGCGCGGCCGTGGACGACCTTGGCGCTGCGCGCGAGATGGCCGCCGAGGACGAGGGCTTCGCCGCCGAGGTCCCGGGGCTCGAGGCAGCCGCCGCGGAGGCGACGGAGCACCTGCGCCGCGTCCTCGTCCCGCGCGACCCGGACGACGCGCGCGACGTCATCCTTGAGATCAAGGCGGGGGAGGGCGGCGAGGAGTCGGCTCTCTTCGCGGGCGACCTCCTGCGCATGTACCTGCGCTACGCCGAGCAGCGTGGCTGGCGCACCGAGATCCTCGAACGCACCGAGTCCGACCTCGGCGGCTACAAGGACGTGCAGGTCGCGGTCAAGGCGCGCGGCACCGTCGCGCCCGAGGACGGGGTGTGGGCGTCCCTCAAGTACGAGGGCGGCGTCCACCGTGTCCAGCGCGTGCCCGTGACGGAGTCGCAGGGCCGCATCCACACGTCGGCCGTCGGAGTGCTCGTGTTCCCGGAGGTCGAGGACGCGGGCGAGGTCGTCATCGACCCGAACGACCTGCGCATCGACGTCTACAGGTCCTCGGGCCCGGGCGGTCAGTCCGTCAACACGACGGACTCCGCGGTGCGCATCACGCACGTACCGACGGGCATCGTCGTCTCGATGCAGAACGAGAAGTCCCAGCTGCAGAACCGCGAGCAGGCGATGCGTGTCCTGCGCGCGCGCCTCCTCGCCGCGCAGCAGGAGGAGGCCGCCGCAGCGGCCAACGACATCCGCCGCTCGCAGGTGCGCACCGTCGACCGCTCCGAGCGCATCCGCACGTACAACTTCCCCGAGAACCGCATCGCCGACCATCGCACGGGCTACAAGGCCTACAACCTCGACACCGTGCTCGACGGCGAGCTCGGCCCTGTCGTCGCGTCGGCGATCGAGGCCGACGAGGCGGCGCGCCTCGCAGGCGCGGGCGAGTGACGGTGACGTTCGCGGGCACGACGTCGGTCCGTGACGCGGTCGCGGCCGCGACCGCGCTGCTGGGCGAGGCGGGCGTGCCGAGCCCGCGCGTCGACGCGGAGCTGCTGTGCGCGCACGCCGCGGGAACTGACCGTTCGGCCGTGACCACGGCGGGACTGCTCGGGCGTTCGCTCGCTGACCTCGGCCCGGGCGTCGCGGACGAGCTCGCACGGCTCGTCGCCGCCCGCGGCGAGCGCCGCCCGCTCCAGCACCTCACGGGCCGCGCGCCCTTCCGTCACCTCGAGCTCGAGGTCGGGCCCGGCGTCTTCGTGCCGCGCCCAGAGACCGAGGACGTCGCGCAGGTCGCGATCGACGCCGCGCGCGCGGCCGTCGAGGCGCGGGGGAGCGCGGTCGTCGTCGACCTCTGCACAGGCTCGGGCGCGATCGCGCTCGCGGTCGCGACCGAGGTCCCCGGGGCGCAGGTCCATGCGGTCGAGCTCGACGCCGACGCGCACGCGTGGGCCGCGCGCAACGTCGCGCGGGTCGCTGCAGCCACAGGTGCTGTCGTCACCCTGGTGCGGGGCGACGCGCGCACCGCGCTCGGCCACCTCGACGGGTCCGTCGACGTCGTCGTCTCCAACCCGCCGTACGTGCCGTCCGACGCCGTGCCCCGTGACCCCGAGGTCGCCCGCCACGACCCGGCCGTAGCCCTCTACGGGCTCGGCGCCGACGGCCTCGAGGTGCCGCGCGGCGTCACGGCAGCGGCCGTGCGCCTCCTGCGCCCGGGCGGCCTCTACGTCATGGAGCACTCCGAGGTCCAGGATTCCGCGGCGCGCTCGATGGCCGAGGCTGCGGGCCTCGTCGACGCCCGCACGATCCCCGATCTCACGGGCCGTCCGCGGGCCGTCGTCGCGCACCGGCCGCCCGCGGACGTGGGAGGATCGGAGTCGTGACGCACGCGATCCTCCCCGCCTCAGACCCGCAGACGTGGGGTCCCGCGCTCGACGAGACGGTCGCCGCCGTCCAGCGCGGAGCCGTCGTCGTCCTGCCGACCGACACCGTCTACGGCGTCGGCGCCGACGCGTTCTCGCCCGCGGCGGTCGCGGCAGTGCTCGCGGCCAAGGGCCGCGGCCGGCAGATGCCGCCGCCCGTGCTCGTGCCTGACGCCCGCACGCTCGACGGCCTCGCGACCGACGTCTCGGACGACGTCCGGGCGCTCGTCGAGGCGTTCTGGCCCGGCGGCCTCACGGTCATCTGCCGCGCGCAGCCGACGCTCGCGTGGGACCTCGGCGAGACGCACGGGACCGTCGCGCTGCGCATGCCCGACCACCCGACCGCGCTCGCCCTCCTGCGTCGCACGGGGCCGCTCGCGGTCTCGAGCGCCAACCTCACGGGTCAGCCGGCGGCGCTCGAGGTCGCGGACGCTGCGGCCCAGCTCGGAGACGCCGTCGCCGTCTACCTCGACGGGGGTCCCGTCCCCGGCGGCGTCGCCTCGACGATCGTCGACGCGACAGGCGACGTGCCCGTCGTCGTCCGCGAGGGCGCGATCTCCCTCGAGTGCCTGCGCGAGGTCGTCCCGGCGCTGCGCGGCGCCGGGGAGCCTGTCGCCGAGCCGGAGGAGCCGGGGGACACGTCTCCCGATGCACACCGGTGAGGGCCTATCTGCTCGTCGCGCTCGTCGCCGCGACCGTCACCTTCCTCCTCACGCCGCTCGCGCGGTGGATCGCGATGCGCACGGGCGGCATGACCGCTGTGCGTTCGCGGGACGTCCACACGGTCCCGACGCCGCGGCTCGGCGGGCTCGCGATGCTCGCCGGCCTCGCTGTCGCGTTCCTCGTCGCGTCGCAGATCGGGTTCCTCGAGGACGTCTTCGCGTCCGGGGAGGCATGGGCGATCCTCCTCGGTGCGACCCTCGTCGCGCTACTCGGCGCGGCCGACGACATCTGGGACCTCGACTGGATGACGAAGCTCGCGGGCCAGGTCCTCGCGGCCGGCGTCATGGCGTGGCAGGGCGTCCAGCTCATCACCGTGCCGATCGGCGGCCTGACGATCGGCTCGGGACGCCTCTCGCTCTTCCTCACCGTGCTCGCGGTCGTCACCGCGATGAACGCCGTGAACTTCGTCGACGGTCTCGACGGTCTCGCCGCGGGGCTCATCGCGATCGGCGGCAGCGCGTTCTTCCTCTACACCTACCTGCTCACGCAGTCGACGAACCCGACCGACTACTCCGACCTCGCGAGCCTCGCGACCGTCGCGCTCGTCGGCGTGTGCCTCGGCTTCCTGCCGCACAACTTCCATCCCTCGCGACTCTTCATGGGCGACTCGGGCTCGATGCTCATAGGCCTCGTCATCGCGGCCGCAGCGATCGCCGTCACGGGTCGCATCGACCCGGCCCGGATCTCCGAGGGACAGTCCATCCCAGCGTTCCTGCCGATCCTCCTGCCGGCAGCGGTCATCGTGCTCCCGCTGCTCGACATGATCCTTGCGGTGCTGCGCCGCACCCTGCAGGGCAAGAGCCCGTTCCACCCCGACCGCATGCACCTGCACCACCGGCTGCTCCAGCTCGGGCACACGCACCGCCGCGCCGTCGTCATCATGTACCTGTGGACCGCGGTGCTCGCGTTCGGCGCGGCCGCGCTCGTCGCGTTCTCCGCGACCGAGGTGCTCATCGGGATCGCCGTCGCCTCCGTCGTCGTCCTCGCACTCACCCTCGGACCGCTCGGCCGCCCCGGTCGTCGTGACGAGGCCCCCGTCCCGGCCGGCACCTCGCAGGCATGACCGAACCAGGAGCCACCATGTCCCAGCCTTCCGGCCCGTCCCCGGTCCGCGCAGCCTTCGCCGGCGTGCTGCGGGCACTGACGATCTTCGTCGCCGCCGTCACCGTGCTCGGCGCGGGCATCGGGCTGCTCGTCGGGGGGACGCCCGGTCTGTGGGGCGGTCTCATGGGCGCGGCCGTCGCTGCGTTCTTCTCGCTGACGACCGCGCTCATCATGGTGCGGACGGCCGACCGGCCGATGCACGTCATGAACGCCTGGGTCGTCGGGGCGTGGCTCGCGAAGATGCTCGTCCTGCTCGTCGTCCTCGCTGTCCTCAAGGACGCGACGTACTTCCACAAGGGCGTGTTCTTCGCGGTGCTCGTCGTCGCGATCCTCGGCTCGACCGCTCTCGAGATGGTCCAGCTGCAGCGGGCCCGCATCCCTGTCGTCGATCTCACGCAGTCGCCCCGCGCGGACGACGGCGCGGGGCCGGATGCGACATAGCCCCACGACGTCCGGACGATCCGTGGAGCGCAACCCCTGCGCACGTGGTCATCGTCACACCAGAGGGCACCTGCGGCCCTCGGCTGCGGCAGATCGACGCGGCTCCATGCGCTAGTCTTGGACCCGATTCCGACAATGTAGTCCGACGGCCCACGTCCGCACCTGCGTGGTGTGGTATGCCGTCGACACGATCGCTGGGAGATCACCCTGTTCGCTCTGCCTCTCCACGGTGCCACTGTGCTCGCTGCCGGTGACGGCGGTGGGTTCCACACGCCCACCCTGGCCGACTTCTTCCCCCCGGCGATCTTCTTCGAGGGCACGCCCTTCGAGTTCAACCGGATCACTCTCGTCCGCGTCTTCGTGACGGTCGTGCTGCTCACGGTCTTCGCCATCGCGGCGCGCCGCGCGAAGCTCGTCCCCGGCCGCTTCCAGGGCGGCGTCGAGATGGTGCTCGACTTCGTGCGCGTCCAGATCGTCGAGGAGATCATCGGCAAGAAGACGGCCCGCCGTCACACGCCGCTCCTCACGATCATGTTCGTGACGATCTTCGCGTTCAACATCACCGGCATCGTCCCCGCCCTCAACATCGCGGGCTCGGGCGTCATCGGCTTCCCGATCGTCATGGCCCTCGTCGCCTACGTCGCGTTCATCGTCGCGGGCGTCCGCGCCCAGGGCGGCGCGCACTTCCTCAAGAGCTCGCTCTTCCCGAGCGGCGTGCCGTGGCCGATCTACTTCATCCTCACGCCGATCGAGCTCATCTCGACGTTCATCCTGCGCCCCGCGACGCTCGCGATCCGACTCCTCGTCAACATGGTCGCCGGGCACCTCCTGCTCGTCCTGTGCTTCGCCGCGACGCACTTCCTCTTCCTCGAGGCTGCCGGCGCGCTCAAGCTCGTCGGCGGCGTGACGCTGGCGGCCGGCTTCGCCTTCACCGCGTTCGAGATCTTCATCGCAGTCCTGCAGGCGTACATCTTCGTCCTGCTCACCGCGGTGTACATCAACCTCTCCGAGGAAGCCCACTAAGCATCCCTGCTGGGACAGGCCGCGGACCGGCCCGTCCTCACACCCCCGACCGGGACTCTCCCGGCCGTACTGGAAGGAACACACTCGTGGACATCACGACGCTCGCCGCTCTCGAGGGCAACATCGCGACCATCGGTTACGGTCTCGCGGCACTCGGCCCGGGTATCGGCCTCGGCATCATGGTCGCCAAGACGCAGGAGGCCACGGCTCGTCAGCCCGAGGTCGCCGGCGCCCTCCGCACCAACATGTTCATCGCCCTCGCCGCCATCGAGGCCCTCGGCCTCATCGGCTTCGCCGCGGGCTTCGTCTTCTGACGATGATCACCACGACGACCATCCTCGCGGCAGCGGAAGGGGAGCAGCCCTCGCTGCTCTTCCCCGCGCCGTACGACATCATCTGGTCGGCGGTCTGCTTCGCGATCATCGCGTTCGTCCTGGGCAAGTTCGTCCTCCCCGTCTTCACGGCGATCCTCGACGAGAGGACCGCGAAGATCGAGGCCGGCCTGAGCTTCGCCGACGAGGCGAAGGCGAGCGCCGAGGCCGCGGCCACCGAGCAGGAGCAGACGCTCCGCGCGGCACGTGCCGAGGCCGCCCAGGTCCGCGAGCAGGCTCGTACCGAGGCCGCTGCCATCGTGGCCGAGGCCCGGACCAAGGCGACGGCTGAGGCCGACCGGCTCGTCGAGACGGCCCAGCGCCAGATCGACGCCGAGCGCCAGGCCGCGGCGGTCTCGCTGCGTGCCGACGTCGGTGCGCTCGCGACCGAGCTCGCTTCGAAGATCGTGGGCGAGTCCCTCGAGGACATCGCGCGCCAGTCGCGTGTCGTGGACCGCTTCCTCGACGAGCTCGAGGCGTCCACCCTCACCACCGCCAAGGAGAAGTGATGCGGGGTACCAGCCAGCGTTCGCTGGAGGTCGTGCGTGCCGGGTTCGCCCCGGTGCTCCGCGACGCCGGCGAGGGCGCCGCCGAGCTCGGAGAGCAGCTGTTCACCGTGCTCGACGCGCTCGACGGATCCGCTGCGCTTCTGCGCGGCCTCGCCGACCCGGCGCGTGACGCCGCGGCGAAGGCCGGGCTCGTGCGCGGCATCCTCGGGGGGAAGGCCGACGACCGCGTCGTCGCCGTCCTCGTCGACCTCGTGGCCCAGCGCTGGTCGGCGGACGCCGACCTCGCCGAGGCCGTCGAGGACCTCGCGGTCGGGGCGACTCTCGCGTCGGCACGTTCGCGAGGGACGCTCGAGACCGTCGAGAACGAGCTCTTCACGATCGTGAGGTCGCTCATCGGCTCCCCGGCCGACGTCCGTGCCATGCTCAGCAACCCCGGTGTCTCCGTGGCCGACAGGATCCGTCTTCTCGACGCGATCCTCGCGGGCCGCGGCGACGAGGCCACGCGCGGGCTCGCACGCCGCGCCGCCGGCCTGCGGGGCGGGCGCCGGTTCGTCGCCACGCTCAGCTGGTACATGGAGATCGCCGCCGCCATGCGCGACCGTCTCGTCGGTCTCGCCACGGTCACCGCACCTCTCTCGGAGGCGCAGACCGATCGGCTCGGCACCCTGCTCGCCCAGGCATACGGCAAGCCCGTCCAGCTCAACGTCGTCGTCGACCCCTCGGTCGTCGGCGGCCTGCGCATCCAGGTCGGCGATGACATCGTCGAGGCCACCGTGCTCGCACGTATGGCCGACGCCCGCCGCCGACTGGCGAGCTGACCCCCGCGCCGCAGGCGCACCACCCGCACCTCGCGGCCCGGCAAGGTCCGCACACTGAAGATCGCACGACCGCCACGGGCGGTCATGACAGGAGAGATCAATGGCTGAGCTGCAGATCCGGCCGGACGAGATCCGTGCCGCGCTGGACAGCTTCGTGAAGTCCTACGAGCCCACGGCCGCCGCGAGCGAGGAAGTCGGTCGCGTCACGCTCGCGGGCGACGGCATCGCCCGCGTCGAGGGCCTCCCGGGCGTCATGGCGAACGAGCTGGTCCGCTTCGAGGACGGCACGCTCGGCCTCGCCCTCAACCTCGAGGCCCGCGAGATCGGTGTCGTCGTCCTCGGCGAGTTCACCGGCATCGAGGAGGGCCAGACGGTCCACCGCACGGGCGAGGTCCTCTCGGTCCCCGTCGGTGACGGCTACCTCGGCCGCGTCGTCGACCCGCTCGGCAAGCCGATCGACGGGCTCGGCGAGCTCGAGACGACCGGCCGCCGCGCCCTCGAGCTCCAGGCGCCCGGCGTCATGCAGCGCAAGTCGGTGCACGAGCCGCTCCAGACTGGCCTCAAGGCGATCGACGCGATGATCCCCGTCGGCCGCGGCCAGCGTCAGCTCATCATCGGCGACCGCCAGACGGGCAAGACCGCGATCGCGATCGACACGATCATCAACCAGAAGGCGAACTGGGAGACGGGCGACCCGACCAAGCAGGTCCGCTGCATCTACGTCGCCATCGGCCAGAAGGGCTCGACGATCGCGTCGGTCCGCGGCGCCCTCGAGGAGGCCGGCGCGCTCGAGTACACGACGATCGTCGCGGCTCCCGCCTCCGACCCGGCCGGCTTCAAGTACCTCGCGCCCTACACGGGCTCGGCCATCGGCCAGCACTGGATGTACGACGGCAAGCACGTCCTCATCGTCTTCGACGACCTGTCGAAGCAGGCCGAGGCCTACCGTGCCGTCTCGCTCCTCCTGCGTCGTCCGCCGGGCCGCGAGGCCTACCCCGGTGACGTCTTCTACCTGCACTCCCGTCTGCTCGAGCGTTGTGCCAAGCTCTCGGACGAGATGGGTGCGGGCTCGATGACAGGTCTGCCCGTCATCGAGACGAAGGCGAACGACGTCTCGGCGTACATCCCGACGAACGTCATCTCCATCACCGACGGTCAGATCTTCCTCCAGTCCGACCTCTTCAACGCCGACCAGCGTCCCGCTGTCGACGTCGGTATCTCCGTCTCGCGAGTCGGTGGTTCCGCGCAGGTCAAGGCCATGAAGAAGGTCTCCGGAACGCTCAAGCTCGACCTCGCCCAGTACCGCTCGCTCGAGGCGTTCGCGATGTTCGCGTCCGACCTCGACGCGGCGTCCAAGGCGCAGCTCACGCGTGGCGCGCGTCTCATGGAGCTCCTCAAGCAGGCGCAGTACACGCCGTACCCGGTCGAGGACCAGGTCGCGTCCATCTGGGCCGGCACGAAGGGCAAGCTCGACGACGTGCCGCTCGAGGACGTCCGCCGGTTCGAGACCGAGCTCATCGACCACCTGCGTCGCAACACCGACGTCCTCGCGACCATCGGCTCGACCGGCAAGCTCGAGGACGAGACCGAGGCTGCCCTCGCGGCCGGGGTCGAGGACTTCCGCCTCGGCTTCCTCAAGGGTGACGGCACGCCGCTCGTCGGTGGCGAGACCGCTGACGAGGACACCCCGGTCGAGCAGGAGCAGATCGTCAAGCAGAAGAAGGCCTGACGATGGCGGGTCAGCAGCGCGTCTACCGGCAGAGGATCCGGTCGACACAGTCGCTGAAGAAGATCTTCCGTGCGATGGAGCTCATCGCGGCCTCACGCATCGGCAAGGCCCGTGCGAAGGTCACCGCGGCGACGCCGTACACGGAGATGCTCACGCGTGCCGTCTCGGCGGCCGCCACGCACGGCGCGACCGACCACCCGCTGCTCTCGGAGCGTGAGGACACGAACCGCGTCGCGGTCCTGCTCGTCACGTCCGACCGCGGCATGGCCGGCTCGTACTCGGCGTCCGTCATCCGCGAGGCTGAGACGCTCATCGAGCGTCTCGAGGGCGAGGGCAAGGTCGTCGACCTCTACCTCGCCGGGCGCCGCGGCATCTCGTACTACGCGTTCCGCAACCGGCCCGTGGTCGCGTCGTGGTCCGGCGAGTCCGACGCTCCGACGGTCGAGACGGCCAAGGAGATCGCCGATCAGCTGCTCGGCGCCTTCCTGGCACCGGCCGAGGAGGGGGGCGTGGGCGAGCTCCACGTCGTCTACACCCGGTTCATCAACATGGTGACGCAGAAGCCGCGCATCGTCCGGCTCCTGCCGCTCGAGGTCGTCGAGGGCGTCACCGTCGCGGGCGCCGACGAGCCCCTTCCGCTCTACGAGTTCGAGCCGTCCGCGGAAGCCGTGCTCGACGCGCTCCTGCCGCGCTACGTCGGTCGTCGCATCTACACCGCGCTCCTCCAGGCGGCCGCGTCCGAGCTGGCCGCCCGCCAGCGCGCGATGCACACGGCGACGGACAACGCGGAGGATCTCATCCGCAACTACACGCGTCTGGCCAACCAGGCGCGTCAGGCTGAGATCACGCAGGAGATCTCCGAGATCGTCTCGGGCGCTGACGCCCTGGCGGCGTCATGAACCTGACGTCCCGAACCCACGTTGCAAGCATCGACCCCGTCGGGCACCTGCCCGGCTCTGTGAAGCGAGGCCAGCAGTCATGACCGCCACCACTGTCGACACCGGCGCAGCCGGCGCGAAGACCCCCGGCGTGGGGCGCGTCGCCCGCGTCATCGGCCCCGTCGTGGACATCGAGTTCCCGTCGGACCAGATTCCCGAGCTCTACAACGCGCTCCAGGTCGAGATCGACCTGTCGTCGCAGGGCGAGGGCGAGAAGTCGTTCACGCTCAACCTCGAGGTCGCCCAGCACCTCGGCGACTCGATGGTCCGTGCCATCGCCCTCAAGCCGACGGACGGTCTCGTCCGTGGGTCCGAGGTCCGCGACACGGGCGCCCCGATCTCCGTCCCCGTCGGCGACATCACCAAGGGTCACGTCTTCGACGTCACCGGTGAGGTCCTCAACGCGGAGCCTGGCGAGAGGATCGAGATCACCGAGCGTTGGCCGATCCACCGCAAGCCCCCGGCGTTCGACCAGCTCGAGTCGAAGACCTCGATGTTCGAGACCGGCATCAAGTCGATCGACCTCCTCACCCCGTACGTGCAGGGTGGAAAGATCGGCCTCTTCGGTGGTGCGGGCGTCGGCAAGACCGTCCTCATCCAGGAGATGATCTACCGCGTCGCCAACAACCACAACGGTGTCTCCGTGTTCGCCGGTGTCGGCGAGCGCACGCGTGAGGGCAACGACCTCATCCAGGAGATGACGGAGTCGGGCGTCATCAAGCAGACCGCCCTCGTCTTCGGCCAGATGGACGAGCCGCCGGGCACGCGTCTCCGCGTCGCCCTCTCGGCCCTCACCATGGCCGAGTACTTCCGTGACGTGCAGAAGCAGGACGTCCTCCTCTTCATCGACAACATCTTCCGCTTCACGCAGGCCGGCTCCGAGGTCTCGACGCTGCTCGGCCGCATGCCGTCCGCCGTCGGCTACCAGCCGAACCTCGCGGACGAGATGGGTCAGCTGCAGGAGCGCATCACCTCGACGCGTGGTCACTCGATCACGTCGCTCCAGGCGATCTACGTCCCCGCCGACGACTACACGGACCCGGCCCCGGCGACGACGTTCGCGCACCTCGACGCGACGACCGAGCTGAGCCGTGAGATCGCCTCGCGCGGTCTCTACCCGGCCATCGACCCGCTGACGTCGACGTCGCGCATCCTCGACCCGCGGTACGTGGGCCAGGAGCACTACGACACGGCGACGCGCGTGAAGTCCATCCTCCAGCGCAACAAGGAGCTCCAGGACATCATCGCGATCCTCGGTGTCGACGAGCTCTCCGAGGAGGACAAGACCGTCGTCGGTCGTGCCCGCCGCATCCAGCAGTTCCTCTCGCAGAACACCTACATGGCCGAGCAGTTCACCAACGTGCCCGGCTCGACCGTCCCGCTCACGGAGACGATCGAGGCGTTCAAGAAGATCGCGGACGGCGAGTTCGACCACATCTCGGAGCAGGCGTTCTTCAACATCGGTGGCCTCGAGGACCTCGAGCGCAACTGGGCCCGGATCCAGAAGGAGTACGGCGTCTGACGCCGTCCGCCTTCTGAACGAGCCGACACACGCTAGGAGCTCCCATGGCTGATATTTCCGTCGACGTCGTCGCCGCCGACCGGGCCGTCTGGTCCGGCACGGCACGATCCGTCACCGCGCCCGCGCACGACGGGTCGATCGGGATCCTCGCGGGGCACACGCCCCTGCTCGCGCTGCTCTCGGCCGGGACGGTCGTCATCCGTCCCGCCCAGGGCAGCGAGCTCGAGATCTCGGTGACGGGCGGGTTCCTGTCCGTCGACTCCGACCAGATCACGGTGGTCGCCGACGAGGCGACGATCGTCACCGCCTGATCACGCACAGGGGCGGCCGTCATGGAGGAGTGGTTCCGTTGGATGCTCGTCATCCTCGGGCTGCTAGCCGTGGTGGCCGCCCTTGTCGTCGTCGTGCGCCTGCGGGCGCTCGACAGGAGGGTGGGTTCGTTCATGTGCTGCGTGGTCGGCCTGCCCGTCCCGCCAGCACCGTCGGCCCCGAGCGCACCCGTGCGCGTCGGGGTCGCCCACTATGGTGTCGGCCGGCTCGACTGGTACCGACGCTGGTCCTTCTCCCTGCGCGCGGACCGCACGTGGTCGCGGTACGAGCTCGAGGTGGACTCGCGCGACCTCGTCGCCGGGTCGAGCGACCGGTATCGCGTCCGGTGCAGCTATCGTGGGGAGCCGCTCGTCCTCGAGATGTCGGTCCCTGCGTATGCGGGGCTCACCTCGTGGCTCGAGTCCGCGCCGCCGTCGGACGGTGGCGTGGTCTCCTGACCGTGCCGCGTCCCCGGACGCCCGGCGCGGCGGAGCGCCGCCCGTCACCCCCGAGCCTGAGGACGTCGTGAGACTCGTCATCGCGGACTGCGCCGCGCACTACACCGGTCGGCTGTCGGCCCACCTGCCGCTCGCGCGGCGCCTGCTCGTCGTCAAGGCGGACGGTTCCGTGCTGCTGCACTCCGACGGCGGCTCGTACAAGCCGCTCAACTGGATGAGCCCGCCGTGCACGCTCGTCGTCTCGGAGCCCGACGAGGACGAGGCAGCCGCTGGTATGACCGCGGTCTGGGACGTCCAGCACACCAAGAGCGACGATCACCTGCGCATCGAGATCCACGAGGTCGTGCTCGACACGACGGCTGAGCTCGGCATCGACCCCGGCCTCGTCAAGGAGGGCGTCGAGGCGCACCTCCAGGCGCTGCTCGCGGAGCAGATCGAGCTGCTCGGCCCCGGGCACACGCTCGTGCGGCGCGAGTTCATGACGGCCATCGGGCCCGTCGACATCCTTGCGCGTGACCCGCGCGGCGGGTCCGTCGCGATCGAGATCAAGCGGCGGGGCGAGATCGACGGCGTGGAACAGCTGACGCGCTATCTCGACCTGCTCAACCGCGACCCGCTCATCGCGCCGGTGCGCGGCGTGTTCGCGGCTCAGCAGATCAAGCCGCAGGCGCGTGTGCTCGCGACGGACCGCGGCATCGAGTGTCTCGTGCTCGACTACGACGCGATGCGCGGTGTCGACGACGTCGACTCGCGTCTCTTCTGAGCGGATCGGGACCTCGGGACTGGCGCTCGGCGTCCCCGCAGGGCAACAATGGCAGCATGGCTAACAAAGTGGTGCTGCGCGGTCGGGTCCTCACGGGGACGACGGAGATCCCGGACGGCGTCGTCGTCCTCGACGGGTCGAGGGTCGCGTTCGTCGGTGACGTGAGCGCAGCGCAGACCGCGGGTCACGAGCTGGCGGACGCGCGCACCGTGCCGGTCATCACCCCGGGTCTTGTCGACATCCACTGCCACGGCGGCGGCGGCGCGAGCTTCCCTGACTCCGAGGACGCGGAGACCGCGATGACCGCGGTCCTCGTGCACAGGCGCGCGGGCACGACGTCGCTCGTCGCGTCGCTCGTCACCGCGAGCCCCGAGACGTTGCTCGCGCGCAGCGCGGTCCTCGCGGGCCTCGCTGAGGCCGGCGAGCTTGCGGGAGTCCACCTCGAAGGACCGTTCGTCTCCGTCGCGCGCTGCGGCGCACAGGACCCCAACCTCATCCAGGAGCCCGACGCGGAGCTCGTACGGCGCGTCGGGGCCGTCCTCGGACGCCACTTCGTGACGATGACTCTTGCACCCGAGGCCCCTGGCAACACGGGTGACGGTGGTGTCACCGAGGCGCTCGTCGAGGCCGGAGCACTGCCGAGCTACGGGCACACCGACGCGGCAGCGGGCGAGATGCGGGCGGGGCTCGACGAGGCCTTCGACCGGCTCGCTGCCCCGGGCGTCCGCTCGGCACGGCCGACGGTCACGCACCTCTTCAACGGCATGCGCCCGCTCGCGCACCGTGAGGCGGGCCCGATCGCTGACTGCCTCTCCGCCGCAGCGCGTGGCCGCGCCGTCGTCGAGCTCGTCGCCGACGCGACGCACGTCAACCCTGCGCTCGTGCGGGACGTCGTCGAGATGGTCGGCGCGGACAACGTCGCGCTCGTCACTGACGCGATGGCCGCGGCGGGAATGCCCGACGGTGCCTATCGGCTCGGCTCGATGGAGGTCACGGTCGCCGACGGGGTCGCGCGCCTCACCGTGGGCGGCGCGATCGCGGGTGGCACGGCGCGCCTGAGCGACGTCGTGCGTCGCACGGTGCGCGGCGGTGTTCCGCTCGTCGACGCGGTGCGGGCGGCGACGCACACGCCTGCGACGGTGCTCGGGCGGACGGACATCGGTCGGCTCGAGGCCGGCGCGCGCGCCGACGTCCTCCTGCTCGACGACGAGCTCCACGTCCTTGACGTCCTCCGCGGAGGAGAGCCGGTCGCGCAGTCCTGACAGGACGCCGTCACGGCGAGGTCCTCACGCGGCGGTCGCTGCCGCATCCCGAGCGAACCGTCTCCGGATCGAACCACCTTCCGACTCGTAGGGCCCCAGCGCCGTTCGATGGTGCTGGGGCCCTACGAGTCGAGAACCCTGGGTGACTCGTAGCGTTCCTGCACGCTCGCGTGTGCGCAGCGACGTTCCGAGTCCGAGAGGCGTCGGGCGGGATCGGCGACGGAGAGGTGGAGGGGCGCTCAGCGCCGCGTCGTCGATCCGCGGTCGACGAGCGTGGGGGCGACGAGCCTGATCTCCGTCGGGCGGTCCTCCTCGACGCGGTCGACGAGCATGTCGACCGCGACCGAGCCGATGTCTGCGGCCGGGATCTCGACGGCGGTGACCGGCACGGTCTGCCGTTCCGCGACGTCGGCGGGGCAGATCGCGAGGACCGACGTGCGTGCCGGGACGTCGTGCCCGAGCGCCGCGAGGCGGGCGAGGACGTGGGGGAGCGCGGGCTCGTTGTGGACGATGAGGGCCGTCGGTGCGGGGGTGCCGGCGAGAAGCGTGTCGACGGCGGACGCGGTGCCCGCTGCGGAACCGTCGCTGCCGACGAGGCGGACGTCGACGCCGCGGGTCGCGCCCGCGTCTGTGACGCCTCGCGCGAGGCGGACGGCGAACGAGGCGCCGCGCTCCCGGAACTCGTCGGCGTGCGCGACGACGCCGACGCTCGTGTGCCCGAGGTCGGCGAGGTGCTCGACGGTGAGCCGACCCGCTCCCTCGAAGTCGAGGTCGATGCACGAGAGCCTGCCGGGGGCTGCGGGGAGGCCGACGAGGACGGCCGGGCGACCGAGCCCGTCGAGGGCGGCGACGCGGGGGTCGTCGGCCTGGACGTCGAGGACGACGACGCCGTCGACGACGGAGCCGCTCGCGACGCGCTCGACGCCGTCGACGTCGTCCTGGGTGAGGAGGAGGACGTCGAGCCCGTGGTGGCGGGCGCGCAGGACGATCGCGGCGACGAACTGCATGACGACGGCGGTGTCGGTCCCGGTGCGGAGCGGGGCCATGAGAGCGATCGTGCGGGTGCGGGGGGAGGCGGAGGCGAGCGCGCGTGCGCCGGCGTGGGGGCGGTAGCCGAGCTCGTCGACGGCGGCCGCGACGCGGAGCCGGGTCGGTTCCGAGATGCGTCGCTTGCCGGAGAGGGCGTAGGACGCGGTCGAGACGGAGACGCCTGCTGCGCGTGCGACGTCGGCGATCGTCACTGCCATGGGTGCTCCTCTCTGGTCGAGGCCCACCGTAGCGCGTCGGGGGTGGACGCACGGCACGGAGAGCGCTACGGTTGTCGAAACGCTTCGACGATCATAGTCGAACAACGACGGAACGGCGGCAGACCGATGAAGTTCACCGACGGCTACTGGCAGGCCCGCGAGGGCATGCATCCCCAGTTCGCCGCCCAGGCCTACGATGTCTGGCCCGGCGAGGGCACGCTCACGGCGTACGCGCCGACGAAGCGCATCGAGACGCGTGGAGACGTCCTCAACCGCACGATGCTCACGGTCGAGTACTCCGCGCCGATCCCGGACGTCGTCACCGTGAAGGTCACGCAGCACGCCGGCGCGCTCGACCGGGGCCCGCACTTCGCGCTCTCTCGCGCCGAGGGACATGTGGCGGACGTCGTCGTCGCGGACGACGTCGCGACGCTCACGTCGGGCAGCCTCGCGGTGCAGGTGCACCGCGGCGACCACTGGCAGGTCGATTTCGTCGCGGGCGGTCGCGTCCTCACGAGCTCGCTGCCCAAGTCGCTCGGCGTCGTCACGGACGACGAGGGCCGCACCTACCTCCACGAGCAGCTGACCCTCGGTGTCAACGAGCACGTGTACGGCCTCGGCGAGCGCTTCGGGCCCGTCGTGAAGAACGGTCAGACGGTCGACGTGTGGCAGGCGGACGGCGGCACGTCCTCCGAGCAGGCCTATAAGAACGTCCCGTTCTACCTCACGGACAAGGGCTACGGCGTGTTCGTCGACCAGCCCGAGCTCGTCTCGTTCGAGATCGCCTCCGAGGTCGTCTCGCGCACGCAGTTCTCGGTCGAGGCTCAGTCGCTCACCTACCACGTCATCCACGGCGCGACGCCCAAGGCGATCCTCGAGCGCTACACGGCGCTCACCGGCCGTCCCGCGCGTGTGCCCGACTGGTCGTTCGGGCTGTGGCTCTCGACGTCGTTCACGACCGACTACGACGAGGCGACCGTCACGGGCTTCATCGACGGCATGGCCGAGCGTGACCTGCCGCTGTCGGTGTTCCACTTCGACTGCTACTGGATGCGCGAGTTCAACTGGTGCGACTTCGAGTGGGACCCGCGGACGTTCCCGGACCCCGAGGGCATGCTCGCGCGGCTCAAGGCCCGCGGCCTGCGGGTGTGCGTGTGGATCAACCCGTACATCGCCCAGCGCTCGCCGCTGTTCCGCGAGGCGGCCGACGCCGGCTACCTCGTCAAGCGTCCCGACGGCTCGGTGTGGCAGTGGGACCTGTGGGTCGCGGGCATGGGCCTCGTCGACTTCACGAACCCGGAGGCGGCGGCCTGGTACACCGGCAAGCTCGAGGGCCTCATGGACATGGGCGTCGACGCGTTCAAGACGGACTTCGGCGAGCGCATCCCGACGGACGTCGTGTGGCACGACGGCTCGGACCCGGCCCGCATGCACAACTACTACGTGCAGGCGTACAACCAGGCGGTGTTCGAGATGCTCGAGCGGCGCTCGGGTGTCGGCAACGCGGTGCTCTTCGCGCGGTCGGCGACCGCGGGTGGCCAGCAGTTCCCCGTGCACTGGGGCGGCGACTGCTTCTCGACGTTCGCGGCGATGGCCGAGTCGCTGCGCGGCGGGCTCTCGCTCGCGTACTCGGGCTTCGGGTACTGGAGCCACGACATCGGCGGCTTCGAGGGAACTGCCGAGCCCGCGGTGTTCAAGCGTTGGCTCGCCTTCGGCCTGCTCTCGTCGCACTCCCGCCTGCACGGCTCGACGTCGGTGCGGGTGCCGTGGGCGTTCGACGAGGAGGCCGTCGACGTGACGCGTCGCTTCACGCGCCTCAAGCTCTCGCTCATGCCGTACCTCGGCCGGGTCGCGGGGGAGGCTCACGCGGCGGGCACGCCGATGGCACGCCCGATGCTCCTCGAGTTCCCCGAGGACCCGGCGGTCGCGACTCTCGAGACGCAGTACATGCTCGGCGACGCGCTGCTCGTCGCGCCCGTGTTCACCCACTCGGGCGAGGTGACGTACTACGTGCCTGCGGGGACGTGGACGCACCTGCTCGACGGGCGCACCGTGGAGGGTGGCCGGTGGGTGACGGAGTCCTACGGCTTCGACTCGCTGCCGCTGCTCGTGCGGCCGGGCACGGTCCTGCCGGTCGGCGCGCGCGAGGACTCGCCCGAGTACGACTGGGCGGACGGCGTGACGCTGCGGCTCTTCGAGCTTCCCGACGGCTTCGAGGAGACGGTCGTCGTGCCGGCCGCGCAGTCGGTTGGCGGGGAGGCGACGGAGTTCCGCGTCGTGCGCTCGGGCAGCGAGGTTCGGGCGACGTCGTCGAGCACGCGACCGTGGCGCCTCGAGCTCGGCGGCCGTGTCGTCGAGGCGTCGTCGGGCGCGGCGGTCCTCACCGTCTGAGCCCCACCACCTCGACCCTGCGGCCCCGGCCGCATCCCGCACCGGTCCGGCACCTGCCGGGCCGGTGCGGCTTACCGCAACATCGAAACGTTCCGATACGCTAGGGCAAGGGTTGCGCACACCCGCCGTGGTCAGTCACGGTGGATGCGGGACCCGCCCGTATCTCGAAGAGGAGACCACACCCGTGACCGCACCACGCACCTTCCCCGCCGACTTCCTCTGGGGCACGGCGACAGCCTCATATCAGATCGAGGGCGCCGCGACCGAGGGCGGCCGCGCCCCCTCGATCTGGGACACCTTCTCGCACACGCCCGGCAAGACGCTCGACGGCGACACCGGCGACGTGGCAGTCGACCACTACCACCGCTGGCAGGAGGACGTGCAGCACCTCGCCGACCTCGGTGTCGGTGCCTACCGTCTCTCGATCGCGTGGCCCCGCGTCCAGCCCGACGGCCGCGGAGAGCTCAACCGCGAGGGTGTCGAGTTCTACTCGAACCTCGTCGACGCGCTCCTCGAGAAGGGCATCAAGCCCGTCGTCACCCTCTACCACTGGGACCTCCCGCAGGTCCTCGAGGACGAGGGCGGCTGGCGCAACCGCGAGACCGCGCTGCTCTTCGGCGAGTACGCACGCGCCATGGCGCGCGAGCTCGGCGACCGTGTCCACCTGTGGACCACCCTCAACGAGCCTTGGTGCGCCGCGTTCCTCGGCTACGGCAACGGGCAGCACGCGCCCGGCGTGACCGACGACCTCGCCTCGCTCGAGGCCGCCCACCACCTCAACCTCGCCCACGGCCTCGCCGTCTCGGCGATCCGCGAGGAGCTCGGCGCGGACGCCCCCGTCTCGCTCACGCTCAACCTCCACGTCTTCCGGCCCGCCGACCCGGCGAACCCGGGCGACCTCGAGTCGGTCCGCCGCATGGACGCCGTCGGCAACCGGATCTTCACGGGCCCCGTGCTCGACGGCGCCTACCCGGCCGACCTCCTCGCCGACACGGCCGCGATCACCGACTGGTCCTTCGTCCTGGACGGCGACCTCGAGGCGATCCACCAGCCGCTCACCAACCTCGGCCTCAACTACTACGACATCTCGGTCGTCGCCGCGCCGACGGGCGAGCCCGTCGGAGACTTCCCGACCCCCTGGCCGGGCTGCCGCGACGTCCACTACCCCGAGCGTCCGGGCGAGAAGACCTCGATGGGCTGGGGCATCGACGCGACCGGCCTCACCGAGCTGCTCACGGGCCTGTCCGCCCGCTACCCGGACCTGCCGCTCATGGTGACGGAGAACGGTGCCGCGTTCGACGACGAGGTCTCGCCCGACGGTGCCGTCCACGACCCCCGCCGTGTCGCGTACTACGCGCAGCACGTCGAGGCCGTCGGCAAGGCGCTCGACGCGGGCGCGGACGTGCGCGGCTACTTCGCGTGGTCGCTGCTCGACAACTTCGAGTGGTCCTTCGGCTACGCGCGCCGCTTCGGCATCATCCGCGTCGACTACGACACGTTCGCGCGCACGTGGAAGGACTCGGCGCACTGGTACCACGAGCTCGTGACGACCGGCACGCCTCCCGCGCTGCCGTACACGCACGCGGGCTGACCGTGACGACGACGCCCTCCTCACCGGCCGGTGAGGAGGGCGTCGTCGTCGGGGGGACTCAGGCCGGGACGCGCTCGGCGAGCCACGCGAGCTGGCGCGGGGCCATGTGGCCGCCGCCGCCCTCGTGGCCGTTCCAGGGCCACACGACGATCTCCTTGTCCGTCCCTGCGTACGCGTTGAAGGCCGCGTAGATGGTCGACGGCGGGCAGACCGTGTCGCGCAGCGCGGCGGAGGTGAGCAGCGGAGCCGTCGCGCGGCGCGCGTGCGTGACGCCGTCGAAGTACGCGAGCGTCCGGAACGCCTGCTCCTCGTGCCCGCGGTTGACGCTGAGGTACTGGACGATCTCCTGGTAGGGGAAGGAGTCGGTGAGGTCGACCGACCTGCGGAAGTGGCAGAGGAACGGGACGTCGGCCATGACGCCCGCGAGCCCCTCGGCGAGACCTGCGGCGGCGAGCGCGAGGCCGCCGCCCTGGGAGCCGCCCGTGACGACGATGCGGTCGCCGTCGACCTCGGGCATCAGGCGGGCCGCGTCGATCGCGAGCACGGCGTCCGTCTGCAGGCGGCGCAGGTAGTGCTCGCGGGGGTCGAGGATGCCGCGGGTCATCTGTCCGGGCGCCGCCGGGCCGTTGCCGACGGGGTCGGGCGTCTCGCCGCCGTTGCCCCAGGTCGAGCCCTGGCCGCGGGAGTCCATGAAGAGGTGGGCGTAGCCGGCGCTCGCCCACAGGAGGTGCTCGATCGGCAGGCCGCGGCCGCCGCCGTAGCCGTTGTACTGGACGACGGTCGGCAGCGGGCCGTCCGCGCCCGCGGGGAGCGTGAGCCAGGCCCGGACGGGGTGGCCGCCGAAGCCGGAGAACGTCACGTCGTAGGAGTCGACCGCGCGCAGGCCCGTCGTGACGCGCGTGCGCGTCGGAGCGGAGGCGAGCGCGCGGGACTCCGCAAAGGTCGTCGCCCAGAAGTCGTCGTGGTCGGGCGCCTCGCCGACCTCGTCGGGGCCGGGGGCGAACGCCCGCAGCTGGTCGGTGGGCAGGTCGAAGATGGCCATCTGGTCCTCGTCGTCGGGGGTCGTCGCGCACGTCGTCGACGGCGTGCGCACGCCCAGCCTAGGCGACGCGTTGGGAGCGCTTCCGGCGCTGGGCGCGCGTGTCGTCGAGGAGCCCTCCGGCGTGTCGCGCGCGGGCGTGTCGCGCCGGCGGCGGGTGAGATCTGCGCCGAGGTGCGTCGTGCTCCACCGGCTGTGGACAGCGTGCGTGCACCGGGTGGGGACGACGCCGCGGGCGCCGGAGCGGACGGGCGGAGAGAGCCTGGAGCGGCGTCCCGCCGCGGATGTCGGTGGCTCGTGGGAGGCTGCTCGCAGGGTCGCCCACGCGGCCTCGCGGGGGCGACTGCGCGGTCGTCCACAGGCTTCCCACACGTCTGTCCACCGCTCGTCGAACATGGGATGACATCGATGTAAGTCACAACACCTAGGGGTTGTGGTCTTGGAGGACCACTAGGTGTAGTGTTGCGACGTCGATGAGTGCTCCGGGGTTCCGGAGCCCGCACGACGAACCACACGAACGTAGTTCAGCCGCTCCGCGCGGCCGGACGCTCCGAACGAGGGGACCCGCGTGATGAGCATCACGGTCTACAGCAAGCCGGCCTGCGTGCAGTGCGACGCCACCTACCGCGCGCTCGACAAGCGCGGTATCGACTACACGGTCGTCGACATCAGCCAGGACCTCGAGGCCCTCGAGATGGTCCGCTCGCTCGGCTACATGCAGGCCCCCGTCGTCGTCGCCGGCGACTCCCACTGGTCGGGCTTCCGCCCCGACCAGATCTCCGCCCTCGCGACGCAGGTCGCGACCGCCGTCGCCTGACGGCGCACCCGCCCGGCCGCCTCGAGCAGGCGCGCCGGGCGCTTTCGTACCCGCCTGTCCTGCGGCACCCGCAGGGCGACCGCCCCACGAGGGAGGTGGCACGTGGTCCCGCACCACGGTCGCTCGACGGTCACCCGCTCGAGGTGATCCGGTGAGCAGGCTCGTCTACTTCTCCAGCGTCTCCGAGACGACCCACCGCTTCGTCCTGAAGCTGGGTCTCGAGGCCACACGCATCCCCCTGACACGCATCGAGGACCCGCTCCGGGTCACCGAGCCCTACGTGCTCGTCACCCCCACCTACGGCGGGGGCAACGGCAAGGGCGCGGTGCCCAAGCAGGTCGTCCGGTTCCTCAACGACGAGGGCAACCGGTCGTTGATCCGCGGCGTCATCGCCGCGGGCAACACCAACTTCGGCGAGGCCTACTGCCTCGCAGGGAAGATCATCTCCGCCAAGTGCGAGGTGCCGTACCTGTACGGCTTCGAGCTCCTGGGGACGAGCGAGGACGTCACCCGCGTCCGCGAAGGATTGAGGCAGTTTTGGCAACGACAGTCACGGAGAACAGCATGATCGCCCTCGAGCAGGAGTCCGAGATGGACTACCACGCGCTCAACGCGATGCTCAACCTCTACGGCCCGAACGGGGAGATCCAGTTCGGCAAGGACCGCGAGGCCGCCCGCGCCTACTTCCTCCAGCACGTCAACCAGAACACGGTGTTCTTCCACTCGCTGCGTGAGCGCCTCGACTACCTCGTCGAGCACCACTACTACGAGCCCGCCGTGCTCGACCAGTACTCGTTCGAGTTCATCACGCAGCTCAACGACCTCGCGTACGCCAAGAAGTACCGCTTCGACACGTTCCTCGGCGCGTTCAAGTACTACACGTCGTACACGCTCAAGACCTTCGACGGGAAGCGCTACCTCGAGCGCTTCGAGGACCGCGTCGTCATGACGGCCCTCGCCCTCGCCTCGGGCGACGAGAAGCTCGCGACGAACCTCGTCGAGGAGGTCCTCTCGGGCCGCTTCCAGCCCGCGACCCCCACGTTCCTCAACGCCGGCAAGGCGCAGCGCGGCGAGCTCGTCTCGTGCTTCCTCCTGCGTATCGAGGACAACATGGAGTCGATCTCGCGCGGGATCAACTCCTCGCTGCAGCTCTCCAAGCGCGGCGGCGGCGTTGCGCTCCTCCTCTCGAACATCCGTGAGGCCGGGGCGCCCATCAAGAAGATCGAGAACCAGTCGAGCGGCATCATCCCCGTGATGAAGCTCCTCGAGGACTCGTTCTCGTACGCCAACCAGCTCGGCGCGCGTCAGGGCGCGGGCGCGGTCTACCTCTCCGCGCACCACCCGGACATCATGAAGTTCCTCGACACCAAGCGTGAGAACGCGGACGAGAAGATCCGCATCAAGACGCTCTCGCTCGGCGTCGTCATCCCCGACATCACGTTCGACCTCGCGCGCAAGAACGAGCCGATGTACCTCTTCTCGCCCTACGACGTCGAGCGCGTCTACGGCGTCCCGTTCGGCGACATCTCCGTGACGGAGAAGTACGCGGAGATGGTCGAGGACTCCCGGATCCGCAAGACGAAGATCAACGCGCGTGAGTTCTTCCAGACGCTCGCGGAGATCCAGTTCGAGTCGGGCTACCCGTACATCGTCTTCGAGGACACGGTCAACAAGGCGAACCCCATCAAGGGTCGCATCAACATGTCGAACCTCTGCTCGGAGATCCTCCAGGTCAACACGCCGACGACGTACAACGAGGACCTCTCGTACGACGCGATCGGCAAGGACATCTCCTGCAACCTCGGCTCGCTCAACATCGCGCGCGCCATGGACTCCCCGGACCTCGGCCTCTCGGTCGAGACCGCGATCCGCGCTCTGTCGGCCGTGTCCGACCAGTCGCACATCTCCTCCGTCCGCTCGATCGAGGTCGGCAACGACTCCTCGCACGCGATCGGCCTCGGCCAGATGAACCTCCACGGCTACCTCGCCCGCGAGCGCGTCTTCTACGGCTCGGAGGAGGGCATCGACTTCACGAACATCTACTTCATGACGGTGCTCTTCCACGCGCTGCGCGCCTCCAACCGCATCGCGATCGAGCGCGGCGAGACGTTCGGCGGCTTCGAGGACTCGGCGTACGCGTCGGGCACGTTCTTCGACAAGTACACCGAGCAGGCGTGGGTGCCCTCGACGGCGCGCGGCGCGGAGCTCTTCGCGCAGGCAGGCCAGCACATCCCGACGCAGGACGACTGGCGCGAGCTCAAGGCCTCGGTCATGGAGCACGGCATCTACAACCAGAACCTCCAGGCCGTCCCGCCGACCGGCTCGATCTCGTACATCAACCACGCGACGAGCTCGATCCACCCGATCGCCTCGAAGATCGAGATCCGCAAGGAGGGCAAGATCGGGCGCGTCTACTACCCGGCGCCCTACATGACGAACGACAACCTGGAGTACTACCAGGACGCGTACGAGATCGGCTACGAGAAGATCATCGACACGTACGCCGCGGCGACGCAGCACGTCGACCAGGGTCTCTCGCTCACCCTGTTCTTCAAGGACACCGCGACGACGCGCGACCTCAACAAGGCGCAGATCTACGCGTGGCGCAAGGGCATCAAGACGATCTACTACATCCGTCTGCGCCAGCTCGCGCTCGAGGGCACCGAGGTCGAGGGCTGCGTCTCCTGCATGCTCTGACCTGAGACCGGAGGATCACACATGGCACCGGACGCGCGCGGCGCACGCACCTGGCAGGTCCAGGCGCTGGGTCGCGCGCGCCCGGCAGCAGTCGGGGGCACAGCCGCCCTCGTCGCCGGCGCGTTCCTCCTCGTCTTCGGCACGATCTGGCTCGGCGTCACGCTCACGGTCGCCTTCGCGACCGGCACGGTGCGGGCGGTCGTCGACGACGACCTCGTCCGCGTCGAGGGCACCGTCGTCTCGCTGGAACGCAGGGCGATGGACGACGGCGGCTCCGGGTGTCGTTCGATCGTCGGGTTCGTCGGCCTCGACGGCGTCGAGCGGACCGCGACCGACGGCGTCACCCGGTCGCCGTGCCAGAGCCTCGGCACTGAGGTCGGTGTGCTGCTGGACCCCGCCGACCCCGCGTGGTCCCAGGTCGACCCGGTCGGTGGGTTCCTCGGCTGGTTCCTCGGTGCCTTCGCCGCCATCGGGCTGGTCCTCCTCGTGAGCGGCGCGTTCGCCGTGTGGCGCGGAGCGCGCGCGATCCGGCGAGCACGACGCTCCCGAGCGACGCCTTCGGGGCCTCCCGGCACCTCTGGGCCTCCCGGTCCTGCCGGGCAGGCACGCGGACAGGGGGCCTCGATGCCCGGTGTCGTCGTGATGCCGGGGAGCGTGCCCGACGCTACGGCTCCCGGGTCGTCAGGCGCTCCGCCGACAGCTCCGGGCACCCCGGGCAGCGGCGCCCGCGTCGCACCCCCGCTCTTCTGACAGACTCATGACCAGACACATCCCTCCGAGCTCGAACGAGGCCCACAGAATGACCCCCAGCCCGAAGATCAAGCTGATCGACCGTGTGACGGCGATCAACTGGAACCGCATCGAGGACGACAAGGACCTCGAGGTCTGGGACCGTCTCACCGGCAACTTCTGGCTGCCGGAGAAGGTCCCGCTGTCGAACGACATCCAGTCGTGGGCCAACTTCAACGACGAGGAGAAGACGCTGACGACGCGCGTCTTCACCGGCCTCACGCTGCTCGACACGATCCAGGGCACGGTCGGTGCCGTCTCGCTCATCCCGGACGCGCTGACCCCGCACGAGGAGGCCGTCTACACGAACATCGCGTTCATGGAGTCGGTCCACGCGAAGAGCTACTCGTCGATCTTCTCGACGCTCATCTCGACGCCGGAGATCGACGAGGCGTTCCGCTGGTCGGAGGAGAACGAGGCCCTGCAGCGCAAGGCGCAGATCATCCTCGACTACTACCGCGGCGACGACCCGCTCAAGCGCAAGGTCGCCTCGACGATGCTCGAGTCGTTCCTCTTCTACTCGGGCTTCTACCTGCCGATGCACTGGTCCTCGCGGGCCCGCCTCACGAACACGGCGGACCTCATCCGCCTCATCATCCGTGACGAGGCGGTCCACGGGTACTACATCGGCTACAAGTACCAGAAGGGCCTCGAGCGCGCCTCGCAGGAGGTCCGCGACGACATGAAGGCCTACACGTTCGAGCTGCTCTTCGAGCTCTACGAGAACGAGGTCCAGTACACGCAGGACCTCTACGACGGCGTCGGCCTCACGGAGGACGTCAAGAAGTTCCTGCGCTACAACGCGAACAAGGCGCTCATGAACCTCGGCTACGAGGGGCTGTTCCCCAAGGACGAGACGAACGTCAACCCCGCGATCCTCTCGGCGCTCTCGCCGAACGCCGACGAGAACCACGACTTCTTCTCGGGCTCGGGCTCGTCGTACGTCATCGGCAAGGCCGTCAACACGGAGGACGAGGACTGGGAGTTCTGACGCTCCCGGTCTCCTGACCGTACGGCCGAGGGCCGGTCACCGCTGAGGCGGTGACCGGCCCTCGGCCGTCCATGGTCTCAGGCCTGGGCGCCGACCTCGTCCCCGGTGTCTGCGGACGAGCTGACAGCGTCCCGCGCTTCGCGGGCCATGCGACGCACGGCCCGCAGGCCGAAGACGGCCGCGGGACCGATCGTCGAGCCCGGGCCGGGGTAGGTGCGGCCCATGACGGACGCGGACGCGTTGCCGGCGGCGTAGAGCCCCTCGATGACGCTGCCGTCGGCGCGCAGCGCGCGACCGTCGACGTCGGTGACGACGCCACCCTTGGTGCCCAGGTCGCCGAGGACGACCTTGTACGCGACGAACGGGCCGCGCTCGATCGTGCCGAGGTTGTTGTTCGGCCGGACGGTCGGGTCGCCGTAGTAGCGGTCGTAGGCGGAGTCGCCACGGGCGAAGTCGCCGTCGACGCCTGCGCGTGCGAAGCCGTTGAAGCGCTCGATCGTCGCGCGGAGGGTGGCGTGGTCAGCGCCGATGGCGGTCGCGAGCTCCGCGAGCGTCTTCGCCCGGACCTCGACGCCTTCGGCGCGCATGGCCTTGGTCGCACGCGGGTCCATCGCGAACGTGCGGAAGTAGCGGCGGAGGTACCGCGCGTCGAGGATCATCCAGTAGGGGCCGGCGCCGCCGTCGTGCTCGAGCATGTGGTGGCCGAGGTCGACGTACGACTCGGACTCGTTGGCGAAGCGCGCACCGCGAGCGTCGACCATGAGCGAGTACGGCATCGAGCGCTCGCCGACGATGAACGACGGTCCGGTCGTGGAGGTCGGCGCGATCGACGCGCCCCACCAGGCGTCGTCCATGAGCTCGACGGTCGCGCCGCGGCGCTGGGCCTCGGCGATCGGCGCGCCGAGGTTGCCGGGGTTGCCCGACGGGGTGCCCTCGACGCCCTGGTGCGCGAGCCGCCACTCACGGTTGGCCTCGAAGCCGCCCGAGGCGAGCATGACGCCGAGCCGGGCGCCGACGCGCACGGTGCTGCCCTCGCGTTCGACGGTGATGCCGACGACGCGCCCGTCCTCGACGACGAGCTCTCCGAGAGGCGACGAGAGCCACATGGGGACGTTGCCGTCGACGATCGTCGCCCGGCCGAACGCCGTGGCCCATGCGTTGCCGATGCCGACGAGGCGGCGGCCGGTGACGACTCCACCGAGGACGCGGGAGACGACGCGGACGCCGCGGACCATGCCGGAGACCGTCGACCACGAGCGTCCCAGCTCCCAGACGTCGTCGGTCATCGCGGGCAGAGCCATCGCGTTGCGCAGCGTGTCCCAGTGGGGGCCGAGGGGCTTGGACGACAGGGGCTTGACCTCGATGCTCCGGCCGATCTTGCCGCCGGGGCGCTCGGGGTAGTAGTCGGGGTAGTCGGTCGCGCGGGCAAAGGTGACGCCGTGGCGCTCGGCAGTCGTCACGAGGTCGTCGACCCCGTCGACGAAGGCCTCCTTGCGCTCGCGGGACGCGGCGGCTCCGCACTCGCCGATCGTCGCCTCCATGTAGGCGAGGGACTCCTCGCGGGAGTCGCCGACGCCGGCCCGGGCCATGAGGGGGTTGTCGGGGAGCCACATGCCTCCGCCCGACATCGCTGTGGATCCGCCCCACTTCTCGGTGGACTCGACGAGCAGGACGCTGAGCCCCTCGTCGACGGCGCCGAGCGCGGTGGACAGGCCTGCGGACCCCGTGCCGACGACGACGACGTCGAAGGTGTGGTCGAACGTGGTCATGGTGTGCTCCTCACCTCACCGGACAGCGTTGTCCGGATCTATGATCCCAGCATGCCCATCTCGCGCCGCCCGGTCAACCGAGGACCCGCTGCCGCGGCAGCCAACCGCGCCGCCCTCGTCGACGCCGCCCGCCGGCTCTTCACCGAGCGCGGCTACCGCGTCCCGCTCCACGCGATCGCGCAGGAGGCCGGCGTGGGCCAGGGCGTCCTCTACCGGCACTTCCCTGCACGGCTGGATCTCGCGATCGCCGCGTTCGAGGACAACTTCCGCGACCTCGAGGAGGCGGCGTCCGGCGACGACGCGGGCGCGCTCGGCCGCGTGTGGGACCTCCTCGTCGCACAGACGCTGCGGGAGGCGGCGTTCGTCGAGATGGCGGTCGAGGCACGGCGCACGCACCCCGTGTACGACGGGGACACCCGGCTCGAGCGCCTCGTGGGACAGACGCTCCCGGCGGCTCGTGCGGCGGGCCTCGTCGACGAGGCGACGACCGTCGGCGACGTCCTGCTCGCCTGGCGCATGGTCTTCGGCGTCGTCGTCACCGCGGCGACCCCGGAGGCCGCCGCGGCGGACGTGGCACGGCTCGAGATGCCGTACGTCTCCCGTGCCCGAGGGGACGTGCGCTGACGGTCAGTCCCCGGGCGTCGTCGTCCCGATCGCGGGCTGCGCGGACCACGGGAACGTGATCCACAGGTCCGTGTCCTTCCACGAGTAGTCAGGGCGCACGATCGAGCGCGGCTTCGTGAAGAGCACGGCCGAGCGCGCCTCGGCGCCCTTCGCCGCAAGGATCTCCATGACGAGCGCGAGCGTGCGGCCCGAGTCCGCGACGTCGTCGACGACGAGCACGTGCGCACCCGGCAGGTCGGAGGTGTCCATGAGGGGAGGCAGGACGCGCGGGTCCTCGAGCGTCTGGCCGATGTCCGTGTAGAACTCGACGTTGAGCGTCCCGACGCCCTTCGTGCCGAGCGCGTACGCCACTGCGCCGCCGGGGACGAGTCCACCACGGGCGATCGCGACGACGACGTCGGGCCGGAACCCGGAGTCGTAGACCTGCTGGGCCAGCTCACGGGAGGCGACGCCGAAGGCCTCCCACGTGAGGATCTCGCGCTCGGGGGACGGGACCTGGTTCTCGGTGCTCATCGCCTCACGATACGTGTGCTGGAGCGGCACGTCGGGGCCGCAGGGCCCGGATCGGACGGACGTCACGCGTGAGGCTGCTCACGCACGCCGCGCGGAGCCCCCACCTGCCGCAACGTCCGCGAACGCCCGAGGGGCGCGCACCGTGCGGTGCGCGCCCCTCGGGACGGGTGGCGGCCGGTGCCGCCGGAGGTCACTTCGCGTCGACGACCTTCTCGATCGTCACGACGAAGATCATCGTCTCGGTCGCGAGCTCGCTCGACTGGTTGAGCCCGTAGCCGTACGCCGGCGGGATGACGAGCATGACGGTCGAACCGGCCTTGACGCCCGAGAGACCGTGCGTCCAGCCGGAGACGACCCCCGAGAGGGGGAACTCCGTCGGCTCGTCGCCGCGGCTCCACGAGGAGTCGAACTCGGTGCCGTCGGAGCCCTTGACGCCGAGGTAGTGCGCGGCGATCGTGTCAGTCTTCTCGACGACGGGGCCGTCGCCCTCCTCGAGGACGACGCGCGAGATGCCGCGGGGAATCGTGATGCCGCCCTCGGGCAGCTTCACGGTGGGCTTGGTGCCCTTCTCCGCGGTCGCCGTCGGCAGGCCGGCGTCGCCCGCCTTCGCATCCGTGACCTCTGGGGTCGCGGGGAAGGTGTCGACGATCTCGAACACCTGGGCGGCAGCCGACCCGCTGTTGGGGAAGGCGGAGACGATGCGGGTCCCGACGGTGAGGCCTGCCAGAGCGCCCGTGTCGAGCGTGCCCGTGGTCGCGGGCGTGGGGAAGAAGAGCGGCGCCGACGTGAGGCCGAGGTGCGTGCCGTCGGCGATGGTGACGACGCGCGCGAGGAAGCTCACGAGCTCACCCTCGGCGACCTTCGGACCGTCGCCCGTGCACGCGACCGCGGTCTCACCCTTCTCGGGGACCTCGAACTTCGGGTCGATCTTGATCTCCGGCGTCGTGCCGACGTCACCCGTGAGCGTCGTCGCGGCGAGGAGCTTCGAGTCGCCGGCCGCGACAGGCGTGCAGGAGGTCGCGGCGGTGTCGTACGTCCCCGGCGTCGGCTCCTCGGTCGGGGTGGCGGACCCGGTGGCGCTGGGCGTGCCGGTCGCGCTCGGCGTGCCTCCCTCGGAGGCGTCGTCGGAGCAGCCGGCGAGAGCGAGAGCGGCTACGGCGACGAGCACGGCGCCGCGTCGCAGGAAGGTGCTGGACACTTGGGGGGATCCTCACGTCTGGGGGCGTGGCGCGCCACGGGTCCCCGCTACCTTACGGGGTGAACCTGGGTGCGCGCTGAGTACTTCGCCATCCGGCCCCCGGACCGTGGCACGATGGACCGATGCCCTCCAAGCGTCCTTCACATCGTCGTCCGTGGGGTGAGCCGCACCGCGAGCTCGACCTCGACCGGGCCACGGGCGGGCGCTCGACGACGCAGCGCGGCGGCGAGGACTGGACGGTGCAGAAGATCCGCGCGAGCGACAAGGCCTATCGCTGCCCGGGCTGCCAGCAGGAGATCCCGCAGGGCACCCCGCACGTCGTTGCCTGGGCCCAGGACGGGCTCTTTGGGGCGTCGGCAGCGCTCGAGCAGCGGCGGCACTGGCACGCAGCGTGCTGGGACCGCGCGCGCTGAGCGAGCCCCGCTGCGTGGACGTGCCCGAGGTCACGCGGACCGGCGGACCCGGAGGGCGGGGCCCGGGCTAGGCTCGGGCCTCGTGACGACCGAGATCCGCTCCACGACAGTCCTGCCCGCCCGACGCGAGGACATCGAGCTCCACACGGCCGACGGCCTCACGCTCGTCGGCGAGCTCGCGCTCCCTGCTGACCGCGATCCTGTCGCGACGCTCGTCACCCTCCACCCGCTGCCGACGCACGGCGGCTTCATGGACTCCCACGTCTACCGCAAGGCCGCGTGGCGCCTGCCGGCGCTCGCCGACCTCGCGGTGCTCCGCTTCAACACGCGCGGCACCTCCTCGCCGCGCGGCACGAGCGAGGGCGCCTTCGACGGCGGCGAGGCCGAGCGCTTCGACGTCGCCGCGGCCATCGAGCTCGCGGAGTTCCGCGACCTTCCGCGTCGCTGGCTCGTCGGCTGGTCCTTCGGCACCGAGCTCGTCCTCAAGCACGGCACGGACCCGTCGATCGAGGGCGCGATCCTCCTCTCGCCGCCGCTGCACCGCGCGACCGACGACGACCTGCGGCGCTGGGCCGACTTCGGCCGCCCGCTCAAGATCCTCGTCCCCGAGCACGACGACTACCTGCAGCCGGCCGAGGCGCGCGAGCGCTTCGACCTCGTCCCGCAGGCCGAGGTGATCGGCGTCGATGGCGCCAAGCACCTGTGGGTCGGCGAGGCAGCGGTCCGCACGGTGCTCGACGAGATCGTCGCGACGGTCCTGCCGGGCCACGCGCCCCTGCCGACGACGTGGGACGGCGAGGCCGCGACGGCCGACGAGCCCGAGACCCGCTGACACGTCCCTTCCCGCGGGGGAGGATGGGGCTGCGGGCACCGTGCCCGTACTGCTGACGGGCCTCGCGGCCCGGGGGACGGAGGCACCACGTGATGACCGGTGACGGACTGCTCGCCCACCACCGCCTGCGCGAGGGGGAGGGCACGCCCCTCGTCCTGCTCCACGGCTTCCCGCTCGACTCCCGCATGTGGCACGACGTCGTCCCTCTCCTTCCGGGAGCGTTCCCCGTCCTCGCGCTCGACCTGCCGGGCATGGGGTCCTCGCCGTCCGGGCACGACGTCGCGCAGCGCCTCCAGGTCCCCGACGTCCCCTCGGTCGACATCCAGGCCGACGCGGTCGCGGACACGCTCGCCGAGCTCGGAGTCGACCGCGCGGTCGTCGCGGGACTCTCGATGGGCGGCTACACGGTCCTCTCGCTCCTCGAGCGTCATGCCTGGCTGCTCGCGGGTGCGGCGCTCGTCGACACGAAGGCCGGCGCGGACACGGACGACGCACGCGCCAACCGGCTGCGTATCGCCGACGAGGTCGAGCGCTCCGGCACGGTCGACGAGGTGCTCGGTATGCGGCGTGCGGTCCTCGGCGAGACGAGTCGTGAGCAGCGCCCCGACCTCGTCGACCGGGTCGACGGCTGGATCCGTGACCAGGGCCCCGCCGGCGTCGCGTGGTGCCAGCGCGCGATGGCGGCCCGCCCGGACCGCCTCGCCGCGCTCGCCGCGTTCGACGGCCCCGTCGCGGTCGTCGTCGGTGACGAGGACGAGCTCTCGCCCGTCGCCGAGGCCGAGGCCATGCAGGACGCAGCGCGCGACGCGACGCTCACCGTCGTCCGGCGCGCGGGCCACATGACACCGATCGAGAACCCCGAGCCCGTCGCGGCCGCGCTGGCCGCGCTCGTCGGGCGGGCTCGCGACTGACCGCTGCGGACGCACGACGGCCGCGGACCCAGCCCGGGGTCCGCGGCCGTCGTCCGTGCGGGATCAGCTCTCCGGGACGACGCGCGCGAGGGCGTCGCGCAGGTCGATCGACTCGCCGTCACGACCTCCCTTGCCGAGGGTGATCGGCGGATCGCTCGGCTCGGGCCGCGACCCGCGCAGGCGTGCGACGAGCCCGCCCGCGACGGTGAGGACGTAGAACTCGCCGTCCTCGCCGATCGCGGCCGAACGGTTGGCCCGGACGTACCAGCCGCGCAGACCGGTGCGGTAGGGGCCGCCGCCCGAGTAGTCGCGGGCGAGGAGCGGCTCGGGCTCGACGCCCTGTGCGCGAGCGCGCACGAGGAAGTCCTCGACGAGGACGCGTGCACGGGCGGTCTCGCCCGCCTGCTTCTCGCGCAGGCGCTGCTCGTGGACGAGGGCGGCCTCGCGCCGCTGCTCGGCCCAGCCGCCCTCGGCGCTCATCGCGTCGCCTGCTCCGGGTCCTGCTCGTCGGGCTCCACGACCGGCACGTCGACGTCGACGTCCTCGGACGCGTCGTCAGCAACGGGCTCGGCGGAGGCTGCCGACGGGGCAGGCTCGGCCGACGCCGCGGACGGAGCCGGCTCTGCGGAGACTGCCGACGGCGCCGAGGCAGCGCCCTCCGCGGCGTCGTCCGACTCGGCCTGCTGCTCGAAGCGCTCCTGGGCGACCGAGACCTTCTCGAGCGTGCGGCGCGAGGGGATGGGGTCGCCGCCGAGCAGCGAGCGCAGCTCGTCGAGGTACGTCGTGATGGACTCGCGCTGCTTGTTGAGGTCGTCGACCTGACGCTGCGCGGTCGTGCGCTCGCGGTCGGCCTCGCTCACGGCCTCCGAGAGCGTGCGCTCGGAGTGCTCGCGCGCCCCGGCGACGATCTCGTCGGCGTTGCGGCGCGCCCCCGCGAGGAGATCCTTCGCGTGGGCGTCGGACTCCTGGCGGATCTTCTCGGCCTGCTCGACGGCGCGGACCACGCGCTGCTCGGCGTCGGCGGCGTGGGCCTCGGCCTCGGCGACCATGCGGTCGGTCTCTGCGCGGGCGGCCGCCATGCGCTCGTCCTCGGACCGCTCGAACTCGGCCTTGCGGGTCGCGACCGCGAGCTCGGCGTCGGCGAGGGTCTTGCGGGCCTGCTCGCGCAGGGTGTCCGCGTCGGTCTTCGCGGACGCGAGGAGCGCTGCGGCCTCGCGGGACGCCTCCGCGCGCTGGGCCTCGACCGCGAGGCGGGTGCTCTCGCGGAGCTCGGCGGTCTCGCGGTCCGCGGTCGCGCGGAGCTCGGCGGCAGACGCCGCGGTCGTCTCGCTCAGCTCGGTCGTCTCGCGCTCGGTCGTCTCGCGCAGCGCTGCGGTCTCGAGGCGGGCGGTCTCTCGCTGCTCGGTGGTCTCGCGGTCCGTCGTCGCGCGCAGGGTCGTGACGTGCTGCTCGGTCTCGGTGCGCTGCGTGGTGGTCCACGTGTCGGTGTCGGCGCGGAGCTGGGCGACCTCGGCCGCGGCAGCGTCCCGGAGCTCGCGGACCTCGCGGTCGGCCGTCGTCCGCGTGAGCGCGGCGTACTGGTCGGCCTCGGTGCGCAGCGCGTCGGTCTCCTCGGTGACGCGACGGCGGAGCTCGGTCGTCTCGCGCTCGGCGGTCTGGCGGAGCGTGTCGGCGAACTCCTGGGCGTCCGCGCGAAGCTCGGACGCTGCGGTCTCGGCGGCCTGGCGCAGCTCGCTGGTCTCGCGGGCGGCGGTGCGGCGCAGCTCGGCGGTCTCGGTGTCCGTGGTCTGGCGCAGCGCGCCGGTCTCGGACTCGGCCTTCTGGCGGAGCGCGGAGGTCTCGACGTCGACCGTGCGGCGCAGGTCGGCCGCGTACGCGTCGGTCTCCTCGCGGAGCGTCGTCGTCTCGGTGTCCGCCGACTGGCGGAGCGCGGCGACCTCGTCCTGCGTCGCGACGCGGAGCTCGGTCGTCTCGAGCTCGACGGCGGCGCGCAGGCTCGACGTCTCGCGCTCGGCGGTCGCGCGGAGCTCGGCGACCTCGGTCTGCGTGACGGACTGGATGCGGGCGGCCTCGCGCTCGGCGGAGCTCACCATCTCGTCGGCCCGGCGCAGGGCGCTGGTCGTCACCGACTCGGCCTCGGTCGCGGCGGCCGCGCGGGTGTCGTCGGCCTCGCGGCGGGCGGTCGCGAGGACCTCGGCGGCCTCGTTCTCCGCGCGGGCACGGATCTGGCCGGCGGCGAGCTTTGCACGGGCCACCGAGTCGGACGCCTGGGCGTTGGCCTGGGCGACGACGTCGGAGGACTGCTCCTCGGCGGAGCGCATGAGCTGCTCGATGCGCGAGCCGAGACCCGAGTACGTCGGGCGCTCGGCCTCGCGGAGCTGACGCTGCGCGTCCGAGAGCTCACCGCCCATCTGGAGCGTCTTCTCGTCGAGCGCGGCGACCTGCGTGCGCGCGGCGTCGAGCTGCTTGGAGAGGCGGGCGATCTCGCCGTCGACCTGGCCGCGGTCGTAGCCGCGCATGACGACGGGGAACAGAGGACGGTCTTCGGACACGATGAGCCTTTGGCGTCGGGGAGTGGTGCACCGGGAGCGCAGGGTCGCCGGTCGGTCGTCGTCGACGGCGTCGTGGCGTGCGCCGTCCCAGGGTATCGGTTCACCCGCACCTTAGGGACCCGTCGTACGTGATCCGTGCCGGTGTGCAGATCCGGTGGCGAGGTGGGGGCGGCGGAGGGGCTCGGTGGCCGTCGCCAGGGACGACGCCGTAGGCTGGAGCGTCCGGAACGGAAGGAATCTTGGTGCTGCAACGCGTCATCGGTTGGCTGCTCGTCGCGCTCGGCGTGCTCTCGGCCGCCCTGGGCGTCGCCTCGGCGACGGTCTGGCGACCCGACGACCTCGTCACGGCGTCGAGCTCCGGAGCAGGGGCCACGACGCTCCTGGCGGTCGAGCCCGGGGTGCTCGACCTCGTCTCGGACGACGTCACCGTCACCGCGACCCGGCCGGACGGCGGCGAGATCACCGTCGCGCTCGGCCGCGAGGTCGACGTCCGCGGCTGGGTCGGTTCCGACGCCCATCTCTCCGTCACGGGCCTTGCGACGTGGGACCGGCTCGCGACGACGCTCGTCGCAGGGGAGACGACCCCGCTCGAGCCTGCGGACGGCGAGTCGACGAAGGCGTCGGACGACAAGACGACCAAGCCTTCCGACGACAAGACGACCAAGCCCGCGGACGACGGGTCGGCCGCTGCCACGCCCGGGCCCGCAACCGTCGTCGGTACCTCGGGCCTCGTGGGCCCGGACCCGTCGGGCTCCGACATGTGGTTCGCGTCGGCGACCGGCGCGGGCAGCGCGACGCTCCCCGTGGACGTTCCCGCCGGCGTCGGACGCACCATGCTCCTCGTGGCCTCGGTCGGCGACGGCGCCCCCGCGCCCGTCCTTGCGCTCGCCTGGCAGCGCGAGGTCGCCACGCCGTGGCTCGTCCCCGCGCTCGTCGTCGGCATCCTCCTGCTCCTCGCGGGTGGCCTCGTGCTGCTCGCCGCGACGCGCGGCGGCCTGCTCGCGGTCGGTGCGACGGCACGCCGCAGCATCCTCGAGACCTCTGCCCGAACGGCCGCGACGCTCTCGACGCGCCGCGACGGCCGGCGCGCGGACACGCCCGCGGAGCCTCCGGCGCCCGCGACGCCCGCCGGAACTGTCTCCCCGACGTCCACGACGACCCGGACCGCGGACCCCGCCGCGTCGGCACCTTCCACGTCGTCGCCCTACGGACCGCGCCCCGTCGCACCTTCCGCCGACAGTGCGTCGGTCCTCCCCGGCATGGCCGTGGGGGCGACCCGGCCGCCCGCGCCGGCGAGCCCCTACGCGGTCCGTCGGAGCGCCCCGTCGGCGGGTTCCGCGACGGATCAGGGCACCGACGCAGCTTCGCTCGCCGCCACGGCGCCGGCCGGCGCAGGCGGACGGCCGCTCACGCGTCGCGAGATGCGCGAGCAGGCGGAGCGCGAGGCGGCCCTCGCCGCCCAGGAGAAGGCTCGGCGCCGTCCGCGGACGGGGACGCTTCCCGTCGTGCGCGCCGCCCGCTCGGCGGGCGAGACCGTCGACGCAACGCCAGCTCCGCCGCCTGCGACCTCGCCCAGCCCTCCCGCCGAGGACGCAGGCACCGCCCGCGCCGACGCATGGCGTCGCGCCTGGGGCTTCGAGCAGCAGACGTGGAGCCCCTCACCCCAGGACCAGAGCCCGACGAACCCCGAGGAGGACGCATGACCCGCACGCTTCGCCTGCGACGCAGCGCCCTCGCTGCGACTGCCGTCGCGCTCGCCCTCGGGCTCGCCGCGTGCGCCGAGCCCCTGCCGACGCCCGCGCCCGCCGCGCCTCCCGTCCAGGCGCCGCCCGTGCTCACGCCCGACCAGTCCGCCGCGATCCTCGCGGCCGTCGGCGAGACCCTCGCGACCACCGACGAGGCCCGCAGCGACAAGGGACTCAAGGAGCGCCTCGCGGGACCCGCACTGGCGATCCGCAAGGTCGAGCTCGCGGTCGCGAAGGAGAAGAAGAGCGACGACCCGCTGACGAAGCTTCCGACGACCGCGCTGTCGATGACGACTCCCGTCGCGCAGACGTGGCCGCGCTCGGCGCTCGTCGTCTCCGAGCAGCCCGAGCTCGAGACCGAACGGCTCCTCGTCCTCGAGCAGGACGCTGCGCGCGACCCGTGGCGCCTGTGGTCGTGGGTGAGGCTCTTCCCCGGCGTCACGCTGCCCCGCTTCGCGGCCGCGTCGGTCGGCTCCGCCGAGGTCGGCGCCGACGACGAGGGCTACCTCGTCACAGCGTCCGAGGCGCTCGAGCGCTACGCCGACGTCCTGTCGAAGCCCAAGAAGTCCGAGCACCTCGACCTCTTCGCCGAGGACCCGTTCCGGGAGCGCATCGCGCAGCTCGGCAAGCTCCAGAACGCTGCGCTCAAGCCTGCCGCGGGCAAGCAGACGATGACGTTCACGGCCGTGCCCGGCGCGCTCCACGCGTTCGCGACCGTCGACGGCGGGATGCTCGTCGTCGGCGAGCTCACCGCGCTCGAGGACCGCGTCGCCGAGAAGGGCGCCAAGATCTCGCCCGTCGACGACGTCGAGAAGCACCTCACGAAGAAGCTCAAGGTCAAGAACTCGATGGCGCTCACGTATTCGACCGTCGTCGCGATCCACGTGCCCGCAGCCGACGCAGGGGCCTCGACGGTCGACGTGCTCGGCATCGAGCACGCCGCGGTGAAGGCCTCGATCCCCGAGAACAAGGACTGACGACACCCGTCGTCTCCGCACGCAGGAAGGTGCCATGAGCCAGTCGCAGCCCGACCCCCGTCTCGACGTCCGCGGGGCCGTCGACCTCTCGTCGCTCGGCCGCCCGAGCGCACCGCCGCCGGGCGAGCCCGGCGGAGCGCCCGCCGCGGGCGGCAACGTCGTCGACGTGACGACGGAGTCCTTCGGCGACGTCGTCGAGCTCTCCGCGCGCGTCCCCGTCGTCGTCCTCATGTGGCTGCCGACGGACGAGGCCGTCGCACGCTTCGGCACCGCGCTCGGCGCTCTCGTCGACCGCTACGAGGGCCGCATGCTCCTCGCGCGCGCCGACGTCGAGGCGCACCCGCAGATCGCCGCGGCGTTCCAGGTGCAGGGGGTGCCGTCGGTCGTCGCGCTCATCTCGGGCCAGCCCGTGCCGCTGTTCCAGGGCATCCTCGACGACGAGCAGGTCGCCGGCGTGCTCGACCAGGTGCTCCAGGCGGCCGAGGCCAACGGCGTGACGGGCCGCCGCGACGCGGACGGCGCCGCCGCAGCGGACGAGGCTCCCGCGGAGCCCGAGCCCGAGCCGCTGCCGCCGCTCCACCAGCAGGCCTACGACGCGATCGAGGCGGGCGATCTCGACGGCGCGATCGCCGCGTACTCGCAGGCACTGCGCGAGGACCCGCGCGACGCGCTCGCCTCGGCCGGCCTCGCCAACGTCCGCCTGCTCGCGCGCACCGCGACGATGGAGCTCGCGGCCGTCCGGACGGCCGCGGCCGAGCGCCCCGCGGACGTCCAGGCACAGCTCGACGTCGCCGACCTCGACCTCGCCGGCGGCAAGGTCGACGACGCCCTCGGGCGCCTCGTCGAGCTCTTGCCGTCCGTCGACGCCGAGGGCAAGGAGACGGTGCGCACGCGACTCGTGGAGTTCTTCGAGATCCTCGGTCCCGAGGACCCGCGCGTCGGCCCGGCCCGCCGCGCCCTCGCGAACGCCCTGTACTGACGCCAGCACGACGACGGCGGCCACCCCCTCGGGGGTGGCCGCCGTCGTCGTGCTGGGGAAGCGTGCCGTCAGGCCTCGTGGCGCAGATAGATCGCGCCGAGCGGCGGGACGCGCAGCTGGACCGAGAACGGCTGACCCTTCCACTGCTGGTCCTCCGCGGTGACCCCGCCGAGGTTGCCGACGTCCGAGCCGCCGTACGCGGCAGCGTCCGTGTTGAGGATCTCCGTCCAGGTGCCGCCCGCGGGCAGAGGCAGGCGCCAGCCCTCGTGGATGGTGTCGGCGAAGTTCACCACGACCGCGACGTCGCGCCCGTCCGTGCCACGGCGCAGGAACGCGATGATGTTCGCGTCCGCCGCGTCGGGGTCGAGCCACGCGAAGGCCTCGGGGTCGAAGTCCCGCTCCCACAGTGCACCCTCGGCCCGGTAGACCGAGTTGAGGTCACGCACGAGCGACTGCACGCCGGCGTGCGGCGCATGGTCGAGCAGGTACCACTCCACCCCGCGTGCGTCGTCCCACTCGGTGCCCTGGGCGATCTCGCAGCCCATGAAGAGCAGCTGCTTGCCGGGGTGCGCCCACTGGTAGGCGAGCAGCCCGCGCAGGCCCGCGAACTGCTGCCACTCGCCGCCGGGCATCTTGCGCAGCAGCGAGCCCTTGCCGTGGACGACCTCGTCGTGGCTGAGGGGCAGCATGAACTGCTCGGAGTACGCGTACACCATCGAGAACGTCACCTCGTGGTGGTGGTAGCGCCGGTGCACGGGGTCCGTGGCGAGGTAGCGCAGCGTGTCGTTCATCCACCCCATGTTCCACTTGAGGCCGAAGCCGAGGCCGCCCGCGCTCGTCGGCGCGGTGACGCCGGGCCACGACGTCGACTCCTCGGCGATCATGACGACGCCCGGGTTGCGGCGGTAGGCCGTCGCGTTGGCCTCCTGGATGAACCCGATGGCCTCGAGGTGCTCGCGGCCACCCTGGGCGTTGGGACGCCACTGACCGGGCTTGCGCGAGTAGTCGAGGTAGAGCATCGAGGCGACGGCGTCGACACGCAGACCGTCGACGTGGAACTCCTCGAGCCAGTACGTCGCGTTGGCGACGAGGAAGTTGCGGACCTCGGCGCGGCCGAAGTTGAAGACGTACGTGCCCCAGTCGGGGTGCTCGCCGCGCAGCGGGTCAGGGTCCTCGTAGAGCGGCGTCCCGTCGAAGCGGGCGAGCGCCCACTCGTCCTTGGGGAAGTGCGCGGGCACCCAGTCGAGGATGACGCCGATGCCGGCCGCGTGCAGCTGGTCGATGAGGAAGCGCAGGTCGTCAGGGTGACCGAAGCGCGAGGACGGCGCGTAGTAGCCCGTCACCTGGTAGCCCCACGACGGCCCGTAGGGGTGCTCGGCGACCGGCATGAGCTCGACGTGCGTGAAGCCCTGCTCGACGACGTACGCGGTGAGCTGCTCCGCGAGCTCGCGGTAGCCGAGGCCCGGCCGCCACGAGCCGACGTGAACCTCGTAGACGCTCATGGGGCCCGTGTGCGGGTCGGTCTGCGCGCGGCGTGCCATCCAGGCGTCGTCGCGCCACGTGTGGTTCGACGCGACCACGACGGACGCCGTCGCGGGCGGGACCTCGGTGCCCTTGGCCATGGGGTCGGCCTTCTGCCGCCACGAGCCGTCCTGCGCGAGGATCTCGAACTTGTAGCGCGAGCCCGCCCCGACCCCGGGGACGAAGAGCTCCCACACGCCCGAGCTGCCGAGCGACCGCATCGCGTGCGACGCGCCCTGCCAGTGGTTGAGGTCGCCCACGACGCGCACCGCACGCGCGTTGGGCGCCCACACCGCGAAGGAGGTGCCGTGAACCTCGCCGAGCGCGCCCGGGTAGGTGCGGAGGTTCGCGCCCAGCACCGTCCAGAGCGTCTCGTGACGACCCTCGCGCACGAGGTGGAGGTCGAGCTCTCCGAGGGTCGGCAGGAAGCGGTAGGGATCGTCGGAGTCCGTGACCTCGTCGCCGTAGCGCACGCGCAGCCGGTAGTCGGGCACCTCCGTGACGGGGAGGACGACGCACCAGACGCCGTCCTGCTCGTGCGTGGCAGCATGCTCGCCGTCGGTCGTGACGACGAGGACCTCGTCGGCGAACGGCCGCAGCACGCGGACCGTCACCGTGCCGTCGTGCAGGTGCGGCCCCAGCACGGAGTGCGGGGCGTGGTGGCGCCCGGCAGCGACGGCCGCGAGCAGCGCGGCGTCGACGGGGAGCGGCGAGGGGGAGGACGGGGTCATTGCACTACCTTTCCACGGCACTGGCAGGTCGAGGAGGGACCGACGTCCGGCGAGTCGGGTCCCGGTGCAGGTCACCCGGGCACGGGGCCGTCCCCTTCCGGGGTCGGGGGATCGGCCGGGGCGAGCAGACGGTCGACCGCGCCGAGGGGGATCGCGAGCCAGTCTGGGCGGTTGTTCGCCTCGTAGACGACCTCGTAGAGCGCCTTGTCGAGCTCGAGAGCGTCACGCAGCGCGTGCGCGAGGCCGTCGGGCGTCGGGCACGCGTCCGCATAGCCCGCGAGGAACGCCGCGCGCGCGTCGGCCGCCCACGTGGGCGACGTCGCCTCGCCGACGGCAGCCGCATAGTCGAAGGAGCGCAGCATGCCTGCGACGTCGCGCAGCGGCAGGTCGGGTCGCTGCCGCTCCTCGAGCGGCCGCATCGGCTCGCCCTCGAAGTCGAGGACGCGCCACGAGCCGTCGCCCGCGCGCAGCACCTGGCCGAGGTGGAGGTCTCCGTGGATGTGCTGGAGGTCGAGGAGGTCCGTGCCGTCGCCCGGAGCCTCGAGCCGCGCGTAGAGGCGCTCGACGGCCGCGAGCCGGCCCCCGAGCACGCTTGCTCCCGCGGCCGCGGAGCGCGCCCGGCGGCGTAGCTCCGAGCGCTGCCACGCGAGCCCGACGGTCTGGCCCGCCGCGGGCAGCGCCCGCAGGAGGGCGGCGTGCATGCCGGCGATCGTGCGCCCGAGCTCGAACGCGTCCTCGGCGAACGAGAGATCGCCCGTCGCGTACGCGCACGCGAGCTGGAAGCCGTCCGAGGCGTCCGGCACGAGCTCGGTGAGAACGCCGAGGTCGATCGGATCGGCCTCGCCCGGCACGTCCGTGTCGCCCGCGAGCTCGAGCCACGCGATCGGTGCGGGCACGCCGTCCCACCCCGCCTGGACGAGCGCGCGCGGCACGTCGACGTCCGGGTTCGCACCACGGGCGACCGTGCGGAAGAGCTTGAGGATCGCGCCGCCCGCGACCTCGGGCAGGAGGATCGACGTGTTCGACTGCTCGACCGTGAGCATGCGCGCTCCCGCGAGGTCCACGTCCGCAGGCGCCGCGTCTGCCTCGCCCCACTGCGCGAGCGCGAGCCACGCGCGCCAGAAGGTCGGGTCGTCGCACGCGTCGAGCAGGTCCGTGCCGTCGCCGAGCGTGCCGATCCACGCCGTCGGCACGTCCTCGCCGACGGCGTGGACGACCGCGGGCCGCACGACGACGGGCACCTGCACGGTGACCGTCACCTCGCCGCCCGTGACGTGCAGCAGGTGGACGACGGCGTCGGTGCCGTCGGCGAGGCCGTACGAACGCCACGGCGTGATCGTCGTGGGCCCCGACTTCACGGGGAACCAGCGGCGCGCAGGCATCCACGCGCGCAGCAGCGCGAGCTGCGCGTCGTCCGGCAGGGGCGCGGGGACGAACGGGCCGAGCTGGTCGGCGAGGTCGATGCGGCGACGGGTCACGAGCGGTCCCCTCAGCGTGCCGGGGCCGCAGGAACGAGCGACGCCCAGTGGAAGTCGCGCGCCCCGAACGTCCAGCGCACCGTGCCGTCGGCCGCGACCGTGCCGAGCACCGCGCCGCCGAAGAGGTCCGTGAGCGTCGCCCCCGCGTGACCGGGCAGCGTGAGCGTCGTAGCGCGCGCCGTCGCACCGAGGTTCGCGAGGCACAGCAGCGTCTCGTCGGCCGTCGTGCGCAGGAACGCGAGGACCGAGTCGTCGTCCGCCGCGACCGGCACGAACGCGCCTGTGCCGAACGCGGGATGGCGCCGCCGCACCGTGAGCATGCCGTGCACCCAGTGGAGGAGCGATCCTGACGTCGCGAGCTGAGCCTCGACGTTCGTCCCCTCGTACGTGTGCCCGAGCGAGCGCACGACGGGCAGGTAGAGCTTGCCCGGGTCCGCCGTCGAGAAGCCCGCGTTGCGGTCCGGCGTCCACTGCATGGGGGTGCGCACGCCGTCGCGGTCCTCGAGCCAGATGTTGTCGCCCATGGCGATCTCGTCGCCGTAGTAGAGGCACGGGCTGCCCGGCAGCGAGAGCAGCAGCGCGTGCGCGAGCTCGATCTCCTTGCGCGAGCCCCCGAGCAGCGGCGCGAGGCGCCGACGGATGCCGACGTTCGCGCGCATGCGCGGGTCGGGCGCGTACCAGCCGTACATGGCCGCGCGCTCCTCGGTCGAGACCATCTCGAGGGTGAGCTCGTCGTGGTTGCGCAGGAACGTCGACCACTGCGCGCCCGCGGGGATCTCCGGGGTGTCCGCGAGGATCTCGAGGATCTTCGTCGCCTTCTGGTCGCGCAGCGCGTAGTAGATGCGCGGCATGACGGGGAAGTGGAAGCACATGTGGCACTCGGGAGCGTCCTCGGTGCCGAAGTACTCGACGACCTCGTTCGGCCACTGGTTGGCCTCCGCGAGCATGATGACGCCCGGGAACTCCGCGTCGACCATGGCCCGCACGCGCGCGAGGAACGCGTGCGTGCGCGGCAGGTTCTCGCAGTTCGTGCCCTCCTCCTCGAAGAGGTAGGGGACGGCGTCGAGACGGAAGCCGTCGACGCCGACGCGGCACCAGAAGCGGGCGACGTCGAGCATCGCGTCCTGCACCGCGGGGTTCTCGAAGTTGAGGTCCGGCTGGTGGGAGAAGAAGCGGTGCCAGAAGTACTGGCGGCGCACGGGGTCGAACGTCCAGTTCGACGTCTCCGTGTCGACGAAGATGATGCGGGCGTCACCGTAGCGCGACGGGTCGTCGCCCCACACGTAGAAGTCGCCGTAGGGGCCCTCGGGATCCTGGCGCGAGGCCTGGAACCACGGGTGGGCGTCGCTCGTGTGGTTCATGACGAGGTCGATGACGACGCGCATGCCGCGCGCGTGCGCCGCCTCGATGAGCTCCGTGAAGTCCTCGAGCGTCCCGTACTGCTCCGCGATCGCCGTGTAGTCGGCGACGTCGTAGCCGCCGTCGCGCAGGGGCGAGGGGTAGAACGGCGGCAGCCACAGGCAGTCGATGCCGAGCCACTGGAGATAGTCGAGCCGGTCGAGCAGGCCGCGCAGGTCGCCCGATCCCGACGCCGTCGAGTCGGCGAACGCCCGGACGAGCACCTCGTAGAAGACCGCGGTGCGGTACCACTCGGGATCGTCGGACAGCTTGCGGGGGACGGCCGGGACCTCTGGCCGCCGTTGCGGTGGCAGCGCCGCGGCAGCGAGCTGGCCCGTGACGGGCGCGGGCTCGGGCATGCGGGGGAGCGTGGTCATGGCGTCCTCACCTCGATGACGTGGGCGGTGCGGCCGGGCTCGAGCCGCACGAACGCGCGGCGGCCCCACGCGTACGTCTCGCCCGAGAGCAGGTCGTGCGCGTTGAAGCGGGGCTCGTCGTCGTCCGCGGGCTCGAGACCGAACGACGTGAGGTCGAGGTCGACCATCGCCTCCTGCGGACCCCACGGGTCGATCGAGACGACCGTGATGACGGTGTTCGGGCGGCCGTCGGCCGTGAACGCGCCGTCGAGGTGCGAGGAGAACGCGACGACCTGGTCGTTCGTCGTCGGGTGCACGGTGAGGTTGCGCAGCTGGCGCAGCGCGGGGTGCGCGTGGCGGATCTCGTTGAGACGCGTGAGGAGCCCCGTGAGGCGAGCGGCCTCGGGCGCGGCCCAGTCGCGCGGCTTGTACTCGTACTTCTCGTTGTCGATCTGCTCCTCGGCGCCCGGGCGCGCGACGCGCTCGGCCAGCTCGTAGCCCGCGTAGATGCCCCACGTGGGGGCGCCCGTCGCCGCGAGGACGGCGCGGATCGCGAAGATCTCCTCGCCCCCGTGCTGCATCGTCGGCGTGAGGATGTCGTGCGTCGTCGGCCAGAAGCTCGGCCGCATGACCGAGCCCACCTCGCCCGAGACCTCCTCGAGGTACGACGTGATCTCGTCGCGGGTGTTGCGCCAGGTGAAGTACGTGTACGACTGCTGGAAGCCGATGCGCGCGAGCGTGAGCATCATGGCCGGGCGCGTGAACGCCTCCGCGAGGAAGATCACGTCGGGGTGCGTCGCCCGGACGCTCGTGAGCAGGCGCTCCCAGAAGTCGAGCGGCTTGGTGTGCGGGTTGTCGACGCGGAACGCCGTGACCCCGTGGTCGATCCACAGCCGCACGACCCGCTCGATCTCCGCCTCGAGGCCCGCGGGATCGAGGTCGAAGTTCAGCGGGTAGATGTCCTGGTACTTCTTCGGCGGGTTCTCCGCGTACGCGATCGTGCCGTCGACGCGGGTCGTGAACCACTCGGGGTGCTCAGCGACCCACGGGTGGTCGGGCGAGCACTGCAGCGCGAGGTCGAGCGCGACCTCCATGCCGAGCGAGCGGGCGCGCGCGACGAACGCGTCGAAGTCCTCGAAGGTCCCGAGGTCGGGGTGGATCGCGTCGTGACCGCCGTCGGGCGAGCCGATCGCGTAGGGCGAGCCAGGGTCGCCCGGAAGTGCCTCGAGGGAGTTGTTGCGTCCCTTGCGGAACGTCGTGCCGATCGGGTGGATGGGGGTGAGGTAGACGACGTCGAAGCCCATCGCGGCAACGCCGGGCAGGCGCTCCGCGGCCGTACGCAGGGTGCCCGAGCGCCACGACTTCGTCGTCGCGTCGTACACCGCGCCCTCCGAGCGCGGGAAGAGCTCGTACCAGGCACCCGCGAGCGCGAGCTCGCGGCTCACGACGAGCGGGTAGTCGGCCGACGGCGAGACGTGGTCGCGCAGGGGGCTGCGGACGACGAGCACGTCGTGGACGTCGTCCGCGAGCGCGGCCGCGAGCCGGTCCTGCGGCGTCGAGCGTGTGTCCGCGAGCGTCGTACGCACGCGCTCGACCGTCGCGGCGTCGGCGTCCGCGAGCGGGACCTCGGCGAGGACCCGGCCCAGGAGCCGGACGCCCTCGGCGAGCATGAGCTCGACGTCGACGCCTGCGGCGATCTTCACGGCGGCGTCGTGCGCCCACGTGCCGTACGGGTCGGACCACGCCTCGACGCGGAACGTCCACTCGCCCGGCGCGTCAGGGGCGACGCGTGCCTCGTAGCGGTCGAGGCCAGGAGCGATGTCGACCATGCGGGCGGTCGCGTGGACCGTCCCGTCGGGGGCGACGAGGACGGCGGTCGCGGCGACCGCGTCGTGCCCCTCGCGGAACACCGTCGCGCGGACGGGCACGGCCTCGCCGACGACGGCCTTCGCCGGCCAGCGACCCTGCTCGACGGTCGGGGAGACCTCGACGACGGGGATGCGACCGACCGGTGTCGGGAGCACGGGGACGGGCTGCACGACGCGCTCGGCGGGGGCGACCGGCGCACTTGCGCGTACGACGCTGCCCTGGCTCGCGGCGGCACTGACGGGGCGGGGGCGCTTGTTCCTGCTCACAGGTCGAACCTAGTCCGTCCGGGGTGTCGCTCGCGCGTCGCCACGCAACCCGCAGACCTCCGGCAGCGACCGTTGTGGGACCGTGACCAGCAAGGTCGACGTCAGTGCGCACCCTCGACGTAGAGGCGCATGCTCAGGGGCTCGAGCTCGGTGCCCTGGTCCTCGAACGGCTCGAGACGCTGGTCGGGCTGCTCCCACGAAGAGTCCCACACGAGCTCCCAGCCGACGTGGCCCTCGGGCAGGGCCGCGTCGACGACGTCGAGCGAGCCGTTGAGGACGAGAAGGACCGCCGGGTCGGCGGCGTCCGCCGTCCGTCGCACCATCTGCAGCACACGGCGCGACGGGTCGTACCACTCCGCCGGCGTCATCTGCGTGCCCCCCTCCGTGTACCACGCGAGGTCGAGCCCGTCGTGGGGACGGGACTCGTAGGGACGGCCGAGGAAGAAGCGAGCGGGACGCAGCGCCGCGAGCTCGGCGCGGCGCGCGAGGAGGTACCGCGTCGTCGCGAGAAGGTCGGCCTCGACCCCGACCGCGTCGAGGCGCAGCTGAGTGAGCTCGTTGTCCTGGCAGTAGGCGTTGTTGTTGCCCTGCTGGCTGTGACCGACCTCGTCGCCCGCCGTGATCATCGGCGTGCCCGCCGAGAGCAGGAGCGTGCCGAGAAGGTTGCGGTGCGAGCGGCGGCGCAGAGCGGCGATGCCGTCGGCGTCGTCGACGTCGGGGCCCTCGATGCCGTGGTTCCACGAGCGGTTGTCGTCCGTGCCGTCGCGGTTGTCCTCGCCGTTGGCCTCGTTGTGCTTGTGGTCGTAGCGCGTGAGGTCGGCCATCGTGAAGCCGTCGTGCGCCGTGACGTAGTTGATCGACGCGACCGGGCCGCGCTCGAGCGGCGGGTCGGAGTGGCCGAAGAGGTCCGCCGAGCCCGACAGGCGCGTCGCGAGGTCGCGCAGGCCGTGGCCCGTCCGGCCGTGCGAGAGCTCGCGCGCGTCCGCGAGCCAGAACTGGCGGACGGCCGAGCGGTAGCGGTCGTTCCACTCGCCGAACGGCGCCTTGAAGCTGCCCGTCTGCCAGCCGCCGGGGCCGACGTCCCACGGCTCCGCGACGAGCTTGACGTCCGCGAGCGACGGGTCGGTCGTGAGGGCGACGAGGAACGGGTGGACGTTCGTGAAGCCGTCGTGGTGCCGGCCGAGCGTCACGGCGAGGTCGAAGCGGAAGCCGTCGATCCCGATCTCGTCGGCCCAGTAGCGCACCGAGTCGAGCGCCGCCTGCACGGGGCGGGTCCGCCGGTGGTCGAGCGTGTTGCCCGTGCCCGTCGTGTCCGCGAACCGCGCGGGGGTGCCGCCGTCGTGCATGTAGTGGACCGTCGCGTCGAGCCCGCGCCACGACAGGTGGAGCCCATCCGTGCCGCCCTCGGCCGTGTGGTTGTGGACGACGTCGAGCATGACCTCGAGCCCCGCCTCGTGGAGGAGCGCGACCATGCCCTTGACCTCGTCGAGGACGGCCGTCGGGCCCTGTGCGCGCGCGGCGGCCGTCGCGTACGACGGCTCGGGGGCGAAGAAGCCGAGCGTGCTGTAGCCCCAGTAGTTGACGCGGCCCTGCTCGAGGAGGTGCGGCTCGGAGACCTTGGCGTGGATCGGCAGGAGCTCGATCGTCGTCACGCCGAGCGAACGCAGGTACGCGATCGTCGCGGGGTGCGCGACGCCCGCGTACGTGCCCCGCAGCTCGCTCGGCACGCCCGCCAGGTGCGCGGTGAGGCCCTGGACGTGCGCCTCGTAGACGACGGCGCGCGACCACGGCACGCGCGGCCGGGAGGGCGTGGGCCGGTAGCCCGAGTCGACGACGACGGACACGGGGACGTGGCCGAGCGAGTCGAGGTCCGACGCGAGCTGCAGGCCGTCCGCGTCGCGCGCGTCGAGCACGTGGCCGTAGACCGCGGGACCGAGGTCGAGCTCACCCTCGAGGCCCCGCGCGTACGGGTCGACGAGCAGCTTGGCGGGGTTGTGGCGCAGGCCTGCGCGGGGGTCCCATCGGCCGTGGGCACGGAACCCGTAGCGCTGGCCGTCTCCGACGTCCGGGACGTACGCGTGCCAGACGCCGCGCGTCCCGCGGGTCATTGGGAACCGGCGCTCCGCCCAGCCCGAGGCCGCCGCAGGGTCGCGGTCGAGGAGGCACAGCTCGACGAGGTCGGCGTGCGACGCGAACACCGCGAAGGTCGTCCCGCCGGCGACGACGTGCGCGCCGAGCGGAGGCGTCGGCTCGTCGTGCGCGGTACGGGCGGCGGTCGTCGTCATGGTGGTGCGTCTCCTCGGACGTGAGGCGCCGCGGTGCGGGCCGGGGTCGACCGTCGATCCTACCGCCGTGCACCGACCGGATGACGGGACGTCCGTCACCCGGCGCACGCGACCGCGCCGGGGAACGATAGCCTCGACGGGTCCGGTCCCGGCCCCACCAGGAGGCTCGCAGCGTCATGGCCCGCAGAATCGTCGTGGTCGTCAAGCACGTCCCCAACATCCACTCCGCCCGCGCCTTCGCGGACGGCCGCACCGTGCGCGGCGCGGAGGACGGCTCCCTCAACGAGCTCGACGAGCACCCTGTCGAGGAGGCCGTCCGGATCCTCGAGGGTCTCGACGAGCCCGAGCGTGCGGCCTCCGAGATCGTCGTCGTCACGGTCGGACCCGCCGAGGCGGTCGACGCCCTGCGACGCGCGTTCCAGCTCGGCGCGACGACCGCGGTCCACGTCGGCGACGACGCTCTCGCGGGCTCCGACTATGCGGGCACCGCCCGCGTGCTCGCGGCCGCGGTGCGCAAGGTCGCGGCCGACGGGCCCGTCGACCTCGTCCTCGCAGGCATGGCGGCGCTCGACGGGCTCGGCTCGGTCGTCCCCGCGCTGCTCGCCGCAGAGCTCGGCATGCCGCAGCTGACGAACGCCGGCAAGCTCGAGCTCGACGGCGCGACGGCCCGCGTCGAGCGCGTCGTCGACGGCGCGACCGAGGTCCTCGAGGCGCCGCTGCCCGCGGTCGTCTCCGTCAACGACCACATCAACCGGCCCCGCTTCCCGAACTTCAAGCTCATCATGGCGGCTCGCACCAAGCCCGTGACGACGTGGACCCTCGCGGACCTCGGCGTCGACGCGACCGAGGTCGGGGAGGCCGGGGCGCGCACGCGCGTCCTGTCGGCCGAGCCGCGCCCCGAGCGCGCCCCCGTCGAGCTCCACGTCGACGCAGGCTCTGGCGGCGAGGCGCTCGCCGAGTTCCTCGTCCGCCGCGGCCTGGTCTGAGAGGACACCCCATGACCCGCACCATCTCCGTCGTCCTGCTCGACGACGTTTCCGGCGCGCTGCGCGGCCCGGACCTCGAGCTCCTCACCGTCGCGCGCACGCTCGGCACCGTCCGTGCCGTCGCGTTCGACGCCCCGTCGGACGCCGCGCTCGAGGCGCTCGGCGCGTACGGCGTCGCGGACGTCGTCCGACTCGACGTCGACGGCGAGCCGCACCTCACGGGCGTCGCCGCGGCCGCGCTCGAGCCCGTCGTCGACGACGCGCGCGTGCTCCTCGCCCGCGCGACCTTCGCGAACAAGGAGGTGCTCGCGCGCCTCGCCCACCTCACCGGTGCGGGCCTCGTCATCGACGCGGCGCGCGTCCGCGAGCACGAGGGCCTCGTCGCGGGCTGGAAGCGCGTGTTCGCCGGCTCGTGGGACGTCGACTCGGTCGTGACGACCGACCTCGCGCTCCTCACGGTCCGCCCCAACGCCGTGCGCCCCGAGCCTGCGGCGACCGCGGTCTCACCCGTCGTGCGCGTCGTCGCGCTCGACGCGGCGGCCGCGGAGGCGGCTGCGGGCGGTGTCCGCCTCGTCTCCCGCACGCTCCACGAGGTCTCGGGGTCGGCACGCCCGCCGCTCGCCGAGGCGAGCGTCGTCGTCGCGGGCGGCCGCGGGACCTTCGGCGACTTCGGTCCCGTCGAGGAGCTCGCCGACGCGCTCGGCGCGGCGATCGGCGCGACGCGCGACGCTGTCGACGAGGGCTGGATCGAGCACGACGCGCAGGTCGGCCAGACCGGCGTGACCATCACCCCGCACCTCTACATCGGCGCGGGCATCTCCGGGGCTCCCCACCACCGGGGCGGCATGCAGGCGTCAGAGGTCATCGTGGCGGTGAACTCCGACCCCGAGTGCCCGATCTTCGAGATCTGCGACTTCGCGGTCGTCGGCGACCTCGCGACCGTGCTGCCGCAGGCCGCGGCCGCGTTGCGGGCACGTCAGGCCTGAGTCTCGCGTCCGGACGCCGCGACCCCCTGCACGGGGGTCGCGGCGTCCTTCGTAGGATGGGGTCCGTGACCCCTCCCGCCTATCTCGACCACGCCGCGACGACCCCCATGTCGCCCGCGGCGGTCGCGGCGTACACCTCGCAGCTCGCGGTCGTGGGCAACCCCTCGTCCCTACACACCGCGGGCCGCGCCGCGCGGCGCGTCGTCGAGGAGGCGCGCGAGTCCATCGCGGCGTCGCTCGGCGCGCGCCCGAGCGAGGTCGTCCTCACCGCGGGCGGCACCGAGGCCGACAACCTCGCGATCAAGGGACTCTTCTGGGCGCGCCGCACGGGGCACCCCGAGCGCACGCGCGTCCTCGTCTCCGCCGTCGAGCACCATGCGGTCCTCGACCCCGCGTTCTGGCTCGCGGAGCACGCGGGAGCAGAGATCGTCCTCCTGCCCGTCGACGGCACGGGGCGGCTCGACCTCGACGCGCTCGCGGCCGAGCTCGCCGCGCACGCCGAGGAGACCGCGCTCGTCTCCGTCATGTGGGCGAACAACGAGATCGGGACGGTCGAGCCCGTCGCGGACGTCGTGCGCCTCGCGCACGCCCACGGTGTGCCCGTTCACGCGGACGCGGTCCAGGCTGTCGGCAACGTCTCCGTCGACTTCGGCGCGAGCGGTCTCGACGCGATGACGGTGACGGCGCACAAGCTCGGCGGGCCGGTCGGTGTCGGTGCGCTCGTCGTCGGCCGCTCGGTCGAGCTCGTGCCGGTCCTCCACGGCGGCGGCCAGGAGCGCGGCGTGCGCTCGGGCACGCTCGACGCGGCCGGCGCACGCGCGTTCGCGGTCGCGCTCGCCGAGGTCGTCGCGGACCGTGAGGCCGAGGCCTCCCGTCTCGCTGCGCTGCGCGACGAGCTCGTCGCGGGCATCCTCGCGCGCGTGCCCGACGCGACGCTGCGTGGCCCCGCGCTCGACGCGCGCACGGCCGACGGTGGCGCCGCCCGTCTGCCGGGCAACGCCCACCTGACGTTCGCAGGCTGCGAGGGCGACTCCCTCCTCTACCTTCTCGACTCCGCGGGCGTCGAGGCGTCGACAGGCTCGGCCTGCCAGGCCGGTGTGCCGCAGCCCTCGCACGTCCTCCTCGCGCTCGGGATGACCGAGCACGAGGCTCGTGGTGCCCTGCGGTTCTCGTTCGGCGCGACGTCGACGCACGAGGACGTCGTGCGCGTGCTCGACGTCCTGCCGGGCGTCGTCGACCGGGCGCGCGCGGCGGGTCTTGCGGCGCCCGCGCGACGGCCTGCCTCGTCGGCCACGTCGTCCGCCGCGTCCTCTGCCGCGTCGGCGGGGGTAGCGTCGTGAGGGTCCTCGCCGCCATGTCGGGCGGCGTCGACTCCGCGCTCGCGGCCGCGCTCGCGCTCGAGGCCGGCCACGAGGTGGTCGGCGTGCACATGGCCCTGTCGCGCGAGCGCGCGCAGATGCGCACGGGCTCGCGGGGCTGCTGCTCGATCGAGGACGCGGGCGACGCCCGCCGCGCGGCCGACGTCCTCGGCATCCCGTACTACGTGTGGGACCTCTCGGAGACCTTCGAGGAGACCGTCGTCGCCGACTTCCTCTCCGAGTACGCGGCCGGTCGCACCCCCAACCCGTGCGTGCGCTGCAACGAGCACGTGAAGTTCGACACGCTGCTCGACAAGGCGACGGCCCTCGGCTTCGACGCCGTCGCGACGGGCCACTACGCGCAGGTCCGCGAGGTCGCGGGCCGCCGCGAGCTCCACCGCTCGCCCAACACCGACAAGGACCAGTCCTACGTCCTCGCCGTCATGGGACCGGAGCGGCTCGCGCGCTCGATCTTCCCGCTCGGCGGATTCACCTCGAAGGCCGACGTCCGCGCCGAGGCCGCGCGCCGCGGCCTCGGCGTCTCGACGAAGCCCGACTCCTACGACATCTGCTTCGTCGCCGACGGCGACACACAGGGCTTCCTGCGCTCGCGGCTCGGTGCGCAGACCGGCGAGATCCTCGACGACTCCGGACAGGTCGTCGGCGAGCACGACGGCGCGTACGCGTACACCGTCGGGCAGCGCCGCGGCCTCCACCTCGGCCGCCCCGCGGCCGACGGCAGGCCGCGCTACGTGCTCGAGGTCCGCCCGGACACCAACCAGGTGATCGTCGGCGCGGCAGAGCTCCTCACGGTCGACCGTGTCGCGGGCGACCGCACGGTCTGGCTCGCGGACGACGTCGACCCGTCGACGGGGATCGACGCCGAGGTCCAGGTGCGCGCCCACGGCACGCCCGTGCCCGCGCGCATCACGTGGACCGGCGCCGAGCTCGTCGCCGAGCTCGGCGACCAGCGTCTGCGCGGTGTCGCGGCAGGGCAGTCGCTCGTCGTGTACGACGGCACGCGCGTGCTCGGGCAGGCGACAGTGACGTCGGCGGGGCGGCGGGCAGCCGTGGGCGCCGTCGCATGACGCCGGACGGTGTCCCGCCCTATCCCGGCGCCGCAGCACCCCTCGCGTGGCCCGGGACGGAGCCGCTCGAGGCTCTGCTCACGCTGCTCGGCGACGCCGACGACGCTCCGGCCGAGGTGCGTTCGCTCGTGACCTTCCCGGCCCTCGAGCACCGTGGCCCGGGTGCCGACAGGGTCGGACGGACGGCCGCGCTCCTCGAGGGCCTGCCCGTCGAGCTCGGTCCGCACGGCTGGCGCCTCGCGGACCGGCCGGGCGTCGACCTCGAGCGGGCGCTCGCCTTCGGGCGCGAGGACCTCGATGCGCTCTCGATCGCGGCGTCCGGCTGGTCGGGCGAGCTCGTCCTCGAGGCGGTGGGTCCGTGGTCGCTCGCCGCGTCGCTGTGGCTCGCACGCGGCGACCGCGCGCTCGGCGACCCGGGAGCCGTGACGGAGCTCGGCGCGTCGCTCGCGGAGTCGCTCGCGCGGCACGTCGCCGACGTACGTCGTCAGGCACCGGGCGCCCGCGTGACCGTGCTCCTCGCCGAGCCGCTCGTCGGGCAGGTCATCGCCGGAGTCGTGCCGTCGTTCTCGGGGCACGAACGTCTGCGCGCCGTGCCGCGGCCGCGGGTGCTCGAGGTGCTCGAGCCTGTCGTGTCGGCGGTGCACGGTGCCGGGGCGCGCGTCGTCGTCCACGTGGGCACGGCGCACGGGGGAGTGGCTCCCGTGGTGCTCGCGGGGGCCGACGGCGTCGGACTCGACGTGGGTCCGTGGGACGAACGGCGCTGGGAGACCGTCGCGCATGCCGTCGAGCGCGGCGTCGAGCTGTGGCAGGGCCTCGGTCCTGCTCGGGTGTCGTCGTGCGCGGGCCCCGACGTGCGCGGGCTTGCCGAGCTCGTCGCGGAACCGTGGCGGCGCATCGGCCTGCCTGCGGCGGACCTGGCGCGCGTCGTGCTCCACGAGTCGCTCGGGACCGTGCGCGTCGACCCGGTCCCGCCGCCGCGGCGGTCGGTCGAGGACGTGAGGGCCTCGGGCCGGACGCTGCGGCGCGCCGCCCTGCTCCTTGCGGAGCGCGCAGCAGGCTGAGCGTGGCCGCCCGGTCGGGTGCTCAGCACGACAGGCGCGCTCCGGGCTGACGGCGAGCGCGGACGCTCGCCGTCAGCCCGGGACTACCTCCCGAGCCGCTCCCAGCAGAACGCGTACGCGAGCGCGGCGAGGTGCGCGGCCTGCGTGTTGTCGGCCGCGCCGCCGTGGCCGCCCTCGAGGTTCTCGTAGTAGGTGACGTCGGCTCCGAGCGCCTCGAGGAGCGCTGTCGTCTTGCGGGCGTGGCCGGGGTGGACGCGGTCGTCCTTCGTCGACGTCGTCAGCAGGACGGGCGGGTACTCGATGCCCGGCCGCAGCAGGTGGTACGGGGAGAACGTGCGGATGAACTCCCACTGCGCGGGGTCGTCGGGGTCGCCGTACTCGGCCTCCCACGAGGCGCCCGCGAGGAGGTGGGTGTACCGGTGCATGTCGAGGAGCGGCACCTGGACGACAATCGCGCCGAAGAGCTCGGGGTAGCTCGCGAGCATGTTGCCCGTGAGCAGGCCGCCGTTCGAGCCGCCCTTGCACGCGAGGTGCGCGTGGTCGGTGATGCCGCGTGCGACGACGTCGCGCGCGACGGCCGCGAAGTCCTCGTACGCGCGGTGGCGGTTCTCCTTGAGCGCGGCTGCGTGCCACGCGGGCCCGTACTCGCCGCCGCCGCGGATGTTCGCGAGGACGTACGTGCCCCCGCGGGCGAGCCACGCGCGGCCGAGGACGCCCGAGTAGTCGGCGGTGAGCGAGATCTCGAAGCCGCCGTAGCCGTAGAGGAGCGTCGGTGCGGGGCCGTCGCCCTCGCGGGCGGCCGGGTCGCCGTGGACGACGAAGTACGGCACGAGCGTGCCGTCGGCGGAGACTGCGGTGTGCTGCTCCCAGCTCATCGTGGACGCGTCGAAGTGGGAGGGTGCAGCCTTGAGCGTCTGCGCGGGGCGGGCGCCGGTTGCGTCGACCCGGAGCAGCGTCGGCGGCGTGAGGAAGTCGGTCGCGGTGACCCAGAGGTCGTCGCTCGTGTCCTTGTCGACCGCGCCGACCGCGAGCGTCGCGGCGCTCGGCGCGCCGGGCAGCGGTGCGCTGCCCCAGGCGCCGCGCGGCGTCGTGGGCGGCGTGAGCACCTCGACGCGGTGGCGGACGTCCTCGAGGATCGTGAGGACGACGAGGTTCTGCGTCCAGGTGAGGCCCTCGAGCGCGCTCGTCGCGGTCGGGGCGAAAAGCACGGCGGGCTCGGCGGTCCCGGCGAGGAGCTCGCCGAGGTCGGCGACGAGGAGCGTGCCGTCCGGGTGCGTCGTCCCGGCGACCTCCCAGGGCTCGCGCAGGCGCACGAGCGCCCACGGGCCGTGGAGCGCGACGTCGGCCGAGCGCGGGACGGGCACGAGGACGGGCGTGCCCGCGGCGTCGAGCACGTAGGTCTCGGAGTCGTAGAACGCGATGGACCGCGTGACGACGTCGCGCTCGAAACCGGGCGTGCGCTCGTGGTGCGCACCGATGTACATGTCCTCGGCGAGTCCCTCGTAGACGACCTCGGCCGCTGTGAGCGGCGTGCCGCGACGCCAGCGGCGCACGACGCGCGGGTAGCCCGAGCGGGTCGTCGTCCCTTCGGAGTCCGCCGAGAAGTGGAACACGGTGTCGCGGTCGATCCAGACGAGGCCTCCCTTGGCCTCTGGGCGTACGAACCCGCCGTCGGCGGGGTCGACGAACGTCAGCGTCGTGAGGTCGAGCTCGCGGTCGACGTCGGCGTCGGAGCCGCCGTGCGAGAGCGTGACGATCGCGCGGTCGAGGTCGGGGCGCAGGATGCTCGCGCCGTGCCACACCCAGTCCTCGCCTTCGGCCTCGTTGAGCGCGTCGAGGTCGAGGAGCACCTCCCACTCGGGCTCGTCGGTGCGGTAGGAGGCCTCCGACGTGCGGCGCCACAGGCCGCGCGGATGCTCGGCGTCGCGCCAGAAGTTGTAGAGGTGCTCGCCCGCCGCACCGACGTAGGGGATGCGTGCGTCGTCGTCGAGGACCTCGAGCACCTCGGCCTCGATCTCGGCGAGGAGCCCGCCGCCCGCGACGCGGGCGTCGGCGATCTCGCCGCGCTCGCGCGCCCACGCGAGCTGGGTCTCGCCGCCGACCTCCTCGAGCCAGGCGTACGGGTCCGCGCCCGGGACGGGCAGCGTGACGTCGGTCGGGTGCTGTCGGGGCTGGGAGTCAGGCTGCGTCGGCATGAGGACACGGTAGCCGGGGTGGCGGACATTCCTCGGAGGCAGGTGCTGCGACCTGCGCGGATGCCGCGCGCACCCGACGGTGACGCCCGATGTCGGACCCGCTTGGCATGATGGTGCGGTGACCGACGCCGACGTTTCTGCCCCCGCGCCCGAAGAGCCCGACCCCGCCGCGCACGAGCGCTGGGCGGAGCTCGCCGAGACCGTGGCGGCGCACCAGTTCGCCTACTACGTCAAGGACGCCCCGCTCGTCTCCGACGGCGAGTTCGACGCGCTCCTCGGCGAGCTCGCGGCGCTCGAGGACCGTTTCCCGTCGCTGCGCACCCCGGAGTCGCCGACACAGCGGGTGGGCGGCACGTTCTCGACGGAGTTCACGGCGGTCGACCACGTCGAGCGCATGCTCTCGCTCGACAACGCGTTCTCGCTCGAGGACGTCGAGGCGTGGGCAGGCCGCGTCCGCCAGGGCGTGGGCGACGCGGAGGTCCACTACCTCACCGAGGTGAAGATCGACGGTCTCGCGATCGCGCTCGTCTACGAGAAGGGGCGCCTCGTTCGCGCGGTGACGCGCGGCGACGGGCGCACGGGGGAGGACGTCACGCTCAACGTCCGCACGATCTCCTCGGTGCCGCACGCGCTCGGCGGCGACCCGGCGACGCACCCGGAGCTCGTCGAGGTGCGGGGCGAGGTGTTCTTCCCCGTCGAGAGGTTCGAGGCGCTCAACGCGGCTCAGGTCGCCGCGGGGCGCGCCCCGTTCGCGAACCCGCGCAACGCGGCTGCGGGCTCGCTGCGCCAGAAGGATCCCCGGGTCACGGCGGGGCGCGCGCTCGCGGTCTACGCGCACGGCGTCGGCGCGCTCGTGTGGGGCGACGCGGAGGTGCCGGGGGTCTTCGCCGAGGGCCGTGTCCGTCAGTCCCAGGAGTACGAGCTGCTCGCCGGCTGGGGCGTGCCCGTCTCGCCGCACAACCGCGTGTGCGACGACCTCGACGGCGTCCGCGACTTCATCGCGTACTACGCCGAGCACCGCCACGACATCGAGCACGAGCTCGACGGCATCGTCGTCAAGGTCGACGAGGTCACGCTGCAGCAGGGGCTCGGCGCGACGAGCCGTGCGCCGCGCTGGGCGATCGCCTACAAGTACCCGCCGGAGGAGGTGACGACGCGCCTGCTCGACGTCGTCGTCGGCGTCGGCCGCACGGGCCGCGCGACCCCGTACGCGGTCATGGAGCCCGTGCGCGTCGCGGGCTCGGTCGTCCGGCAGGCGACGCTGCACAACCAGGACGTCGTCAGGGCCAAGGGCGTGCGCATCGGTGACATGGTCGTGCTGCGCAAGGCAGGGGACGTCATCCCCGAGATCGTCGGTCCGGTCGAGGCCGCGGCGGGCGACGGCGTCCCGCGTCGCGACTTCGTCATGCCTGTCGTGTGCCCGGAGTGCGGCGCGACGCTGCGTCCCATGAAGGAGGGCGACGTCGACCTGCGCTGCCCCAACGCGCGCTCGTGCCCCGCGCAGGTGCGCGGACGCGTCGAGCACATCGGATCGCGCGGCGGCCTCGACGTCGAGGTGCTCGGCGAGGTGACGGCGGCGGCCCTCACGCAGCCGCTCGTCCCCGAGGTTCCGCCGCTCGAGACCGAGGCGGGACTGTTCGACCTCTCGGTCGCGGACCTCGTGCCCGTGCGCGTCGTCGTCAAGGACTCCGAGACGGGCCTGCCGAAGGTCGACGACGACGGCCACGCCAAGGAGCGCACGCCGTTCGCGCGGCGCGCCACGAAGAAGGACCATGCCGCGTGGGCCGAGGAGCAGGGCCTCACGCTCGACGAGGCGCTCGCGGCGGGCCCGCTCCCGCCGGACGTCGTCCCGTCGGCAGCGGCCCACAAGCTTGTCGCCGAGCTCGCGAAGGCCCGCACCAAGGACCTGTGGCGCATCCTCGTCTCGCTCAACATCCGCCACGTGGGACCGTCCGCGGCGCGCGCGCTCGCGGAGCACTTCGGCTCGCTCGAGCTCGTGCGGACGGCGTCGGCCGAGGACCTCGCGGCGGTCGAGGGCGTCGGCCCGACGATCGCGACAGAGATCCTCGCGTGGTTCGAGGTCGACTGGCACGCGGAGATCGTCGAGCGCTGGCGTGCGTCGGGCGTGCGCTTCGAGACCCCCGGCCACCCGGGGCCCGGCGCTCCCAAGGAGGAGGTGTCGGGCGTGCTCGACGGCCTCACCGTGGTCGTCACGGGCGGCCTCGAGGGCTTCTCGCGCGACGGCGCGAAGGAGGCGATCCTCGCGGCAGGAGGGAAGTCCGCGGGCTCGGTGTCGAAGAAGACCGACTTCGTCGTCGTCGGTGAGAACGCGGGGTCCAAGGAGACGAAGGCGCGCGAGCTCGGCCTGCGGATCCTCGACGAGGCGCAGTTCGTCACGCTCCTTGCGGAGGGCCCTGCGGCGCTCGACGCCTGAGGGGGCGGTGCGTCAGGCGCGCGCCGCCCAGAGCAGCCCGCGCTCGATCATCGTGCGCACCTGGGGGACCGCGAGGTCGGCGAGGTGGTGCCCGGGTGCGCACACCACGATGCGGCCCGCGCCCCAGCGTCGCGTCCACACGGCGGGGTGCGTCGTCGGTCCGTCCCACGGGTCCTCGGGGCCGGCCTCGATCGTCGTCGTCGCGAGGACGTCGAGCAGCGGGTCGGTGAGGAGCCAGTAGCGCTCGGAGCGCAGCGTGAAGTCGTCGAGCCCCGCGACGACGGGGTGGTCGGCGCGCTCGGGAAGGAAGCGCACGGTGTGCTCGACGGAGTCGCCGGGGTGGGCGGCGAACTGGGCGCCCATGAGGTGGAGGTACTCGGCCGACATGCGGAAGGAGTCGACGACGCCGCCGTGCCAGCCGACGAGCCCCGTGCCTGCGGCGACGGCCGTGCGCAGGCCGTGGACCTCGTCGCCGAGGATCTCGCCCATGGTCCAGGACTGCAGGACGAGGTCGGTCGCGGCCATGAGGGCGTCGTCCGCGTAGACCTCGAGCGAGTCGGAGACGACGACCGTGAACCCGGAGTCCTCGAGGAACGGGATGAAGAGGTCGGTCGCCTCCTGCGGGGCGTGCCCGTCCCACCCTCCTCGGACGACGAGTGCCTGGCGTGCGGTCATCGGGGACTCTCCTCTGGCGGGCGCGGGAGCGGACGGCTGTGTCCTGCTCCGACCGTAGCGGTCGGGGGTGGGCTGGGCGAGCATCGCTACAGGACGAGCGTCTCGACCGCGGTGGCCGAGAGGACGGCCTCGGCGGCCATGGCACTTGCGCCGAGGACGCCGGCGCGGGCGCGGGTGCGTGACGTGACGATGCGCAGGTGCTGCGTCGCGAGCGGCAGGGAGCGTTGGTAGACGACCTCGCGGATGCCCGCGATGAGGTGCTCGCCGGCCTCGGCGAGGGCACCCCCGACGACGATCATCGAGGGGTTGAGCATGCTCACGCACGTCGCGAGGACGGCGCCGAGCTCTCGTCCGGCCTGGCGGACCTCGGCGCTCGCGGTCGTGTCGCCGGCGCGGACGAGGGCGACGACGTCGGCGGTCGTGCGGACGTCGCGGCCGGTGTCGCGGAGGCGGGTGACGAGGGCGCCGCCGCCGGCGACTGCCTCGAGGCAGCCGGTGTTGCCGCAGCGGCACACGACGTCGTGGCGGTCGGGGACGGCGACGTGGCCGAGGTCGCCTGCGGCGCCCTGGGCGCCGCGTCGGATGCCGCCGTCGGAGATGATGCCGGCGCCGATCCCGGTCGCGACCTTGACGAAGAGCAGGTGGTCGACGTCGGGCCAGGTGGTGGCGTGCTCGCCGAGCGCCATGATGTTGACGTCGTTGTCGACGAGGACGGGGGCGCCGAGGGCGCGACGGAGGACGCCGGGGACGTCGGCGTCGTCCCAGCCGGGCATGATCGGTGGGCTGATGGGGCGGCCGCTCGTGTGCTCGACGGGGCCGGGGAGTCCGACGCCGATGCTCACGAGGTCGGTGCGGGGCCGTCCGGAGTCGGCGATCATCTTCTCGGCGAGCTCGACGACGCGCGCGAGCACGGGGCCTGGGCCCTCGGCGATGTCGAGGTCCTCGGTGCGTTCGTCGAGGACGTGCGAGGCGAGGTCGGTGAGGGCGAGGCGGGCGTGGGTCGCGCCGAGGTCGACGGCGAGGATGAGGCGGGCGCCGGGGTTGAACGCGAAGGTGGCGGGCGGTCGGCCTCCGGTCGAGACGGCCTCGCCGGCGGGGGCGACGAGCCCGGAGGCGAGGAGGAGGTCGACGCGGGCGGCGATCGTCGAGCGGGCCTGGCCGGTCGTCTGGGCGAGGTCGGCGCGGGTGCGGGGCGTGCCGTCGCGGAGCAGCTGGAACATCTCCCCGGCGCCGCTGCCGCGGGGGGCGAACTTTGCGGAGTCCTCGACCATGCGCACAGTGAACCACGTCTGCTTCTGCAGGTCACGTTCTCATAACGCGCGTCATCATCTTTCATCTTTTGATTGACGGTCGACAGAAGTTTCCGTAGCGTCGTCGACATGGTCAACGACGACCCCCACCAGATCGACGACCCCGCTCCGTTCCTCCGGATGCGCGCTATCGTCAAGACGTTTCCCGGGGCCAGAGCGCTCGGCGGGGTGGACCTCGACGTCCGCCCCGGCGAGGTCCACTGCCTCCTCGGGCAGAACGGCGCCGGCAAGTCCACCCTCATCAAGGTGCTCGCCGGAGCCCACCAGCCCGACGAGGGCGAGATCGAGATCGACGGCGAGGTCGTCGCCCTCCCGAACCCGGTCGCCGCGCTCCGCCTCGGGGTCGCGACGATGTACCAGGAGCTCGACGTCGTCGACGGCCTCTCGGTCGCTGAGAACGTCTTCCTCGGCCACGAGCTCGCGAGCGCGGGCCTCACCCGTCGTGGCGAGCTCCGCACCCGGACCGCGGAGATCCTCGCGCGGCTCGGCCACCCCGAGATCCGCCCGGGCCGCGAGGTCGGGACGCTCTCGGCCGCCGGCAAGCAGGTCGTCTCGATGGCCCGGGCACTCTCGCGGGGTGCGCGCGTCATCGTCATGGACGAGCCCTCGGCGGTGCTCGACACGGAGGAGGTCGACAACCTCTTCCGCGTCGTCGCCGAGCTCACGGCCGCAGGCGTCGCAGTCGTGTACATCTCCCACCGCCTCGAGGAGATCCGGCGCATCGGTCACCGGATCACGGTCCTCAAGGACGGCCGCACCGTCGCGACAGGCCTCGAGGTCGCAGCGACGCCCACGAGGGAGCTCATCCGGCTCATGACGGGACGCGAGGTCGAGCGGGTCTTCCCCGACCGTCCGTCCGAGGTGCTCGAGGGGGCGCCCGTGCTCGAGGTCGCGGACCTCGCGCTCGCGGGGGTCTTCGAGGGCGTGGACCTCACGATCCGGCCGGGCGAGGTCGTCGGGCTCGCGGGCCTCGTCGGCTCGGGACGCTCCGAGATCCTCGAGACGATCTACGGAGCCCGCCGCGCGACGCGCGGCACGGTCCGCGTCGACGGCCAGCCGTTGCGGCGCGGCTCGGTGCGACGCGCGGTCGCCGCCGGCATCGGCCTGTGCCCCGAGGAGCGCAAGTCCCAGGGGCTCCTGCTCGACGAGCCCGTCTACCGCAACATCACGCTGTCGACCTTCACCCGCACGTCGCGTGCGGGGTTCCTCGACGAGCGTGCCGAGCGCCGCGAGGCGCGCGCGCAGATCGCCGACCTCGACCTGCGTCCGGCCGACCCCGAGCGCGACGCCCGCACGCTTTCGGGCGGCAACCAGCAGAAGATCCTCCTCGGACGGTGGCTGCTCCACGGCTGCCGTGTCCTCCTGCTCGACGAGCCGACGCGTGGCGTCGACGTCGGGGCGAGGGCCGAGATCTACGCGCTCGTGCGCCGACTGACGGCGCAGGGCACGGCCGTCCTCGTCGTCTCGAGCGAGATCGAGGAGGTGCTCGGCCTGGCCGACCGCGTCCTCGTCATCGCCGAGGGCCGGGTCGTCCACACCGGCCCTGCGGCAGAGATCGACGAGCACCGTGTGCTCGACCTCGTCATGGAAGGAAGTGCAGCGTGAGCTCCTCGACCTCGTCCCCCGCCGCGCCCGCAGGGGCGCCGGCACCGGTCGCCTCGAAGCGGCGCAGCCTGCTCTCTGGCGCGGCCGGACGTAACGCCGGCCTCGTCGTGGCGCTCGTGCTGCTGAGCGTCGTCGGCCTCGTCACGGCCGATGAACGCTTCGCGTCGGTGAGCAACTTCCTCACGGTGCTGAGCCTCGCGTCGGTGATCGGCGTCCTGAGCGTCGGCATGACCTTCGTCATCACGACCGGCGGGATCGACCTGTCGATCGGCGCGGTCATGGGGCTCGCGTCGGTCTGGGCGACGACGCTCGCGACGCAGCAGATGGCTCTCGACGTCCACTGGTCGGTCATGGTCCTCACGGCGCTCGCCGTCGGCCTCGTCGCAGGCCTCGTCAACGGCGCGCTCGTCGCGTACGGCAAGGTCGTCGCGTTCATCGCGACGCTCGCGATGATGGCGGCGGCGCGCGGTCTCGCCGAGATGATCTCGAACCGCCAGACGCAGCGGGTCAAGGTCAAGCCGTTTCTCGACCTCTTCGGCGGCTCGGTGCTCGGTGTGCCGGTGCTCGTGTGGATCTTCGCGCTCGTCGCGGTCGCGGGCTGGATCCTCCTCAACCGCACGACGTTCGGCCGCCGCACCGTCGCGGTCGGCGGCAACCCGGAGGCCGCACGTCTCGCCGGCATCGACGTGCGCCGACACACGATGTACGTCTATGGGCTCGCGGGCCTCACGGCCGGCATCGGCGCGGTGATGATGCTCGTCCGGACGACGGCAGGCACCTCGACGCACGGCTCGATGTACGAGCTCGACGCGATCGCCGCGGTCGTCGTCGGCGGCACGCTCCTCATCGGTGGTCGCGGCACGATCGTCGGCACCGTCCTGGGCGTCCTCATCTTCACGACGCTCACGAACGTCTTCACCCTCAACAACCTCTCGACGTCGGCCCAGGCCGTCGCGAAGGGCGTCATCATCGTCGCCGCCGTGCTGCTCCAGCAGCACCTCGCGCGGCGGTCCCGCTCGACCTCCTGACCCGGCTGCCGGTCCCGGCGCCGCGGGCGCCGTGGCCGACGGCCGCAGCTCGACCCTCCAGGTATCACCTCCATCCGTACCGACCCCCACCCATCGCGAACCAAGGAGACTGTCATGCCCGCACCATCGATGCTGCGCCGCCGCCTGACCCTCACGCTCGGCACGGCCGCTGCTCTGACGCTCGCCCTCACGGCGTGCACCTCGAACGAGGCCCCGAAGGACCCGACGTCGGCTCCCGGCGGCAGCGTGTCCGCTCCCGCGCCGGCCCCCGGCGGCAACGACGAGCCCGGCAAGAAGATCACGATCGGCTTCTCGGGCCCCGCGGCCGACCACGGCTGGCTCGGCGCGATCAACAAGGCTGCGATCGCGGAGGCGGGTCGCTACCCGGACGTCGACCTCAAGGTCTCGGAGGGCACGAACGACGCCAACCTCCAGATCTCCCAGGTGGAGACGTTCATCAACGACAAGGTCGACGCGATCGTCCTTCTGCCGACGGACGGCGCCGCACTCACGGACGTCGCGATCAAGGCGATGGAGGCGGGCATCCCGGTCATCAACGTCGACCGTGAGTTCTCCTCGACCTTCGCGGCGCGCGTCACCGTGCTCGGCGACAACTACGGCATGGGCGTCTCGGCCGGCACGTACATCTGCGAGCGCCTGGGCGACAAGCCCGACTCGGTGATCGCCGAGATCGCGGGGATCGACTCGCTGCCTCTCACGCAGGACCGGACGAAGGGCTTCAACGACGCGCTCGCGGGCTGTGGTCTCAAGGTCTCCAACCGTGTCGCGGCGGACTTCACGATCCAGGGTGGTCAGGCGGTGACGTCGCAGCTGCTCCAGGCGGCGCAGAAGATCGACGCGATCTGGAACCACGACGACGACCAGGGCATCGGTGTCCTCGCGGCGATCGAGACGGCCAAGCGCGACGAGTTCTTCATGGTCGGCGGCGCCGGCTCGAAGGACGTCATGGAGCTCATCAAGAGCGGCGACTCGGTCATGGAGGCGACGGTCATCTACCCGTCGACGCAGGCCGCGGACGGCATCCGCCTGGCGCGGCTCGTCGCGCAGGGCCGGATCATGGGTGACCTCGTCTCGGGCACGATCCCGCGCAAGGTGCAGCTGTACGCGCCCGTCGTCACGAAGGACAACGTCGACGACTTCATCGGTGCGGCCTTCGAGTCCTGACCTTCGTCGGGCGGGCGCCTGGGCGCCCGCCCGACACTGTCCGAGAGGAGGACACGCATGAGCGGGACGGATCGACCCCGGCTGGGGGTCGGGATGGTCGGCTATGCCTTCATGGGTGCGGCGCACTCGCAGGCCTGGCGCAACGCGCCGCGGTTCTTCGACCTGCCGCGCTCGATCGACATGGCTGTCCTGGGCGGCCGCAACGGTGCCGCGGTCTCGGCGGCTGCGGAGCGTCTCGGCTGGCGGAGCACGGAGACGGACTGGCGTGCGCTCGTCGAGCGGGACGACGTCGACCTCGTCGACGTGTGCACGCCGGGTGACACGCACGAGGAGATCGCGGTCGCGGCGCTCGCGGCGGGCAAGCACGTCCTGTGCGAGAAGCCTCTCGCGAACACGCTCGCGGAGGCGGAGCGCATGGCGGAGGCTGCGCGAGCGGCGCAGGAGCGCGGCCAGATCGCGATGGTCGGCTTCACCTACCGGCGGGTGCCGGCGGTCCAGCTGGCGAGGCAGCTCGTCGAGGAGGGCCGGATCGGCCGGGTGCGGCACGTGCGTGCGCAGTACTTGCAGGATTGGATCGCGGACCCGGAGGCGCCGCTGTCGTGGCGGCTCGACCGGGAGAAGGCCGGCTCGGGCGCGCTCGGCGACATCGGCGCGCACGTCGTCGACCTCGCGCAGTTCGTCACGGGGGAGTGGCTCACGGGTGTCTCGGGCCTGCTCGAGACGTTCGTCCACGAGCGTCCGGTCGCGGACGCGCACGCGGGCCTCCGGGGGGAGGCCGGCGTGGGTCGCGGCCCTGTGACGGTCGACGACGCCGCGGTGTTCTACGGCCGGCTCACGGGAGGCGGTCTCGCGACGTTCGAGGCGACGCGCTTCGCGTGGGGCCGCAAGAACGCGATCCGGCTGGAGATCAACGGTGAGAACGGCTCGCTCGCGTTCGACTTCGAGGACATGAACGTCCTGCACGTCTATGACGCGACCGAGCCGGCCCGCACGGCGGGCTTCCGACGCATCGTGGTCACCGAGCCCGAGCATCCCTTCGTGGGCGGCTGGTGGCCTGCGGGCCATGGGCTCGGCTACGAGCACGGCTTCACGCACCAGGTGGTAGATCTCGTCGAGGCGGTCGCGTCGGGCACGTCCCCGCGCCCGACGTTCGACGACGGTCTGCAGGTCCAGCGGGTGCTCGACGCTGTCGAGCGCTCGAGCCTGGCCGACAACGTCTGGGTCCCGCTCCCGGGACCCCGCCGCGCGCAGCCCGCCGCGGCCCGAGAGTGAGGAGAGCTGCTGTGGCACGACCGATCACGCTGTTCACCGGCCAATGGGCCGACCTGCCGCTCGAGGAGGTGGCGCGTCTCGCCTCCGGCTGGGGGTACGACGGTCTCGAACTTGCCTGCTGGGGCGATCACCTCGACCCGTGGCGGGTCGACGAGCCCGACTACGTCGAGGGGCGCCTCGAGATCCTCGAGCGGCACAACCTCAAGGTGTGGACGATCTCGAACCACCTCAAGGGCCAGGCGGTGTGCGACGACCCGATCGACGAGCGTCACCGCGACATGCTGCCGGACGTCGTGTGGGGCGACGGTGACGCGGAGGGCGTGCGGCAGCGCGCCGCGGAGGAGATGCGTCTGACGGCGCGTCTGGCGCGCAAGCTCGGCGTCGACACCGTCGTCGGCTTCACGGGCTCGTCGATCTGGAAGTACGTGGCGATGTTCCCGCCGGCGTCGCAGTCGATGATCGACGCGGGCTACGAGGACTTCGCGCGCAGGTGGAACCCGATCCTCGACGTGTTCGACGGCGAGGGCGTGCGGTTCGCGCACGAGGTCCATCCGAGCGAGATCGCGTACGACTACTGGACGACGCATGCGGCGCTCGACGCGATCGACCACCGTGAGGCGTTCGGCCTCAACTGGGACCCGTCGCACATGGTGTGGCAGGACATCGATCCGGTGAGCTTCCTCTGGGACTTCCGCGAGCGGATCTACCACGTCGACTGCAAGGACACGAAGAAGCGCATGACGAACGGCCGCAACGGCCGGCTCGGTTCGCACCTGCCGTGGGCGGACCCGCGTCGAGGCTGGGACTTCGTCTCGACTGGGCACGGCGACGTGCCGTGGGAGGACGCGTTCCGCATGCTCACGACGATCGGCTACCAGGGGCCGATCTCGGTGGAGTGGGAGGACGCAGGCATGGACCGCCTCGTCGGGGCGCCGGAGGCGCTCGAGTTCGTGCGTCGCACGGCGTTCGACGCGCCGACGGCGGCGTTCGACGCTGCGTTCAGCGTGCGCTGAGCTGCTGAGCGTCGCGCCCTCGGGCGCGACGCGGAGCGTGGGTCCCGCGCTGGGGCCCGGGCGCTGACTGACGGGCGCGGCACCTCCGGGGGAGGGGGTCGCGCCCGTCCTCTGCGGGTGCTCAACCTGCCCGATGACCTCTCGGCCGCAGGATCATGCCGATTTGGCGTCGGTGCCGGGGCACGTGTAATGTTCTTCGAGCCAGCCCGGCAGGGCGAAGGAACGGGATGAAGATCCCGGGCCGAACCGCCGAGGCTCAGCCACCCACCTTCACCGGCTCCCGGAACTCCGGGTCATTCGGTGCGCGTGGAGGGCGCGGGTACTTCCGCAGCTCGAACACGGTCGGACAGACCGAGTTTGACACGGGGAAGCGAACGGGGTAAGTTTGAACGGTTGCCTCCGAGCAGGACCCGCAAGGGAAGAGCGAGGATGCGCGTCTGTTCCTTGAGAACTCAACAGTGTGCTTGATAGTCAATGCCAAATAACTCTCGTGCGAGAGGGATGCCGGCCGCTACATGGCGACCCGGTGCCTGATCGTTGAGATTCCTTTGGAATGGACCGACATGAGTCGGTCATTGCCAGTTTATTTGAACCTTCGGGTTCGCTTCGTATGGTTGTTAGTCCTTCGGGGCTGGCGCTAGACATTTACGGAGAGTTTGATCCTGGCTCAGGACGAACGCTGGCGGCGTGCTTAACACATGCAAGTCGAACGGTGACGGTGGAGCTTGCTCCGCCTGATCAGTGGCGAACGGGTGAGTAACACGTGAGTAACCTGCCCCTCACTTCGGGATAACCTCGGGAAATCGTGGCTAATACCGGATATGAGACCTGGCTGCATGGCCGGGTCTGGAAAGATTTATCGGTGGGGGATGGACTCGCGGCCTATCAGCTTGTTGGTGAGGTAACGGCTCACCAAGGCGACGACGGGTAGCCGGCCTGAGAGGGCGACCGGCCACACTGGGACTGAGATACGGCCCAGACTCCTACGGGAGGCAGCAGTGGGGAATATTGCACAATGGGCGAAAGCCTGATGCAGCGACGCCGCGTGAGGGATGAAGGCCTTCGGGTTGTAAACCTCTTTCAGCAGGGAAGAAGCGAAAGTGACGGTACCTGCAGAAGAAGCGCCGGCTAACTACGTGCCAGCAGCCGCGGTAATACGTAGGGCGCAAGCGTTGTCCGGAATTATTGGGCGTAAAGAGCTCGTAGGCGGTTTGTCGCGTCTGGTGTGAAAACCCAAGGCTCAACCTTGGGCTTGCATCGGGTACGGGCAGACTAGAGTGCGGTAGGGGTGACTGGAATTCCTGGTGTAGCGGTGGAATGCGCAGATATCAGGAGGAACACCGATGGCGAAGGCAGGTCACTGGGCCGCAACTGACGCTGAGGAGCGAAAGCATGGGTAGCGAACAGGATTAGATACCCTGGTAGTCCATGCCGTAAACGTTGGGCACTAGGTGTGGGGCTCATTCCACGAGTTCCGTGCCGCAGCAAACGCATTAAGTGCCCCGCCTGGGGAGTACGGCCGCAAGGCTAAAACTCAAAGGAATTGACGGGGGCCCGCACAAGCGGCGGAGCATGCGGATTAATTCGATGCAACGCGAAGAACCTTACCAAGGCTTGACATACACCGGAATCATGCAGAGATGTGTGCGTCTTCGGACTGGTGTACAGGTGGTGCATGGTTGTCGTCAGCTCGTGTCGTGAGATGTTGGGTTAAGTCCCGCAACGAGCGCAACCCTCGTCCTATGTTGCCAGCGCGTTATGGCGGGGACTCATAGGAGACTGCCGGGGTCAACTCGGAGGAAGGTGGGGATGACGTCAAATCATCATGCCCCTTATGTCTTGGGCTTCACGCATGCTACAATGGCCGGTACAGAGGGCTGCGAAACCGCGAGGTGGAGCGAATCCCAAAAAGCCGGTCTCAGTTCGGATTGGGGTCTGCAACTCGACCCCATGAAGTCGGAGTCGCTAGTAATCGCAGATCAGCAACGCTGCGGTGAATACGTTCCCGGGCCTTGTACACACCGCCCGTCAAGTCACGAAAGTCGGTAACACCCGAAGCCGGTGGCCCAACCCTTGGGAGGGAGCCGTCGAAGGTGGGATTGGCGATTGGGACTAAGTCGTAACAAGGTAGCCGTACCGGAAGGTGCGGCTGGATCACCTCCTTTCTAAGGAGCCACAACCCGTCCAGCCCTTGGCTGGTGATCGGGTCAGTGCCACGCTCGAGCCGTACGTGCTCGAGGTGGACGCTCATGGGTGGAACATTGACTCTCGCCTCCCCGCATAGGGGGTGGGCGCTGCTAGTACGCTCCAGCTTCGGTTGGGGAAGGAACGCGGTGGCTACCTCGGTGGGGTGGATCAGGCACGCTGTTGGGTCCTGAGGGAACAGGCCCACACCCTTTCGGGGTGTGTGGAGGTACCTCTCGGACCGCGCCGGCCGGCGAACCCCAGCCCCACTCCTTGTGAGTTCGGGCTGGAGGCGCCAGGCATGGGTGCGCGGGGCCGGTGGTTGCTTGAGAACTGCACAGTGGACGCGAGCATCTTTGTAATTCAAAGATCTTTATCTTTGGTATCTGCAATAGCTGTTGTTCAAGTTTCTAAGAGCACATGGTGGATGCCTTGGCACTAGGAGCCGATGAAGGACGTCGTAGCCTGCGATAAGCCTCGGGGAGTTGGCAAACGAACCGTGATCCGAGGATGTCCGAATGGGGAAACCCACCTGGAGTCATGTCCAGGTACCCTCACCTGAATATATAGGGTGAGCGGAGGGAACGCCGGGAAGTGAAACATCTCAGTACCGGCAGGAAGAGATATTCCGTGAGTAGTGGCGAGCGAAAGCGGATGAGGCCAAACCGTACGCGTGTCAAAGCCGGCAGGCGTTGCGCGTACGGGGTTGTGGGACCCTTCAGGATCAGCTGCCGCTGGTCCAGGGAGTCAGAAAGTCGCGTCATAGTCGAAGGATCTGGAGAGGTCCGGCACAGAGGGTGAGACCCCCGTAGACGAAATGGCGTGACCTCCCGAGGGTGTTCCCAAGTAGCACGGGGCCCGAGAAATCCCGTGTGAATCCGTCGAGACCACTCGATAAGCCTAAATACTACCTAGTGACCGATAGCGGACCAGTACCGTGAGGGAAAGGTGAAAAGTACCCCGGGAGGGGAGTGAAATAGTACCTGAAACCGTGTGCTTACAAACCGTGGGAGCCTCCCTAGCAGGGGTGACCGCGTGCCTTTTGAAGAATGAGCCTGCGAGTTAGTGCTCAGTGGCGAGGTTAACCCGTGTGGGGAAGCCGTAGCGAAAGCGAGTCCGAATAGGGCGATCATAGTCGCTGGGTCTAGACCCGAAGCGGAGTGATCTACCCATGGCCAGGTTGAAGCGCGGGTAAGACCGCGTGGAGGACCGAACCCACCTAGGTTGAAAACTGGGGGGATGAGCTGTGGGTAGGGGTGAAAGGCCAATCAAACTCCGTGATAGCTGGTTCTCCCCGAAATGCATTTAGGTGCAGCGTCACGCGTTCCTTGCCGGAGGTAGAGCTACTGGATGGCCGATGGGCCTCACCAGGTTACTGACGTCAGCCAAACTCCGAATGCCGGTAAGCCAGAGCGTGGCAGTGAGACTGCGGGGGATAAGCTCCGTAGTCGAGAGGGAAACAGCCCAGACCACCAGCTAAGGCCCCTAAGCGTGTGCTAAGTGGGAAAGGATGTGGAGTTGCACAGACAACCAGGAGGTTGGCTTAGAAGCAGCCACCCTTGAAAGAGTGCGTAATAGCTCACTGGTCAAGTGATTCCGCGCCGACAATGTAGCGGGGCTCAAGTACACCGCCGAAGCTGTGGCATTCACACTTTCGCTAGGCCTTCGTGGTCCAGGCGTGTGGATGGGTAGGGGAGCGTCGTGTGGGCATTGAAGCTGCGGGGGAACCCAGTGGTGGAGCCTACACGAGTGAGAATGCAGGCATGAGTAGCGAATGACGGGTGAGAATCCCGTCCGCCGAATGACCAAGGGTTCCAGGGCCAGGTTCATCCTCCCTGGGTTAGTCGGGACCTAAGGCGAGGCCGACAGGCGTAGTCGATGGACAACGGGTTGATATTCCCGTACCGGCGAAGAGCCGCCCAGATCGAATCCGGTGATGCTAAGCGCCCGAGCCGGCACCATGTTCCCTTCGGGGGACCGGTGCTCCGGTGAGGCCGCGAACCGATCCGGTAGTAGGTCAGCGCGAGGGGTGACGCAGGAAGGTAGTCGAAGCACGGCGATGGTAGACCGTGTCCAAGGCTGTAGGGCGAACGGTAGGCAAATCCGCCGTTCATGTGCCTGAGAGCTGACGGGGACCGTTAAGGGAAGTCGATGATCCTATGCTGCCTAGAAAAACCTCGGCGCGAGGCTCCAGCCGCCCGTACCCTAAACCGACTCAGGTGGTCAGGTAGAGAATACTAAGGCGACGAGAGAATCGTGGTTAAGGAACTCGGCAAAATGCCCCCGTAACTTCGGGAGAAGGGGGGCCTGAGGCGTGAACCTGCTTGCCAGGGGAGCGTTTGAGGGCCGCAGAGACCAGGGGGAAGCGACTGTTTACTAAAAACACAGGTCCGTGCGAAGTCGCAAGACGATGTATACGGACTGACGCCTGCCCGGTGCTGGAAGGTTAAGAGGACCGGTTAGCTCTCTTGAGCGAAGCTGAGAATTTAAGCCCCAGTAAACGGCGGTGGTAACTATAACCATCCTAAGGTAGCGAAATTCCTTGTCGGGTAAGTTCCGACCTGCACGAATGGCGTAACGACTTCCCCGCTGTCTCAACCGCGAACTCGGCGAAATTGCAGTACGAGTAAAGATGCTCGTTACGCGCAGCAGGACGGAAAGACCCCGGGACCTTTACTATAGCTTGGTATTGGTGTTCGGTGCGGCTTGTGTAGGATAGGTGGGAGACTGTGAAGCCGGCACGCCAGTGTCGGTGGAGTCATCGTTGAAATACCACTCTGGTCGCTCTGGATACCTAACCTCGGTCCGTGATCCGGATCAGGGACAGTGCCTGGTGGGTAGTTTAACTGGGGCGGTTGCCTCCTAAAATGTAACGGAGGCGCTCAAAGGTTCCCTCAGCCTGGTTGGCAATCAGGTGTCGAGTGCAAGTGCACAAGGGAGCTTGACTGTGAGACTGACAGGTCGAGCAGGGACGAAAGTCGGAACTAGTGATCCGGCGGTGGCTTGTGGAAGCGCCGTCGCTCAACGGATAAAAGGTACCCCGGGGATAACAGGCTGATCTTGCCCAAGAGTCCATATCGACGGCATGGTTTGGCACCTCGATGTCGGCTCGTCGCATCCTGGGGCTGGAGTAGGTCCCAAGGGTTGGGCTGTTCGCCCATTAATGCGGTACGCGAGCTGGGTTTAGAACGTCGTGAGACAGTTCGGTCCCTATCCGCTGCGCGCGTTGGAAATTTGAGAAGACCTGTCCCTAGTACGAGAGGACCGGGACGGACTAACCTCTGGTGTGCCAGTTGTTCCGCCAGGAGCACGGCTGGTTGGCTACGTTGGGAAGGGATAACCGCTGAAAGCATCTAAGCGGGAAGCCTGCTTCGAGATGAGATTTCCGTGCCCCTTTGAGGGTGAGAGGCTCCCAGTAGACCACTGGGTGGATAGGCCGGATGTGGAAGCGAGGACGAAAGACTCGTGGAGCTGACCGGTACTAATAGCCGATGACTTGATACAACAGTTTTTATGCTACGCGTCCACTGTGCGGTTCCCGGGTCATCACCGGTGTGTTGATAACCCCATAGAGTTTCGGCAGTCATAGCGTGAGGGAAACGCCCGGTCCCATTCCGAACCCGGAAGCTAAGCCTCATAGCGCCGATGGTACTGCCCTGGTGACGGGGTGGGAGAGTAGGACGCTGCCGGACATTCATTCGCGAAGGCCCACCCCGTTTCGGGGTGGGCCTTCTGCGTTCCCCGGGGTGGATCCGTTCCGGCCTCGCGCCGGAAAAGGTTCACCAGGGGATGATGCGGATCCACCATTGCGCACGACAAAGGCCCACCCCGTGCAGGGGAGGGCCTTCGCCGTGGCGGGAAGGTCAGCTCACGCCTTCTCGTTCAGCGGTGGACCGAAGATGGACGCGAGAGCATTGCTCAACGAGCGGCCGCGGAACCGCGGACGACGCAGGAGCGGTTGTTCTCCCAGCCCCAGCCGTCGCCGTCGGGGTCGCTCGACCCGCTCGCGCAGTACGGGTAGCCGTTCGGAGCCGTCGCGCCGCTGCTCGATCCGGTGTCCGGAGCCGACCCGCGCACCACGCAGGAGCGGTTGTTCTCCCAGCCCCACCCGTCGCCGTCCGGGTCGCTCGACCCGCTCGTGCAGTAGGGGTAGCCGTTCGGGGCGATGCCGCCCGTCTCGGTCGGAGGGTTCGTCGGATCGACGGTCCCGCCTGAGTAGACGGAGGCGACCTTGGGTGCGCGCGCCTTGAGGCCGTCGGTGCCGTTGATGAAGCGCTGTCCCCACGAGGTGAGGCGGCCGGCGTCGAAGTTGTTCGCCATGTCGAGGTACTCGACCCCGCTGCCGTTGCCGGACCACGACCAACCGAGCATGCCGACGCCGGTGGTCCGCGTGTACCGCATGATCGTCGCCTCGTCGGGGTTGCCGTCCGAGTGCGCGTCGCCGAACTCGCCGACCATGAGCGCCAGGCCCCGGCTGCGGAAGGAGTCGATGTACGACGTGACCTCTGCGGCCGTGTCGTAGACGCCGTACATGTGGATCGAGAAGACGGTGTTGCCGTCAGCGGTGGCGACGCGGGGCGCGTCGGCCTTCATGGTGCCGGACCAGTCCTGGCCCCAGTTCGGGGCGTCGACGACGATCGTGTGCCGCAGGCCGGCATGACGCAGCGTGCTGATCGCTGAGATCGTGTCGGAGGCCCAGGACTGGTAGCCGCTGTTGCCGAACGGCTCGTTGCCGATGTTGATCATCACGTAGGCCTCCTGGCCCACGAGCGCGCTGCGGACCTGCGTCCAGAACTGCGCGGCCTGCGCGAGCGAGCGTGCGGATCCGTCCTCGCCGTACCCCGTCGTGTCGTGGTTCTCGAGGATGCACACGAGCTGGTTGGCGCGGCAGCGGGCGACGACGTCAGCGACGTCGGAGACCGTGCTGGGTGTGTAGCGGCCGCCCGAGAGCACGACGCGCACCGTGTTGGCGCCGGCGGCGCGGATATCCGCGAACGAGCCCGTCTGCGACGGGTACCAGGCGTGGGCGTGGTTGATGCCCTGCGGCACGAACTCGACGCCGCGGGCGTCGTAGATCCGTCCGCCCGAGACGCTGAAGCCGTCGGTCGCGGCCACGGCGCTCTGCGTCGCCGGCAGCAGAGCGACCGCGAGCGTCGCCGCGCCCAGCAGCGCGGCGACGCGGGTGAGGAGCCTTCTCATGGGGGAGTGTCCCTTCGTCGGCGGCGGGCGTCGTCGCCCGCCGGCGGGTGCGCAGCCCCGCTGGGGCGACGCATCGCGAGCAACGGTGCCCGCGACAGGACTAGTGAAGCGCTTAAGTGACGAGTGTGCGACCGGAACGGGCGCAGCGGGCGGACTCGCCTCCGGAGTGTCCGCCGCAGCACCTAGACTGGTCCCATGTCCTCCATCTCACGCGACGAGGTGTCGCGCGTCGCCGCTCTGGCACGCATCGACCTCACCCCCGACCAAGTGGACCGGTTCGCCGCCGACCTCGACGTCATCGTCGATGCGATCGCTCAGGTGAGCGAGGTCGCGACCGCCGACGTCCCCGCGACGAGCCACCCGCTCCCGCTCACGAACGTCATGCGCGCCGACGAGCCCGTCGCGCCGCTCACCCAGGACCAGGCGCTCTCGGGCGCACCGGCGCAGGAGGACGGCCGCTTCCTCGTCCCGCAGATCCTCGGGGAGGAGTGACCATGGACCTCACACGACTTAGCGCAGCCGCGCTCTCCGAGAAGCTCACTGCGGGGGAGGTGACCTCGGTCGAGGTCACGCAGGCCCACCTCGACCGCATCGACGCGGTCGACGGTGCCGTCCACGCGTTCCTCCACGTCTCCGACGACGTCGCGCTCGCGACCGCTGCGGACGTCGACGCGCGCCGCGCAGCCGGCCAGACCCTCCACCCCCTCGCGGGCGTGCCGATCGCCGTCAAGGACGTCGTCGTCACCGAGGGCATGCCGACGACCGCCGGCTCGGAGATCCTCGAGGGCTGGGTGCCGCCGTACGACGCGACGCTCGTCGAGCGCCTCAAGGCCGCGGGCCTGCCGATCCTCGGCAAGACGAACATGGACGAGTTCGCCATGGGCTCCTCGACGGAGCACTCGGCGTACGGCAACACGCACAACCCCTGGGACCTCGAGCGGATCCCCGGCGGCTCGGGCGGCGGCTCCGCCGCGGCCGTCGCCGCGTTCGAGGCCCCGCTCGCGATCGGCACCGACACGGGCGGCTCGATCCGCCAGCCCGGCGCCGTCACCGGCACAGTCGGCGTCAAGCCGACGTACGGATCGGTCTCCCGCTACGGGCTCATCGCCATGGCGTCCTCGCTCGACCAGGCGGGCCCCGTCACGCGCACGGTCCTCGACTCGGCGCTGCTCCACGAGCTCATCGGCGGCCACGACGTCCGCGACTCGACCTCGATCGCCGAGCCGCTGCCTCCGCTCGTCGAGGCCGCTCGCCAGGGCGCTCTCGGCGACCTCACGGGTGTGCGCGTCGGTGTCGTCACCGAGCTCTCGGGGGACGGCTACCAGGCCGGCGTCTCGGCACGCTTCGCGGAGTCGCTCGAGCTCCTCGAGAAGGCCGGCGCGACGATCGTCGAGGTGTCGTGCCCCAACTTCCGGTACGCGCTCGGTGCGTACTACCTCATCATGCCGTCCGAGGCGTCCTCGAACCTCGCGAAGTTCGACGGCATGCGCTTCGGCCTGCGCGTCGAGCCCTCCGAGGGCCCCGTCACCGCCGAGCGCGTCATGTCCGCGACCCGCGGCGCCGGCTTCGGCGACGAGGTCAAGCGCCGCATCATCCTCGGCACGTACGCGCTCTCCGCGGGCTACTACGACGCCTACTACGGCAGCGCGCAGAAGGTCCGCACGCTCATCCAGCGTGACTTCGAGGCCGCGTTCACGCAGGTCGACGTCCTCGTCTCGCCCACGGCTCCCACGACGGCGTTCAAGCTCGGCGAGAAGCTAGACGACCCGCTCGCGATGTACCTCAACGACATCGCCACCATCCCGGCCAACCTCGCGGGCGTGCCCGGCATCTCGGTGCCGAACGGCCTGTCCGACGACGGCCTGCCGGTCGGCTTCCAGATCCTCGCCCCCGCGAAGGCCGACGACCGGCTCTACCGCGTCGGCGCCGCCCTGGAGGCAGCCCTCGAGAACGTGTGGGGCGCGCCGCTGCTCGCGCAGGCCCCGGAACTGGAGATCGCACGATGAGCGCCACCTTCGTCGACCTCGTCGACTACGACGAGGCGATCCGCCGCTACGACCCGGTCCTCGGCATCGAGGTCCACGTCGAGCTCGGCACGCGCACCAAGATGTTCTGCGCGGCCGAGGTCGAGTTCGGCGGCGAGCCCAACACGCAGACGACTCCCGTCTCGCTCGGCCTGCCCGGCGCGCTCCCGGTCGTCAACGCGACGGCCGTCGAGTACGCGATCCGCATCGGCCTCGCGCTCAACTGCTCGATCGCCGAGTCCTGCCGCTTCGCGCGGAAGAACTACTTCTACCCGGACGTCCCGAAGAACTTCCAGACGTCGCAGTACGACGAGCCCATCGCGTTCGACGGGTACCTCGACGTCGAGCTCGAGGACGGCACGATCTTCCGCGTCGACATCGAGCGCGCGCACATGGAGGAGGACGCCGGCAAGAACACGCACGTCGGCGGCTCCACCGGCCGCATCCACGGCGCCGAGTACTCGCTCGTCGACTACAACCGCGCCGGCATCCCGCTCGTCGAGATCGTCACGCGCCCCATCGAGGGTGCGGGTGAGCGCGCCCCGGAGGTCGCGCGCGCCTACGTCCAGACGCTGCGTGACATCTTCCGTGCGCTCGACGTCTCCGAGGCACGCATGGAGCGTGGCAACGTCCGCGCCGACGTCAACCTCTCGCTGCGCCCGACTCCCGAGAGCCCCCTCGGCACGCGCACCGAGACGAAGAACGTCAACTCGTTCCGCTCGATCGAGCGCGCCGTGCGCTACGAGGTCTCGCGCCAGGCCGCCGTGCTCGACGCGGGTGACAAGGTCATCCAGGAGACGCGCCACTGGCACGAGGACACGTCGATCACGACGTCGGGCCGCGTGAAGTCCGACGCCGAGGACTACCGCTACTTCCCCGAGCCCGACCTCGTCCCCGTCGCGCCGTCGCGCGAGTGGGTCGAGGAGATCCGTGCGGCGCTCCCCGAGATGCCGGCGGCCCGTCGCCGTCGTCTCCAGGACGCGTGGGGATACGCCGATGCCGAGATGCGCGACGTCGTCAACGCGGGTGCGCTCGACCTCATCGAGGCGACCGTCGCCGCCGGCACGTCGGCCGCGGCCGCGCGCAAGTGGTGGATGGGCGAGCTCGCGCGCCGCGCGAAGACCGACGAGGTCGAGCTCGACGCGCTGCCGATCACGCCCGCGGGCGTCGTCGAGCTGCAGACGCTCGTCGACTCGGGCCGCATCAACGACAAGATCGCGCGCCAGGTCCTCGAGTCCATGCTCGCGGGCGAGGGCACCGCCGAAGAGATCGTCACGACCAAGGGCCTCGAGGTCGTCTCCGACGACGGCCCGCTGCTCGCGGCGATCGACGAGGTGCTCGCGGCCCAGCCCGACATCGTCGAGAAGATCAAGGGCGGCAACCTCGGCCCGATCGGCGCGATCATCGGTGGCGTCATGAAGGCCACGCGCGGGCAGGCCGACGCCGGCCGCGTGCGCGAGCTCATCATGGAGAGGATCGGCTGACATGGTCCGCGGACCCCAGCTGCTGGGCGAGCTCGCGCGTCTGCGCCCCTTCGTGGACGCAGACGTCGAGCGAGCCTGGGACCTCGTCCAGGACCCCGAGGGCATGCGCCTGACGGGAACGAGCGCCTCGTTCACGCGCGAGCAGATCGCCGCGTGGGTGCACGACGTCCAGGAGCGGCCCGGTCGCTACGACTGGGCGATCACGAGCGCCGTCCAGCGTGACGGCGAGCTCGTGAGCGACGAGATGTTCGGCGAGATCGTCCTCAACGAGCTCGACGAGGACGCGCGGTCCGCGAACCTGAGGCTCAACCTCCTGCCGAACTACCGGGGGCGCGGCTACGGGCGCGAGGCCATCGGCCTCGTGCTCGGCTACGCGTTCGCGGCCGACGGGCTCGCGCTGCACCGCGTCTCGCTCGACGTTCTCGACATCAACCCGCGCGCGCAGATGCTCTACGAGTCGATCGGCTTCACGGTCGAGGGACGCCTGCGCGAGGTCTACCGCGACGGCGACCGCTGGGCGGACGCCATCATGATGAGCATCCTCGAGCACGAGTGGGAGCCCGACGGCGACATCGTCTGACGGACCTGCAGCACGCCCGCACGGCGCCGCACCCCACGGGGTGCGGCGCCGTCGTCGTTCTCGGGCCTGTGGTGCTGAGCCAGTGGTGTTGAGCCCGTCCTGCTGGATCGCGACGTGCCGATACTCGCAGCGCCGAGACCCGTCCTGCTGGGAACTACCGCGCCCTGCGCCGCGCGGCGCCTCGCGGCCTGGGTGGACGACCGCTGGTGGGGGAGCCGCCGCGGTGGTTGGCTGGAGGCATGGAACCTCTCGAGATCGAACGCGTCGAGCAGGCGGTCGCCGGGACCGGCTGGGAGGTCGTCGACGGCCAGCTCGTCATCAGGTACGCGACCGGGAGCTTCGTCGCGGGCGTGCGCCTCGTCGAGCTCGTCGCGGGCGCGGCCGAGGCCGCGAATCACCACCCCGACGTCACGCTCACGTACCCGTGGGTCGAGCTGCGGCTCCTCACGCACGAGGTCGACGCGCTGACGAGCGCGGACGTCGACCTGGCGCTCGAGCTCGCGGAGGTCGTCCGGGAGCACGGCGTCGAGGTCGCGTCCTAGCACGGACCCGGCCGGACGCGTTGGGCAGGTCGTCGGACGACCACGCTGCGGACGCGTGCGACCTGCACCGCTGCGGGAGACGTACGGTGGTGCGGCGGCGCTCGCCGCATCGTTCGCGTCGAAGGAGCACCACCGACATGAGCCGCCCACTGCGCTCCCGCACGTCCACCCACGGCCGCAACATGTCCGGGGCCCGCGCCCTGTGGCGCGCGACCGGCATGGGGTCGGAGGACTTCGGGAAGCCGATCATCGCGATCGCGAACTCCTACACGCAGTTCGTCCCGGGTCACGTCCACCTCAAGGACATGGGCGACCTCGTCGCCTCCGCGATCCGCGAGGCCGGCGGCGTGTCCAAGGAGTTCAACACGATCGCGGTCGACGACGGCATCGCGATGGGCCACGGCGGCATGCTCTACTCGCTGCCGAGCCGCGACCTCATCGCCGACTCCGTCGAGTACATGGTCAACGCGCACTGCGCCGACGCGATCGTCTGCATCTCCAACTGCGACAAGATCACGCCCGGCATGCTCAACGCCGCGCTGCGCCTCAACATCCCGGTGATCTTCGTCTCCGGTGGGCCCATGGAGGCCGGCAAGGCGGTCGTCGCCGACGGCGTCGCGAAGACGCACCTCAACCTCGTCAACGCGATCAACTACGCGGCCGACGACAACGTCTCGGACGAGGCCCTCGCCAAGGTCGAGGAGTCGGCGTGCCCGACGTGCGGCTCGTGCTCGGGCATGTTCACGGCCAACTCGATGAACTGCCTCACGGAGGCCCTCGGCCTCTCGCTGCCCGGCAACGGCTCGACGCTCGCGACGCACACGGCCCGCAAGGAGCTCTTCCTCGAGGCCGGCCGCACGATCGTCGACCTCGCCCGCCGCTACTACGAGGACGAGGACGACTCGGCGGCTCCGCGCTCGATCGCGACGAAGGCTGCGTTCGCCAACGCGATGACGCTCGACGTCGCGATGGGCGGCTCGACGAACACGGTCCTGCACATCCTCGCCGCCGCGCAGGAGGCCGAGCTCGACTTCACGCTCACCGACATCGAGACGATCTCGCGTCGCGTGCCGTGCCTGTCGAAGGTTGCGCCCAACCACCCGAACTACCACATGGAGGACGTCCACCGCGCGGGTGGCATCCCCGCTCTCCTCGGCGAGCTCGACCGTGCGGGCCTGCTCGACCACGACGTCACGAGCGTCCACACGCCGACGCTGCGCGCGTGGCTCGACGACTGGGACATCCGCGGCGGCAAGGCCACCGACACCGCGAAGGACCTCTTCCTCGCGGCGCCCGGCGGCGTGCGCACGACGCAGGCCTTCTCGACGTCGAACGTCTGGGAGTCCCTCGACACCGACGCGGCGAACGGCTGCATCCGCGACCTCGAGCACGCGTACACGGTCGAGGGCGGTCTCGCGGTGCTCCGCGGCAACCTTGCCGAGGACGGCGCGGTCTTCAAGACCGCCGGCGTCGACCCGGACGTCTTCCACTTCGTCGGGACCGCGCTCGTCGTCGAGTCCCAGGACGAGGCCGTCGAGAAGATCCTCTCGAAGGAGGTCCTGCTGGGCCACGTCCTCGTCGTGCGCTACGAGGGCCCCGCGGGCGGCCCCGGCATGCAGGAGATGCTCTACCCGACGTCGTTCATCAAGGGCCGTGGGCTCGGCAAGAGCGTCGCGCTCATCACCGACGGACGCTTCTCGGGCGGCTCCTCGGGCATCTCGATCGGTCACGTCTCGCCCGAGGCCGCGGCCGGTGGCGTCATCGGGCTCGTCGAGAACGGTGACCGCATCGAGATCGACGTCGACACGCGTCGAGTCCACCTCGACGTTCCCGACGACGTCCTCGCGGAGCGTCGCGCCAAGATGGAGGCCTCGGAGAACCCGTGGCAGCCGGTCGCCCGCGACCGCTACGTCTCCCCGGCGCTGCGCGCGTACGCCGCGATGGCGACGTCCGCGGACCGCGGTGCCGTGCGCGACGTCTCGCTCATCGCGCGCCGTTGACCGCGCCGACCGGCTGACTGTTCCGACGGGCCCGCTCCTCCGCACGGGGGAGCGGGCCCGTCGGCGTCCGCGCAGGTGTGGCCCAGGTCACTGCCCCGGGGTGATACTCGGGTATGGATGCCTCTGAGATCGACGTCAAGCCACGTTCGCGCCAGGTGACCGACGGGCTCGAGGCCACGGCCTCGCGCGGGATGCTCCGTGCCGTCGGCATGGGGGACGACGACTGGGTCAAGCCGCAGATCGGCGTCGCGAGCTCGTGGAACGAGATCACGCCGTGCAACCTCTCGCTCCAGCGGCTCGGCGCCGCCGTGAAGAACGGCGTCCATGCTGCCGGCGGCTACCCGCTCGAGTTCGGCACGATCTCCGTGTCCGACGGCATCTCGATGGGCCACGAGGGCATGCACTACTCGCTCGTCTCGCGCGACGTCATCGCGGACTCCGTCGAGACGGTGATGATGGCCGAGCGGCTCGACGGCTCGGTCCTGCTCGCCGGGTGCGACAAGTCGCTCCCGGGCATGCTCATGGCGGCGGCGCGGCTCGACCTCGCGGCGGTGTTCCTCTATGCGGGCTCGATCATGCCGGGCTGGGTGAAGCTCTCCGACGGCACCGAGAAGGACGTCACGCTCATCGACGCGTTCGAGGCCGTCGGCGCGTGCTCGCGCGGGCTCATGAGCGTCGAGGACGTCGACCGCATCGAACGTGCGATCTGCCCCGGCGAGGGCGCGTGCGGCGGCATGTACACCGCGAACACCATGGCGTCGGTCGCCGAGGCCATGGGGATGTCGCTGCCGGGCTCCGCAGCGCCGCCGTCCGCCGACCGCCGGCGCGACCACTTCGCCCAGCGCTCGGGGGAGGCCGTCGTCGGACTCCTGCGCCGGGGCATCACGGCGCGCGACATCATGACGAAGGACGCGCTCGAGAACGCGATCGCCGTCGTCATGGCGTTCGGCGGCTCGACGAACGCGGTCCTCCACCTCCTGGCGATCGCGCACGAGGCCGAGGTCGACCTCACGCTCGACGACTTCCGGCGCGTCGCCGCGCGCGTGCCGCACCTCGGCGACCTCAAGCCCTTCGGCCGCTACGTCATGGCCGACGTCGACCGGGTCGGCGGCGTCCCCGTCGTCATGAAGGCCCTGCTCGACGCGGGGCTGCTCCACGGCGACTGCCTCACCGTCACCGGCCGCACCGTCGCGGAGAACCTCGCCGACATCGACCCGCCCGACCCCGACGGGAAGATCCTGCGCGCCCTCGACCGGCCGATCCACCGCACGGGTGGCATCACGATCCTCTCGGGCTCCCTGGCGCCCGACGGCGCGGTCGTGAAGTCGGCCGGCTTCGACTCCGACGTCTTCGAGGGCACCGCACGCGTCTTCGAGCGCGAGCGCGCCGCGATGGATGCCCTCGAGGACGGCACGATCGTCGCGGGCGACGTCGTCGTCATCCGCTACGAGGGCCCCAAGGGCGGTCCCGGCATGCGCGAGATGCTCGCGATCACCGGCGCGATCAAGGGAGCCGGGCTCGGCAAGGACGTCCTCCTGCTCACGGACGGCAGGTTCTCCGGCGGGACGACGGGCCTGTGCGTCGGGCACGTCGCGCCCGAGGCCGTCGACGGCGGGCCCGTCGCGTTCGTGCGCGACGGCGACAGGGTGCGGCTCGACGTCGCGGCCGGGACGCTCGACCTGCTCGTCGACGCGAGCGAGCTCGAGGCGCGCCGCGAGGGCTGGGCGCCGCTGCCGCCGCGCTTCACGAAGGGCGTGCTCGGGCGCTACCAGAAGCTCGTGGGCTCGGCGTCGCAGGGCGCGGTCCTCAGCTGACACCTCGCGACTCGTAGGCCTCCAGCACCATCGAACGGTGCTGGGGACCTACGAGTCGGGTTCGGGTGGTGACTGGTAGGGCTGGGGCACCATCGAACGGTGTTGGGGACCTACGAGTCGGGTTCGGGTGGTGACTGGTAGGGCTCGGGCACCATCGAACGGTGCTGGGTGCCCCCGAGTCGGCGGGGTCAGCGCGCCCGGCGGACCTCGAGCGTCCGATAGGTCGGGACGAGGACGCGAGGCTGCGCGCGGCGCCGCACGATCTCGAGCGGGCCGTCCTCGAAGAGGGTGCGGAGCAGGTGCTCGAGCTCGGCGCGTGCGAGCGCCGCGCCGAGGCACAGGTGACGCCCCGCGCCGAACCACAGCTGGCGGTTCTCCGCGACGTAGGGGCGGTCGATGCGGAACGGGCCGGGAGCGGTGTTGGCGCTCCACACGAGCATCATCACGCGCTCGCCCGCGCGCAGCGTGCGGCCCGCGACCTCGACGTCCGCGGCGACGCCCCGTCCGATGACCGACGCGGGGCTCGTGACGCGCAGGCCCTCGCGCACGACGTCCTCCCACGGGTCCTCGCCGCGCGCGAGCGCCGCGAGGAGCCGCGTCTGCTCGCCGGTGTCGACGAGCAGCGCGGTCGTGCGTGCCATCGCGCTCGCGGACGTCTCGGTGCCCGCGACCATGAGGAGGCTCGCGATGCCCGTCGTCTCCTCGAGGCTGAGCCCGAGCTCGCGGCAGCGGCCGAGCAGCAGGTGGGACGGCGCGTGCGCCCAGCCGTCGGGCACGCCTGAGGTGAGCTCGGCGACGATGCTGCGCGCGGCCGCGACCTGGTCGGGGGACAGGTGCGTCGAGGAGCCCGTGCCGAGCGCGACCGACGCGAGCCGCTCACCCGTGCGGAACGTCTCGAGCGCCTCGGCGTCCGTCGGCCACGGCGCCTCCGACGTGCGCCCTGCGGGCGGCACGATGCCGAGGATCGTCGTCATCATGCGGCCGACGAGCGTGCGCGTCAGCGGGCCGACGTCGAGGGTTCCGCCCGAGGCGAGCGTCGCCCGGGCAGCGGCGAACGACGGGCCCCACGCGTCGTCGACGATCTCCGTCGCCGTCGCCTTCGTGAAGAGGTCGCGGGCGCGCGTGCGCAGGTCGTGGTGGCCGGGCCCGTCGAAGAGCTCGAACACCCAGTCGCCGAGGATCTGGCCCCACAGGTGTCCGACGCCGCCCTCGTCGAGGATCGTGAAGGAGCGGCCGTCCTTGAGGATCTCGCGGCTCACGACGGGGTCCGATGTCACCCAGCCGAGGCCTGGGACCTTGGCGAGCGGACGGCGCAGCGCGCGCCCGCCGAGGAGGACCGCGGCCATCGCGGGACGCGCGCGTGTGAGGAGCGCCAGCTCGGAACGTGTCGTCACCCGCGAGAGTCTGCCGGACGGCAGGGATCTCGACCAGGCTGTCCACAGGTGTCGGTCGGTGCGCCATCATCCAGAACCAGGCGCGGACCAGGGGAGCGCCCGCTACGCTGACCGCCATGCTCCAGCCGCTCCTCACCCCGACGCCCGTCGCGGGGCCCGTGCGCCCGGCCCCGGCCGCCGCGATCCTCGGCGTCGCCGTGCACCTGCCTGACGACGTCCGCAAGGTCGCCGACGTCGAGCGCGAGCTTGCGCGCCGCAACCCCGGGATCGCCCCGCGCACTCCGCTCGTCACGCGGCTCACCGGGGTGCGGCGCATCCACGTGCTGCCCGACGGCGAGGACGCGTCCGACCTCGCGGTCGCGGCCGCCCGGACGCTCCTCGCCGAGCACCCGGGCACGCGGGTCGACCTGCTGATCTTCGCCTCGGCGAGCCAGGACATGGTCGAGCCCGCGACGTCGCACATCGTCGCCCACAAGCTCGGCCTCGACACCGTGCCCGTCATGGACGTCAAGAACGCGTGCAACTCGGTGCTCAACGGGATCGAGGTCGCCGAGGCTCTCGTCGCGACGGGCCGCTACCGCACCGTCCTCGTGGCGTCGGGCGAGGCCCCCTCGCGCGCCGTGCGTCACGACGTGCCCGACCGGGCGACGTACGCGCTCTCCGCGCCGGGGTACACGATGTCCGACGCGGGCGCCGCGGTGCTCGTGGGCCTCCCGCCGGCCACAGGGCCCGATGAAGCGCCGCGTGGCATCCTCGCGAGCGCGTTCTCCGCCCGCTCCGAGCACTGGGACGTCGGCATGCTCCCCGGCGGCGGCACCGCGCACCCGCGCGACGTCGAGCGCACCTACTTCGAGATCGACGGCGGGCGTCTGCGCGACGCGTTCTGCGCGCTCGGCCCCGGAACCGTCCACGAGGCGCTCGAGCGGGCGGGCCTCACGCTCGACGACGTCGCGCTCGTCGCCGTCCACCAGGTCGCCGTCGCCTACCTCGACGACGTCCACGACGCGCTCGGCCTGCCGCGCGACCGCACGCTCGTCACGGTCGCCGACCACGGCAACGTCGCCTCCGTGACGCTCCCGCTCCAGCTCGTCCGTGCCCGCGAGAGCGGCCGGGTCCGGGACGGCGACGTCGTCCTGCTGCTCGGCCTTGCGGGCGGCATCTCGATCGGCGCGACCCTGGTACGCCTGTGAGGCCGCCGCGCCCCGGCGGTCGCGTCCGCTCGACGGCGGGCACGCACCCCGCGCCCGGGCGGCTCGGTGTCGTCGTACCCGCGCGCGACGAGGCCGCGGGCATCGCCGCGACGCTCGACGCGCTGCGAGCCCAGCACGACACCGACTTCGACCTCGTCGTCGTCGACAACGGGTCCTCGGACGGCACGGGCGACGTCGTGCGCGAGTACGCCGCCTGGCACGGCATGCACCGCTGGCGCGTCGTCGTCGAGGTGCAGAAGGGGACGGGTGCGGCGGCGGACACGGGCATGCGTGCGGCCGCCGACGCGGGCGCCGCTCTCCTCGCCCGGACCGACGCCGACTGCCTGCCCGACCCCGGCTGGACCGCGGCCGTGCGCCGTGCGCTCGCGCTGTCCGAGCTCGTCGCGGGGCGCCTCGTGCCGCGCACCGACGACCTGCCCGTCTCCCGTCCGCGCACCGCCCTGCTCAACGGGGCTGTCGCGCTCGCGGGGGCGTTCGGCAAGGTCCGTCCCGGCAACCAGGACGACGGCTACCTCGGGCCGTACATGATGTCCGCGGGCTGCAACATGGCCGTCACCGCGGACCTCTACGTCCGCGCAGGAGGCTTCCCGCGCACCGCGATCGAGGACATCCACGAGGACCGTGCGCTCGTCAACGCCGTCCGCCGGCTCACGACGCGCTACGCGACGTACGACGACGTGCTCGTGCGCGGCTCGACGCGTCGTGTGGCTGCGTGGGGGCTGGTCCGGACGCTCGGCTGGTACGCCGACCACCGCTACCGGCCCGAGCACGTGGACATCCGGTGAGCGTCGAGGACGTCGCCCGCGCCGCGCAGGTCGCACAGGTCGTGTGCGACGCCGACGACGAGGTCCTCTTCCACGAGGAGCGCGTGCAGCGCGGTGCCCACCCGTTCGCCTATCCCGCGCTGCGGGCCCTGCGCAACCGTGCCGCGGTGCGCGTGCCGGGGCTCGGCGTCGTCGTCTCCGACGCCGCGACCGCGCGGGCCGTGCTCCTCGACACCGAGGGGTTCTCGAAGGTCGGGCCGGGCTCGCCCGCAGAGCTGTGGACGCCCGTTCTCGGTCCGTCCGTCCTGCTCAACATGGAGGGTGCCGAGCACGCCGCGCTGCGGCGCACGCTCGCGCCGCTCTTCACGCCGTCGTCCGTGCGCGCCCTCACGGCGACCCGGTCGGCGCGTCTCGACGGGCTCGCCGAGCAGCTGCTCGCAGGGGAGCGGGTCGACCTCGTGCCCGTCGTCGGGGAGATGGCGGGCTCGCTCATCTGCCACCTCGTCGGCCTCGGCGACACGGGCGACGCCGTGCGTGAGCAGCTCCGCAGGGCCCAGGAGATCGTCGGGCTCGTCCGCCTCCATCGGCGCGGGCTCACCCGGTCGCAGGTCGCCCGCGCCCGCACCGTGCTCGACGAGCTGAGCGAGCCCGCGCGCGCCGCCTACCGCGACGGTGGGACGGACACCGTGCCCGGCCGTATGCGTGAGCTCGGGCTCTCCGAGCGTGAGGCGATGGGGGCTGTCGGCGCGTTCGTCCTCACGGGCACCGAGACCGTCCAGTCGTTCGTGCCGCGGCTCGTGGCGATCGCGCACGACGCGGGCGTGCTCGACCGCCTGCTCGCCTCGGCGACGACCGACCGCTGGCGCGGCCGCGTCGTCGAGGAGGCGCTGCGCACAGCCGTGCCGACGCCCGTCATGCTGCGTTCCGTGACGGCCGAGCGTGAGGTTGCCGGGGTGCGCGTGCGCCCGGGGGACAGGGTCGTCGTCGTGACGATCTCGTGCTGCCGGGGTGCCGGTCCCTTCGACCCCTCGGTCGACTCGGCGCCCGCCGTGCGCCAGCTGTGGTTCGGGGCCGGCCCGCACTTCTGCCTCGGCATGCCGCTCGCCATGGCGCAGATCGACTCCGTGCTCGCCGCGCTCGCCCCCGTCGCCGCGGCAGGCCGGTCCGTCCACGTCGTGCGGCGCACCGTCGCGCGACGCGTGCTCATCCCCGCCTACCGCGAGCTCGTGGTGACGGCGTGAACGGCGCCGAGGCCTGCGGTCCCGCGCCGACCGTGTCGGACGACGGCTCAGGCGGCGTCGACGCGCACCTCGTCACGCTCGTCCTCGACGCGTGCGCGCGGACGCCTGACGCCGTCGCGCTCCGTGTGCCCCGACGCACCCGGCGCGGGCGGCCCCAGCGATTCCGCGCACTGACGTTCCGCGAGCTCGCCGACCGCATCGAGGCCGTCGCACGCGGCCTGCGCTCCCGCGGGCTCGAGCCGGGCGGACGCGTCCTCTTCTCGATCCGGCCGCGTCTCGACGGCATCGTCACCGCGCTCGGCATCGCGCGCGCCGGCGGGACCGTCGTCTTCGTCGACCCCGGCTCGACGCCCGAGCTCTTCGCGGCCCGGGTGCGGGCGGCCCGGCCGACGCACGCGGCGACCGAGTCGCTCCTCCACGCGCTCTCGCGCGGTCCGCTGCGAGCCGTCGCGCGGAGTCGCGGGCTCGCGCTGCCGGGCTACGCCACGCTGCCGGTCACGCACGTGCACTCAGGGCCGTGGCTGCCCGGGGTTCCGCGCGGGTCGGTCCCCGTCGCGCGGCTGCGGCGGGGGAGCGCCGCACCCGCGGCCTCGCACCGCCTCGCCGGTGACCTGCCGCCGCCCGACCCGCGCGCCCCCATGCTCGTCGTCTTCACGTCCGGGACGACGGCCGCGCCCCGCGCCGTCGTCCACTCCGGAGCGACGCTCGCAGCCGCGACGCGCACGCTCGGCGAGATCGTCGACCTCACGCCCGGCCAGGACGTCGTCACCGACCAGATGCTCCTCGGCGTGCCCGCACTCCTCGCCGGGGCGACGTGGACCGTCCCCGTCGTCGCGCCCGCCCGCGACGTCGTCACGGCCGGGCGCCTCCTCACGGGCGCCGACGTCACCTTCCTCGTCCCCTCCGACGTCACCGGGCTGCTCGACGCGATCGAGGCCGGCGCCGTCCCCGCCCGGACCGCATCGACGGTGCTCGTCGGCGGCGCACCCGTGACGCGCGCGCTGCTCACGCGAGCGACGCGGCTCCTCCCGGGAACGCGGTGGGTCGGGATCTACGGCATGACCGAGTGCCTGCCCGTCGCGTCCGTCGAGGCACCGGCCAAGCTTGCGCACGCGGGCGACGGCGACCTCGTCGGGACGGCCGTGAGCACGGTGGCGGTGCGGGTCGTGCCCGACGACGCTGTGCCCGACGGCGCTGTGCCGGACGGCGCTGTGCCGGACGGCGCTGTGCCGGACGGCGCTGCGCCCGACGGCGCTGTGCCCGACGTCGCGCCCGGTGCTGTCGGCGAGCTCGTCGTCTCCGGGCCCGCCCTCATGCTCGGCCTGCTCGGCGAGTCCGGAGAGGTAGTCCCCGTGGCCGAGCACCGCACGGGCGACCTCGCCCGCGTCGACCCCGACGGCACGCTCGTGCTGCTCGGTCGGACGCGCGACATGATCATCCGCGGCACGGTGAACATCTACCCGGCGCTCTTCGAGCCGCGGCTCGCGGCGCTCACGGGCGTCGGCGAGGCGGTACTTGTCGGGCTGCCGCGCGAGGACGGTGACGAGGAGGTCGCGCTCGTCGTCGTCCCGTCGAACGCGGGCTCGCGGCCGGACCGGCTCGTGTGCACGCACCCGCTCGCGGACGCGGTGCGGCCGCTGCTCGCGGACGTCCTCGACCACGGGGCGCTGCCCGACGTCGTGCTCGTCGCCCCGGCGGTGCCCGTCGCGGGACGCAGCCGTAAGCCTGACCGCGCCGGGCTCGCCCGCGCGGTCGCGGAGCACGTCGCGCAGGCGCGCGCGGGTCGTGTCCGACGTCGGGGAGCGGGCCTCGAGGATCCCGCCGGGGTCGCGTCAGCGGAGGGGGAGGCCTGCGCGTGCGCGTCGCGGTGACGGGGGCGTCAGGCTTCGTCGGGGGTGCCGTCGCCCGCGCGCTCGTCGCCGACGGTCATGACGTCCACGCGTTCTCGCGCCGCCCTGCGGGCGTCGGGACCTGGCGGGAGTGGGACCTTGCCGGCGGGGCGCTCGCGGACCCGCCCGACGTCGACGCGGTCGTCCACGTCGGGGCAGCGGTCGCCGACGGGGGCAGCCACGGGGCGGCGGCACGGATCAACGTCGACGGCACGCGCGCCGTGCGCGAGACCTTCGCGGGCGCCCGCATGGTCCACGTGTCGTCCGCGAGCGTCTACGACCCGCGCGTGCCGACCGTCGTCGGGCGCGAGGACTCGCCCCTGCCGGACCGCCACCTCAACGCGTACGGTGCGACGAAGGCCGCCGCCGAGCGCTACCTCGCCGGCGCCGACCTCGGACCCGTGCTCGTGCTGCGGCCCCACGCCGTCTACGGGCCGGGCGACACGACGCTCCTGCCTCGCGTCGAGGGGCTCGTGCGACGCGGCCGCGTCCCTCTCGTCGGCGACGGCAAGGCGCTGCACTCCTTCACGCACGTCGACACGTTCGTCGCCGCCGTCCGGGCGGGTCTGACGAGCGACGTCACGGGCGTCGTCAACGTCGCTGACGCCGAGCCGTGGCCCTTGCGTCGCGCGGTCCTCGAGCTCCTCGAGCGGCGCGGGCACCGCGGCCCGGAGGGCGGGTCGCTGCGCGTGCTCGAGGTCCCGCCACGTCTCGCGCACGGCCTCGCGGGACTCCTCGACGGCGCGGCCGCGTGCGGGCTGCCGCGCTCACGGCTCAGCCGCTACGCGCTCAGCCACCTCGCGGTCGAGCGGACGCTCGACCTCACGCGTCTGCGCTCGTGGCTCGGCGTCGACCCGCCGCCGACGACCCTCGAGGGCGCCGAGACCTGGTGAGAGGGCTCAGCCTGCCGTGACCGAGCCCGACTCGTAGGCCGCGACGACGAGCTGCACCCGGTCGCGGCACCCCGTCTTGCGGAGGATCTCCGAGACGTGCGACTTCACCGTCGGCTCGCTCACCCACTGCTCGGCCGCGATCTCCGCGTTCGACAGCCCGCGAGCGACCGCTGCGAACACCTCGCGCTCGCGCGGCGTGAGATCGGCGAGGCCCGGCACGACGCGCGGTGCCGGCTGCCGCGTCGCGACGTCCGTGACGAGGCGCCGCGTGACGCCCGGGCCGAGGAGCATCGACCCCTCGGCGACGAGCCGCACCGCCTCGACGAGACGCTCGGCGGTGACGTCCTTGAGGAGGAAGCCGCTCGCCCCGGCCCGCAGCGCGTCGTACACGTACTCGTCGAGGTCGAAGGTCGTGAGGATGACGACCCGCGTCCTCGCCCTCGACGCGGTGACGCGTCGCGTCGCCTCGATGCCGTCGACGTGCGGCATGCGGACGTCGACGAGTGCCACGTCGGGGGAGGTGCGGGCGACGAGGTCGACGAGCTCTGCGCCGTCGGCCGCCGTGCCGACGACCTCGATGCCGGGCGTCGCCGCGAGGATCGCGGCGAGGCCGTGGAGGATGACCGGCTGGTCGTCCGCGAGGACGACGCGCACGGGTGCGCCTGCGGAACCAGGTGCGGCAGCGGTGTCGGGAGCGGTCACGAGGTCATCCTGCCAGGGCGCCCGGCCCGTGGCGCCGGGCGCCATGACGCTCACGGGACGTCGGTGGGCACGAGGGGCAGGGTGACCTCGACGACGAAACGCCCGTCGACGAGCTCCGTGCCGGCGGTGCCGCCGACCTGGGCGGCCCGATCCCACATGCCTGACAGTCCGCGGCGGGTGGTCCCCGGGGTGGCGGTCGCCGGGTTGCTCACGGTGAGTCGCAGCATCCCGTCGAGCTCCGAGAGCTCCAACGTCACCGGGGCGGACGGTGCGTGACGGCGAGCGTTCGTCAGGCACTCCTGGGCGATCCGGAAGAGGGCGTGACCCGTGCGGTCGTGGACGCGGGCGAGCAGGTCGTCGACGTCCGCGGGCAGGTGCGCGTCGATCTGCTGGCCCGCGTCCTGCGCGCCGGAGACGAGGCTGAGGAGGTCGAGAGCCGTCGGCGGCGGGGAGAGCGGCGCGTCGTGGCCGTCCGGCGCCAGGAGGTCGAGGGAGCGCCGCAGCTCGGTGAGTGCGGCACGGGCGCCCTCGGCGACGAGCGCCAGCTCGTCGCGCGTGCGCGCGGTGAGGTCGGGCGTCGCGTAGCGCAGGGACTCGGCGCGCACGGCGACGAGCGAGAGGTGGTGGGCGGCGACGTCGTGGAGGTCGCGTGCGATCTCGGCGCGTCGGCCGTCGTCGAGACGACGGGACTCGGCGCGCGTGGCCGCGGCGACCGAGGCGTCTCGGGCTGCCCAGGCGTCCAGGAGGGCGCGCACGGTGAGGATGACGACGGCGACGACGGCGACGGGGAGCACGTAGCCGACGACGGCGTCCCGGACGGGGGAGAGCGCGCCGCCGGGAGCGACGAGCCATGCGGGCGCACCCAGATCGGACCTGCCGCCCAGTGCCGCCGCGAGGGTCCCGACGACCGCGAGGCCGGACGCCGTGGCGAGCGGGACCCAGGACCGGCGGGCGGCCGCGAGGCCTCCGACGAGGGCCGCAGCCACCGCCGCCCCCCACCAGGCGATGTCGACGAACTCGACGGTCAGCGGCGGAACGATGACGAGGAGGGCCATGCCCGCAGCGACGACGGGCCGGGTCCGTGCGACCCAGATCGCGGCGACCATCCACAGCAGGCCCGCGGCCGGCAGCACCAGCGCCCAGAGGCTGGAGCCTTCGGTCCAGGCCGCCCCGTCGGCGGCGGTGGCGTCGCTGCCGAGCGCGGCGCGCCAGCGCGTCGCGAGGAGGGAGACGCCCGTGACGAGGACGCCGAGGCTCGAGAGGGCCGCGACTCCGGTGAGGAGACGGGGCGGGGCGGGGCGGGCAGCGGGGAGCCGCCGCAGCCGGGTGGAGGTGGGAGGAGCGGGGGCGGCGGCCGTGGGGAGAGCCTGTGTGGTGGTCATGGTTCGATCCAACTCGCGTCGTCGTCGTCGCCACCACCGCCGTGAGGAGGAACCCGGTCCCCGCCGCGGGGAGGGCAGCGCTCCGTGACCTGGACCACACGGTCCCGGACCGTGAGACCGCGGCGACCCGTATGTGACACGGGCGCCGCCCCGGGCGTAGGGTGGCGCTCGTGCAGACGATCCTCGTAGTACTTCCCGGGCGCGCGGCCTGACCGGCCACATCCCGGTCGTTCTCGCGCGCTCTCCCCTCGCATGGCCCCCACCCGGGCTCGAGGGGTTTTTTCTTGCCGCTGAACCCTCAGCGGCGCCACCCGAGGATCGACGCTCACCACCGTGAGACCGGGGCCGCAGCCGCATCCGGCGAAGGCCCCGCCAGCAGTCAGAGCAGTCCCAGCACCGCAGCCAGGGAGAAGACCATGGCCCAGGGTCACCCCGCAGCCGACCAGGCGCCCAGCGCGCCCAAGCCGGCGCCCAGCCCCGCCCACGCCGCCGCCGCGGCCGCCGAGCGCGTCCGCGCGTCCGTACCGCAGCGCGAGGAGATGACGGGCGCGCAGTCCCTCATCCGCTCGCTCGAGGCGGCCGGCGTCGACACCGTCTTCGGCATCCCGGGCGGCGCGATCCTCCCGGCCTACGACCCGCTCATGGACTCGACCCAGCTCCGGCACATCCTCGTGCGCCACGAGCAGGGCGCCGGCCACGCGGCACAGGGCTACGCGCAGACGTCCGGCAAGGTCGGCGTGTGCATGGCGACGTCGGGCCCCGGCGCGACGAACCTCGTCACGCCGATCGCGGACGCCAACATGGACTCGATCCCGCTCGTCGCGATCACGGGCCAGGTCGGCGCGTCGTTCATCGGCACGGACGCGTTCCAGGAGGCCGACATCGTCGGCATCACGATGCCCGTCTCGAAGCACAACTTCCTCGTCACCGACCCCGCGGACATCCCGCGCGTCGTCGCCGAGGCCTTCCACATCGCGCGCACGGGCCGTCCCGGCCCCGTGCTCGTCGACGTCGCGAAGTCCGCCCTGCAGTCGCGCACCGTCTTCGAGTGGCCGACGGACCTCTACCTGCCCGGCTACCACCCCGTGACGAAGCCGCACTCCAAGCAGATCCGCGAGGCCGCCAAGCTTCTCGCGACCGCGCGACGCCCCGTCCTCTACGTGGGCGGCGGCGCGATCCGTTCGGGAGCGTCCGACGTGCTGCGCAAGCTCGTCGACCTCTCGGGCGCGGCCGTGGTCACGACCCTCATGGCGCGCGGCGCCGTGCCGGACTCCCACCCGCAGAACCTCGGCATGCCCGGCATGCACGGCACGGTCCCGGCCGTCGCCGCGCTCCAGCGCGCCGACCTCGTCGTCTCGCTCGGCGCGCGGTTCGACGACCGCGTCACGGGCAAGCTCTCGTCGTTCGCGCCCGGCGCCGCGATCATCCACGCGGACATCGACCCCGCAGAGATCGGCAAGAACCGCGTCGTCGACGTCCCGATCGTCGGCGACCTGCGCGAGACGATCTCCGAGCTCGTGCCGGCGCTCGCCGACGAGCACGCGAAGAACGGCAAGCCCGACCTCGCCGCCTGGTGGGCGACGATCGACGACTGGCGCGAGACCTACCCGCTCGGCTACTCGCCGACGGCGGACGGCCTCCTCTCGCCGCAGCACGTCATCCAGACGCTCGGCGAGATGGCCGGCCCCGAGGCCGTGTACGTCGCGGGCGTCGGGCAGCACCAGATGTGGGCCGCGCAGTTCATCCGCTACGAGCGCCCGAACGCGTGGCTCAACTCGGGCGGCCTCGGCACGATGGGCTACTCCATCCCGGCCGCCATGGGCGCGAAGGTCGGCGACCCCGACCGCGAGGTCTGGGCGATCGACGGCGACGGCTGCTTCCAGATGACCAACCAGGAGCTCGCGACCTGCACGATCAACGACATCCCCATCAAGGTCGCGCTCATCAACAACTCCTCGCTCGGCATGGTCCGGCAGTGGCAGACGCTCTTCTACGACGAGCGCTACTCCAACACCGACCTCCACACGGGCCACGGCACGATGCGCGTGCCCGACTTCGTCAAGCTCGCCGACGCGTACGGCTGCGTCGGCCTGCGCGTCGAGCACGCGAGCGACGTCGAGGCGACCATCAAGAAGGCGCGGGAGATCAACGACCAGCCCGTGCTCATCGACTTCAACGTCTCGCGCGACGCCATGGTGTGGCCCATGGTCGCCGCCGGCGTGAGCAACGACGACATCCAGTACGCGCAGGGGATCTCCCCGGCGTGGGACCGCGAGGACTGAGAGGAACCGGCACCATGACCCGTCACACCCTCGCCGTGCTGCTCGAGAACAAGCCCGGCGCCCTCACCCGCGTCGCCGCCCTGTTCGCGCGCCGCTCGTTCAACATCCACTCCCTCGCGGTCGGGCCGACCGAGCACGAGGGCATCTCGCGCATGACGATCGTCGTCGACGTCGACGAGCTCCCTCTCGAGCAGGTGACGAAGCAGCTCAACAAGCTCATCAACGTCATCAAGATCGTCGAGCTCGACGACGAGTCGTCCGTCCAGCGCGAGCTCCTGCTCGTCAAGGTCAAGGCCGAGGCCGGCACGCGCTCGGCCGTGCTCGAGGTCGTCGAGCTGTTCCGGGCGCACGTCGTCGACGTCGGGGTCGACGCCGTGACGATCGAGGCCACGGGCAACCCCGGCAAGCTCCGCGCGCTGCTTGCGGCGCTCGAGCCGTACGGCGTCCGTGAGATCGTCAAGTCCGGTGCCATCGGTATCGGTCGCGGCTCGCGCTCCATCACGGACCGCGCCCTCGAGCGCGTCTCACGCACCGCCTGATCCTGCGGCGGACAGCCGTCCTACGGTTGACTTGACCCGGACGGTCGGTCGCCGACCCACGCTTCACAACGAACATCAACGAGGAGAACCATCGTGGCAGAGCTTTTCTACGACGACGACGCCGACCTGTCGATCATCCAGGGCAAGAAGGTCGCGATCGTCGGCTACGGCTCGCAGGGTCACGCCCACGCGCAGAACCTGCGTGACTCGGGCGTCGAGGTCGTCATCGCGCTCAAGGAGGGCTCGAAGTCGATCGCCAAGGCGGCCGACGAGGGCTTCGAGGTCAAGACGGTCGCCGAGGCTGCGGCCTGGGCGGACCTCATCATGATCCTCGCGCCGGACCAGCACCAGCGCTCGATCTACGCCGAGTCGATCGAGCCGCACCTCGCCGAGGGCAAGACGCTCGCGTTCGCCCACGGCTTCAACGTCCGCTTCGGCTACATCACCGTGCCCGAGGGCGTCGACGTCATCCTCGTCGCCCCCAAGGCACCGGGCCACACTGTGCGCCGCGAGTTCGTCGCGGGCCGCGGCATCCCGGACATCATCGCGGTCGAGAAGGACGCGACCGGCACGGCGTGGGCCACCGCGCTGTCCTACGCGAAGGCCATCGGCGGCACCCGCGCCGGCGTCATCAAGACGACGTTCACCGAGGAGACCGAGACGGACCTCTTCGGCGAGCAGGCCGTCCTCTGCGGCGGTACGTCGCAGCTCGTCCAGTACGGCTTCGAGGTCCTCACCGAGGCCGGCTACCAGCCGCAGATCGCCTACTTCGAGGTCCTCCACGAGCTCAAGCTCATCGTCGACCTCATGTGGGAGGGCGGCATCGCCAAGCAGCGCTGGTCGGTCTCCGACACGGCCGAGTACGGCGACTACGTCTCGGGCCCGCGCGTCATCACGCCCGAGGTCAAGGAGAACATGAAGGCCGTCCTCGCGGACATCCAGTCGGGTGCCTTCGCGGAGCGCTTCATCGGCGACCAGGACGCGGGCGCGCCCGAGTTCCACGCCCTGCGCGAGAAGGGCGCCCAGCACCCGATCGAGACCGTCGGTCGCGAGCTCCGCTCGCTCTTCGCGTGGAAGCAGCAGGACGCTGACTACACGGAGGGCTCGGCCGCGCGCTGACCCCTGCACGACGACGGCCCGCCAGCACCGATTGGTGCGGGCGGGCCGTCGTCGTCCGACTCGTCGGGCCTCAGCACCATTCGATGGTGCTGAGGCCCTACGAGTCGGTTCCGGCGTTGCGCCGGGGTCAGGCCTTCTTGACGAGGCGGACGAGCTCGGCACCCTGGGCGTCGACGAGCACGAGGCGGCCGTCGGCGTCGAGGCCAGCGGCGCGCGCACCCGAGGCGAACACCGGCATCTGGACGCCCTCGCAGCCGATGAGCGTCTGGGGGCCGGCGATCGCTCGCCACGAGCCCTTGTCGGACAGCCACAGGCCGCTGACGCCGTTGCAGCCGTCCGAGCCGACCCAGGTGCCGTCGGCCGCGAGGGTGAGGTGGGAGGCCTCGGGGTCACCGACGGGCTCGGCCGGGAGCCAGCGGCCCACGAGCTCGTCCGTCGTCGCGGCGGTGACGCCGGCAGGGAGCGCGGGGGAGGCCGGGTCGAGCGCTGAGCGGAGCGCGTCGTCGAGGACGGGGTCCTGCGCGAGGTCGGGGGAGTCGTGCGCGGGGACCTTCGGGGTGCCGCCGGGCGTGAGGGTGGCCGTCGCGGCGCCGTCGGCGCCGAGAAGGACGAGGTCGTCGCCGGCGGTCGCGAGCGAGGCCGCGTCGTCGAGCCATGCCGGGAGGTTCGGGATGTCGCACGTGCCAGAGCCGGACCACGCGTCGGTGAGGAGCGTGCCGTCAGCTCCGAGGAGGTAGGAACCATCGACGCGGCCGCAGTCGAGCCACAGGGTCATGCCGTAGCCGATCTGGACGACCGCTCCCTTGTCGGCGGTGGTGCCGCTGACGGTCCACGTGCCGACGGCCTCGCGCGCGTCAGTGAGCGCGACGGGTGCGGGTTCGTCGATCGTCGTCGGCTGCGTGCCGGGTGCGCCCGGGGCGGCGCACGCGCCGAGCAGGAGCGCGGCGGGCGCGACGACGGCGGCGACGCGCGCGCGCCGGGACGGACGGGAGGTGGTGCTCACGAGGGATCCTCTCGGGTGGGTGACGTCCTGCATGTGTCCTGGCCGGCGTGGGGCTTGCACGCGTCGCGAAGAAGGGGTGCGCGCCCGTCGCCATCTCGCCCGACGGAATGTGTCGTCTCACCATGTGGTGAGACGGTCCGTCGGAGTGCGGACGCCGCGGCATACGATCCCCCGCATGACGAGCAACATCAACCTGGCGGTCGTCGCGGGCGACGGCATCGGCATCGAGGTCGTCGAGCAGGGCCTCGCGGTCCTCGAGGCGGCCCTCAAGGGCACCGACGCGACGGTCTCGCAGACGGCCTTCAACCTCGGCGCGCAGCGCTGGCACGCGACGGGGGAGACCCTCACCGACGCCGACCTCGACGCGATCCGCGGCCACGACGCGATCCTGCTCGGCGCGATCGGCGACCCGACGGTGCCGTCGGGCGTCCTCGAGCGCGGCCTCCTGCTCAAGCTGCGCTTCGCGCTCGACCACTACGTCAACCTCCGCCCCGCGAAGCTCTTCCCGGGCGTGCGCTCGCCGCTCGCCGAGCCCGGCGACATCGACTTCGTCGTCGTCCGCGAGGGCACCGAGGGCCCGTACGTCGGCAACGGCGGCTCGATCCGCACCGGGACGCCGCACGAGGTCGCCAACGAGGTCTCCGTCAACACCGCCTTTGGTGTCGAGCGCGTCGTCCGTGACGCCTTCGCCCGCGCCGCCGTGCGCCCGCGCAAGCACCTCACGCTCGTCCACAAGCACAACGTCCTCGTCCACGCGGGCCACCTGTGGCGCCGCACGGTCGAGGCCGTCAACGCCGAGTTCCCCGAGGTGACGACGGACTACCTCCACGTCGACGCCGCGACGATCTTCCTCACGACGAACCCCTCGCGGTTCGACGTCATCGTCACCGACAACCTCTTCGGCGACATCCTCACGGACCAGGCCGCCGCCATCACGGGCGGCATCGGTCTTGCGGCCTCCGCGAACATCAACCCGGACCGCACCGCCCCGTCGATGTTCGAGCCGGTCCACGGCTCCGCCCCGGACATCGCAGGCCAGGGCAAGGCCGACCCGACCGCGACCGTCCTCTCGGTCGCGATGCTTCTCGACCACCTCGGCTACACGGCCGAGTCGGCGAAGGTGACGGCCGCGGTCGCGGCCGACCTCGTCGAGCGCGGCACCCGAGTACGGTCGACGGCCGAGATCGGCACCGACCTCGCGCAGCGCGTGGCCGAGTGACCCCAGCGGGTCCCGTGCCCTCGGCCGTCCTCACCCGGTAACGTCCGTTGAAGGCGGGCGCGCACCCCGCGCGCCCGCCCGGTGAAAGGCCACCCCATGAACGACAGCACCACCACCACGCAGATCTCCGACCTCGCCGCGGCCTACGACGTGCGCCTCACGGACACGCCGACGCCCGCCGCCGAGCGAGCCGAGGCGCTCGCCGCACCGCGCTTCGGCACCGTCTTCTCCGACCACATGGCCCGCGCCCGCTGGACCGCCGACGGCGGCTGGGGCGAGCGCCGCGTCGAGAAGTACGGCCCGCTGCAGCTCGACCCCGCGACGGCCGTCCTCCACTACGCGCAGGAGATCTTCGAGGGCCTCAAGGCGTACCAGCACTCCGACGGCTCCGTGTGGACCTTCCGCCCCGAGGCCAACGCCGAGCGCTTCGCCGCCTCGGCCCGCCGCCTCGCGCTGCCCGAGCTCGCCGTCGAGGACTTCGTCGCGTCGATCGAGGCGCTCGTGCGCGTCGACCGCGAGTGGATCCCCACGGGCGACGAGGCCAGCCTCTACCTGCGCCCGTTCATGTACGCCTCGGAGAAGTTCATCGGCGTGCGCTCGACGCTCGAGGCCGAGTACCTCGTCATCGCCTCGCCCGTCGGCCCGTACTTCGCCAAGGGCGTCAACCCCGTCTCCATCTGGGTGTCGCAGAACTACCACCGCGTCGGCGCCGGCGGCACGGGCGCGGCCAAGTGCGGCGGCAACTACGCCGCAAGCCTGCTCCCGCAGCAGGAGGCCTACGCGAACGGCTGCGACCAGGTCGCCTTCCTCGACGCCGCGACGAACACGACGCTCGAGGAGCTCGGCGGGATGAACATCTTCGTCGTCGGCGCCGACGGCTCGGTGTCGACGCCGGCCCTCACGGGCTCGATCCTCGAGGGCGTGACGCGCCGCTCGATCCTCCAGCTCGTCGCCGACCGCGGCATCGAGGTCCACGAGCGCACCATCACGCTCGCCGAGGTGCTCGACGGGCTGCGTGACGGATCGATCGCCGAGATCTTCGCGTGCGGCACGGCTGCCGTCCTCACGCCCATCGGTCGCCTCGCCGGCGCCGACTTCGACCTCCCGGTCGCGGACGGCGGAGCGGGCGCGCTGACGATGTCGATCCGAGAAGAGCTCACCGACATCCAGAACGGCCGCCGCCCCGACCGTCACGGCTGGATGCACCGGCTCGTCTGAGCCGACGCTCTTTGCTGCCGCGCCCGGACACGACGAGGCCCCGCCGACCGAAGTCGGCGGGGCCTCGTCGTGTCCGGCGGTGCGAAGCTCAGACGCGCTTGATGAGCACCGAGGAGAGGGAGTATCCCGGGGCGTACGAGACGGAGCCGACCTTGAAGTAGATGCGGTCGCCGACGCGCAGGTTCTTGGCCTTGATCTTCACCACGGACCCGTAGGAGGCCTTGCCGAGCGTCGTGAGCGCGACGCGGGTGTAGGACTTCTTCCCCTTCTTCTTGACGAAGAGCGCGACCTTCGCCGTCCGCTGGTACTCGGGGGCGCGGACGGTGAACGTCGCCGTCGCGCCGGGCTTCCAGCTCGGGGCGCTGAAGTACGTGTTCGCCTTCGAGATGTTCGTGTTGGCGCGGACGTCGAAGCGGAAGCGCCCGATCACCTGGCGTTCGAGGTACTGCCCGTTGAGCTTGTAGTACTGCTTCACGGGGACCCGGATCTCGTAGCGTCCTGGCGACGCGAACTTCGCGAGCTCGAGCTTGTACTTCACCGGCTTCCCGGTGGTCACGGAGCCGACACGGGAGACGTATGCCCCGATCGGCTTGGCGACACGCGAGCTCACCTTGACGACCTCGGCCCAGCCGCCGCCGTAGTAGACGCCCACGCCATCGCCGTTGACGTCGGAGTAGCCGCCGTCGTCGGGCGAACCGACGACGGAGAGGTTGAACGTGAACGTACGCGTCCCGGAGGCCGACGGCACGACAGTCCGGGCGAGGCCGGAGATCTTGGGCGTACCGAGGGTCGGCTCGACGGTGTCTGCGCTGGCGGCGGGGGTCGTCACGAGGGCGGAGACCGCCACGAGTGCGAGCGAGGCGGCCAGCGTGGTGGCGCGGCGGACGAAGGTCTTCAAGAGGGTCCCCTGTGGTGTCGTGAACAATGACGTAGCCGGCGGGAACGTGCTCGACGCGGTGTCGCCGCCCCCGTGGCAGGGGAATCGTAAAAGGGTTTGCTTCGCGCCGCGCGGTGAGCGGGGAGACATCTCAACTTCAGAGCAACATCGCAGGTCAGCGCGGGGGAACGGACGGCGTCGAGCCGGGGTGATGTCCACGGAGTGGTCGCCGCCCCAGGCGCGTCAGCGGAGGTGGCATCATTCACGTGTGACCTGCTTCACCCTCATCATTGCGTAGCGCGCCCGGCCACCGGCCCGGCGCGCAGACCTCCCGTACCTTCCGGGGGGTCTTTTTGTTGGTCAGGACAGCAGCGTTGGTCACGACAGCAGTTCCGCACGACAGTCCGGTCACCTTGACCGCCGACCCGAGGAGAGTCCGATGGGCTTCGACGTCTACGACACGACCCTGCGCGACGGCGCGCAGCAGGAGGGCATGAACCTGTCCGTCGCGGACAAGCTCGCGATCGCCCCGCTGCTCGACGAGCTCGGCGTCGGCTACATCGAGGGCGGCTGGCCGGGTGCGGTGCCGAAGGACACCGAGTTCTTCGCGCGCGCAGCCAAGGAGCTCGAGCTCGAGAATGCGGTCCTCGCGGCCTTCGGCGCGACGCGCAAGGCTGGCGTCGCGGCGTCCCAGGACCCGCAGGTCCGTGCGCTGCTCGACTCGGGCGCGCCCGTCATCACGCTCGTCGCGAAGTCCGACCTGCGCCACGTCGAGCGCGCGCTGCGCACGACGCGCGAGGAGGGCCTCGCGATGATCTCCGACACCGTCGCGTTCCTCGTCGGCGAGGGTCGTCGCGTCTTCGTCGACGCCGAGCACTTCTTCGACGGCTTCCTCGCTGACCCCGAGTTCTCGCTCGCCGCCGCCCGCGCGGCCGCGGACGCGGGCGCCGAGGCCGTCGTCCTGTGCGACACGAACGGCGGCATGCTCCCCGACCAGGTGACCGAGATCGTCACGGCCGTGCGCGCGGCCCTCGGCTCCGGCGTGCGCCTCGGCATGCACGCGCACAACGACTCGGGCTGCGCCGTCGCCAACACGATCGCCGCCGTCAACGCGGGTGCCGAGCACATCCAGGGCACCGTCAACGGCTACGGCGAGCGCACGGGCAACGCCGACCTCCTCACGGTCGTCGCCAACCTCGAGCTCAAGCTCGGCCGCCCCGTCCTCGCGGGCGCGGGCCTCGCTGAGTCGAGCCGCATCGCCCACGCGATCTCCGAGCACACGAACATCTCTCCCTACGGCCGCCAGCCCTACGTCGGCGCGAGCGCCTTCGCCCACAAGGCGGGACTCCACGCGAGCGCCATCAAGGTCGACGCCGACCTCTACCAGCACATCGACCCGCGCCTCGTCGGCAACGACATGCGCATGCTCGTCTCCGACATGGCCGGGCGCGCGTCGATCGAGCTCAAGGGGCGCGAGCTCGGCATCGACCTCGCAGGCCAGGGCGAGCTGCTCGGCCGCGTGACGCATCGGGTCAAGGACGCCGAGGCCCAGGGCTACACGTTCGACGCGGCCGACGCGTCCTTCGAGCTGCTGCTCCGCGAGGAGGTCTCCGGCTCGCGCGTCAGCTACTTCACGGTCGAGTCGTGGCGCTCGATCGTCGAGCGGCACGGCTCGCGCGGCGCCGAGACGTCCTCTGAGGCGACGGTCAAGCTCGTCGCGGGCGGCGAGCGCATCGTCTCGACGGGCGAGGGCAACGGCCCGGTCAACGCGCTCGACCACGCTCTGCGCCAGGCGCTCATCCGCGTCTACCCGGAGCTCGAGGCGTTCGAGCTCATCGACTTCAAGGTCCGTATCCTCGACAACTCCCTCGGCACCGACGCCGTCACGCGCGTGCTCATCGAGACGACCGACGGGGAGTCGACCTGGTCGACCGTCGGCGTCGGCCCCAACCTCATCGAGGCGTCGTGGGAGGCGCTCACCGACTCGGCCGTCTACGGCCTCCTCAAGGCGGGCGTCGACCCCCGCTGACCCGCAGGACCGCCAGAGCTCGTGCCGCACCACCCCTGCGGCACGACGCCCCGGACGCCCACCATCGCGTCCAGGGCACGCGCGCCGCGCGACCCGGCCACACCGGCCGACGGTCGCGCGGCGCGCCCGGTTCCACGGCATGACGGCAGACTCGGTCTCCGTCGGCGAGGGGTGACCGACGCCACGCTCCCGGGCCCGGCCTCGCGGACGTAGTGTTGGGCCTTGTGAGAGGCGAATACAAGGTTCCCGGTGGCAAGCTCGTGGCGGTCGACGTCGAGACCGACGAGGCAGGTGAGAGGCTCGCGCGCGTCGCGGTCTCGGGCGATTTCTTCCTCGAGCCGGACACGGCGCTCGAGGACATCGACGCGGCGCTCGTGGGCATGCCCGCTACCGCGTCGGTCGCCCAGCTCGCGCGGGCGGTCGAGGGGGTGCTCGACGAGACCGTGACGATGGTCGGTTTCTCCGCCGAGGCTGTCGCGATCGCCGTGCGCCGCGCGCTCGGCCACGCGACGGGCTGGCACGACCACACGTTCGAGGTCGTCCACGAGGGCCCGCAGAGCCCCGCGATGCACATGGCGCTCGACCAGGCGATCTCCGAGAGCGTCGACCGTGGCGAGCGCCGCCCGACGCTGCGGATCTGGGAGTGGGGCGCGCCCGCAGTCGTCATCGGCTCGTTCCAGTCGCTGCGCAACGAGGTCGATCCCGAGGGGGCCGAGAGGCACGGCATCACCGTCGTGCGCCGGATCTCGGGCGGCGGCGCGATGTTCATCGAGCCCGGCAACACCATCACCTACTCGCTCACGGTCCCCGGCTCGCTCGTCGAGGGCCTGAGCTTCGAGCAGTCCTACGCCTTCCTCGACGACTGGGTGCTCGGTGCGCTCGGCTCGCTCGGCATCGAGGCGACGTACAAGCCGCTCAACGACATCGCGTCGCCCGCCGGCAAGATCGCAGGCGCGGCGCAGAAGCGCCTCGTCGGGGGCGCGGTGCTCCACCACGTGACGATGGCCTACGACATCGACGCCGACAAGATGCTCGAGGTCCTGCGCATCGGCCGCGAGAAGATGAGCGACAAGGGCACGAAGAGCGCCAACAAGCGCGTCGACCCGCTGCGCTCGCAGTCGGGCATGGCCCGCGAGGACGTCATCGAGGCGTTCAAGTCGTACTTCGCGAGCCGCTACGACACCGTCGCGGGCGAGGTGACCGACACCGAACGTGCGCGGGCCGCCGAGCTCGCGGAGACGAAGTTCTCGACGCAGGAGTGGACGGCGAGGGTCCCGTGACGACCGACGACGCGTTCGGCCGCGCGCGAGCGCGGCTCGACCGCGTCGTCGACGCTCTCGTCTGGAAGGCCGAGGGCCCCACGGAGCGTGAGCTGCGCACGCCCATGACCCCGACGGGCTTCACGCTGCTCGGGGCCCTGCGGCACCGCGCGAACATCGAGCTCGGCTACCTGGGGGACTGCTTCGGCCGGCCGTGGCCCGGCGAGCCGTCGCCCGTGGCCGTGCCGCTCGACGCGTACGACGCCGACCCGCAGGCCGACTGGTGGGTGCCTGCCGAGGTCCCGGCCGCGACGGTCGTCGCGTTCGTCCGCGACGTCCACGCGCACGTCGCACCGACGCTCGACCGCGGCCCGGACGCCCCGGGGCGCGTCCCGTGGTGGCCCGGCGAGAGGTCGTCGACGACGCTCGGCCTCGTGCTCGACCACCTGCTCACGGACCTGGTGCGGCACGCCGGCCAGATGGACGTCGTGCGCGAGCTCGTCGACGGAGCGGTGGGCCTGGCCCGTGACGACGCGTGGAACGTGCCGGCAGGCATCGACTGGCCCGCGTACTCCGCGCGACTGCGAGGGATCGCCGAGCAGTTCTGAGCGCGGCAGGAGCCCCGGGGATCCCGGGGCTCCTGCCGTTGCCCGTGGTGAGGTCAGCCGCGCCGCGCCGCGACGACGCTCGCGACGACGAGGACGATGACGAGCAGCCACATGAGCACGGCCATGACCGGGATGGTCGGTGCGCCGAGCGCGAGCGCGACGGTCGCGACGGCCGTCGTGGGGAGGGCGACGAGCCCCGTCGTCGCGAACGCCTTCTCGGCGAGCCTGGAGTCTCGCTCGTCGCCGTGGCCCGTGACCGTCCGCTCGGGGCGGGTGAGCCGTGCGGGGTTGCGCAGGGCGCGGACGACGGCGACGCAGAAGAGCAGAAGGACGGCGCCTCCGCCGACAGCGGCGCCCGTCGCCATGGACTCCTGACCGTTCGTCGCGAGCAGGACGATGAGGGTGGCGGCGGCGGCGAGCCCGCACGCGAACCCGACGAGGCCCTGGACGAGGGTGCTATGGCTTGTCGTCGACATGGAAGATCTCCTCGATCGTGAGGTGGAAGTGGCGGGCGATCGCGAAAGCGAGGGGGAGCGAGGGGTCGTACTTCCCGTTCTCGATCGAGTTGACGGTCTGGCGCGAGACGCCGAGCTCGGTGCCGAGCGCGGCCTGGGAGAGGCCGGCGGCCTCGCGGAGCGCACGGACGTCGTTGCGCATCAGGGGCCCTGCGGGGTGGGGCGGGTCATGACGACCTCCGATGTCAAGGTTGCTTGATAAGACAAGCGTGCTTGACATGCGCCGCAATGTCAAGCGTCTTTGACAAGCGCTGATGAGCGTCGCGCGGGTCCCGGTTGACGCGGACGTGCATACCGGGTATCTATAGTCTTGTCACGTCGACCATACCGAGTATGCAGGGGGTGCGGATGTCCGTCCGCCACGGGCTCATGGCCCTTCTCGCCGAACGACCGATGCACGGCTACCAGCTCCGCCAGGAGTTCGAGAGCCGTACCGGAGGCACCTGGCCCCTCAACGTCGGACAGGTCTACACGACGCTCCAGAGGCTCGTCCGCGACGGCCTCGTCACGCCGGCGCCGCAGGGGGATGCCGGCGCGGACGAGGCTGCCGCGGACGACGCCGGGACGGTCGAGTACCAGCTCACCGACGCCGGCCGCACCGAGGCCGACGCCTGGTGGACGACCCCGGTCCGCCGTGGCGCACCGGCCCGCGACGAGCTCGCGATCAAGCTCGCGCTCGCCGTGACGGTCCCCGGCGTCGACGTCCGCGCCGTCGTCCAGCTCCAGCGCACCGAGACGATGCGCGGCCTCCACGACTACACGCGCCTGCGCTCGACGACCCAGGTCGACGGCCCCGCCGAGCTCGCGTTCTCGCTCGTCCTCGACAACCTCGTCTTCCAGGCCGAGGCCGAGATGCGCTGGCTCGACCACGTCGAGGCCCGCCTCGCCCGCGCCGCGCACGCCCGCCGCACGCCGCCCGCGAACGGCGCGACCACCGCGACGCCGTCGGACACCACCGCCGCACCCACCCGCACGACCGACGACACCCCGGCCGGAGGCCTCCGATGACCACTCCCATCCTCTCCCTGCGCGCCGTCACCCGCACCCACGGGACGGGCGAGAACGCCGTCCACGCGCTCGACGGCGTCGACCTCGACGTCCGTGCGGGCGAGCTCGTCGCCGTCATGGGGCCCTCGGGCTCCGGCAAGTCGACGCTCCTCAACATCGCGGGCGGCCTCGACACCGCCGACGCGGGCGTCGTCGAGATCGCCGGCACCCCCATGAGCGGCCTCGGCCCCAAGCAGCGCGCCGCGCTGCGCCGCCGCGAGATCGGCTACGTCTTCCAGGACTTCAACCTCGTGCCCGCGCTTACGGCCGCCGAGAACGTCGCGCTGCCGCTCGAGCTCGACGGCGTCTCCGCGCGCCGCGCGCGCAAGGCAGCGCTCGTCGCGCTCGGCGAGGTCGAGATCCCCGAGCTCGCCGACCGTTTCCCCGACGACATGTCGGGCGGCCAGCGCCAGCGCGTCGCGATCGCGCGCGCCCTCGTCGGCCGCCGCAGCCTCGTCCTCGCCGACGAGCCCACGGGCGCCCTCGACTCCGTCACGGGCGAGGCCGTCATGGGCGTCCTCCGTGCCCGCGTCGACGCCGGCGCCGCAGGCCTCCTCGTCACCCACGAGCCGCGCTTCGCCGCCTGGGCCGACCGCACGATCTTCCTGCGCGACGGCGTCGTCGTCGACGGCACCGGTCGGCGCGCCGGCGCCGAGAGCCTGCTCGCCGCCTCGCCTCGCGGGGGCACCGCGTGACGCTCACCGCACAGCGGCCCGCTCCCGTCGCCCCCGAGGAACGGGCCGGCGTGCCGCGCTCGCGCGTCCCGTGGCGCGTCGCCGGGAGACTCGCCCGCCGCACCGTCCGGCGCAGCCGCGGCCGCACCGCGCTCGTCGCCGGGCTCCTCGCGCTCCCGCTCGCCTTCTCGACGCTCATGCTCGTCTCCTACTCCATGCAGTCGCAGCCCGCCGACCCCGCGGACCGCCTCGACACCGGTGTCGAGGCCGAGCTGACATGGCGGGGTGGGCCCGTCCTCCAGTCCGGCCCCGACCCTCGCGACGCCATCTCCGTCTCGAGCGAGCCCGAGGTCCTCACCTGGGACGAGGGCCTCGCCCGGATCCTCGACGTCCTCCCAGCAGCGAGCGGATCGGCCACCGGTGGTTGCACGAGCGGCTACGTCCCCGGCAACGGCGGCGGCACGCACGTGTCGACATGCACCTACCTGCCGATCGGGGCGGGTGGCGGCGTCCTGGCCGGCCGTGCCCCGACGACACCCACCGAGGCGCTCGCGCCCGCCGGTGGCCGGTGGCCGATCGGCGCGACAGTCGATCTCGTCCTCGACGGGGCTTCCGTGCCGCTCACCGTCGTCGGCACGTACGACCAGGGCCCGTACATGATCTACGAAGACCTCCGGGTCGGCGCCAGCAGCAAGACGCCCGCGCTCGAGGAGGTCACCGTGAGGCTCACCTCTCCGGCCGTCACCTGGTCCGACGTCGTCCGCCTCAACGAAGCTGGCTTCGTCGCGGTCGCGCGCGCCGCGCTCCTCGACCCGCCGGCCGACGCGGACATCCCGTTCCTCGCCCAGGGGCACTCCATCAGGTCATTCGACGGGCCCTCGAACGGCGCGGACCTCGCGGTCGTCGCGCTCGGCCTCGCCGCGATCCTCCTCCTCATCGTCCTCGTCGTCGGTCCCGCCCAGGTCGTCGGGGTTCGCCGCCAGACCCGCACGTACGCCCTCCTCGCGGCGACCGGCGCCGACGCGCGCACCCTGCGCTGGGTCGTCCTGCTCAGCGCCGCGCTCCAGGGGCTCGTCGCCGCAGTCTGCGGCATCGGGCTCGGGCTCGCCGTCGTCCTCACACTGCAGTACGTCGCCCCCAACGCCCTCACCGGGAGCTCGGTCGAGATGGTCGTCCCCTGGCTGCAGCTCGCCGGGATCGCGCTCCTCAGCGTGCTGCTCGTCATTGCGGCGGCGCTCGTCCCCGCCCGCACAGCGAGCAGGCTCGACGTCGTGCGCGTCCTCGCCGGACGCCGTGGCGAGGCTCATCCGCGCAGGCGCACGCCGCTCGTCGGCCTCGGACTCCTCGCGCTGGGGCTCGCACTCGGCGTCTGGGCGGTCCTCAGCACGTCGGCCGTCGCGGTCGTCGGCGCGCTGGCCTCCGTCGTCGTCGGGCTCCTGCTGTGCGCCGGCGGGCTCGTCGCGGGCGCCGCGCGCATCCTCGCTCCGCGCACGTCGCTGCCCGTGAGGCTCGCGCTGCGCGACGCCGCCCGGCACCGGTCACGCTCGGTCGCGGCCGTCTGCGCCGTGACGGCTGCCGCCGCGACGCTCGTCGGTGCGAGCCTCGTCGTCGCGAGCGACACCGCTCACTTCCAGGCCGCCCGGACCTTCGCCGCCGGTCACGGTGTCGTCGTCACGTACGTCAGCTCCGAGGTCGTCGACGGCGCGCCAACGCTCGCTGACGTCGAGAAGGCCGTCCGCGCAGCCGATCCCGGGGCCCGCACCGACCGTGTCCTCGCGATCGGGATGACGCGGCCAGGCTTCGAGGCACCCGTCCAGCTCTCGTGGGACGACGGCGTCCTCGAAGTCGATCCCAACGCTGACCTCGTCTGCCCGGCGAGCTCTCCGGGCGCCGACCTGGCCACCGACGTGGTCGAGCGCCTCGCCAGCGAGGACCCTCGCTGCGCTCCCGGGCTCGAGCAGAGCTACGGCACGGGATGGATGGCGCAGACGTTCGTCGACGACGGCACGTGGACCGGTGCGTCCGGGCTTGCGGACTCCGAGGCGATCGCCGCCGCGCTCGCCTCCGGCCGGGCCGTCGTCGCGGACCGTACGAACATCCAGGACGACGGCACGATCCGGGTGCGCTACGTCCCCGCGACCGACGACGACACGGACACCGAAGGGACCGACACCGATGGGACCGGCGCCGCCGGCCCTGACGCCGGCGCCTGGACGACCGTGCCTGCGCTCCACGTCCCCGTGCTCGAACGCACCGGCTACAGGACGATCCTGCCGCCCGTCGTCGTCGCCGACCTCGGCCTCGCGAGCGCGCCCGTCGGCCTCCTCACGCGACCTTCGTCGCCGGACCGAGCGGCAGCCGTCGAGAGTGCCGCGAAGAGCGCGGCCGGGAGCCGTGGCTGGACGGACATCGAGGACTTCGCGGAGAGCGGCAACCCCACGCTCACCGCGGTCATCCTCGGAGCGTCTTTCGTCCTCGGCATCGGCACAGCCGGCCTCGTGCTCCTGCTCGTCGCCGGGGAAGCACGAGCCGACCTCGCGGTCCTCTCCGCCGTCGGTGCCGCGCCGCGGACCCGGCGTCGACTCCTCGCCGCGCAGGCCGGCGTGCTTGTCGCGATCGGCACGGTCCTCGGGTCGGTCGTCGGGTTCGTCGGCGCAGCCGGGTTCGTGGCGCTCTCCGCCCGACGGAACGACGGGATCGTCGACCCGACCTGGACGCTCGCAGTGCCGTGGTGGCAGGTCGTCGGGATCGTCGTCCTCCTGCCCGTCGGGGCGTGGCTCACCGGCTGGCTCACGACACGCTCGCGCATGCCGCTGCCGAGCGAGGTCCGGTGAGCACCGACCAGCGGGTCCGTCCGGCACCCCGGGCCGCGGCCTCGCGTCACGCCGTCGGCCGTCGCGGCGGGAGGCTCGCGCGCCTGCGGGCGCTCGCCCGTGTCGCCCGCCGCGACGTCCGACGCAGCCCCGGTCGCACCGCGCTCGTCGCGGGGCTCACGCTCCTTCCGGCCGCAGTCGCAACGCTCCTCACGCTGAGCGCCGTCGCGGTCGTGCGCCCGCCGGTCGTCGACGACCTCGTGCCCTCAGGCGTCGAGGCTGTGCTCACGTGGCACGTCCGGCCCGTCACCCAGGACGGTCCGCTCGCGCTCGACGTCGCCGGGACGTTCGGCGAGGAGCTCCTGCCTGACGCGCTGAGCGCGGAGGCGGGGCTCGCGGCGCTCACCCGGACGGTCGACCCGGCGCGCGTCGTCGCGCTGCGCGGATGCTCGTGGACCGAGCACTCCGACGGCAGCACGAGGGGCTTCGACACGTGCGAGCTCGCCTCCGACACCGCGGGCCGTGCGGCACCGACCCTCGGCCGCATGCCCGTCGCGCGCGGCGAGATCGCGGCCGGCGACATCGGGCTCGGGCTCGGCGACGTCGTCACGGTCCGCGCCATCACGGCGACCGGCCCGGGCTACGTCGACGTCGACCTCACCGTCGTCGGCCTCCTCGACCCCGCGCTCGTCGGGGCCCGCGTGCTCGTCTCCGAGCCCGTCGTCGAGCCCCTCACCGGGAGCGACGGCATGTCGGCACCCGATGGCACCTACCTCGTCGTCGGGCAGCCCCTCGCATGGAGCGACCTCGTGGCGCTCAACCAGGTCGGCCTCTCCGGCCCGTCGCGCGCCGCAGCCGCCGACCCGCCCGCGGCCGCCGAGGTGCCCTACCTCGTGGCCGGCTACGGCGAGCCCGCAGGCACCCGCGCGGGCGAGGCGGTCGGGACCGTCGCGCTCGTCGCCGTCGGCGTGGGCCTCGTGCTCGTCCTCACCATCGCGCCCGCGCACGTCGTCGGGGTCCGGCGCCGTGCACGCGAGCTCGCGCTCCTCGCCGTCACGGGCGCCACCCCGCGCGACCTCCGCCACCTCATCATGCTCGGAGCAGCGCTCCAGGGCATCGTCGCGGCCCTCGTCGGGACGGGCGTCGGCATCGTCACGGCGCTCGTCGGCGAGGCCATCTCTCCCGGGTGGGTGGGCGGGGTCGACGCCACCGACGTCAGGTACGCGGCCCCGTACCTCGCGGGCGTGGGTGGCGTCGTCGTCCTCACGGTCGCGCTCGCGGCCTGGGCGCCCGGCCGCGCTGCGGGGCGCCTCGACCCGGTCGCGGTCCTCGCCGGACGACGTGCTGAACCGCGTCCGCCCGTGCGGCTCCACGCGCTCGGGGGCCCGCTCGCCGTCGTGGGCCTCGGCGCCGTCGCCTGGGCGTCACGCACCGGCGCCGACCTCACGCTCGCCGCCGGGACGCTCGGGCTCGTCATCGGCGCCGTGCTCCTCGCCGGGCCTGTCGTCGCGCTCCTCGGACGGCTCGCGCGTGGCGCGGCCCTGCCCGTGCGGCTCGCGTTGCGCGACGCCGCCCGCTACCGGACGCGCACCGCCGCCGGGGTCACCGCGGTCATGGTGACGAGCGCCGCCCTCGTCACCGGCATCGTCATCGGCACGAGCCTCGACGCGCGTGAGCTGGCCTCGCGCCATCACGCAGCGGGGGAGGGACGCGTCGTCGTCGACCTCCTCGCCAACGGGACGCATCGCCCGCCGCTCGCTCCTGGGAACGATGCCGAGGCCGACGTCCGGCAGCTGCTCGCGACCGTCCGCGACGTCGACCCGGGCGCGCGCACCCTCGTGGTCAGCGGTCTCGGCACCGACCTCACGCGCCTCACGCCCGAGGAGCGCGAGGAGATGGCGTCGCTCGGCGGCGTGCCGATCATCATGGCCCGCACAGCGCCCGGCGAGGCCTGCCCGATCGTGGCCGATCCCTTCGACCCCACGACCACGGTCGACGCGGACGCGCTGCGTCGCGCCCAGCGGGAGGACCCACGCTGCGACCCGCGGGTCGCCGAGCGGGAGTCCGGGGTGAGCTGGCCCGGGATGACGCTCGTCGACGACGGCACCGTGCTCGCCGCGCTCGGGCTGCCCGGGACCGACGACGGGGTCGCCGCCCTCCGCGCCGGCCGTGTCCTCGACTCCCGCGACGCCGTCGTCACGGCCGACGGCACGACAACACTCGAGGTGCACGACGCCGTCGGGAACGTCGGCGACGCCACGACCCTGCCCGCGACCCACGTGCCCGGGCTCGCCGCGACCGGCCGCCTCACGATCCTGCCGCCCGCGGTCGCCGAGGGGCTAGGGCTCCTCGTCGAACCTGTCGGGCTCGTCGTCGAACCGAGCAGCGACGAGGCCCGCACGGCCGTCGCCGCCGCGCTGCAGGGCGCACTGTCGCCGTTCTACGTCACCGTCGAGGACTGGACGGCGACCACCTACGGGCCCTACGTGCGCGGCCTCGCCGCCGCCGGTCTCGTCCTCGGCATCGGGACTGCGCTGCTCGTCCTGCTGCTGCTCGCCGGCGAGTCCCGGCCCGACCTCGCGGTGCTCTCCGCGATCGGCGCAGCCCCGGGTCTGCGGCGGCGGCTCGCTGGGGCGCAGGCCGCCGGCGTCGTCGGCACGGGCGTCGTCCTCGGGTCGCTCGTCGGGATCGTCGTGAGCGCAGCCGTCGTCCTCGCCCGCGTCGACCGCGACGTCCTCTACGACCCGTCGTGGCAGGTCGCCGTCCCGTGGGGCTGGCTCGCCGTGCTCGTCGTCGGGCTCGTCGGCGGCGCCTGGCTCACCGGCTGGCTCACGACACGCTCGCGCATGCCGCTGCCGAGCGAGGTGCGGTAGGGGCGGGACTCTCAGACGCGCGGGCCGACGATCGCCGTGCCGACGCGCACGATCGTCGCGCCCTCCGCGACGGCCCACTCGAGGTCGCCGCTCATGCCCATCGACAGCTCCGTCGCGCCTCGGGCGCCCTGCGTGACCACTTCGTCGCGCAGGGTGCGCAGGCGCGCGTAGCCGGCGCGGACCTCGGCCTCGACGGGGGAGTTGCGGCCGATCGTCATGAGGCCGCGCAGCCGCAGGCCGTCGGTCGCGGCGACCTCGAGCGCGAGGTCGAGCGCGGCGTCGGGCGTGACACCCGACTTCTGCTCCTCGCCCGACACGTTGACCTGCACAAGGACGTCGAGCACGCGCCCGTCGCGGACGCAGCGCGCACCGAGCGCGGCCGCGAGCGACGCCGAGTGCACCGTCTCGACGCACGCGACGTGACGCAGCGCCGCGTTGATCTTGTTCGACTGCAGCGGGCCGATGAGGTGGACGGCGGGCTGTGCGTCGAGCGCCTCGAGCGCAGGCGCCTTCGCGACGACGTCCTGGACGCGCGACTCGCCGAGGAGGCAGGCCCCCGCGGCGACGGCCTCGAGCGTGCGGGCGACGTCGACCGACTTCGTCGCGACAACGAGCGCGACGTCCTCCGGAGCCCGGCCCGCCGCCTGCGCGGCGGCCGCGAGGCGGTCGGTCGTGCGGGCGAGTGCGGCGGCGATGTCCCAGGTGCTCACGAGCGCCCATGGTAGTTCGTGCGGAGGCTCCGTCCCGAGGTCGTGCGGAGTCCGGGACGGTTCGTGCTCGAGGAGCCGACGTACGCCATCATGGACGCCATGACTGTGCGCACCGACGGCTCCGACGTGCCCGACGCGACCCTTCCGGAGCGTGACGGGGCCGCGGTCCACGGCGTCGAGGTGGAGCCCCTCGCGACGGGCTCCGTCGTGGACGAGCGTGTTCTTGACGAGCCTCTGCTCGGCGAACCTGTGCTCGACGAGGCAGCGACGGATGAGGCAATGGCCGAAGAGGCCGACCTGCCTGACGCCGACGACGCGACCGCTACCGGACTCGAAGCCGACGCGCCCGGATCCGAGCCCGTCGTCGTCGGGAGGTCCCGTCCTCGTCCCGAGCCGCGCGTCGAGCGCCCCTCGATCTGGCCCGCGGTCGCCGTCGCCGTCGTCGCCCTCGCGGCCTACCTCGCGCTGAGCCTCGCGCGCTGGAACCGCTGGGACACACCGAGCTGGGACAACGCGATCTTCGAGCAGGCGGTGCGCGGCTGGGCGGGGCTGGGCTGGCCGGTCGTCGACATCAAGGGCGAGGGCTACATCCAGCTCGGTGACCACTGGTCGCCGCTGCTCGTCGTCCTCGCTCCGTTCTACCGGATCTTCCCGAGCCCCGTGACGCTGCTCGTCGCGCAGGCAGTGCTCGTCGCGATCTCCGTCGTGCCGCTCACGCAGGCCGCGCGACGCTGGCTCGGCCGGACAGCGGGCCTCGCCGTCGGCGTCGCCTACGCGGCGAGCTGGGGCGTGCAGTCGGCGATCGACGTGCAGTTCCACGAGTACGCGCTGGCGGCGCCGATCCTCGCGTTCGGCCTCGCCGCAGCGCTTGACGGGAAGTGGCGTCGGGCCTGCCTCTGGATCCTCCTGCTGCTCGGCGTCAAGGAGGACATGGGTCTCACCGTCGCGGGCTTCGGAGTCGTCCTGTGGTTCTGGGGCGAGCGGCGACGCGCGTGGCAGATGGTTGCGGCCGGTCTCGGCGGCATGGCGCTCACGCTCTTCGTGCTCATCCCGATCTTCAACCCGTGGCACCGGTACGACTACTGGGGCAAGCTCGGCGAGGAGGGCGCGACCGGTGCCCCGCAGGGCCTCGCAGGGCTCGTCGACGGAGTGTGGCGGATCTTCACCAACCTTCTGTCGCCCGAGGTGAAGATCGAGACGATCCTCCTCCTGCTCGTCGTCACCGCGTTCGTCGCGCTGCGCTCGCCGCTGCTGCTCATGATCGTCCCGACGATGCTCTGGCGGTACGCCGGCTCGACCGAGTACTACTGGGGCTCGACCTGGCACTACTCGCTCATCCTCATGCCGATCGTCTTCGCGGCGACGGTCGACGGGACGCGGCTGCTGCGCAGGTCGTCGCGCGCCGCGGCGCGGGGGTACGCGCGGGCGGTGCCCGCGCTCACGGTCGTCGTCGCCGCGCTGCTCGTGCCGCGGTTCCCGTTCGCCGACCTCGTCGACCCGGCGACGTACGAGCGTGGCTCGCACGTCGCCGCGGGGGAGCGGGCGCTCGCCTCGATCCCCGCGGGCGCGAGCGTCGCGAGCGACCTCGGGCTCATCGTCCACCTCACGTCGGACCGCACCGTCTACTGGATCGGCACCGAGTCCCCCGTCCAGCCCGACTACGTCGCGATCCGCACGTGGTCCGGCTGGGGCGGCAACCCGCCCGACGACGTCGCCCGCTACGCGGCCTCGCGCTTCGGCGGGGTGTACGAGGTGTCGTTCGACGAGGGTGGGTTCGCGGTCGCGCGACGGATCGGGTGACGGGCGGGCCTGCCCCTGGACCTGACGCAGCGGTAGGCGACCTCCCTAGGATGGGCGCATGCGCACGCTTCTCAACATCATCTGGCTCGTCTTCGCCGGCTTCTGGCTCGCCGTCGGCTACGCCGTCGCCGGCATCATCTGCTGCGTGCTCATCGTGACGATCCCGTGGGGCATTGCGTCGTTCCGCATCGCGTCCTACGCGCTGTGGCCCTTCGGCCGGACCGTCGTGCGCAAGCCCGGGACGCAGGTCATGTCGACGCTCGGCAACATCGTGTGGCTGATCGTCGCGGGCATCTGGCTCGCGATCGGGCACATCACGACGGGCGTCGCACTCTGCGTGACGATCATCGGCATCCCGATGGGCATCGCGAACTTCAAGCTCGTGCCCGTGTCGCTGCTGCCCCTCGGCGCCGAGATCGTCCCGACGGACCAGGCGTTCGCGTAGCTGTTGGGGTCTCAGTCGCGGCTGAGCGCTGCGGTCGTGGCACCCATGAGCGTCACGAGGTCGGTGGGGGCGAGCCCGACGTCGAGCCCGCGCCGACCCGCGGAGACGTAGATCGTCGCGTGGTCGAGCGCCGACGCGTCGACGACCGCGCGCAGCCGCTGCTTCTGCCCGAGAGGGGAGATGCCGCCGACGACGTAGCCGGTCGCGCGCTCCGCCGCGGCCGGGTCTGCCATGTCTGCCTTCTTCGCGCCCACCGCGCGGGCGAGGGCCTTGAGGTCGAGCCGCCCGTCGACGGGGACGACGCCGACGACGAGCGTGCCGTCGGCGACCGCGAGGAGCGTCTTGAAGACCTGCTCGGGCGGCACTCCGATCGCCGCCGCGGCCTCGAGCCCGTAGCCGAGGTCCGTCGTCGGGTCGTGCACGTACGCGTGCACCGTGTGCGGGATGCCGGCGCGCTCGAGCGCGACGAGCGCAGGGGTTCCGGCCGGGGTCTTCTTCTTCGCCACGGCGCAGGTCTACCGCGCGGTGCGCGGCAGCGGCAAGTTGTCGGGTCCGGGTGAGGCCGGGGTGAGAAGCTGCCCGCGCCGCGCGCCTCGTACGTCTGTTCGATATTCTGGAGGTGTTCCCGCAGGTCGGGGCATGGCGTGATCCGACACGCGACGAGACGACTGGGCGCATCATGCGGCGCTGACGGAGGTGACGGCGATGGACCTTGTGGACCGTGGCGCGCCTGTCGTCGCGCCGTTCGAGGGCGCTATGGGCCTCCGTGACAAGTTCCTCGCGCTGCCGGCGGATCTCCTCGGCCAGATCGCTCTGCTCGAGCGCCTTGCTGTGCTCATCGCGTCGAACGACCCGGACTCTGGTGCTGCGTCGCTCGCGGCTGAGGCCTCCCGGCGGACGGCGGCGGTCATCGACCGGCTCGGGGCGCAGCGGCTCGCGTGGCTCGGCCGCGTCGAGGCCGACGGGCTGTGGCGAACAGACACGGTGCGCAGCTTCCCGTACTGGGTCGCGTGGCACGAGAAGCGCTCGCTGACTCTGGCGCGGCGTGAGGTGCTCGCGGCCGAGCGACTGCGCGACCATCTTCCCGCGACCCTGCGGTCCGCGCGGGCCGGGCGCCTCTCCGCGTCGCAGGTCGAGGTACTCAGCCGCACCCTGCCCACCTCGGACGCGCGGTGCGTCGAGCTGGCACGCGCGCACCTTCAGACGCGTCGGGCCAACGGCCCTGTATCTGACTGCCCCGTCCCTGGTGGTCCCGTCCCCGACGGCACCGTCCCCGGTGGTCGAGTCATCGACGGTGAGGATGTCAGCTCCTGGAACGCTCCCGGGCACGCACCCGGCTGCACGGCGGACCTCGGAGCGTGCACGTGCGAACGTGCGTCGATCACGGGAGAGCAGGCGATGCTCGGCGTCGCCAAACGTTTCGACCTGCGTGACCTCGGCAAGGCGGCACGACGCTTCGCGCACGTCGCCGACCCTGAGTCCGACGACCGCGGCTACAGCCGTGCGCAGGAACGAGAGCACCTCGATCTCTCGCTCACGCTCGGGGGCTACCACCTGTCCGGGTTCCTCACCGAGGAAAACGGACAGGTGCTGCGGACAGCGCTCGATGCCGCGAACGGTGTGCCGTCGAAGGACGACGGGCTGCGACCGACGCAGCGGCGGGCGATCGCGCTCGCGGGCGTCGCACGCTCGTTCCTCGAGCGAGGTGAGTCCGGCGGGGCAGGAGCCGGCGTCCGCCCGCACATGACGGTCCTCGTCCCGTGGCGTGACTTCATCGAGCTGGCGGGGAGCGACGGGGGCGGCGATGGCGCCGGACGAGGTGGCTCTGCCGGACGAGGTGACCCTGCTGGACGATGCGACGGTGCCGGTCAAGGTGATGGTGCCGAACGAGCTGACGGTGCCGAACAGCACGACGCAGTCGGGCGTGGCGACGCGCCGCGACGAGCGTTCCGCTCGCAACGCCGAACGGTGCCGGGTCCGGCCGACGACCTCGTCGCCGAGCTCCTCAGCCCGGGACCGACGTGGATCGACGGCTCAGGCCCCGTACCGCGACAGATCCTCGAGAGGATCGCGGCGGACTGCGCGGTGACGCGGGTCGTGTTCGGCCCGGACTCCGAGGTGCTCGACGTCGGCAGGACCCAGCGGACCTTCACCTCAGCGCGCCGCAAGGCCGTCATCGCCCGTGACCAGGGCTGCGTGTGGCCGGGCTGCAAGGCGCCGGTGCAGATCTCCGAGATCCACCACGCTCGGGTCCACTGGGCCGACGGCGGTGCGACCTCGACCGACAATGCCGCGCTCCTGTGCTGGTTCCACCACCGGCACGTCGACCGCGAACGCATCGCGATGGCGTGGCGTGGCCGGTGGACGTTCTCGGAGCCCGGCGGCTACGACCGGCTCGGTGAACCACCCGCCGGCTCGGTCCCCGTGAGGCGCGTGCGGGGACGGGCCGGTGCCAGGGGAGAGGAGAGTGCGAGTGGACGGGAGAGCAGCAGTGGCGACCCAGGCGACTAGCGCGCGACCTACAGGCTGCCGACCTCGGTGACGTGGAGGACGACCTCGCCCGCCTCGTCGCTCGCGTCGAGGTCGACGACGGCGCGGATGTGCCACGCCCGCTCGCCGTCCGGGTCGTCGAGCACCTGCCGCACGGCCCAGCGCCGCGCGTCACCGTCGACCTGCTCGGTGATCTCGACGAGACGCGGCGAGCGGGCCGCCGCCGTGATGCCGATCGCGTCGTCGCCGTACTCCTCGAACATCGGGTCGAGCGCGTCGGCCCACGCGTCGGCGTCCCACCCGTCGCCGCCGTCGAGCGCCCCGAGCGTCGTGTACGCCTCGCGCGACGCGAGCTCGACCCGACGGAACATCGCGTTGCGCACGAGCACGCGGAACGCCCGGAGCGACCCGGTGACCGGTCGCACGGGGGCGCTCTCGCCCGTCCCGGAGAGCGGCCCGTCACCCAGGAGCGTGTCCGCGTCGTCGTCGACCGGGTTCGCGAGCCGCTCCCACTCGTCGAGCAGGCTCGAGTCGGTGCCCTTGACGAGCTCGCCGAGCCACTCGGTGAGCTCCTCGACCTCCTCGGTGCGGTGCTCGGTCGCGACCGTCTGCCGCATCGCGCGGTACGCGTCGGCGAGGTAGCGCAGCAGGACGCCCTCGGTGCGGTCGAGCTGGTACCGCGAGACGTACTCGGTGAACGTCGACGCGCGCTCGACCATGTCCCTCACGACGGCCTTGGGCCGCAGCTCCTGGTCGGACACCCACGGGTTGCCGCGCTTGTACGACTCGAACGCGGGCGCGAGCAGATCCTCGAGCGGTCGCGGCCAGGTGACGTCCTCGAGCATCGCCATGCGTTCGTCGTACCCGTAGCCCTCGGCCTTGAGCGCCCCGATCGCCTCGCCGCGCGCGGCTCGCTCCTGCGCGTAGAGCACCTGGCGGGGGTCGTCGAGCGTCGACTCGAGCACCGAGACGACGTCGAGCGCGTGCGTCGGGCTCTCGACGTCGAGCAGCTCCTGCGCGGCGAGCGCGAACGGCGACAGCGGCTGGTTGAGCGCGAAGTCGCGCGGCAGGTCGACGACCATGCGCACGCCGGGCCGCTCGACACCGTCGTCGCCGCGCACGCGGATCTTCTCGACGATGCCGGCCTGCCGCAGGGAGCGGTAGATGCGGAAGACCTGCCGCACGTGCTTGGCCTTCGCGGTCTCGTTGTCGTGGTTGGCGGTGAGCAGGTGGCGCATCGCGCCGACCGGGTCCTCGCCGTGCTCACCGCGCGCGAGGACGTTGAGGACCATCGCGTGGTTGACGGTGAAGTGGCTCGTGAGGGCCTCGGGGTCGGAGTCGCGCAGCCGCTCGAAGGTCTTGTCGGTCCAGTTGACGGAGCCCTCGGGCGCCTTCTTGCGGACGAGCTTCTTGAGCTTCTTCGGGTCGTCGCCGGCCTTCTGCACGAGCTTGCGGTTCTCGATGACGTGCTCGGGCGCCATGACGAGCACGTCGCCTACGGTGTCGTACCCGGCGCGCCCCGCGCGGCCCGCGATCTGGTGGAACTCGCGCGCCGTGAGGTGGCGCATGCGCTCGCCGTCGTACTTGACGAGCGACGTGAACAGCACCGTGCGGATCGGCACGTTGATGCCGACGCCGAGGGTGTCGGTGCCGCACACGACCTTGAGCAGCCCGCGCTGCGTGAGGCGTTCGACGACGCGCCGGTACTTGGGCAGCATGCCGGCGTGGTGGACTCCGACACCGTGCCGGAGGAACTTTGACAGGACGCGGCCGAAGCCCGACGAGAAGCGGAAGTCGCCGAGCTCGTCGGCGATCGCGGCCTTCTCCTCGCGCGTCGCGACGTTCATGCTGAGCAGCGCCTGCGCGCGGTCGACCGCGTCCTTCTGCGTGAAGTGGACGATGTACACGGGCGCGCGGTGCGTGTGGACGAGGTCCTCGACGACCTCCCCGAGCGGCTCGAGCACGTACTCGAAGTTCAGCGGGACCGGACGCTGGGCGCTCGTGACGAGCGCGACGTCGCGGCCAGTGCGCTGCTCGAGGTCCTCGGTGAAGAACGACGTGTCGCCGAGCGTCGCGGACATGAGGAGGAACTGCGTGCCCGGCAGCTCGAGGAGCGGCACCTGCCAGGCCCAGCCGCGCTGCGGGTCGGCGTAGAAGTGGAACTCGTCCATGACGACCTGGCTGATCGCGTCCTCGCCCGTGCGCGAGCCTCCGTCACGCAGCGTGACGTTCGCGAGGATCTCCGCGGTGCAGCAGATGATCGGCGCCCCCGGGTTGACCGAGGAGTCGCCCGTCATCATCCCGACGTTCTCCGAGCCGAAGACCTCGACCAGCGCGAAGAACTTCTCCGAGACGAGGGCCTTGAGGGGCGCCGTGTAGTACGTGCGACCGCCACGACCGGCCTTGAACGCCGCGAGCGCCGCGAAGTGCGCGCCCATCGCGACGAGGCTCTTGCCCGAGCCCGTCGGCGTCGCGAGGATGACGTGCTGCCCCGCGACGAGCTCCATGAGCGCCTCGGACTGCGCCGGGTAGAGCTCGAGGTCGCGCCCCGCGGCCCACTCCTCGAACGCCTCGAAGAGGGCGTCGGGGTCGGGCGAGGCGGGCAGGGCTGCGGCGAGGGATGCGGTGCGGTTGCTCATGGTGGGTCCATGCTCTCAGGTGCGGCCGAGGATCGGGGGGAGCGCAGCCCGAGATCGCCCATGAGGGACGACTGTCGCATCCGTGCGCTGATGGGCGTGATGCCGCTAGGCTCTGGGCGCCGGCCGTCAGCCCGGGGCCCGGCTTCCGTGCTCCTCAGAGAGAGTGATCCGTGAGAACGATCGACGCGTCCGTGTGGGACGAGCTGTGCGCCCAGGTCGTCGACGGTGCTGCCCTGCGCCGCTCGATCGACAAGATCCTCGCGGACCCCGCCGCGTTCGACATCGACGAGGAGGAGGACCTCACGCCCGGTGACCTCCTCATCCACGCGATCAACGTGGCCGACGGAGACTGCTTCTGGCTGCTCGACTGGAAGAGCCCGTCAGCCGACCTCGTCCATCTCGTCCGGGCCGCAGTGAGCCACGCCCGTGGTGCGAACGCCGTCGCCGCCCTCGACCTGGCGGCCGTCCCGCTGGGCCGGATCGTCGCCGACGGCGTGACGGCCTCGGCCCTCGTCGACCCGCTCGCCGCGCTCGGCCTCGAGCTGTGCCAGGTCGACCAGGGCTTCGACGGGTACGCGACGCTCGTCGTCCCGACCGACCGCGCCGCGCATGCCGAGCGGCTCGTCGCGGCCCTCGGGCCTGACGTCCGGCTGCGCCCCCTGCCCGAGGGTCGCGTGTGGGATCTCCCGGAGGTGCCCGCGGAGACCCCGCGGAGCGGCTCCGTCACGCGTGCCGGCTCACGATCGGTGTGGGCCGTCGTCGGCTCGGTCGCCCTCCTGGTGTTCGTGACCGTCCGGGCGCTCCCGCTCCCGTGGCGCTACAAGGACACGGGGATCGACGACACGGGGATCGACACCGTCGCGATCACGCTCTGGACCGTCGCGGCGTGCCTCGTCGTCGTGTGGCTCCTGTCGTTCGCCCAGGCTGTCCGCGTGAGGCGACGGCGTCGGGCCCTCGCCCAGGCGAACCCGGGGTCCTTCGTCGGCACGACGGTCATGACCGCCGCGCTGCGGAACGCCCTCGCGGCCGTCGCCGCGAGCCACACACCGCAGGACGCCGCGGCCTGGACGTGGTCGGGCAGGCCGCACGAGCTCGAGTACGCCGTCACCCCGCGAGGTCTCGTCCTCGACGGGCGTGGAAAGCGCCCGGACCTCTGCGTGCCCCGGTCCGTCGTGCGGTCCGCCGCACCCGGTCGCGTCGCGCTCGAGAACAGGTACGCGTGGTCCGTCGTGCTCGCGTGCGTCGTCGACGGACGCGAGGTCGAGCTGCCGCTCGCGGGTCGCTGGGACGTGCCGCTGCCGTTGCCCGACGGGCTGCGCGCGACCCGAGCCGTCGCTGCCGAGATCTGCGTGCGCTGGCCCGAGGTCGTCGGGCGTGACGTGCCGGGGCTCGTGCGGGGGTAGTGGCGTTCCCTCCGACGGGAGGGGCGTGCGTGCCCGGCAACGCCGGACCGCGTGAGCCTCTCGGCGGCGTCAGGCCTGGCGGCGACGTCGGCGCAGCAACGTGATCCCGACGACGAGGTCCGGGCCTCCGTCGACGACGAGGAGCACCGCGGCGACCCAGACGATCCAGGACTGCCCGAAGGCGTCGCCGCCGGCGACCGCCCACATGGCCAGTGCGGCACCCACGAGCACCTCGAGGATCGCAAGCGTGATGAGCGCGGCGGGACGACGCCACAGCCACCGGCGGATCCGCGCGTGGAGTGCCTCCCCGGTCGGCTCGTCGAGCGCTGCGTCGAGCAGGCCGCGCGCGAAGGCGGCTCCGACGGTCGGGTCGGGCTCGAGGACGGTGGCGCCGGGCAGATCGAGCCATCGCAGGGGCGAGCCCGGCGTCGCAGCGACTGCTGCCGCTGGCTCGACCTCGGCTTCAGGTTCGACCTCGGCTGCCGGCTCGCTCTCCGCTGCCAGCTCGACCTCGGCCGCCGACGCGGCCTCCGCCGCCGACGCGATCTCCGCCGCCGCCACCGGCACAGCGTCCGCCCCGGTCGTGCGCTCGGCGTGCGACCGGCGCGCAGCGTCTCCGGCGCGCTCGACGAGCTCGGCGACGCCCGCAGGCAGCCCGAGCAGCGCGGCCGCGTCGTGCAGCAGCGTCTCCCGGACGAGCGGGAGCGCCCGCAGCGCCTCGAGCGTCCCGGGGTCGAGTCGTCGCGTGTCGGGGACGATCCGCAGGGTGCCGTCGCCGAGGACCTTCGCGAGCAGCGCGGCCGAGCTGCCCGGTGCACCCTCAGGCACGACGACCTCCGTCGCGGGCGGGGCCGCGAGCTCGATCGTCACGGGATGCCTGCCGTCGCGGTGGTGCCACGTCACGGCGCGCGACTCCCCGGCCCGCTGGAGCGTGACGACGGGACGCTCGGCGGCCCCGGCGATGCTGCGGGCGAAGGTCTCGGCGTCGACGGTCATGCCGGGCGGGAGCGCGAGAAGCGTCCAGCCATCGACGGTCGCGTGCTCGACGGCCGCACCGACCCCGCGAGCGATCCCGCGGACGAGCGCGCTGGACGGAGCCGAGGAGCGCCATGCGACGAGCGTCGTCGCGAGGCTCGCCGCGAGCGAGTCCTCGTCGGGCTCGGACTCGCTGCCGTCGGGTGCGACGACGAGCGAGTCGTCGACGACGACGCTCCGGCCCGTGAGGTGCGCGAGCCCGGGCACGAGGTGCTCGACGGGCTGTCCGGGGACGACGCGTCCCTCGGCGTCGAGCAGCACCCGTCCGCCGTCGTCGACCGCGATGATCACGACGGCCGCGCCGGGCGTGCCGAGATCGTCGCCGTCCGCGACGGCCCCGAGGATCGACCGCTGCCGCAGGAGGGTCGCGAGCTCGCCGGGCGTCGGACGGCCTGCGTCGTCGGGCAGGAACGTCAGGACGAAGCTCGTGTGCTCGTGGACGTGCGGGCGTTCGGGGTGGCGGTTGCGGGGGATGTCGGTCTGCATCGTCGTTCCGGTGAGAGGGGGCGGCCGGGACCTATCATCCCTGACGGCGCGCGCGGCCCTCGCGCTCGGCCCGCGTGCCGGCCGCCCTGCGGCCGAGCGACGTGCCGACGCTGCGCCCCCAGGCGCGGAGGCGCACCTGCATGAGGATCGTCCAGAACACCGCGGGCACCGTGATGATCCTGACGACGTCGTACACGTCGTCGATCTCGACGACGACGGCACCCAGCACGATCCATGCGAGCGCGAGCCCGGTGACGACGAGCGTGAACATGTGCCGACGCGCCCGACCGGAGGTTGTCACCCGTGCCGGGTCGTGGCCCTCGCTCACCGGGCGCCCGTCTCGCGCTCAGGGCGCGCCGGCCTGCGCGAACGGATCGAGGGCACGTCGCCGACGATGGGCACGGGCTTGCGGTGGAACGGGAAGCCGTAGCGCGTGACGATTCCCATGAGCGTCACGAGCCGGTTGCGCGGCCCGACGAGCCCCATGACGTGGACGAACAGCCAGGCGAGCCACGCGACGCCGCGCGTGAGGTGGATCTTGCCGAGCACCTGCGCGATCGCGGCGCGGCGCCCGATGATCGCCATCGTGCCCTTGTCGAAGTAGCGCAGCGGCTCGGTCGGGCGACCGGCGACGAGCGCTGCGATGTTCCGGCCCGCGCGACGGCCGGACTGGAGCGCAGGCTGCGCGAGCTGCGGCAGGCCGGCAGGGGAGACCGCGACGTCGCCGACGGCGAAGATCTCGTCGTGGCCCTCGACGCGCAGGTCGTCGCGGACCTTGATGCGGCCGCCGTCGCCGAGGGGCAGGCCCCAGCGGGCGACCTCCTCGTGCGGGGCGACGCCTGCGGACCAGATCGTGAGGTCCGACGGGATCCGGGTGCCGTCGGTGAGGACGACACCGTCCGCGTGGACCTCGGCGACGCCTGCGCCGAGGCGCAGGGTGACGCCGCGGCGCTCGAGCTGCTCGGCCGCGTAGCGACGCAGGGGAGCGTCGAAGGCCTTGAGGACCTCGGCGCCGCGCTGGACGATCATGACGTCGAACGCCTCGCCGTCGATCTCCGGGTAGGCGGGCCGCAGCCCGGCATCGCGCAGCTCGGCCATCGCGCCCGCGACCTCGACGCCGGTGGGCCCGCCGCCCACGACGACGATGCGCAGCCCGTCGTGCATCGTGCCGTCCTCGACGGCGTGCGCGGCCTCCTCGAGGCGTACGAAGAGCTGGTCGCGGATCTTGATCGCCTGCGAGCGCGAGTACATCGGCAGTGCGTGCTCCTTGGCGCCCGGCGTGCCGAAGTAGTTGACGGACACGCCGTTGGCGAGCACGAGGTGGTCGTACTCGAGGCGCGTGCCGTCGAGCAGCGTCACCGTGCGGCCCGCAGCGTCGACGTCGACGAGGTGCTCGTGAAGGACCCGGACGTTCTTCTGCCGCAGCCGCAGCGACCGCAGGAAGTAGGTGACGTTGCCGGCGGTGAGCCCGCCTGACGCGACCTGGTAGAGCAGCGGCTGGAACGTCGTGTACACGCGGCGGTCGACGAGCGTGATCCGCACGGGTGCCTTCGCGAGCGCGCGGACGGCGGCGAGGCCGGCGAAGCCTCCGCCGATGACGACGACGTGGGGCAGCGTCTGCGCCGCGGTGGCGGCGGGTGCGGCGGGGCGTGCAGGCACGGGCGAGCCTCTCGGACGACGACGGGTAGGACCATCGTCCCACCGGGCTGCGCCCCGGACCCGGGCTCGGGGGTGTGAGTCCCGCCGCACGCGTCCCGCCCTGCGAGAGTCGCGTCTCAGAGCGTGGCGCGCACTGCCTGAGCAGGCCCCGCACCGCCGGACGGCGCCGGTTCGTCAGCGAGAGCGGTACCGACGGCGAGAGCAGGATCGTGCGCGAGCACCGCGTCGCACGTCGCGACGAGCCGCTCGCGCAGGACGGCCGCGCGCTCCGCGAACCCGCGCTGCCGGGCCGAGTACTCGGCCTTGCCTTCCGGCGTCTCGATCGCGACCTCGTCGAGCCCGTAGGAAGACACGTCGTACGGGCTCGCCTGCATGTCGAGGTAGCGCACGTCGAGCGCGAGCTCGAAGCACTCGAGGACGAGCGAGGACTCGACCGTCGGCCCGAGCTTGAGGGCCCACTTGTAGAGGTCCATGTTCGCGTGGAGGCAGCCGGGCTGCTCCATCTCCACCTGCGTCTCGCGCGTCGGCGTGAGCCGGTTGAGCGGCGCGGCCTCGGGCGTGAAGAACCTGAAGGCGTCGATGTGGGAGCAGCGGATCTGGTGGCTCTCGACGACGTCGTCCGAGCCCGCGGCACCGAGCCGCAGCGGCAGCGGGTGCCGCGTGCCGTCACCCAGGCGGTAGACCATCGCCCACTCGTGGAGGCCGAAGCAGCCGACGTTCGCGGGGCGCTCCGCGGTGCGGGAGAGCAGCTCGCGCACGAAGCGCACGGTCGTGCCGCGGTCGGCGAGGAACGTCGACGCGTCGACCCGGGTGAGGCCGCCGTCGGACGTGTACCAGCGCCACGTGCGCCGCTCTTCGACGTCGTCGCCCGTGCCCTCGAGCGAGACCCCGACGCCTGGGTGCCAGCGTCGAAGCTGCCCGGGCCGCGTCGCGTAGTACGTGTGGAGGAAGTCCTCGATCGCGTGCGTCTCGCCCGCGTCGCGGCGGGCACGGTGGCCCGCCGTGAGAGCGTCGGCGCGCTCGGCGTGCGCGGCGGCGCGGGCGCGCCAGTCGGCGGCGGGCAGGGCGGGTTGGGCGGGGTGGAGCACGACCTGAGCCTACGACGACGCGCCCGGCGTCCCGAAGCGCCCGGCGTCCCGACGACCCGACGGCCCGGCGTCCCGAAGCGCCCGACGACCCGACGGCCCGGCGTCCCGACGGCCCGACGGCCCGGCGTCCCGACGGCCCGGCGGCCCGACGGCCCGGCGTCCCGACGGGCTGCGTCCTACCCGACGGCCGAGACGGCCGTGAGCACGCCCCCGACGACCCCGAGGATGAGCCCGACGACCCCGAGGACGAGCCCGACGAACCCCGCGACGCCGAGCGACCCGTCGGGTGTGAGCCGTGCGTCGCGCGGGTCGTCGATGTTGACGTGGACGGGCACGGACGTGCCCTGCGTCCAGCCGAGGGTCGTGATCCCGCCGGGGCTCAGCGGCGAGCGCGTCACGGTCGTCGTCCAGGTGCCGTCGGGCAGCGGGTACGCGACCTCGTACGGCGGTGTCCGCCCCCAGCCCACCTGCCGCACGATCTGACCCGTGACGACGACGCGCCGCGCGGGGCGCCGCCGCCCGGCGCGTGCCGCGGCGATGCCGACGACGACGAGCAGGACCCCGACAGCGAGGAGGGCGATGCCGGTGGCTCTCATGCGCCCATCCTCAGTCCCCCGCGTGGACCGCGCGCGTCATGACGGCCCCGCCGGGCTCGGTGCCGCGCAGCGCGCGAACGGCTAGAAGAGCGCGGACGGCTAGAAGAGCGCGACCTTTGCCGGCGGCGGGAAGAGCGCATCGATCTGCGCGAGCTCGTCGGCCGTGAGCGGGTGAACGGCCGCGGCGTTCTGCCGCACCTGCTCGGGGCGCGTCGCGCCCGCGATGACGCTCGCGACCTGCGGCTGAGCCGCGAGCCACGAGAACGCGAGCTCGAGCAGCCCGAGCCCGCGGTCGCGGCCGAGCTCGGTGAGCTCCTCGAGCGCGTCCCACGGGGCCTCGACGAGCATGTGCTGACGGGTGTGCGAGAGCCGGCCCTCCGACGGCGTCGTCCCGCGCGAGTACTTGCCCGAGAGCAGACCGTTGGCGAGCGGGAAGTAGGGGAGGAGGCCGAGCCCGTACGCCTGCGCGGCCGGCACGACCTCGAGCTCGGCGCGGCGGTCGAGGAGGTTGAAGTGGCTCTGCGAGGAGACGAAGCGCGTGAGGCCTGCGCGGCGCGCGACGTGCTCGGCGTCGGCGATCTGCCACCCGGCCCGGTTGGAGTGCCCGACGTAGAGGACCTTGCCCTCGCGCACGAGGTCGTCGAGCGCCGAGAGCGTCTCCTCGACCGGCGTGAGCGGGTCGGGGGTGTGGAGCTGGAGGAGGTCGATGCGGTCGGTCCCGAGCCGGGCGAGCGAGCCCTCGACCGCGCGGCGCACGTAGCGGCGCGAGCCGCGCGCCCCGTGGTCGTCGCCGTACAGGCCGCCGTTGGCCATGCCGAACTTCGTCGCGACGACGACCTCGTCGCGACGGCGCCCGAGCGCCGCGCCGAGCATCCGTTCGGAGAGGCCCCCCTCGTGGCCGTAGTTGTCGGCCGTGTCGAAGAACGTGATCCCCGCGTCGAGCGCCGCGTGGACGACTGCGTCGGTGCCCTCCTGGGTGAGCGTCGCGGTGCCCGTGCGGCCGAGGTTGTTGCAGCCGAGGCCGACGACGGAGACGGCGAGGCCCGAGTCGCCGACCCGGCGGGTCGCGGGGGCGTCGGGCGAGGAGAGGAGCGTGGTGGTCACGCGGTCACGCTACCTCGCGCCACGGACATCGGGCCGTGCGGGAGCCAGGCGCTCAGGCGAGCTCACGCACGACGCGTGCGGGGTTGCCCACGACGACGACGTCCGGCGGCACGTCCTTGACGACGACCGACCCCGCGCCGACGACCGAGCGTGCGCCGATCGTCACGCCGGGCAGCACGACGACGTTGCCGCCGAGCCACACGTCGTCCTCGATCGTCACGGGCTCGACACGCTCCCAGCCGGCGCGGCGGTCTGCGACGTCGAGCGCGTGCTGCGGCGTGTAGATCCGCACGGACGGGCCGACGAGCACGTGACGGCCGATCGTCACGAGGCCGCCGCCCAGGACGAGGAGGTCGGCGTTGAGGAACGACCCGTCGCCGACGTGGAGGCGGCTGCCGTAGTCGAGGTAGAGGGGCGGCCGGAAGTCGACGCCCTCGCCGACAGAACCGAGCAGGTCGCGGAAGAGCGCCTCGGCCGTGGGCCGGTCCGTGTCGTAGAGCGCGGTGATCCGGCGGCAGGCGGCCTGCGTGCCCGTCGTCATCTCCGCGAGGGCCGGGTCGAGCCGGTACCGGTACCAGTCGCCCGCGACCATGCGGTCGTGCTCGCTGCGAGGGTCGGTCGGGTCGGGAGCCGGCATGTCGCGCATCGTCCGAGCGTACGTGTGTCGCGGGACCACGATGTGGTCAGGAGGTCCCGGGCCGCGAGGCCCGTGGTTAGCGTGAGCCCATGTCGACGACCACCGGGACCGACGCCGTGACCGACGGCTCCAAGCCCCACCCCAAGGACTCCTACACGCACGGGCACCACGACTCCGTGCTGCGCTCGCACCGCTGGCGCACAGCGGAGAACTCCGCGTCGTACCTCCTGCCGCACCTGCGTGAGGGACTTTCGGTGCTCGACGTCGGCTGCGGCCCGGGCACCATCACGGTCGACCTCGCGCGCACGGTCGGCCCGGGCGTCGTCACGGGGATCGACACGTCGACCGCGGTCCTCGAGCAGGCGCGCGCGACGGCTGCGAACCAGGGTGTGCGCAACGTCGAGTTCGTCGAGGCCGACGTCTACGACCTGCCGTTCGAGGACGGCTCGTTCGACATCGTGCACGCGCACCAGGTGCTCCAGCACCTCTCGGACCCGGTTGCGGCGCTGCGCGAGATCCGCCGCGTCACGCGTCCGGGCGGACTTGTCGCGGTGCGCGACGCCGACTACGCGGCGATGGCCTGGTACCCCGAGCTGCAGGAGCTCACGGAGTGGAACGAGCTCTACCACGAGGTCGCGGCGGCGAACGGCGCGCAGCCGGACGCGGGCCGTCGTCTCGTGTCGTGGGTGCGGGCCGCCGGCTTCGCGGACGAGGCGATCACGGCGTCGGCGGGCGTGTGGTGCTACGCGTCCGAGGCCGACCGCGCGTGGTGGGGCGACCTGTGGGCGGAGCGCTGCCTCTCGTCGCAGTTCGGGCTGCAGGCGCGGGCGACGGGCCTCGCGGACGACGTCGCGCTCGAGGAGATCGCGCGTGGCTGGCGCCAGTGGGCGCAGGACGAGGACGGCTGGTTCTCCATCACGCACGGCGAGGTGCTCGCGCGGGCGTGAGCCCGGGTGTCGGAGGTCCCGCGTAGGCTTGGCCCGTGCGTATCGCTAGGTTCACCCAAGGCTCCGACCCCCGTTTCGCGCTCGTCGACGGCGCTCCCGGCGCGGAGACGCTCCACGTCGTCACGGGGGACCCGCTCTACATGCCGGTCCAGCAGACCGGTGAGGTCGTCCCGCTGACGGACGACGTGCGCCTCCTCGCGCCCGTCATCCCGCGCTCGAAGATCGTCGCGGTCGGCCGCAACTACGCGGACCACGTCAAGGAGATGGGCAACGAGCTGCCCACGTCGCCGATGCTGTTCTTCAAGCCGAACACGTCGGTCGTAGGCCCGGACGACCCGATCGTCCTGCCGTCGTGGACGCGCGAGGTCTCCTACGAGTCCGAGCTCGCGGTCGTCATCGGCAAGGTGACGAAGGACGTCTCGCCCGAGGACGCGCTGTCGAAGGTCTTCGGCTACACCGTCGCGAACGACGTCACGGCACGTGACGTGCAGCGCGCTGAGGACCAGTGGGCGCGCGCCAAGGGTTTCGACTCCTCGTGCCCGCTCGGTCCGTGGATCACGACGGGCCTCGACCCGGAGGACCTCGCGGTGAGCTCGCGCGTCAACGGCGAGCCCCGCCAGGACGGCCGCACGTCGGACATGATCTTCGACGTCGCGTTCCTCGTCTCCTACATCTCCCAGGCGTTCACGCTCCTGCCGGGCGACGTCATCCTCACGGGCACGCCTGCGGGCGTCGGGATCGTCGACCACGGCGACGTCGTCGAGTGCGAGGTCGAGGGCGTCGGAGTCCTGCGCAACCCCGTCCTGCGGCGCGACTGACCGCGTCCGCCCGTCCCGCTCGTCCGTACCCCCGCCCGCCGCTTCTTCCCAGGCCTCACCGCCACCAACTGGAACAAGGTGCACCTCGTGTCTGCAGTCCTGCCCACCGGCTCCGACGTCCGCGTCCGCTTCTGCCCCTCGCCGACGGGCACGCCGCACGTCGGCATGATCCGCACCGCCCTCTTCAACTGGGCGTACGCACGGCACGTCGGCGGCACGTTCGTCTTCCGCATCGAGGACACGGACGCTGCGCGTGACTCGGAGGAGAGCTACGCGCAGATCCTCGAGGCGCTGCGCTGGCTCGGGCTCGACTGGGACGAGGGCATCGACGTGGGCGGCCCGCACGGCCCGTACCGGCAGTCGCAGCGCAAGGACCTCTACGCGGACGTCGCTCGCCGTCTGCTCGAGGGCGGGTACGCGTACGAGTCGTTCTCGACGCCCGAGGAGATCGAGGCGCGCAACACCGCGGCCGGTCGGCCCGCGGCCATGGGCTACGACGGCTTCGACCGCGACCTCACGGACGAGCAGAAGGCCGCCTACCGCGCCGAGGGCCGCGAGCCCGTGCTGCGCCTGCGCATGCCCGACGAGGACGTGTCGTTCACCGACCTCGTGCGCGGCGAGATCACCTTCAAGGCCGGCACGGTGCCCGACTACGTCATCGTCCGTGCGAACGGCGACGCGCTCTACACGCTCGTCAACCCGGTCGACGACGCGCTCATGGAGATCACGCACGTGCTGCGCGGCGAGGACCTGCTGTCCTCGACGCCCCGCCAGGTCGTCCTCTACCGCGCGCTGCTCGAGCTCGGCGTCGCCAAGGTCCTCCCGGCCTTCGGCCACCTGCCGTACGTCATGGGGGAGGGCAACAAGAAGCTCTCGAAGCGCGACCCGGAGTCGAACCTCTTCCTCCACCGCGACCGCGGCTTCACGCGCGAGGGCCTCGTCAACTACCTCGCGCTGCTCGGCTGGTCGATCGCCGCGGACCGGGACATCTTCTCGGTCGACGAGCTCACCCAGGCGTTCGACATCGCCGACGTCAACCCGAACCCGGCACGCTTCGACCTCAAGAAGGCCGAGGCGATCAACGCCGCGCACGTGCGCCTGCTCGAGCCCGCGGACTTCCGTGCGCGACTGGTGCCGTACCTCCACGGCGCGGGCCTCGTCGACGCGGACGCGTACGACGCGCTCCCCGACGCGCAGCGCGCGCTGCTCGACGCAGGTGCGCCGCTCGTCCAGGAGCGCATGACGCTTCTCGGCGAGGTTGCGGGCATGCTCGGCTTCCTCTTCGTCGGGGACGACGCGGTCGTGCTCGACGAGGACTCGATGTCGGCCCTCGTCGACAAGAACACGTTCAAGGGCGTCCTGCCAGGCGTCCAGGCTGAGCTCGCCCTGCCCGAGGGCGCGGCCCCCGGCACCGCGATGCAGCTGACCGACGCGTCGGTCGCCCAGGTGCGTGAGCGCCTGCGCGAGATGCTCGACCGCGCGCTCGAGGTGCTCGAGAGCGTCGCGTCGTTCGACCCGGAGACGACGCAGGATGCGCTCAAGGCCGCGCTCATCGAGGAGATGGGCGTCAAGCCGAAGTTCGCGTTCGCGCCCCTGCGTGTCGCGATCACGGGCCGCCGGGTCTCGCCGCCGCTCTTCGAGTCGATGGAGATCCTCGGCCGCGAGTCCTCGCTCGCGCGCGTGCGCGCGCTGCGGGCGGCGCTGTGACCGTCGGTCCCCGCGACCAGCAGCCGCCCCGCGCCGACGCCCTCGTGGCGCCGGCCGCGGGGCGTCCGCGCATCGCGGGCGTGCTGTTCGACGTCGACGACACGCTCGTCGACACGCGTGGCGCGTTCGCCGACGCGATGGCGGAGGTCGCGCGCGTCTACCTGCCGGACCTGCCGTCCGAGCGACGGGGCGAGGTCCTCGCCATGTGGCGGCGTGACGCGGGCGGCCACTACCGCGCGTACACACGGGGCGAGGAGTCGTTCCGAGCGCAGCGCTTCACGCGGGCGAACGAGCTCATGGCGGCGTTCGGCGGTCCCGTGCTCGACGACGCGGGCTTCGACGCGTGGGACGAGGTCTTCGAGTCGGCGTTCGCGGCGGCGTGGCGGGCGTTCCCGGAGTCGGCGGGAGCGGTCGACGCGCTGCTCGCCGCCGGCGTGCCCGTCGGCGCGCTGTCGAACGCTGCGACGGACTACCAGGTGCACAAGCTCGCGGCCGTCGGCCTGGGGGAGCGGGTGCCGATGCTCGTGGGCGTCGACGTCTTCGGCGTCGGCAAGCCCGACCCGCGCGTCTTCCTGGAGTCTGCGCGCAGGCTCGGAACGGACCCGGCCGAGACGCTCTACGTGGGCGACGAGCTCGACATCGACGCGGGCGGCGCCGTGCGCGCCGGGCTGCAGGGTGCGTGGCTCGACCGTCCTGGCGCGCGGCGTGGAGGAGCGCACCCGGAGGACCCCGAGGCGGCGCGTGCGGCCGGCATCGCGGTGATCTCGTCGCTCACGGACGTCCTCGCTCTCGTCGGCGTCGACGCGCCTGCTGCAGAGCCTGCGGGTCGCTGAGATCCCTGCGCAGGTCCCGGCGCCGTACCGGGGCCGCGAGCGGGCCGTGTGACCGTCCCGACGTCCTGAGGATTTTGGTGCTCGGCCGATCGTCGGGTAGTGTTCTTTCTCGGGACAACCCCTGGAAAACGGGTTGGCGGCCTCCTCGGAGGGCGTCGATGACGGACTGGTGGGTTACCCCCTTGGGGTATGGTGTAATTGGCAACACAACGGTTTCTGGTACCGTCATTCTAGGTTCGAGTCCTGGTACCCCAGCTCAAGATCTTCGGATCGACGCGGCTCTCGCAGCCGCAAGATTCCGAGGATCTTGTTCCGTCAGGTGGAGTGTTCGCGCTCGTTCCTGACACGTCCTGCCCCCGTCGTCTAGCGGCCTAGGACGCCGCCCTCTCACGGCGGTAACACGGGTTCAAATCCCGTCGGGGGTACGTCTCGAAGGCCCGGTCATCATCGATGACCGGGCCTTCGTCGTGCCGGACGGGAGGAGGGCGAGGGGTGGGCGTGACGCGCTCCTGTCCTCGGACAGATCGCTGCATCCGAGATGTCGGTTCTGCTAGCGTGTCGGCACGTCTCCGGGAACGGGGCGATCGACGCCGACGCAGGGTCTACGGGCCTGCAGAACGTGAGGTCCTCCATGCAGTCGAAGCCGCCGCGCCGCCGCCGCCTGCTCTGGCGCTACCTGCTCGCGCTCGTCCCCGGGACGCTCGCGGTACCGCTGCTCGGAGTCGCCCTGCCGCTGTGGGGGTTCTTCGGGATGTCCGTGACGGCGCTGCCCTCCGAGTCGTGGACCCGGGTCACCGGCGTCGTCACGTCGCTCGAGCGCGGCACGCGCGACGCGGGCGAGGGGGCTCTCGTCCACGATCCCGCCGGGGAGGGCTGCCTGCTCACGTACGCGTTCGTCGACGGTGCCGGAACCGAACGCACAGCTTCCAGCGGGTGGGGCTACGAGAACTCCGAGTGGTGCGGGCTCGCGGTCGGCAGCCCCATCGATGTCGCGTACGACCCCGCGGACCCGTCGCACTCCCAGGAGGACGGTCGTGACGCGTGGGAAGCGTCGATGGCGGTCTTCGACCTCGTGTTCGCGGGGATCGCCGTCCTGTTCGCCCTCTCGGCCGTCGGGACGGTGCTCGTCGTCGTCGGACATGTCGGCAACCGTAGGTTCCGTGCAGCGGCCGGGGGTGGCGAACCGCCGGCGGACGGCTCCACGCCCGGTGCTCGCGAGGGCACATCCACGCCGCCGCCGAACGTCACGGTCTGACGGGTCCGCCCCCGGACGGCACCCCACGCGACGGAGCCCGGGTGTGACGACGGCCACGTCGGTCCAACTGGCGCGCGCGCCCGCCCTTTGTGTAATGTTCTCGACGGCGCAGAGAGCGGCCCCTTCGGGGGCGGCTCGAGCACCGTCCGGCCCCCGTCGTCTAGCGGCCTAGGACGCCGCCCTCTCACGGCGGTAACACGGGTTCAAATCCCGTCGGGGGTACGTCTCGAAAGGCCCGGTCATCATCGATGACCGGGCCTTTCGCGTGCGTGGCGGTAGCGTTGCTGCGCGAGACGTCGCGAGCCTGGGGCCGCGCCGACCGGCTCACCGTGGAGGACCACATGCCCGCGACCCAGCGGATCACGACCCGCAACGCGACGTTCCAGCTGTGGGAGGCGCTGCTCACCAACCGCCGCAAGCGCAACCAGCTCGGCGAGATGATCGTCCAGGGCGTCCGCCCCATCACGCTGGCCGTCGAGCACGGATGGTCCGTCCATGCCCTGCTCCACGACGAGAGCCGGCCCCTGTCAGGCTGGGCGCGCGACCTGCTCGCGTCGAGCGGCGCGACCCAGGTGGCGATGGCGCCCGAGCTCCTCGCAGAGCTGGGGGAGAAGACCGCCGACGTGCCCGAGCTCGTCGCGGTGGTCGGCCTGCCGGACGACGACCTCGGCCGGATCTCCGTCGGCCCGGACCTCCTGGGCGTGATGTTCGATCGCCCGACGACACCGGGGAACATCGGGAGCATCATCCGCTCGGCCGACGCGTTCGGCGCGCACGGTGTCATCGTCTCGGGCCATGCGGCCGACGTCTACGACCCGCGCGCGGTGCGTGCGACGACGGGCAGCCTCTTCGCCCTCCCCGCGGTCCGCGTGCCGGGTCCGGCCGAGGTCATGGCGTGGGTCGAGCAGGCACGGGTGGGCGGCGTCCCGGTGAAGCTTGTCGGTACGGACGAGCGCGGCGACGTCGACGTGTTCGACGCCGATCTCACGGGTCCGACGCTCCTGCTCGTCGGCAACGAGACGTCGGGCCTCTCGCACGCGTGGCGCGAGCTGTGCGACCTCACGGTGAGCATCCCCATGTCGGGGGCCGCGAGCTCGCTCAACGCGGCGAACGCCACGACAGCCGTGCTCTACGAGGCGGCGCGGCAGCGGATCGCGGCGGGTCGCAGGGGCTGACGGAGGAGCGTCGGCACCCCTGCCCGGACGTACCGAGGCCCGCCGAGCGGGTGCTCGACGGGCCTCGTGGCACGGGGTGGTCAGCTGGCGGCGCGCCGGAGGACCTCGGTGAGGCGGTTCGCGGCAGCGACGACAGATCCGGCGTGGAGGCGGCCGGGCTGGCGCGAGAGGCGCTCGACGGGTCCCGAGATCGAGACCGCAGCGACGACGCGCCCGGACGGGCCGCGCACGGGCGCGGACACCGAGGCGACACCGGCCTCGCGCTCCGAGACGGACTGCGCCCAGCCGCGGCGGCGGACGCCCGAGAGGATCGTCGCCGTGAACTTGGCGCCCTGGAGGCCGCGGTGGAGGCGGTCGGGCTCCTCCCACGCGAGAAGGATCTGCGCGGCGGAGCCGGCGAGCATCGTGAGGGTCGCGCCCACGGGGATCGAGTCGCGCAGGCCGACGGGCCGCTCGGCGGCCGCGACGCAGATGCGCTGGTCGCCCTGCCGTCGGTAGAGCTGCGCGCTCTCGCCCGTGTGGTCACGGAGGGCCGTGAGCACGGGGTTGGCGGCCGCGAGGAGGCGGTCCTCGCCTGCGGCGGTCGCGAGCTCGTTGAGCCGCGGGCCGAGGACGAAGCGCCCCTGCATGTCGCGGGCGACGAGACGGTGGTGCTCGAGGGCGACGGCCAGTCGATGTGCCGTCGGGCGGGCGAGATGGGTGGCTGCGACGAGCTGGGCGAGTGTCGCAGGACCAGCTTCGAGAGCACCGAGAACGGCGGCGGCCTTGTCGAGGACGCCGACTCCGCTAGAGTTGTCCATAGGACGATATTGCAGTCTCGGAGGCTGAGACGCAAGTGCGACGCACCGTGTGTCGTCGCGATTCTAGTCCCTGCCGCCGCTTCGCGGCAGTCTTTGACGAGAGGAACACTCCATGGCCGGCACGCTGGCAGAGAAGGTCTGGGACGCACACCTCGTGCGTCAGGGTGTCGATGGAGCGCCCGACCTCCTGTACATCGACCTCCACCTGCTCCACGAGGTGACGAGCCCCCAGGCCTTCGAGGGTCTCCGCCTCGCCGGGCGCAAGCTGCGCCGCACGGACCTCACGATCGCGACCGAGGACCACAACACGCCGACGCTCGACATCGACCTGCCGATCGCGGACCTCACGAGCCGCACGCAGATCGACACGCTGCGCAACAACGCCAAGGAGTTCGGCGTCCGCCTCCACTCCCTCGGCGACGCCGACCAGGGCATCGTCCACCAGGTGGGCCCGCAGCTCGGCCTCACCATGCCCGGCCTCACCGTCGTCTGCGGCGACTCGCACACCTCGACGCACGGGGCCTTCGGCGCCCTCGCGTTCGGCATCGGCACGTCCGAGGTCGAGCACGTCATGGCGACCCAGACCCTCCCGCTCGCCCCGTTCCGCACCATGGCGATCAACGTCGAGGGCGAGCTCCCCCCTGGCGCCACGTCGAAGGACATCATCCTCGCGATCATCGCGAAGATCGGCACCGGTGGCGGTCAGGGCTATGTGCTCGAGTACCGCGGGGAGGCCATCCGTACGCTCTCCATGGAGGCGCGGATGACGATCTGCAACATGTCGATCGAGGCCGGCGCCCGCGCCGGCATGATCGCCCCCGACCAGACGACCTTCGACTACCTCGAGGGCCGCCCCCACGCACCCGAGGGCGACGACTGGGACGCCGCGGTCGAGTACTGGAAGACGCTCCGCTCGGACGACGACGCCGTCTTCGACACCGAGGTCACCCTCCAGGCCTCCGACCTCGAGCCCTTCGTCACGTGGGGCACGAACCCCGGCCAGGGCCTGCCGATCTCGGCGACCGTCCCCGTCCCCGACCTCATCGCCGACGAGAACGACCGCGTCGCCGCCGAGCGCGCGATCGAGTACATGGGTCTCGTCCCCGGCGCCCCGCTGCGCGACCTCAAGATCGACACCGTCTTCATCGGCTCGTGCACCAACGGCCGCATCGAGGACCTCCGCTCGGTCGCCAAGGTGTTCAAGGGCAAGAAGAAGGCCGCGGACACCCGCGTCCTCGTCGTGCCCGCCTCCGCCCGCGTGCGCCTCCAGGCCGAGACCGAGGGGCTCGACCAGATCTTCCTCGACTTCGGAGCCGAGTGGCGCAACGCCGGCTGCTCGATGTGCCTCGGCATGAACCCCGACCAGCTCACCCCGGGGGAGCGCGCCGCCTCGACGTCGAACCGCAACTTCGAGGGCCGCCAGGGCAAGGGTGGGCGGACGCACCTCGTCTCGCCGCTCGTCGCCGCAGCGACCGCGATCCGCGGCACGCTCTCGTCGCTCTCCGACCTCGACCTGCCCGAGGGCACCGACCTCACGACCTTCGACGGCTCGCCGCTCGCGCCGCTCGACCCGAACGTCCTCGTTCAGGTCTGACGCCCGCACCGGTCACCGAAGCCACATCCAAGGAGCCTGTCATGGAGAAGTTCACCACCCACACCGGTGTCGGGGTGCCGCTGCGCCGCAGCAACGTCGACACCGACCAGATCATCCCCGCCGTCTACCTCAAGCGCGTGACCCGCACGGGCTTCGAGGACGCGCTCTTCGCCGCCTGGCGTGGCGACGAGTCCTTCGTCCTCAACCAGCCGGCGTACACGACGGGCTCCGTGCTCGTCGCGGGCCCCGACTTCGGCACCGGCTCGTCCCGCGAGCACGCCGTCTGGGCGCTCAAGGACTACGGCTTCAAGGCCGTCCTCGCCTCGCGCTTCGCTGACATCTTCCGCGGCAACTCGGGCAAGCAGGGTCTCCTCGCGGCGCAGGTCGCGCAGGAGGACATCGAGCTCCTGTGGAAGGTCCTCGAGAACGAGCCCGGCACCGAGGTGACGGTCGACCTCGTCGAGCGCACCGCGACCGCGGGCGACGTCGTCGTGCAGATCCACGTCGACGACTACACGCGCTGGCGTCTCATGGAGGGCCTCGACGACATCGGCCTCACCCTCCAGCACGAGGACGAGATCACGGCCTTCGAGGCGCGTCGTGAGGGCTGGCGCCCGAAGACGCTCCCCGCGAAGCACCTGCCCAAGCAGGACATCGTCGCCGCGCGTCCGATCGACGCCTGAGCGACCACGCACGACCCGACGCCGGGACGCCGCGATGCGGCGTCCCGGCGTCGTCGTCCGGGGAGCGCCACGAGGGAATACCGTGCGCGGCGCGGCGCGTTCGACCCTCGGAGAGCCCGATGCCGGCGACCTGACCCCGGGATCACCCCGCCCTCCCACGAAGTCCACACACCGCGCGCGGCGCATCTGGCCCCCTGGCCCCCAGCGATAGGCGACGATAGACACATGACCGATCTCATCCACGTCACCGGCGGCACCCCGCTCAACGGCAGAATCCGGGTCCGCGGGGCCAAGAACTTCGTCTCCAAGGCGATGGTCGCCTCGCTCCTCGGCGACGGGCCCAGCGAGCTGAGGAACGTCCCGCTCATCCGTGACGTCGAGATCGTCAAGGGCCTTCTCGAGCTGCACGGCGTCGTCGTCGACCACGACCGTGAGGGCGGCGTCCTGCGCATGGACTCGACGGCGGTCGAGTCGGCGCACGTCGCGGACATCGACGCGCACGCGGGCTCGAGCCGCATCCCAATCCTCCTGTGCGGACCCCTCCTGCACCGCCTCGGCGAGGCGTTCATCCCCGATCTCGGTGGCTGCCACATCGGCGACCGGCCGATCAACTACCACCTCGACATCCTGCGCCAGTTCGGCGCGGTCGTGGACAAGCGTCCCCAGGGCATCCACCTCACGGCACCCAACGGCCTGCGCGGCACGAAGATCGAGCTGCCCTACCCGTCGGTCGGCGCGACCGAGCAGCTCCTCCTCACGGCCGTGCGTGCCGAGGGCGTCACGGAGCTCGCGAACGCTGCGATCGAGCCCGAGATCATGGACCTCATCAACGTCCTGCAGAAGATGGGCGCGATCATCTCGGTCGACACCGACCGCGTCATCCGCATCGAGGGCGTCAAGCGCCTCGGTGGATTCCGTCACACCGCGCTCGGCGACCGCATCGAGGCGGCATCGTGGGCCTCGGCGGCGCTCGCGACGCGTGGCGACATCTTCGTCGAGGGCGCGACCCAGCCCGAGATGATCGCGTTCCTCAACACGTTCCGGAAGGTCGGCGGCGAGTTCGAGGTCGAGGACGACGGCATCCGCTTCTACCACCCGGGCGGCGAGCTCCGGTCGATCGTCCTCGAGACGGATGTGCACCCGGGCTTCATGACCGACTGGCAGCAGCCGCTCGTCGTCGCCCTCACGCAGGCCACGGGCCTCTCGATCGTCCACGAGACGGTCTACGAGAACCGTTTCGGCTTCACCGAGGCGCTGCGCGGCATGGGTGCGACGATCCAGGTGTACCGCGAGTGCCTCGGCGGCCTGCAGTGCCGCTTCGGGCAGCGCAACTTCCACCACTCGGCCGTCATCTCGGGCCCGACCCCCCTCGAGGCCGGCGAGATCACCGTCCCGGACCTTCGCGGCGGCTTCTCGCACCTCATCGCGGCGCTCGCCGCGAAGGGCACGTCGACCGTCCACGGGATCGGCCTCATCGATCGTGGCTACGAGAACTTCACGGAGAAGCTCACCGCCCTCGGCGCGGACTTCGAGCGCCCCTGACCTCGGGCGCTCCTCACGACGTGAGCGCCGGGCCACCGGACTGTACGACGACGACCCCGGTCCTGGCACCTGCCGCGACCGGGGTCGCTTCGTCCCCGCGCCGGTAGGATGTGGTCCCGTGCCGAAGCATCCAGCCAGCGCCAACCGCGCCTACCGCAACGTCGCACGGTTCGTGCGCCCCCTCATGCGCTCGATGACGCGTCGGGACTGGCAGGGCCAGGAGCACCTGCCGACGACGGGAGGCTTCGTCGTCGCAGGCAACCACATGTCGAACATCGACCCGTTGACGTTCGCGCACTACGTCTACGACGCGGGGTTCGCCCCGCGGATCCTCGCGAAGGCGTCGCTGTTCGAGGTGCCCGTCCTGGGCGCGCTCCTGCGCGCGACGGGCCAGATCCCCGTCGAGCGCAACTCGACGCACGCGCACGACGCCCTCGGCCCCGGCATCGACTCGCTCCGCGCAGGACGTTGCGTCGCCGTCTTCCCCGAAGGCACGCTCACGCGCGACCCCGACCTGTGGCCCATGACCGCGAAGACGGGTGTCGCGCGGCTCGCGCTCGAGGCCCGCGTGCCCGTCATCCCCGTCGCGCAGTGGGGCATGCAGGACATCCTGCCGCGCTACTCCAAGCGCTTCCGGCCGTTCCCGCGCAAGCACGTCTCGGTGCACGCAGGCCCGCCCGTCGACCTCGACGACCTCTACGGCCGTCCGCTCGACACGGCGACGCTCCGCGAGGCCACCGAGCGCGTCATGGACGCGATCACGGCGATCCTCGCCGACATCCGCGGCGAGGAGCCGCCCGCGGTGCGCTACGACATGCGCGCGGCCCTGCGGGCCGCGCAGGCCGACCCGGCGAAGACCCCCGTGGGTCCGAGCCGCGGGACCCCGGCCGACGACCCGCGGTCGCGTCCGGAGACGTCAGACGAGACGATCGCCGCGACGCCCCCGACGGGCGAGGGTCTGACGGCAGGGAGCGCGAACGAGCCCCGAGCCGACGACCCCCGAGCTGACGAGCCCAGCGCGAACGAACCCGGCACGACGACGGCGGGTGACGACGCATGACGACCGACGCGAGCACGACCGCCGGCGCCGCGGCGGCCGAACGCCCCCTGCGCGCCACCGTCCTCGGCACGGGCGCCTGGGGCACGACGTTCGCCGTCGTCATGGCCGACGCAGGTTGTGACGTGCACATGTGGGGCCGCTCGCCCGAGGTCTGCGCGCAGATCACCCGCGACCACCGCAACTCCCGCAACCTCCCGGGCGTGCGCCTGCCCGAGCAGATCACGGCGACGACCGACGCCGCCGCCGCGCTCGAGGGCGCCGACCTCGTCGTCGTCGCGGTCCCGTCGCAGTCCGCGCGCGCGACCCTCGGCGCCCTGCGCGAGCACGTGCCCGCGGGTGCCGTCGCGGTCTCGCTCATGAAGGGCGTCGAGCTCGACACCGACCGGCGCATGAGCGAGGTCGTCGCCGAGGCGCTCGGGCTCCCGGCCCGGCAGGTCGTCGTCGTCTCGGGTCCCAACCTCGCGCGCGAGATCGCCGAGAAGCAGCCGACCGCGACCGTCGTCGCAGGCACCGACCCGGTCGCGACAGCGCTCGTCACGCGCGCCTGCACGAACACCTACTTCCGCCCGTACACGAACGCGGACGTCGTCGGCGTGGAGCTGTGCGGCGCCGTGAAGAACGTCATCGCGATCGCCGTCGGCATCGCGCAGGGCAAGGGCTTCGGGCTCAACACGACGGCGACCGTCATCACGCGCGGTCTCGTCGAGATCACGCGGCTCGGCCGCGCCCTCGGCGCGAACCCCGAGACGTTCCCGGGCCTCGCGGGCATGGGCGACCTCATGGCGACCTGCGCCTCGCCGCTCTCGCGCAACCACACGCTCGGCAAGCACATCGGCGAGGGCCTCACGCTCGAGGAGGCGATCGTCGCGACCGGCGGCACGGCTGAGGGTGTGAAGTCCTCGCGCTCGGTGCTCGAGCTCGCGCGCTCGCTCGGCGTCGACATGCCCATCACGCAGGCCGTCGCGGCCGTGCTCTACGAGGGCCTCGCGGTCGACGACATGGCGCGGGCCCTGCTCGCGCGGCCCCAGAAGGCCGAGGTGTCCTAGCGCGTGGAACCCTGGCTGCAGATCCTCGTCGCGTTCGGCGTCGTCGCGAGCATCCTCGTCGTCGTCGCCGCTCCGCGGCGTCGGGACGGCAGTGAACGGCGCAGCTCGACGGGCTCGGACGTCGCGTCGGGCATGCTCGGTGAGCTGCTCGAGATCTTCCAGCCGTCGCGGACGACGCTCACCGAGGAGCGCGAGCGCGTCCGCCACGACCGGCAGCAGGCGGGGTCGGCCGCTCCGCCGTTCGGAGTCGACCTCGACGCGGGCACCGCGGTGCTGCCTGGCTCGTCGTCCGCTTCGGCAGCACCGGAGGGCCGACCGGTCACAGGTACGGACGCCGCAGAGGGTGCCGGCGGACGCGTCACCGACAGTGCTGTCGGACGCTCCGTCGAGAGCGCCGAGAGCGCCGAGAGCGCCGAGAGCGCCGAGAGCGCCGACAGCACGCCGTCGGACCGGGACTGACGCCTCTCAGCCCACCGCGACGCGCAGCGCCCGGTCGAGGTCGGCCCAGAGGTCCTCGACGTGCTCGATGCCGACGCTGAGGCGCAGCAGGTCCTCGGGCACGGTGACGGACTCCGTGCCGAAGCGTCGACGACGCTCGAGCGTGGACTCGACCCCGCCGAGGCTCGTCGCGGGCGTCCACACGCGCAGGGCCGCGACGACCGCGTCCGCGGCCTCCGGACCGCCGTGCGGACGGACACCGAGGATCGCGCCGTAGCCCGCCATGAGCCGCGTCGCGCGCTCGTGGCCGGGGTCCGTCGGGAGGCCGGGGTGCCGCACCTCGGCGACGGCCGGGTGCTCGGCGAGGCGTCGGGCGAGCTCGAGCGCGTTGGCCTGCGCGCGCTCGACGCGCAGCGCGAGCGTCCGCAGGCCACGCAGCGCGAGCCACACCTCGAACGGGCCGGCGATCGCGCCGTGCGACGTGCGGTAGGAGCGCAGGTGGTCGGCGAGGTGCTCGCTCCCGGCGAGAGCGACGCCGAGCACGACGTCGGAGTGCCCCGCGAGGTACTTCGTCGCGGAGTGCACGACGATGTCCGCGCCGTGCTCGAAGGGTCGCTGGACGAGCGGCGTCGCGAACGTCGAGTCGACCGCGACGAGCACGTGGCGCGCGTGGGCGGCCTCGACGAGAGCGGGGAGGTCCGCGACCTCGAGCATGGGGTTCGTCGGCGTCTCGACCCACAGCAGGTCGACGCCGTGGAGAGCCGCGACGACCGCGTCGGTGTCAGCGACGTCGACGCGACGCACGTCGATGCCGCGGTCGACCGCGAGCTGGTCGAGCAGCCCGAGCGTCGCCTGGTACGCGTGCCGCGGCACGACGACCGCGCCGCCGAGGGGCACGATCGCGAGCACCGCGGCGACCGCAGCCATGCCCGAGCCGAACACCGTCGCCCCGTGCTCCCCGCCCTCGAGGGCCGCGACGGCCTCCTCGAACGGCTCCCACGTCTCCGTGCCCATCCGCGTGTAGAGGCGCTCGCCGGGCTCGACAGTGCCCTGCGACACGTACGTCGAGGAGAGGACGACCGGCGGGTTGACCGGTGCGCCCTGGACGGGCGCTGGCCGGCCGGCGACGACCGCGAGCGTCGCGGGGTCGAGGGCGGGCGGGACGTCAGGGTGCGCGGGCGTCGTCATGTCCGCAGGGTACGCCCGCAGGTTGCCGCACGCAGGGAGCTTCCGCGACCGTCTCGTGGCCGTCCCCGACGGTAGGCTTGCCCGCGATGGACACGCACAGCACGACACACGCCACCGTCCCCGCAGGCCGCCCCCGCGTCATGATCCTCTTCGGAGGCCGCTCGGGCGAGCACGCCATCTCCTGCGCGACCGCCGCCGGAGTCCTGCGCGCGATCGACCGCGACCGCTGGGACCCGGTCCCCGTCGGCATCACGCGCGCAGGCCAGTGGGTCGTCGCGGCCGACGACCCGGCGGTCTGGGAGATCACCGACGGCCGCCTGCCGGAGGTCGAGGCGTCGCACGCCGACGTCGTCCTTCCCATGGCGACCCACGCGCGCGAGGTCCAGGTCCTCACGCCCGGCGAGGTGCCGACGGCGATCGGCGACGTCGACGTCGTCATGCCGCTCATCCACGGCCCCTTCGGCGAGGACGGCACGCTCCAGGGCATGCTCGAGATGTCCGACGTCCGCTACGTCGGCGCGGGGGTCCTCGCGTCGGCCGTCGGCATGGACAAGCACTACATGAAGGTCGTCTGCGAGTCCGAGGGGCTCGAGGTCGCGCCGTACGTCGTCGTCCGCCCGGGCACCTGGGAGTCCGACCGAGACAACCTGCTCGCCCGCATCGCTGAGCTCGGGCTGCCTCTCTTCGTCAAGCCCGCCCGCGCGGGCTCGAGCCTCGGCATCTCCAAGGTCGACGACCTTGCGGATCTCGACGCGGCGGTCGCCGCGGCACGCGAGCACGACCCCAAGGTGCTCGTCGAGCAGGGGGTCGTCGGGCGCGAGATCGAGTGTGCGGTCCTCGGCGGCCACGGCGGTGACCGTCCGCGCGCGTCGCTCCCCGGCGAGATCGTCGTGCGCGCCGACGACCGCGCGTTCTACGACTTCGAGGCGAAGTACCTCGGCGAGGGCGACGTCGAGCTCTCGTGCCCCGCAGACCTGCCCGCGCAGGTCGTCGCGGCCGTCCAGGACGTCGCGGTGCGCACGTTCGAGGCGCTCGGCTGCGAGGGTCTGTCGCGCGTCGACGTGTTCGTCACGCCCGACGAGCGCGTCGTCGTCAACGAGATCAACACGATGCCCGGCTTCACGCCGTTCTCGATGTACCCCCGGATGTGGCAGGAGTCGGGCCTCGGCTACGCCGAGCTCATCGACGAGCTGCTGACGCTCGCGCTCGAGCGGCCCACCGGGCTGCGCTGAGCGCTTCCTCCCGCGAGCGAGGCCCGTGCCGTTCGGCACGGGCCTCGCTGCGTGCGCGAAGGGGTCAGGTGCGGTGGCGGCTGGTCAGAGGCAGTGGCGCGTCTGGGGCGCGGCGGACACCGCGCGGTTGAGGTCGACGACCGACGAGCCGGACATCCCCGCAGGGATGCGCACCTCGGTGGTCGGCGTGCGGCCGTACGTCGTGAACACCCAGTCGCCCGTGCCGGGCTCCTCGACGACGATCCAGTCGACGCTCGCGCCCGTCGCGTCCGTGATCGCCTGGCACTGGTCGGCCGTCGGCGGCGGCGGCTCGACGCCGCAGCGCAGCGTGACCGCCGAGGACGTCGTGCCCCAGGCCGCGGCCGCCTGGGCAGAGGCCGTGATGCGCTCGAGGCTGCCCAGCCGGTCCGGCATCGCCAGGACGATCGACGCGCACACCGGGTCGGTCGCGTAGGGGCCGGCCGTGAGCGAGATCGACGGCGCGCACGCCGCGAGCGGCGCGGCGAGCATCGCGACAGCGAACGTGGCGCCGAACGCGCGGCGGCGCGCGGAGGGACGGGACGACGAGCGGACGGGGAGGGGCACGGCTCCACGCTACCCGTCCGGCACCGTTAGGTTGGGCCCGTGACACGTGCGACGCCCCACGCCCCGGACCCCGTTGACGACACTCTCGTCGGCGACCTCTCGGAGTCCGAGCTCCTCGCGCGCTTCGTCCCGCTGCTCGGCTCTCCCGCGGCGACGCTCGTCGGCCCGGGCGACGACTGCGCCGTCCTCGCCGCGCCCGACGGTCGCGTCGTCGTGAGCACGGACGTCCTCGTCGAGGACGTCCACTTCCGGCACGCATGGTCGAGCGCCCGCGACGTCGGACGCCGCGCGGCCGCCCAGAACCTCGCCGACGCCGCGGCCGTCGGCGCCGTGCCGACGGGTCTCGTCGTCTCGCTCGTCCTGCCTGGATCGCTCCCGGCGCGGTGGGTCGAGGACCTCGCTCGAGGGCTCGACGACGCGTGCCGGCCCTGGGGCGCGGGCGTCGTCGGCGGGGACCTCGCGGGCGGCCCGCTCGTCGTCCTCGCCGTGACCGTCCTCGGCGATCTCGAGGGGCGAGCGCCCGTGCTGCGCTCGGGGGCTCGCCCGGGCGACGTCGTCGCTCACGCGGGCGTGCGCGGGCGCTCGGCCGCGGGCTACGCGCTGCTCGCGGCGGGTCGTGCGGACGACGACGCCGTCCCCGTCGACCTGCGGACCCTCGTGCTCGAGGCATTCCGGGCGCCGTCCCCGCCTGTTCCGGCGGGTCGGGCGGCGGCCCTCGCGGGGGCGACGGCGATGCTCGACGTCTCCGACGGGCTGCTGCGCGACGCCGGGCGGATCGCCGCGGCGAGCGGTGTGCAGCTTGCGCTCGACGATCCTGCCGACGTGCTGGCCGACGAGCTCGCGCTGCTCGCGCCGGTCGCAGGTGCCCTCGGGGCGGATGCGACCGACTGGGTGCTCACGGGTGGCGAGGACCACGGGCTGCTCGCGACGTTCCCGCAGGGTGTCGTGCTGCCCGACGGGTTCCGGGCGATCGGCCGGGTGGCTCAGGCTTCCGACGACGCGCCGCGCGTCACCGTCGGCGGGGTGGCCGCCGGTGCCGGGGGTGGCTGGGACCACTTCGGGGCGGACCGAGGCTGACCGGACGCCCGACGGGTGCGCTCAGGCACCCGTCCGGACGTAGCGGACCTCGGTGAGGTGCGTGCCGCCGAACTCCTCGAGCCGTTCGACGCCGTCCGGCGCGAGGCCGTGACGCTTGTAGAAGTGGCGGGCGCGGTCGTTGTCGGCGAACACCCACAGGGTGAGGCGGGCCGCCGCCGGGACCTCGGCGAGCAGAGTGCGCATGAGCTCGCGGGCCGCGCCCGTGCCCCAGGACTCGGGGGAGAGGTAGATGGCGTAGAGCTCGAGGTCGCCGTCGTCCGCATCCTCGTCCCGCGCCGGGCCGAGCGTCGCGAAGCCGATCGCGCGGTCCGCGACCTCCGCGACCCACGTGTGCACCGTGGTGTCGGCGAGGTTGTCGTGCCAACGCTGCTCGCGCGCGTCGACGTCGAGCGTCGCAAGGACCTCGTCCGGGACGATGCCCGCGTAGGCTCCCCGCCACGACGCGACGTGCACGCGGGCCACCGCCTGGGCGTCCTCGGTCGTCGCGGTCCGGATCGTCAGGGCGCTCATCTCCTCCACCATGTGTCAAGACTGCCACCGGGACGGTCATGGGTCTACCGGGGAGCGGCAAAGAACCCCTGTCGTTCACCACGGCGTGGTGAGAGAGCCGTCAAACTTCGACGTCACCCGCTCGGACGCACCTGCGCGCCGCGATGTTCCGGGACCTGGTCGGGCGAGCAACCTGGTCGGCGGGCGAGGGGCGTCGGGAACGACGAAGGCCCGCGTCCCTCGAGGGGAAGCGGGCCTTCGGTCGAGCCGTGGGCTCAGGCGGGGCGCTGGACCTTGCCGGCCTTGAGGCACGAGGTGCACACGTTCACGCGCTTGGGCGTGCCGTTGACGATCGCACGGATGCGCTGGATGTTCGGGTTCCAGCGGCGCTTGGTGCGCACGTGCGAGTGCGAGATGGAGTGCCCGAAGCTCGGACCCTTGGCGCAGACGTCGCAGTTGGCGGCCACTGTCTCTCCTGAAATAGTCGGTCGTGCAGGCCGCGAGGTAGCGGCCGAAGCATGAGGTCGGGGTGTTCCTGGACGTGACCCGTCCCTGCGAAGAGGGATGTGAGGCCTGCGTCGGGCGCACCGCCGAGCCCGGGTCGTCCCGGGCAACCTGAACAGCGTACCCGATCGCCCCCGCCACGCCCAAACATGACGGGGCGACGTGTCCTGTGGCGTGCGTCTCGCCGGTTGTCGGTGGTCCCGCGTACCGTGGACGCGACCTCACCGACGTGCCTGTCCGCGACGACCTGCGGCGTGATCGCCGTGGCATCGTGGAGGCGCCCGCACCCAGCCTAGGAGACTGCCCCGTGGAACCCCACCTCGACGCTGCCGCGGTCCGTCGTTGGGCCGATCTCGCGGTCGCGGCCCTCGAGGGCGCGCGGGAGCGGATCGACGCGGCCAACGTCTTCCCCGTCGCGGACTCGGACACGGGCACGAACATGCTGCTCACGCTCGCCGCCGCGCGGCGCGCGGTCGACGACGCGGAGGACGACGCCGTCGGCGCGCTCCACGACCTCGCGCGCGGGGCCCTGCTCGCGGCGCGCGGCAACTCCGGGATCATCCTCTCCGAGCTGCTCCGCGGGCTCGCGGTCGGTGCCGAGCGCGCCGTGGTCGCGGCGCGGTCCGGCGCGGGCAGTGACGGCAGATCAGGAGCCCGCGGCCTCGCGCTCGCTCTGCGGACCGGTGCCGACGCCGCGCGCGCCGCGGTCGCCCGCCCGGCACCGGGCACGATGCTCACGGCGGCCGACGCCGCGGCCGACGCCGCCGAGCGCGCGGTCGCCGCGGGAGCCGGCACGGCCGATGCCGCCACCGAGGCCGTCGCGGGTGCACGGCTCGCGGTGCTCGGCTCGCCCGACGAGCTCGACGTCCTCGCGCACCACGGCGTGCTCGACGCGGGGGCCTTCGGTCTCACGCTCGTCCTCGCGGCGCTGCGCGACGCGCTCGCCGTCCCGGGCGAGGGGCGCGCCTCCGCCGACCTGCCGGGGGTCGACCTCCCCGAGGATCTCGCCGCCGCCAGTGGCCGGCGCCCGACGGACGTCCCGCACCCGGGCCACGGCGTCACGGCGGGGGAGCCCGACGGTGCGTTCGAGGTCATGTACGTGGTCGAGGCCGACGCGGACGGCGGCGACCTCGCCGACGGGCTGCGCGCCCGCCTGCGCGCCGTCGGGGAGTCGGTCGTCGTCGTCGGCGGGGACGGCGTGTGGCAGGCCCACGTCCACACGGACGCCCCGTCGGACGCGCTCGGCGCCGCCGAGGGCGCGGGGCTGCGGCAGGTGTGCGTGCGCTCGCTCCTCGTGCCACCGGGCGACGTCGGCGTCGTCGCGGGCGTGCGCAGTCCTGGCCTGCTCGCTGACGCCGCCGGCACGGGAGCCGTCGTCCTCGCCCGCACCGACAGGCCGTGGACGCCCTCGGAACTCGTCCGCGTCCTCGAGGACACGGGCCGCGACCGCATCGTCACCGTCCTGCGGTCGGACTCGGTCGCGACCCTGCGCCGCTCGCTGCACCGCATGCCCGGCGTGAGCGTCGAGGCCGTCGTCGTGCCCGACGACCTCCACGTCGTCGCCGCGCTCACGGCGCGCGAGGAGTCGCTCGGCCGCCACGGCGACGAGGACCGTGCGCTCGAGGACATGCGCGCCGCGGTCGCGTCGCTGCGCTGGTGCGACCTCGACGTCCGCACGGACGACGTCACCGCGGGGCTCGCGAGCCTCGGCGAGGCCGGCGACGTCGGGCTCGCGATGGTCCTCGTCGGCGGCGACGTCCCGCAGGAGACCCTCATGACGTGCCGCACGCACCTCGGGAGCACGCTCGGCCTCGACGTCACCGAGCTCTTCTCGGGCCGCCACGACGCCGTCCTGCGCGTGGGCCTCCTGTGAACGACCTCGCGGTGCCCGCCGACGCCTCGGGGCTCGACGCGCTGCTCGAGCGCGTCCTCGGCAAACCGACGGCCAAGGGGCTCGCGACCCTCGGCCTCGCGACCGTCGGCGACCTGCTGCGCCACTACCCGCGCCGCTACGTCGAGCCGGGGGAGCGCACGAGCATCGCTGACCTCGAGGTCGGTGCGCACGTCACCGTCGTCGCACAGGTCGAGCGCGCGACCGTCCGCACCATGCGGGCGCGCTCGGGGGCGATCCTCGCCGTCGTCGTCTCGGACGGCGTCAACAGCCTCGACCTGTCGTTCTTCGCGCGGCACGCGGGCGCGCTGCGCCCGCACGAGTCGCGGCTCGTGCCGGGCCGTCTCGCGCAGTTCTCGGGCACCGTGAGCGAGTACCGCGGCACCCTGCAGCTCACGCACCCCGACTACGAGGTCATCGAGGACGTCGAGGGGCTCGACGAGATGCCGCCGACGCCCATCTACCCGGCGACCGCCCAGATGCCCTCGTGGAAGACGGCCCGCGCCGTGCACGCGGTCCTGCCCGCGCTCGTCGACGGCCTGCCCGAGCCCGTGCCCGTCGAGGTCCGCGCGCGCCGCGGTCTCATGCCCCTGCCCGAGGCGATCCGCACCGTGCACGCGCCCGCGAAGGTCGCCGACGCCTACCGGGCGCGCCGCACGCTGCGCTTCGAGGAGGCGCTCGTCCTGCAGACCGAGCTCGCACGTCGCCGGCACGCCGCGCTCGTGCTCTCCGCGACGCCGCGCCCGCGGCCCGAGGGCCCCTCGCTCGTCGCCGACCTCGACGCGCGTCTGCCCTTCGACCTCACCGCAGGCCAGGTCGCCGTCGGTGAGGAGATCGCCGCCGACCTCGCGCGCGCCCACCCCATGCAGCGGCTCCTGCAGGGCGACGTCGGCTCGGGCAAGACGCTCGTCGCGCTGCGCGCGATGCTCCAGGTCGTCGACGCCGGCGGCCAGGCCGTCCTGCTCGCGCCCACCGAGGTCCTCGCGCAGCAGCACCACCGCACGCTCACGGCGCTGCTCGGCCCGCTCGCCGAGGCCGGGATGCTCGGCGACCTCGGCCCGGACGGCGCCGAGCGCGCGACGCGCGTCGCGCTGCTCACGGGCTCCCTCGGCGCTGCCGCGACGCGCGAGGCGCTCCTCGACGCCGCGAGCGGCCGTGCGGGCATAGTCGTCGGCACCCACGCGCTGCTCTCCGAGAGGGTCCAGTTCGCCGACCTCGGTCTCGTCGTCGTCGACGAGCAGCACCGCTTCGGCGTCGAGCAGCGCGACGCGCTGCGCAGCCGGGGCGACGACGTTCCGCACATGCTCGTCATGACCGCGACCCCCATCCCACGCACGGTCGCGATGACCGTCTTCGGGGACCTCGAGGTCTCGACGCTCACCGAGGTGCCCGCGGGGCGCGCCGGCATCACGTCGCACGTCGTGTGGGCCGACCGGCCAGCCTGGGTGCAGCGCGTCTGGCAGGTCGTGCACGACCACGTCGCCGCAGGCGAGCGCGTGTTCGTCGTGTGCCCGCGCATCACGGGCGACGACGCGTCGTCCTCCGACGACGCCGACCTGCTCGACGACCTCGCCGCGCAGCTCGGCGGCGCCGCGCCCGGTGGTTCCGCGCACGGCGATTCCCCGCAGGGCGCGGGCGGGCCGACGCCTCCCGCGCGCCGCGCCGTCGAGGACGTCGTCCGCGAGCTCGAGGCCATGCCCGTCCTCGGCGGCGCCGCCGTCGGCACGCTCCACGGCCGCATGGCGTCGGAGGACCGCGACCGCGCGATGGCCGCGTTCCTCGAGGGACGCACGCAGATCCTCGTCGCGACGACCGTCATCGAGGTCGGCGTCGACGTTCCGCTCGCGACCGTCATGGTCATCCTCGACGCGGACGTCTTCGGCATCTCCCAGCTCCATCAGCTCCGCGGACGCGTCGGCCGCGGCACCCTGCCCGGCACGTGCTTCCTCGTGACGCGCGCCGAGGAGGGCTCGGACGCCGCCGAGCGGCTCACGCACCTCGCGGGCACGACCGACGGCTTCGAGCTCGCGCTGCTCGACCTCTCGGTGCGCCGCGAGGGCGACGTGCTCGGAGCGTCGCAGTCGGGCGGAGCCAGCTCGTTGCGGCTCCTGCGCGTCGTCAAGGACGCCGACCTCATCGCGGAGGCCCGCGAGGAGGCGACCGACCTCGTCGCCGCCGACCCGACGCTCGCCGAGTTCCCCGCGCTCGCGGCCGCGGTCGAGGCGCGCCTGCGCGACGTCGAGACGGCGTTCCTCGACCGCGGCTGACGGCCAGGTTGGCGGTAGGGCTGATTGCCCGGCTGACGGCTCGGCTGGCTGCCCGGCTGACGGCTCGGCTGGCTGCCCGGCCAGCGACCGCGGCCGGCAGCTCGGCGGGCAACCTCGACGAGGCGCGACTCCGACCCCAGCGACGCCGAGGAGCCCGCAGCGGCCCTAGGCTTGTCCCGTGACTCGGATCGTGGCCGGACGTGCCGGCGGACGCAGCCTCAAGGTGCCGCCCAAGGGCACGCGCCCGACGAGCGACCGGGTGCGCGAGGCCATGTTCTCGCGCCTCGAGCACTACGACGTCGTCGACGGGGCGCGCGTCCTCGACCTCTTCGCGGGCTCGGGCGCGCTCGGGCTCGAGGCCGCGAGCCGTGGCGCTGCGGCGGTGGTCCTCGTCGACGCATCGCGCCAGGCAGCCGACGTCTGCCGCGCGAACGCTGCGGCGACCGGCCTCACGGACATCGTCACGGTGGTCGCCGACCGCGCCGAGCGCGTCGTCGCGCACCCGCCCGCGCGGCCGTGGGACCTCGTCCTTCTCGACCCGCCGTACGACCTGCCCGAGGCGACCGTCGACGCGCTCCTCGAGGCGCTCGCCGTCGACGGGGCGCTCGCGCCCGGCGCCGTCGTCGTCGTGGAGCGGTCGAAGCGTACGTCGCCGCCCACGTGGCCCGCGGGCTGGAGCGAGGTCGCGCACAAGGACTACGGCGAGACGAGCGTCTGGTACGGCGGCCCCGACAGCGAGGACGCACCCGCCTGAGCCCGGAGCGCCCGCGCGCAGGCCCATGGTCTAGCGTGGAGGACGTGACCATCGCCGTCTGCCCGGGCTCGTTCGATCCCTTCACCCTCGGACACCTCGACGTCGTCCGGCGCGCCCGCCGCCTCGTGCCCGAGGTCGTCGTCGGCGTCGCCCGCAACTCCTCGAAGTCGGCGCTCCTCACGCTCGACGAGCGTCTTGCCGTCGCCCGCGCTGCCGTCGCGGACCTCGACGGCGTGCGCGTCGAACCCGTGCCCGGCCTGCTCGTCGACTTCTGCCGGGAGCAGGGCGCAACCGTCGTCGTCAAGGGCCTGCGCGGAGGCGCCGACTACGACGCCGAGGTGCCGATGGCCCTCATGAACCGTCACCTCGCGGGCGTCGAGACAGTCTTCGTCGTCGGCGACGGATCGCTCGCGCACGTCGCGTCGTCCCTCGTCAAGGACGTCGCCCGTTTCGGCGGGCCGATCGACGACCTCGTCCCGCCGGGCGTCGGCGACCTCGTCCGCGCCGCGCTCGAGCGCCGGGCCGACGCAGCAGCCGCGGCCGCGCCGCTCCCCACCAGCACCGACCGACCCACCGAGGAGCCCCGATGACCGAGCAGCACCCCACCGAGGACGAGGCGCTCAGCCTCCCCGCGCTCGTCGACGAGCTCGACACGCTCATCACGCACGCGCGTGCCATGCCGATGTCCGCGTCCGTGCTCGTCAACCGTGCCGAGGCGCTCGGTCTCGTCGACGAGCTGCGTGCCGCGATGCCCGGGCAGCTCGACCGCGCCGACGAGGTTCTCTCGGACGCCGATCGCGTGCTCGCGGACGCCGAGGAGCAGGCTGAGCGCGTCATCGCGGCCGCCCGCACGCGTGCCGCACAGCTCGTCGCGGAGGAGCAGGTCGTCGTCCAGTCGCGCGCCGAGGCCGCACGCATCGTCGAGGAGGCGCACGCGCAGGCGGACACGCTGCGGCGGGAGGCCGACGACTACTGCGACCGGCGGCTCGCGGAGTTCGAGATCGACCTCGGCAAGCTCGTCCTCCAGGTCCAGGCCGGTCGCGCGAAGCTGGCCGAGCGGCTTGATGACGGCGCGTCGCCCTCGAGCGACTAGCATCTAGGCATAGCCGCGCTGACCCAGCATGCGGCCCGGAGAACAGCAGGCACCGACCGTGGACCACCGCACGCCCGACCCTCGCGACCCCTTCGTCCTCGACGTGCACGACCTGGGGCGCTCGCCGGGCTCGATGCGCACGTTCGAGGCGACGCTCGAGGCCCCGGCCGGTTTCGGCACCGACATCGTCACGGTCCCGCAGGGCTCGTCGGTCCACCTCGACCTGCGTCTCGAGGCCGTCATGGAGGGCGTCTACGTCTCCGGCCTCGTCACGGCGGACGCCGTCGGCGAGTGCGCGCGCTGCCTCACCGAGCTCGAGATCGACGTGGACGTCGACGTCGCCGAGCTCTTCGTCTACCCCGAGCGTGCTGCCGCGGCCGCGGAGGAGCAGGCGGAGGACGAGAACCCCGACGAGGTCTACCTCGTCGACAACGAGCTCATCGACCTCGAGCCGCCGCTGCGCGACGCCGTCGTCATGGCGCTTCCGTTCTCGCCCCTGTGCCGTCCCGGCTGCAAGGGTCTGTGCTCCGAGTGCGGGGCCGACCTCAACGAGCCTGAGAATGCCGATCACTCCCACGAGATCCTCGACCCCCGCTGGAAGGCGCTCGCGGCCCTCGGCGGTGATGCCGACGACGCTGCCGACGGGAGCGCGCGATGAGCGCGGCCGAGAGCACGCTCTCGCCCGCGGACCTGCTCGAGCAGCTCGGCGTCGACGTCGACCCGGAGCTTCTCGTCCTGGCGCTCACGCACCGCAGCTTTGCGCACGAGGCCGGCGGCATCCCGACGAACGAGCGCCTCGAGTTCCTCGGCGACTCGGTGCTCGGCATCATCGTCACGGAGTCGCTCTTCCGTCGGCACAGCACGCAGCCCGAGGGCGAGCTTGCGAAGATGCGGTCGGCGACCGTCTCTCAGCGTGCGCTCGCGGAGGTCGCTCGGACGCTCGACCTCGGCCGGTACATCCTGCTCGGCAAGGGGGAACGGCGCACGGGCGGTCGTGAGAAGGACTCGATCCTCTCCGACACGGTCGAGGCGATCATCGGCGCCGTCTACCTCACCCACGGGCTCGAGCGCACGCGCCGCTTCGTGCACACGCTCGTCGACCCGCTGCTCGACGCGGCCGCGGGCCTCGGTGCCGGTCTCGACTGGAAGACGAGCCTCCAGGAGGCGTCGGCGGAGGCCGGGCTGGGTGCGCCGCGCTACGAGTCGGACTCCGAGGGGCCGGACCATGCGCGTGTCTTCACGTCGCGCGTCCTGCTCGCCGGCGTCGTGCGCGGCACAGGCCGGGGGACCGCGAAGAAGCACGCGGAGCAGATCGCGGCCGAGGAGGCCTACGTCTGGATCGACCAGCAGCGTGTGGCCGCGGCCGAGCCGTCGGAGCCCGCAGCGAGTGCCTGAGCTCCCCGAGGTCGAGACCGTCCGTGACGGTCTCGACCGTCACGTCGTCGGGCTCACCGTCGCGCGCACGGAGGTCTTCGCCCACCAGAGCGTGCGTCGCCACGAGGGTGGCGGCCCCGACCTCGTCGGTCGCCTCGCGGGTCTGCATCTCGCCGCCGCGGTGCGGCGCGGCAAGTTCCTGTGGCTGCCGCTGTCCGACGCCTCAGGCCCGACGGGGGAGGCGCTGCTCGCGCACCTCGGCATGTCGGGCCAGCTGCTCGTGGCCGACGCGCCCGGGCCTGAGCGCCGCCACCTGCGCGCCCGCCTGCACCTCGACGACGGCGACCGCGTGCTCGACCTCGTCGACCAGCGGATGTTCGGCTACCTCACGGTGACCGATCTCGTCGCGACGCCCGACGGCCTGCCGGGCGGGCTCGGCTCCGACGCGCCGTTCGTCCCCGCCCCCGTCGGGCACGTCGCACGCGACCTCCTCGACCCCGCGGTCGACGCGCGCGTCCTCGCGCGCGCCGCCAAGTCGCGCCGGACCGCCGTCAAGCGGCTGCTGCTCGACCAGACGTTCGTCTCGGGCGTCGGCAACATCTACGCGGACGAGGCCCTGTGGCGGGCACGCGTGCACCACGCGAGCCCTGCGCAGGCCGTGAGCGTCGAGCGTCTCACCGACCTCTTCCGGGCCGCGCACGACGTCATGACGGAAGCTCTTGCCGTCGGGGGTACGAGCTTCGACGCGCTCTACGTCAACGTCAACGGCGAGTCCGGCTACTTCGCGCGCGGTCTCAACGCCTACGGGCGCGAGGGCGAGCCGTGCGCGCGCTGCGGCACGCCGCTGCGACGCGAGGCGTTCACGAACCGCTCGTCGTTCTTCTGCCCGCAGTGCCAGCGGCGGCGGTGACGTCGCGCGCGACGTCATAGACTCCCCGCCATGCCCCGCATCCGCCGCTCTCGTGACATACCGCTGCGCTTCGACGACGGGTTCCGCGGGGCAGTGTCGATGCTGGTCGCGGCGCCGCTCGCTGTCGCTGCGGCCGTCGTCGTGGTGCACGACGCCGGTGGGCTCGGGCCCGCTCTCGCGTGGATGTGCGGGGCGTTCACGGTGTTCTTCGGCGTGTACATCGTCTGGACGCACCTGCTGCACGACCGCGCCGACGCGCAGCGCGTCGAGCGGATCGCAGCGGTGCAGCACCGGCGCGGCGCGAGCGCCCTCTCCCGGATGCTCGGGCTTCGCTCCGCGGAGGAGTGGGGCGTGTCGGCCGCGGCCACGGCGCTCGTCATCTCGATCGCTGCGGCCATCGTCGGCGCACGCGACGGCGGCCTGCTGCTTCCCGTGCTCGTGCTCGTCACCGTCGCGATGACGTGGGCATCGGTCGTCTATGCGTTCGCGCTGCGCTACCTGCGGCTGCACGCCGCGGGCGAGACGATCGACTTCGGGCTCGACGAGCCGCCGGGGTTCAGCGAGTTCCTCTCGATGGCCGTCATGGTCTCGGCCGTCGGCGCGCTCTCGGGCGGCACGCCCCGCACGCGCGCCGGCCTCACGGCGGTACGGGTGCAGACGATCGTCGCGTTCGCGTTCAACGCGCTCGTCGTCGCCATGGCGGTCTCGCTCATGACGGGACTCGTCACGGGGGCGTGAGCGGCGGGCGACGCCCGCCTGCAAGGGTCGCTCGTGCTCGTGACGGAACTGCCGCAGTGCCGGGCGTGCCCTCAGGCCCGCTCGCGCTCGTCGACGGGCGTCGCGCGGTAGGCCTCCCACGCGCGGAGCAGGTCTGCGCGTGAGCCGTCAGGGTGCTGCGCGTGCCAGGCGCGCGTGAACCGGTTGAGCTCGAACTGCTCGCCGATCTCCTGCGGGCCGAGGCCTCGCGTCGCGTGGAAGTGCGCGAGGGCGTCGCCGAGGGTCGTCGTGCCGTCGGCGCGCGCGAAGAAGTCGCGCATCGACGCGTCGAAGCTGAACGGGGCGCCGAGATGCTCCGCGAACCACGCGCGGACCAGCTGGCTGCAGCGTTGCCCGGCCGGGATGACCGTCGCCGCGGTGAGCGTGCCGGCCAGCTGGCGTCCGCCCGGCGCGCGCGCAGGAGCGGGCTCGTCGAACGGCACGCCGTCGAGCGCCGCCGCGAGGCGCCGCGTGAGCACCTGCTTGCCGCCGCCCGTGCGCACGCCGAGCGTGCGCGCGAGCCCCGCGAGCTCTTCCGCGAGCCAGTACCAGCGCGCGAGCTCGGCCCCGCTGAGCGCGGGGGAGAGATCGGGGCGTCGGGAGTCAGCCATTCCGGGAACGCTAGCGCCAGCGTCGGACATCGGCGGCCGCCGGGCGTCGTCGCGATGCCGGGACGAGCCGCGCGAGGATGTGGCACGCGAGAGCCGCGGGAACGAGGAGCGCCGCGCCGCGCACGTAGTCGGCCGGGCACAGCGGCGTGCCCTCGCGCGCGAGCTCGCGGCGCGCGACAGCCGCGCCCGGGAGCATGATCGGAAGCGCGGTGACGATGCCCGGCGTGTACGCGCGCTGTGCCGCGGACGCTCCGACATGGGTGACGACGTGCGCCCCGAGGCCCGCGACGACCGCGCGGTAGACGCGCGAGCCACCTCCGTGCGCAGCGCCCGCCCGGCACGCGGCCGCGACGAGCACGCCCATGAGCCCGACGGCGATCCACGACTGCCGGTGGTCCGTCCGCAGGTGCTCGACACCCGTGGCGTCCGCGGCGCGCTCGCACGCCACGGGGAACGCCATGGCCTCCTCGACGTCGTGCAACGCCCACGCGAGCAGGAGTGCAGAAGGTCCGTTCCGTGGCATGTGGATGACAGTAGTGGTGTGTCACCGGCCGCGCAGGTCGAACGCGCGCGCGACGCGCGCGGGGTACGTCGTGAACAGTGCGACGCGCTGGGTACGATGGTCCTATGCGAGCGACGAACGCCACAGACACGTCCGGTGAGCCCATCACCGTCATGATCGTCGACGACCACGAGGTCGTCCGCCGCGGCATCGCCGAGGTCGTCGACAGGTCGGAGGGGCTGAGCGTCGTCGCCGAGGCTGGCTCGGTCGCCGAGGGCGAGCGCCGTGCGGCGCTCGTGCGCCCCCAGGTGATCCTCGTCGACCTGCAGCTGCCCGACGGCACCGGCATCGACCTCATCACGAAGCTGCGCGCAAGCGGCTCCGAGGCGCGCGCCATCATCCTCACGTCGTTCGACGACGACCGTGCGCTCGCCGAGGCACTCGATGCCGGGGCTGCCGCCTATCTCCTCAAGAGCGTGCGCGGCGCAGAGATCTCTGACGTCATCCACGCCGTCGCCGCGGGGCGCGTGCTGCTCGACGAGCGCACCGTGACGCGTCGTCGTGCCGAGCACGAGGACCCGACCGCCGACCTCACGCCGTCCGAGCTGCGCGTCGTCGACCTCATCGGCGAGGGCCTCTCCAACCGCGAGATCGCCGAACGCCTCTCGGTCGCCGAGAAGACGGTGAAGAACCACATCACGTCGCTCCTCGCGAAGATGGGTCTGCAGCGCCGCACGCAGGTCGCCGCGTGGGCCGCGAGCCGCAAGAACCGCGAGTGGGCGGCGACGGACAAGAACTGATGAGCGAGGTCGGCATGCTGCGCCCCACGATCAAGGGGCTCATGCCCCGCGCCCTCGACGAGCTCGCGCAGCTCGTCGCCATCCCGTCGGTCGCCGACGAGGCGCTCGTCCCGCACGAGACTCTCGTCCGTGCCGCCGAGCTCACGCGCGACCTCTTCACGGAGGCGGGCGTGCCGTGCGAGCTAGTCCCGACGCCCGACGGCACCGACGCGGTCATCGGCCACCTGCCCGGTCCCGACGGCGCCCCGACGGTCCTGCTCTACGCGCACTACGACGTCCAGCCGCCGCTCGACGAGGCCGCGTGGACGACCCCGCCGTTCGAGCTCACCGAGCGTGACGGCCGCCTCTACGGCCGCGGCTCGGCCGACTGCAAGGGCAACATCGTCGCCCACCTCACCGCGCTGCGCGGCCTGCGCACCTGGTCGGAGACGACCGGCCGGCCGATCCCCGTGGGGATCCGCGTCGTCGTCGAGGGCTCCGAGGAGCAGGGGACCGGCGGGCTCGAGCACCACCTGCTCGCGCACCCGGACGCCTACCCGGCCGACGTCGTGCTCGTCGCGGACGCGGGCAACGTCGCCGCGGGCCAGCCGACGCTCACGGTGTCCCTGCGTGGCACCGCGGACGTCGAGGTCGAGCTGCGCACGCTGGCCGGCCCGCTGCACTCCGGCGCGTACGGCGGCGCGGCCCCGGACCCTGTCGCGGCCCTCGTCGCGCTCCTCGCAACCCTGCGCGACGCCGACGGCGTCGTGACGGTCGACGGCCTCGACACCTCGGGCACGTGGGACGGCGCACCCTACGACGTCGCGACGTTCCGCTCCGACGCGGCGATCCTCTTCGGCGTCCGGGTGACCGGCTCGGGCACCGTCGCCGACGCCCTCTGGGCGCGTCCCGCGCTCACCATCACGGGCATCGACGTCCCGAGCGTCGCGAACGCCGTCAACGCCGTGCAGGCCTCGGCCCGCGCGCGCCTCAACCTCCGGGTGCCCCCGGGCATGGATCCGGCCGCGGTGCAGGACCTCCTCGTCGCTCACCTCGAGCGGCACGTGCCGTGGGGCGCGCACGCGACGATCGTGCGCGACGTCCCCGGCTCGCCGTTCCTCGCGCGGACGGACGGCCCCGGGTTCGCAGCTCTGTCCGACGCCCTTGCTGAGGCCTACGGCGTCGAGCGAACCGTGACGAGCGGCCAGGGCGGCTCGATCCCGCTGTGCAATGTGCTCCAGCAGGTCAACCCGGGCGCCGAGATCGTCCTCATGGGCTGCGAGGAGCCGGCGAGCCTCATCCACGCACCCAACGAGTCGGTCGACCCCGCTGAGATCGAGGCGCTCGCCCTCGGCGAGGCGCTCTTCCTCCTCCGCCTCGCGGGCTGAGCCCGGCGCGTCCACGTACGCAGGAACCCGCGGTCCAGGTCACTCTCGGTGACCCGCACCGCGGGTTCTTGCGTCGGGGGAGACCGTCAGGCGAGCGGGGCCCACCAGCGGACGAGCGTGCCCGCTCCCTCAGGGTTCGGCTCGAGCGTGAAGTCGCCACCATGCTGACGCGCACGTGAGGCCAGGTTTCCCGTGCCCGAGCGCCGGCCAGAGACCTGGTCGAGGCCCACGCCGTCGTCGCGGACCTCGACGAGCACCTCGCCGCCGCCTGCGATGCCCGGCATCATGTCCGTCGCGAGAGACGTGATCGCGACCGTGACCTGCACCGACGACGCGTGGGCGTGCCGGGCCGCGTTCGCGAGCCCCTCGCGGACCACGGCGACGACGTCGTCAGCGAGCCCGTCCAGGACGAAGTCGTCGACGACCGACTCGTCGTCCGCGAGCGACGGCTCCGCACGCGACTCCGAGCCGAGCACGTGCCCGTCGATCGTGATGACGAGCGACGGCGCGAACGACAGGCCGGTGCGAGCGAGGCTCGCCTCGCGCCGCAGCCGCTCGACGAGCCCCGTCGCGGCATCCGGGTCGCGCAGGGCGTGGACGATCGCCCGGATCTGCTTGACGGTCGAGTCGACGTTGTCGAGGGCCTCCTCGACGATGCTCACGAGCTCGGTCGCGTCGACGCCGCGCGCCGCTCGGCGCCTGACGGTCTCGAGCTGCATGCCCGTCGCGAAGAGCTGCTGGATCGCGAGGTCGTGCAGGTCGCGCGCGATGCGGTCGCGCTCGCCCGCGAGCTCGGCCTCGGCCTGCGACTGACGGGCAGAGGCGAGGATCATCGCGATCGCGGCCTGCCCGGCGAACGTCTCGGCGGTCGCGAGATCCGTCTCGTCGAACGCCTCGCGTCCCGGCTTGCGCAGCAGGACGAGCACGCCGACGGGATCCTCGGGCGTACCCATGGGCGCGTAGAGGGCGGGGCCGAATCGACGCATCTCGGGGACGCGGATGCCGGGGGCCGTCGAGAGGTCGAGCAGCACCCCCCAGCCGGACGAGAGCGCCGTGCCCGCGATGCCGTCGGGCGGGACCTCGACGCCGAGGATGTCGGCGTCCGACCAGCCCTCGGCGAACTCGATGAAGAGGCGCCCACCGACGCCCGGGAGGATGAGTGCGGCCGTGTCGGCGTCGGCGATGTAGCGGGACGTCGAGACGATCTCCTGGAGGATCTCCTCCTCGTCCTTCTCGCCCGAGAGCAGGAGCGTCGTGAGCTCCTGGCCCGCGCGCAGCCAGCGCTCGCGTCGGGCGGCGAGCTCGTAGAGCTGCGCGTTCTGGATCGCGACGCCCGCCGCGGCCGCGAGGGCCTCGACGATGTATCCGTCGCGGCGCGTGAAACCGCCAGCCTTCTCGGCGAGGTAGAGGTGACCGAAGATCTTGTCGCGCACGCGGATCGCCGTGCCGAGGAACTGGTGCATCGGCGGGTGCCCGGGCGGGAAGCCCTCGAACGACGGGTCCTTCATGAGGTCGAAGAGCATGAGGGTGCCGCGCTCCGGGATCGTGCGCAGCACGCCGTGGAACCCGGGCGGGTGCGGCAGGCTCTCCGCGGTGCGCTCGTCGATACCGACCTGGACGAAGAGGACCGAGTCCCCGGACTGGGAGAAGGAGTTGATCGCGGCGTAGGGCGAGTTCGTGAGGCTCGCGCACGTCTCGACGAAGTTCTGCAGGACCGCCGGCAGGTCGAGGTCGGATGCGAGCCCGAGGACGGCCCCGAGGACCTCGTCGTCGATGTTGTGCGGCCTGTTGACTGCCATGCCGTCCTCCCAGTGGATCGTCGTCACCGGGCCTCCGCTCGTTCGAGGTCCCACGCCGTACGGTACGCGGGCAGGTGGTCGAGAAGGAAAGCGTGCGTGCCGCGGGCGACGACGCGGGCAGCAGGACGCGTCCCGTCCGTGCCCGGCGCCGTGCCCGGCACCGGGTCCGGGAGCGCGAGGACGACGACCTCGTCGACCGCCTCGAGCGGCGTGAGCCGGTGGGTGGCGACGACGACGCCGCGACCCGCGGCGGCGAGGCGCGGCAGGACGTCGGTGACGAGCTCGTCCGCCGCGGTCGGCTCGACGTGCTCGGCGGGCTCGTCGACGAGGAGCAGCGGCGCGTCGGCGAGGACGGCACGGGCAAGGAGCAGGCGTCGGCGCTCGCCGCCCGAGACGGTTGCGCCGCCCGGGCCGAGGAGGGTGCCGAGCCCGTCGGGCAGGGCCCCGAGCCACGGGCCGAGGCCGAGCATGCCGAGCGTAGCGGTCGCCTCGTCCTCGGAGACCGTGCCGCGGGCGACGCGAAGGTTCTCGAGGACGCTCGTCGCGAAGACGTGCGCGTCCTCGGTCGTCACGATGCTCGCGCCGACAGGACTCTCGACGGTTCCGGCGGCCGGCTCGAGGAGCCCGCCGAGCGTGAGGAGCGCGGTGGTCTTGCCGACGCCGCTCGGCCCGACGAGAGCGACGACGCGGCCAGGGGCGACCTCGAGGTCGAGCCCCTCGACGACGGGGGATCGGCCGGGCCACGCGCACGAGGCGGCCGACGCGGCCAGGCGCGGGCCGGCGGGCACGGCTGTCGTGCTCGTGGGGGCGTCGGGCGCGGTGGTTCCGGACGCGGTGACGTCGGCGTCGTCGCGCGGCTCGGTCGTCGGCGAGCCGGGCACCGCAGGTGCGTCGGCCGTGGCGGGCGTCGCGAGCACGCGCGCCGTCACGGAGCCGTCGGGGTCGCTCGCGTCGAGCACCGCCGCGATGCGGGCGGCGGCCGCGCGCGAGCGGTGGAGCTGGACGGCGGCGGCGGGCAGGAGCGACGTCGCCTCGAACGCCGCGAGCGGCACGAGCGCGACGACCGCGAGCTCGACGGGTGCGAGCGTGCCCGCGCCGACCGCCGGGATGCCGAGGACGAGCGCCCCCAGCAGTGCGACACCGACGGCGACGTCGGCGATCGCCGCGGCGACCGCGAGCGGTGCCGCGGTGCGGTCGCGGGCCGCGGACATCTCGGCGTCGGCCGTGCGCAGGCGCGCACGCTCGGCGGGCAGGGCCCCTGAGACCCGCAGGAATGCCGAGTCCTCGAGCAGCGTGAGCGACGCGTCGGTGACGCGCGCACGCGCGTCGACGGTCGCGATCTCGGACGCACGGGTCGCGCGCGCCGTGAGCCACGGGCTCACGACACCCGCGACGAGCAGGCACAGCGCGAGCACGAGCGCGGCCGACGGCAGGAACACCCCGACCGTGACGACGGCGCCGCACGAGAGGACGACGGCGACGCCCGCGGGCACGAGCGCCCGCACGACGACGTCCCCGACCGTGTCGGCATCCTGGCCCGTGCGGGCGAGCAGGTCGCCGCGCCGCAGCCCCGCGACCGCGTCGAGGCGGCCGCCCGCGAGGACGCGGTAGAGGTTGGTGCGCAGCGCGGCGACGCCGCGCAGGGCGACCTCGTGCGACGCGATTCGCTCGAGGTAGCGGAAGAGGCCGCGCCCGATGCCGAACGTGCGGACGCCGACGGTCGCGACGGAGAGCGTGAGGACGGGCGGCATCTGCGAGGCGCGGGCGATGAGCCATGCCGAGACGGCTGCGAGGGCGAGCGCTGAGCCGAGGGCGAGCGAGCCGAGGCCGACCGCGGCGAGTGCGCGCGCGGGGGAGACCTCGAGCAGCGGCAGGACCCGGCGGAGGGGGTCGCGGTGCCGCGTCGTCGGGCGGGCAGCCGCTGCGCTCGTGGGGGCGACGTGGGGTGCGGTCATGCGTCGGCCCTCCCGGACGCGCGGACGGAGGCGTCGTCGGCGTGGGCACCGTCAGAACCGCCGGCGGGGGATGCACCGTCGTCGGTCGAGGCGTCGTCGCGCGCGACGACCTCGACGACGGTGTCGGCCGCCGCGACGAGCGAGGCACGGTGCGCGACGACGAGCACGGTCCGGCCCTGCGCGCGCAGCGTCTCGACGGCGGCGAGCACCTGCTCCTCGCTCAGCGCGTCGAGGTGCGCGGTGGGCTCGTCGAGGACGACGACGGGCCGCGCGGCGACGAGCGCGCGCGTGAGGTGGACACGCTGGCGCTGGCCGAGGCTCAGCCCGGCGCCGCCCTGGCCGACGGGGGAGTCCCAGCCGCCGGGCAGCGTCGCGACGACGGCGTCGAGGCCCGTGGCGCGCGCGGCGTCGAGCTCGGCGGGCGTGGGGGCGCCGTCGGTCGTGCGGACGCCGCGCACCGCGGCGAGGACGGACCCGGGCGTGAGCGTCGCGCGCTGGGGGACCCAGGTGACGAGGCCGTGCCAGGTCGTGAGGTCGACGTCGGACAGGTCGACGTCGGTGAGGTCGACGTCCGTGCGCGGGGTGCCGTCGTCGACCGTGAGCGTCACCCGGCCGGCGCTGGGCTCGACGAGCCCGAGCAGCGCGAGGACCGCGGTCGACTTGCCGGCGCCGTTGGGCCCGACGAGGGCCGTCACCTCGCCCGGCCGGGCGCTCAGCGAGAGCCCGGCCGGCGCCGTGCGGCCACGGCCAGGGGCGACGACGTCAAGACCGTCGACGCGGATCGACACCCGCGGGGACAGCGCGCCGGAAGACAGCGCGGCGGAAGACAGTGCGGCGGACGGCAGCGCGACGGTGCCGCGCGGCCGCGGCGCCGCGTCCGGGTGCTCGATGACGTCGAACGCGGCCGCCGCGGCGGCGAGGCCGTCCGTCGACGCGTGGAAGTGGAGCCCGACCTGCCGCAGCGGCAGGAACACCTCGGGCGCGAGGACGAGCACCGCGAGACCCGTCTGGAGGTCGAGGTTGCCGTGGACGAGGCGCATGCCGATCGTCACGGCGACGAGCGCGACGCACAGCGTCGTGAGGAGCTCGAGCACCATGCCCGAGAGGAACGCGACGCGCAGCGTGCCCATCGTCGCTCGGCGGTGCGCGTCACCGAGCGCACGGACGCGTGCCGCCGGGCCGCGCTCGCGCCCGAGGGCGCGCAGCGTCGGCAGCCCCGCGAGGAGGTCGAGGGTCTGCGCGCCGAGGCGCTGCATCGTCGCGAGGCGACGCTCCGAGACGCCCTGCGTCATGACGCCGACGAGCCACATGAAGATCGGCACGAGGGGGATCGTCGCGAGGATGATCGCCCCCGACACCCACTCGTGCCACCACACGACGGCGAGCGTCGCGGGCGTGAGCGTCGCCGCGAGGAGAAGCTGTGGCAGGTACCGCACGAAGTACGGCTCGAGATCGTCGAGCCCGCGCGTCGCGAGCGTCGTCACGGCCGGTCCGTCGCCCCCAGCGAGCCAGCGCGGCCCGCGCGCGAGCGCCGCGTCGACGACCTGCCCGCGCAGGTCCGCGACGACGCGCGTCGCGGCCCGGTGCGCATAGCGCTCCTGCAGGCCGACGACGAGCATGCGCACGACGATGACGCCCGCGAGCCACATGATCAGCCCGCGTGCCTCGGCGAGCGGACGCGCCGACGTGATGGCAGGGGCGAGGATCGCCGCGAGGAGCAGCGCCTGGGCGACGACGAGCCCCGCCGTCGCGACGCCCGCGGCCGCCGTCACGAGGACGTGGCCGCGGGCGTCGCGCGCGTGCGCGAGGAGCCGCGGGTCGAGAGGCTTCACAGGGCTGGCGTCAGCCGACCGTGATGTCGTTGGTCTTCGTGAGCGAGAGCCCGATGGGGTCCGGGATGTGCTCGACCGTGAGGCGCTTCTTGAAGACCCAGTACGTCCAGCCCTGGTAGAGCAGGACGACGGGGACGAGGAACGCGGCGACCCACGTCATGACCGTGAGCGTGTAGTCGGTCGAGCTCGCGTTGTGGATCGTCAGCGAGTTCGCGGGGTCGATCGCCGGCATGACGTCGGGGAACATCGAGCCGAAGATCAGCACGACGGCCGCGACGAGGGCGACGGACGAGAGCAGGAAGGCCCAGCCCTCGCGGTCCTTGCGGGTCGCGACGACGACGCCGACGAGGCACGCGGCGGCGACCGCGACCGCGGCCCACGTCCACGTCACCGAGTACGCGAGCTGCGCCCACACGGCCCAGCCGCCCGCGATCACGGTCGCCACGAGCGAGAGCGTGCGCGCGAGGCGCCCGGCGCGGACCCGCATCTCGCCATCGGTCTTGAGCGCGAGGAACACGGCGCCGTGCATGAGGAAGAGCGAGAGCGTCACGAGCCCGCCGAGGAGGGTGAACGGCGTGAGGAGCGAGAAGAACCCGCCGACGAACTCGTGGTCGGCGTCGAGCTTGACGCCTGCGACGAGGTTCGCGAACGCGACGCCCCAGAGGATCGCGGGCACCCACGAGCCGATGATGATGCCGCGATCGGCCCACGACGCCCAGCGGGCGTCGGCGATCTTGCCGCGGTACTCGAACGCGACGCCGCGGATGATGAGCGCGACGAGGATGAGCAGCAGCGGCAGGTAGAAGCCGCTGAAGAGCGTCGCGTACCACTCGGGGAACGCCGCGAAGGTCGCGCCGCCCGCGGTGAGCAGCCACACCTCGTTGCCGTCCCACACGGGGCCGATCGTGTTGATGACGACGCGGCGCTCCTTGTCGTTCCTGCCGAGGATCGGCAGGAGCATGCCGACGCCGAAGTCGAAGCCCTCGAGGACGAGGTAGCCGGCCCAGAGGACCGCGATGAGCACGAACCAGAGCTCGGGAAGCATGTGTTTTCTCCTTGTCCTGGTGGCGGCTCAGTAGGCGAACGACAGCGGTGCGTCCGCGTCGTCGTCCGTACGGGCCTCGGGGGACTCGTCGTGCACGACGAGGGGCACGCCCTCGATCGTGTACCGGTGCATGAGCTTGCCCCACACGACGGCGAGGCCGCCGTAGACGAGCGTGAACGTGATGAGCGAGGTGAGGACGACGCCGGGGCTCGTGACGTTCGAGACGCCGCGCCACGTCATCATCCACACGCCGTCGACCCCCGACGGGTTGGGGTTGGGGTAGACGACCCAGGGCTGGCGGCCCATCTCGGTGAAGATCCAGCCGAACGCCGAGGCGAGGAACGGGGCGGGCAGCGCGACGAGCGCGAGCCGCTTGAACCACACGTTGTCGGTGATCGCGCCCTTGCGGGTGAACCACAGCGCGCCCACGGCGAGCAGGGCCGAGAAGACGCCGAAGCCGATCATGAGGCGGAACGACCAGTACGTGATCGCGAGGTTGGGGATGTAGTCGAGCGGGTCGTCGGCCGTGCCGTCCGTCGGGACCGGCAGGTTGTTGAGCTGCGCGTGCTCGCCCTTCGTCGCGCCGTGGACCTTCGCCATCTCCTCCTGGAGCTGCTCGGTGCCCTTGATCGTCGCGTCGAACGTGTTGGTCGCGAGGAACGACGTGAGGCCGGGGACCTGCAGGACGTGGTGGACCGAGTCGCAGTCGCCCTCGAGGTTGCCGATCGTGAGGATCGAGAACCCGGCGCCGTCCTCCGTCTGGCACAGGCCCTCGGCGGCGGCCATCTTCGCGGGCTGCTGCTCGAACATCAGCTGGGCCTGCGTGTGGCCGGACAGGGCGACGCCGACGCCGGCGACGAGCATGACCCACGCGCCGACGCGGAGGCCCGACCGGTACGTCGTGCGTGCGAGCTCGACGTTCTCGGGCTTCTTCGAGCGGGCGAGGCGGACCATCCACCAGGCGCTGATCGCGGCGACGAACGTGCCACCCGTGACGAACGCGGCGGTGATGGTGTGCGGGAACGCCGCGAGCACCGTGTTGTTCGTGAGGACTGCCCAGATGTCGACGAGCTCCGCACGGCCGGTCGCCGGGTTGAAGATCGTGCCGACCGGATGCTGCATCCACGAGTTGGCCGCGAGGATGAAGTAGGCCGAGAGGTTCGTCGCGATCGCGACGGCCCAGATGCAGGCGAGGTGGATCTTCTTGGGGAGGCGTCCCCAGCCGAAGATCCACAGGCCGAGGAAGGTCGACTCGACGAAGAACGCGGCGAGCGCCTCCATCGCGAGCGGAGCGCCGAAGACGTCGCCGACGAAGCGCGAGTACTCCGACCAGTTCATGCCGAACTGGAACTCCTGGACGATGCCCGTGACGACGCCGATGGCGAAGTTGATGAGCAGGAGCTTGCCGAAGAACTTCGTGAGGCGCAGCCACTTCTCGTCGCCCGTGCGCACCCAGGCCGTCTGGAGGCCGGCGACGATCGGTGCGAGACCGATCGTCAGGGGGACGAAGATGAAGTGGTAGACGGTGGTGACACCGAACTGCCATCGTGCGAGGTCGAGTACTTCCACCGGGATCTCCACGTTCGAGGTGCGGGGGCTGTCGACGCGCGTGAGGTGACGCTGCGTCGTGTCACATCGAACCTAGAGGTGGGGGGATGAAGGTCCCGGGACCTTGGTCCCGGATCGGACCCTGCCGGGCGGGTCGACCGTCGCCATCGTTATCTCTGTGTGATACTTGGGGGAGCGTCGTCCCGCGCACCGGGGCGCCGCGACGAGCGCGCAACAGCCGCTCCGGTCCTGCGGAACCGACGCCCCGGCACGTGCCGGCGGCGCGTAGCCCACCGGGACCGGGAGCGCGGTCCGCAGCCGTCCTCACGGACGGCGCGCCGCGGGGCGAGCGCTGCGCCGTCATCGACGACTTCCGTCGCCGGTCAGGTTCTCCTGCCGAGCGACGACCTGACTGCCTCGGGGCCGTGGGTGCGGACGGGGCCCGGGGTGTGGAGTACCCCATGACTCTCGACAACGACGCGACCACCGGATCCTCATCGGCTCCCGCGCCGCGGACCCGTCGCCGCGCGACCCGTACGGTCGCCGCCCCCGGAGCCGCCGAGACCGCTGCCCCGCAGGCCGACGTGACCGCTCCGGCCACGGTCGCCCCCGCTGCTGACGACTCGGCCGCCGACGCGCCCGCGCCCCGCCGCGCCACCTCGACGCGCACGCGGTCCGCCGCGAAGAAGACCACGGCCGACGCTCCTGTCGCCGACGCCCCCGCAGCGGACGCTGCCCCCGCGGCCGCCGAGAAGCCGGCCAAGCCGGCGCGCCGCCGCGCGGGCCGTGCCTCGGGCCCCGCCGAGGGCGTCGCGCAGACGCTCGACGCCGCGGTCGCCGAGAGCGCCCCCGCCGAGGAGAAGGTCGTCGCGGAGAAGCCCGCCGCGAAGAAGTCTGCCGCGAAGGCCACCGAGGCTGCCGCCGAGGCTCCGGCCGAGAAGAAGCCCGCGCGTCGTCGCTCGACGCGTGCCGCTGCTGCCGCCGAGGGCACCGAGCCCGCCGTCCCGGCTGCTGAGGTTCCTGCTGAGGCCGAGGCCCCCGCCGAGAAGCCTGCGAAGACCCGCGCCGCCGCCAAGGGCTCCCGCTCGACGAAGGCCGCGCGCACCGCGCCGGCCGAGGTCGTGCCGGCCGAGGCCCCCGCCGCCGAGCCCGAGGTCGTCGAGGTCGCCGCCGAGGTGCCCACGACGACGCCTGCTCGCCGCTCGCGTCGCGCCGCCGGCCGCCCCGCCGGTGCACCCGACGCCGCGAAGGCGCAGGCCGCCGAGGCTTCCGCTCCGACCGAGGCCGCGCCGGCCGAGGCCCCCGCGCAGGAGGAGAAGGCCGAGACCTCGGCCAAGGCTCCCGCGCGTTCGCGCTCCTCGCGCTCGCGTGCCGCCAAGACTGCCGTTGCGCCGGTCGAGGCCGCCGAGGTCGAGGAGGCTCCCGCGACCCGCCTGCCGATGACCGCGCTGCTCTTCCAGGCGCCCGACGCGTCGAAGGCCCCGCGCCGCCGCCGCGCGCAGTCGACCTCCGGCGCCCCCGCGCCCGTCGTCGAGCCCCCGGCCGAGGACGAGGTCGAGGAGACCGAGGTCGTCGAGGACGTCGACGCCGAGACGACCGACGCCGACGACACCACGGACGAGGACGCGTCGGAGGAGTCCGACGACAGCTCTGACGACGAGGGTGGCGCTCCGCGCCGCCGACGCCGCCGTGGCGGCCGTGGCCGCCGCCGTTCGGGCTCCGGCCAGAACGGCGAGGCGAGCCAGAACGGCGACGCCGAGCAGGACGGTGACACCGAGGAGCCCTTCGACGACGGCGCGGCCGAGCCGGCCGACGCGTCCGACGAGGCGGCCTCCGAGGACTCCGACGAGCAGGCCGAGGGCTCCTCGAGCCGTCGCCGTCGTCGCCGTCGCCGCTCGGGCGACTCCGACGGCGAGCCGCGCCAGCGCCGCTCGTCCGGCTCGTCGACCTCGTCCGACGAGGTCACGGCGCTCAAGGGCTCGACCCGCCTCGAGGCGAAGCGCCAGCGTCGTCGCGAGGGCCGCGACGCGGGCCGTCGCCGCCAGATCATCACCGAGGCCGAGTTCCTCGCGCGCCGCGAGGCCGTCGAGCGCTCGATGATCGTCCGCGAGAAGGACGGTCGCACGCAGATCGCGGTCCTCGAGGACGGCGTCCTCGTCGAGCACTACGTCTCCCAGGCCGAGCAGGCCTCGATGGTCGGCAACGTCTACCTCGGCCGCGTCCAGAACGTGCTGCCGAGCATGGAGGCCGCGTTCATCGACGTCGGCAAGGGCCGCAACGCCGTGCTGTACGCGGGCGAGGTCAACTGGGACGCCGCGGGCCTCGAGGGCCAGCCGCGCCGCATCGAGCAGGCGCTCAAGTCCGGCGACCCCGTGCTCGTCCAGGTGACGAAGGACCCCATCGGCCACAAGGGTGCGCGCCTCACGTCGCAGATCACCCTCGCCGGCCGCTACCTCGTCTACGTCCCCGGCGGCGGCATGACGGGCATCTCCCGCAAGCTCCCCGACACCGAGCGTGCGCGTCTCAAGAAGCTCCTGCGTGAGCTCGTCCCCGACACCGCGGGCGTCATCGTCCGCACCGCGGCGGAGGGCGCGAGCGAGGAGGAGCTGCGCGCGGACATCGCCCGCCTGCAGGACCAGTGGGAGAAGATCGAGAAGAAGTCGAAGAGCGGCAACGCGCCCGTCCTGCTCCAGGGTGAGCCCGACATGGCGATCCGCGTCGTCCGCGACATCTTCAACGACGACTTCTCCTCGCTCGTCGTCCAGGGCACGGACGCGTGGGACGCGATCTCGACGTACGTCGGTGAGCTCGCTCCGGACCTCGCCGAGCGCGTCACGCGCTGGACCGAGGAGCGCGACGTCTTCGCGGGCCACCGCATCGACGAGCAGCTCGCCAAGGGCATGGACCGCAAGGTCTGGCTGCCGTCGGGCGGCTCGCTCGTCATCGACCGCACCGAGGCCATGACGGTCGTCGACGTCAACACGGGCAAGTTCACGGGCTCGGGCGGCACGCTCGAGGAGACCGTGACGCGCAACAACCTCGAGGCCGCGGAGGAGATCGTCCGCCAGCTGAGGCTCCGTGACATCGGCGGCATCATCGTCATCGACTTCATCGACATGGTGCTCGAGTCCAACCGTGACCTCGTGCTGCGTCGCCTCGTCGAGTGCCTCGGCCGCGACCGCACCAAGCACCAGGTCGCCGAGGTCACGTCGCTCGGCCTCGTCCAGATGACGCGCAAGCGCGTCGGGCAGGGCCTCGTCGAGGCCTTCTCGACGACGTGCGAGCACTGCCACGGCCGTGGCTTCATCGTCCACGCCGAGCCCGTCGAGAAGGGCAACGGCGGCAACGGCGGCAACAGCGGCAACAGCGGCCAGCAGGCCTCCGAGCAGCAGGGCGAGTCGAAGCGGTCGCGTCGCAAGCGTGGCGGCGCGACGAAGGAGGAGCAGGCGCCCGCGGCGCCCGCCGTCCCCGTCCTGCCTGCCGCGCGTGCCGAGGTGAGCGCGACGCTCGCCGCGATCGCGGCAGCGGCCGCGCACGCGCACACCGACGAGCCGACGGCCGACGCGCCGGCAGCCGAGGCCCCCGTGGCCGAGGTGCCCGTCGCCGAGGTCGCCGCGGACGAGGCCCCTGCGGCCGAGGAGACGGCCCCCGCAGCCGTCGAGCCGGTCGAGGCCCCTGTCGTCGAGGAGATCGTCCTCGACCTCCCTGAGCCCGCGACGAAGCCCCGCACCGCCCGCGGTCGTGGCTCCCGCCGGGTCACGGCGAGCGGCCGCGCCGCGGACCGCGAGGCGAAGGCCACCGAGGCGAAGGCCCCTGCGACCGACGCATCGGCGGGGGAGGAGGCGCGCCCGCGCCTCGACGTCCTCGCCGAGCTGGCGCAGGTCCGCCGCGAGGACCTGCACTGAGACACCCGTCGATCGTCGTGTGACGATCGACACCATGCCGACCGGCGGCGTGGCGCGTGCGAACGCACCGCGCCGTCGGGCAGCATGTACGTGGTTCCCGGACGACCGGGCCTCGTCCTCGGACGGCGGTCCTCGGCCGGGCCCGCACGCGGAAGCGGTGCGCTATGTGACGTGCGCCCGCGGAGGGGCACGGCATTTGACCGGCCGCCCGTGATTCCGTATCTTTGAACGTCGGTGCGTATCGACTCGCGCCGTTCCCCGTGTGCTCCCGGATCTCTCCGGTTCACGAGCACGCCGAGAAGACCTAAGAGAGATGAGCAGCAACGTGGTGTACGCGATCGTCAAGGCCGGTGGCCGCCAGGAGAAGGTTTCTGTTGGCGACGTCGTCGTCGTCGACCGTCTTGCTGGCAACGCCGGCGAGACCGTTGAGCTGCCCGCCCTCCTTCTTGTGGACGGTGAGACGGTGACCTCGGACGCAGAGGCCCTGGCCAAGGTCAAGGTCACCGCCGAGATCGTCCGGGACGAGAAGGGCCCGAAGATCAACATCCTCAAGTACAAGAACAAGACCGGCTACCGCAAGCGCATCGGCCACCGCCAGGCCCTCACGCGCCTCAAGGTCACCGGCATCAAGTGACGTCGCTCGGGCGGCGGTGACGCCACCCGGGTCCCCGACACCCAGTTCTCGATCCCAGATAGGTAGGTTGCCGTCATGGCACATAAGAAGGGCGCGAGCTCCTCGCGCAACGGTCGTGACTCCAACGCTCAGCGTCTCGGTGTCAAGCGCTTCGGCGGCCAGGTCGTCAAGGCCGGCGAGATCATCGTGCGCCAGCGCGGCACCCACTTCCACCCCGGCGTCAACGTCGGTCGTGGCAAGGACGACACGCTGTTCGCCCTCGAGGCCGGCGCCGTCCAGTTCGGCACGCGTCGTGGCCGCAAGGTCATCGACATCGTCGAGGCTGCCTGAGCCTCCACGCTCATGACCGGGAGGGGCGCACCGTGCGGTGCGTCCCTCTCGGCGTTCCCGGCCGGGGTCTCCGACCCCGCCGACCCCGGCGCGCGAGCGCCACGGCCTCACCGGCCCCTGACGTAAGGACTCCCCATGGCCAGCTTCGTCGATCGTGTCGTGCTGCACGCCTTCGGGGGTGACGGCGGCAACGGCTGCGCGTCGATCCGTCGCGAGAAGTTCAAGCCCCTCGCGGGCCCCGACGGCGGCAACGGCGGCGACGGCGGCTCCGTGCGCCTCGTCGTCGACCCGCAGGTGACGACGCTCCTCGAGTACCACCACTCGCCGCACCGTCGCGCGCCCAAGGGCACGATGGGCATGGGCGACTACCGGTGGGGCGCCAACGGCGAGGACCTCGTCCTCGGCGTGCCCGACGGCACGGTCGTCAAGACGCCCGACGGCGAGGTCCTCGCGGACCTCGTGGGACCCGGCGCCGAGTACACGATCGCCGAGGGCGGCAAGGGTGGGCTCGGGAACTTCAAGCTCGCGTCCGCGAAGCGCAAGGCCCCCGGCTTCGCGCTGCTCGGCGAGCCCGGTGACGACGCCACCGTCGTCCTCGAGCTCAAGTCCATCGCGGACGTCGCGCTCGTCGGCTTCCCGAGCGCCGGCAAGTCCTCGCTCGTCGCCGCGATCTCTGCGGCGCGCCCGAAGATCGCCGACTACCCGTTCACGACGCTCGTGCCGAACCTCGGCGTCGTCCAGGCGGGCGAGGTCCGCTACACGGTCGCCGACGTCCCCGGACTCATCCCGGGCGCGAGCGAGGGCAAGGGCCTCGGCCTGGAGTTCCTCCGCCACGTCGAGCGGTGCGCCGTGCTCGTCCACGTGCTCGACTGCGCGACGCTCGAACCGGGGCGCGACCCCATCACGGACCTCGAGACGATCGAGGCGGAGCTCGAGGCCTACGCGGGCGACCTGGGCATCGACGGGAACCGGCTGCCGCTCAACGAGCGCCCGCGGATCGTCGTCCTCAACAAGATCGACGTGCCCGAGGCCCGCGAGCTGGCGGACTTCGTCAAGGCCGACCTCGAGGCCCGCGGACTCAAGGTCCTCGAGATCTCGACCGCGAGCCACGAGGGCCTGCGCCCGCTGACGTTCGCCCTCGGCGAGCTCGTCACGGCGGCCCGTGCGGCCGAGCCCGCGGCCGAGCCCACGCGCATCGTCCTGCGGCCCAAGGCTGTCGACGACGACGGCTTCACCGTGACCCGTCACGGCGGGGGCGAGACCGAGTACTTCCAGATCCGCGGAGCCAAGCCCGAGCGTTGGGTGCGCCAGACGGACTTCACGAACGACGAGGCCGTCGGCTTCCTCGCGGACCGGCTCGCCAAGCTCGGCGTCGAGGCGAAGCTCTTCCGGGCGGGCGCCGTCGCGGGTGCCGAGGTCGTCATCGGCGAGGGCGACCGCGCCGTCGTCTTCGACTGGGAGCCGACGCTCATGGCGGGCGCCGAGCTCCTCACGGGCCCCCGTGGCACGGACCTGCGCCTCGAGGGCGGCGAGCGTCCGACACGTGCGCAGAAGCGCGAGGTGTACAAGGACCGTATGGACGCGAAGGCCGAGGCCCGGGCGGAGCTGTGGACCGAGCGCGAGGCCGGGCACTGGACGGCCGACGACGACTCGACCGAGGTCTGAGCGACACCTGCACGACACTGCGACCCCGTCCGGCACGAGCCGGGCGGGGTCGCGCCGCACCGTGGACGTGCAGGCAGCAGGGGCGCGGGCGGGGGATGATGTGGGCGTGAACCAGCCCGTCTCCGCCGCCGAGGGTCGCGCCGCGATCGCCGCGGCGCGCCGTGTCGTCGTGAAGATCGGCTCGTCCTCGCTCACGCGCGCGGACGGGCACCTCTCGGTCGACGCGCTCCAGCAGCTCGTCGAGGTCGTCGCGCGCCGGCGCAGGGCGGGTGTCGAGGTCGTCCTCATCACGTCGGGAGCCGTCGCGGCGGGGCTCGCCCCGCTCGGGCTCACGGCCCGGCCCAAGGACGTCGCGACCGCGCAGGCGGCCGCGTCCGTCGGGCAGGGGCTGCTCGTCGCGCGGTACACGGAGGCGTTCGCGTCGCACGGCCTGCGCGTCGGCCAGCTGCTGCTCACGGCGGACGACACGATCCGCCGCGCGCGCTACCGCAACGCGCAGCGCGCGCTCGAGCGGCTGCTCGACCTCGGCGTCGTGCCGATCATCAACGAGAACGACGCGGTGACGACCGACGAGCTGCGTTTCGGCGACAACGACCGCCTCGCAGCCCTCGTCTCCCACCTCGTGCGCGCGGACGCGATGATCCTCCTCACGGACGTCGACGGACTCTACGACGCACCCCCGTCGCGCCCCGGCGCGCGGCGCATCTCGGAGGTGCGCTCCGCGGAGGACCTCGCAGGCATCGAGGTGACGGGCCGGGGGAGCGCGGTCGGCACGGGCGGCATGCTCACGAAGCTCGACTCGGTGCGCACCGCGACGAGCGCGGGCATCCCCGTCGTCCTCACGAGCGCCGCGAACGTGCACGGTGCCCTCACGGGCGAGGACACGGGCACGTGGTTCTCGGCCTTCGGCGAGCGGGGCACCGCGCGCAGCCTGTGGCTCGCGCACGCGGCGCGCGCGCACGGCCGGCTCGTCCTCGACGACGGTGCCGTGCGGGCCGTCCTCGGTGGCAAGGCGTCGCTCCTCGCGGCGGGCATCACGGCCGTCGAGGGGGAGTTCTCCGCGGGGGAGGTCGTCGACCTCGTCGGGGCCGACGGGAGCGTGCTCGCGCGCGGTGTCGTGAGCTTCGACGCGGGCGAGCTGCCGGCGCTGCTCGGACGAACGACCACGGAGCTCAAGGAGAAGTTCGGCGAGGGCTACGACCGCACGGTCGTGCACCGTGACGACCTCGTGCTCGTCAAGCGCCGGCCCGCGCACGCGGGCTGACAGGTCGTCCGTCCGCGGTCCGGCGCAGCGTCCGCACCCCGGACCGGTGGTGCCACGCGGAGCCTCGAGGACTACCCTCGGGCCGCATGACGACCGAGACGCAGGCCCCCCTCGCCGATGACGTGACGACCGCCGTCCAGGACATCGCGCGCCGCGCCAAGGTGGCCTCGCGCGCGCTCGCGACAGCGACGCGCGCTGTCAAGGACGCGGCCCTCCACACGATGGCCGACGCGCTCGTCGAGGCGGCCGACGAGATTGTCGCGGCGAACGCCCTCGACCTCGACCGCGGCCGTGCGAACGGCATGGAGCCGGGTCTGCTCGATCGCCTCGCGCTCGACCCCGCGCGCATCGCCGCGATCGCCGACGCCCTGCGGGAGCTCGCCGCGCTGCCCGACCCCGTCGGCGAGCTCGTCCGCGGCTGGACGCTCCCCAACGGGCTGCGTCTGCGCCAGCTGCGCGTGCCCATGGGCGTCGTCGGCATGATCTACGAGGCACGCCCCAACGTCACTGTCGATGCAGCGGGCCTCGCGCTCAAGAGCGGCAACGCCGTCATCCTGCGCGGCGGCTCGGCAGCGGCCTCGTCGAACGAGGTCATCGTCGACGTCCTGGCGCGCGCCCTCGAGAGCGCGGGCCTGCCGCGCGACCTCGTCCAGTCGATCGACAGGTACGGCCGTCCTGGCGGCGTCGCGCTCATGCGAGCGCGCGGGCTCGTCGACGTGCTCGTGCCGCGCGGTGGCGCGGACCTCATCCGCACGGTCGTCGCGGAGTCCGTCGTGCCGGTCATCGAGACGGGCGTCGGCAACTGCCACCTCGTCGTCGACGCCTCCGCCGACCTCGACGACGCGCTCGCGATCCTCCTCAACGCCAAGCTGCAGCGCGTCGGGGTGTGCAACGCCGTCGAGACGCTGCTCGTCCACGAGGCCGCGGCGCAGGCGTTCCTGCCGCGTGCGCTCGACGCTCTCGCGTCGGCCGGCTGCGTCCTGCACGGCGACGACGCGACGCGCGCGCTCGCCCCGGCGGGCGTCGAGGTCGCCCCGGCGACCGACGAGGACTGGGCGACCGAGTACCTCGCGCCCGAGCTCGCCGTGCGCGTCGTGCCGGACCTCGATGCCGCGATCGAGCACGTGCAGACGTGGTCGAGCGGCCACACCGAGGCCATCCTCACGAACGACCTGCGCAGTTCCGAGCGGTTCGTCGCCGAGGTCGACTCGGCGGTCGTCAACGTCAACGCGTCGACGCGCTTCACGGACGGTGGGCAGTTCGGCCTGGGGGCCGAGATCGGCATCTCGACCCAGAAGCTCCACGCGCGCGGCCCCATGGGTCTTGCCGAGCTCACGACGACGAAGTGGGTCGTCGAGGGCGAGGGCCAGACGCGTCCCTGAGAGGAACCTGAGCGTGGCGTGGAGGTCCTGGGGACAGGGCGCCCGACACGCCCGGAACGGGTTCTCCCGGCACCTTCGCCATGAGAGACTGGGGCATTCGTGGCGGCTCCGCGCAGGGGCGCCCGACGACAGCATCCGACCAGGAGGTCCTTCCATGATCGCGTCCGTGCTCCGTGCCTCGGAGTCCACCGTCGTCACCGAGCTGCCGATCCCGCCGATCGCGTACGGACTGCTCACGCTCGGCGCGCTCCTCGCGCTCCTGCTCGTGACCTTCGCCTTCAAGAGCTCGGGCACGCGCCACTGACCCGAGGTCAGGCTGCGAAGGGGTTCTGAGAGGATGACGGCCAGGCGGTTCCGGCTCGGGGTCATGGGTGGCACCTTCGACCCGGTGCACCACGGGCACCTCGTCGCCGCGAGCGAGGTTGCCGCGCGGTTCGAGCTCGACGAGGTCGTCTTCGTCCCGACGGGACGCCCGACGTTCAAGCAGGACGACCAGGTGACCGAGGCTGAGGACCGCTACCTCATGACGGTCGTCGCGACCGCCTCGAACCCGCGTTTCACCGTGAGCCGTGTCGACATCGACCGGCCAGGGCTCACGTACACGATCGACACGTTGCGCGACCTGCGTGCGCAACGGCCCGACGCCGACCTCTTCTTCATCACGGGCGCCGACGCGATCGCGCAGATCACGGGGTGGAAGGACTCCGCCGAGCTCTTCGACCTGGCGCACTTCGTCGCCGTGACGCGGCCCGGGCACGTCCTCGACCTCGGTGAGCTCGACGCGTCGCGCGTCACCGCGGTCGAGATCCCCGCGCTCGCGATCTCCTCGACCGACTGTCGCGAACGCGCCCGCGCAGGACGCCCCGTCTGGTACCTCGTGCCCGACGGCGTCGTCCAGTACATCCAGAAGCACCACCTCTACGTGGACCAGCCATGACGACCCCGGAGCAGCCCATGTCCGCCGGAGCGCCCCTCACCCGTCGCCAGATGCGTGAGATCGCCGAGCGCGAGGAGCGCAGTCGCACCGAGCAGGCCGACGCGCGGGAACGCGCCCTGCGTGCCCAGGCGCAGCCTCCTGCTGCGCGGGTGCAGCCTTCTGCTCCGCAGGCGCCGGCCGCTCAGGCTCCCGCGGGGCGGGCAGCCGCGCCGCAGGCTCCTCCGGCGCAGCGTCGATCCGTCCACGCACCCGCCTCCCGGGCCGCGGCACCCCAGGCGTCCGCACCCCGGCCCGCGGAGCCTCGCCCGGCCCCGCCCGCGACGCCGCAGGGGCGTGTGCCCGCCAGGCCGGCCGCCGAGGCCCCGGCTGCTCAGGCGACGACGGCCCGGCCGCAGTCACCCGCAGGGCCGTCGTGGTCCGCGCCCGCGCAGCCCGGCCAGGCTCGTCCCGCACCGGTCACGCGACAGCCGGCGGCCGGTGCCACTCTCCCGCAGCGAGCCCCGGTCCCCGCCGTCCAGCAGGCTCCGACGGGCCCCTCGCGTCGCGCCACCCTCCACGTCCCTGATCTCGAGCCGTCGCCGCGCTCGCGCCCCGCACCGACCGTCGTCCCGCCGGCCGTCACGGGCGCCATGCGGACCGTCGACCACACGGGGCGCATCACGCCCGTCGTCCCCGTCGACCAGACGGGCCGGACCGGTGCCGTCCCGACGGCGTACGCCGGCGCGCCACGGACCGTCGCGCCTGCGGGAGCGCCTGCGGGCGACCCGCGCGCGTCGTCCGCGCCTGCGCGCATGGGCGTGCGCGACGCCGTCGCCCAGGCCTCGGCCGGGTCGCAGTCACCCGTCAACCCGTCAGGCGGGGTCACTCCCCAGGCAGCGGCCCCCATCCAGACGCAGCGCACGTCGCTCGCGAGCGCGCCCTCGGCGCCGAGCGCCTGGGCGCCCTTCGACGAGGCCGCACGTCCTGCCGCAGGTGCACGCGGTCCGTTCGCCCCGACCGCCGTCGCGCAGCAGGGGGCCTTCGCCGGCGCGGCGCCGCAGGGCGCTGCCTCCGGCGCGAGCGACTCCGGCGCGGACGCCTCCGCAGGGCGCATGACGCCGTGGGGTCCCGTCACCGGGGCGGGCACGCCCGCATCCTCGTCTGCGCCGGGGTTCGCGCCGCAGTCCGCGCCGGCCGGGTCCTCGGCCCAGGCCGGCGGGTTCGGGCAGGTCGGTGCGCCGTCGTTCGCCCCGGGCGCCACCGACGCGGCAGGGGAGGCCGCACCTCTCGTCCCCGCCTGGGGCCAGGTGCTCGCGGACCCGTCCGCAGAGGGCGTCGACGACGTACCCGCGGACGACGTACCTGTGCGCGAGCAGGACGCAGTTCTCGGCCTGTCGTGGCCGCAGATCATCATCCTTGTCGCCGTCGGGCTCCTGCTCGGCGTCCTCGTCTGGCTCCTCCTCGAAGCGCGCTCGCCCGACGGCGCGGCGGAGGCGAGCGCGGACGTCGCGACCGTCACGGTCGACGCACGCGCCCCCGGGGGCCTCTGACCGTCATACTGGGGTGTCAACCCACCGCTCCCGCTAGGAGAACCGTGCCCGCCACCCAGCGCGCCCTGGACCTTGCCGTCGTCGCCGCCCGCGCGGCCGCAGACCGCAAGGCCGAAGAGATCATCGCCCTCGACGTCTCGGAGCAGCTCGTGCTCACCGACGTCTTCCTCATCGCCTCCGCGAGCAACGAGCGCCAGGTCACCGCGATCAGCGACGCGATCGAGGAGGCCATGCACAAGGCCGGCTCGAAGCTCGTCCGCCGCGAGGGCCGCACCGAGGCCCGCTGGATCCTCCTCGACTTCGGCGAGGTCGTCGCGCACGTGCAGCACGCCGAGGACCGCGTCTACTACGCGCTCGAGCGCCTCTGGAAGGACTGCCCCGTCGTCGAGCTTCCGGCCGACCTCCACGGCGCGCCGGCCGACGACGCCCAGGACGCCCCGCAGGCATGAGAGCCGGGACGCTCCTGCTGCTGCGGCACGGCCGGACGGCGTACAACGCCTCCGGCCGGCTGCAGGGGCAGGTCGACATCCCGCTCGACGACGTCGGGCGCTGGCAGGCGCGCGAGGGCGCCTCGGCGCTCACCGCGTCGCACCGCGTCACGCGGATCGTCGCGTCCGACCTCGTCCGTGCCGCGGACACCGCGTACGCCCTCGGTGAGGTCACGGGCCTGCCCGTGACGCTCGACGCGCGCCTGCGTGAGCGCGGCTTCGGCCCCTGGGAGGGGCTCACCGCCGCCGAGATGCGTGAGGGCTGGCCCGACGAGTACGCGTCCTGGCGTCACGGCGGCGAGCCCGTCGACGGCGCCGAGCCGCGTGCAGCCGTCGCCGAGCGCTTTGCCGCGGCCGTCGAGGAGCACGCTGCAGGGCTCTCACGGGACGAGGTCCTGTGCGTCGTCTCGCACGGCGCCGCGATCTCGACCGGGACGACCGCGCTGCTGGGCCTCGACGTCGACGCGTGGCGCGGCCTCGTCGGGCTCGCGAACGTCCATTGGGCCGAGCTGCGGGCCGGGGGACCGGACGCGGCGCCGCCGTGGCGGCTCGCACGCTACGACGCTGGGGCACCGTTCGCACGTGAGCACTGGGCAGCCGGGCCCGATTGGATTTCTCGGCAGCCCTCTGCGTAGACTTACCGAGGCCCACCACGGTGGGTCACGCGAGGGCGTCGCCCTCACGGGGCTGTGGCGCAGCTGGTAGCGCACCTGCATGGCATGCAGGGGGTCAGGGGTTCGAATCCCCTCAGCTCCACCCGAGAACGAAGGCCGGGACCTCATGGTCCCGGCCTTCGTCGTTCCGCACGAGAACGGCCCGCTGGCCGGTGCGGGCGGGCGTCCGCTCGACCTGCAGGGTGCGCGTCGTGCCCGAGCACGTGACGATGAAGGGCTCGCCGACGGGTGGTCGGGTCGTGCCGCGCCGCCTGCGCCGCCTGCGTTCGCGGTCCGAGCGACCGTCGGCGACGGTACCGTGACCTGAGGCCGTCCGCCGGCGGCCGTCCGCTGGAACGGGAGGGTTCCCATGCGCATCGCGCTCGCAAGCATCTTCGTCGACGACCAGCGCGCGGCACGCGCGTTCTACACCGAGGTCCTCGGCCTCGTCGTGAAGAACGAGGTCCCGGTCGGCGACGACCTGTGGCTCACGGTCGTCTCCCGGGACGACCCCGAGGGGACCGAGCTGCTGCTCGAGCCGTCGGGCCACCCCGCCGTCGGCCCCTACCGGGCAGCGCTGCGGGCCGACGGCATCCCGCTCGCGCAGCTCGAGGTCGCCGACCTGGCGTCCGAGCACGAGCGGCTCCGAGCCGCGGGCGTCGTCTTCACGCAGGATCCCGTCGACATCGGCTCGGGCCTGCTCGCGGTCTTCGACGACACGTGCGGCAACCTCGTGCAGCTGTTCGAGCCGCGCCGGGACGGCTGACACGCGGTCCAGGCCGCGCGCGGCGGGTCAGGCCGGCCCTGCTCCGGCCTGGTCGGCCGCGAACGACACGACGTACGCGAGCGCCGAGTTCCAGTTGATCGTCAGCTCGTTGACGCCCCACGCGCCGATGTCGTCGACGTAGCAGAGCTGCGGCGCGCACCCGGCGAGGGAGGACGAGACGGGGTCGGGCACGTCGGAGTTCGGGCCGCCCGAGACGGTTCCGGCCGGCGGGTGCGGAAGGGTGGCGTCGGCCTGCGCCGCGTACCAGCGCGAGTGCTGATTCTGCGCGTACCGCGTCCCGTAGCCCGTGACGTAGGACAGGCCCATCGCGTTGCGGCCGAGGAGGTGGTCGAGCCCGGTGAGGACGCCCTGGCGGAAGCGGTCCTCGCCGCCGAGGTCGTACGCCGCGGCGAGGACGGCAAGGTTGTTGAGCAGCAGACCGTTCGAGCCCCAGTCGTAGCGGCCGCCGTCCGGGACGTACGCGGTGCCGAACGGCTGCGTCGTCTGCCGGGCGAGGGTCGCCTCGGCGGCGTCGACGACCGAGCGGCGGACCTCGGCGAGGTCGGGCAGGTCGTTCGGCACCGTCGCGAGCTGGGTGCGGGCGTACGCCGCGACGTGGCCCCAGTCGAAGGCGGCAGCTCCGAAGGGCTCGGCCGTGCCGCCGACATGGTACGGGTTCGAGCGGAGGGCCGCGGCGAACGCGTCGTCGCCCGTCGTGAGGAAGAGCTCCACGGCCGCCCAGTAGCGCTCGTCGTCGAGCTCGGTGTCGTCGTAGGGGCCGCCGCCGGGGGAGGGGTGGAGGTTCGTGTTCGGCGCGAAGAGGTCAGGGTGGGCGGCAGCTGCCGCCCAGGCGGTCCGCGCGGCGTCGAGCAGGCGTGTCGCGAAGGCGTCGTCGAACGGTGCGAAGAGACGAGACCCCTGGGCAGCCACCGCGGCGAGGTTGAGCGTGGCCGCCGTCGAGGGACGGTGGACGTAGCGGGTGCGGTCGTCGTCGGACGGGAGCAGCGGGATGCCCGTCCAGCTGTCGTCGTGCACCTTGTGGTGGACCATGCCGGCAAGGTCCTTCCCCGCCGGGACCTGCATCTTCAGCATCCACTCGAGCTCCCATCGCGCCTCGGAGAGGACGTCCGGGATGCCGTCGCCGTGGCCGGGGACGCGCAGCGTCCCGTCGCCGAGCGCATCCGCGTCGCCCGTGGCGGCGTGGAGCGCCCGCTCGTAGGTGCTCATGACCTGCCCGACGGAGATGCCGCCGTTGACGACGTACTTGCCGTGGTCGCCCGCGTCGTACCAGCCGCCCGCGACGTCGATCGTCCCCTCGCACGTCCAGCCGTCGTAGAGGTCCTTCCCGTCGACCGTGAGAGCGCCCGCGGGCAGGCATGCGACGGCGCCGTCGCCCGCGTTCGGGTCGACGTCCGTGTGGCCCGCGGGCCGTGCGTAGGCCGCCCCGGCGACGTCGCCGTCGATCGCGACGCCCGAGCGCTGCGGGTAGAAGAAGCTGAGGGCGTCGACACGCATCGCCCGGTAGAGGTCGTCGCCGATCGCGAACGGGTCGCTCGTCGCACCGTCGACGGCGAGCGTGTAGCCGGTGCCCGGCGTCGTGACCTTGGAGAGGTCGACGGTGTGGACGGCGACGCCGGCCGAGGGGTCCGTCCCGCGCGGCTCGGTGGTGCCGCGCGCGACGGTCGTGCCGTCGAGGTCGAGCGTCCACGGCAGGGGCGCGGTGGCGTCGGTGACGACCGTCGCGACCTTCGCAGCGTGCGTGAGGTAGCCGACCTGGTTGACGCGGACGGCGGGTGCGTCGGACGCGGCCGTGGGCAGGGAGTCGCGGGTGGTCACGGAGGCCTCCGAGATGCAGAAGGTGAAGGGAGCGGCGTTGCCCAGCTGGATCGCGACCTGGCCGACGTCGCCGTCGGTCGCGGAGAGCGCGATCGCGGCGGTGAAGTCGTGCTCGGTCCGCTGCGCCGTCGGGGTGAGCGGCGCGAAGAGCTCGGTTGCGGTGCGGTAGGCGCCGGTGGCCTCGCCGACGACGACGCGCACGGTCGCCGCGGGAGCGGCGCTCGCGGCGAGTGCGAGATGGTAGGCGGCCGACGCGTCGATGCCGAGGCCGTTGTAGGTGAGGCCGACGTCCCACGGGTTCGTGGCGCCGCCGGGCAGGTCGACGCACGTCGCGCCGTCGGCGGTGCGGGGTGCGGCGTCGGTCCCGTAGAGGGTCCACGGTCCGAGTCCGTCGGCGAACGAGGTGGCAGGGAGGAGCTCGGTGCCGGTGTCCGCCGGCGTGGAGGTCTGCGCGGTCGGGGGGACGGTGGGCGGTGGCGTGGAGGAGGAGCGGTCGCATGCGGTGAGGGAGACGGCGAGCGCCAGGGCGAGGAATGCCGTGAGGGGTCGCCGGACGGCGGTGGGCGGGGCGGTGACGACGGTGTCCACCGTGGTGTCCTCCATGACGACGCTGTGCGAGGGACGCGGGGCGCAGGGTGCGTGAGAGCGCTCCCATGTGGGGTGAAGTCTTGCGGCGTACGCGCCCGACGTCAAGACGTGGGGCAGGGTTCTTGCAGGTCCAGGCAGGCGTGGACTGTGCTCGCGCTGCTGGCCGGGCCGACCCGACGGTCCTGACGACGGCTGCGTCAGCCGGCCTCGACGAGCAGCTGCACCGCGAGGATGTGCGCGCACGGGCCGCGGCCCGTGCCGTGGCGCAGGTACCAGGGGCACGTGCACGTCGCGTCCCGACCGACGTCGCGCACCGTGTAGCCGGGGCCGTCGCCCGTCCTCACGCGCCACGAGTCGGCGAGCGACTCGACCGCGCCCTCGGCAAGGAGCCGGCGTGCGCGGGTGAGTCGGGTCGCGTCCTTCGTGACGCGCGCCGGGTCGTGCGGGAGCTCGCGGTGGAACCACGCGTCGTCGACGACGTCGCGACCGATGCGTCCCGAGGCCGCGAGCACTCCGAGGCCGTCGCGCACACGCGCGGCTCTCAGCGCGGAGTCGCGGGCGAGGCGGCCCTCGTCGAGAACCGGCTCGAACGCGAGGAGCGCCGCGAGCAGCTCGGCGTCCTCGAGGGCGCTGCCACCCGCGAGGTGCTCGAGCAGCGAGCCCTCGCCCGAGAAACCGCGCCACGGCACGTCCGTGAGCCCGAGGGCGAACCGCGCCCCGGGCAGCAGCAGCGTGACGACCGACGGGCCCTGCTCGTCGGTGCCGTGCACGACGAGCCCCGTGACGTGCGTGAGGAGACGCTTGAACGCCGAGAGGCGGTGGAGGCCCGCGACGTGGACGCCGCCCGCGACGCGTCGGGGCGACAGGCGCAGCCCCGTGCGGTCGGCGACGAGCCACCCGGTCCGGTCGACGCCGGTCGCAGGGGGGAGGCCCGCGACGAACGCCCGGGCATGTGCAGCCCCGACCTCGAAGGCACGCGGCAGCCCGTGATGGATCTCGGCGGCGTTGCCGAAGCCGCGGACCCAGCGGTCGGGCATGACGACGGGCCGCTCGTGCGTCGTGCCCCCGGGCGTCGCGACGGCCAGTCCCTCGCGACCGATGTCGAGGTGCAGCAGCTCGGCACGTCCCACCTGTGTGAGCGCGGTGCGCATCTGCGGACCGATGTCGACGTTCGTCGTGCCGTGGCGCATTTCTCCCGAGTCGAACGACTCCGGCAGCAGGTCGAGGCGCGCGTGCACCGAGGCGCACGCGGAGAAGCACTCGGCGCGCAGCCGGTCGCCGTGGGCCGTGAGCACGGGGTCGCGCATCGACTCGGGGACGTGCTTGTAGTAGCGCGTCGACGTGATGTCGGCGAGCGCCACCAGCCCACGCGCGAGGACGAGCGGCTGCGCGGCGAAGCCGTGGAAGAAGCTCGGTGCCTCGACGAGACCTTCGGGCGTGAGGGCCGGCGCGAGCGCGAGGGCGAGCCCCGCGTCGTCGAGCCGCGACGCGTCGACGAAGGCACGCGCGCTCATGCCGCACCATCCTGCGTGGTGAGGTCGAGGAGCGAGGCGAGCGCGGCGGACTTGCGGAACGCGACCATCGAGCCCTTGCGGTCCGCGAGGTCGAGGAGCCCGGGCCACGCGGCGGCATCGGGTGGGAGGAGACCCCGGTGTGCCGCCGTGCGGAGCGCGGGCGCGTGGATCGTCGCGGCGTCGAGCACGCGGGGCAGCCAACGCGACGGCGACGGACACGTCGCAGCGTGCTGGACGGCCTCCGTGAGCAGCGGCCACAGGACGGGGAGCAGCTCGGGCTCGTGGGCGAGGATGCGGAGCAGCAGCCCCGGGTTGACGTCCTCGAGAGGCAGGAGACGCTGCACGGCGGTGCGCACGGCCGACGCCCCCACGTCCCCGCCGCGCAGCGCGGACGCGAGGTAGTACGGGGCTGCGGGCTCGGAGCATGCCGAGGCGAGGAGCACGGCGACCATCGACACCGTGAGCGGTGTGCGCGCTGCCCCACCGAGCGGCTCCTCGTTGCCTCCGAGCCGGTTGCGGACGGGGGAGACGGCGACAGTGCCGGCCGTCGCGTCCCAGAAGAGCCACTGCGTCGTGCGGCGGCGCGACACCGGTGGCGGGGCGCTGTCGGCCCACGGCTCGGCCTCGCACTGGCCCTCGACCTCGAGGTCGTAGAACCAGTACTTCGACACGCGGAACGTCCCGAGATGGGCGAACGTGAGGTCGAGCGAGCACAGGTGATGGGTGCCGACAGCGACGACTGCCGCGCCAAGGGTCGCGCCGTCGTCGATCTCCGGCGAGGTGCCGAGGTCCGGCGGCCACGCGCGGGCGAACGCGTCGTCGTCGAGCAGATCGGCGGGCGCGGGGAGCGCGGGCGCGGAACGGCCCGCGCGTGCGGCGCCTGCGGAACGGGCCCGCGTGGGGCCGATGCTCGTGGCGCCTTGGCTCGCTGACGTGGCGTTCGCTGACGAGGTGCTCGTGCCGTCGGCGACGGTGGAGAGCAGGGTCACGGCGGCGCGCGCCGCCGTGACGGCCTGCGACGAGCCCGTGCGATCGGCGATCGCGCGCAGGCCGGGAACCTCGAGAACCTGGGCCGGCGCGATCCCGCGGCCCACCGCATCGAGGGCGTCCGGCACGAGAGCCGTGAGCGTCCCGACGAGCTCGGCCGTGCCGACCGGGATGCGGGGCAGCGCGGCGAAACGTGCGAGCAGGTCGTCGGCGAAGGGCCAGACGGCGGCTGCCGCGCCGTCGTCGGCCGCAGCGAGGAGCGACGCGGCGAGCGCCGCGACGCGCGTGGGCGACGTGCCCCGCCACGGAAGGGACGAGTCGGCCGCGCCCGGCGTGAGCAGGCCACGCGACCACGCGTCGCGCACGGCCCTGGTGCCGTCCGTCACGGCGACGGGCAACAGCGTCGACGGCTCGACGAGGAGGGCCGTCGCGACAGCGCGGGGCAGCGGTGCACGGCGCCGCGCGGCCTGGGCCAGTGCGAGCCCCGAGCCTGGCGTCTCCGCCGGGACGACACGGTCGACCGGCATCTGGGTCCAGGTCGGGAAGGCCGTGACGTCGGGCACCGGCCAGCGGGCGTGCGCGCGCTGGGGCAGGTCGGACAGCGAGGCGGGGATCGTCACGTCCTGCTCCGACGGCCGGCTGCTGCGCGCGGTGTCGGCGGACGCGTCGCGCAGGACGTAGGGGTCGTCGAGGTAGCCGAGCGCGACCGCGACGGCGTCGCGTGCGCACGGGACCCCGCGCTCGTCGAGGAGACGGATGCTGTGGGCGGAGAGGCCGGCGAGACGCTCACGCACGGAGCTGTTGACGGACGTGAGGTCGAGGCGTGCGAGCGCGAGCTGGAGGTCACCCTCGGACGCGCCCACCCCGGCGCGACCGTAGGCGTCGAGCCGCTCGACGAGGTCGGACGCGACGATGCTGAGGTCGACGTGGCTCGGCGTCGACAGGAGGCACGGCAGCTCACCGAGCCGGTGGACGACGTGCGCGTCGCGGGCCTGCACCAGGTCGCTCGCGTGGAAGCTCCGGTCGAGCTCGTGCTCGAGGGGGCGGCGACCCGTGAGCCACGTCTCGACGTGCACCGCGACCATGCGGAACGACTCGCCCGAACCATGGGGGACGCCCGCCAGGGCCGAGCGGGCACCCTCACGGTCTGCCGCCGCGACGGCGTTCTTCGCATCGAGCAGCTGCTCCCAGACGATGTCGACTGTGCGCTCGGCACCCTGGGCGACCTCGGCGACGAGCGCCTCGAGCGCGCGCGCTGTCGGCTCCACGGGCTCGAACCGGGGAAGGGTCCACGCAGGTGGGGTGGCGTTCCACCGGCCGACGACGGGCTGCGGCGCGGGTTCGTCCTCGGTCGTGACCTTGAGTCGCCACCGCTCGACGAGCGCGCTCGCGGCCTTCTGCACGCCCCGGTCCTTCGACGTGAGGTGCGGGGCCACGAGGGCCGCCACAAGGGCCAGAACCTCCGGGTCCGACGGCGCGGGGCGCTCGAGCGCCGCGGCGAGCACCACACGTCGGGTCTTCGCGGCCCGCACGTGCAGGGTCGTCGCGAGGACGTCGCCGACGAGCGCGTCGTCCGTCGACGCGAGAAGTGCGGGCGCGAACGCCTCGACGAGGGGCGTCTCGCCGTGCCCGAGGACAGGCACGAGACGGTCGCCGGCCGCGCGCACCTCGTCGTCGCTGATGGCGAGGTTCTCGCGCAGGAGCGTCGTCCACGCCGCACGGTCCGACGGCCGACCCACGGTGTCGAGCGCCATGAGCGCGACCTCGACCGTGTCGTCGCGATCGAGCTCCCCGCGTGCGAGGAGCTCCGGGACGATGTGCGCGATCCCTGCCGTCGCGGGGATACCGTGCTCGGCTGCCGCGCGGACGTGCGCGGGCACGTGCCTGAGCACGGCCGACGGCTCGAGGGAGCTGTCGAGAGCCGTCCACGGCTCCGTCTCCGCCCCGGGGTCCGCGAGCCGCTCGAGGACGGACCGGGTGTGGAGCGCCCAGTCCTCGACGTGGGGCGCATGGTCGACGAGCGGCGCGTCGAGCGTCGCGAGGAGCCGCAGCGTGAGAGCCGAGTGCCGGGTCGGGTCGCCGGGACCGAAGCGGTTGCCGTTCCGCGCCAGCTCGCGGACGAGCTGCTCGGCGAAGGCCGGCCCGCGCAAGGCGAGGACGGGCAGGACAGCGTCGTCGTCGACCTTCCACAGTTCTCGCAGGACCCGCGCGACCTTTGCTGCCGGAGCGTGCGCAAGCTCGGGCGGGACGGGACTCATGGTCTCGGCCGTCACGGTGGTCTCCTGTCGTCGGCGATCAGTGAGGGGAGCGTAACGGGAGGGGCGGACAATGCAGGGGCCGGGCCACATGCCGTCCGCGGCCGTCGTCGGACCGCGGCCGCCCCGGTGAGCACGACGTGCGCCCACGAGCGGTCCGCGTCGAGCGAGTATCGGTGCTCGGCTCACCGCCTACGCTCGACGCATGACGACACGCGGCCGGCTAGTTGTTGCGGGGCTCCTCGCGCTCACCTCGGGCACGCTCGCAGCATGTGCGAACCCCGCCGACCCCGCCGCGACGCCGACGCCGAACGCCCCGGCGAGCACGCCCGGACCGACGGAGTCCGACCTGCCCCCGGGGTGGGACGAACCCGGCGACGGCCCGACCCCCACGCCGGCCGACGAGCTCACCGCCGAGCAGCTGAGCTCGATCCTCCGGCTCCCGGCGACAGCGCCGGTCAGCGCGGCGACCTGCACCGATGTCGACGTGCACCTCACGTTCGTCGACGCCGCGACCGGGCACCGGTACGGCATCCTCTCCGTCGAGAACGTGGGCGATGCACGGTGCGAGGTGCGCGGCTACCCGGGCCTCGGCGTGCGCGGGTCGTGGGGCTCGACGTTCGTCCTCGCGCTCGAGCAGCGCGACCCGATCGACGGCGGCACGCAGCAGGGCGTCGTCCCGCTCGACCCCGGCGCGCGGGCCGTCGCGAACGTCGAGTGGACGGGGGCGCTCGCCGGTGCCGATTCCGAGCATGCCGAGCTGCTCGTCGTGCAGCTTGCGGCCGGGGCGACGCCGGTGACCGTGCCCGTCTCGTACGACGGTGGGCACGGGACGCGCGACGTGGGCATCGACATCGGGATGGAGACGACTGTCCGCGTCGGACCGCTCGCACCAGCGACGTCCCTGTCGTGAGAGGGACCGTGCGCGCCTGATCGGGCGCTGATTGAGCAGGCGCAGCGCGACGCGAAGCGTCGCCCGCGACCCGTGCTCACCGTCGGATCGATGCCGCCTCGTGCGACGCCGCGGCCGTGCCCGCCGTGAGTCGCTGCTCGAGCGCGACGACGGCCCCGAGGACCAGCGCGAGCGCATCCGCACGCGCGGCGTCGGACGCCACCGCGAGGCTCTGGTCGGCCGCGGTCGTCGCGAGGACCGTCGGGTCCGGCAGCGTGGCGTGGTACGACGCGGCCGAGAGGATGCGGTCGGTGACGCTGCTCGTCCAGGCCGAGGCGGCTGGCGCACGTGCCGGTTCGGGCACGTCGTGCACGACGACCCGCACCTTGGTGACGGGCGACCACTCGCCCTCCGGTGACGTGCGCACGCGCACCTCGTAGCGGTCCACGACCGTGTGCTGCGGTCCCGTCAGCCGCGTGACGAGCTCCGTCCCCTGCGGGACCCGGTACAGAAGCCACGGGGTCGACGCGCCTGCCGGGCGCAGCGCGACCTCGTGGCCGCGCGTGATCCCGAGAGCCCGGGCCAGCTTGCCGAGGGCACCTGGCGACGCGGGCGTCCACACGACGCGCAACGTCTGCGTCGAAGCCCGTTGCTCGGCCGTGAAGCTCGTGACGGCGGGGTGTCGGGTCATGGAGGAGCCTCCGGGTCGTGGCGTGCGTCGTCGACGCCGACGGTAGCGCGTCCGACGACGGCGGGCGCGGTGGGCTCAGCGCCCCGCGAGCCTCGCGAGCGCCGCACCCGTGACGCGTTGCGTCGTCCACTCGTCCATGCCGACCGCGCCGAGCGCGCGGTAGAACGCGATCGACGGCGCGTTCCAGTCGAGCACCGTCCATTCGAAGCGCGGGAAGCCTCGCTCGACACATACCGCCGCGAGGGTCTGCACGAGCACCCGGCCGTAGCCGCGCCCGCGGTACGCCTCGTCGACCCACAGGTCCTCGAGCCACATGCCCTGCTCGCCCGTCCACGTCGAGTACGTCGTGAACCACAGCGCGATCGCCACGACCTCGCCGTCGAGCTCGACGACGTGCGTGAACGCCGCGGGCCGCTCGCCGAAGAGGGCGTCGGTGAGGCGCTCGACGGTGTTGACGACCGCGTCCGGCTCCTTCTCGTACGCCGCGAGCGACTGGATGCACCGGAGGATCGCCGGCTCGTCGCCGGGTCGAGCCGCGCGTACGAGGGCGCCGCCGGGAAGGGTGGACACAGGCATGCAGAGCTCCGAGCGAGGGGGTGGGGGCGCCTCCGATCCTACGGCGGCGCGACTGCCAGCCTCGTCCCACCGACGCGTCAGGGAACTCCCAGGAAAGATGCGCAAGGTAGTGACCAGCGAGGCCCCGACCCGCCGGGTGGAGCATCCCTGGCGGGTCGGGCAACCTCGCGGCAACGTCCGCCTCAGGCGGGGCAGGAGGACGCGAACGTCATCCTTGCGGGAGCGACCGGTCGCGAGCTCGACGAGGAGCGCGAGTCGCCAGGCTCGAAACCCAGCCGCTTGGCGAAGAATCCCATCAGGCGTCCTCCTCGACAGGCGTCGTGAGGTCCTCGACCCATGCCGTCAGCTGGTGCGAGCACGAGACGAGGCTCGCCCGGGGGACGTCGAACGCGAGGCTGTCGCGCTTCGGCACGTCGTCGCCGAGGACCTCGACGACGGTGCACTCGACCGTGACGTTGAGGTCGTCGGAGGCGACGAACGCGACCGTGACGCCGCCCTCGGGAATCTCGACCGCCGGTGCCGTGACCTCGGGGTGGAGGTCGGCGGCGGCCCGGAGGTAGGCGGCCGCGAGCCGTGCGAGGGCGTCCGTCGGGATCCTGCGGCCGAGGTAGCAGACGAGCCTGTCGGGGGAGAGCAGCTCGACATCGACGAGCACCTTGCCACCGGGTGCGGCGGACGGGCTCCACGGGTCGGGCACCGGGACGAGCCCGAACGCAGCGCCTGCGGGCGAGACGAGCCGCCCTGTCATGCCGATATGTCCCATCATGACTCCCTGGTCGTCGAGGTCGACGGCGGGACGCCACGCAGGTTCCCTGTTCCTGCGCGGCGTCAGGCTTCGCCGTCGTGGGTCCGACGCTAGCGGTAGCCACCGACATTCCGCGGGCTGCTGCGGTTTCTCACCCGCTCCGAGGCCGATCCGTGATGATCCGGGACCGAGGTCGCCAAGAATGTCGGTGGCTGCCGATACGTTGCCGATGAGGGTTCAGGGACCCTCGCCGAGGGGTTCAGGGCCCCTCCCGGAGCGGGTCGCCGTGTGCGGCCCGCTCCGGCACCACGACACGGAGGGCAGGTGGCCGACGGATGATGTCCGACGACTCTCCCGCGCCGGGCGCTGCAGTGCTCGCCCCGGGAACCACGGTGGACGAGTGCCCGCGCTGCGGCGCTCCCGAGGCGATCGTGCGCCTCGTCGTCGGGCTGCTCGTGCCGCCGGCCGGTATGAGCGACGACGACCTCGAGGCCTCGATGCGGCGCCACCGCGAGCGGGCCATCGGGTGCTGCGTCGGCGGCCCCACGATGCCCGCGTACGGCTGCACGGCGTGCAGCGCCCAGTTCGACGAGGACGGGCAGCGCACAGGTCCGGACGACGAGACCCTCGATGCGCCGCGACCCGCGCGGCCCGCGCAGCCGGCGAAGCTCGAGACACAGGACGACGGCGCCGCACGACGTCGGGCGGGGAACGCGGTGCGCCGCATCGTCACCCACCGCAGCACGCGTGGCCGCACCCGCGGCTGACCCCGACGACAGGAGATCCCTATGAACGACACGATCTACTCCCGCCAGAGCTTCACCCTGCGCGCCACCAGGACCGCGTCCGGCGGCGTCGACCTCCACGGCTCCGACTACCAGGACGGCGAGGACTTCGAGTACCACCACAAGATCGAGGCGGCCGACGTCCCCGCGCTGCACGCGGCGCTCGGCGGCGACAAGGACCGCGACGTCCTCGAGCTCCTGCGGATCTTCGCGCCCGTGCTCGTCTCCGCGGGCGAGGGGCGTTGGCTCGATGCGCGTGGCGTCCCGGCCGAGGTCTCCACGTGGGGCTTCCCGGTGTCCTCGATCGGCGGGACGACGCTCGTCCAGCGCGCCGAGCTCATCGCGATCAGCGCCCACGCCGGCCAGGTCGACAAGCTCGGCGTCGACTACATCGAGCACCCGCGCGCCGTCGCGGCGCGCTTCGACCCCGCGGAGGAGGAGCCTCAGCACGTCGCGGCGCTCCTGCACGACGTCATCGAGGACTCGCCCATCACGGCCGACGACCTGCGCCTCGCGCACATCCCGGACGCGATCGTCGACGCCGTCGTCCTGCTCACACGCACCAAGGACGTCGCGTCCGACGACTACTACGTCGCGATCCGTGGCAACGAGGTCGCCCGACAGGTCAAGCTCTCGGACATCGCTCACAACACCGACCCCGCCCGCGTCGCGAACCTCTCGGCGTCCGACAGGGAGTGGTTCGCGCAGAAGTACGCTCACGCCCGCGCGATGCTCGGGGCCTGAGCGCATGACCGAGCGCGGGCGTCAGAGCTGGCGTGCCACGAGCCGCTCGACGGCACGGGCGACGACCCGCTCGCGCGTCGCGCCAGGCCTCGCCGTGACGACAGGGTGGAGCACCGAGTAGCGGTTCGCGCTGTTGAGCGTCGCGAACGCCTCGGCGGCGCCGGGTGTCGCGGCGAGCGCCTCCGCGAGGTCGTCGGGCACCTCGATCGTCGCCGAGCCCGCGTATGTCCGGTCCCACCGGCCGTCCGCGCGTGCCGCATCGACCTCGGCGCGGCCGCGCGCACGCATGCGGCCCTCGGCCTCGAGCCGTGCGACGTGCTCGACGTTGCGCGCCGACCACATCGACCGGCGCCTGCGCGGCGTGAAGCGCTGCAGGAACACCGCCTCGTCGAGCGACCGCTTCTGGCCGTCGATCCATCCCGAGCACAGCGCGGCGTCGAGGGCGTCGGCGTACGTGAGCGTCGTCGGCGTCGTCGTGCCCTTCTTCGCGAGCACGAGCCAGACCCCGTCGGAGGAGTCCTCGTGCGCGGCGAGCCACGCGCTCCACGCGGCGGCGTCCGGGACGACGAACGGCTCGGGACCGTCCGTCACCGTCCGACGCCCCCGTCCGCGCCCGCGGCGACCTTGCGGTCCGCGAGCACGTGCGCGGCGCCTGCCGCGACCGCGGCGACGGCCAGGACCGACGGCCACGCGCCGATCTTCTTCGCGAGCGGGTGCGAGAGGCCGAAGGCCGCGACGTACGTCAGCCCGAGCGTCGCCGTCTCCGGGACGCCCGCCCGGACCCACGTCCGACCGGCGGCCACCCCCGCCGCGGCGAGCGTGACCCCGCCGAGCGCACGCACGCCCGTCGCGCGGGCGACCGCGTACCCGCCGACGAGGCCGGCTGCGGTGAGGACGGAGGACGGGACGGCGCACGTCTGCGGGCTCATGGGCTGAGCCTAGCGAGCGGCACGTCCCCGCGTGCGGCGCGCGGGCCGCCGTGGGACGTTGGAGGTCCCCTCGACGGACGGAGCACACGATGGACGTCACCCCGGTTGCGACCCTCGACCTCTCGCGCTACCTCGGTCTCTGGTACGAGGTCGGACGCCTGCCGATGAATCATGAGGACGATCGCGCGAGCGACGTCACCGCGGAGTACAGCCTCGAGGAGGACGGGCACGTCCGTGTCGACAACCGCTGCCTCGACGACGACGGTGATCCGACCCAGGCGCTCGGCAGGGCGACGCCCGACCCGGAGCGTCCCGGGTGCCTCGAGGTCACCTTCCTCCCCGCCGGGCTGCGCTGGATCCCCTTCACGACCGCCGACTACTGGGTCCTGCGCATCGACGAGTCGTACTCGACGGCACTCGTCGGCACGCCGGACCGCCGCTTCCTCTGGCTCCTGTCCCGTTCGCCGTACATCGATCCAGGCACCGAGTCCGCGTACCTCGCGACAGCGACCGAGCAGGGGTACGACCTCGGGCCATGGATCCGCACGCCGCAGTCCGGATCGCGCGTCACAGACGCGACCCTGGAGGCCCGCTGAGGGCGCGAACTGCCGGGCGGCCGCGCGTCAGGCCTCGGCGAGGCCCGCCGCCGAGGTCGCGGGCGTCGCGCGCGCGTCGAGCATCGTGAGGACGAGACGGCTCGGGGCGATCGCCTCGACCGAGTGCGGCACCCGCGTCGCCATGTGGAGCAGCGCTCCCGGGACGAGCTCGTGCGTCGTGCCGTCGGCGACGACGCGCAGGTGGCCGTCGAGGACGGAGAGCAGCACCGGCATCGCCGCTGTGTGCTCCGTGAGCACCTGGCCCGCGTCGAACGCGAAGACGACGACCCGCACGCCGTCGGCCCGCAGGACGGTGCGCGAGACCGTCGATTCCTCCTGCACGGGAGCCAGGGTGCCGAGGTCGGCGAGGAAGGACGTGGACGGTGCGGTCATGGCGGGCTCCTGTCGGCGGCGTGGACGTACCCTCTGACGTTATGCACGGCCTGGACGTGGAGAAAGGGACCTTGGGCTCTCGCCCGGCGGCGGGACCAAGGGACCAGGCCTGCGTGACGACGTACGGTATGTATGAACCCTAGGAAGAAGGACGGCACCGACGGCGTCCGACGACGGTCGCCACGTGCCGATGCCGTCCGCGCGGGGCGCAACGGCGCGCCCCCCGACGTGGGAGGTTGGCATGGCCACGTACGTGTACCGGTTCGCCGACGGCGGCAAGGACGACAAGGACCTGCTCGGTGGCAAGGGGGCGAACCTCGCCGAGATGGTGAAGATCGGCCTGCCGGTCCCACCCGGGTTCACGATCACGACGGAGGCGTGCCGCGCGTACATGCGCGACGGCGTCGTGCCGCCCGAGCTGCGGGTCGAGGTGACGATGGCGGTCCGCGAGATCGAGGACGCGTTCGGGCGCCAGCTCGGCGACGTACGGGACCCGCTGCTCGTCTCGGTGCGCTCGGGCGCGAAGTTCTCGATGCCCGGCATGATGGAGACGGTCCTCAACGTCGGGCTCAACGACGCGTCCGTGCGGGGCCTGGCCGAGATGGCGGGCGACGAGCGCTTCGCGTGGGACTCCTACCGGAGGCTCGTGCAGATGTTCGGCCGCACCGTGCTCGGCCTCGACGGCGACCTCTTCGCGGGCGCGCTCGACGCGCTCAAGGCGCAGCGCGGGGTGTCGAGCGACGTCGAGCTGACGGCCGACGACCTCAAGGGCCTCGTCGCGACGTACAAGGCGCTCGTCCTTGAGCACACGGGCCGGGAGTTCCCGCAGCATCCGCGCGAGCAGCTCGACATGGCGATCGAGGCGGTCCTCGACTCGTGGAACACGGACCGGGCGCGGCTCTACCGGCGCCGTGAGCGCATCCCGGACGACCTCGGCACGGCGGTCAACGTGTGCACGATGGTCTTCGGCAACCTCGGCGAGGACTCGGGCACGGGCGTGTGCTTCACGCGCGACCCCGCGACCGGCCACAGCGGCGTGTACGGCGACTACCTGCCGAACGCGCAGGGTGAGGACGTCGTCGCCGGCATCCGCAACACGTTCCCGCTCGCGCGCCTCGAGGAGCTCGACCCGGCGTCGTACCGTGAGCTGCTCGCGGCGCTGCGCAAGCTCGAGACCCACTACCGGGACCTGTGCGACATCGAGTTCACGATCGAGCGCGGCAAGCTGTGGCTCCTGCAGACGCGCGTCGGCAAGCGGACCGCGGCGGCGGCGTTCCGGGTCGCGACGCAGCTCGTCGACGAGCACCTCATCACGATGGACGAGGCGATCTCCCGCACGACGGGCGAGCAGCTCACCCAGCTGATGTTCCCGCAGTTCGACAGGTCGGGTGCGACGACGCTCCTCACACGGGCGATGGCCGCGTCGCCGGGCGCGGCGGTCGGCGAGATCGTCCTCGACAACGCGCAGGCGGAGGCGCGGGCGGCCGAGGGCGCGAGCGTCATCCTCGTGCGGCGCGAGACGAACCCGGACGACCTGCCGGGCATGGTCGTGGCGGCGGGCGTCCTCACGGCGCGCGGCGGCAAGACGTCGCACGCGGCGGTCGTCGCGCGCGGCATGGGCATCTGCGCGGTCGTCGGCGCGGACAGGCTCGACGTCGACGTGGCGGCGCAGGAGGTGCGCGTCGAGGGGCGCGTGCTGCACCCGGGCGACGTCATCGCGATCGACGGGTCGACGGGCGAGGTGTTCCTCGGCGAGGTTCCTGTCATGGACTCCCCGGTCATGCAGTACCTGTCCGACGGGCTCGAGGCCGGTCTCGCGGCCGCGCCGGACGACGCGACGCGCGAGCTCGTCGCGGCCGTCGACCGCATCCTCGAGCATGCCGACGGAGTCCGCACGATGGGCGTGCGCGCCAACGCGGACTCGGCGGACGACGCGCTGCGGGCCCGCGCGCGGGGCGCGGAGGGCATCGGCCTGTGCCGCACCGAGCACCAGTTCCTCGGCGAGCGTCGGTACTTCATCGAGGCGGTGGTCCTCGCGGAGACCGACGAGGAGCGCGAGGTGGCGCTCGCGGACCTGCTGCCGCTGCAGCGCGGCGACTTCGTCGGGCTGCTCGAGGCGATGGACGGGCTGCCGACGACGATCCGGCTCATCGACCCGCCGCTGCACGAGTTCCTGCCGGACCTCACGGAGCTCTCGGTCAAGGTCGCGCTCGCGGAGCGCGACGGCGGCGCGGATCCGCACGACGTGAAGATCCTCGGGGCAGTGCGGCGCATGCACGAGCAGAACCCCATGCTGGGCCTGCGTGGCGTGCGGCTCGGTCTGAAGATCCCGGGCCTGTTCGGGCTGCAGATCCGGGCGATCGCGGAGGCGACGGTCGAGCTGCGCGAGCGGGGCCTCGACCCGCGGCCGGAGATCATGGTGCCGCTCGTCGGTTCGGTGCGGGAGATGCACCTCGTGCGCGACGAGGCGCTCGGCATCCTCACGGAGATCGGGCGTGGTGCGGGCCAGCGGCTCGACCTGCCGATCGGCTGCATGATCGAGCTGCCGCGTGCGGCGCTCACGGCGCACCGCATCGCGGAGGAGGCGGACTTCTTCTCGTTCGGCACGAACGACCTCACGCAGACGACGTGGGGCATGTCGCGCGACGACGTCGAGGGCGCGTTCTTCCACGACTACCTCGACAACGGTGTCCTGACGATCTCCCCGTTCGAGACGATCGACGCGCTCGGCGTCGGTGCGCTCGTCAAGGTGGGCGTCGAGGGCGGGCGTACGACGAAGCCGGCGCTGAAGATCGGCGTGTGCGGCGAGCACGGCGGCGACCCGGAGTCGATCCGGTTCTTCCAGGGTGCGGGGCTCGACTACGTGTCGTGCTCGCCGTTCCGGGTGCCGGTCGCGCGGCTCGAGGCGGCGCGCGCGGCTGTTGAGTCCGGGGGCGACGCGACAGCCTGACCTGGCTCGTCCCGAGTGGCTCGATAGCCGATCCGTGCACCAGAGGTGCACGGATCGGCTATCGGCACGTCGGCGTGCGCGGGGCGGCGCGGGTTCGGGCGTCCGATAGCCGATCTGTACGCGTGAGGCGTGCGGATCGGCTATCGATAGGTCGTCTGGTCAGGCCTGAGCGCGGTACCCGGCGAGCACCGCGTCGATGACCTCGCCCGTGCGTAGCGCGGTCCGGCCCGTGCTTGGTGCCGGACCGCCGTGGCCCGTGAGCTCGTCGACGATGAGCTGGATGAGCGGCTGCTGCACGTGCTCGGGGTACGCGGCCTCGATCTCGCGGTCGACGCCACCGACGCGCACGCGGATCGGAGCCTCGCCGAAGCACGGGAAGCGCACGGAGCCCTTCGTGCCGTGCAGGGCGATCTCGTCGGTGCGCTCGGCGTCGTCGTACGCCCACGTACCCGTGCCGACGGCTCCGGACGCCCAGCGGAACGTCGCGACGACGTGGTCCTCCGCGGCAGACGCACCGGTGACGTTCGTCGCGATGCCGTGGACCTCCTCGACCGGGCCGAGCACGTGGTCGAGCCAGTCGAGCGCGTGCGAGCCGAGGTCGACGAACAGGCCGCCGCCGGAGATCTCCGGCTGGACGCGCCACGGCTGATGGCCCGGCTCCCACGCCTCGCCGGGGGAGGAGTTGCGGACGCTCACGGAGCGGATCTCGCCGAGCTCGCCCGAGCGCACGAGGTCCTCGACGACCTTGAAGCGCGGCATGGCCCGCCGGTAGTAGGCGACGAACAGCGGGACGCCCGCGGCGTCGGCCGCGTCGATCATCGCGCGGCACTCGTCGGCCGTCCGCGCCATGGGCTTCTCGACGTAGACGGGCTTGCCGGCCGCGGCGACACGGATCGCGTAGTCGGCGTGCGAGCCCGGGGGAGTGGCGATGTAGACAGCGTCGACCTCGGGGTCGTTGATGAGCGCGTCGGCGTCGTCGTACCAGCGCGGCACCCCGTGCCGCGCTGCGTAGTCGGCGGCCTTCGCGCCGTCGCGGCGCATGACGGCGACGAGCGAGGACCGCTCCGCCTTCTGGAAGCCGGGACCCGACTTGCGCTCGGTGACGTCACCGACGCCGATGATGCCCCAGCGGACGTGGGAGAGAGGTGCGGTCATAAAGGCAACGGTAGCGCTACCACGCCCCTTAGTCCGGCCGGCGCCGGTAGGTGGTGAACGTGACGGCGTCCGACGCGCGTGCCGCCGTCGGCACGAGCGTGAAGCCGGGGCGCACGCCCGCGAAGAGCTTGGCACCGCCGCCGAGCGTCATCGGGGAGACGTGGAGGCGCAGCTCGTCGATCGCGTCGAGCGCGAGGTACTGGTCGATCGTCGACGCGCCGCCGCAGATCGCGACGTCCCCGTGACCGGCGGCCTCGCGCGCGAGCGCGAGCGCCGCGAGCGGACCGTCCGTGACGAAGTAGAAGGTCGTGCCGCCCTCCATGGGCTGCGGCGCGCGCGGGTGGTGGGTGAGGACGAACGTCGGCGCGTGGTACGGCGGCTCGGGACCCCACCAGCCGTCCCAGTCCTCGCTCCACGGCCCGCGGACGGGCCCGAACATGTTCCGGCCCATGATGAACGCCTCGGCCTGCGTGATCCTCGCGATCTCTGGTGCGTGCTCGTCGGCGAAGTCGAACATCCACCGGTGGAGCAGCTCGCCGCCCGCGCCGAGCGGTTGCTCGCGCGTCTGGTCGGGACCCGCGACGTACCCGTCGAGCGACACCGTGACGTCGCACGTGACCTCACCCATGGCTGACCTCCTCGTCCGGTTCCCACGGTAGGCGCGCCAGCGCGGGTGCGGCGGGTGGAGGCACCCGGCGGCGACGACGGCTGCGGCCTGCGCATCGTGCCCGGGCGCGGCGAGCGGCGCGTGCGCTCGCGGGCGAGGACCTCGACTAGCGTCGCCTGACGAGGTCGAGGTAGGCGGCGGCGATCTCGCGGTGCGCGTCGGCAACGTCGCCGCGCCGGTACGCGTCGAGGACGAGCGGGTCGACGTACGAAGCCCGGGCGACGGCCGGCGTGTTGCCGAGGACGTCGGCGGTGAGCCGCACCGCGTCGCGGATCGTCTGCTCCTGGTCCCGCGGGTCCTCGAGAGGCCCCGCGAGCGCGAGCTCGTGCGCGGCGGTCGCCGAGCCGAGGAGGGTGCGCAGGTCCTTCGTCGTCGCGTCGGTGCCGGTGACCTCCCGGACGTACGCGTTGAGCTCGACGGCGCGCAGCGGTCGCCAGCGGTGGCCGTCGCGGTAGGCGACGAGGCGCGCCCGGGCGGACCTGTCGCGCTGGAGGGAGCGCACCGCGACGGCGAGGTCGTGGTCGGTGGCGCTCACGTGCCAGTGCATGCCGCTCTTGCCGGGAAAGTCGAGGGTCACGGTGTCGGCGTCGACGCTCGCGTGGCGGACGTCGAGCGTCGTGAGCCCGCGATGGCCAGTGACGACGGTGTGCCGTGCGTCGCCGACACGGATGCCGACCGTGTCGACGAGCCGGAACCCGACGGCGAGCGCGCGCTCGCGGCTCGCCGGCTCGGCGCCGAGGTCGCGCCGCACGTGCCGCCGGGCGCGGGGGAGCGACGCCGCGAGGTCGGGCAGCCGCGCGAACTTCTCCGCGTCGTGCGCCTCGATCCACGCCGGGTGGTAGATGTACTGGCGCCGTCCGGCGCCGTCGACGCCCGTGACGAGCACGTGGCTGCGGGGGTCGGGCGCGATCCACACGTCGGTCCACGCGGGCGGGATCGCGAGCGCGTCGAGGCGCGCGGTGACGTCCGGGTCGGAGATCCGGGCGCCTTCGTCGTCGTTGTAGAAGAAGCCCGTGCCGGCGCCTCGACGGCCCCAGCCTGGGGCGCGCAGGTCGGCGCGGACGAGCCGCGTCACGTCAGTGCTCGCGCAGCAGGTCGACGAGCTCGGCCTTGCGCATGTGGGAGTAACCGCTGAGGCCGAGCTCCTTGGCGCGGGCCCGCAGCTCGGGCACGGTGCGCTCCTCGTAGTTCTCGGCGGCGCCGCCACGACGGCCCACGCTCGAACGTCCGTCGCGCGCGGCAGCGTTGGAGATGCGGGCGGCCTTCTCCTTGGACGCGCCGTCGTCCACGAGCTTCTCGTAGAGCTCAGGGTCCTTGAGCTGGGGTGTCTTCGAGCGTGGCATGCCGACCTCCGGGTGAGTGGGTCGTCCCATCGTGGGCACGTCCGGCGCCTGCCCGCCACCGGGGCGCGCCGAGCAGAGCGCGCTGACGCGGCCGGATGCGTCTGCGGCGACGCGGGCCTAGCGTGGTGAGGACGGCGTGTGCCGTCCCGGCACGCGCTCCGCCTGACGACGACGGGAGCACGACATGTCCGAGGAGAACCAGGCCTTCCCCGCGCAGCAGCAGGAGCCGCCGGGCCTCACGGAGCCCATGGAGCCGCAGCCGGACCACGGGGAGACGACGTACACGGGGCACGGACGCCTCGACGGGATGCGCGCGCTCATCACGGGCGGCGACTCCGGCATCGGGCGGGCGGTCGCGATCGCGTATGCGCGTGAGGGCGCTGACGTCGCGATCTCCTACCTGCCCGAGGAGCAGGAGGACGCGGAGGAGACGGCTCGGTGGGTCGAGCGGGTGCAGCGCACGTGCGTGCTCGTCCCGGGCGACCTCACTCAGGAGGACGTGTGCTGGCAGACCGTCGAGCGCGCGGTCGAGGGGCTTGGCGGCCTCGACATCCTTGTCAACAACGCCGGCTATCAGATGGCGCGGCGCGACTCGGTCGCGGACGTGACGACGGACGACCTCGACCGGGTGATGCGCACGAACCTCTACGCGCTCGTGTGGCTCGTGCAGGCTGCTCTGCCGCACCTGGGTAGCGGGTCGAGCATCATCAACGTCTCGTCGATCCAGGCGTACCAGCCGTCGAACGCCCTGCTCGACTACGCGTCGACGAAGGCGGCGATCAACAACCTCACGGTCAACCTCGCGGCCGAGCTCGGCCCGCGGGGCATCCGTGTGAACGCGGTCGCGCCTGGGCCCATCTGGACGCCGCTGCAGCCGGCCACGCAGCCGAACGAGAAGATCGAGCAGTTCGGTCTCGACACGCCGCTCGGACGTGCGGGGCAGCCCGCGGAGTGCGCACCGGCGTTCGTCTACCTCGCGTCACCGCGCGACGCGAGCTACGTCTCCGGGACGGTGCTCGGAGTCACGGGCGGCAAGCCCGTGTTCTGAGCGCGCACGAGAGGCCCGGAACTCCAGGGTCCCGGGCCCCTCGACGTGCGTGCGTCAGGCGTGCTGTCCGGCGTGGACGCCCTCGCCGATCTCCTCGACGAGCTTGTCGTTGAACGCCGGCAGGTCGTCGGGCGTGCGGCTCGAGACGAGACCCTGGTCAACGACGACCTCCTCGTCGACCCACTCCGCGCCCGCGTTGCGCAGGTCGGTGCGCAGGCTCGGGTAGGACGTGAGGGTGCGTCCGCGGACGACGTCGGCCTCGACGAGCAGCCACGCGCCGTGGCAGATGACACCGACGGGCTTGCCTGCCGCGAAGAATGCGCGGGCGAGCGCGACGGCCGCCTCGTCGAGACGCAGGTGGTCGGCGTTGACGACGCCGCCGGGCAGGACGAGCGCGTCGTAGTCGTCGGACGACGACTCGCCCGTCGTGCGGTCCACGGGGTGCTCGTGGCCGTTCTTGCCGGTGAGCGTGCCCGTCTCGGGGGCGATGAGGTGGGCGGACGCGCCGTGCCCGGTGACGGCCTCCCACGGGCTCATGAGCTCGGAGTCCTCGAAGCCGTTCGTGGCGACGAACGCGATCTTCTTGCCGGTGAGGTGTGACATGGTGCCTCCTTCTCTCGGGTTCACCTGCAGGATCTTCTACGCCATCACGGTCCGCTGGTCGGCGCCACCGGGGGAGTGCTCATCGTGGGCGGCGGCGTGTGACCGTCGTCGTCGCGGTGGAGCGCGTGCGTGACCTTGTCCTTGAGCGCCGTGCCGGCGTCGCCGGCGACCTCGCCCACCTTCGCGCGGACGGCGGCGCCCGCGGCGCCTGCCGCCTCGGCGGCGCGCTCCTTGGCGGTCTCGACGACGTCCTGGACGCGGTCGTCGTCGAGCACGGCGCGCGCCTTGGCCTTGATCTCCTCGTAGCGGGCGCGGCCCGCCCGGCTGCCGAGCACGTACCCGACCGCAGCACCCGCGAGGAACGTCAGCTTCGAGCCCATGGGTTCGTCCTTCCGTCGTGTCCGGTGGCCTTCGCGGCCCGTCCCTCCATCGTGCGCCGTGCGTCGGCGGAGCGCATCTGGCGGGTAGACAGTGGCACCCGGGTCGCGCGGTAGGTCGTCGCGGGTAATCATCGGTCCACGTCCGACGACGAAGGAGGGATCGATGGCAGGTTCGACGGTGCCGGCGGGCCCGGTGCAGGACGGCGTGGCGCAGGGCGGCGCGCTGCAGGACGGCGAGGTCGGGCAGGTCTGGGACGTCGTCCCGCTCGGTGCCGAGGGCCCGCGCGACGCGCGCGACAGGGCCCTGGAGCTGCTTGCCGACGTGGGCGACGTCGACGGGGCGCTCGCGGTCGCGGCGATGCTGCCCGCGACGCTGCGCCCGGGCGGTGACGGGACGGTGGCCGTGTGGGAGCTGCTCGCGACGGTCGCGTCGCGCGACCTCGGGCTCGCGCGGGCGATCGAGCCGCACCTCGACGCGCTCGCGATCCTCGCGCAGGCGGGGCTCGCCCCGGACGACGTCGTGGCGGACGGCGCGCGGGCGTCGTGGGGCGTGTTCGCGGCGGAGGGACCGGCGGCGACGCTCGCGGCGCAAGCCTCGGACGACGGTCGCGTCGTGCTGCTCGACGGGACGAAGCCGTGGTGCTCGCTCGCGGACCGGCTCGACGCGGCTCTCGTCACGGCGCGTGACGCAGCGGGGGAACGTCAGCTGTACGCGGTCGACCTGCGGCACCCGGGCGTCGGTGCGGCGGCCGAGGAGTGGGTGGCGCGCGGCCTCACGGAGATCCCGAGCACGGGCCTCGAGCTCACGGCGGTCCCGGCGGTCGCGGTCGGGGAACCTGGCTGGTACCTCGAGCGTCCCGGCTTCGCGTGGGGTGGCGCAGGCGTCGCGGCGTGCTGGTACGGCGGCGCGGTCGGGCTCGCGCGCACGCTGCGGGAGCAGGTGGAGCGCCGGTCGGAGGCCGAGCTCCTGCTCATGCACCTGGGGGACGTCGACGAGCACCTCCACGCGGCGCGGGCCGTGCTCGGTGACGCGGCGCGCGAGGTGGCGGTGGGACGTCCGACGCCCGTGACGACCGCGCGCGTGCGGGCCGTCGTCGCCCGCACGTGCGAGCGCGTGCTGCGGACCGCAGCGCACGCGCTCGGCCCTGCTCCGCTCGCGCTCGACGCCGCTCACGCGAAGCGCGTCGTGGACCTCGAGATCTACGTGCGTCAGCACCATGCGGAGCGGGACCTCGTGTCGCTCGGCCGCAAGAACCTCGCGACGGGGCCGTCGTGGTGAGCTTCGACGCTGCCGAGCCCGGGACGGACGCGCGCGCGTGGGATGGCGCGCTCGCGGCGCTGCCCGCGCTCGCGCTGCCGGCGGTCGACCGGGTTGTGGTCCTCGCGGCGCACGCGGACGACGAGACTCTCGGGGCGGGCGGCCTGCTCGCGCGGCTCGGCGCCTCGGGGGTGATGCTCGAGGTCGTGTGCGTGACGGACGGCGCGGCGTCGCACGCGGGCGTCGAGCGTGACGAGCTCGTCGCGACGCGGCGTGCCGAGCTCCGCGAGGCGCTCGACGTCTTGTGCCCGGGCGCGCAGGTCCACGTGCGCGACCACCCCGACGCGGCGACGGGTGCGCACCGCGCCGCGGTGCGTGCCGATCTCGCCCGCGTCCTCGACGCGGGGCCGGACGGCGCGCGGCTGCTCGTCGTCGCGCCGTGGCACGGCGACGGGCACCACGACCACCGGGTCGTCGGGGAGGTTGCTGCCGAGCTCGCCGCGGAGCGCGGCGCGCACCTGTGGGAGTACCCGGTGTGGCTGTGGCACTGGGGCGACCCGGACGCCGGGCTGCCGGACGGCGCCCGGGCGCTGACCCTGCGGGACGCGGAGGTCGTCGCGAAGGTGCGGGCGCTCGGCACCTACGAGTCACAGACGATGCCGGACGCCACCGGGGCCGCCCCGGTGCTGCACGCGCGGTTCCTGCGGCACGCGGTGCGGGACGTCGAGACGTTCGTCGTGACGCCCGTCCCGGGCGTGGCCGAACGTCCCGAGCGGCTGGGCGCGGAGTACTTCACGGAGCTCTACGGCCGTCGGGAGGACCCGTGGCGGCTCGGCACGCGGTGGTACGAGCGGCGCAAGCGTGCGCTCACGGTCGCGAGCCTGCCGCGGGAGGACCTCGGGCGGGTCCTCGAGATCGGGTGCTCGCTCGGGCACCTCACGGTCGATCTTGCGTCGCGGGCGCGGGAGGTCGTCGCGCTCGACGTCGCCGAGCGGGCCGTCGAGCAGGCACGGCAGCGCGTCGCGGACGCGGGCCTCGCCGACAGGGTCGACGTGCGGGTCGGCTCGGCGCTCGACGCGCTGCCGGACGGGCCGTTCGACACCGTCGTCGTGTCCGAGGTGGGCTACTACCTCTCGCGCACGGACCTCGCGGGCCTTGCAACCCGCCTCCTGGGCGTGCTCGCCCCGGCGGGGTGCGTCGTCACGTGCCACTGGCGCCACGACGTGCCGGAGTACCCGCTCACGGGTGACGACGCGCGGGACGTCCTGGCGCGCGGGCTCGGCCTGCCGCGGCTCGTCGAGCATGTCGAGGAGGACTTCGTCCTCGACGTGCTCGCCCGCGACCCGCGCTCGGTCGCGGCGCTCGAGGGGCTGACATGACGGCGACGACTCGCGTGCGACGCGCGGAGGTCGTCGTGCCCGCCCACGAAGAGGAGAGGCTCGTCGGCCGGTGCGTCGAGGGTCTCGCGGCTGCCGTCGGGCACGCCCGCGCGCACGGCCTCGACGCGCGGGTGACGCTCGTCCTCGACGCGTGCCGCGACGCGACCGGCATGGTCGCGGCGGAGGCCGCCGCGCGCGCGGGCCTCGACCTCACGGTCGTCGAGCTCGACGCGTGCGCGGTCGGTCGCGCCCGCGAGGCGGGGGTCGCGGCGGTGCGCGCACGGCTCGCCCGCGAGGCTGCCGTCGCGGACGAGGAGGTGTGGCTGCTTCATACGGACGCGGACTCCGTCGTTGGGCACGACTGGATCGTCGAGCACGTGCGGCTCGCGGACGCGGGGGCCGACGTCGTCGTCGGAACCGTCCGTCCCGACCCTGCGGACCTCGGGCCCGAGCGCACACGCGCGTGGGCCGCGACGCGCGTGCCCGGGCGGCCCAACGGGCACGTCCACGGCGCGAACCTCGGCCTGCGCCTGTCTGCGCACCTCGCCGCGGGCGGCTTCGAGCCGGTCGTCGCGCACGAGGACGTCGGGCTCGTCGCGCGGCTGCGTGCGCTGCCAGTGAGGATCGTCGCGTCGGACGTCGTCGACGTCCTCACGTCGGGCCGGCTGGAGGGTCGCGCGCCGCACGGGTACGCGCAGTACCTGCGAGAGCGGTTCGCGTCGGCGGGTTCGGGCGCGCCGTCCTGAGGGACGTGGTCGGGCGCGCGGGCCCCCGTGCGTGCTCGACCGGACCGGGACGCAGTCAGAGCGTCGCGGCCAGCGTGAGCGTCGCAAGGAGCACCGTGAGCGGTGCGACGAGCAGACCGAGCGCCATGTAGCCGCCCCAGCGGACGCTCACGCCGAGGCGCGTGAGGCGGTCGTGCCAGAGGAGCGTCGCGAGCGACGCCCACGGCGTGACGAGCGGCCCCGCGTTGACGCCGACGAGCAGCGCGACGAGGCGCGCAGGGGAGTCCGTCACGGGCTCGAGGGCGAGGTAGGCGGGCAGGTTGTCGACGAGGTTCGCGCCGAGCATGCCGGTCGCTGCGACGCGCACCAGGTCGGCCGTCCCCTCGCCGTCACCCGCGACGCGCGCAAGCCACGCGCCGAGGCCCGCCCCGTGGGCGGCCTCGAAGACGACGAAGAGGCCGCTCACGAGCACGAGCGTCGGCCAGGGGACGAGGTTCCAGCGAAGAGCGCCGGGTTTGCCGGGGGCGCCGCGCTCGCGGAGCGCGAACGCGACCGCGAGCACCGCCGCGGCGACGACGGCGGGGACCCACACGTCGACGCCCGAGACGAGCGCGGGCACGAGCAGTGTGACCGTGACGCCTGCGGTCCGCAGGAGCACGGGGTCGCGAGGCTGGGGCGGCCGCTGCTCGTGGCCGTGGCGGCCCGTGAGCGCGCGGCGGAAGAGCGCGAGCAGGACGAGCATGGGGACGACGGTCGCGACGAGAGCGGGCGCCCACGTGAGGCGCGCGAACGCGAGCGGGCTCGGGTCGCCGAACGCGTGCAGCGCGAGGAGGTTCGTGAGGTTCGACGTCGGCAGCCACAGCGAGCCCGCGTTGGCGAGCCAAACGGTCGTGAGCGCGAACGGCAGGGGAGCGACGTCGACGTGGCGGGCAAGCACCACGACGACGGGGGTGAGGAGGACGGCCGTCGTGTCGAGCGAGAGGAACGCGGTCGAGACGGCGCCCGCGACGACGACGAGCCCCCACAGTGCGAGCGTGCTGCCGCGGCCCCAGCGGGCCACGCGGGCGGCGACGGCGTCGAAGAGCCCGGCGCGTGCGGCGAGGTCGGTAACGACGGTCATGCCGACGACGAACGCGAGGACGGGGCCGACGCGGGCCGCGAGCCGGGCGACGTCGGCCGGAAGGAGCACGCCGGTCGCGACGAGGAGCACGCCGACGGCGAGGAGGGCGAGGCCCACGATCGTCGTGCGCATGGTGGGCTCCGGTTCTCGGTTGGGTGTGCCCGTCGGGCGGGTGGTCCGGGGCCGCGGGATCCTGCGGGCCGTGGACGATCGTAGCGCCCCGCGTCCCGTCGGTTCGCACATTGGTGTCGTCGAGGTGTCGACATGACATCACTGTGATGTCATAGTGGAGTCATGGACCTCACCCGGTACGCCGACGACCTCACGCGACGACTCGCCGCCGCGGTCGACCCCGCCGAGACCGCCGCCGTCGAGCGGCTGCTCGCCCCCTTCGACGCCGCCGTGCGGCTCGTCCTCCAGGACGTGCTCGTGGCGGCGGCCGACGAGATCTCGGCCGAGCTCGCGCCCGGCGCCGTCGAGGTCCGCCTGCGCGGGGGAGCGCCCGAGCTCGTCGTCACGCCGCCGCCCGCGGCCGCAGCGCCGGCTGCGGCCGTCGAGGTCGACGTCGACGGCGCGTCCACGTCGCGCACGACCCTGCGCCTGCCCGACCACCTCAAGTCCCAGGTCGAGACCGCCGCCACGCGCGACGGCGTCTCCGTCAACACCTGGCTCGTCCGCGCCGTCGCGACCGCACTCGGTCAGCAGGCGGCCGCACCCGCTCGTGGCGCAACCCCCGGGAGCGGCGCCCGCCGCGTCACCGGTTGGGTCCGCTGAACCGTCCCGTTGCCTGGAGTCCTCATGACCACCTTCGCTGCACCCGCCCCTGTCGTCGTCGACGTGCCCTTCGGCGTCCTCGAGGTTCGCGCCACCGAGCGCGACGACCTCGTCGTCACGGTCACCCCGACCGACCCCGCCAGGTCCGGCTCCGTCCGCGCCGCCGAGGCCATCCGCGTCGAACGCGACGCCGACGCCATCCGCATCACCTACCCCGGCTCGTGGACCCAGTACGTCCTCCCGTTCGCAGCCGGCACCGCCACCATCACCCTTGAGGTGCCCCTCGGCACCCACCTGTCCGGCAAGGCCGGGGTGCTCAACGCCCAGGGCAGCCTCGGCGTCGTCAACCTCGCGCTCACCGCGGGCGACGTGCGGCTCGACGACGTCGACCGGCTCGACCTCGCCGCCTCCGCCGGCTCCGTCGTCGTCGGGCACGTCGCCAGCAGCCTCAACGTCAAGGCGAGCGCTGGCAGCGTCCGCATCGGCACGCTCGACGGCGACGGCCGCATCCGCTCGGCCGCCGGCACGACGACCGTCGCCACCCTGCACGGCACGCTCGAGGTCGCGGGCAGCGCGGGCGACGTCGTCGTCGGCGACATGACCGGAACCCTCACCGCGAAGACCGCGCACGGCAGCATCCGCGTCGACCGCGTGCGATCGGGGAGCGTCACCGCCAAGACTTCCTTCGGCACCATCGAGGTCGGCGTCCCCGAAGGCACCGCGGCCTGGCTCGACGCAACCACGGCTCAGGGCCACGTCCGCAACGAGCTGCCGCCCACCGACGGCCCCGCAGACGGGGACGAGACCGCCGAGATCCACGCTGCGACGGCGTTCGGAGACGTGCTCGTCCGGCGGGCGTAGCTCTGTGGTCCGCGGCAGCCTCCGCGAGCAGCTAGTATCTTCTCTGTTCGCGGGGCTGTGGCGCAGCTGGTAGCGCACCTGCATGGCATGCAGGGGGTCAGGGGTTCGAATCCCCTCAGCTCCACCCGTGTGATGAGTCGGGACATCGTTCAGAGATGCCCCGCAGCATCGTTTGTAGTTCGAGAGCCCGGCCATTGGCCGGGCTCTCGGTCGTTGTTGCGCCAGCATGTGAATGGCGTAGTTTGCAGGGATCTCGCTGGCGATTCGGTGGACGGCGACTGTGGGAACTACAACTAGCGGTCGCGTAGTGCCTTGGCGTGGCCTATTCGTGCAGATCCTCGAGCGTGTGGTGGAACGGTCCTGTCCATCCCTCGAACATGGCTAGCAAAGCGATGATCGCCTCTCCGACTATCTGGTCAGTGGCTAACCAGTCCGCCCCGTCAAAATGGAGCTCAGGAAGGCCGATGAGGGGATCGTTCCAGATCAATTTGGCTACATCGACTGAGCCGATGCCATAGTGCACGAGGATATTTCGCAGGGATCGTGCGCCGCCCGTAGTCATTGGCTTGATCGATTCTCCGTCAAAGAGAGCCGCGAGATCCTTGCGCATGGCCTCCGGTAGGGCGAAGTCGCCGCCCGGACCCAGAATTGATCGTAGGGTCTCGAGAACCTGCCAGACTCCGGAAAACCTGAACTTGAAGGTCGTCGGAGCGAGCGGATCCGAGAGGGGAACCATCTCGCGAATCAGCTTTAGTGTCACCAGGTCGCTCTTGAGGATCCCAAGTGCTATTGCTTCTGGCAACTCGGTTGACGGGAACAACGCAGCGTACAGTTCCCTAAACTGGGCGTCTTTCACGACAATGAGGCGTGAAGGCCACTCTCGGAGATAGTCGTCGCCACCCCATTCGTCGACCTCGGTGCCAGCGAGTGCGCGGAGGCTGGCGGCGAGTTCGCGGGCGCGGTCGAACGTCTCGGCACCTTCGTCCTGTGGACTGATCCCAGCGTGAAACCTGATTGAGTGCGACGTGCACATGATCTGCTCGCCGTAGAGCACGACGGATGTGTCGTTTACCCGAAGACCAAGCGCAAGAAGACTCTGGACGAGCCGCGGCGCGCGGTTGTTGTCTAGGTACCAGTTGCGGTCTCGGGCTGCGGCGCTGACGAACTCGGCGAGAAGCTCGAGCTGTGACTTCTTCGTGTCATTGAAGAGTTTGGTGCTGTGCCTAGATGCTGCGAGAGCTAGTTCGTGCGCCCCCGCCCGAGCGTGAATCGACTCTCTTGCGGTCCGTCGCATGAAGTGGCGCACCTCGTAGGCGACAAGTGACAGGAACTGGAGGTGAGAAAGCGCGAGCCATGAGCTCGTCTCGTCCCGGCCACGGTTCGCGGAGACAGCTCCAAGGACTGCCATGGCGAACCTAAGGTCAGATCGGATGAGGCGGTGCGCCACCTCCTCGCTCGGCGACGACACCACCATCACCCCCTCACTGGTCTCAACCTGAGTGCCTCCGCTCAGGAACAATTATCATCATACTGCTACGCGGCCTGCCGTGTCGGGCCCCGACAAGACGCCCCGCATCGCGGGAGCCCCCCGTTCCTTCCGCCGTACGGACTAGTGGCAAAACCTAGGTGGGGAGGTGATCGACAATCGTACCGATCCTAACGGTCTCGCCACCGACATTGAAGTGAATTCGATTTGTCGTTGGACGGAGTTTAGTATGCCACTCGCATCGAACGATCTGCTTATCGAATGTGAAGTCGCGCCTGCGGATCGCCGCCTTGTTCTTGTGGGTATTTGGGCTCTCCGGAGAACACGAAACACCAACAGCTGCCATCGCGGCCTGGCGCTCGTCGCGCGTCGAGGTCCGTTTCCAAATCTGGGGAGCTTCGTCGTTGAGTACGCCTAAGTGATGAACTAGGAGCGGGATGTTCTCGTCAGGCGGACCAACCAGTGATCCTGCGTGATCCCACGCGCCCGGATGAAACTCCAGATTTGGGAACATTCTTTGCGCAAAGTCCGGGAGTTCGCTCAGGTTGGGGGCGTTGGAGAGGTAGGCCTCACGCCAAGCGCGCGCCACCGGTATGCAAGAAGGCTCAGAATCGCTATTCGAGTGGATGATGTGCAGTCGAGACTTATCGCATAGGTCGCATGTGACAGGGTCCATGGCCCAGCAGCCTGCGTACGACGACAAGACCAATTGATTGGCACTTCCGGCTGACCTTAGGTCTTCGATAAGCCGTCGCCCGTTCCCCGCGTCGCCGAGGTGGGGTGAGTATTCGGCCGCTAGATGAAGCGTGCAGATTTCTCGAGGCAACACGGATGTTGGCATGGCCCTCGACATGAACTGTCCGATAATCCTCCAAAAGTCATTAGGGGCCAGCGACGTTGAACTTGGCGGCTGATCCGCAAGTTCTCCCAGTGCCCTCATTGTAGCGGGGCCGATGCGGAGTGCGCGGTCGTCGGCGCGCGCAAGCATGCGTTCCCAGAATTCTACGCCCGAGGCGGCGTTCGGGGAGGGAATGACGATCTCAGGGTCGAGCATCCACGTGAGTTCAACCATTGTTGTGAGACTCGCTGCTCCGCTGAATGTTCATTCTCAGGATGGCGCGAATATCCTCTTCGGCTGAAGAAAGAAAACCGGCTGGCCACTCGCTTAGGTCGCCAAACTCGCTAAGTCGCAGTTTCCTGGTTTCCGATCCGGTCTTATGAGGCTCGACGAAGACGATGTCAACGTCCGCAACGTCTATTCCCCCTTCAGCCGCACGGCGGCGTACGCGTGTAATGAACGCCTCGCTATGAGTTTCAACAACTAGCGCGACGTCTGGCCGTGCCATCAACAGGAAGTCGGCGAGTCGAGCTTGCACGGCTGGATGTAGGTGCAACTCGGGTTGCTCGACGATGAATATCGAGCCGCGAGGAGCGGAGAGCAGTCCGACGAGAAGAGGCAGCGCTTGGCTGACGCCGACGCCCACCGATGTTAGGTCCCGAATCGAGTCTCCGAGCCTTAGGTCGAATCCAACGCCCAACTTGCCCCGTGAACGGGCCGTAACTTTCTCGCCAATCTGTAGATGAGTTAGCCACCGATTCACCGCTGTGGATAGCGTGGCATCAGTTGGACCACCTTCTGGCGGATGATACTGCACCACATTGCTTCCGGATCGCGATAGCACGGCTGCTGAGTATTCGCCACGTGTGCCAACCGGTAGTCCGCGGGCTAACTCGTTCCAGTGGTTCCAGACCACTCGCGGCTCGTCTCGCAGCGGTCCGAGATACTGTACTCGTTGTGCCACTCGATCGAGAATGTCATTAATGGATCGCAACACCTCGTATGTTGCACCAAGTTTTTGCTCGAGTGAGCCCTCCAGGACGCCGGGCGATATTCCGTGCCCCCAAAGAGTGCCCTGTATCGGAAGTAGTGCAAATGGTCTCCCCTTGCGCTGAGCGGCGGCGGTTGAGATTGCCTCGGCTTGGAGAGTCAAGTCCAATTTGTTCCAAATGCGCTCAAACATGTAGGGGTTTCCGTTGCGCACTTCGTGGAATTGCTCGGCCAGGGACCGCTTGGTTGGGTCATTGGCGGCTGCGTCCGAGAGAAGACGAGATAGTTCGCGTATTGCTACCGGCAGCGCTCCGGATGATATTCGCGCGCTTCTGCTGCGGTACTTTCCGGAGAGGAGGGCTTCGAGAGCTGAGGCGTATCGCCGCTCGACGAGCTCCGGAGCCATTAATTGCACGACGGCGACGGGCCTGAATCCTTGATGGATGACGTAGGTGCGTAGCAGCAGCTTCTCGCTTCCGAGCAAGGACTTCAGGTGCAGCGCTTCGGTCTGTCCAAGGTGGTGCGTGGCCTGCAACGCTTGCTCAACGTCGCTTCCGCGGGAGTTCTGCTGCGACAGCACGAGCGGATGCGCACTGTGGGCCGCGCTTTGCACCGAGACTCGTCGCGCACGAAGCGATGACCGATCCTCAGTTGCGACGAGTTCGTAGTCGACTCGCACGCGATCGTGGGTTCCTCCGTCCAGAAACTGGGGATCGAAACCGATGCTGAACTGAGTGCTGCCGCTGGTTGCTCCCTCTCGAACCAGATCCTGAGCGTCTCCGAGTCGGACCAGAGGGCCGTTCAGCACGCAAGAAGTGTCGTTGTAGAGGCTCTGGGTCATAAGCAGGAGCGACTGGATCATTGAGGACTTGCCGCTGCTGTTGACTCCCGTCAAGATTGTCGTCTTTCCCGGACGAATGTCTAGCTCGGCCGAGATGACTCCTTTAAAGTCTCTTAGTCGCCACAGCACGGATCTTCTCCTGATCGGTTGGGTAGCAAGGTCGCAGGGTGCTGGAGGGGGCGCACCCGTGTTCAACGAGAGTACCAACCTGGGCGCTGTTCGCTGCACTGCGTTTGGTGCACGAGCCCGCAGTGCGGATCGGGGTCAACCTTGCTTGGTCGGTGAGGGTGGTGAGAGGGGACATGATGGGCCTAGCTGCGGTCACAGGCACTTGACTATTGGTTTGAGCGCGTGACTGGTGCCGCGGGTGATAGCTCGGCTCACGCAAGTCAGCGGGAGTAATCTGCACTGCAACTCGTGCCCCCGACGGGGGTGATCCGGGGTCTTCGTCGATAGTGGCGCGAGGGTTGACTATGCCAAGGTGCTCAAGTCCCGCGCCTGATGTGTTTCATTGCTACTCTAAGGGCGCTGCTTTTCGGGGTCTGGGATGTTCCGTGGTTGCATCGGCTGGAGCCTGTCTCGTAGCAGTGTGATGGCAAGCGTGGTTCGGCACTCGTGTCGAGGGCGGTCGAGACTTCAGTGTGGGTCGCGGCGCGCCTGTCGTGCCCGCTGTGGCGCACGGACCCGACTTCGAGCGCGTCGGAGAAGGGGCGCAGCCGCGCCGCGAGGGGCTTTGTTGACGCCTCGACGCGTCGCACGTCCGCTAGGTTCCTGCTTGGGCTGTGACCCGTGCGTGCTCACGGCGATCGTGACCGCGCGGCACGTGGCGCAGATTAGCCGGGAGCAGTACAAGTAGCTCGTCTGCCAGCTGCCGACGGGGCACGCGTCGTACACGAACCTGGGGCGCTCGTCATGCCGTGCGGACCGGTTCGGGACGTGGGCAGTGGACACCGGACGGGTGTGCGAGTCGGCCTCGGCGAGGGTCGTGCCGGGGGCGAGGTGCATGGCAGTCTCCTGGTGCTCACGCTTCCCGCCACGATCGGGACGGGCCGGTGTTCCTCCTGGGGCACCGTGCGCGATATGCGCGGTTGCCGGACCAGCACGCGGAGGGCGTGTCGCTGGTCGCTCGTGACCTGTCGGAGCAGTTGGCCGACCCCTCCGACATTCGCCGTCCTGCGGGTGTTTGCGTGCCGCCGTCATGCGCCGCAGCGATCGCGGCTCCCGTGCCGTCGGTCGTGCCGTGTCCGCGGCAGGCCCGGTGGGTGACGTCACGGCCGCAGCACCAACGCAGCCCCGCACCTCCTGGAGTAGACGTGCGGGGCTGCGGATCCCGGAGCCGGGGCACCCCTGCCTGGCTCTCGGTCGTCCACGGCGTCCCGTGGCACGTCGTCGTCGGCGTCCGCGAGGGGAGTGCGGACCCCGACGGTCTCAGGCGGCCGGCAGCTCGACGAGCGCCCGCTCGATGCCGACCTCGAGGATGCGCGCGGCGTGCGTCGCGACCTCGTCGGCGAGCCGGTCACGGCAGCCGTCACAGTCCGTCACCCAGCCGGCCGCGGCGATCGACGCGCGGACCCACGCGGGGACGTCGGCCGGGTCGAACGCGTCACGGATCGCGGCGACGACGGCCGCGTCGTCGTGGGGCTCGAAGCCCTCGGGGCCGCGCACGTAGAGGGTGAGGAGCGCGGCGGCCGCGAACGCGGTCCGCGGCGCCTCGCGCCCGTCCTTGAACGCGGAGAGCAGGACGGGCAGGTTGCGTGCGCCCCACTTCGCCACCGAGTTGAGCGCGATGTCCGCGAGCCGGTGGTGGAGGTAGGGGTTGCCGAAGCGCTCGACGATCTTTGCGGCGAACGCCCGCAGCTCCTCGCGCGGCTCGGAGATCGATGGCAGCACCTCGTCCTCGAGCAGCGCGTCGAGGTAGGCGCGCACGTCGGGCCGCTCGAACGCCTCGCGCACGGACTCCGCCCCCAACTGGAGGCCGACCGCCGCCATGGCGGTGTGCAGCCCGTTGAGGATCTTGACCTTCTTCGCGCGGAAGGGCCGGATGTCGGTCATGAACTGCACGGGCTGGCCCGCACGGTCGAGCGGCAGCACCTCCTGCACGACGGGGTCCCCGCCGATCGCCCACACCCCGAAGTACTCGCCCTTGACGACGACCTCGTCCGCGTAGCCGAGCTCCGCCTGGATGTCAGCGATCTCGTCGCGCGGGTAGCCGGGCACGATGCGGTCGACGAGCGTGTCGTGGAACGAGCAGGCGGTGTGCACCCAGCGCTCGAAGTCGGCGCCGTAGCCCGCGGCGCGCGCGTGCCGAAGCACGTACTCGCGCAGCGTCGTCGCGTTGTCCTCGATGAGCTCGCAGCACACGATGCGCAGACCTGCGGACGCGGCGCCGTCGAAGGCCACGAACCTGTCGTGGAGCAGCGCGGCGATCTTCGCGGGGAAGGACGCGGGCGGCTGCGCGGCGAGGTCGTCGCCCTCGACCCACGCGATGCCGGCCTCCGTCGTGTTGGAGACGATCACCTGGATCTCGGGGGAGAGGTAGAGCGCGCGGTACTCCTCGAACTGATCGTGCGAGCGCACGATCTTCTCGATGACGTCGACGCGCGTGAACTCGCGCACCGGTTGGCCGTCGCGCACACCCTCGAGCAGGACGTGGTAGAGCCCGTCCTGCTCCTCGAGCAGCTCGAGCGCGCGGTCCGGCCCGGGCGTCGCGTGAACGACGGCGACCCCGGCGTTCATGACGCCCGCCGTGTTCGCGGCGTGGATCATCTGGTCGACGAAGGCCCGCAGGAAGTTGCCGCCGCCGAACTGCAGGACGGTGATCGGGCGGGCCGTGCGCCCCGCGGTCGTGGCGGACAGGCGGGGCAGGGTCGTGGTCGTCACTGGGCACCTCCGGCGCGGTAGGCGAGGCGGGGCAGGTGGTAGGCGAGGTCGGCCGCGGTGTCGACGGCCTCGTCGAGCGTGAGCCGGTGCTCGGCGACGAGCCGCGCGAGGTAGCCCGCGTCGACGCGCCGGGCGAGGTCGTGGCGCGCCGGGATCGAGCAGAACGCGCGCGTGTCGTCGACGAAGCCCGACATGTTCGCGAAGCCCGCGGTCTCGGTGACGGCCTCGCGGAAGCGACGCATCGCGTCGGGAGCGTCGAGGAACCACCACGGGGCGCCGAGCCGCACCGACGGGAAGACACCGGCGAGGGGCGCGAGCTCGCGCGAGTACACGGTCTCGTCGATCGTGAAGAGGATCGTGCGGAAGTTCGGGTGGTGCCCGAAGGCCTCGAGCATGGGCCGCACACCGCGCGCGTAGTCGACGGCGAGCGGGATGTCGTAGCCCTTGTCGGGTCCGAGACGACGGTGGACGGCCTGGTCGTAGTCGCGCAGGACGCCGGGGTGGAGCTGCATGACGAGCCCGTCCTCCGCGGACATCGCGGCCATCTGGAAGAGCATGTGCCCCGCGAACGCTCGCGTGCCCGCGGCCGTAGTGCGGCCCGCGCGGGCCGCGGCGTAGAGCCGCGACGCCTCGGCCTCGTCGAGCGGCGTCGTGTCGATGCCGAGGTGACCGTGGTCGGTCGCGAGCGCCCCCGCGGCGACGAAACGGTCGCGCTGCACGCGCAAGGCGGAGAGGAACCCGGCGTACGTGCTGACGTCGACGCCCGCGGCAGCGCCGAGCAGGTCGACGTCGCCGACCCAGGTCGGACGGTCGAGGTGGCACACGGCGTCGGGCCGGAACGTCGGCAGCACGCGGCGCCCGAGCCCGTCGGCGGCGAGCGCGGCGTGCGCGTCGAGCGTGTCCCACGCGTTGTCCGTCGTCGCGATCGTCTCGATGTTGAAGCGGTCGAGGAGAGCCCTCGGACGGAACGACTCCTCGCGCAGCACGGCCTCGATGCGGTCGTAGATCGCGTCGGCGCTCGTCTCGCTCGGCACCTCGCGCACGCCGAAGATCTCGACGAGCTCGTGCTCGAGCCAGAACCGCGAGGGCGTCGCGCGGAAGTACTTCCAGCCCGCGCAGAACCGTCGCCAGATCGTCCGCGGGTCGCTCTCCGCGGGCGGCGCCGACGGGTCGATCGGCCGCACGCCGAGGTCCTCGGGCCGCGCACCCTGCGAGACGAACATCCGCACGACGTAGTGGTCGGGGACGACGAGCAGCTCGGCCGGGTCGCTGAACGGCCGGTCCTCGGCGAACCACTCGACGGGGACGTGGCCGTGCATCGAGACGATCGGCAGGTCCGCGACCGACGCGTAGATGTCGCGCGCGATCGCGCGCACGCCCGGGTCGGCGGGCAGCGCCCGGTCGGGGTGGAGGGTGAGGGTGGCGTCCACGGTGGACGACGGCGACGGCATTGGTGGCTCCAGGTGGCGCAGGTCGAGAAGGCTCGTGCAGGTCGAGGAGGGGCGTGCGGAGTGCGAGCGGGGAGGGCTCAGCGCCGGTGCATCTCGGCGGCGAGCAGGAGGAACGGTCCGACACCCTTGTGGTCGTTCGTGACGATGGGCTCGCTCATGTAGTAGGCGTACGTGCCGTCGCGGCGGGTCGCGCCGCCGAGGCCGGCGACCTCGCACATGCGGTGGACGTTGACCCAGCCCTCGGCGGTGACGGTGAGGAACGACTCGGTCGCGTGCGCCCAGCCGGTCTCGAGCGCGTCCTCCCACTCCGAGCCCGTGAGCAGGCCCGTGCGGAGGGACTTCGCGATCGCGGTGAGGATCATGAGCGAGCCCGAGGACTCGAGGTAGTTGAGCGGGCGGCCGGGCTGGTCGGGGATCTGGTACCAGAGGTTCGTCGCCGGGTCCGCGTGCCGCTGGACAGCCTCGAGCAGCGCGACGAGGTTCGCGTGGACGCGGTCGCGGCCCTCGAGGTCGACGGGCATGTGCTCGAGCGTGTCGACCATCGCCATGGCGAACCAGCCGAGTGCACGCAGCCACACGTGCGGCGAGTGCCCGGTGGCCGGGTCGGCCCAGTATATCGAGCGGGTCTCGTCGTACGCGTGGACGCACAGGCCCGACGCGGGGTCGAGGCTCGCGTCGTACGCGGCGAGGAACTGGTGGACGACGTCCGCGTGGAGCTCGGGCCTCTCGAAGGCCGTCGCGGCGCGCGCGTAGAACACCGAGCCCATGTAGAGGCCGTCGAGCCACATCTGCTGCGGGTAGATCTCCTTGTGCCAGAAGCTCCCGTTGTCGAGGCGCGGCTGGTGCTCGAGCTGGTCGAGAAGCGTGAGGGCGGCGGTGCGGTAGCGCTCGTCGCCCGTCTCCTTCCAGAGAGAGAGCACGGCCTTGCCGTTGTTGACGTGGTCGAGGTTCCACTCGTCGCGGACGTAGCCGTGGATCTCGCCGTCCGGGCCGACGAACGCGTCGATGTTCTCCTTGACGTAGTCGAGGTAGCGCTGCTCGCCTGTGACGGCCGCGATCTCGCGGATGCCGTCGAGCACGAGACCGTCCTCGTACCGCCACTTCCGTGCGGGGCTGATGCTCGGCTCGCGGCCGAGCATCGTCTCTGCGCCGATGCGGGCCCAGTCCGCCGTCGGCCCGCCGAACGAGGGGTAGGTCGTGGCGTCGGTCGGGGCGGTCATCGTGGGCCTCCTGAGGGGAGCGGGGCGGGGGACTCGGGTGCGCGTGACGCGCGAGAGGACGGGTGGCATCGGGCCGAGGGCCGTGGCGGGCGGTCGGGGCGCGGGCTCAGCGGACGAGCCAGCCGCCGTCGACGGGGATGATCGCGCCGTTGAGGTAGTCGGAGGCGGGCGAGGCGAGGAACACGAACGCGCCCTGGAGGTCGGCCGGGGTGCCCCAGCGGGCCGCGGGGATGCGGTCGAGGATCGACTTCTCGCGCGCCGCGTCGGCGCGGATGGGCGCGGTGTTGTCCGTCGCCATGTACCCGGGGGCGATCGCGTTGGCGTTGACGCCGTGGGCAGCGAGCTCGTTGGCGAAGGACTTCGTCACGCCCGCGACCGCGTGCTTCGAGGCGGTGTAGCCGGGCACGAGGATCCCGCCCTGGAAGGAGAGCATCGAGGCGATGTTGATGATCTTGCCCGAGCCCTGCGCGACGAAGCGGCGCGAGGCCGAGCGCGAGAGGTGGAAGACGGCGTCGAGGTTGATCGCGAGGACGTCGTCCCAGTCCTGGGCGGGGTGGTCGAGCAGGGGTGCGCGGCGGATGATGCCCGCGTTGTTGACGAGGACGTCGATCGAGCCGAGGTGCTCGACGACGCCCGCGACGACGGCGTCGAGGTCCTCGGGCGTGGCCTCGAGGAGGTTGACCTCGATGGCGTGGGCGCGGCGGCCGAGGGCCTCGATCTGCGCGATGGTGTCCTCGGTGCCGAGCAGGTCGAGGACGGCGACGTCGGCGCCGGCCTCGGCGAGGGCGAGCGCGGCCGCCTGGCCCAGGCCGCGGGCGGCACCGGTGACGAGGGCGACCTTGCCGTCGAGTCGGAAGGAATCGAGGATCATGAGGGCTCTCCGGAGGTGGTGGGGGAGACGAAACGGGTGGTGAGGGAGCCGAGGCCGGTCGCGGTGATCGTCACCGCGTCGCCGTCGGCCATCGGGACGTGCGAGGCCGAGGCCTCGGGGGTCTTGGCCGCCGAGCCGGTCGCGACGACGTCGCCCGGCTCGAGCGGGATCACCTGGCTGAGCAGGTGGAGCAGGCGCGCGACGGGGAAGACCATCTGCGCGGTCGTGGCGCGGGCGACGACGACGCCGTCGCGCTCGACCTCGAGCTCGACGCCCGTGAGGTCGCCGGCCTCGTCGACCGTGACGACGGCCGGGCCGAGCTGGCCGAAGCCGGTGAAGTTCTTGCCGAGCGTCCACTGGCTCGTCGCGTGCTGCCAGTCGCGCGCCGTGACGTCGTCGTAGAGCGTGTAGCCGGCGACGTGCGCGAGCGCGTCGGCCTCGGCGACGTCGACCATCCGGCGGCCGACGACTATCGCGATCTCGCCCTCGTAGTCGACCGCGGCGGGGACGCGCGGCAGGACGACGTCGTCGTGCGGGCCGCTCAGCGCGTTGCGTGTCTTGACGAAGACGTTGGGCGTCGACGGCAGGGAACCGTCGCGGGAGGGGCCGCGGTGGCCCTCGTAGTTGTAGCCGATCGCGAGGACCTGGCCGGGGCGGACGGGCGGCGCGAGCCGCACGTCGTCGAGCGCGGGGAGCAGCGCGGGGTCCGCAGCCTCGATCGCGGCGCGGGCCGCGTCGGCGAGGGCGGGGTCCGTGAGGATGTCGAGCGTCGTGGCCGCGACGCCAGCGAGGTCGACGACACGCGTGGTGCCGTCGTGCTCGACGAGCGCTCCGGGGCGCTCGGAGCTCTCGTGGACGTGGGTGACGAGTCGCAACGTTCCTCCTGGGGACGGTGAGGGCGCGGGCCCTCGAAGAAGCGGGGTGGGTGGTTCTGGCAGTGCGGGGGACCGCGCGGTCCGGGTCGTGAGGCTGAGGGGCCCGGACCGCGCGGTCGGTGCGGTGAGGACGCTGCGATCAGGAGGTCGCGGCGGTCATCTCCTCGATCCAGCGCTTGGCGCCCTCGGCCGGCGTGATGTTGCCGAAGAGGACGTCGGAGTTCACGCGACCCGTGATCTCGGTCGCCTTGCCGGAGCCGACGGGCGGGACGGGCGTGCCGTCCTTGATGACACCCTCGAGGCCCGAGACGAAGTCGGCGCCGAGCGTGTCGGCCTCGCCGAGCAGCGGGACGACGGCCGCGCGGACGTCGGTGTTCCCCGGCAGACCGCGGTCGGTGAGGATGAGCTTGCCGGCCTCCTCGGAGTTGATGAGGAAGTCGATGAAGAGCTTGGCCTCCTCCGGGTGCTTCGACTTGGCGGAGGCGGAGTAGAACATCGACGGCTTGAAGAACTGCCCGCCGCGCGTGAACTGGGACTCGCCCGGTGCGCGGAGGATCGCCATGGGACGGCCGGCGGCCTTGGAGATCGCGGGGAGCTGGTTGGACCAGAACCACGCCATCGCGCCCTTGCCGGACGCGGGCAGCGAGCCCTCGACGCCGGCGCCCTGGACCTCGGTCGAGACCGAGGCGTCGGGGGAGCCCTTGCCGAGCAGGTCGACGGAGCGCTGGAACCACTCGGTCACCGTGGCCTCGGAGACGCCGATCTTGCCGTCCTTCGTGAAGACCTCCTCGCCCTTCTGGCGCGCGACGATCTTGAGGACGACCTCGTTGAAGCTGTAGTTCTGGACGCCGTAGTACTTGCCGCCCGACTTCTCCGAGATCTCGTTGGCGGTGGCGACGTAGTCGTCCCAGGTCCACTTCGTGTCGTCGGGGATCGCAACCCCGACCTCCTTGAAGATCTCCGGGTCGATGACGACGCCGTGGACGTTGATGCCCGTGGCGACGCCGTAGAGCTTGCCGTCGATCGAGCCCGAGTCGAGGATCGTGCTGTCGATCTTCGCGGTGTCGAGGCCGAGGCCCTTGAGGTCGAGCAGCAGGTCGCGCGTCGCGTACTCGGTGAGGAAGCGCTCCTCCTGCGTGATGACGTCCGGCAGGTTGCCGCCGGCGGCCGCGACGTTGAGCTTCTCGAAGTAGGAGTCCCAGCTCGTGTAGTCAGGGGTGACCTTGATGTTCGGGTGCTTCTTCTCGAACTCCGCGATGACCTTCTGGGTCACCTCGTGACGCGTGTCGGAGCCCCACCACGCGAACGTGATGTTGACCTTGTCGTCACCTGCCGCACCGGGTGCCTTGTCGTCGGACCCGCAGGCTGCGAGCCCGAGGACGAGGGCGGAGGCCGCCGCAGCCGCGGCGATGCGCCGGGTGCGGATGGCAACCTTGGTGTTGGCCTTCATGGACGTCTCTCCTTTGATACGTGACATGGCCTGGTACTTCCGGAAGGGCCCGGCGGGCCCTCCCGTCACTTGATGCCCGTCGTGGCGATGCCCTTGACGAGGTACTTCTGCCCGAGGAGGAACACGAGGAAGATCGGGATGATCGTGACGATGGACATCGCGAACATCGGTCCCCACGAGCTACCTGACGACGAGTCGAGGAAGTTGCGCAGCGCGAGCGGTGCGGTCTTCATCTCGTCCGTCGTGAGGAAGATGAGCTGGCTGAAGAAGTCGTTCCACGTCCAGATGAACGTGAAGATCGCGGTGGTCGCGAGCGCCGGCGTGGCGAGCGGGAGCATGACCTGGCCGAAGATGCGGCCGTGACCGCAGCCGTCGAGGCGTGCCGCCTCCTCGAGCTCCTTGGGGATGCCGCGGAAGAACTGCACCATGAGGAAGATGAAGAACGCGTCCGTAGCGAGCAGCTTGGGCACGATGAGCGGCCAGAACGTGTTGATCCACTCGAGCTGGTTGAACATGATGTACTGCGGCACGATGAGCACGTGCACGGGCAGCATGATCGTGACGAGCATGATCATGAACCACAGGTTGCGGCCCTTGAACTGGAGCCGGGCGAACGCGTAGGCGGCCATCGAGCACGAGACGAGGTTGCCGACGAGGGCGCCGGCGACGATCGTCAGCGAGTTGAGCATGTACCGCGAGAACGACGTCTGGAACGCGTTCCACCCGTCGGGGTAGTTCTCCGGGTGCCACTGGTCCGGGATGATCGAGAGGTTGCGGAAGATCTCCTCGGTCGGCTTGAAGGATGCGCCGAGCATCCACAGCAGCGGGTAGATCATGAGGGCCGCGGCCGCGATCATGACGACGTGGCGGAGGATCGAGCGGGTGCGCGTGCGCCAGAGGACGGGCGACCTCACCGGCTCGGACTCGGCGGCGAGCTCTGCGAGGCGGGTGGCCTGGTCGGGCTGAGGGGTCATGGTGACCGACATCTCCTGGTTCCTTTCAGTCCTCGTAGAACACCCAGAACTTCGAGACCCAGAAGTTCAGAGCGGTGAGGGCGAGGATGATGAGGACGAGGATCCACGCCATGGCGGAGGCGTAGCCCATGTTGAGGTTCTTGAAACCCTCCTGGTACAGGTACAGCGTGTAGAAGAGGGTCGAGTCCGACGGGCCGCCGGTGCCGCCCGAGACGACGTACGCCTGCGTGAAGGCCTGGAACGAGCCGATGACCTGCATGACGACGTTGAAGAAGATGATCGGGCTGAGCAGCGGGAGCGTCACCGAGAGGAACTGGCGGCGCTTGGAGGCGCCGTCGAGGGACGCGGCCTCGTAGTACATGTCGGGGATCTGCCGCAGGCCGGCGAGGAAGATGATCATCGGCGAGCCGAACGTCCACACGTGGAGCAGGATGATCGTCCACAGCGCGGTGTCGGGGTGGGAGATCCAGCCCATGCCCTCGAGGCCGAACAGCCCGAGGAAGGCGTTGAAGATGCCCTCCTTGCCGAAGACCTGGCGCCAGAGGATCGCGATCGCGACCGAGCCGCCCATGAGGGACGGCAGGTAGAAGACCGAGCGGTACAGGCTCATGCCGCGCATGCCGCGGTTGAGCACGAGCGCGAGGCCGAGCGCGACGGAGAGCTGGAGCGGCACGCCGACGACGGTGTAGATGGCGGTCACCTGGAGCGACTTGTGGAGCCGCGGGTCGCTCAGCATGTCGATGAAGTTCTCGAGGCCGATGAAGTTCGGGGCCTGGAGGAGGTTGTAGTCGGTCATCGACAGGTACAGGGACGCGACCAGCGGGAACAGCGTGATCGCGAAGAGGCCGACGAACCATGGTCCGAGGAACACCAGCGCGGCGCGCCCGTCGGCCTTGCGCAGGTTGGTGGTGGTCTTCGGCGTCGTGCCGCCGCGCTTCCTGCTTAGCGCGCGGAGCTCGCCCAGTGCTGACATGCACACTCCCTCGTGTGGTTCGGGACGTCAGTGTCCGTGGTTCCTAGGAACCGGTTGCTACGAAGATACACGACCTCCGACGTCGCGCAACTCCGGAAGTGTGGATGCGCTCTCTTTCGCAAGAAATCAACGCTGCTAGGGGTGTACTCACCCGCTGTTGCGTGGGACCAACGGCCTATCGCTGCAGGCGTTCCTCCTGGACGCTATGGTTGCTCCCTGAAACCCATTTCTCCACGGGAAGGCTCAACGATGAGCGATCTTGACCAGAACCCCACGGCACCTCGGCGCGGGGCCTCGGCCTCGACCGTCGCGGACGCGATCGTCGTCCCGAAGTTCGCCCCCGTCCCCGCAGGGCGCCCCCGCCGGCGCTACGCCGTGCTCGGCACCGGTCACCGCGCCGGCATGTACGTCGGAGCGATCACGGGCGACCACGCGGACGTCGCCGAGCTCGTCGCGTGGTGCGACACGAACCCCGGCCGCATGGACTTCTACGACCGCGAGGTAGGCGCGGCGCTCGGTCTCGACGGACCCGCGGGCCTGCCGCAGTACGGCCCCGACGACCTCGAGCGCATGATCGCCGAGCAGCGCGTCGACGTCGTCGTCGTGACGACCCCCGACCGCCTCCACGCGGAGCACGTCGCACGCGCCCAGGCCGCGGGCGCCGACGTCGTGGTCGAGAAGCCCCTCACGACGACCGCCGAGGGCGCGCGCACGATCGCGGCGTCCGTCGCGGCGACCGGCCGCGACATCGTCATGACCTTCAACTACCGCTACGCGCCGCGGAACTCCACGCTGCGCGAGATCATCGCGTCGGGCGCGATCGGGCGGCCGACGTCGGTCCACTTCGAATGGGTCCTCGACACGGTCCACGGCGCCGACTACTTCCGCCGCTGGCACCGCGAGCGCAAGAATTCCGGCAGCCTTCTCCTCCACAAGTCCTCGCACCACTTCGACCTCGTCAACTGGTGGCTCGGCGACACGCCGGTGCGCGTCTACGCGTCGGCCCACCGCGACGTCTACGGCGCGGGCCACGCGGAGGACCGCGGCGAGCGCCCCGCGCGCGGCTCGGCGGCCGACGGCGACCCCTGGTCGCTCGACCTGCGCCGCGACCGCCGGCTGCGCGAGCTCTACCTCGAGTCGGAGCACCACGACGGCTACGTGCGCGACCGCGACGTCTTCGACGGGGATATCGACATCGAGGACAACGTCGCGGTCCTCGTCGACTACGCGGGAGGCGCGACGATGACGTACTCGCTCAACGCGCACAGCCCGTGGGAGGGCTACACGGTCTCGGTCAACGGCACGCTGGGACGCGCTGAGCTGCGCGTCGTCGAGCGCGGCGCGATCCGCGTCGACGGCGACGGCCGGGTCGTCCTCGACCCGTCGGCGACCCCGGACGCGGTCCCTGTCGCGGAGTCCCGTCCGGAGGGGGAGCAGCTCCTCCTGCAGCGTCACTGGGAGGGTGCGGAAGAGATCGTCATCCCGCAGGGACGCGGCGGCCACGGCGGCGGCGACGCGATCCTCCTCATGGACGTCTTCCGCCGTGACCTGCGGGTCGGCGACGACCCGCTCGGGCGCGCCGCGGGCGTCGTCGACGGCGTCCGCGCGATCGCGGTCGGCGTCGCGGCCAACCGTTCGCTCGAGACCGGGCAGGCCGTCCTCGTCGACGACCTGGCCCTCGGAACCGACCTCACCCGCTGACCGTCGACCCGTGACGCGCAGGATCCTGCGCGTCGCGGGTCCCCGGTCCCACCTCTCCCGACACCTAGGATGGGCCCTGTGCGAAGCAGCAGAGCAGTGAGCGCCGGCGCGACGATCAGCGACGTGGCCGAGGCCGCGGGCGTCTCGCGCGCGACCGTCTCACGCGTCATGAACGGACTGCGCGGCGAGGACGAGATCACGCGGCGCGTCCGCGAGGTTGCGGAACGCCTCGCGTACCGGCCGTCGGCGACCGCTCGGTCGCTGTCGCTCGGGCGCACGCTCGCGGTGGGCGTCGTCGTGCCCGACCTCGCCAACCCCATGTTCCAGGCGGTTCTGCGCGCCGTGACGGACGGCGCCTACCGCTCGGGCTACGGCGTCGTCATCGCGGAGACCGCGGGCCGCGACGAGCGTGAGGTCGACGTGGTGCGCGCGACGCGCGCGCGGTGCGACGCGCTCGTGCTCGTCTCGCCGCAGATGTCCGAGCAGGCGCTCGAGGCCGCGGCCGACGAGCTCGGCCCGCTCGTCCTCGTCAACCGTTCGCTGCCCGGCTCGCGCATCCCGTCGGTCAACGTCGACTACGCCGAGGCGATGTACACGGTGCTCGAGCACCTCGTCGAGCTCGGGCACGGGTCGATCGCCTACCTCCAGGGTCCTGCGTCGAGCCCGTCGAACCGGGCGCGCCTCGAGGGCGTCGACGAGGCGCAGGTGTCGTTCGGCGGCACGAGCCTCGTGACGCTGCCGTGCGGGCCGACGGTCGCGGACGGCTATGCGGCGGCCGAGGCCGTGCTCGCGACGCGGGCGACCGCTGTTGTCGCGTACAACGACCAGGTGGCGTTCGGCCTGCTCGCGCATCTCGGCGAGCTGGGCGTCTCAGTGCCCGAGGACGTCTCTGTCGTCGGCTTCGACGACATCGAGCTCGCGCGGTACGCGGCACCGTCGCTCACGACGGTGCGGGTCCCGCACGACGAGCTCGGCGCGCACGCGTGGGAGCGGCTGAGCGCGCTCGTGGCGGGGACCTCGGCGACGGCTGACGACCACGAGTCCGACACCCGCACGGAGATCCTGCCGACACAGCTCGTCGTGCGCGCGTCGTCGGGCCCTGCCCCTGCGGGCAGCGCGACCCCGGTCGCGGTGGCGCGCCGCACGCCGCAGCCGGACGGTCTCGCGTGGGTCGTCGACGGCGCGGACACGGTTCTCGCGGCGGGGGAGTCGCGGCTCGCGCGTTACCGCGAGGGCGCGTCGATGGCCGACGTCCATGCGCCGCGCCCGCACCTGCACCCGGTGCGCTCGCTCGCGGGCACCCGGATCACGGCGGCGTCGCCCGCGGACCGCCGTCATCACCACGGGCTCTCGCTCGCGCTGCAGGACGTCGCGGGCTCGAACTTCTGGGGCGGGCGCACGTGCGTCCCGGGTGAGGGCATGCAGGTGCTGGGCGACCAGGGCCGGCAGGTGCGGGTCGCCGTGGAGGTCGCGGACGGGCGGCCGGGCCGCCTGCTCGAACAGCTCGAGTGGCACGGCCGCGACGGCGAGGTGCTGCTCGACGAGGCGCGGACGCTCGACGGCGAGCTGCTCGAGGGTGGCGCGGGCTGGGCCCTGCGCTGGTCGAGCGAGCTCACGGCGCGGCGTGCGCTGCGGATCTCCAACCCTGCGGAGGAGTCGGGCTCGTTGCCGGGCTACGGCGGGGTGTTCTGGCGGTTCGCGCCCGCGGACGAGCACCGGGTCGCGTCGAGCCTCGGCTCGGGCGACGTGGCGCACGGGTCGCGCTCGCCGTGGCTCGTCGTCGCGGCGCGGCACGGGACGGCGTGGACGACGGTCGTGCTCGTCCAGGACCGTGGGCGGCCGTGGTTCGTGCGGACGACGCCGTACCTCGGGGCGGGGCCGGCTGTCGCGTCGGGTCGTCCGATCGACCTTGCGGAGGGGCACTCGCTCGCGGTGCGGCTCGCGGCGGTCGTGCTCGACGGGTTGCACAGCCCGTCGGCGGTCGCGGAGCGCTGGTACCCGTTCGGGGCGCGGCTGCTCGCCGAGGGCTGACGCCCGTCCGAGCGTCGCTGCGCTCATCGTGCGCGCGTGCGCGCCGTGGAGCGGAACCGGTTTCCGCGCTATGATCTAGCCACACCCAGACTTCACGACGGCTCGATGGCGAGCCGACGGCAACCGGTTGCTCCGGGTGTCGAAGAAAGGACCACCCATGACGGACCAGCGCACGGACACCCTCGCCGCAGGCGTCCTGCTCCTGAGGACGGGGGACGACGTCGCCGTCGCGACCCGCGCCCTCGAGCCCGGCGACGAGATCGCGCCCGACGGCCAGGCCGTCGTCGTGACGACCGTCGTCCCGCGCAGCCACAAGGTCGCCCTGCGCGACCTGCCCGCGGGCGCGCCCGTCCACAAGTACGGACAGGTCATCGGAGTGACGACCGAGCCCGTGCCCGCAGGTGCCCACGTCCACTCGCACAACCTCGTCTTCGAGGACGGCGAGCGCGCGCACGAGCTCGGCGGCACCCACACCGAGCTCGAGGTCCCCGCGGGACCGCGACCGACGTTCCGCGGCTACCGCCGCGCGGACGGACGCGTCGGCACCCGCAACTACGTCGCGATCCTCACGAGCGTCAACTGCTCGGCGTCGACCGCGAAGATGATCGCCGCGCAGTTCCCCGACAGCGCGCTCGAGGCCTTCCCGAACGTCGACGGGGTCGTCGCGCTCACGCACCAGTCCGGCTGCGGCCTCGTGCCGGAGTCGGAGGGCGGCTCGATCCTCCTGCGCACGCTGCGCGGCTACGCGGCCCACCCGAACATCTCGGCGATCCTCGTCCTCGGCCTCGGCTGCGAGATGATCCTCACCTCCCAGCTGAGCACGCGCTCCGGCGCAGGCGTGGGGCCGTCGATCGCGCTCGGCATGCCGACGATCGGCGCGCCGCGCCACGGCGACGAGCTCCTCGCGGACATCCCCTCGGACACGCTCGTCGAGACCATGACGATCCAGGAGACGGGTGGCGTGCGCGCGAGCGTCCGCGCGGGCGTCGAGGCGGTCCGCCGCATGCTCCCCGTCGTCGACCAGCGCGAGCGCGAGGACATCGACGTCTCCGAGCTCGTCCTCGCACTCAACTGCGGCGGCTCCGACGGCTACTCGGGCATCACCGCGAACCCCGCCCTCGGCTGGGTCTCCGACCGCCTCGTCGCGTACGGCGCGACCTCGGCCCTCGCCGAGACCCCCGAGGTCTTCGGCGCCGAGCACCTCCTCACGCGACGGGCCCGCACGCCCGAGGTCGCGCAGAAGCTGCTCGACCAGATCGAGTGGTGGAAGGGCTACGCCGCCGCGGGCGGCGGCTCGCTCGACAACAACCCGTCGCCCGGCAACAAGGCCGGCGGCCTCACGACGATCCTCGAGAAGTCGCTCGGCGCCGTCGCCAAGGGCGGCCAGGCCGACCTCTCGGAGGTCTACGACTACGCCGAGCCCATGGCGCCCCACGCGGGCTTCGTCTTCATGGACACCCCGGGCTACGACCCCGTCTCGGTGACCGGCCTCGTCGCGGGCGGCGCGAACGTCGTCGTCTTCACGACCGGCCGCGGCTCCGTCTTCGGCTGTCGTCCCTCGCCGTCGATCAAGGTCGCGACGAACACCGAGATGTACGACCGCATGAGCGAGGACATGGACGTCAACGCGGGCCGCATCGTCGACGGCACCGCGACCCTCGAGGAGGTCGGCCAGGAGCTCTTCGACCTCGTCCTCGCGGTCGCGTCGGGGGAGCGGACCGTGAGCGAGGACATGGGCATCGGCGTCGAGGAGTTCGTGCCCTGGCACATGGGCACGGTGACCTGAGCGGGTGCGCCTGCCGCGGCGGCGGGGCGGTCCGCGGCGGGTGCGTCGCGACGCACGGACCGGGCCGCACGGCACGCTCACCAGGCACGCCTCGTCGGCGTGGTCAGTGAGGCGCCCTGGCGTGACGAACCGGACTCGCCTAGCATTCTCGGCGACCGTGGGACCACAGCACGCGCAGCAAGGACGCTCCATGACACGCACTCGTTCCGCCCTGCTCTCGTCAGCGCTGGCGCTCGCCCTGGCCGCGACGGTGGCTCCCGCGGCCTCGGGGGCCACGGTCGCGTCGGCGTCGGCGACCTCCGCGCAGGTCGCCGAGGTTGTGCCCTCCACCCGCTCGAACGCCGGCGGCATCACCGTCGTCACGGACGCAGACGGCGCCTTCGTCTCGTGGACCGCGCCGGTCGGGGACAGGCTCACCGACGCCCGCACGCAGTTCCGGCTTCCGGACGGCAGGGTCGTCCTGCCGACCGCGACCGGGCGGTCCTACAGTGCGCGCGTCCTCGGGGCGACGGACCTGCGCGCGAGCCAGGTCGCCGTCGTCCGGGGCGGACGCGTACTTGCGGGCGCGAGCGAGGGCGTGGCCGGCCAGACGGCGCCGACCTCGCCCGGCGTGCTCGCGTCGCGCCCCTCGGCGCTCGTGTCGAAGGACCCGGGCAAGGCCGGGAAGTACGCGACACGCTCGTTCACCTACTCGTCGACCGGCATGAAGGTCCCCGGCTACGCCGCACCGGTCGAGACCAGGGCGCACGTCGTCATGCCGCGCGACGCCAAGGGCGCGCGCCCTGTCGTCGTCATGCTCCACGGGCGGCACTCGGTGTGCTACTCGGGCAACGGGATCGTCGACGACTGGCCATGCGCCCCGGGGACGAAGGCGATCCCCAGCTACCTCGGCTACCTCGACCAGCAGAAGCTCCTCGCCTCCCAGGGCTACGTCACCGTGTCGATCGCAGCGAACGGCATCAACGCCCAGGACTTCTCCGAGGCCGACGGCGGGGCCGGCACGCGCGCCAACCTAGTGCGCAGGCACCTCTCGTTCCTTGCCTCGTGGAACCGCGGCACCAAGGGCCCGCGCGGAACCGAGCTGCTCAAGGGCCGCCTCAACCTCTCGCGTGTGGTGACGATGGGTCACTCGCGTGGCGGTGAAGGTGTGAGCCGCGCGGCGATCAAGGCCCGCGTGGGCGACCCGTTCAAGATCGTCGGGCAGGTGCTCATCGCACCGACCGATTTCGCGACCCAGGTCGCGGTGGGCATCCCGACGACGGTCCTGCTGCCGTCGTGCGACGGCGACGTGTCCGACCTCCAGGGGCAGGCCTACGTCGACCGTGCGGTCGGGATCATGCCGGGCGACCACGCCATGCGGTCCTCGGTCCTCGTCCTCGGTGCGAACCACAACTTCTTCAACTCCGAGTGGACGCCGGGCATCTCGAAGGCCCCGTCGATCGACGACGGGGACGCCTCCGGCACGTGCGGCACCAGCGCCAAGGGGCGGCTCACCGCGAAGCAGCAGCGCGCGGTGGGGGCGACCTACGTCGCCGCGGCCGTGAAGGCCTACCTCACGGGTGACGACTCGGCGCGGCAGCTCCTCGACGGCTCGGCCGTCCGCGCCGCGTCCGCCGGGGCCGCGACGGTGCTCAGCCACGCAGTCGGCGCCCGGCGCACCCCTGTGCTCACGGCTGACCGGCCCGCCAAGGTCTCGACCCGTGGCTCCGCGACCGCCGTGAGCTGTGCGGTCGTGGCCCGCGAGGAATCGACGCAGGAGTGCTTCGGCAACCAGGCCTCGCCCCACAACGGCGGGCTCTACGGCACGACGATGCCGGCCGACCCCGCACTCCTGGTCCGGTGGACCGCCAAGGACGCTCGTGTCCGACTCACCGGGCTTCCCGACCTCAGCAACCGGTCCGCGCTCGCGATGCGCGTCGTCCTCCCCTCGCAGAGGACGACCCCGAGCTTCGATCTCGTCCTCACCGACACCAAGGGTCGCAGCGCGGTCGTCAAGGCCGATCGGGCACCCGAGCGGCTGCCTTCCATCGCGAGGGTCGGCCAGGCCTGGGCCCAGGAGGTCCGCTTCAGTCTTCCCGCACGGTCGGTCGTCGACACGTCGCGACTTGCGCGGGTCGACCTGCGGACCCGTAGCGCTGCGGGCAAGATCGTCGTGCTCGACATGCACGGGTTCTCGAGCGGGCTCATCAGGTCGTCTGCGTCCGTCAACACCGTCGCACGGGTCTCGGTCCCCGCGCGGACGAAGATCACGGCGGCCGGCTCGGGGTCGCAGGTCCTCCGGATCCCGGTGACGGGAAGCCGCAAGGTCACGGCCCGCGTCTGGGTCGAGCGGCTCGACCTGCGGTCCTGGAAGAGCGTCGGGGAGTTCCGGACGATCAAGCCCGGGCAGACCTCGATCGACGTTCGCTACACGCTCGCCGAGGACGACGCCGTCTCGGTCAGCCCCGAGGGCGTCGAGCTCGGCCTCGTCACGGTCATCGCCGACCGTGGCGCGGTCGTCGACCAGCCCGCCGGCGTCGCGTGGACGCCCCCGGGCGTGGCGCCCAAGGTGTCGGTCGTCGACCCTGTCGCGACGGCGTCCCCGGGTGGCAGCCTCCGCTGGGAGCTGCGCCTCTCAGGTCCGACCATCGAGGGCTCCTGGTTGCCCTTGACGTTCACGCCCGTCGCCGGCGAGCTCCGTGCGGAGCAGCTGGTGCCGGCCTGGCTCGCCCCACGCTTCGGGAGCACCGAGCTCTCCGGCCCGCTGAGCTCGAGCCTCGGAGGCATCACCACCACCGTCGAGCCAGGCGCGACGTCGGTGATCTTCGAGATCCCTGTACGGCGCACCGCGGACGTCGCGCCCCGGCGCTCCGTGCGGATCGTCGTCGACCGCTCGGCATCCGGCGAACCGGACCTCGTGCTCACGGGCACCGTAACTCCCTGACGTGGGGTCCGGACGCACGAGGGGCTCCCCACCGTGAGGTGGGGAGCCCCTCGTGCGTCGGGCGGCGAACCGCTCAGGCGTAGTCCTTCATCCACTTCTGCAGGTCGTCGCGCAGGACCGAGTGGAGCGAGCCCGCCGCGCCGCGCGAGTACGTGAAGACGAGGTGCGGCACCCCGGCGTGCACCTGGACCTCGAAGATCTCGGCGCGCCGCGGGTCGCGGCACGTCGCGAGGAACCCTTCGTGGCTGCCTGGGAGCGTCACGTACGTCGCGCCCGGCTGGACGCCGACGTCGGTGAGGTTCTGCCAGTGCTCCGCATACTCACGGGTCGTCGAGTCGCCGAAGAGCTTCGAGTGCCGCGGCTTGTCGAGCTTGTGCGTGCGGCCCTGCGTGTAGGGCACCCAGCCGCCGTCCTCGAGCAGCGCGAGACGCGGGCCCACCATCCAGCCGCGCAGCCCTGTGTCGGAGTAGCGCGTGACGACGCTCTTGCCCTGCGTGCTCTCGCGCGCAATGAGCACACGGCCGGGAGGGACGGAGCGGACGATCGTCTTCGCGGTACGCCGCAGCTCGAGCTCAAACTCGTAGAGGAGGTCTGCTCGCACGGAATCAAGCTCGGCCGACCTCGGGTCGGTGGAACGGGAGGAGACGTCTTCGGCTCTCATGTGCATACCGTAGGGCTTTTCGCAGTGGAAGCGTAACCAGCGTGACCTCACCGTGACCCCGCGACGACGATCCCCGACCTAGGACCCCTCGCAGCGGTCCCGAGGGTGGCGGGCCACGGCGCGTCCTGGGACGTCAGAGATGTCGAGAGGCAAGGCTGAGAAGCGGGTCGCATGCACTACGATCTGCACATCAGACGTGGCTCCGAAACTTGCTACGAACCAGGCAACCTGTCCACAGGGGGACCAGATGTACCGAGCTAGATGGGCTGCCGTGTGCGCCCTTGCCCTCGTCCTCGGGGGAGCGCCCGCCGCGACCGCCGCGCCGATCGCCGGCGGCGAGACCGTCGGCAGCAAGACCGCGAGCGTGCCCGACGCGATCGTCGAGGGCGAGCTCATCGTGACGCTCGGCTCCGGCCGCGACGCGTCCGGCCGCCCCGTCGAGACCCGGTCCTTCGGGGTCCGCACCGCGTCGGGCGCGTACGTCCCGCTCACCGAGGCCTCCGTGAGCCGCACGCGCGGTGCCGCGACCGCCGGCGACACCGTCCGTGTGGAGATCGACGCACCGCGTGAGCTCGCGACCTCCGCGCTGCGCGCCGCGTCCTCCGACCGTGTGGCCCAGCTCCTCTCCCGCTCGGGGGCCGTCGACGCGAGCGCGGTCACGGTGCTCGCCTCGACCACGCCGAGCGCGACGACCAAGGCGGCTCACGTCGCCCACGTCGTCACTGTCGCCGACCGAGAGACGACGGGCAACTACTCGCAGGCTCGCGCGAAGGCGGTCGTCGAGAACGGCGGCAAGTACTGGGTGCGCGAGAGCGGGGGCGTCGTGAAGTCTCTCGCGGTCGCGTCGCTGCGGACGATGCCGTGGGACAACGTCTGCGACTTCATCGCCGAGGCCGAGGACGCTGGCTCCGGCGAGGCCTACGAGGAGATCTGGGCGGAGGCCCAGAACCTCGTCGGCAAGGGAGCCGTCGCGAGCAAGGCACGCAGCCACCTCGTCGTCATGCTGCCGGAGGGCTGCGCGAGCTCCGAGGGCGGTCCCCTCGGCTGGACGGGCCTTGCGATGGTCGGCAAGAACTTCGCCTCGGGTGGTGCGATCTTCCTCATCGCCGACGACCAGCACACCGCCGCCCACGAGATGGGCCACAACTTCGGCCTGGGCCACTCGAACCTCGACGCCGGCGACGACGCCTTCGAGTACTTCGGCGCGCACTCGGTCATGGGCGCGTCGGTCGGCGACGTCGACGGCAAGGTCTACGCGCCGCCGGCGCTCGACCCTGCCTTCCGCGAGTACCTCGGCATCCTGCCGGCGTCCGCCGTCACGGGCGGCCAGTACGGCAAGGACACGACGATCAAGGCTGTGACCTCGGGCGGCGTCATCACCGAGAAGTGGGCGCTCACGCCCCAGAACGACGTCTTCATCGAGTACCGCAACGGCCTGGGCGTCGACAAGAACGCGTTCTACGCAGTGTCCGGCCCGTCCTACCAGTTCGACCTCGGCCCTGGTGTTCGCATGTCGACCGTCGTCAGCGACGCCAATGGCATCCCGACGCTCTACACGCTGGGCGGCGAGACCGGGAACGGCGGCTACTGGGCGACCGTCCGCCAGGGTGAGGACGTCACGTTCAACGGCGGTCGCAAGCTCACCGTCTCGCGGACGACGGCGACGGCCGCGCGCTTCCGCATCACGGGCTTCGCGCGTGGCAAGACGACGACGAAGCTCGCGATCGCGAAGATGACCTACGGCACGCGCGCCGCGGTGCGGGCGACCGTGTCGGGTAGCTACAACCGCCACGGCACTGTCTCGTTCTATGTCGGCACGCGCCGCGTCGCGACCGTGCGCGTCGGGGCGGGCGGCATCGCGCGCGCTCTCCTCCCCGCGAACGTCCGGCCTGGACAGCAGACCATCAAGGCGGTGTACTCCGGTGACGCGACGCTCGGCGGATCCAGCGTCGCGCGCAAGGTCACGGTCTCCAAGACCAAGGTCGGGCTCAAGGTCGACAAGGCGTCGACCGTCAAGGCCGGCCGGACGGCGACGTTCACCGTCCGGGTCACCGGGCGCAGCACCGCGTCGCCGCTCGGCACGGTGTACGCAAAGGTCGGCTCGAAGACCGTGTCCGCCAAGGCCAAGGTCGTCCGCAAGGGCTCGGCCTGGGTCGCGGTGGTGAAGACCTCGAAGCTGCCCCGCGGCAAGGTCTACCTGGTCCATGTCCCGGCGCGGGCATCGAGCCCGTACTACCTGAGCACGACGATCTTCTCGGGTCGCACCGCACGCTGATCCGCCGTCCGTGTGACGCACCTCGGCCCCGCTCGCGCATCGCGAGCGGGGCCGAGGTGCGTGCCGGGTCGTCGTGCGCGCGGCGGGGCCCGCTTGCGGGGGCGAGAGGCGCCACGAGACAGCCTGCGCCGGAGCGGCTCCGCACGGGCGTGCCACTACGATGGGCACCATGCCCCAGACCCCTCCCACGGCCCTCGACGACGCCCTGACGACCCCGGCCGACGGGCCCGGTGCGCCCCTGCCTGTCGTCGAGATGTGGACCGACGGCGCGTGCAAGGGCAACCCCGGCGTCGGCGGCTGGGGCGTCCTCATGCGTTCGGGCGGGCACGAGCGTGAGCTGTGGGGCGGTGAGGCGGCGACGACGAACAACCGCATGGAGCTGCTCGCCGCCGTCGAGGGGCTCAAGGCGCTCAACCGCCGGTGCGCGGTGACGCTCCACGTCGACTCGACGTACGTCATGAAGGGCATGACGACGTGGATCCACGGGTGGCGTCGCAACGGCTGGCGCACCGCGGACAAGAAGCCCGTGAAGAACGCCGAGCTCTGGCAGCTGCTCGAGGCGCAGGTCGCACGGCACGACGTCCGCTGGGCGTGGGTCAAGGGTCACGCGGGCGACCCGGGCAACGAGAAGGCTGACGAGCTCGCCAACCGGGGCGTCGACGACGTGCGCGCCGGGCGGGCCTGAACGGCCTCCACGTCGCAGGACGAGGCTCGCGCGGACGTCCACGAACGACGTAGGGCGCGGCATCCCCCCGGGATGTCGCGCCCTACGTCGTGCTGGTGGGCCGGTCAGGCCTCGGTCGCACCGACCTCGTCGAGCTCGGAGAGCGCCGTGAGGCTCTCGCGCTCGGCCGGGGTGTCCCAGTCGTCCGTCGCGAGGGACGGCGCGATCGCGGCGAGGCGCGGGCGCCACGCGGCGAGGTGCTCGGGGAAGCAGCGCTCGAGCACGTCGACCATCGCCCACGCGGCGGTCGACGCACCGGGCGAGGCTCCGAGAAGGCCCGCGATCGTGCCGTCGGCGCCCGTGACGACGTCCGTCCCGAACTCGAGGCGGCCGCCCTTCTTCGGGTCGCGCTTCATCACCTGGACGCGCTGGCCCGCGGTGATGAGCTCCCAGTCCTCGGGGCGCGCGGTCGGCATGAACTGTCGCAGCGAACGGAACTTCGCGTCGAAGGACTTCGTCACCTCGGAGACGAGGTAGGCGGTGAGGTCCATGTTGTCGAGGCCGGCGCCGGCCATCGTCACGATGTTGCCCGGGCGGATCGACGCGAAGAGGTCGAGGAACGAACCCTTCTTGAGGTACTTCGACGAGAAGCCTGCGTACGGGCCGAACATCACCGAGGTCTCGCCGTCGACGACACGCGTGTCGAGGTGGGGGACAGACATGGGCGGGGCGCCGACGTCGGCCTTGCCGTAGACCTTGGCGTTGTGCTGCGCGACGATCTCGGGGTTCGTCGTGCGGAGGAACTGACCCGAGATGGGGAAGCCGCCGTAGCCCTTGATCTCCGGGATGCCGGAGCGCTGCAGGAGGGGCAGGGCGCCGCCGCCTGCGCCGACGAAGACGAAGCGTGCGTTGACCGTGCGGACCGGGTCCTTCGCGTTCCACGAGGTGTCGCGGACCTTGACGTCCCACGTGCCGTCCTTGCGGCGGCGAAGGTTCTTCACCTCGTGCTGCGCCGCGAGCGTGGCGCCGTGGTCGACGAGGTGGCGGAGCATCGAGCGCGTGAGGGAGCCGAAGTCGACGTCGGTGCCCGACGTCGCGCGCGTCGCGGCGATCGGCTCGTCGCCGGCGCGCTCCTTGACGAGGAGCGGCGCCCACTGCGCGATGACCGCCGGGTCGTCCGTGAACTCGAGGTCGGAGAAGAGGGGGTGCGCGCTGAGCGCGGCGTGGCGCCGGCGGAGGTAGTCGACGTTGGCCTCGCCGCGCACGAACGTCATGTGCGGGGTGAGGCTCATGTACGTCGACTGCTCGGGGAGCATGCCCGCCGTCGTGAGGTGGTGCCAGAACTCGCGCGAGATCTGGAACTGCTCGTTGATCTTCACGGCCTTCGACGTGTCGATCGAGCCGTCCGGGCGCTCGGGCGTGTAGTTGAGCTCGCACAGCGCCGCGTGCCCCGTGCCCGCGTTGTTCCACGGGTTGGAGGACTCGAGCGCGACGCCGTCGAGGCGCTCGAAGATCTCGATCTTCCACGTCGGCTCGAGCAGGGAGATGAGCGTCCCGAGGGTCGCGCTCATGATGCCGCCGCCGACGAGGACGACGTCCACGTTGTTCTTCTTCGTCCGGTCCACGTCTTCGAGTGTAGGTAGGATGACTGGGACCTGGGTCCTGGATCTCAGCATCGGAACCGTGAGAAATCCCACTCCGTCCGGTCGCTCACGAACGCTTGACGCCGCTGTCCGGGCGGTGCGTCGGAGCCTGTCCGGCCCAGCCACGAGGACGGCGACGGCGCCGCGTGCGCAGGGGGCCGCGACGCGCCTAGGCTCGTCCTCAGGTGCACGGGCCGCCGCACCGACGGACCCGGCTCGCCAGCCGCGCACGAGGGGAGACGACCGATGCCCGCTGAGGCGCACCCGCACGGCCGTCCGGGCCGCGCGCTGCCGCCCGCCTGGGCACGTCGGCTCGTCGTGGTGCTCGCGGTCGTGCTCCTGTCGTGCGTCGTCGGCGTCGTCACCGCCCGGGCGGACCGTGCGCTCGGGCCGCACGAGGCCACCTACGAGGTGACCGCGGACGGCATCGTCACGCTCGACCTCGGGCCGCTCGGCACGATCGAGGTCGACTCGCCCGCGCCCCTCGGGATCGGTGTGCGTGCGACGGTCAAGGAGATCCCCGCGGACCTCCGTGCCGTCGTGGGCCGCACGACGCTCGACGCGCTCGACGACGACCTCGCCGCGTACCTCCAGTTCTTCTCGGGTCCGCAGGACACCGTCCGGCACGTCGCCGAGGCCCTCGTCGCGGACGCGGCGCGCCGGGCCCTCGCGTGCGCCGCGCTGTCGGTCGCGGTCCTCCTCGGTCTCGGCCTGCTGCTCGGGCGTCCGCGACGCACCGACCTGCTCGAGCGGTTCGCCCCGCACACCGTGACGCTCGCGGGCGCCGTCGTCCTCGTGCTCGTCGCTGCGACCTTCTCCAACGGCTCCGCAGCCCGCGCGCGCCTCGACGCGCTGCCCGCGAGCACCGTCTTCGCGGGGACCTCGCTCGAGGGCGCTCGGATCACAGGGCGCCTCTCGGGCGTCATCGAGGAGTACGGCGGCCAGCTCCTCGACATGTACGACGACAACGAGTCGTACTACGAGAACGTCGTCGGCGAGCTCGACACGGCCTGGCTCGCCCGGCTCGAGGCGGACGAGCGAGAGTCCGCCCTCATGCTGCGCGTGTCCGCGCCGGTCGCGGACGACGCGACGCTCCCCGCCGACGGCACGCCCCCGGGCTCGACACCGGACGCCGGTGCGACGGCCGACGGCCCCGACCCCACCCCGGCCGGCACGACGACGGCGACGGAACCCGACGGCGTCGCCACGACGGACGCCGACGCGGACGCCGACGTCGTGACCTTCCTCCAGGTGAGCGACCTCCACTGCAACATCGGCATGGCGCCCGTCATCCGTCGCGCGGCGCAGCTCGCGGGCGCCTCGGCGATCCTCGACACGGGCGACACCACGATCAACGGCACCGCGGTCGAGCGGGTGTGCGTCGAGGCGTTCGTCGACGCCGCGCCGTCAGGCACCGAGTACGTCGTCGCGACGGGCAACCACGACTCCGCGCAGACCGCCGACCAGGCGCACGACGCAGGGGCGACGGTCCTGCGCGGCGACGTCGTGCGCGTCGCCGGCGTCCGAATCCTCGGCGACAAGGACGCGCGCGAGACCCGCATCGGCGTCGGGACCGTCCAGGTCGGCGAGGAGGACCCGGGTGCCCAGGCCGAACGGCTCGCCCGCGACGCGTGCGCCGAGCGGCCCGACCTCCTCATGATCCACACGCCGTACGTCGGCGCCCCGGCGCTCGCGACCGGGTGCACGCCGCTGCAGATCTCCGGCCACCGCCACACGCGCACCGGGCCCGTGCGGTCCGGCCTCGGCGTGCTCTACGTCTCGGGGACGACCGCGGGAGCCGCTGAGGGCAGGCTGACGATCGGCCCGCTCGGTGGTGTTGCGCAGATGACCCTGTGGCGCTTCGACCGCACGAGCCGGACGTGGCTCGACTCCCGCCTCATCTCGATCACGCCGTCGGGCGCCGTCGAGGTCGGCGCCGCGATCCGCGTGCCGCGGCCGCTTCCCGCGGGGTCCCCCGTCGTGGACGACCCGTTCGGCGCCGCGACTTCGACGCCCGGCCTGCCGACGCCCGAGCTGCCGACGCCCGACGGGCCGTTCGACGGCGACGTGCTCCCGACGGGGACCCCGTCACTCGACCCTTCCGTCGACCCGACCGCCGAACCTTCGACAGACTCGTCCACCGACCCGACCCTCGGGTCGACGCCAGGCGCCACGCCGACGCCGTCCGCGGAACCGACAGAGGAGCTCCCATGACCGCTGCACACCCGACGCGCCGCCGCCGTCTCGTCGTCGTCATCGCGTCGCTCGCGGTGCTCGTGCTTCTCGTCGTGCTCGTCGGGCCCCGCATCTACGCGTGGTGGGGGGACAGGTCCGCGCCGCCGCCGCTCGCTGTGACGACGAGCGCGCCCGCGCCGGCGACGGGGCCGCTCGAGGTCGACGGCACGTGGACGCTGGGCCCGGGCACGACCGCGGGCTACCGGGTCGAGGAGGTCCTGCGGGGCGAGGACGTCACCGTCGTGGGCCGCACGGAGGACGTCACGGGCACGATCACGGTGACGGACGGCAGCATGACGGCCGTCGACGCGACGGTCCAGGTCGCGACGGTCGCCACGGGAGTCGGTCCGCGCGACTCGTTCATGCGCGACCTCCTCGAGGTCGACCAGCACCCGACGGCGACGTTCCGCCTCGACGCCCCGGTCCGGCTTCCCGATCTCGGGTCGGGTGGACGGGTCGAGGTCCCCGGGACGCTCACGCTGCTCGGGGCCGACCACCAGCTGACGTTCTCGCTCGACGTCGTGCGCGACGGCGCGGGGCTCCGCGTCGCAGGTTCGGCCCCCGTGACGTTCTCGGACCTCGGCATCGAGGCGCCGAGCCTCGGCTTCGTCGAGGTCGAGGACGCCGGGACGCTCGAGCTGCTCCTCGTCCTGAGCCGCTGACGTGCGGCGCCTCACGGGGTGCCGGGCGCGCGCTCGGTAGGCTGGGCACGTGGCGGCACGAGACAGCGACATCACCCCGGTCGTCGAGGACTACCTCAAGGTGGTCTGGTCGGCGGGGGAGTGGGCCGAGACCCGCGTGACGACGAAGCTCCTCGCGGAGCGCCTCGGCGTCGGTCCGTCGACCGTCTCGGAGAACGTCCGGCGCATGGTCGGCCTGGGCCTGCTCGACCACGAGCCCTACGGCGCGATCTCGCTCACTGCCGAGGGCGAGCGCCTCGCGGTCGCGATGGTGCGCCGTCACCGGCTCATCGAGACGTATCTCGTCGAGCGGCTCGGGTACGCGTGGGACGAGGTCCACGACGAGGCCGAGGTGCTCGAGCACGCCGTCTCCGACCTCATGCTCGCGCGCATCGACGCGGCGCTCGGGCACCCGACGCGTGACCCGCACGGCGACCCCATCCCGACCGTCGACGGCGAGCTGCCGGCGTCGGACGCGTGCACGCTCGCCGACCTCGCGAGCGGTGTCACGGGCGTCGTCGTCCGGATCTCGGACGCGGACCCGGAGCTGCTGCGCTGGTTCACGGAGCTCGGCCTGGGCCTCGACGCACGCGTCGAGGTCGTCGCGCTGCGCGAGTTCGCGGGCACCGTGACGGTCGCCTGGACGCGGCCCGACGGCACCACCTCGGAGGCGTCGCTCGGGCTGCCCGCGGCGCGCTCGGTGTGGGTCGCCGAGGGCTGATCGCCCGCCACGTCTCGGCCGGGGCAGGTCGTTCGTCCCGGATCGTGCGATAGTGCGTCGCGGAACCGCACACCTCCGGAGGACCCCGTGGCCGACACCGACCTCACCCAGCACGACGACGCGTCCGTCGCGGACGATGCCGTCGCGCGCCCGCTCACGGACCGCGCGCTCGGTCTCGTGCTGCTGCTCGGGGGCCTCGTCGGTCTCGTGGGCTCGGCTGCCCTCGCGATCGAGCGGTACCTCACGCTCGTCGACCCCTCGCACGTGCCGTCCTGCTCGCTCAACGCGCTGCTCACGTGCAGCCCCGCGATGGACTCCGCGGCGGGCAGCCTGTTCGGCTTCCCCAACCCCTACCTGGGCCTCGGCGCGTTCCCGGTCGTCATGACGATCGGCGTGCTGCTGCTCGTCGCCCCGGGCGTCGCCCTGCCGCGCTGGTTCTGGCGGGCGTTCCTCGCGGTCGCGACCGCGGGCATGGCGCTCGTCGTCTTCCTCGTGTGGACCTCGGTGGCCGAGCTGCGCGCGCTGTGCCCGTACTGCATGGTCGTGTGGTTCTCGACGCTGCCCGTGTGGTGGTACGTCCTCGTGCGCAACATCGAGGCCGGGCTCGCGGGAGGCGCGCCGACCTCGGTCCTCGTCCGGATGCGCGGCTGGGTGCTCGCGGCCCTCTACCTCGTGCTCGTCGCGGTGCTCGTCGTCGGGCTCGGCCCCACGCTGCTGTCGACCCTGCGCGGCTGAGCCGTCGGGCCTGCGCGGCCGGGAGCGGCCCGCGCGGGCGGCGTCCGCCTGCGCACGGACGGGCCGGTCGGCGGCCTGCGCGCGGGTAGGATCGTCGGGTGACCGAGAACTCCACGACGCCAGATGTCACTGCCCGCACGAGCGCGGAGCCGACCTTCCGCTACACGCCTGCGCTAGCGCAGGAGATCGAGCTTCGGTGGCAGGACCGCTGGGCCGAGCGCGGCACGTTCTTCGCGGCCGACCCCGCCGGTGGGCTTCCCGACGGCGACGGCAACCACGCGGACCCGTCCTCGTCGTCGTTCTTCGTCATGGACATGTTCCCGTACCCCTCGGGCGCTGGCCTCCACGTCGGCCACCCGCTCGGGTACATCGCGACGGACGTCACCGCTCGCTTCCGCCGCATGTGCGGCGACAACGTCCTGCACGCCCTCGGCTTCGACGCGTTCGGCCTGCCGGCCGAGCAGTACGCCGTGCAGACGGGCCAGCACCCGCGCGTGACGACCGAGGCCAACATCGCGAACATGCAGCGTCAGCTGCGTCGCCTGGGCCTCGCGCACGACCCGCGTCGCTCGTTCGCGACGACGGACTCCGACTACGTCCGCTGGACGCAGTGGATCTTCCTGCAGATCTTCGACTCCTGGTACGACGCGGACGCTGTGCGTCCGGACGGCGGCACGGGTCGCGCCCGCCCGATCGCGGAGCTCGAGGCCGAGCTCGCAGCAGGCACGCGCGCGCTGCCCGACGGTCGCGCATGGGCCGACCTCGACGCGGCGGAGCGTCGCGCGGCGCTCAACGAGCAGCGCCTCGCGTACGTCTCGGACTCGCCCGTCAACTGGTGCCCGGGCCTCGGCACGGTGCTCGCCAACGAGGAGGTCACGTCGGACGGCCGTTCCGAGCGCGGCAACTTCCCCGTGTTCCAGCGCAACCTGCGCCAGTGGAACATGCGCATCACCGCGTACGCGGACCGCCTCACGGACGACCTCGACCTCATCGACTGGCCCGAGAAGGTCCGCTCGATGCAGCGCAACTGGATCGGCCGCTCGCACGGCGCGCGCGTGACGTTCGCGGTCGAGGGCGGCCAGGAGGTCGAGGTCTTCACGACGCGCCCCGACACGCTCTTCGGCGCGACCTTCATGGTCGTCGCACCCGAGCACCCGCTGCTCGACGAGGTCCCCGCCGCGTGGCCCGACGGCACCCGCAGCGCGTGGACGGGCGGGCACGCGAGCCCCGTCGAGGCCGTCGCTTCCTACCGTGCAGAGTCCGCGGCGAAGACAGCCGTCGAGCGCCAGGCGGACGCGGGCCGCAAGACAGGCGTCTTCACCGGCCACCTCGCGATCAACCCCGTCAACGGCGTGCTCCTGCCGGTCTTCACGGCCGACTACGTCCTCATGGGCTACGGCACGGGCGCGATCATGGCCGTCCCGGGCGGCGACGAGCGCGACTACGCGTTCGCGCAGGCCTTCGAGGTGCCCGTCATCTACACGGTCGACGCCCCGGAGGGCACGCCCGACGGCGCCCGCACGGGCGACGGCGCGATCATCAACTCGGCGAACGACACGATCACCCTCGACGGGCTCTCGGTGCCCGAGGCCAAGGCCGCCATGACCGCGTGGCTCGTCGAGCGCGGCCTCGGCGAGGGCACGACGACGTACCGTCTGCGCGACTGGCTCTTCAGCCGCCAGCGCTACTGGGGCGAGCCGTTCCCGGTCGTCTACGGCGACGACGACCAGCCCATCGCGCTGCCGGAGTCGATGCTGCCGGTCGACCTGCCCGAGGTCCCTGACTACGCGCCCCGGACGTACGCGGCCGACGACGCCGCGTCCTCGCCCGAGCCGCCGCTCGGCCGCAACGACGAGTGGGTCACCGTGACCCTCGACCTCGGTGACGGTCCGCGCGCCTACCGCCGCGACACGAACACGATGCCCAACTGGGCGGGCTCGTGCTGGTACTACCTGCGCTACCTCGACCCGACGAACGCCGACGCGATGGTGTCGGCGGAGCTCGAGCGCTACTGGCTCGGTCCGGAGCACAACGCGACCGCGGGCGCAGCCGGTGGCGTCGACCTCTACGTCGGCGGCGTCGAGCACGCCGTGCTGCACCTGCTCTACGCCCGCTTCTGGCACAAGGTGCTCTTCGATCTCGGTCACGTCACCGGTGCCGAGCCGTTCCACACGCTCTTCAACCAGGGCTACATCCAGGCCTATGCGTACACGGACGAGCGCGGCGCGTATGTCGACGCGTCGACCGTCACGGAGGAGGCCGGAGCGGACGGCGAGGTGCGCTACGTCGCCGACGGCGTCGAGGTGCACCGCGAGTACGGCAAGATGGGCAAGTCGCTCAAGAACGTCGTGACGCCTGACGAGATGTACGAGGCGTACGGCGCCGACACGTTCCGCGTCTACGAGATGGCCATGGGCCCGCTCGACCTCTCGCGCCCCTGGAACACGCGCGACGTCGTCGGCTCGCAGCGGTTCCTCCAGCGCCTGTGGCGCAACGTCGTCGACGAGACGACGGGCGAGGTCACCGTGTCGGAGGACGCGCCCGGCGAGGAGACGCTGCGCGCGCTGCACCGCGCGATCGCGGACGTCCGCACCGAGATGGAGGGCATGCGCCCCAACACGGCCATCGCGAAGCTCATCACGCTCAACAACCACCTCACGACGCTCGACCGCGTGCCGCGCGTCGCGGCGGAGGCGATCGTCCTCATGGTCGCGCCGCTCGCCCCGCACGTCGCGGAGGAGCTGTGGGAGCGCCTCGGGCATGAGCGCTCGCTCGCGCACGAGCCCTTCCCGACGGCCGACGAGGCCTACCTCGTCGAGGAGACCGTGACGTGCGTCGTCCAGGTGCAGGGCAAGGTGCGCGCACGGCTCGAGGTCGCGCCGACGATCACGGACGCCGATCTTGAGGCGCTCGCGCTCGCCGACCCGGCGGTCGTGCGCTTCCTCGACGGGCGTGAGGTCCGCAAGGCCGTCGTGCGCGCGCCGAAGCTCGTCAACCTCGTCGTCTGAACGCGGTGACCGGCCAGCCCCTCGAAGGCGTCGGCGGCACGCTCGCAGCTGTGCAACGCACGTTTGCGAGCCCGACGCTCGCGCTCCTGCACAAGCAGAGCGCGCCGTTCGTCGTCGCCGTCTTCGAGTCGGTGTTCGTCGCGGGCCGCTCCGCGGTCGGTGCGGACGCGATGCACCTCGAGGTCGCCCAGCTGCTCGCGGACCTGCGCGCGGCGGGCGTCGAGGGAGTGCCCGGAGAGGCCGCGCGTGTCCTGTGCTCGCGGTGGGTGCGTGAGCGCTGGCTCATCCGCGACGTCGACGACGCGACGGGGGAGCAGTACCGGCTCACGTCGAGCGCGCAGGAGGCGCTCGAGTTCGTGCGGCGTGCGGGCGGTGCCCGCGCTCTCGTCTCGGAGTCACGCATCCGCACGCTGCTCGACGCCGTCGAGCGCGCCGCGCACGACGCGAACCCCGACCGCGGGGCGCGGCTCGCGACGCTCGACCAGCAGATCGAGCGGCTCACGGCCGAGCGCGACCGGCTCGCCGGCGGCGGGGCGGTCGCGCAGACGTCGGCGGACCGCATGGAGGAGCAGGTCGACCACGTCCTCATGCTCGTGCGCGAGCTCCCGAGCGACTTCGCGCGCGTCGCGGAGTCGATCAAGGCGCTGCAGCGCTCGATCATCGGCCAGCTGCGCGCGGACGAGCGTCCGACGGGCGAGGTGCTCGAGGAGTACCTCACGGCGTCCGAGAACCTCATGGAGAACACACCCGAGGGCCGCGCATTCCTCGGCGCCATGGAGCTGCTCGGCGACCCCGAGCTCGTCGCCGCGCTCGACGCTCACCTCGCGGCGGTCCTGCGCCACCCGTTCGCGCAGCACGTCGACAGGTCGCAGCGCACCGCGTTCCGCTCGATCCGCTCGCAGGTCGTCGAGGCCCTCGAGGTCGTCCAGACCGAGCAGGCGCGCGCGACGCGCACGCTCACCGCGCAGGTGCGCCAGCGTGACCCGCTGCGCGACCGCGAGCTCGACCACGCGATCCGCGACGCGGTCAACGCGCTCACCGAGTGGTTCCCGGCCGCGGGCCGCGGTGCGCGGGTCGAGCCGCTCACATGGCTCGGCCGGGCCAGGCTCGGCCGGCTGCGCACGACGCTCCACGATTTGCGTCCCGAGGCGCCGCCCGCGGCGCTCGCCCATGCCGCACCCGACGACCTGCCGGCGACCGACCTCGCCGAGATCCGTGCGATGGGCGGCCCGCAGACCGGGCTGCTCGCCGAGCACGTCACGGTGCTGACGTCGGACGGCTCGCGCGTGTCCGTCGCGGACGCGTTCGCGCGCGGCGGCGCAGCGTTGCGTCGTCCCGTCGAGCTCCTCGGCTACTACGAACTCGCGGCCGACGACCTCGGCGCGGGCGACGATGCTGCCGACGGCTCGCGGGACGACGCCGCCGTCGAGCGCGTCACCGCCGTCCGCGCCGACGGCTCCACCCGTGACTTCCTCGTGCCGCGCGTCATGCTCGCGGCCACCACCGACCCCGCCGACGGAGGCATCTCATGACGGTCGACGACGGCTTCGTCGAGCAGGTCGCGATGGAGGAGGACGCGCCGGTCCTCTTCGACGGCGACACGGGCCAGCTCCCGCTCGTCACGCGGCGCGCGCTCGCGCTCCTGCTGCGCTCGCGCTACGTCGCGGCGGCCGACCACCCTGCCGAGTGGCGCGCGATCCTCTCCGACCAGGACGTCCTGGAGTCGCGCCTGCACGACATGTTCCTGCAGCTCGTCGTCGACCGCGACGACGAGATCGCGTACAAGACCCAGGTCCGCTCCGACGGCCTGCAGATCCCCGTCCTCCTCAAGGACGAGCCGTACCGTCGCGTCGAGACGCTCATGATGGTCTTCCTGCGCGGCGCGTACCGCCAGCAGCGCAACGCGGGCGAGCGCGCTGCGTACGTCGACGCCGAGGACCTCGTCGAGTACGCCCTGAGCTTCCTCGCGCACGGCGAGACCAACCTCGCGGCCCGCCGCAAGGAGGCCGAGAACGCGCTCGTCACGCTCGTGCGCGAGCGTGTGCTCGTCGAGGAGACCGAGGGCCGCTTCCGCGTCCTGCCGATCATCGAGGTGCTCCTGCCCGTCGACCGCATCCAGGAGCTCACGCGCTGGCTGCGCGCGGGCGGCGAGGCGTCGTCCGGGGAGGCATCGTCCAGCGAGGTCGATGGGGTCGAGCCCGCCGAGAACGGGGCCGACGCTCCGCACGCGGACGCCGCCCACGCCGACGAGCCCGCGCAGGGCGAGCCGACGCTCGTGGACGCGGCGCGCGAGCCCGACGACGCCGACGAACCTGACGACGACACCGCACCCGACGCCGACGACACCGAGGAGCCCCGCGCATGAGCAGCATGAGCCAGACGCTCTTCGGCCTCGTGCCGACGTCCTCGACGGGTCAGCAGTGGATCGCGCGATCCATGCAGCTCATCAACTGGGGCGGCTACGACGGCTATCACGACGTCGCGCTCGCCTCGACCGCGACGCTGCTCTCGGGCGGGTCCGGCACGGGCAAGTCGACGCTGCTCGACGCGTACATCGCGCTGACGATGACGCACACGACGCCGTTCAACGGGGCGTCGAACGCTGCGTCGAGCGGTCGGGCCCGCGGGCCCGAGCAGCGCAACGTCATCTCCTACGTGCGCGGCAAGCTCGACGAGGCGCGCGTCGCGGGCACCGACGCCTCGCGGGACGCCGTCCTGCGTGGCGACGCGTCGGACACGTGGTCGGCGCTCGCGATGACGTGGGTCGACCAGACGGGCCGCACCTTCACGGCGGTGCGCGCGTACTACGTGCCGCGCGGCGCGACCCGCAACGACGAGTGCGTGCTCGTGCGCGCGACGTACGACGGCGAGATGGACCTGCGGGTCCTCGAGCCGGCCGCGGCGGCGCGGCTCGCGCGCCCGAGCCTCACCGCGCTCGGGCTCGACCTCTACGACACGGACGTCGCGTTTACGACGCGCCTGCACTCGGCTCTCGGCATCGGCGCGGCGGGCGACGGCGCGAAGGCGATGGCGCTGCTCGCGCGCATCCAGGCCGGCCAGCAGATCACGACGGTCGACGCGCTCTACAAGGCGATGGTCCTCGAGGAGCCCGAGACGCTCGCGCGCGCGACCGAGGCCGTCGAGCACTTCGACGAGCTGAGCGAGGTGCGCGAGGAGATGCTCACGGCGCAGCGCCAGCTCGAGCTGCTCGCGCCCATGGCCGAGCTGCGCTCGCGCGTCGACTCCGCGCGCTCCGACCTCGAGGCCGTCGACGGTCTCGGGCTCGAGGCGACCGCCGAGGGCGGGACGCCGTTCCAGCACTGGCACGACACGCGCCGCCTCGCGCTCGCCCGCGCGCAGGAGCGCGCCAACCGCGAGGACCACGCCGTCGTCGAGGCCCGGCGCTCGTCGCTCGACGCGCAGGTGCTCGTCGCCGAGCGCGAGCTCGAGGAGGTTCGCGACTCCCAGCGACGCAACGGCGGCGACGAGATCAACCGGCTCGAGCGCGAGGTCGTCGCGCTCGAGGACGGCCTGCACACGGTCGAGGCTCGGTATGCGGCCTTCGAGCGGCACCGCCTCGTCCTCGACGTCGAGGTCGACGGCAAGGGCTCGTTCGAGAGGCTCCGTCGGGACGCGGGCACGTTCGTCGCGGACCGCGAGACCCAGCAGCGTGCGCTCGGCGAGCAGGTCTTCGCTGCCCGCACCGAGCTCGCTGCCGCGGAGAGGACGCTCGCCGACGTCGAGCGTGAGAGGTCGTTCCTCGCGGGCCGGCGCTCGAACGTCCCCGAGGCCGAGGACCAGGCGCGGCGCGCTCTCGCGGAGGCGGCGGGCCTCGACCCGTCCGACCTCCCGTTCGTCGCCGAGCTCATGGACCTGCGCCCCGAGTACGAGCCGTGGCGCTCCGCGATCGGGCAGGCGCTCGGCGGGTTCGCCCTCACGCTCCTCGTCGACTCCGACGACCTGCCGGCGTTCCGCCGGGCGATCAACGGCGTGCGCACCGAGCGCCGCGTGCGCTTCGAGGGCGTGCCGACCGGTGCGCCGGTCCACGAGCAGACTGACCGGACGCTCCTCGACGGGCGCCTCGAGCTGCGTCACGGCCCGTTCACGGGCTGGCTCGCGGAGACGCTCGCGCAGCGCTTCTCGTACGTGTGCGTCGACGACGCCGCCGAGCTCGGCCGTCACCGTCGGGCGCTCACGCGCACGGGCCAGACGAGCGACGGCCAGCGCGGCGCGCACGGCGGCCGCCCGGGCCGTTCCGTCCTCGGCTTCTCTTCGGAGCGTCGCGTCGCAGAGCTCGACGAGGCGCGCCGCGAGGCCGAGGTCGACCGCGCCCGTGCACGACGCACGGTCGAGGACGCGCTCGCGGGGGAGTCGGGCTTCACCGACCGTTTCGCGGCCTCGCGCGCCGTGGGCGAGTTCGTGTGGGACGAGATCGACGTCCGGGGTGCCGCACGGCTCCTCGAGGAGCGGCGGGCACGCCTCGACGCCGTCGTCGCGGGCAGCGACGTCCTGCGCTCGCTGCGCGAGGACGAGCACCGCGTCTCCGTGCGGCTGCGCGAGCTCCGCGAGGACCACGCCCGCACGGGCGTCGAGCTCGAGGGCCTCGAGCGTCGCTGGAGCGACCTCACGGACGAGGTCGACACGCTCGGCGACGCGCTCGCCGACCTCGAGGACGCAGGGATCGTCGCGAGCGACGAGCAGGTCGCGCTCCTCGACGAGGCGCTCGCCGCCGCACCCCAGAAGGGGGCGGACCTGCGCGCGTTCACGGCGGCCGTCGCGGGTCTGCAGCGGGACCTCGTGCACCGTCGCGAGCTTGCGACGCACGACCTCGCCGCCGCGCGCGAGGGCCTCGCCTCGATCTTCCTGCGCTTCCAGGAGGCGTGGCCCAACCCCAACCTCGGCACGGACCCGGACACGTCGTACGACGACTACCGGCGGATCCACGACGACATCGCGCGCGAGCGCATGTATGCGCTGCAGGAGCGGTGGAGCCGCGCGATCTCGCGCCTGTCGGGCCGCGACCTCACGATGCTCAACACCGCGATCGAGCAGGCCGTCGCCGAGATCCGCACGCGCATGGAACCCGTGAACGACATCCTCGCGCAGCTGCCGTTCCACGACGACGAGCACCGCCTGCGCATCACGGCGCGCGTCACGGAGGCCGCCGACGTCACGTCGTTCCGCCGCGACCTGCGCACGCTCGCCAAGGAGGCGTCGGCCGACGGCACGCCGACCGAGCGCGAGCGCCGCTATGCGCGCATGGCGCGCCTGCTCGCGCGCATCCGGCCCGAGAGCCCCGAGCGGCGTCGTCTCGTCGACGTGCGCGAGCACGTGCGCATCTCGGCCGAGTGCATCGACCTCGAGGGCAACCACGTCTCCGTGTACGACCACATCGCAGGCAAGTCGGGTGGTGAGTCCCAGGAGCTCGTCGCGTTCATCGTCGGTGCGGCGCTGCGCTACCAGCTCGGTGACGCGGACGCGACGCGCCCGCGCTACGCGCCGGTGTTCCTCGACGAGGCGTTCATCAAGGCCGACTCGCGCTTCGCGGGACGTGCCGTGGGTGCGTGGCGGGGGCTGGGCTTCCAGCTCATCATCGGAGCGCCGCTCGACAAGGTTGCGGCGCTCGAGCCGCACGTCGACCTCGTCCTGCAGTCCGTCAAGGACGACTCGGGTCGCTCGCGCATCCGCTGGGTCGCGGGCGCGGAGACGGTCGACGCGGGCTGACGCGTCGCCCACCCGCAACTCTGTGCCGTACCCGCAAGTCTGAACTTGCGGGTACGGCACAGAGCTGCGGGTAGGCGGCCCGCGGACCGGCGCCGGTCGGGTGCCGGTGCGTGTTCGGCGCCGACCGCGTGCGGGTAGCCGTCCGGCTCCCGCACGGGCCGGGGACTAGCGGCGCTTGCGCGTGCCGAAGATCGTGCGGGTGATCTCGCGGCCGAGCTGCGTGCCCGCGGAGCGCACGAGGGACTCGAGGCCCTTCTCGATCGAGCTCTTCTGCGTGCGCGACGTCCCGATCGAGCGCGTCGTGCCGCGGCCGGCGTCCTTCTCGAGCCGGGCACGCATGCGCTCGAGCTCGGCCGCCTGCTTCTTCGCCTCGCGCTCCGCCTCGGCCGCAGCCTTGGCGTCGGCCTTCGCCTGCTCGGCGGCGAACTTCTCCGCGGCCTTGGCCTGCTCCGCCGCGTACTTCTCGGCGGCGGCAGCCTGCTCCTTCGCGAGCCTGTCCGCCTCGGCCTGCGCGCGGTCCGCGGCGACGCGGGTCTCGAGCAGCTCGTACGCCGACTCGTTGTCGATCGGCGTGCCGTAGCGGGCGTTCGACGGGGAGGCTGCGACGAGCGCCTCGAGCGTCGCAGCGGGAGCGGGGTCCATCGAGCCCTGCGGGGCGCGCAGGCGCGTCCACGCGACGGGCGTCGGGGCACCCTTCTCGGTGAGGACGGTGACGATCGCCTCGCCCGTGCCGAGCTCCTGGAGGAGACGCTCGAGGTCGTACTCGCTCGTCGGGTAGGTGCGTGCGGCAGCACGCAGCGCGGCGGCGTCGTCGGGCGTGAAGGCACGCAGCGCGTGCTGGACCCGGTTGCCGAGCTGGCCGAGCACGTCCGACGGCACGTCCTTGGGGCTCTGGGTGACGAAGAAGACGCCGACGCCCTTCGAACGGATGAGCCGCACGGTCTGGACGACCTGCGCGAGGAAGTCCTTCGAAGCGCCGTTGAAGAGCAGGTGCGCCTCGTCGAAGAAGAACACGAGGCGCGGCTTGTCGACGTCACCGACCTCGGGCAGCTCCGAGAAGAGGTCCGCGAGAAGCCACATGAGGAACGTCGAGAAGAGCTGCGGACGGTCCTGGACCGCCGGGAGCTCGAGCGCGCTGATGACGCCGCGTCCGTCCGGGGCGAGCCGCAGCAGGTCTGCGGTCTCGAACGCGGGCTCGCCGAAGAACGCGGCGGCGCCCTGCGCCTCGAGCCCGACGAGCTCGCGCAGCAGCACGCCCGCCGTCGCGGCGGAGAGCCCGCCGATGCCCTTGAGCTCTGCCTTGCCGGCGTCCGAGACGAGGTAGGCGATGACGGAGCGCAGGTCCTTGAGGTCGAGCAGCGCGAGGCCCTGCGTGTCGGCCCAGTGGAAGACGAGGCCGAGCGAGGACTCCTGCGTCTCGTTGAGGCCGAGGACCTTCGCGAGGAGGATCGGGCCGAAGTCGGTGATCGTCGTGCGGATCGGCACACCGGTGCCGAGCCCGCCGAGCGTGTAGAGCTCGGTGGGGAACGCCGTCGCGACCCAGTCCTGGCCGAGGCTGCTCGTGCGGGCGAGCAGCTTGTCGTTGCCCGTGCCGGGGACGGCGACACCCGAGAGGTCGCCCTTGATGTCGGCGAGGAAGACCGGCACGCCCGCGGTCGAGAGCTCCTCGGCCATGCCCTGGAGCGTGCGTGTCTTGCCCGTGCCGGTCGCGCCGGCGACGAGCCCGTGACGGTTGAGCATCGCGAGGGGCAGGCCGACCTGTGCGGCCGGGACGGGGACGGGCTTGCCGTCAGGGCCGGCCTCGAGGAGGGCGCCGAGCCGCAAAGTCGGGCCGCCGAACGTGTAGCCGTCGCGGACGGTGAGCGCCCAGCCGTCGAGCTCGGCGTCGCCAGCATCGGCGACGGGAGCGGGAGCGGGGGCGGGAGCGGGTGCGTCCGCCGCCGGGGGAGCGGGAGCCACGGGCTCGGCAGGCGCCGCGGGAGCCTCGGGTGCGGCGGCCGCGCCGGGGTCCGAGGCTGCGGCGAGCTGTGCCTCCGCCGCCTCGAGCGCGGCCTGCGCCGCGGCGGCACGGGCCTCGGCCGCCTCCGCGGCGGCCTGGGCGGCAGCGGCACGCAGCGCCGCGAGATCGGTGGTCGGGGCGGCAGCATCGCTCATGCCGAGCATCCTAGAGCGTCCGTCCGGCGTCCCGCCGGTGCGCGCGGGCGCGGCGTCGGGTGAGGCGTGGCCGCGTGCGCGCGTCGGCTAGTGTGCGCTGCATGACCTCGTCCCCGCGCGTCCGCGTCGTTACGGACTCGACGTGCGCGCTGCCGTCCGCGCTCGCGGCCGCCGAGGGGCTCACGACCGTCCCGCTGCACGTCGTCGTCGACGGCACGGAGCATCTTGAGGGTGTCGACGTGGACGACGACGCCATCGCGGCCGCGATCGGTGCGGGCTCGCGCGTGACGACGAGCCAGCCGACGCCCGCCGCGTTCGCGCGCGCCTACGAACGGCTCGTCGCCGAGGGTGCGAGCGGCATCGTCTCGGTGCACCTCTCGGGCGAGCTCTCGGGCACGGTCCACACGGCCGCGGCCGCCGCGACGACGATGCCCGTGCCCGTGCGGGTCGTCGACTCGCGCAGCGCCGCGACCGGCACCGGTCTTGCGGCGCTCGTCGCCGCGCGCGCCGCTGCTGCGGGAGCGGACCTGAGGGAGGTCGAGCAGGTCGCGCTGCGGGCCGCGTCGTCCGCGACGACGCTCTTCCTCGTCGGCTCGCTCGACCACCTGCGACGCGGCGGACGGCTCTCGCGGGCCGCTGCGGCCGTCGGCAACGTCCTTGGCATGCGCCCGCTGCTCACGCTGCGCGAGGGACGCATCGAGGTGCTCGCCAAGGTCCGCACGCGCGCGGCCTCGACCGACAGGCTCGTCGAGATCGCGCGCGAGGCTGCCGCAGGGCTGGCGCGACCGCTCGTCGCGGTCCATCACCTCGACACGCCCGACGATGCGAGCGCCCTCGCGGAGCGTCTCGCCGACGTGTCGGCGGAGCCCGTCCTCGTCGGGCCTGTCGGCGCGGTGCTCGGCGCGCACGTCGGGCCCGGGGTGCTCGCCGTCGTCGTCGTCGACGCGGAGGCCTGAGCGGCCCGACGCGCCGGTGACGGACCGCGCCTGAGGTCGCGATCGCACCCATGGGTGTGCCTGCCTCCGGCTCGCGGCCGCGCCTGGGTCCCGTGGTCGCGGGGTGTGGGCCGAGGTGCTGACCACAGGGGAGCGCCGGCCGCTCCCCGTCCCCGGGTCCGCAGAGGTCGCGCGCGCGATGCCGTCCCGTGCGACACCGTCGGCCCATGCACGCACCGCACCCCGGCACCGAGCCAGATCCGACGCACGTCGCGAGTGCCGACCCCGACGACGTCGCCGCCCTGCGCGCGCGGCTCCTCGTAGGTCGCACGGGACGACCGGCACGCCCGCAGCAGACCGACCATCTCGACCCGGGCGAGCCGACCGCGCGCGGCCGCGTCGCATGGGCGGTGACGACGCGCTCGGTCGTCGTCGGTGTGCTCGTCGTCGTCGTTCTCGCGGCGGCGCTCGTCCTCCGAGCGCTCGGGTCGAGCCCCGGCGAGGTCGTGATGCTGCCCGCGACGACTCCGCTCGCGACCGCCACGACCCCGACGGGGACGCCTGCGGACGGCTCGGCGACGCCCGCAGTCTCAGCTGCCGCGCCAGACGTCGTCGTCCACGTCGTCGGGCGCGTCGCACGCCCGGGCGTCGTGACGCTCGCACCCGGCGCGCGCGTCGCCGACGCCGTCAAGGCTGCGGGCGGGCTGCGACGCGACGCCGACGTCACCCACGTCAACCTCGCGCGGCCCGTCGCCGACGGCGAGCAGATCGTCGTGCCGAAGGTCGGGGAGAGCACCCCGCCAACCGCGCCCGCGGGGACCACGGGCTCCTCGCCCGGCGGTCGGCTCGACCTCAACACCGCGGACGCGACCGCGCTCGATGCGCTGCCAGGCATCGGACCCGTCCTCGCGCAACGCATCGTCGACCACCGCACCGAGCACGGCCCGTTCCCCGACGTCGCGTCGCTGTCCGACGTCCCCGGCATCGGGCCCGCGCTCGAGAAGAAGCTTGCGGACCTCGTGAGCGTCGGATGACGCGGACAGACGTCCGGCTCGTCCCGCTGGCGCTCGCGGTGTGGCTCGCGGCCGCCCTTCTCGTCGGGAGGACGCTCGCGCCGCTCGTCGTCGCCGGGCTCGCGGCGCTCGGCACGGCGGGCCTCGTCGTGCGAGCCCGCGGACGTCGCGCACGCCGCGCGGGGCGGACCGGGCTCCCGGGCGTCGTGCTCTGCCTCGTCGGGGTCCTCGCGGTCGCGCTCATCGTGGCCGCCGACGCGCGTGCCGCCCGTTCTGAGCTGCTCGCCGAGGCGTCGCGCACGGGGGAGCGCGCGACCGTCGACCTGCTCGTGGCGGGGGAGCCGCGGGCACTGCCGAGCGCGTGGGGCGGCGCGCCGCGCTACGCGGTCGACGTGCGCGTCGAGCACGTCCGGACCGGGTCCGGACAGCGGGCACGTGCCGAGCCGGTCGCGCTGCCGGCGGCTCTCGTCGGCACGCGGTGGAAGGACGTCGTCGTCGGCGAGCGCGTGACAGCCTCCGTCACGGTGGCCGCGCGCGGCCTCGACGGCCGACGCCCGCGCTACGACCTGCGCGGCGCGACGGCGCCCCGTCCGCTCGAGCCCGCCAGTCCTGTGCGCCGCGTGGCGCACGGCCTGCGTGAGGGCCTCCGGACTGCCGTCGTGGGTCTGCCCCCGGACGCGGCCGGGCTCGTCCGCGGCATCGCCGTCGGGGACACGCGCGACGTGCCCGACGATCTCGTCGAGGCCATGCGGACGACCGGTCTCACCCACCTCACCGCGGTCTCGGGTGCGCACTTCTCGCTCGTCGGCGCCCTCGTGCTCGCAGCGACGGCGGCGCTGCGCGTCCCGCGCGGGCCCCGGATCGCCGTCACCGTGCTCGCGCTCACGGGCCTCGTCGTCCTCGTCGGGCCGGACCCGTCCGTGCTGCGTGCCGCGGGCACGGGGGCGATCGGGCTGCTCGCGCTCGCGGTCGGGCGACGCGGAGCGGCCGTGCCTGCTCTCGCTGCGGGCGTCGTCGTGCTGCTCCTGCTCGACCCGTGGCTCGCGCGGTCGGTGGGACTCGCACTGTCGGTCGCGGCGACCGCAGGGCTCGTCGTCGGCGGCCCGCTCGTGCTCGGCGGGCTGCACGGAGCGCGCCGCTGGTGTGCGGCGGCGCTCGCGGCGCCCGCGCTCGCCCAGCTCGCGTGCGCACCCGTGCTCGTGCTCCTCTCGCCGAACCTCGCGACGTGGTCGCTGCCCGCGAACCTCGTCGCGGCTCCGGTCGTCGCCCCGACGACGATCCTCGGCCTCGCAGCAACGCTCGCGGGGCCCGTGTCCCCGGGCCTCGCCTCGTGGCTCGCGGGGCTCGCCGGGTATGGCGCCGGCTGGATCGCGGGGACTGCGCGGGCGATCGCGGCCTGGCCGGGGGCGAGCCTGCCGTGGATGTCCGGTCCCGCGGGGGCCGCCCTGCTCGTCGTGCTCGAGGCGGCGCTCGTCACTCTCGTCGTCGTCCGTGCCCGGCGGGCGCGGGGTGTCGGTGGCTCGTGGGACCCTTGAGGCATGGCCGCACGCACCACCTCCCGCAGCTCCCGTCCTGCCTCCGGCGCGTCCTGGGACGAGGTCGCGCTCGCGCCCGTCGTGCTCGTGCACGGCGCCGAGCACGTGCTCGTCGAGCGTGCGGTGCAGCGGCTGCGCGCGCTCGCGCGGGAGGCGCAGCCGGAGCTCGAGGTCGTCGACGTCGAGGCGTCGACCTACCAGTCGGGCATGCTCGCCGTCGAGACGAGCCCGTCGCTCTTCGCTGAGCACAGGCTCGTGCTCGTCCGCGGTGCCGAGGCACTCACGGACGCGCTCATCACCGACGTGCTCGCGTACGTCACGGCCCCGGCGGCCGACGTCTGGCTCGTCGTCGAGCACCGCGGCGGGCAGCGCGGCAAGAAGCTGCTCGACGGCCTGCGTGCCGCGGGCGTGCCGGTCGCGGCGTGCGAGCCGATCAAGAAGGACGCGGACAAGGCGTCGTTCGTCAGCGCGGAGTTCCGTCGCGGCGGCCGACGGGTCGAGGCCGGGGCCGTGCGGGCGCTCGTCGAGGCGCTCGGGACGGACCTGCGCGAGCTCGCGTCGGCGTGCGACCAGCTCATGGCAGACACGACGGGCACCGTGACGGAGGCGACCGTCGGCACGTACTACGGCGGGCGCGTCGAGGCCACGGGCTTCCGCGTCGCCGACGCGGCGGTCGCGGGGGAGCGCGCGCAGGCCGTCGCGCTCCTGCGGCACGCGATCGCGACGGGCGTCGACCCGGTGCCGATCGTCGCGGTGCTGGCGCTCAAGCTGCGTCAGCTCGCCAAGGTCGCTGCCATGCGTGGGCGGGGCGGGGCCAGCGCGTCCGAGCTCGGTCTCGCGCCGTGGCAGGTCGACCGCGCGCGCAAGGATCTCCAGCGGTGGACGCCCGAGGGGCTCGCGGCGGCGATCATCGCGGTCGCGGATGCGGACGCTGAGGTCAAGGGTCAGGGACGCGACCCGGTCTTCGCGGTCGAGCGCGCGGTCCTGCGCATCTGCGCGGCCACGCGCGGCTGACGTCCACCCGCGCGGCGGGCGGCTGGTCACGTCCACGTAGGTGGTCCGTCGGCGCAAGCAGCCGGCGTCGCTCCCGCCACGGCCCGCATCTCGTTGCGTGGTCGGACCCCGCGCGGGGTCCACGACGCAACGATCTGCGTGCGCCGAGAACCCGAGGCGCACAGAGAACCTGGTGCGCGCCGAGAACCCGGTGCGCGGAAACTTGGGGGAACCACGACGGCGCCGCACCCGAAGGTGCGACGCCGTCGAAGACTCACGTGTCGGTGCCGGAGCACCGCAGACGCGTCAGAGAGCGTTGACCGCCTTGGCAAGAGCCGACTTGCGGTTGGCAGCCTGGTTGAGGTGGATGACACCCTTCGAGACAGCCTTGTCCAGCTTCTTCGACGCGACGACGAGGGCGGCCGCAGCGGCCTCCTTGTCGCCGGCCGTCACGGCCGCGCGAACCTTGCGGGTGAAGGTACGGAGCTCGGCCTTGACAGCCTTGTTACGCAGGCGCGCCTTCTCATTGGTGCGGATGCGCTTGATCTGGGACTTGATGTTCGCCACGTGTGGACTTTCTGGTGTGTTCGCCCGAGGGCGAGCGGATAGGTCGTAGAGAGCGGCTCCGACGCCGGGACTGGGGTGGGGAACCCGTGGTGAGGCGCCAGAACGGTGCCCGCCGACCTGGGCGGACACGCAAGGGCCTACGTTACCAGCGCGGAGCGCTCACGGTCGAGATGCCCGGGACGTGTCGCGCGGCACGCGGAGCACGTGCGGCGGGTGCCGGGGGTGTCAGAGCGCGCCGACGACCCTGTCGAACGTCGGGCGGTCCATGATCGCGCCCTCGCGCCGGACCGTGTCCGGGTCGACGCGCACGACGCGGTCGAGCCGGACCTCGGAGTCCCGCCCCCGGGCGTCCCACGGGCCGGACCCGATGTCCATCCAGCGGGGACCGTCGTCGCGCCGGTCGCGCGAGTGGTCCTTGCTCGTGAGCATGAGCCCGAGCAGCCAGTCGCCGTCGTGCCCGACGACGAGCACGGGGCGGTCCTTGCCCTGCGTGTGGTCCTCCTCGTAGGGGACCCACGTCCACACGATCTCACCGGGGTCGGCGTCACCGTCGAGCTCGGGGTTGTAGACGGGGACGACGCGTCCGTCGAAGTCGCCGGGGTACCCGACGGGCTCCTGGCGCCCGGAAGACTGCGACGCGCCAGGGCGACCAGGCCGTGGCGACGGCACGGGAGTGCCGGGCCTGGTCGTGCGCGACGGACGCTCGGGCGCGGGGGCGGTGCTCCCGGAGCTCGTCGACGACCTGGACGAGGGGAGGAGTGACAGCGCGAGGCGCGCCGCGCGTGCGAGGGTGTCCGACCACGAGCTTCTGGGCATGCGGACCACCCTAGCGACGAGCGGGGCGTGAGGTGTCGGGAGAGTGACGGACGCGGCTCGCGGACGGTCGCAGCGAAGGTGCGCGTCCATGGGAGAATAGGGCCCGTGACTCCGATCCCTTCCGCAGCCGAGACGGCACGCATCAGGCCCGCCGCGACCGCGCCGGAGCTCCTGCGCAACTTCTGCATCATCGCCCACATCGACCACGGCAAGTCGACGCTGGCCGACCGCATGCTCCAGCTCACGGGCGTCGTCGAGCAGCGTGCGATGCGGGCCCAGTACCTCGACCGCATGGACATCGAGCGCGAGCGCGGCATCACGATCAAGTCCCAGGCGGTCCGCATGCCGTGGGCACATGTCGATGCCGCGGGCGTGAGCACGCCGTACGCGCTCAACATGATCGACACGCCCGGGCACGTCGACTTCACGTACGAGGTCTCGCGGTCGCTCGCCGCGTGCGAGGGCGCGGTCCTCCTCGTCGACGCCGCCCAGGGCATCGAGGCGCAGACGCTCGCGAACCTCTATCTCGCCATGGAGAACGAGCTCGCGATCATCCCCGTGCTCAACAAGATCGACCTGCCGGCCGCGCAGCCCGAGAAGTACGCGGAGGAGATCGCCGGTCTCGTCGGCGTCGACCCGGAGACGGTCCTCAAGGTCTCGGGCAAGACGGGTGTCGGCGTCGAGGCGCTCCTCGACCGCATCGTCGAGACGGTCCCCGCGCCCGTCGGCGACGCGGACGCGCCCGCGCGCGCGATGATCTTCGACTCCGTCTACGACACCTACCGCGGTGTCGTCACCTACGTCCGTGTCGTCGACGGCAAGCTCAACCCGCGCGAGCGCATCTCGATGATGTCGACGCGAGCGACGCACGACCTCCTCGAGATCGGCGTCTCCGCGCCCGAGCCCGTCCCCACCGGCGGACTCGGTGTCGGCGAGGTCGGCTACCTCATCACGGGCGTCAAGGACGTGCGCCAGTCGAAGGTCGGTGACACTGTCACCAACGCGCTCAAGCCGGCGGAGCAGGCGCTCGGCGGCTACAGCGACCCCAAGCCCATGGTGTTCTCGGGCCTCTACCCGATCGACGGCTCGGACTACCCGGTCCTGCGCGACGCCCTCGACAAGCTCAAGCTCAACGACGCCGCGCTGATCTACGAGCCCGAGACCTCGGTCGCGCTCGGCTTCGGCTTCCGTGTCGGTTACCTCGGCCTGCTCCACCTCGAGATCGTGCGTGAGCGCCTCGAGCGCGAGTTCGACCTCGACCTCATCTCGACGGCTCCCAACGTCATCTACGACGTGACGATGGAGGACAAGAGCATCGTCACGGTGACGAACCCGAGCGAGTTCCCGGGCGGCAAGATCGGCGAGGTGCGGGAGCCGGTCGTCAAGGCGACGATCCTCGCGCCGAGCGAGTTCATCGGCGCGATCATGGAGCTCTGCCAGACGAAGCGCGGCGACCTCCAGGGCATGGACTACCTCTCGGCGGACCGCGTCGAGCTGCGCTACTTCCTGCCGCTCGCGGAGATCGTCTTCGACTTCTTCGACCAGCTGAAGTCGAAGACGCGCGGCTACGCGTCGCTCGACTACGACGTCGTCGGCGAGCAGGCGGCCGACCTCGTCAAGGTCGACATCCTGCTGCAGGGCGAGCAGGTCGACGCGTTCAGCGCGATCGTCCACAAGGACAAGGCGTACGCGTACGGCGTCATGATGACGGGCAAGCTCAAGGAGCTCATCCCGAGGCAGCAGTTCGAGGTGCCGATCCAGGCGGCCGTCGGCGCGCGCGTCATCGCTCGCGAGACGATCCGCGCGATCCGCAAGGACGTCCTCGCGAAGTGCTACGGCGGTGACATCTCCCGCAAGCGCAAGCTCCTCGAGAAGCAGAAGGAGGGCAAGAAGCGCATGAAGACCATCGGGCGTGTCGACGTCCCTCAGGAGGCGTTCATCGCCGCGCTCTCGTCGGACGCCGCCGACCCGAAGGACAAGGGCAAGAAGTGAGCCCTGCGCTGCCCGACGGGGACCCCGCGCCGGCCGACGGCGCGCTTCCCCGCTGGGCGGGCGGCACCGACGCGCCACATCGCGCGTTCGGCGTCTACGTCCACGTACCGTTCTGCACGGTGCGCTGCGGGTACTGCGACTTCAACACGTACACGGCGACCGAGCTCGGCGGTGGTGCGAGCCAGGACTCCTACGCTTCGACGGCGCTCTCCGAGATCGCGCTCGGCGCCCGCGTCCTCGCGGACGCGGGACTCCCCGCGCGCGAGGTCTCGACCGTGTTCGTCGGCGGAGGAACGCCGACGGTCCTGCCGGCGAGGGATCTCGCGCGGATCCTCGACGGCATCCGTGACGCGTGGGGCCTCGCGGACGACGCGGAGGTGACGACCGAGGCGAACCCCGACTCGGTGAGCCCGGAGTACCTGCGGACGCTCGCCGCGGCCGGCTTCACGCGCGTGTCGTTCGGCATGCAGTCCGCGGTCCCGCACGTCCTCGCGACGCTCGAGCGGACGCACGACCCGGCGCGCATCCCCGACGTCGTCGCGTGGGCGCGTGACGCGGGGCTCGACGTCTCGCTCGACCTCATCTACGGCACGCCGGGGGAGTCGCTCGACGACTGGCGCACGAGCGTCGAGGCGGCGCTCGCGACGGGGGTCGACCACGTCTCGGCGTATGCGCTCGTCGTCGAGCCGGGCACGAAGATGGCGGTGCAGGTGCGCCGGGGCGAGCTCACGCTGCCCGACGAGGACGACCAGGCCGCGAAGTACGAGCTGGCCGACGACCTCCTCACCGCGGCGGGCCTGCGGTGGTACGAGGTCTCGAACTGGGCGCGCGAGCGGGCCGACGGCACTGTCGCGGCCTGCAGGCACAACCTTGCGTACTGGCGGGGCGACGACTGGTGGGGCGTGGGCCCTGGCGCACACTCCTACGTCGGCGGTCCGCTCGCCCCGGACGACGCTGCGGGGACGGCCACCGACGGCGTCGCGGTCGCGGGCGTGCGCTGGTGGAACGTCAAGCACCCGCGGCGTTACGCGACGATGCTCGGCGACGGCATGAGCCCGGCCGCGGGCCGCGAGCTGCTCGACGCCCCGACGGCTGCGCTCGAGCGCGTCATGCTCGGGGTGCGCCTGGCCGAAGGCCTCGACCTCGCCGAGCTCTCCGCCGCCGGCCGGCGCGCGGTCGCGGGGCAGGTGGCGGCAGGGCTGCTCGACGGTCGCGCGGCGATCGGCGGGCGCGCGCTCCTCACGCGGCGTGGCCGGCTGCTCGCGGACGCCGTGGTGCGGGACCTCACGGACTAGTCCACGGGTGGGGATCCTGTGTCGGAACGGTGGCCGTCGTGGGACGAGGTCACTACTGTGGGGCCGTGACGTGCACGAGTGCGCGTCCTGACCGGACCTGAGGTGACTCTGGTCCGACCTGCCCCCCACTCGAGGAGCCTTCGATGTCCGACAGCAACCTCCCGCCCTACCCGGGTGCGACGCCCGGTCCCGGCGAGCAGCCGCCTGCCGCACCGGGCCAGCCCGGCGGCCCCGCTCCGTACGGCGCGACGCCGCCGCCGCCCGCGGGCCAGCAGGCCTTCGGGACGACGCCGCCGACCGACCCGTACGCCGCGCAGCAGCCCTACGGTGCTCCCCAGCAGCCCTACGGCCAGCAGCCCTACGGCCAGCAGCCCTACGGCGGCGCGCCCCAGGGCTACGCGGCCCCGGCCAACCCGTTCGACGTCGGCCCTGCGTTCTCCTACGGGTGGGAGCGGTTCAAGACGAACGCCGGTGTCTTCATCGGCGGCATGATCGCGTGGGTCGCGGGCGTCGGCATCGTCTTCGCGATCCTCTCGGCGATGCTCCTCGGCAGCGCCAGCGCGGCTGCGACGTCTGACGCCGGCGGGCTGGGCCTGTTCGCTGCGGGCTTCGGCTTCGGCTTCTTCGTCCTCCTCACGCTCACCGGTGTGCTCGTGCTCCTCGCGTCCGCGGGTCTCACGAATGCGGCGCTCGTCGTGACGCGCACCGGAAGGGTGTCGTTCGGTGACTTCTTCAAGATCCCGAACCTCGTGCAGGTACTTCTCGTGTCGCTGCTCGTGGGCTTCGCCTCGGGCATCGTCTCGTTCACGGGCGTCGGCCCGATCGTCGTCGCGTTCTTCGCGGTCTTCGCCCTGCACTTCGCGATCGACAAGGGCATGAGCGCGATCGACGCGATCAAGGCGAGCATCAACATCGCGAAGAGCAACGTCGGCCCGGTCGCGATCCTCGTCATCGTCGCCGCGATCGTCGCGAGCGTCGGAAGCGTCGTCATCGTCGGTTCGCTCATCACGGCGCCGATCGCGATGCTGGCGACGGCGTTCTGCTACCGCCGTGCGATCGGCGAGCAGCCGGTCTGACCCGCATCCCGCAACGCCGTCGGCCCGGCCCCCTCGAGGGGGCCGGGCCGACGGCGTTGCGGGTGAGCTCAGCCTGCGGGCTCGGTGACGAAGTCGATGAGCTCCTCGACGCGTCCGATGAGCGCGGGCTCGAGGTCGGTCCACGAGCGCACGGTGCCGAGGATCCGCTTCCAGCCGTGAGCGACGTCCGCCTGCTCGGCGTGCGGCCAGCCGAGGTGGCGCAGGATGCCGATCTTCCACTCGACCGAGCGGTCGATGCGGGGCCAGGCGTCGAGCCCGACGCGAGCTGGCTTCACCGCCTCCCACACGTCGATGTAGGGGTGCCCGACGATCCGCACGGTGCCGGCGGGAGAGATGCGCAGGACGGCGTCGGCGACGCGCTGCTCCTTGGACCCAGGCACGAGGTGGTCGACGAGCACACCGAGCCGGCGCGTGGCGTCGGGGGCGAACTCGCGGACGTAGGCCTCGAGGTTGTCGACCCCGTCGAGCAGCTCGACGACGACGCCCTCGACGCGCAGGTCGTCGCCCCAGACCTTTTCGACGAGCTCGGCGTCGTGCCTGCCCTCGACGAGGATGCGGGCGCCGCGGGCGACGCGGGCGCGTCCGCCGTGGACGGCGACCGAGCCGGACGCGGTGCGCGTGGGGGCGACGGGTGCGCGTGAGGTGACGGGTGGCTCGAGGAGCACGGGCTCACCGTCGATCCAGAAGCCGGGGCCGAGCGGGAAGGTGCGGGTGCTGCCCCGTGAGTCCTCGAGCTCGACGACGTGCATGCCGCCGGACTTCTCGACGCGGACGACGGCGCCGACCCAGCCGGTCGTCACCTCCTCGACGACGGTCCCGCGCTCGGCGGGGACGGGGCGGGAGACGGGGCGGCGGCGGTGGTGGGACGCGGGGTCGCCCCCGAGGACGTCGGATCCGTAGCGGTCGTGCACCCGGCCACCCTACGGTGGCGGGCGTCCGGTCCGGGGGAGCGTGTGGTGTGCGTCGCTGACCGGGGGCGGGCAGGCGCGGGTAGGATTGGCACTCGGAGCCCGAGAGTGCGAATGTCCCGGGCGTGGGACCGGCGAGGAAGGAGCACGGATGTCGACGTACGGAACGGCTGCGGACCGTCGCCTCGACGTGCTCCGCGCGATCGTCGAGGACTACGTGACGACGCGCGAGCCCGTCGGCTCGCGCGTGCTCGCGGAGCGCCACCGCCTCGGCGTCTCGCCCGCGACGATCCGCAACGACATGGCCGTCCTCGAGGAGGAGGGCCTCATCGCGCAGCCGCACACGTCGGCGGGGCGCGTGCCGACGGACCGGGGCTACCGCCTCTTCGTCGACCGCCTCGCGGAGGTCAAGCCGCTCTCGCAGCCCGAGCGCCGCGCGATCACGACGTTCCTCGACGGCGCCGTCGACCTCGACGACGTCATCGTGCGGGCCTCGCGCCTGCTCGCGCACCTCACCCAGCAGGTCGCGGTCGTCCAGTACCCGTCGCTCAGCCGGTCCGGGCTGCGACACCTCGAGCTCGTGCCGGTGGGGCCCTCGCGCCTGCTCGTCGTCGTCATCACCGACACGGGCCGTGTCGTGCAGCGCACGCTCGATCTCGCGGCGGACGTCGACGAGGAAGCGCTCGGCCGCCTCCGCGTGCGCCTCAACGCGGCGGGCCTGGGGCGCAGGCTCCCGGAGATGCGCACCGCGCTCGAGTCGCTCCCGGAGCAGTTCGTCGAGGCCGAGCGCCCGCTCCTGCGGGAGATCTCCGACCTCCTCGTCCACACGCTCGGGCAGGAGTCGGACGAGCGCATCGTGCTCGCGGGAACATCGAACCTCGCGCGCTCCGGCATGCGGTTCGAGCACGCGCTGCGCCCCGTGCTCGAGGCGCTCGAGGAGGAGGTCGTCCTGCTCGGCCTGCTCACCGAGATGACCGAGGACTCCGCTGGCGTCGCGGTGCGCATCGGACACGAGATGCCGCACGTCGGGCTCAGCGAGACGTCGGTCGTCACGGCGGGCTACGGTGCCGACGGCGATGCGGTCGCGCTCCTCGGCTCGATCGGCCCGACCCGCATGGACTATCCGCAGACGATCGCCGCGGTGCGTGCGGTCGCGCGCTACCTCACCCGCATCATCACGACGTGACCGGGCCGGCGCTCTGCGCCGTGCCCGCCCGTTCCACCCACCACCAGGAAGAACACCTGTGACGGACTACTACGAGATCCTCGGTGTGCCGCGTGACGCGACGCAGGACCAGATCAAGAAGGCGTACCGGAAGCTCGCGCGCGAGCTCCACCCGGACGTCGCGGGCGACGAGGGCGCCGACCGGTTCAAGGACGTGACGCGTGCCTACGAGGTGCTCGGCACGGCGGAGAAGCGCCAGGCCTACGACATGGGGACGGATCCGTCGGCGCCGGGCGGCGGCCAGGCGGGCGGCTTCGGCTTCCAGGACATCTTCGAGACGTTCTTCGGCGGCGGCCAGGCGCAGCGTGGACCCGTGCCTCGTACGCGGCGCGGCCAGGATGCGCTCCTGCGCCTCGACATCGACCTTGCGGAGGCTGCGTTCGGCGCCCGCAAGGAGGTGACGATCGACACCGCGCGCGTGTGCTCGACGTGCGGGGGCGCGTGCACGCGTCCCGGCACGTCCGTCCAGACCTGCGTCGTGTGCCAGGGTCGTGGCTCGGTCCAGCGGGTCGCGCGCTCGTTCCTCGGTCAGGTCATGACGACGCAGCCGTGCGCGGCGTGCCAGGGTCACGGCACGACGATCCCCGAGCCGTGCGTCGACTGCGCGGGCGAGGGGCGCGTGCGTACGCGCCAGACGATCTCGATCGACGTGCCGGCGGGGGTCGACACGGGCACGCGCATCAAGCTCTCGGGCCAGGGTGAGGTCGGCCCCGCCGGCGGTCCGGCGGGTGACCTCTACGTCGAGATCCGTGAGCGCAAGCACGCGGTGTTCGTGCGCCGCGGCGACGACCTGCACTGCACGCTCGAGGTCCCCATGACGGCGGCGGCCCTCGGCACGACGATCGAGCTCGAGACGCTCGACGGCCCGCGCGACGTGACCTTCCCGGCGGGCACGCAGCCGGGTGACGTCGTGACGCTCGCCGACCTCGGCGTCGGGCACCTCCACGTCGGTGGGCGCGGCGACCTTGCGGTCCACGTCGACGTTCGGGTCCCGCACGACCTCGACGACGAGCAGTCCGAGCTGCTCCGGCGTCTCGCGGCGCTGCGCGGCGAGGAGCGTCCCGAGGCGAAGATCGCGGCGGCGCACCCGAGCGTGTTCAGTCGCCTCAAGGACAAGTTCTCCGGCCGCTGAGCGGCCCGGACGCGACCGCTACGGAAGGGCTAGGGTCGGGCACCATGAGCGCACCCGTCTTCCTCGCCGAGGCCTCCGGCATCGACCGGCTCTCGGCGGGCGACCACTACCTGCTCGACGGTCCCGAGGGCCGTCACGCGGGCGTCGTCCAGCGACGCCGGCCGGGGGAGGCCGTCGACGTCGTCGACGGCCTGGGCGTGCGCGCTCGCTGCACGATCGAGTCGGTGCACGAGTCGCAGGTGCGGCTACTCGTCGACGAGGTCGTCCAGGAGCCGCTGCCGCAGCCGGAGCTCGTCCTCGTCCAGGCGCTCGCGAAGGGCGACCGGGACGAGATGGCCGTGGAGGCCGCGACCGAGGTCGGCGCGGACGCGGTCGTGCCGTGGCAGGCGTCGCGGTCGATCGTCGTCTGGCGCGGCGACCGCGCCGCGAAGTCGCGCGCACGGTGGGTCGCGACCGTGCGCACGGCGGCCAAGCAGTCGCGCCGCGCGCGTCTGCCCCACGTCGAGGAGCCCGTGACGACGACGTCCCTCGCGGCGCTCACGCGCGACGTCGTCGCGGCGGGCGGCGCCGTGCTCGTCCTGCACGAGTCGGCCGTGCAGCCTCTCGCGGGCGCGCGCATCCCTGCGGAGGGCACGGACGCCCGGATCCTCGTCGTCGTGGGCCCCGAGGGCGGTATCGCGTCCGACGAGCTCACCGAGCTCGAGGAGGCCGGCGCGCAGACGGTCCTCCTCGGCCCGCACGTGCTCCGCACGTCGACGGCTGGTCCTGTCGCGCTCGCGCTGCTCGCCCAGCGGCTCGGCCGCTGGGGCTGAGCCACGCACCTGCGGGCCGAGCCCGGACCTCACCGACGACGAAGCCCGCACGGTCGACCGTGCGGGCTTCGTCGTGCTCGGGAGCGCGTGCGGCTCAGGACACCGTGAACGTCACCGCGACGGGTCGCAGCGGCGTGCCGTCCTTCGCGCTCGCCTCGAAGACCTGGACGACCCACGTGCCCGGTTCGAGGTCGATCGTGAACGAGAACGGGGCGACCTCGCCGTTCGAGCCGGTCATGGCGAAGCCCTGCTGCGCGGGGTCGTCGGCCTTGCCGCCCGCCGGGTAGACGAGCCAGGAGAGCGTGCCCTCGAACGCGGTCGCCTCGCCAGAGACCTCGACCGCGGGGCCTTCGATCGTCGAGCCCTCAAGGGGCGTCGCGAGGACCGTCGTGTCGTTGACCGCGGGGGTCACCGTGACGAGCGGGGTCGTCGGCGCGTCCGACGTCGTCGGAGCGACGCTCGTGATCGAGGGCGCACCCATCGTCGTCGGGGTCGGTGCCGGGTCGCTCCCCGTCGTGCAGCTCGTCGTGACCGCGGCGGCGGCGACGAGCGTGAGGAGCAGGGCAGGACGGCGGCGCATCGGGGGAGCCTCTCAGGGGGACAACGGTAGGACGAATCCATCGTCACCCGCCGCCCGCGCAGGTCGCGCACCAGACGGGACATCGTGGCCGAGCCGAGACCAACGTGAGACTGCGGCGAGACCGGAGGCCCGGGCGGGGATGCACGGCGTCTCTCGCTAGACTTGTGGTGACGGCGCCGCCCGGCGTCGCGAGCTCCCGGAAGGTCGACCGCGCACGCGCCCCATGGACGATCGCACACGCACACCCGCAGCGGGCCGCCGCCGCGGCACGCCCAGCACGCCCCCGACCCCGGTCGACGACGCGCCCCGCACCCGCGGGCAGGCACGCCTCGAGCACAGGATCGTCGTGCCTCCTCAGGTCTCGATGGTCGCGCTCCTCGGCACGGGCGACGCCGTGCTGCGGGCACTCGAGGACGGCTTCTCGCGCGTCGACTTCTTCGTGCGCGGCAACGTCGTCACGGTGTCCGGGCCTGCGGGCGACGTCGGGCTCGCGGTGCGGCTCGTCGACGAGCTCGTCGAGGTGAGCTCGTCGGGCACGCCGCTCGGCCCCGACGTCGTGGCGCGCTCGATCGCGATGCTCACCGAGCCCGGCGGAGCGCGTCCGGCGGACGTCCTCACGGTCGACATCGTCTCGTCGCGCGGGCGCACCGTCCGCCCCAAGACCGTCGGGCAGAAGCGCTACGTCGACGCGATCGACGCGTCGACCATCACGTTCGGCATCGGGCCGGCAGGCACAGGAAAGACGTACCTCGCGGTGGCGAAGGCCGTCCAGGCACTCCAGGACCACAAGGTCTCGCGCGTCGTCCTCACGCGGCCCGCGGTCGAGGCCGGCGAGCGTCTCGGCTTCCTGCCGGGCTCCCTCACGGACAAGATCGATCCCTACGTGCGGCCCCTCTACGACGCGTTGCACGACATGCTCGAGCCCGACTCGATCCCGCGCCTCCTCGAGGCCGGCACGATCGAGGTCGCGCCGCTCGCGTACATGCGCGGACGCACGCTCAACGACGCGTTCGTCATCCTCGACGAGGCGCAGAACACGACGCCCGAGCAGATGAAGATGTTCCTCACCCGCCTCGGCTACGGCTCGACGATGGTCGTCACGGGCGACACGACGCAGGTCGACCTGCCCGGCGGGGTGCGCTCGGGCCTCAAGGTCGTCGAGGACGTCCTCGTGGGTGTCGACGACGTCGAGTTCTGCCACCTCACGAGCCAGGACGTCGTGAGGCACAGCCTCGTCGGTGAGATCATCGAGGCGTACGCACGCTGGGACGTCACCCAGCCCGGTCCCGCGGCACGCGGGACCTCCGACCCCCGGCAAGGTCCGGGGCGCACCGAGAGGCGATCATGACGATCGAGGTCAACAACGAGTCCGGGTTCGAGGTCGACGAGGCCGAGTTCGCCGCGATCGGCCGCTTCGTGCTCGACGCGATGCACGTCCACCCGCAGACCGAGCTCTCGATCCTCATGGTCGACACCGACGTCATGACGGACCTCCACGTGCAGTGGATGGACGAGCCGGGACCCACGGACGTGCTGTCGTTCCCCATGGACGAGCTGCGCCCCGGCACCGAGGACGAACCGACGCCCGCAGGCCTGCTCGGCGACGTCGTGCTGTGCCCCGAGGTCGCGGCGGCGCAGGCCGTCAAGGCCGGCCACTCGACCGAGGAGGAGATGCTGCTCCTCACGACGCACGGGATCCTCCACCTGCTCGGCTACGACCACGCCGAGCCGGAGGAGGAGAAGGAGATGTTCGCGCTCCAGCGCCACCTCCTGCTGACGTTCCTCGCATCCCGATGACCGGACTGCTCATCACGCTCGCTGTCGCGGGCATCGTCCTCGCGGCGCTCCTCAGCGCCGGCGAGACGGCCGTCCTACGCGTCACGCGCGCGTCCGTCGCGCAGATCGTCGCCGACGGTGGCGCACGTGCGCGCCGCATCGAGCGGCTCGCGGACGACCCGCGACGCACGGCGTCGGCCGCGTCGTTCCTGCGGATCCTCGGCGAGATGGTCGCGACGGCCTGCATCACGCTCTCGCTCGAGGAGGCCCTCGACGTCTGGTGGCAGGTGCTCGGGCTCGCGGTCGTCATCTCGACGCTCGTCGCGCTCGTCCTCGTCCGCCTGAGCCCTCGCTCGTTCGGTCGCCATCACCCGGCCAAGGTGCTCTCGGCCCTCTCGGGCCTCCTCACGGTCGCGCGGACGCTCGCCGGCTGGGCCGCGGGCGCCGACCGACAGGTCGAGGCCACCGAGGAGCACACGGAGCACGAGCTGCGCGACATGGTCGACCGCGTCAACGAGTCGGAGGTTATCGAGGCTGAGGAGCGCGAGCTCATCCGCTCCGTCTTCGGCCTCGGCTCGACCCTCACGCGCGAGGTCATGGTGCCGCGTACCGACATGGTGACGACGCGCGCGTCGACGCCGCTGCGCAGCGCCCTGCAGCTCTTCCTGCGCTCAGGGTTCTCACGCGTCCCCGTCGTCGGGGACTCCGAGGACGACGTGCTCGGCGTCGTGTACTTCAAGGACGTCGTCGCGCGGCTCCAGGTCGAGGGCGCAGAGGACGGCGGCACTGTCGTCGACGTCATGCGGCCGCCGCACTTCGTCCCCGAGTCGAAGCCGGCCGACGACCTGCTGCGCGACCTGCAGGCCGCGCGCTCCCACATGGCGCTCGTCATCGACGAGTACGGCGGCACAGCGGGGCTCGTGACGATCGAGGATGCGATCGAGGAGATCGTCGGTGAGCTCACCGACGAGCACGACCAGGCGGTCGTCGAGGCCGTCGAGGTCGCGCCCGGGCAGTTCCGGCTCCCTGCGCGCACGAGCCTGTGGGACCTCTCCGAGCTGCTCGGCACCGTCGTCGAGGACGACGACGTCGACACCGTCGCAGGCCTGCTCGCCAAGGCGCTCGGCCGCGTGCCGCTGCTCGGCTCGAGCGCTGACGTCGCCGGGCTCCACCTCGTCGCAGAGAAGGTCGAGGGGCGACGCAAGCGCGTCTCCTCGATCCTCGTCTCGCACCTCGAGCCCGCCGCCGACGACGTCGACGACCGCACCACCATCTCCGACCGAAGGACCGACGCATGACCGCCCCCGCCCACCGCTCCGGCTTCGCGTGCCTTGTCGGCCGCCCCAACGCCGGCAAGTCGACGCTCACGAACGCGCTCGTCGGCGAGAAGGTCGCGATCACGTCGGGCCGTCCCCAGACGACGCGTCACACGATCCGCGGCATCGTCCACCGGGACGACGCACAGCTCGTGCTCGTCGACACGCCTGGGCTCCACCGCCCGCGGACGCTCCTCGGCGAGCGGCTCAACACGCTCGTGCGCGACACGCTGTCCGAGGTCGACGTCGTCGTGTTCTGCATCCCCGCCGATCAGAAGGTCGGGCCGGGCGACCGGTTCATCGCGAACGAGCTCGCGCCCCTCATGACGGGACGTCGCCGCACGCCCGTCGTCCTCGCGGTGACGAAGGCGGACACCGTGAGCCGCGCCGAGCTCGCCGAGCAGCTGCTCGCGGTCACGGCGCTCGGGGAGTGGGACGACGTCGTGCCAGTCTCGGCGCGCGACGGGTTCCAGGTCGCCGAGCTCACGGAAGTCCTCGTCGGGCACTTGCCCGAGGGGCCCGAGCTCTACCCGGGCGGGGAGCTCACCGACGAGCCCGAGGCGGTCATGGTCGCCGAGCTCGTCCGCGAGGCCGCGCTCGAGGGCGTCCGCGACGAGCTGCCGCACTCGCTCGCGGTCGTCGTCGACGAGATCACGCCGCGACCCGACGGCCGCGTCGTCGACGTGCGCGTCAACCTCTTCGTCGAGCGCGACTCGCAGAAGGGCATCATCATCGGCCGCGGCGGCTCGAGGCTGCGCGAGGTCGGCACGCGGGCCCGCACGGGCATCGAGCGTCTCCTCGGCCAGAAGGTGTTCCTCGACCTCCACGTCAAGGTCGCCAAGGACTGGCAGCGAGACCCCAAGCAGCTGGGGCGGCTGGGCTTCTGACATGGCGCGGGCACGCACCGGGTGGGGCCGCACCGCGACGACGACGGCCGCGCTCGCGATCCTCCTCGCGGTCGTGGGCGCGGTCTCGGGCCCCACGTGGGACCCGGTGCCGGTGCCTGAGCAGCTCCGTGTGCCCGTCACGGACACCGCGATCACGGGTGCCGACGACGCAACACCCGTCGGAACGTACGACGTCGTCACCGAGCGTGCCGAGGTGCGGATCGGCGGCGACGGCGTCGACGCGACCGTGCGAGCGCCCGCTGACCTCGGCGGAACACCGGGAGTCGTCTTCGTCCACGGCGCCGGCACGAAGGACGCCGAGACCGCGTTCGCGGCGCAGGCGGCCGCGCTCGCGAGCGCCGGCATCACCTCGGTCGTCGTGGCCAAGCGCCCCGAGTTCTCGTCGCTGCGCCACCGGGACTACGCAGAGATGGCGCGCGACTACGCGGTTGCCGTCGCGTACCTGAGGACCCTGCCAGGCGTCGATCCCGAGCGGGTCGGTCTCTACGCGGAGTCCGAGGGCACGTGGATCGCGCCGCTCATGGCGCGCGACGACCCGACGCTCGCGTTCGTCGCGCTCGTCTCGGCGCCCGTCGTGCCCCCGCGAGCCCAGGCGGCGTTCGCGGTCGACAACTACCTGCGCAACACGGGCGTGCCCGAGTCGGTCTTCAGGGCGATCCCGCGTGCGGTGGGCATGGAGCTGCCCGGCGGAGGCATCGACTACGCCGACTTCGACGTCGACCCGTTCCTGCCGGCGTTGCAGATGCCCGTCCTGCTCGTCTACGGGACGGACGACTCCTCGATGCCCGTCGTCCAGGGCACGCGCGACATCCTCGCGGCTCTCACGACGGCCGGGAACCCCGACGTGCTCGTCCGCTTCTACGGCGGGGCGAACCACGGGATCAAGGTCGACGGCGCGCTCGTCCCTGTCTTCGCGCGCGACCTCACGGGGTGGATCCTCGGGCTGCCCGGCACAGCGTCGAACGCGCCGCGCGTCGCGGGGGCCGAGCCGTTCCAGCGCTACCTCGCCCTCGACGTCCCGGCGCCGCACTGGTTCGGCTCGGGCGACACCGTCGCCGTCATCGTGCTCGTCGGGCTCGGGCTGCTCGTCGTCGGGGCATCGGTCGCCACCGTGACGTCGCTGCGGGATCGCCGGCGCGGCCTGACGGCGGGGGAGCGCGGAACCGACCCTGTCGTGGCCCGTCAGCTCGTCGTCGTGCCCGTGCTCGCCCTCGCGACGCTCGGCGGCCTCGTCGCGTACCTCGTCGCGATCGCGCGGCTCGCGGTCGAGTACGAACGCGACGCCTGGGTGGTGTGGGGCGGGTGGTTCGCCGTGCGGCTCGTCGGCATCGCGGTGCTCGTCGCCGCGGCGGTGCTCGTCGAACGGGTCATCGACCACCGTGCGGCGGTCCGCGCGGCCGCCGAGAGCGACGGGACGCCGCCAGCGACGCTCGTGCGCGGACGCCTCGCGCACGCAGCGACCGCGGCGACCCTCTCCGGGACCGTCGTCGTCGTGCTGCTGCTCGCCTACTGGGGCGTCTACCAGCTCGGGATCTGACACCCGCTCGTTCGGCGGGCGGTCAAGCACTCGTCACGATAGATTCTGGCCGGACGGGCTCAGGGCGCGTCCGGTCGTGCACGCCATGCGGGCGTGGCAGACGGAGGAGGACTCTTCATGGACGTTAACGCGGGCGGCACGCCCCTCGAGGACACCCCGGGAGCGGCTCCTGCCGTCGAAGCCGGTCCCCGCGGGCGCTTCCACGACATGACCGACGGCGACCACGTGCGTGACCTGCTCGGGGTTCTTGCGATCGTCCTCGCGCTGCAGCTCACATGGAGCTCGGCCGGTGGCGCTGCCGAGGTCCCGTGGGCGCTCGCCGCGCTCCTCGTCCTCGTCGTCCCGCTCACGCTGCCGTACCTCGCGCGCCTCGGAGCGCTCCCTGCCACATGGACCGTGCACTCGACCCGCCGGGCGCGCGTGGTCCTGGCGCTTCCCGCGGTCGCCGCGAGCCTCGCTCAGGTCGTCCTCGACGCGGCGGCTGTCGACGGTCAGCGTGGCCTCGGCCCGGGCGTCGCCATCGGTCTCGCCGCAGCCGCGCTCGCCGCGGTGCCCCGTTCCTCAGAGCTCGGCCCCGCCGCGCTCGACGCCGCGGTCTCCCGCTCGTGGCGCAGCGTGACGACGCTCGTCGGCGCCCTCGCGGTGCTCGCGCCGGTCGCGTGGCTCGTGCTCCTCGTCGTCCAGCGGCTCCAGGTCCCCTCGGAGATCCGTGCAGAGGACGACCTCACCCGGTTCCTCGTCGTCGCGGCGGTCTCCACCGTGCTCGTCGTCGGCGCGCTCGTCCTGCCCTCGGTGCTCGCGGCGTTCACGCGTACGGCGCTGTGGCGCCGAGCCGCTGTCGTCGTCGCTGCGACGTGGGCCGTCGCGCTCTTCGCGGCGAACGACGCTTCTGTCTCCGTCGAGTCCGTCCGGACGCTGACGATGAGCGAGGTCATGGACGACACGGTCGTCGTCGCAGGTGTCGCGGTGCTCGGCTACGGCCTCGTCCTCGTCGGCGCGCTCGCGGTGCTCGCGACGTCACCCGCTGTCGTCCGCGCAAGCAAGGACGAGGGCGACCCCGCCATCGGCTGGTTCGTCACGGCACGCGGCCTGCTCGGCCTCGTCGCGGCCCTCGCCTCGGTCGTCGCTGTCGTCACCCTCGTCATCGCGATCGACGACAACCAGACCGTGGCGGGCGCCGGCCTGGCCACCTCGCCCGGTCTCGGTGTCCTCGTGCCGGGCGCTGTCGTCGCGCTCGTCGTCGGCGGTGTCGCGCTCAAGGTGCGGTCGATGCTCGTCGGCCGGCCTGCGGACGCGCGCCGCCCGGCGATCGTCGCGACGGCTGCGCTGCTCGTCGTCGGGATATTCCTCGTCGTCGTCTCACGGCTCGACGTGGTGACCGCGTTCGTCCCGCAGCTCCACGTCACGCTGCTCACGCTCGTCGTCGGCGTGGGCCTCCCGGTCGCGGTGCTCGCGTGCCTCACACTGCCGTCCTCGGTGCGTGCCCACGTGGCCGCGAACCCGGCGACGCCGCGCCCCGGCGGCACCTCGACCGCCTATGTCTGGGAGCCGCGGAGCACGGCGCTCAGCGCCGCTCCGTCGGCCCCGTCCGCTCCCGCCGCGCCGGGATACCCCCAGGCGCCCGCGCCTCAGGGTTACCCCCAGGAAGCACCCGCGTACGACATCTCGGGGAGCGCCACGGCCGCTGCCCAGCCTGTCGGCCACGACCAGCCTGTCGACTACGGCCAGCCCGTCGCCGACGCGACCTACGGCGCGGCACCTGTCGAGACGCCAGTTGCGGGATACCCGGTCTCGACGTCCGTCCAGGCCGGCCCCGTCGAGCCACTTCCGTTCGGCGCGGAGCAGCCCGCCGTCGTCGCCGAGCAGCCTGCCGTGGTCACCGAGCAGCCCGTCGTTGTCGACGCGCCGGCAGCGACCTCGGCGGAGCCGACTGTTCCCGCGGGCGATCAGGTCACGGAGGTCCTTCGCCTCGACGTCGCGGATCCGTCGACACGTACCGAGGCCGGGTTCACGTGGGCCCAGGCGATCGATGGCCAGACACCGGCGACGACCCTCGCGCAGATCGCGCAGGACGCGCCGACGCTCCGTGCGGCGCTCGCAGCCAACCCGTCGACGTACCTGGCGCTGCTCGAGTGGCTCGGCCAGCTGGGTGACGCCGAGATTGACGAGGCGCTACGCTCGCGTACGGCCTGAGACGGAACAAGCACGACAAGGCGGCGCGCCTCCGGGCGCGCCGCGCAGGGGGAGACACATGACACACGACCAGGCGCGGGACCTCGCGCTCGACCCGACGACGACGGCGGCGCAGCTCGCGGGCATCGCGACCAGCCGCCCTGATCTGCGGGCGCTCGTCGCCGCCCATCCCCAGGCCTACCCGTCCCTGCTCGACTGGCTCCGAGGGCTCGGCGACCCCGCCGTCGTCGCGGCCATCGACGCACGGTCGGGCGCGCAGGCGTCCACCCAGAGCTTCCAGCCGCAGGGTTTCCAGCCTCAGCGGGACCTCCAGCCGCAGACCGGCGCTCCGACCGGGTGGTCGCCTGGCGCGCAGCCGCCCGCGGGCCACGCACCTGCGGCGACCGCTTACGGCTTCGGCGACGCCCGGGCAGCCGCAGACGGCAGCCCGGGCTACGGGAGCGCCGGCTACGGCAGCGCGGGCTACGGCAGCGCGGGCTACGGCAGCACCGGCTACGACATGGCGACGATCGCGGACGAGATCCCGGCCGCCCCGCGCCGTCGCCGGGGTCTGGTCATCGCAGGTGCCGCTGCGGGCACCGCGATCGCTCTCGGCGGTGCCGCGTTCGCGGTCAACCACTTCGTCCTCGACAAGGTCAATGGGTCCGAGACACCGCGCGCGGCGTTCGAGCAGCTCATGACCGGCCTCGAGAAGAAGGACGCGCTCGCGATGCTCGGAGCGATGTCTCCGGCCGAGGTCTCGTCGTTGTCCGGGATCGTCGACGACGCGCTGAAGGCCGCCGAGGGGTCGTCCTCCGCGGCAAGCATCAAGGCCTTCACCGACGTCCTCGACTCGATGACGATCACGACCTCAGGCGTGACCACCACCGAGACGAACCTCCAGGAGGGGCTCTCGAAGGTGGAGGTCACGGCGGGCACGATCACCGTCGACGGCAACCCGGAGAAGGTCGGCGACGCGTTCGTCGCGGCCTGGGAGAAGACCGTCGCGGCAAACCCCCAGCTCCTCGACACGCTCAAGAGCTTTGGCGGCGCGGAGGCGTTCGACCCGCAGATGCTCCGCGCCGAGCTCGTCAAGCAGCTCGAGGAGGCGCTCCCCGCAACCGCGGACTTCGCCGACTTCGCCCGCGAGGGGCAGCCGCTCTTCGTCATGACGGTCGAGGAGGGGGACGGATGGTACGTGAGCCCCTACCTCTCGATCGGCGAGATCGCGTACGTCGCGAGCGGCGCGACCACCCCACGCGGCACGATGCTCGGAGACGGCAAGGGTGCCGGCTCCGGCTCGCCCGAGGCCGCGGGCCAGGGCCTCGTCCAGGCGATCGTCTCGGGCGACGTCGACAGGATCATCGCGGCGCTCCCGCTGCCCGAGCGGCGCGCGCTGTCCGTGTACATGCCCGCGGGTGAGACGTTCGACGTCCCCTTCACGACCTCGGGTTCGTTCACGGCCGACGGCACGACGAATGGTCGTTCGCGTCTCGCGCCCCAGGGGCTGACGTTTGCGAGCACCGAGGACGGCAAGTCGGTGACCATCGACGGCACGTGCGTCGTGCTCAAGGACACCGAGTCGGGCAAGGACGGCAGGATCTGCCTCGACGAGGCGCCTCTCCTCAACGAGCTCGGCTATGCGGATCTCGGCCTCGTCGCGGTCGAGGAGGGCGGCTCCTGGTTCGTCAGCCCGACCGAGACGATCCTCGACATCGTGCGACAGACGAGCGACGCCATGGCCGAGCTCCAGAAGTCGGGCAAGCTCGACGACGAGAAGTGGGTCCAGGAGCGCACGACCAAGCTCATGGAGTACCTCGCGGGGCAGCCGATCTTCGCGGACCTCGCGACGGAGCTCGCCCAGGGTGGGTTTCCGGGCGCCGCCCTCGGTGGCGGTGGCGACCTCGGCAGCGGGTTCGACGACCCCAGCGGTCTCGAGGGTTTCGACGGGGAGGGTGACACGGCGACGTTCGACCTCAGGACCGAGCTTGCGCACGCGCGCGTCGGCGTCGCTACCTACCTCGTGGATCACCCCGAGGTCACGCCGAACGCGTACGCGGACGGCGGTGCGAGCCTCCTCACCGAGGGAGGGTTCACGCCGTCCGAGGGCGTGATCGTCACGATCGCCGAGCTCGAGGCGGACACGGGGACGTTCTGCCTCGTCGGGATGGATCTCCTCGGCGGGCAGGAGCCGCTGTCGGTCGACGAGACGGGCACGATCTACGAGTCGATGACCTGCTCGTGACGGACTGACGAACCTGGCAGAGCCACGGTTCGTGCGCGGCCGGCGCCGCGTCACAAGATCCCCGCACCGACCTGTGTCCCGGGTCGGTGCGGGGATCGTCGTGCCACGGGTCGGCGCGGGACGGGTGTCCCGGTTCCCGGACGCGGTTGCAGGGCCGGGGGCGTCGCGGAGTACAGTGACGACGTGCGCCGTGCTGCGCAGCATCTGCTGCTCCTTCGCTGCCGCGACGAGGCCTGACCGGTCGGTTCCTCGTCGCGGTGGTTGGTGTGCCGACCGGACACCCTGTTGAGCAGCACCAGACGAAGGACCCATGATGAACACCCACGTCCCCACGCACGATGGTTTCCCCGGCGGCCCGCAGCAGCCCTCCGGCATGCCGGTGCACAAGTACCTCCCCTTCGCGCAGCAGATCACCATCGACCTGCCCGACCGCACGTGGCCGTCCCGGACGGTGACACAGGCCCCGCGCTGGTGCGCGGTCGACCTGCGTGACGGCAACCAGGCGCTCATCGAGCCGATGAACCCCGAGCGCAAGCTCACGATGTTCAAGCTGCTCGTCGAGATGGGCTACAAGGAGATCGAGGTCGGCTTCCCGTCGGCGTCGCAGACCGACTTCGACTTCGTGCGTCTGCTCATCGAAGGCGGACACATCCCCGACGACGTCGTCATCCAGGTGCTCACGCAGGCGCGCGAGCACCTCATCGCGCGGACCTACGAGTCGCTCGAGGGTGCCAAGCAGGCGATCGTCCACCTCTACAACTCGACGTCGATCCTCCAGCGCGAGGTCGTCTTCCGCACGGACGAGGCCGGCGTCACCGAGATCGCGGTCGACGGCGCGAAGCTGTGCCGCAAGTTCGAGCACACGATCCCGGACACCCAGGTGTTCTACGAGTACTCGCCCGAGTCGTACACGGGCACCGAGCTCGAGGTCGCGGTGCGCATCTGCAACGCGGTGCTCGAGGTCCTCGAGCCGACGCCCGAGCGCAAGGTCATCGTCAACCTGCCCGCGACGGTCGAGATGGCGACGCCCAACGTCTACGCCGACTCGATCGAGTGGATGAGCCGTCACCTCGCGCACCGCGAGAACGTCATCCTCTCGCTGCACCCGCACAACGACCGCGGCACGGCCGTCGCAGCCGCCGAGCTCGGCTACCTCGCTGGTGCGGACCGCATCGAGGGCTGCCTGTTCGGCAACGGCGAGCGCACGGGCAACGTCGACCTCGTCACGCTGGGCATGAACCTCGCGAGCCAGGGCGTCGACCCGCAGATCGACTTCTCCGACATCGACGCGATCCGCCGCACGGTCGAGCACTGCAACCAGATCGGCGTGCACGAGCGTCACCCGTACGCTGGCGACCTCGTCTTCACGGCGTTCTCGGGCTCCCACCAGGACGCGATCAAGAAGGGGCTCGACGACATGGCGGCGCGCGCCGAGGCGCAGGGCGTCGGCATCGACGACCTCGTCTGGGGCGTCCCGTACCTGCCGATCGACCCCAAGGACGTCGGCCGCTCGTACGAGGCCGTCATCCGTGTCAACTCCCAGTCCGGCAAGGGCGGCATCTCGTACCTGCTGAAGTCGGAGCGTCATCTCGACCTGCCCCGCAGGCTCCAGATCGAGTTCTCGCGCGTCGTCCAGGGCGTGACGGACGGCGAGGGACGTGAGGTGTCGGGCGACGACATCTGGACGATCTTCGCCGACGAGTACCTGCCCGCGACGGCGGGCGGTCCCCTCGAACCGTGGGGGCGCTTCGCGCTGCGCGGCACGCGTTCGACGAGCGTCGAGGACGGCCCGGACACGATCGCGGTCGACCTCGTCGACGGCGGGGCCCTCAGCACGATCGAGGGACGCGGCAACGGGCCCATCGCGGCGTTCGTCGACGCTCTCGGGCAGGTCGGCGTGGACGTCGCGGTGCTCGACTACGCCGAGCACGCGCTGTCCGAGGGCGGCGACGCGACCGCGGCCGCGTACGTCGAGTGCGAGGTCGACGGCGAGGTCCTCTGGGGCGTCGGCATCGACCCGTCGATCACGACGGCGTCGCTCAAGGCGATCATCTCGGCGATCAACCGCGCAGGTCGCGCGTCCGCCTGATCCGCGGCGCCTCGGCGTGGACGGTCGAGCGTCGCGTGCAGACCCACCGGTCGAGCGCGTGACGACGGCACACTGCCTCCGAGCATGACCAGCATGACCGACCGGTGCCCGGTCCGGGAGCCTCCGGACCGGGCACCGGCATGTCGGTGGCATGGGAGAGGATGGACCCGTGCCTCTCTACCGTGACGAAGGAGTGGTCCTGCGTGCCCAGAAGCTGGGCGAGGCGGACCGCATCGTCACGCTGCTCACGCGCGAGCACGGCAAGGTGCGCGCGGTCGGCAAGGGTGTGCGGCGCACGTCGTCGCGCTTCGGGGCGCGGCTCGAGCCGTTCATGTACGTCGACCTGCAGCTCCACGTGGGGCGCAGCCTCGACGTCGTCACGCAGGCGGAGACGCTCGGCGCGTTCGCGCGGCCCATCTTCGACGACTACGCGCTCTACACGGTGGGCGCCGTCATGCTCGAGACCGCGGAGCGCGTCGTCGCGGACGAGCGCGAGCCGTCGGTGCAGCAGTTCTGGCTGCTCGTCGGTGCGCTGCGCACCCTGAGCGAGCGCCGCCAGGACCCGGGGCTCGTGCTCGACTCCTACCTCGTGCGGGCGCTCGCCGTCGCCGGCTGGGCGCCGAGCTTCACGCGCTGCGGCCGCTGCGGCGAGCCCGGACCGCACCGGGCGTTCTCGGTCGCGCACGGTGGGGCGGTGTGCCCCACGTGCCGTCCGCCAGGGTCGCCCGCACCTGCTCCTGAGACGTTCACGCTGCTCGCGGCGCTCCTCGAGGGCGACTGGGAGACGGCCGGCGAGTCGGACCAGCGGACGCGACGGGAGGCGTCAGGACTCGTCGCGGCGTACAGCCAGTATCACCTCGAACGTTCACTGCGGTCGCTGCGCATGGTCGACCGGGACGCGCACGCGCCGCGACCCGTCGGGCCCGGACCGGCAGGGTAGCGTTCCGACGCAAGGGCGCCGCACCCGACGCCGTCGACGCCCGTCATGCGCGTGCGACTCTGCGCAGCACGTACGTGCGGTGCCGGCGCATCCGACGCACCGGCCCTGTCCACGCACCGGCACCGACCACGTAGCGTCTGCTCGTACCGTCTGATTGCACAGACCACCCGCACCGTCCGATCGCACCGATTGCACCGACCGACCCGAGGATCCTGCCGATGGCCCGCACGCCCCAGCCGCCCGTCCGCCCGCAGCAGCGCCCGGCGCCGCAGCGTCCGGATCCGCACCCGTCGGGCGCCGTCCCGCCTGCCGTACCGCGCGAGCTCGTGCCGCGCCACGTCGCTGTCGTCATGGACGGCAACGGCCGCTGGGCCAACGCGCGGGGCCTGCCGCGCACCGCAGGGCACGCGGCGGGTGAGGCCGCGCTGCTCGACGTCGTCGCGGGAGCGATCGAGATCGGCGTCACGCACGTCTCGGCGTACGCGTTCTCGACCGAGAACTGGAAGCGCAGCCCCGAGGAGGTGCGGTTCCTCATGGGCTTCTCGCGCGACGTCCTGCGGCGTCAGCGGGACACGCTCGACTCCTGGGGCGTGCGCGTGCGGTGGGCCGGTCGTCGGCCGCGGCTCTGGAAGTCGGTCGTCACGGAGCTCGAGGAGGCCGAGCGTCGCACACGGGACAACGACGTGTGCACGCTGACGATGTGCGTCAACTACGGCGGGCGCGCCGAGCTCGCGGACGCCGCGCGTGACATCGCGCGGGACGCGGCCGCCGGCCTGCTCGATCCGGAGAAGGTCACCGAGAAGACGGTGCAGCGCTACCTCGACGAGCCGGACCTGCCCGACGTCGACCTCTTCCTGAGGAGCTCGGGCGAGCAGCGCACGTCGAACTTCATGATCTGGCAGTCCGCGTACGCAGAGCTCGTCTTCCTGCCCGAGCCGTGGCCCGACGTCGACCGGCGGGTGCTGTGGCGTGCCGTCGAGGAGTACGCGCGCCGCGACCGCCGCTACGGCGCTGCGATCGATCGTCCCGAGGCCTGACGCCCGAGGCCTGACGCCCGGCCAGGATGCTCGTCGTCAGGCGTCGTCAGGCGTCGTCAGGCGTCGTCAGGCGTCGTCAGGCGTCGTACGGTTGCGCGTCGACCCGTCCCGGAGCGCGGCGTCCGAACTCGTCGCGCCGGGCCTCGCGGCGTCGTGCTGCTCGCCGGTGACGGCTGTCCCGTAGGCGTGCTCGGCGTCGTGGGCCTCGGCGGCGCGGCCGTGCAACTCGCGGATCGCCGCGAGGGCGCCACCGGACGCGGCAAGGTCGGTCCGTGACCGTCGTGCGAGCTTGTGCCTGCGATGCGCGACGATCGTCGCGACGACGGCCGCGACGACGACGACGAGTACGACGAGCGCCCACGGAGAACCCGCGGCGGCGCCGACGACTGCCGTCCACGCGGCCCAGCCCACGGTCGCGTAGATCACCGAGTGCGTGACGCAGCCCACGAGCATCGCGGCCGTGTATCGCCCGAACGGCATGCGGGTGACGCCCGCGGCCGCGTTGATGACGGTCTTCGTGCCGGTGAAGAGGAAGCTCAGGGGGACGACGAGCAGCCCCCAGCGGTTGAGCGCCGCGACGCCTGAGTCGACGCCTCCCTCGGTGAGCCACCGCTTGAAGCGACGCAGCGTCGCTGAGCGCGGCTCGCCGCGTGTCACGGCGCGGTCCGTGAGCGTCCGGGCGAGCCAGTACGTGACCTGGGTGCGCACGACGACGACGACGAGGAAGAAGGTGAACATCCCGAGAAAGGGGGTCGTCGAGGCGTCGGGGACGAGGCCTGCGGGAAGCATGCTCAGCGGTCGCCGTCGGAGCGCGCGGGGCCGTCCTCGACGGCAGCGTCGAGCGCGTCCTCGGAGGAGCACTCGGCGCACAGGCCGAAGAGCTCGATGGTGTGCTCGATGCGCGTGAAGCCGTGCGAGTCGCCGACGAGCCCGGCCCAGGCCTCGACGGTCGGCCCGTCGATCTCGACGGTCGTCCCGCACGCGCGGCACACGAGGTGGTGATGGTGGTCGCGCGTCGCGCAGCGGCGGTAGGCGGCCTCACCGTCAGCGAGGCGCAGGACGTCGACCTCGCCTGCGGCCGCGAGCGTCTGCAGCGTGCGGTAGACGGTCGCGAGGCCCACGGCGACGCCGCGCTCGGCGAGCTCCTCGTGAAGCTGCTGCGCGGAGACGAACTCGGGGATCTCGGCGAGGACCTCGCTCACGGCGAGCCTCTGACGGGTCATGCGCTGCATGCTCAGGCCTCCAGGACGACGTCGGCGGGAAGATCGGGGTGCGGGTCACGGTGCGCCTGCCGTGCCCGCAGCAGCGGGTGGAGCGCCGCGACGACGGCGTAGGCGGCGATCGTCAGCACGACGATCATCGCGCCGGGGGAGACGTCCCACCAGTACGTCGCGGAGAGCCCGACGACGCACGCGACGACGCCGATGCCGATCGCGAGGCGCATCGTCGTGACGAAGGAACGCGTGAGCAGCTGGGCGACGGCGACGGGCACGATCATGAGGGCGGAGACGAGCAGGAGCCCGACGACCCGCATCGCGACCGTGACGGTGAGGGCGGCCATGACGGCGATCGCGATGTTGAGCAGCCTCACGGGCAGGCCGCTCGCGCGCGCGAACTCCTCGTCGTGCGACACGGTGAAGAGGGCGGGCCGCAGGCCTACGCCGAGGCCGAGGACGACGAGCGCGAGGACGGCCGTGAGGACGAGGTCCCACGTCGTGACGACGGAGATCGAGCCGAAGAGGTACGCCATGAGGTTCGAGCTCTGGCCGCCTGCGAGCTGGATGATGATGACGCCGCCGGCGATGCCGCCGTAGAAGAGCAGGGCGAGGGCGACGTCGGCGCTCGTGCGGCCGCGCTCGCGGACGATCTCGATGCCGACCGCGCCGATGACGGCGGCGACGACGGCGCCGGGCACGGCGAGCGCGTCGACCGGGGTGACGCCCGCGGCTGCGCCGACGAGCCAGCCGAGCGCGACGCCCGTGAGGGCGACGTGACCGATGCCGTCGCCGAGCAGCGAGAGGCGTCGCTGGACGAGGAAGGTCCCCATGACGGGGGCGACGATCCCGACGAGCAGGGCGGCGAGCAGGCCGCGCTGCATGAGGGGCGTCGTGAGCATGTCGAGGATCTGGTCCATGTCAGTCGGTCTCGCAGAAGGGATGATCGGTGAGGACGACGGCCGGGGGCAGGGTCTGTGGACCTTCGTGCGCGTGGACGTGGTCGTGGTCGGGGTCGTCGTGGCCGCGGGCCGCGCGCGGGGCGGGGCCGTCGTGGACGACGGTCCCGTGCCGCAGGACGACGGTTCGGGTGATGAGCCCCTCGAGCTCGCCGAGCTCGTGGAGGACGACGAGGATCGTCACGCCGCGCGCGACGAGCAGCTCGAGCGTGCGGGCGAACGCCTCCTGGCTCGGCTGGTCGACGCCCGCGACGGGCTCGTCGAGGATGAGCAGCTCGGGATCGCGGACAAGGGCGCGCGCGATGAGGACGCGGCGCTGCTGGCCGCCCGAGAGGTCGGCGACCGCCTGGTCGCGCCGGTGGAGCAGGCCGACCTCGGTGAGCGCCGCGTCGACGCGCGGCCGCCAGTCGCGCGGCTTGCGCAGCGTGCGGGGACCGAGCAGGCCTGAGGCGACGATCTCGCGGACCGTCGCAGGGACGCCGCCCGCAGCGCCGAGCCGCTGGGGCACGTAGCCGACGCGGTGCCACGGGGTGCGCTGGCCGAGGGGCGTGCCGAGGATGCTGACGGTGCCGCCGCTCGCAGGCACGGCGCGCACGAGCGTGCGCACGAGCGTCGACTTGCCCGAGCCGTTCGTGCCGAGCAGCGCCACGACCTCGCCCTGCTCGATGCGCAGGTCGACGCCGCCGAGGATCTGCTGGCCGCCGAGGTGCGTCGTGAGGCCCCGGACGTCGAGCACAGGAGCCGCGGTCGACGCTGGGACGGCCGTGGGAGGGGCGGCCGTGCCGGTCGTCGCGTGGATGTCAGGCACAGTCGAGTCCTGTCCGTAGCGCCGCGAGGTTCGCGGTCATGGTGGTGAGATAAGTGTCGCCTGCCTCGGCCGCCTCGCGCGTGAGGGACTCGAGGGGGCTGAGGGCGGCCGTGCGCACGCCGGCGTCCTCGGCGAGTACGCCGGCGACCTTGGCGCTCGCGGACGACTCGAAGAAGATCGTCGGGACGCCCGTGGCACGGACGATGTCGGCGACCTCCCGCAGGCGTCTCGGGGACGGTTCGGTGTCCGGGTCGAGACCCGCGACGGAGACCTGCTCGAGATCGTAGCGGTGCGCGAGGTACCCGAAGGCGGCGTGGCTCGTCACGAGCGTGCGGTGCGTGCACGTCGTGAGGCCCGCCGTGAACGAGACGTCGAGGTCGGTGAGCTCGCGGACGAGGGCGTCGGCGCGCTCACGGAAGCCGGCGGCTCCGGCGGGGTCGGCCGCGGCGAGCATCTCGGCGAGCGCGGGGGCGAGGAGGGCGAGGCGCGTCGGGTCGAGCCAGAAGTGGGGGTCGACGCCGCCGTGGTCGTGGCCGTCGTCGGCGGAGTGGCCGGCAGTGGCGTCGGCGTGCGCGTCGTCGGCGTGCTCGTGCTCGTCGTGGTCGGCGTGCTCGTCGTCGGCGTGCTCGTGCTCGTCGTGGTCGGCGTGCTCGTCGTCGGCGTGCTCGTGCTCGTCGTGCTCTGCGTGCTCGTCGTCGGCGTGGTCGTGCTCGTCGTCGGCGTGGTCGTGCTCGTCGTGCTCTGCGTGCTCGTCGTCGTGCTCCCCGGCTGCGGGGAGCACCGCCTCGGCCGGTGGGGCGGCCGCGAGGACGGCGGTCGCATCGAGCGTGCGGGTCGGGTGGCCCTCGTCGACGGCCTGGTCGACGGCGGGCTGGAAGCCGGACTGGAAGACGACCAGGTCTGCGGAGCCCACACGGCGCGCGACGGCGGGGGACAGCTCGAGGTCGTGGGGCTCGCCGCCGAGCGGTGTGAGGTTGGTGACGTGGACGCGGTCGCCGCCGACCTGCTCGGCGACGAACTGCAGGGGGTAGAACGAGGCGAGGACCTCGAGCCTGTTGTCGTCTTGGGCAGCGGTCCCGCAGGCGGTGAGCGCGAGGATCGCGGCGAGGACGCCGGCGGTGCGGGCGGTGCGTCGGGGCGACGTGGTGCTGTGCATGATCTCCATTCTCAATAAGAGTGAGAACGATTGTCAATTCGGCGGCCCGTGGCCTCCGCCACGTGCCGGTACCCTGAGGGTGCTGTTCCCCGCCCCGCACGCCATGCGTGGCGCCGACGATCCAAACGGAGTGATCACCAGTGGCTTCCACCTCCAAGCGTCTCGACGCCGTCATCTCCCTCGCCAAGCGCCGAGGCTTCGTCTTCCAGGCAGGTGAGATCTACGGAGGTTCGCGCTCGGCCTGGGACTACGGGCCCCTCGGCGCCGAGCTCAAGGAGAACATCAAGCGCCAGTGGTGGCAGTCGATGGTCCGCGGGCGCGACGACGTCGTCGGCATCGACTCCTCCGTCATCCTCCCGCGCAAGGTGTGGGAGGCGTCGGGCCACGTCGCCGTCTTCACCGACCCGCTCATCGAGTGCACGAGCTGCCACAAGCGCTTCCGCGCCGACACGCTCCTCGAGGAGTTCGAGGAGAAGAAGGGCCGCGCCGCCGAGAACGGCCTCGCGGACGTCGCGTGCCCCAACTGCGGCACGCGCGACGCCTGGACCGAGCCCCAGAACTTCTCGGGCCTCCTCAAGACCTACCTCGGCGCCGTGGACAACGAGGAGGGCATGCACTACCTCCGTCCCGAGACGGCCCAGGGCATCTTCGTGAACTTCGCCAACGTCCAGACGGCCTCGCGCATGAAGCCCCCGTTCGGCATCGGCCAGATCGGCAAGTCCTTCCGCAACGAGATCACGCCCGGGAACTTCATCTTCCGCACGCGCGAGTTCGAGCAGATGGAGATGGAGTTCTTCGTCGAGCCCGGCACGGACGAGGACTGGCACCAGACCTGGATCGACACCCGCATGGCCTGGTACACCGGCCTCGGCATCGACCCCGAGAACCTCCGCCTCTACGAGCACCCCGCCGAGAAGCTCTCGCACTACTCCAAGCGCACCGTCGACATCGAGTACCGCTTCGGCTTCACGGGCTCGGAGTGGGGCGAGCTCGAGGGCATCGCCAACCGCACCGACTTCGACCTCAGGACGCACTCGGAGATCTCGGGCAAGGACCTGTCCTACTTCGACCAGGCCAAGAACGAGCGCTACTTCCCGTACGTCATCGAGCCTGCCGCGGGTCTCACGCGCTCGCTCATGGCCTTCCTCGTCGAGGCCTACGCCGAGGACGAGGCGCCCAACGCCAAGGGCGGCGTCGACGTCCGCACGGTGCTGCGTCTCGACCACCGTCTCGCGCCCGTCAAGGCCGCCGTGCTGCCGCTGTCGCGCAACGCCGACCTCTCGCCCAAGGCGCGCGACCTTGCCGCGGAGCTCCGCAAGCACTGGAACGTCGACTTCGACGACGCCGGTGCGATCGGCCGCCGCTACCGCCGCCAGGACGAGATCGGCACGCCGTTCTGCATCACGGTCGACTTCGACACGCTCGAGGACCAGGCAGTGACGATCCGTCACCGTGACTCGATGGAGCAGGAGCGCGTCGCGCTCGACCAGGTCGTGCCGTTCCTCGCGGCACGCCTCATCGGCGCCTGAGCGTCGGTCTCCTCACGCGACGCGCACCCGCAGGGGCCGGCAGCCACGGCTGCCGGCCCCTGCGGGCGTCCGGGGGAGCCCGGAGGGCGCACCTTGCGGAGGCTCGTGCCGCCGACGGGTGGATCGCGTCCGACGAGACGAGCGACACGTCGGGGGCTCCGGCTCCGGTGGGATGATGGACACCATGACCACGACGACCTCCGCGACCGCGCCGGCACCTCGGACCGAGGGCGTCGTCGGGTCCGTGCCTGACGGCCACGTCCTTCCGCCGCTGCGCATCGGACCGCACACGGTCGACACCCCCGTCGTCCTCGCGCCCATGGCAGGCGTGACGAACAGCGCCTTCCGCCGGCTGTGCCGCGAGCACGGGGCGGGCCTCTACGTCGCGGAGATGGTGACCTCGCGCGCGCTCGTGGCGCGCAACGAGGAGTCGATGCGCATCGTCACCTTCGAGCCGGACGAGGAGGTGCGTTCGGCGCAGGTCTACGGCGTGGACCCGGCGACGGTCGCGGCGGCCGTGCGGATCATTGCGGGGGAGGACCGCGCCGACCACGTCGACCTCAACTTCGGTTGCCCCGTGCCCAAGGTGACGCGCAAGGGCGGCGGTGCGGCGCTGCCGTGGAAGACGGAGCTCTTCACGAGCATCGTCGGCGCGGCGGTCGAGGCTGCGGCACCCTACGGCGTGCCGGTGACCATCAAGATGCGCAAGGGCATCGACGCGGACCACGAGACGTACCTCGAGGCGGGCCTTCTTGCGGAGCAGCTCGGCGTCGCGGCGGTCGCTCTCCACGCACGCACCGCGGCCGAGCACTACTCGGGGCACGCGGACTGGTCGGCGATCGCCGAGCTCAAGCGGACCGTGACGAGCATCCCCGTGCTCGGCAACGGCGACATCTGGTCGGCCGAGGACGCGCTCGAGATGGTGCGGACGACCGGCTGCGACGGCGTCGTCGTCGGGCGTGGTTGCCAGGGGCGGCCGTGGCTCTTCCACGACCTCGCGGCCGCGTTCGCGGGCCGTCCCGAGCGGCTGCAACCGGGCCTCGCGATGGTCGCCGAGACGATCTACCGTCACGGCGAGCTCATGGTCGAGGAGTTCGGCGAGGAGGACCGGGGCGTCCGCGAGCTGCGCAAGCACATGGCGTGGTACCTCAAGGGGTATGCGGTCGGCGGCGACGCGCGGCGCGGGCTCGCCATGGTCTCGTCCCTCGCGGAGCTGAGGACGCTGCTCGACGCGCTCGACCTCGACGCGCCGTACCCGGGCGAGGCGGCCGAGGGGACGCGTGGGCGGCAGGGCACGCCGAAGACGCCGCACCTGCCGGAGGGCTGGCTCGCGTCGCGCGAGCTCGACGACACGTTCCGGGCGCGGCTCGCGGAGGCGGAGCTCGCGGTCTCGGGCGGGTGACCTGCGGGCTGTCGCTGCTCGGTGCTGCTCGCACGGTCCCGCCTGCTCGGCCCTGCCTGCTCGGTCCCTCTGCGACGGAGTGACGTACTGCAAGTTTTCTGTATGCTTGCGGGGTCACCGTCGACCAGGGAGCCTCGATGCGCACCGCCCGCACCATCCGTCACGTCGCCGCAGCTGCGGCGCTCGCCGCGCTGCTCGCGGCCTGCTCGGGCGGAGGGACGCCCGACCAGGCGACTCTCGGCGCGACGAGCACCGGCACGACGGCTCCCGGCGCAACACCGACCAGCCCTCAGGCGGGACCCGACGCGGGCCCGCTGCCGGGCGTGGGCATCCAGCTGTTCCAGTGGTCCTGGGACGCGATCGCGCAGGAGTGCACGAGCGCGCTCGGCCCGGCCGGCATCTCGTGGGTCCTCACGTCGCCGCCGCAGGAGCACGTCCTCGGCGAGCAGTGGTGGACGTCGTACCAGCCCGTGAGCCACAAGATCGAGTCTCGGCTCGGCACGCGCGAGCAGTTCGCGGCCATGGTCGGCACGTGCCGGGACGCGGGCGTCGGGATCGTCGCCGACGCTGTCGTCAACCACATGTCCGGCCAGGAGGACCCGGGCGTCGGCTGGGCGGGCTCGTCGTACGAGCACTACGAGTATCCGGGCCTGTTCTCGGACGCCGACGGCGACTTCCACCACTGCGACGCGCCCGACGGCGACATCCAGAACTACAAGGACGCCTCCCAGGTCCAGGGCTGCGAGCTCGTCAGCCTCGCCGACCTCGCGACGGGGACCGAGCACGTCCGGGACACGCTCAAGGCGTACCTCGCCGACCTCATGGACCTCGGCGTCGCGGGCTTCCGTATCGACGCGGCCAAGCACATGCCCCCCGCGGACGTCGCGGCGATCGTCGCCGACCTCCCGGACGGCGCGGTCGTCTGGCAAGAGGTCATCCGGGGCGGTGGCGAGCCCGTGACGCCCGAGCAGTACGTGGACAACGGGCAGGTCTTCGAGTTCGGCTACGGACGCGAGCTCGTCGGGCTCCTCGGCGGCTCGACGTTCCGGCAGGCGCTCACACTCGGCGAGCGCGGCATGCTGCCGTCGGACGACGCCGTCGTCTTCGTGACGAACCATGACACCGAGCGCAACGGCGAGACCCTCGTGTCGCGCGACGCGGAGTACCTCCTCGCGAACGTCCTCATGCTCGCAGGGGCGTACGGTACGCCCGTCCTCTACTCGGGCTACGCGTTCGACGACCGCGACGCGGGCCCCGTGCAGGACGCCGACGGACGCGTGCTCGACGCGACGTGCGCGGACGACGCGGCGCCGACGACCGATCTCGAGGCGGGCGCGTGGACGTGCGAGCAGCGGTGGCCCGCGATCCAGGGGATGGTCCAGTGGCGTCACGTGACCGACGGCGCCGGGCTCGCGGCGGTCGACGAGTCGGCGTCCGACGTTCTCGCGTTCTCGCGGGGAGATCTCGGGACGGTCGTCGTCAACCGCGGCGACGAGCCCGCCACCGGAACGTGGGCCTCGACGCTCGCCCCGGGGAGGTACTGCGACGTCGCAGGTGGGACAGTCTCGGCCGGAGAGTGCGCAGGCGCTACGATCGTGGTCGCACCGGATGGCACGCTCAGTGCTACGGTGCCTGCTGAGGGCTTTATCGCGGTACATGCCGAGGGTCGTGTGAGCTGACCGGAGGCCGATGAGCCGCCGCACCGGGTGCGCGCGTGTCGTGGACGGACACGCGCGCCCGGGCGGCTGGGCGAGGGGGTGGTGGCCGGTGGCCACCACCCCCCGTTCGTCCCCGGACATCGTCCGGGAGGGGCGTCACGCGCGGGGCAGCGCCCAGACGGTCGTGTCGACGGGCACGCGACCCGCGTCGAGCGGCCCGCTCGTGAGGACTGCCGCGTAGCCGTCCGGCAGCGCGACGGCGGCGGTGCCGAGGTTCGTGAGGACGAGCATGTCGTCCGTGACGAAGGCGAGGACGTCGGAAGAACCGACGTAGGCGTCGACCCATGCGAGGGCTCCGTCGCCGAGGTCGCGCTCGGCGCGCAGGGCGAGAGCGGCGCGGTAGAGCTCGAGCGTCGAGCCCGCGTCGCCCGACTGCGCGTCGACGGCGAGGGCGCGGTAGGACGTGGGCTGGGGGAGCCACGTCGCACCGGTCGGACCGAAGCCGAGGCCTGGAGCGTCGGCCTCCCACGGCAGCGGGACGCGACAGCCGTCGCGGCCGGCCTCCTGGTAGCCCGTACGGAACCAGGTCGGGTCCTGACGCAGCGAGTCGTCGAGCTCGCTGTGCTCGGGCAGGCCGAGCTCCTCTCCCTGGTAGAGGTAGGCGGAGCCGGGCAGGGCGAGCATCTGGAGCGTCGCGGCGCGCGCGCGGCGCAGCCCGAGGGCTGCGTCGGGCTGCGGGTCGTGCGCGCGGATGCCGTTGGGGCGCGGGCCAGCGGGCAGCCCGAGGCGCGACGCGTGGCGGACGACGTCGTGGTTCGAGAGGACCCACGTGCAGGGGGCTCCGACCGCGTCGTAGACGCGGAACGACTCAGTGATCGTCTCGCGCAGTGCGGCGGCGTCCCAGTCGGTCGAGAGGTACGGGAAGTTGAAGGCCTGCTGCATCTCGTCGGGGCGGACGTAATCAGCGAGCGAGGACAACGGCTCGACCCAGGCTTCGGCGACGAGGGCGCGGTCGCCGTCGTACTCGGCGAGGACGGCGTTCCACTCGCGGTAGATGTCGTGGACGCCGGGCTGGTCGAACATGGGCGACAGGCTCGTCTGCTGGGCGGCGGCGCCGTCGGAGCCGGTGACCATGGCGGTCGACCAGTCCCAGTCGGGCAGGTCGGGCTTCTTCACGAGGCCGTGGGCCACGTCGACGCGGAATCCGTCGACGCCGCGGTCGAGCCAGAAGCGCAGCACGTCGCGGAGCTCGGCGTGGACCTCCTCGCGCGACCAGTCGAGGTCGGGCTGGGTCGTGTCGAAGAGGTGGAGGTACCACTGGCGGTCCCCCGTGAGCCCGAGCTCGGCGGCGTCGGCGCGCTGGTCGACGCGCGTCCAGGCGGGCCCGCCGAAGATCGAGGTCCAGTTGTTGGGCGGGGTCTCGCCGCCGTCGCGGCCCTCGCGGAAGAGGTAGCGGTCGCGTGCGGGGGAGCCGGCGCCGGCCCGCAGCGCCTCCTGGAACCAGGCGTGCTGGTCGGAGGTGTGGTTGGGGACGAGGTCGACGATGACGCGCAGGCCGAGCTCGGTCGCGCGGGCGCGGAGGGCGTCGAAGTCGGCGAGCGTGCCGAAGAGCGGGTCGACGTCGCGGTAGTCGGCGACGTCATAGCCGCCGTCGGCCTGAGGGGAGCGGTAGAACGGCGAGAGCCACAGTGCGTCGACGCCGAGCGCGGCGAGGTGGTCGAGGCGCTTCGTGATGCCAGCGAGGTCGCCCATGCCGTCGCCGTCGCCGTCGGCGAAGGACCGGGGGTAGACCTGGTAGATGACGGCGTTGCGCCACCACTCGCCCTGGGGGCGGGCGGCATGCACGGGGGTCGTCGCGAGCGGCTGCGCCGCGTCGGGGGTGGTCACGGTCCACGCTCCTGAGCTCGAGAATCCACGCTCGAATCGTTTCGAACGGGCTTCCAGCGTAACCCGACGGCAGGTGGTTGCTGCAAGTCCCAGACGTGTTTCGATGCGGCGCTGCGCGAGCCGGGTGGAGACTCTGTACGTGATCGCTCCGCGCCGTGACGAGCTCGCTGCGCGAAGCGTCCACGGACGCCGACGGCCCCGCCCCTCGGCAGGGGCGGGGCCGTCGCGGCGTGCGAGGAGGGGTCAGTCGCCGCTCGGGGCGACGCCCGTCGACTCCCGGACGACGAGCTCGGGGTGGAACAAGATCTCGGAGCGCGAGACCGTCTCACCGGTGATCTGGGCCACGAGCGACGTCACCGCAGCGGCGCCCATCGCGGTGACGGGCTGACGGATCGTCGTGAGCGGCGGCTCGGTGAACGCGATGAGCGGCGAGTCGTCGAAGCCGATGATCGAGACGTCGCGCGGGGTGCGCAGCCCGCGGGCACGGACTGCCCGGGTCGCACCTAGGGCCATGAGGTCGGAGGCGCAGACGATGCCGGTGTGGCCGGAGTCGATGAGCTCGCCTGCCGCGGCTGCGCCGCCCTCGACGGTGAAGAGGGACGTCGCGACGTGCGGGGTCGCGACCTCGACCCCGAGGTGGCGCGCGAGTGCTGCTGCGAAGCCCTCACGCTTGCGATGCACCGGGACGTACCGTTCCTGGCCGATGGCGAGCCCGATCTTCCGGTGGCCGAGCGAGACGAGGTGACGGACGGCGAGCTCCATCGAGGTGACGTCGTCGTTCGAGATGAACGAGGCGTCGACACCGTCGGCGAAGCCGTTGACCATGACGAGCGGGACGCCGCGCTCGCGCAGGCGGTGGTACCGCTCGCGGCTCGCGGACGTGTCGGCGTGCAGGCCCGAGACGAAGACGATGCCGGCGACGCCGTGCTCGAGGAGCATCTCGATGTACTCGTCCTCGGTCGTGCCACCGGGGGACTGGGTGCAGAGGAGCGGCGTGTACCCGTGCTCGGAGAGCCGCGACTCGATCGCCTGCGCGAACGCGGGGAAGATCGGGTTGGTGAGCTCGGGGACGATGAGTCCGACGAGGCCGGCGGAGTGTCCACGGAGCTTTTCGGGTCGCTCGTAGCCGAGCAGGTCGAGGGCCGCGAGCACCGCCTGGCGCGTCTCGCTCGAGACGCCGGCCTTCCCGTTGAGAACGCGAGAGACCGTTGCGGTGCTCACGCCGGCCTGCTGAGCCAGATCTGTGAGTCGGGTGCGCACGGTGTGCAGGGTACGGGACAAGAGGGCCTCCTTGCCATGTCCTCGTTCGTGTCAGCGGATCCGAGTCGCGCTGCAGGCGGCGCGGAGGAGCGCGTCTAGGACTTCCGGCTGCCTTGAGCTCACTCTGGGAGGGCGCGTCTGGCAACCGTTGCATGAAAGTTACCGCAACGGCTTGCACGATGTACACCCCGGCGTCTAGCGTCGTCCTCATCAGGGCGGCGCCCGCCAGCGTGGGTGGTCGCAAAGATGCAGAGAAACGGGAGAACACCAAGATGCGACGGAGCATCCCCATCGTTGCCGCGGCCCTCGGCCTCGGACTCGCGCTCACCGCCTGCTCGGGCGACACGGGCAGCAACACCCCGACCACGACCCCCGCGCCGCAGGCCACCACGACCGAGGCCCCGAAGCTCTCGGGCGAGCTGTCGATGTGGGTCGACGAGGAGCGCATCAAGGACCTCAAGGGTGTCGCGGCTGACTTCGAGGCCGAGTACGGCGTCAAGGTCAACCTCACGCAGAAGGCCTTCGGCGACATCAAGACGGACTTCGTCGCCCAGGGCGCCCAGGAGGGTGGCCCGGACGTCGTCGTCGGCGCGAACGACTGGACCGGCGAGCTCGTCGCCAACGGTCTCGTCGCCCCGATCCAGCTCGGCGCCGCTGCGGCGGAGCTCTCCGACGGTGGCAAGGCCGCGTTCAGCGACGACGGCGCCCTCTACGGCGTCCCCTACGCGGTCGAGAACATCGCGCTCATCCGCAACAACGCGATCGTCAAGGAGACCCCGGACACGTTCGAGGCGCTCCTCAAGCAGAACGACGAGCTCAAGAAGGAGTTCCCGATCGTGGTCCAGCAGGACCCGAAGAACGGTGACTCCTACCACCTGTACCCCCTCATGACGTCGTTCGGCATCTCCTTCTTCAAGCAGGCGGCTGACGGCACGTACGTCAAGGAGGTCGGCTTCGGCGGCGAGCAGGGCACGAAGTTCGCCGAGTGGCTCGCGGCCCAGGGCAAGAACGGTGCGGGCTGGCTCTCCGGCGACATCACGGGAGACGTCGCTACGCCTGCCTTCCGTGACGGCAAGACCCCGTACATCATCACCGGCCCGTGGAACGTCGTCGGTGACAAGGGTCGCTTCGTCGAGTCGGGCATGGACGTCTCCGTCCTCCCCGTCCCGTCCGCGGGTGGCGACGTCTCGCGTCCGTTCGCCGGCTTCCAGGGCTTCTTCGTCAACGCGACGTCGAAGAACGCGCTCGCCGCGAACGCCTTCGTCTCCTACCTCGCGACGAGCGACGTCCAGACGAAGCTCTACAAGGAGGGTGGCCGTATCCCCGTGAACACGGTCTCCGCCGCGGTTGTCGACGACCCGATCCTCAAGGGCTTCGCCGCGGCCGGCGTCAACGCCGTCCCGCAGCCGGGCTTCAAGGAGATGGACGCTGTCTGGGGCCAGATGGGCTCCACCCAGATCCAGATCATCGACGGCAAGGCCAAGGACCCGGCGAAGACCTGGGCCGACATGGTCGACACCATCAGCGGTCTTCTCTGACCCACAGAGGTGGCCTGCCCCGCAGCGCGGGGCAGGCCACCTCGACCAGCGCGCCGGGTCGCCGCCGTCAGCAGGTGGTGCCCCGGCGTTCGCTGCGCAAGCATGAGACCGTACCCCCGCACCGCCGCGGGTCTCCCAGGAGGATGAGATGACCGACAGGAGCAACGCTCCAGCGACCTCCGCGTCGCAGACCGGCGCCGCAGAGGCGCCTCCGGGGCGTCCCGAGACGCACCACGCACGCGACATCCGGGGCGGCTTCTTCGTCAAGCTTTTCCTCATGATGCTCGTCAACGCGTTCCTCGTGTTCGGCATCATGAACGCGGTGTCGGCCGCGTCGTGGGGCGTCCTCGTGGGGACCGTCGCGATCCTCGTCGTCGTCAACTGGGTGTACTTCTCCCGGCGCACCATCCCCGGCAAGTACCTCGTGCCGGGCCTCATCTTCCTCCTGGTCTTCCAGGTGTTCGTCATGGCGTACACCGCGTACGTCGCGTTCACGAACTACGGCACGTCGCACTCGATCACGCGGGACCAGGCGGTCGAGCGCATCCAGGAGTACAACGAGCGGCAGATGCCCGACTCGCCGACGTACCAGCTCACGGTGCTCGAGCGCGACGGTGACATCTTCTTCGGGATCGTCGACGACGGTGTCGCGAAGATCGGCTCGGCCGAGGACGCGCTCGCCCCCGTCGACGGCGCGACCGTCACCGGCGAGGGCGCCGGTGCCCGCATCGACTCGGTCGAGGGCTACAAGGCGCTCGGCTTCGCTGACCTCCTCGGGCTCGACGAGGACGTCACGAAGATCCGCGTCCCCTGGTCCGACCAGGCGTCCGACGGTTCGCTGCGCACGACGAACGGCACGATCGGCCTGCGTAACGTCACGGCGCTCGAGTACGACGCCGCGGCCGGCACGATGACGAACGTCGAGACCGGCGTCGTCTACACGGAGAACGACCACGGGTCGTTCGTCGCCCCCGACGGCACCGAGCTCCAGCCCGGCTGGCGCGTCGCGGTCGGCTTCGAGAACTTCACGCGGATGCTCACCGACTCGAAGCTCGCCAAGCCCTTCGGCCAGACGATGGTGTGGACCTTCGCGTTCGGCTTCCTCTCCGTCCTCACGACGTTCGCCGCCGGCCTCCTGCTCGCGGTGACGTTCAACAATGCACGCATGCGGTCGCGGGCCTGGTACCGCGCGATGCTCATCCTCCCGTACGCCTTCCCCGGGTTCCTCTCTGCGCTCATCTGGGCCGGCATGCTCAACACGCGGTTCGGCTACATCAACCAGGAGCTCCTCGGTGGGGCCGACATCCCGTGGCTCGCGGATCCCGTGCTCGCCAAGGTGACCATCCTCCTGGTCAACCTGTGGCTCGGCTTCCCCTACATGTTCCTCATCTCGACAGGTGCGCTGCAGTCGATCCCGTCCGACATCTACGAGGCCGCGACGATCGACGGCGCAGGGCCTTTCCGATCTTTCCGGAGCCTCACGCTGCCGCTCCTCCTCGTTGCCGTGACGCCGCTGCTCATCGCGAGCTTCGCGTTCAACTTCAACAACTTCTCGCTCATCTACATGCTCACGGCCGGTGGGCCGAAGTTCGTCGGCAACGAGTACGGCCTCGGCAGCACCGACATCCTCATCTCGATGGTCTACAAGATCGCCGTCGAGGCCGGAGGGTCGAAGGACTACGGTCTCGCGAGCGCGATGTCGATCGTCATCTTCCTCATCGTCGGAGTCGTGTCGTACATCGGGTTCCGCAAGACCCGCCAGCTCGAGGAGATCAACTGACATGTCCACGACACAGATCTCTCCCGACAGCCCCGCCGAGGCGCCCGCGCAGGTCGTCATGTCGCAGCTCACACGGCAGGAGCGGCTTGCCCGGTGGGCGCGTGAGCTCGGCTGGAGGCACCTTGTCGGGATCCTCATGATCCCGATCGTCCTCCTGCCGATCCTCTTCGCGGTGTCGATGTCCCTCAAGGGTCCGACGGCGTCCATCAACGGCGCCGGCGACCAGAGCCTCTTCTCGGGGTTCGACCTCAGCACCTACGGGATGCTCTTCACCGAGACCGCCTTCCCGCGCTGGGCGCTCAACTCGCTCGTCATCTGCGGCGTGACCGCGATCGGCACCGTGCTCATGGGCTCGGCGGCCGCCTACGCGTTCTCGCGCTTCCGGTTCGCCGGGCGACGTGGCGGTCTCACGGCGCTGCTCATCGTCCAGATGTTCCCGCAGATGCTCGCGTTCGTCGCGATCTTCCTGCTCGTGCGTTCGCTCGGCGAGGTCTACCCGTTCCTCGGCGAGAACAACCACGTCGCCCTCATCGCGATCTACCTCGGCGGCGCGCTGGGCTCGAACGCCTTCCTCATGTACGGGTTCTTCAACACCGTGCCGCGCGAGCTCGACGAGGCCGCGAAGATCGACGGCGCGACGCACGCGCAGATCTTCTGGACGATCATCCTGCGGCTGGTCCTGCCGATCCTCACGGTCGTCGGCCTCCTGTCGTTCGTCGGCACCTATGGCGATTTCATCATCGCGAAGGTCCTCATGACTCAGGAGCAGAACTACACGATCGCCGTCGGCCTCTACCTGTGGGCGACGCGCCCGCTCGTCACGCCGTGGGCGCAGTTCGCTGCGGGCGCCGTCATCGCCGCGGTGCCGGTCATCATCCTCTTCATGTACCTGCAGAAGTACATCGTCTCCGGGCTCACCGCGGGGTCGGTCAAGGGATGAGCCACGGGTCCCACGGACCCGTCGTCGAGGCAGGGCGCGCCGAGCGCGCCCTGCCTCACCACGACGGCTCCGAGCTCTACACCGCGCAGGGCCCGCACCACCTCGGGGACACGGTCCCCGTCCGGGTGCGGGTCCCTCGCACATCCGGGGTCACCGAGGTGTGGCTCCGCACCGTCCAGGACGCCGAGCCGCGCATGCGGCGCGCCGTCGTCGTCGACGAGGACGTGCGCGACGTCTGGTACGAGGCCGACGTCCTCGTCCACCACACGCTCACGCACTACCGCTTTGCGCTCGTCCGCCCGGGTGGCGTCGCGTGGCTCTCCGCCGACGGCGTGCACGCCCGCGGCGTCACCGACGCGCACGACTTCCGGATCTCGACGCACGCGGCCGGCCCGACGTGGCTGCGGGACGCGGTCGTCTACCAGGTCTTCCCCGACCGCTTCGCGCGGTCGGCCGCCGCCGACGACCGGCCGGCGCCCGACTGGGCGATCCCTGCGGCGTGGGACGAGGAACCGATCGCCGTCGGACGCGAGACCGGGCTGCAGCTCTACGGGGGAGACCTCGACGGCATCGTCGAGCACCTCGACCACGTCGCCGACCTCGGCGTGACGACCGTCTATCTCACGCCCGTCTTCCCGGGGCAGACGTGCCACCGGTACGACGCGTCGACGTTCGACCGCGTCGACCCGCTGCTCGGCGGTGACGACGCGTACGCGCGACTCTCCGGCGCCCTCCACGGACGCGGCATGCGCCTCATGGGCGACCTCACGACCAACCACACCGGGGCGAGCCACGAGTGGTTCACGACCGCCCAGCAGGACCCGACGTCGCCCGAGCACGACTTCTACCTGTGGAGCGATCCCGACGCGCCCGACGCCTCGGCCGGCTACGTCGGCTGGATCGGGCACGCCCGGCTGCCCAAGCTCGACTTCCGCTCGCCCGAGCTGCGTGCCCGCATGATCGACGGGCCCGAGTCCGTCGTCGGACGTTGGCTCCAGGAGCCGTACGCGCTCGACGGCTGGCGCATCGACGTCGCCAACATGACCGGCAGGTACGGGACGCTCGACCTCAACCAGGACGTCGCCGCCGCCGTGCGCGCGACCATCGAGCAGGTCAACCCGGACGGCGCTCTCATCTCCGAGCATTTCCACGACGCGCGCGCAGACCTCGCGGGCGACACGTGGCACGCCAACATGAACTACACGGCGTTCACGAACCCCCTGTGGACCTGGCTGTCCGCCGAGGGCGGCGACGTCTCCTTCCAGCAGATGCGCGGCGTGCCCGTGCCACGACGCTCCGGGCACCACGTCGTCGCTGAGATGCGCGACTTCGACGGCGGCGTCCCCTGGGACGTTCTCGTGCGGCAGTGGAACATGCTCGGCTCGCACGACACGCCACGGATCCGCACCCTCGTCGGCTCGCGCGAGCTCCACGAGGTCGCCGCCGGCATCCTCTTCACCTACCTCGGGGTGCCCGTCGTCTTCGCGGGCGACGAGCTCGGCCTCACCGGGGCGACCGGCGAGCACGCGCGCGTCCCCATGCCGTGGCACGCGCCCGCCCGCCGCGACGAGCACACGCACGACGTCTACCGGCGCCTCGCCGCGCTGCGGCACGAGCACCGCGCGCTGCGCGAAGGCTCGCTGCGGTGGGTGCTCGTCGCCGACGACGCGCTCGGGTACGTACGCGAGACGCACGACGAGGCCCTGCTCGTCGTCGCGGCACGTGCGCCGTGGACGGGCGCGGTGCTGCCGCTCGACGGGACGCCCGAGACGCTGTTCGGGTCGGTCGACCTCTGCGTCGCGCGGGGCGACGGCGCTGGAGGCGTCAGCGCCGGGGGCGTCGGCGTTGCGGGCGATAGCGCTGCATGCGACGAGGCTGGGGGTGGCAGCGCTGGGGGCGTCGGCGTTGCCGGCGTCGGCGCTGCGGGCGACGGCGCTGCGGGCGTCGATGACGCTGCGGGGCAAACCGGTCTGCTCGTGCCCGGTACGGGACCCCACCTCGGGGTGTGGCGGTTGCGCTGACACGCGGGTCGCCCAGGTGCCCGGCTCGGATCGTGCAGCGTTGACATCGGGCTGGAAGGGTCGACCGGTCTCGGCGGCTCGGTGCTCGACCGGGGCGTTGTGGCGGCGACGCCCGTTCCGGGCTGCTCGACTAGGGTTGGCACGTGCCCATCGACCCCGAGATCCCCGGCTACGACGTCCGCGACGTCGAACGACTCGCCGCCGAACCTCCGAAGTCGAAGGCACGTACGCCGTTCGAGCGTGACCGCGCGCGTCTCGTCCACTCGTCGGCGCTCCGGCGGCTCGGCGCGAAGACACAGGTGCTCGGCCCGTCGAGCGACGACTTCATTCGCACGCGCCTCACGCACACCCTCGAGGTCGCGCAGGTCGGTCGTGAGCTCGGGAAGCAGCTCGGGTGCGACCCCGACGTCGTCGACTCGGCGTGCCTCGCGCACGACCTCGGGCACCCGCCGTTCGGTCACAACGGTGAGCGTGAGCTGGCCGAGGTCGCCAAAGGCATCGGCGGGTTCGAGGGCAACGCCCAGACGTTGCGGCTCCTCACGCGGCTCGAGCCCAAGACGTTCGACACCGACGGACGTTCCGTCGGGCTCAACCTCACGCGGGCGAGCCTCGACGCGTCCGTCAAGTACCCGTGGCGCCTCTGGGAGGGACCGCAGGGGCGGCTCACGCACAAGTTCGGAGTCTACCCGGACGACCAGCCCGTGTTCGACTGGCTCCGGCAGGGAGCGCCCGAGGGCGTCAAGTGCATCGAGGCACAGGTCATGGACCTCGCCGACGACATCAGCTACTCCGTGCACGACGTCGAGGACGCGATCGTCGGCGGCAAGCTCGACCTCGGGCTCATGACGCAGGACGCCGAGCGCGGACGCGTCATCGACGCCGTCACCACCTGGTACGGCGACAGATTCGCGGCCGACGAGCTCGACGCGGCCATGGGGCGCCTCGCGCACGACGGACTGTGGCCGAGCGACTTCGACGGCTCGCGCCGCTCGCTCGCGCGGCTCAAGGACTCGACGAGCCAGCTCATCGGCCGGTTCTGCGGCGCTGCGCACGACGCGACCCGCGAGCGCTACGGCGATGGGCCCCTCACCAGGTACGCGGCGAGCCTTGTCGTGCCCGACGCGACCGCCGCCGAGATCCAGGTCCTCAAGGGCGTCGCCGTCGCCTACGTCATGGCCCCGCGTGAGTCCGAACCGCTCTACATGGCTCAGCGGCAGGTTCTGCGACAGCTCGTCGAGGTGCTCGTCGACCGAGCGCCGACCGCGCTCGAGCAGTCGTTCGCTGCCGACTGGCACGAGGCCGATGACGACGCGGCGCGACTGCGGGTCGTCATCGACCAGGTCGCGTCGCTCACCGACGTCTCTGCGGCGAAGTGGCACGCGAGGCTTGTCGGGCCGGTGTTCTGACGCGGGGCTCGTTGGGCCAGCGTTCTGATTCAAGGGTCGTTGGGCCGGGGGCCTGACTTGAGGCAGGTCGGGCCAGCGGTCTGACGCGGGGCTCGTAGGGCCGATGTTTCGACGCGGCGCTCGTTGGGCCGGGGTTCTGGCTCGAGGGCCTCGGACCGGGGTAGCGACTCGAGTGTTGTCGGGCTAGAACGGCGGTGGGGGAGCGGCCTGCGGCTCCGGGCTCGAGGTGTCGCTGCTGGATGGTGGGCTGTCACACGCCGTCCCACTGGTCGGTGTGGAGCCGTCCGCTGTGAGCGAGCCGAGCACCTGCCCGCCGGGTCGCAGGTCGGTTCCCGTCATGCGGGTCCCTCCGTGAGGGTCGGTCCACAGGACGACCATAGGTCGGAGACGCTGGCCCTCGGTCGTCGGGAGGCCCGCGACCTCGGGATCGAGCACCGTGCACTGCCAGTCCCCGCCGTGCTTGAGGCGGTGGTGCGCGCGACACAGGTGAACGAGGTTGTCGGCCGACGTCGTGCCGCCGTGCGCCCAGTCGTCGACATGGTCGACGTCGCACCGCGGCGCAGGTCGTCGGCAGCCCGGGAACTGGCAAGTCTCGTCCCGCAGCTGCAGGAACGTACGCAGAGGCGCCGGGACGGCATAGGTGTCCCGAGACATGTCGAGCGCGACACCCGTGACGGGGTCCGTGAGGACCCGGCGGAGCGATGACGCGTTCGCGACGAGCGCGAGAGCCGTGGCATCGTCGATCGGGCCGTGGCCGACCAGCTCCGAGGCGAGGGTGCGCGGAGCTGTGCCCATTAGCTCGGCCTCGTGAGCCGGCGCGTCCCCTGCTGCGTCCGACGTCGTAGTTCCACGCGCAACGGCGGCAGCGTCCGCGGTTCGACCCGCCTCGGTCGCGGGAGCGAGCGTGACGTCGCGAGCTGCACGTGCTGCGGGTGCAGCCGACGCCACCCGCGAATCCTCGGCGGCCCGCGCAGCTGCGAGCAGGAGGGTGTGCGGGACCGTCACCGCGACCGTCGGGCGGATGCCATGGACGTCGACGTCGGTCGCTGACGACCGGACGTTGGCGACGTCGTCAGCGGTCGCGTGGTACTCGGCCGCCACGAGCCGACGCTCCTGAGGAGAGCGCGCGAGGGCTGCGCGTGCCGACTCGTCGGCCGGGACCTTGGTCCGAAGATCCGTGGGCACGGCGTTGCCGTTGTCGTTGCCGTCGCTTCTCGCAGGTACGGCAGCGCCGGTTCCTCCGGTGCTGATTACTTCGGCGCTGGTCTCTGCGGGTCCGGTTCCGGTCCTGGTCCCGTTGTCGGTGCTGGACTTGGTGCGGGTCTTGGTTCCGGTGCCATTGTCGGTCTTGGTGCCGGTGCCAGTCCCGGTGTTGATCCCGGTGCCGGTACCCGGGCCAGTCCCAGTCCCGGTACAGGTGTCGGCCACGATGCCTGTGTCGGGCTCGATCGTTGATAGAGGCGCAGCGGGGGAGGTCGTGGTGGGAGGACCTGTGGGTGGTGGTGCGGTGGTGCAGGGCTCGGCGGTCTCGGGCGCGGACGCATCCCGGTACCTCTCCTCGACCGGGTAGTTGTCCGTTCGGAGATCGTCGGCGTCCCTCACATCGGGGCCGAACAGCGATTGGGGCTCCTCCGCAGGAGCCACGAGTGCCTCGGGTGCGAGCGGCGGCGCCGTCGCGAGGCAGTAGTCGGCGAGGACGTCTGCCCGGAGCTGCGCGAGCGTCCGTGGCTCGTCGGGTCCCTGGGACGCGACCCCGGCGGCGGTGAGCCGATCGAAGACTGCCGCGCCCACAACTGTCGGCAGGTGCGCCGTGAGCCAGCACATGCCGTCCTGACCCGGCTCGAGCGTGACGTACCGGCCCGCGCGCGCCTTGCGGTGACGTCGTTCGCGCGAACCCGGGTGCGCGAGCTCGCGGTGCTTGCGCGCCCAGGCGCGCAGCTCCGGGGGAGTGCGTTCTGCGGCCTCCTGCGCGAGGACGGCCCCGAACTCGGCCCGCAGCTCCTGCGGCACCGATGCTGCCTCGTCGGCGAGAACCCCGACGTGCCTGGCCGATATCGTCCCCGAGGCGAGCGCCCCGAGCGCGGTCGGGTGCTCGCGCACGACCGTCCGGGCCAGGTCCCAGGCCGAGCCGACCTGGGACTCGGTCGTGCGGGTGCGCGTCGCGATCTCCGCTGCGCCCGAGCGGCGGACCGCCATGAGGTCGCTCGCACGTTCCTTGGCCACCGTGCCGCCCGCGCGCTCGTCCCACACGGTCGACACGGCGACCGCCGAGAGCGCGTCGAGCAGTGCGTACGAGCGCAGCTTCTGCGCCTCGACCTGGCGGATTGCGTCCTCGGCCGCCTCGATCGCGCGGACGACCGACGCGGTCGTCTCCTCGAGCTTGCGCTGCCACGCCGCGAAGTCTGTGCGCGACGTGAAGCGGGGTGGCGCGATCGACGCGACGAAGCGACTGAACGCGGCCTCGTCGCCGAGCCTCGGCGGAGCCCCCGCGTCCCCGCCCGCGTCTGACTCGCCGGACGAGCCTGCACCAGGTGCCGACCCGTCTGCCGAGCCTGAGCCGTCCGTCGAGCCCGACTTCTCGTTCGGACCCGACCCCTCAGCCGCGCCTCGCCCCTCAGCCGCGCCTCGCCCCTCAGCACTGCCTGACACGGCAGCCGGGTCCGACACGGCAGCCGGGTCCGACCCGTCAGGCGGGGCCGACCCGTCAGGCGGGCCCGATCCGTCAGCCGAGCCCGACTTCACGGCCGGGCTTGACCGAGAAGTCGGTCCTGCTCCAACCGTCGGGCCGGACGCGTCCGCCGAACCTGAGTCTCCGGCTGTGCCCGAACGCGCGTGAGCGCACGAGGCGGCCGCGGTGCCCGCAGCACCTGGCTCCGCCCCTTCGTCACGCTTGCAAGGGTTCATACCTCTACCGTATCGAACGTAAGTTCGACCTGCACCCGCAGCGAGAGATCTGTGGAGAACCCGATCGCACCTTGTCGACGGCGCAGCCTGTCCACAGGGCAGCCGCTCCCGCGTGCCCTCCACGACCAGCCCCGGCCTCGCGCCCGAGCAACTAGACTCGCCCCGTGGCCGGGTTGATCAAGCGGGAGGACGTCGACGCCGTTCGCGAGCGCGCACGCATCGAAGAGATAGTCGGCTCCTACGTCACGCTCAAGCCCGCCGGCGTCGGCTCGCAGAAGGGGCTGTGCCCCTTCCACGACGAGCGCACACCGTCGTTCCACGTCCGCCCGCAGGTCGGCCGCTGGCACTGCTTCGGCTGCGGCGAGGGTGGCGACGTCATCAGCTTCGTCCAGAAGGTCGACGGGCTCGGTTTCACCGAGGCCGTCGAGTACCTCGCGGGACGCGTCGGCATCACGCTCCGCTACGAGGAGGGTGGAGGGGCGCGCCGCGGCGAGGAGCCCGGGCGCCGTCAGCGGCTCGTCGAGGCCAACCGGACGGCCGCCCAGTATTTCGCCGAGCAGCTCTTCATGCCGGCCGCCGCCCCGGGCCGCGAGTTTCTCGCGCAGCGGTCCTTCGACCGCACCGTCGCCGAACAGTTCGGCGTGGGCTTCGCCCCGCAGGGGTGGAGCTCGCTCCTCACCCACCTGCGCGGACGCGGCTTCACCGAGGCCGAGCTCCTCGCGGCCGGTCTCGTCTCACAGGGCAACCGCGGCGTCTACGACAGGTTCCGGGGGCGCCTCGTCTGGCCGATTCGCGACGTCACGGGCGAGGTCATCGGCTTCGGCGCCCGCCGCCTCCTCGAGGAGGACCAGGGCCCCAAGTACCTCAACACCCCCGAGACCACGCTCTACAAGAAGTCGCAGGTCCTCTACGGCCTCGACCTCGCCAAGCGCGAGATCGCGCGCACCAAGCGCGTCGTCGTCGTCGAGGGCTACACCGATGTCATGGCGGCCCACCTCTCGGGCGTCGGACAGGCGATCGCCACGTGCGGCACGGCCTTCGGCTCCGACCACGTGCGCGTCGTCCGACGCCTCGTTGGTGACACGTCCTCGAGCGCGGGCGTCCAGCTCGCGGGCGGCGGCTCGACCGGCGGGGAGATCATCTTCACGTTCGACGGCGACGCCGCCGGCCAGAAGGCAGCCCTGCGCGCCTTCAACGAGGACCAGCGCTTCTACGCCCAGACGTTCGTCGCCGTCGAGCCGCACGGCATGGACCCGTGCGACTTGCGCCTCGCCCACGGTCCGGAGGCGGTGCAGGCGCTCATCGACGCCCGCGAGCCGCTCTTCGAGTTCGTCGTCCGCTCGACCCTGCGCGCGCACGACCTCGCGCACGCCGAGGGCCGCATCGCCGCGCTGCGCGCGTCGGCTCCCGTCGTCGCCGGCATCCGCGACCGCGCGCTGCGCTCCGAGTACGCGCGCCAGCTCGCGGGATGGCTCGGCATGGAGGCCGACGTCGTCCGTCGTGCCGTCCTGTCGGCCGAGCGCGCCCAGGGGCAGCCGCGGCACGCCGCCGACGACGTCCCGGCGGGCGCCGTCGTCGCCGACCCCGTCCCCGGTGGCCCCGGTGCGTCAGGCGGGTTCACCGTGCCCGACCGGCGCGACCCCGTGGCGCGCCTCGAACGACAGGTGCTCGAGGCCGTCCTCCAGCACCCCGCAGCAACTCCCGACGTGTTCGACGAGCTCGGCTCCGACGCCTTCTCCGTGCCCGCCTGGCGGGCCGTCCACGAGGCGATCCGCGCCGCCGGGGGAGTCCGCTCCGTCGGCGCCGTCGACCCCGCGCGCTGGGTCGCAGCCGTCGTCGAGGAGTCCGCCGGGCCCGTCGCGGGGCTCGTCGGCGAGCTCGCCGTGTCCCCGCTGCCCGAGGACCGCGAGAGCGCTGTCGGCGACTACGTCCGCGGCGTCGTCCACGCGCTCGTCGACATGCAGGTGACCCGGCGCATCGCCGACCAGCGCTCCGCGCTGCAGCGCACCGACGCCGAGCGCGACCCCGAGGCCTACCAGCAGGTCTTCGCCGAGCTGCTGCGGCTCGAGCAGCAGCGCAGACTGCTGCGCGAGGCGTCGATGGGGCAGTGAGGGAGATCGCGTGGTCCGGCGCGCGGGCGTCAGGACGGTAGATTGTCCCGGGGCCGCATGGCCCGCGGGGCGTTAGCTCAGTCGGTCAGAGCAGCGGACTCATAATCCGTCGGTCCTGGGTTCAAGCCCCAGACGCCCTACTCATCACAGCCGCACATCCACGACGTCGGACGCACCTGTTTCAGCGTCGCGCGCGACACCCGCGTCGTCGCCGCTCGTGCCCGACGCGTCGTCGTCGGCGATCTCTGCAGCCTCCCCGCGGACGTCCGCCGAGACCCCCGTCGCCCATCCCCGCCGCTCCCACGCCATCGACCCACCGAGCAGCGCGAGCCCGACGAGCGCGAGCGCGACCCCCACCCAGGCGGGTGCGAGGTACCCGAGACCTGCCGCGATGACGGCACCGCCGAGCGCCGCGCCGAGGGAGTTGCCGACGTTGAACGCGGCGTGGTTCGTCGCCGCGCCGAGCAGGGCGGCGTCGCCTGCGGCGGCGATGAGCCGGGACTGAACGGCCGGCAGCAGGAGGCTCGACGTGAACCCGAGGACGAATGTCGCGACGAAGATCCCGACGGCCGAGCCGCCCGCGAGGCCGACGAGCGCGAGCGCGCCGGCGTACGCGCCGAAGCCGACGACGGCCGCACGGTCGCGCGCCGCGTCGGCGTAACGTCCGCCGACGATGTTGCCGATGGTCATGCCGACGCCGACGACGGCAAGCAGCCACGGCACCGCGCCCTCGGTGAGCCCGGCCCGGCGCGTCGCGGTCTCGGCGAGGTAGGAGTACACGGCGAAGAACCCGCCGAAGCCGATGCACGCGACCGCGATCATGAGCCACAGCGAACCGCGGCGGAAGGCCGCGAGCTCGGTGCGCGGGTTGCGGTCCGGGTCGCCCGGGACGTACGGGACGGTGAGGCGCACCGCGACGAGTGCGACGGCGAAGACGCCGGCGACCGCGAGGTACGCGGGTCGCCAGCCCGCCGTCTGGCCGAGCCACGTCACGGCCGGCACGCCGACGACGTTCGCGACCGTGAGCCCCGACAGGGCGAGCGCGATGCCCTGGCCCTGCTTGCCGGGCCCCATGATGCGTGCTGCGAGCAGGGACGCGACCCCGAAGTACGCGCCGTGCGGCAGGCCCGCGACGAAGCGTGCGACGAGCGTCGACGAGAACGTCGGCAAGAGGGCCGACGCGGCAGTCCCCGCGACGAACGCGACGAGTAGCCAGAGCGTCAGGCGCGTGTGCGAGGCGCGTGCCGCGAGCGCCGCGAGCGTCGGCGCGCCGACCACGACGCCGAGCGCGTACGCGCTGATGAGCCAGCCTGCGTGCGCGATCGCGACCTCGGGGGCGGACGCGAAGCCGGGCACGAGCTCGGCGGCGATCTGCGGGAGCATGCCCATCGACGCGAACTCGGAGCAGCCGATTCCGAAGCCGCCGAGCGCGAGCGCGAGCAGGGCGAGCGCGCGACGGCGCGGGGAGAGCTGGACGGGCACGGTGTCACCTTCGGACGACGGGTGGGGGCGAGCCCACGTCGTCGTGCGGCCGGGAGCCATCGTACGACGCGCCCCGTCCGCTCCTCCTTGCTCTCCGCAGTGCGGAGTGCCCGTGAGACGGGACGCGTCGTCCCGCGAGCACACCTTGTCGCGGGCTACCGTGGAGCCATGGCACTCCTCCGCAGGCACCTTCCTGCCGCCCAGCTCGACCTCGCCCGCCGGACCGTCGGCGAGAAGGCCGTCGCCGGGACGCGTGTCGAGGTCCTGCCCGACGGCGTCGCGCCGCGCGACGACGTGCGCGTCGAGGACCTCCCCGAGCGCTGGGCGCTCGCCACCGCGCACCACGTCGTCATCGAGCGCGACGGCGACCCTCTCGTGCGCCGCTGGTGCGACGTCGACCACGCGGCCGTCGACGCCCAGATCAACGTCCTCACGATTCGCTGGGCCGACGGCACCGCACCGACGCGCCTGCACCTCGCCGACCGCACGCCCCAGGCGTTCGCACGCACGCTGCGCGAGCGCGTCGTCGCAAGCGTCGTGCACCGCGAGACGACGACGCTCCCGGGCGGCGGGGCCGTGCGCGTCGCGATCCGGCGAGACGAGCACGACGAGCTGTTCTCCGAGGTGCTCGGCGACGGATACCTCGACCTCTCCGATCCCGCGACGAAGGCCGCGATTCAGGCTGCCGAGGCGCGTGTGCGCAGCGCGGTCGGACTGCCCCTGTAGAACTGCTATAGTTCTTCTCGGCCCGCCGCGGCAGGCCACGCGATCCTGCGTAGCTCAGTTGGCAGAGCATCCGACTGTTAATCGGACGGTCACTGGTTCAAGTCCAGTCGCAGGAGCGTCAGAAGGCCCGGAATCCCTAGGATTCCGGGCCTTCGCCGTTGGCGCCCACAGTGCTAGGTGCACACAGAGATACACACATGCGGATGCGGCCCGCGGGCGCCCCATGCGGCGCCCGACCTTCCCAGGGCACGCATCGTGCCGCACGATGGTGTCGGCCACGGAACCTCGAGACCGGAGCACCTGATGGACGAGACGCAACACACCACCGCACTCACCGGACCTCGCTCCCGGTGGCAGCAGCTCTTCGACCGGGGTGGCGCACTGCGAGCCCTGCTCGTCGCCGCCGTCTACCTCGGCCTCTTCACGGCAGCGGGGCTGCTGTCCGGACTCCTTGGCGGTGACCACGTCGAGAAGGACATCTTCGCGACGACCGCGTCGGTGTTCTTCGGGCTCACGTTCCCCCTGCTCGTCGGGTGCGCGCTCCTGGCGCTCCTCGTCACGAGTCTCGGCTGGTGGCGCGTGCTCCTCGGACGCAGCGACGTCCCCGGCCGTCGCTGGATGTGGGTCGCCCCCGTCGTGGTCGTCGTGCCGATCGTCCTGCGGCTCCTCGGCATCCCGTACGGAGACTACCCGGACGGCGTCATCGTGCTGACCTTCGCCACCGGGCTGCTCATCGGGTTCAGCGAGGAGCTGCTCAGCCGAGGCGTCGTCGTGCACATGCTGCGCGTCCGAGGCGCGGGCGAGCGCACCGTCATGATCGTGTCGTCGCTCGTCTTCGCGCTGCTGCACTCCGTCAACCTGCTCTCGGGGCAGAAGATCCTCATCGTGCTGGCGACGATGGGATTCACGTTCGCGTTCGGCGTCGTCATGTACCTCACGCTGCGCGTCACCGGCTCGCTCGTGTGGCCGATCCTCCTGCACGGGCTCTACGACCCGACGCTCTTCCTCGCGACCGGCGGTATCGACACTGTTCACACCGGTGACATCGACCCGCTCCTCGCCCTGGCGGCCCCGTTCAACATCATCTTCATCGTGCTCGCCCTCGTCGCCCTCGTGATCGTGAGACGAGCGCCGCGCCGAGCGTGAGGGTGGCGATCGCGGCTGCGGCCGCGCTCGCCAGGACGGGGCCGGTGCGCGCGCCCAGCGTCGCGGGGCTGTCGGCGTGGGCGTCACGGTCAGCACCGGGGCCGCGCGCGTCGCCGCTGGAGCAGGGCCGGGTCCGCGCGCGACGACGCCGGAGCGGCGCCCGGCACGAGGAGTGCCGCGACCACCGCTCCGACCCCGACGAGCGCTCCGGCGCTCACGCGTCCCTCCGTGAGAGCAGCAGCGCCGCGCCGCCGAGGACGAGCACGACCCATCCGAGCAGGTCGGCAGTGCCGACGAGCGGCGCGAGCAGCCCGTCGACGTGCACGGGCGCGCTGAGCGCGTTGCTCGCAGCGCTCGGGAGGTACTCGACGACGCGCGACCAGCCGTGCGGGAGGAGAGCACCTGCGATGCCGGGCAGGACAAGCACGACGGCGACGAACGCCGTGACGGCACCGGCGACGGATCGCAGTGCGAGGCCGAGCCCGAGGCCGATGAGCGAGATCGCGGCGAGGCCGCCGACGGTGCCCGCGAGGATCCGTAGGGTCGTCGCGTCGCCGAGCGACAGGACGGAGCCGCCGTGGTGCGTGAGGACGGCGCCGGCGACGACGTAGGTGAGCAGGACACCCCCGACGAGGATCGGCACGAGCGCGGCGAGCAGCGCGACCGCCTTGGCGGCGACGAGCAGGCCGCGGCGCGGGACGGTCGCGAGCGTCGTGCGGATCATGCCGGAGCCGTGCTCGCGCGCCCCGGCGAGGGCGCCCGCGGTGCCCGCGAGGAGGACCGCGAACGAGGAGCCGAGGAGGATCGCCGAGAGCCCGTCGGTCCCGGTGGGGGCCGGGCTCGCCGTCGCGGCGCCGAGCGTGCCGAGGCCGACGAGCGTGAGGGTCGTCGCGCCGCCGAGAAGGTACGTCGAGCGGAGCGTCGTGAGCTTGAGGAGCTCGGCGCGTACGACGCGCGCCGGGGTGAGGACGAGCGGCGCCGCGGTGGTGGCGGCCGGGCGGCGCACCGGGACGGGGCGGACGGGGGTGACGGGAGTGGTCGTGGTCATCGTGCTGCGCCTTCCAGGGCGGGGCTCGCGGTCGTGCCGCGGTAGCCGACAGAGTCGTGGGTGAGTTCCATGTAGGCCTCCTCGAGGGTGGCCGAGACGGTCCGCAGGCCGTGGAGACGGATGCGGTGCCGAGCGGCGGCCTCGCCGATCCACGCGGCCGGGACGCCAGTGATCTCGAGGACGTGCGCCGAGGTGCGGGTGACGGTCGCGTCGGGCACGGTGACGACGATCTCGGCGAGCGGCTCGGCGTCGGGGGAGTCGACCTCGACGTGAGTGCGGGCCGCGCCCGCCACGAGCTCGCGCATCGGGGTGTCGGCGATGATGCGGCCGGCGCCGATGACGAGCAGGTGGTCGGCGACGAGCTCCATCTCGCTCATGAGGTGCGACGAGAGCAGGACGGTGCGACCCTCTGCGGCCAGCTCGACGAGGAGCTGGCGCAGCCAGAGGATGCCGTCGGGGTCGAGGCCGTTCGCGGGCTCGTCGAGCATGAGGATGCCCGAGTCGGCGAGCAGCGCGGACGCGATGCCGAGCCGCTGCGACATGCCGAGCGAGAACGACCCGGCGGCCCGGTGGGCGACGCTCGTGAGGCCGACGGTCGCGAGGACCTCCTCGACGCGCCGGCGTCCGACGCCGATCGTCGCGCCGAGCACCCGCAGGTGGTCGCGTGCGGTGCGCCGGCGGTCGACCGCGCGGGCGTCGAGCATCGCCCCGATCGTCGCGAGCGGCGCCGCAAGATCCGCGTAGCGGTGGCCGTCGACGAGGATCGTGCCCGTGTCGGGCCGGTCGAGGCCGAGGATCGCGCGCATCGTCGTGGACTTGCCGGCCCCGTTGGGGCCGAGGAAGCCGGTGACGACGCCGGGCCGGACGGTGAACGACGCGTGGTCGACCGCCGTGCGGGCGCCGTACGTCTTCGTGAGGTCGTGGACCTCGATCATGATGTGCTCCTTGAACCGTCGTCGTGCTGATGGTTCAAGGTTCGTCCGGGGACGTACGCTCCCGCGTCGTCCGTGCGCAGGCTTCTGGCCTACTGCGGACGCAGGCGCTCGCGGACGCGCCCCGACGCGCCCCGACGCTCGCGGCGGCCTGCGCCGCGAGCCGCCGCTCAGCGGCGACTCACCTCCCGGCGAGCCCCGCCTGGTAGGCCATGACGACGAGCTGCGCGCGGTCGCGCGCCCCGAGCTTGGCCATCGCGCGATTGACGTGCGTCTTCACCGTGAGCGGGCTGAGGACCTCTGCCGCAGCGATCTCCTCGTTGCTGAGGCCGCGCGCGACGAGCACGACCATCTCGCGCTCGCGGTCGGTGAGCCCGCCGAGCTCGGGCGAGGGTGCGACGGGCGTCGCGGGGGCGTCGACGACGCGGGCGATGAGGGCGCGGGTCGCGGCGGCGGACAGCAGCTCCTCGCCCGACGCGACGACGCGCACGGCGTCGAGCAGCGCTGACGTGCGCGAACCCTTGCCGAGGAACCCGCTCGCGCCGGCGCGCAGGGCCGCGAGGACGGTCTCGTCGGTCTCGAACGTCGTGAGGACGAGCACGCGGGTCCCGGCGAGGTCGGGGTCGGCGCAGATCTGGCCGGTCGCCGCGATGCCGTCGAGGATGGGCATGCGGACGTCCATGACGACGACGTCGGGCCGTGTTGTCCGCGCGAGGTCGACCGCGGCGGCGCCGTCGGCAGCGCGGCCGACGACCTCGAGGTCTGGCTGAGCGTCGACGAGCGCGGCGAAGCCCTCGCGGACGAGGTCCTGGTCGTCGGCGACGAGCACGCGGATCATGGGGTCTCCTCGGTGGTGCGGGGCGCGGGTGTGTCGGGACCCGTGGGTGCGCCGGGAACGCCGGGCGCGCCAGGACGCTCAGGCGCACCGGGGTGCTGCGGTGGGACGGGCTGCGGTGGGACGGGCAGCGTCGCGGCGAGCGTGAAGACGCCGTCGGACGTGGTCGTCGTGAGGTTTCCGCCGAGTGCCGTGAGGCGCTCGCGGAGGCCGACGAGCCCGACGCCCGTCGACGCACGTGCCGGCATCGAGGCGTCGGCGACGCGGTTGGTCGTGCGGATCTCGAGCGTCGCACCGGTCGTCGTCACGTCGACCCTCGCGCGGCCGTCGCCGTAGCGCCGAGCGTTCGTCAGCGACTCCTGGACGACGCGGTAGGCCGCGAGGCCGGTGCCGTCCGGCACGTCGGGCCAGGGCCCGGCGGTCGTGAGCGAGACCTCGAGCCCCGCGTGCCGTGCCTCCTTGACGAGCGACGGGATCGACTGGAGCCGAGGCAGCGGGCCGCGCGCGTCGTCGGACGGCTCGCGCAGCAGGCGGACGAGCGTGCCGAGCTCGTCGAGCACGCGCTCGCTCGCGTCCTGCACGTGGCCGAGCGCCGTCCGGGCATCGGCGGGCCGGGTCTCGAGCAGGGAGTCGGCGAGCGCGGACTGGATCCCGACGATCGCGACGTGGTGGCCGATGACGTCGTGGAGCTCGCGTGCGATGCGCAGCCGTTCCTCGGCGACGCGCCGGCCGGCCTCGGCCTCGCGGGTCCGTTCCGCGCGGGCGGCGCGGTCCTCCGCGGCGGTGAGCACGGCCAGGCGGGCGCGGGCGAGGAGTCCCGTGACCGTCGCGAGCGCGTACATCGTCGCGGCGGCGAGGACGATGGCGGGCAGGCCGAGCGTCGTGTCCCCGTGATCGGCGAGGCTGAGGATCGCGGTGCCGACCACAGCCGCGGCGCCGGCCGCCGCCCGCGAGCCGCGCGCCTGCACGGTGTGCACCGTGACGAGCGTCGCGAGGATCGGGATGATCCCGGGGGAGTCGACGAGGGCCGCCGCGCCGAGCGCGACGACGGACGTCGCGAGCGCGACGTGCGGGGAGGCGCGGCGCCAGGTGACGGCCGCTGCCGCGACGAGCACAGCCGCCACGACCGCGAGGCGCGCTCCCGTCGGGGGCCACGGGAGTGCCTGCTCGACGATCCCCGCGACCGCGACGAGCACGCCGAGGGCCGCCTCGGCGCGTGTCGGCAGGGGCAAGGAGCGGAGCGTCGTCCGGCGTGGTGCCAGCTGGCGGCGCGTGGTCGTGCGGGGCACGTTCCGAGCGTAGAGCAGCGGTGTTCCCGCCGAGGTCGGCGGCCCGGCGTGGTTGACTGCGGTCGGAACGCGGCGCCGCGGGCCGGAACCCGAGCACAGGAGCTCAGCACCGTGGACAGCACGACGAAGAACCGTCAGTCGACCGGGACGCTCCGCGCGATGGTCGCGCGCGCCTACGGCGCCGCGCAGGTCCCGGACGAGGACGACGCGTTCACGGAGCTCACCTACGGCTTCTTCAACGCGCTCTACCGCGTGCGGCTGCGCGACGGTCGGGACGTCGTGCTGAAGATCGCGCCCCCGGCCGACGTGCCCGTCCTCACGCACGAGCACGGGATGCTGCGTAACGAGGTCGCGGCGATGGACCTGGTCAGGCGGCTCACGGACGTCCCCGTGCCGCGCGTCGACCACGTCGACCTCACGCACGAGCTGTGCGACGCGGACTACTTCTTCATGGAGCACGTGGACGCGCCGTGCTTCGGGATCGCGGCCGACGCGGGTGAGCTCGACGCCGACGTCGTCGAGGCGGGCTTCGTCGAGCTCGGGCGTCTCAACGCGGAGATCTGCCGCGTCGTCGGGCCGCACTTCGGCCCGCTCGCGGGGCCGGGGCACGCGACGTGGCGCGAGGCGTTCTCGGCGATGGTCGAGGCGGTGCTCGCCGACGGCGAGCGCGTCGGCGTCGATCTCGGGTGGTCGGTGGACGAGGTGCGCGGGGTGCTTGCGGAGCACGCCGACGTGCTCGACCTCGTCACCGAGCCGCGCCTCGTCGAGCTGGACCTGTGGGCGAAGAACTCGATGATCCGCGACGGGCGGATCGTCGCGATCATCGACCACGAGCGCGCGATGTACGGCGATCCGCTCATGGAGGCTGGCCTCACGGGGCTGGACCTGCCGGTGTTCCCGGACCCGGCGCCGTTCGCGCGGGGCCTCGGGCTCGGCGTGCTCGAGCCGTCGCAGGCGACGCGCAGGCGGCTCTACACCCTGTGGCTGTGTCTCGTCATGCTCGTCGAGAACCCGTACCGCGGTCAGTCGCAGGAGCAGTTCCGCTGGGCGCGCGAGCAGCTCGACACGGCGATGGGGCTGTTCGGGCGCTCACGCGGCTGACGCGCGGTGGTCAGTCGAGCTCGAGCCGTGAGCCCCATGTCGTGAGGAGGCGCTCGAGGTCGGCGGCGTCGGCGGGCTCGAGGACGTCGAGCAGGCGGTGCTCGTTGGCGATGTGGTCGGTGAAGGCGGCGTCGATGCGTGACCGGCCGTCGGCGGTGAGGGTGACGACGCGGCCGCGGCCGTCGTCGTCGGCGCGGGTGCGTGTGACGAGCCCCGAGGACTCGAGCCGGTCGAGGCGCTTGGTCATGCCGCCGGTCGTCACCATGGTGCGGGCGGCGAGCTCGCCTGCGGCGAGCGTGAAGGGCTCGCCCGAGCGTCGCAGGGTGGCGAGGACGTCGAACTCGCCCTCGGTGAGCCCGTGCTGCGCGTAGACGGCGACGAGCTCGGCGGTGAGGGCCTTCGCGAGGCGGTGGAGGCGGCCGACGACCCCCTGGGGCCCGACGTCGAGGTCAGGGCGTTCGCGGCGCCACTCGGCCTGGAGCGCGGCGACGTGGTCGCGCGCAGCGGGCAGTGCGTCTGAGGGCTCGGGGAGGCTCATGCCGTGACTATATCTTCTCGGGAAGGTATATTGCTTCCATGGAAGGTAAGTTCCGCTGGGTCCTCCTCGCAGCCGTCGCCCCGGTCCTCTGGGCCACCGTCTACGCCGTGACGCGCCACGCGCTCCCCACCGGCGTGCCGTTCTGGGGAGCCGCCCTGCGCTCCCTGCCTGCAGGCCTCCTCCTGCTCGCGATCGTGCGCGAGCTCCCGCGAGGGGCGTGGTGGTGGCGCGCGTGCGTCCTCGGCCTCCTCAACGGCGGCGGCTTCTTCGTCCTCGTCTACGTCGCCGCCCAGCGTCTGCCCACGAGCGTTGCGGCGACCGTCATGGCACTCTCGCCCACGGTCCTCGTCCTCGTCGCCTGGCCGCTCCTCGGCCAGCGCCCGCGCGCTCGGGCGCTCGCGGCGAGCGCCCTCGGCGTCGCCGGCGTCGCGGTGCTCGTCGGCGCCGCCGCACCCGGGGCGATCGACGCGCTCGGCATCGTCGCCTCGGTCTCGGGGATGCTCCTGTCCTCGACCGGGTTCGTGCTCGCCGCGCGCTGGGACAGCGCCGCCGGGGGAGAGGGGCCGACGGTCCTCGCGACGACCTCGTGGCAGCTCGTCGCGGGCGGCGTGCTCGTCGTGCCTGCGGCTCTCGTCCTCGAGGGTGCGCCGCCGCGCGTCGACGCGCAGGCGATCGCGGGCTTCCTCTACGTCTCGTTCGTCGCGACCGCGCTCGCGTACGTCACGTGGTTCACCGCGATCCGGCGGATCGGGCCTGCGACCGTCGGGCTCGTCGGGCTGCTCAACCCCGTGACGGGCGTGCTGCTCGGGGTGGTCGGCGCCTCCGAGGTGCTCGCGGGCCGCCAGATCGCGGGGCTCGTCCTCACGCTCGGCGCGGTCGTGCTGGGTCTCGCCCGGAACCGTGCCGACGGCTCGCGGGGGTCTCGCGGAGGGTCGGTGTCCACGGTGAGGACTCCCGTGGACGCGTAACCTACGGTTCCGTAGGGTAGGCGCATCCGCACGCGAGCACCCGCTCAACCTCACGGCTGGGAAGTCGCCACAGCACTGCCGGGAGACGCCGATGTCCGTCGAGTCCGTCCGCTACACCGACCGCCCGAAGCCTCGGGCCGAGGACATGCCGAACCTCACGAGCAGCTACAGCGCGCTCCTGCGGACCGTGCGCGACGCCGGCCTGCTGCACCGCGCCCAGGGCTACTACGTCGGGACGCTCGCAGTCCTCACGGCCGCGCTCGGCGGGCTCGTCACGGCGTTCGTGCTGCTCGGCGACTCCTGGTTCCAGCTGCTCGTCGCGGCGGGCCTCGGCCTCGTCCTCACGCAGTTCGCGTTCGTCGCGCACGAGGCCGCGCACCGGCAGGTCTTCGCGTCGAACGCGACGAACGACCGCGTCGGACGCTTCCTCGCGAACGTCGTCGTGGGCATCTCCTACACGTGGTGGATGCACAAGCACACGCGTCACCACGGCAACCCCAACCAGGTCGGCAAGGACCCGGACATCGAGAACGACACGATCGTCTTCACGCCTGAGGGTGCGGCGCAGCACCGCGGGCTGCTCGCGCTCATCACGCGGCACCAGGGGTGGCTGTTCTTCCCCCTGCTCACGCTCGAGGGCCTCAACCTCCACATCACCGCGATCCGCTCGCTCACGACCGGCACGCAGGTCGGCCGCGTCGACCTCGGCACGCGCATGCGCGAGCTCGCGGCGATCATCGTGCGCCTCGCGGTGTACGTCGCGCTCGTCGTGTGGGCGCTGCCGCTCGGCCTCGCCGCCGCGTTCCTCGGGGTGCAGCTCGCCGTCTTCGGCGTCTACATGGGGGCGTCGTTCGCGCCCAACCACAAGGGGATGGCCATCATCCCCGCGAACTCGCGGCTCGACTTCCTCTCCAAGCAGGTGCTCACGTCCCGCAACATCCGGGGCGGGCGACTCATGAGCATCTTCATGGGCGGTCTGAACTTCCAGATCGAGCACCACCTCTTCCCGAGCATGCCGCGTCCGCACCTCGCGCGCGCCGCCGCGATCGTGCGGGAGCGCTGCACGCAGCTCGGCATGCCGTACACGGAGACGAGCCTCGTGCGGTCCTACGCGATCGTCGTCCGCTACCTCAACGAGGTGGGTCTGGGCGCGCGCGACCCGTTCGACTGCCCGATGTTCCGGCAGCTGAGGGGGCAGTGACCGCAGGTAGCGTCCGTGCGACCGAGATCACCCTGCGCAATTCCGACCAGGGTGCCGGGGGAGGCTAGACTCGCCGTTAGTTAGGAAGCCTTTCAAACTACGACGGGACGCACATGGACGAGCGACGCACAGCGGGGGACGACGCACGATGCACGTTCCACGCCGCGACGCACAGCGTGCGCACCCGCCACCTGACCCCGACGCGGGTCCGGGCACCGCAACCGGTCGATCCCCCGTCGCCGGAACAGCGGAGCCGCAGGGCGCGCCGGACCATGCGTGCGTGCGCGTGGTCCGCGCAGCGCTGACACCGTCGGCACGCCGCGCCACGCGCGGCAGCGGCCGGGCACCGCTCTCCCTGGTGCCCGGCCGCACCAATCTCCGCAGGCCGCACGTCCTCGTCGCCCGCGGAACGGCACGACGGCCCCTTGAAACCTCCCCTGCACGGTCCTAGCGTCGAAGACGTCCCGACCGCGACGTACGGCCGGCGCGACGCAGGAGGTCTCCATGACCGCGCACAGCCCCGCACCCACGGCCCGCCCGGCCACGACAGCGGGCCGAGCGCCCGTCGTCGAGGCCCGCGGCCTCCTCAAGAGCTTCGGCCGCGCCCGCGCCCTCGACGGCCTCGACCTCACGGTCCGCGCGGGCGAGGTCGCCGGCTTCCTCGGCCCCAACGGCGCGGGCAAGTCGACGACGATCCGCGTGCTCCTCGGCCTCCTGCGTGCCGACGGCGGGACCGCGCACGTCCTCGGCGGTGACCCGTGGCACGACGCCGTCGCGCTCCACCGCCGTCTCGCGTACGTCCCGGGCGACGTCGACCTCTGGCCGACGCTCACGGGCGGGGAGGTCGTCGACCTGCTCGTCCGCCTCCGAGGTCACGTCGACGCGCAGCGACGCGACGAGCTCGTCGCACGCTTCGACCTCGACCCGACGAAGAAGATGCGGACGTACTCCAAGGGCAACCGGCAGAAGGTCGCCCTCGTCGCGGCGTTCGCCTCCGACGTCGAGCTCTACCTGCTCGACGAACCGACCTCCGGCCTCGACCCCCTCATGGAGACCGTCTTCGCCGAGTGCGTGCGCGAGGCCGCCGCGCGCGGCAGCGCCGTGCTCCTCTCGAGCCACGTCCTCGCCGAGGTCGAGAAGCTCTGCGACACCGTGACGATCGTCCGCGCCGGTCGCACCGTCGAGGCCGGCACCCTCGCCGACCTGCGCCGCCTCACGAGGTCCACCGTCACGACCGTCACCCCGGGCGACGCCGCCGCGCTCGCGACGCTCCCGGGCGTCCACGGCTTCGCGTCCGACCCCCACGCCGACGGCCACCGCACGACCCTCGACGTCGAGGACACCGACCTGCCAGGGCTCCTCGCCGCGCTCGCCGCGCTCGTGCCCAGCCACGTCACCGTCGCACCACCCTCGCTCGAGGAGCTGTTCCTGCGCCACTACGGCGCGGAGCCCGGACCCGGCGAGCAACCCGACCGCCAGGACGCGGCCCTCGAACCCCGCACCCGGCGGTCACGATGACGACGACGACGGCTGCGGCCGCTCCTGCGGCACGCGGGTCCGACGCCCTCGCCGGCGCCGGCATCCTCCTCGGAGCCGCACTGCGCCGGGACAGGGCCCGGCTCCTCGTGTGGACCGCGTCGATCGTCGTCCTGTGGGGGTACGCGGTCGTCGCGCTCGAGAGGATCTACCCGACGGCCGCCGACCGCCAGGTCCGCGCCTCCCTCATGTCGTCGCCCGCCGCCGTCATCCTCACCGGGTCCGGCTTCGGCCTCGACGACTACACGCTCGGCGCGATGGTCGCCAACGAGATGACCTTCCTCGTCCTCGTGGCGCTCGCCGTGCTCTCGATCCAGACCGTCGTGCGGCACACCCGCGCCGAGGAGGAGCAGGGCACCGCCGAGCTCGTCCGCGCCGGGGCCGTCGGGCGCCACGCGCCGGCCGTCACTGCGTTCGCGCTCGTCGCACTCGTCCAGCTCGTCATCGCGGCCCTCGCGTGCGGCGTACTCGTCGCGACGGGTCTCGACGTCGGCGGCTCGGCCGCGCTCGCGGCCGCAGGGGCGGTCACGGGCCTCGTCTTCGGAGCCGTCGCCGTCGTCACGTGCCAGGTCGCCGAGCATGCCCGGACCGCGTCCGGCCTCGCGCTCGCCGCCCTGGGGATCGCCTGGATCGTGCGCGCCGCCGGCGACCTCCAGCAGGTCGGCGGCTCGCCGCTGTCGTGGGCGTCCCCGCTCGGCTGGGCGCTGCAGACCCGGGCGTTCGTCGACACGCGCGTGTGGCCGCTCGGCCTCGGGCTCCTGCTCACGCTCGCGCTCCTCGCGGTCGGCGCGCGCCTCGGTGCCAGGCGCGACCTCGGCGCCGGCCTCGTCGCGCCCCGACCCGGACCGGCGCGCGCCCGCGCGTCGCTCGCGACGCCCACCGCTCTCGCCTGGCGCCTCCATCGGGGCTCCGCGACGGCGTGGGCCGTCGCGCTCGCGGCCGGCGCCGTCGTCACGGGCACGTTCGCCGACGCCGTCGGTGCGATGATCGACGAGATGCCGCAGCTCCAGCACGTCCTCGGTGGCAGCGGCGAGCTCGTCGACGTGTTCGCCAGCCTCATGGTGATGTTCCTCGCGGTGCTCGTCGCGGGGTTCGCGCTCGCCTCGTTCCACGGCGTGCGCACCGAGGAGCAGCGCGGACGTCTCGAGAGCGTCCTGGGGACGTCGGTCTCCCGGCAGCGCTGGCTGGGTGCGCGCGTCGGCGTGACGCTCGGCACGACCGCTGGCCTCCTCCTCGTCGTCGGCGTCGGGCTGTGGGTCGGGGTCGCCTCGACCGGGAGCTCGACGACGCCGCTCGGCACGTTCGTCGTCGCGGCGCTCGGGCACCTGCCCGCGATCGCGCTCCTCGTCGCCGCCGCCGTGGTCTGCTACGGCTGGTGGCCCACGGGCAGCGGGATCGTGTGGGGCTGGTTCGGGTTCTCCGCGGTCGCGGCCGTCTACGGCGGCCTGCTGCGCCTGCCCACGTGGCTGCTCGACCTTGCGCCGTTCACGCACTCGCCCGCGCTGCCGGGCGCGGGGGCGTCGTGGGTCGGGGCCGCCGTCATGGCCGTGCTCGCGGTCGGGCTCGGCGTCGTCGGCGTCGCCGGGTTCCGACGCCGGGACGTCCCGACCGGCTGAGCACCACTTACCGGCTGGGGGAGACCGAGCTGGACGCGGGACGTCCTTGGGCGGGCGACCCGAGAGGTGCTGCCCCGAGGTGCAGCCCGGGCGCCCGGCTCGGGCGACGCACGTGTCCGGCGCACGCGTCCCGTCGCGGCCCGTCAGGGTCTCGTCAAGGCCGGACGCGGGGGCGTCAGGGTTCCGTCAACGCTCGGTCCGGGAGCCCGCGAGCGGCGTAGACCAGAGGCGAGCGCACGCCGTGTGCGCCGACGCCTGCGCGTCGCCCTGCTCGGAGAGGTCCCTCCCATGGCTGACCTGGCCTACCTGCTCCTCACGACGCTCGTCGTCGTCACGCTCGCGCTCGTCGCGCGCCCCTTCCGCGACGGGGGCGCGAGGCGATGACGACGACGTCGGTCCTCCTGGCCGTCGGCCAGGCGCTCCTGCTCGTCGGGGCGCTCGCCGCGGTGCACGTGCCGCTCGGCACCTACCTCGCACGCACCTATACGGCCGACGGTCACACGCGCGTCGAGCGCGGCATCTACCGGCTGCTGCGCGTCGACCCCGACGCGGAGATGCGCTGGGCCGCCTATCTGCGCGGAGTGCTCGCGCTGACCCTCGTCTCGATCTTCGCCGTCATGCTCCTCGCCCGGACCCAGGACCGTCTGCCCCTCGCGGACGGCGTGCCGGCGATGTCGTCGCACACCGCGTGGAACACCGCCGTGAGCTTCGCGACGAACACCAACTGGCAGTCCTACGCGGGCGAGACCGCCGCGTCCCCGGTGCTCCAGGCCGTGGGTCTCGCCGTGCAGAACTTCGTCTCCGCCGCCGTCGGCATCGTCGTCGCCGTCGCGCTCGTGCGCGGATTCGCGCGTGCCGGGACCGACGGCCGTATCGGGAGCCTCTGGCGGGACCTCACGCGGACCGTCGTTCGCGTGCTCCTGCCGGTCGCGGCCGTCGCGGCCCTCGTGCTCGTCGCCGGGGGAGTCGTCCAGAACCTCGGCTCCCCGGCGGAGGTCAGCACGCTCGCGGGCGGCACGCAGACGATCGTCGGCGGCCCCATCGCCTCGCAGGAGGCCATCAAGATGCTCGGCACGAACGGCGGTGGCTATCTCAACGCGAACTCGGCGCACCCTTTCGAGAACCCGACGCCCTGGACGAACCTCCTCGAGATGTTCCTCATCCTCGTCATCCCGACGGCCTTGCCGCGCGCGTTCGGCCTCATGGTCGGCGACCGCCGCCAGGGTCGCGCGATCCTCGCGACGATGGTGACGCTCCTCGTCGGCTCCGCGACGCTGCTCACGTGGGCCGAGCTCGCCGGCCCGGGGGCGGTCCCTGCCGCTGCCGGCGCCGCGCTCGAGGGCAAGGAGGTCCGTCTCGGGCAGGCCGCGTCGGCCCTCTTCGCGGCCGTGACGACAGGCACGTCCACGGGAGCCGTCAACGCCGCCCACGACTCGCTCACGGCCCCGGGCGGCGGCGTCGCGATGTTCACGATGCTCCTCGGCGAGGTGGCCCCCGGAGGCGTCGGCTCGGGCCTCGCCGGCATGCTCGTCCTCGCGGTGCTCACCGTCTTCCTCGCAGGGCTCATGGTTGGACGCACCCCCGAGTACCTCGGCAAGCGGATCGGCCGCCACGAGATGACGCTCGTCGCGGGCTACGTCCTCACCATGCCCGCGCTCGTCCTGCTCGGCTCCGCGACCGCCGTGCTCGTCCCGACGGCCGACGCGGCCGCAGGCGACCCAGGCGCCCACGGGCTCTCCCGGATCGTCTACGCCTTCGCGTCGGGCGCCAACAACAACGGCTCCGCGTTCGGCGGCCTCGCCGCCGCGAGCCCCTTCTACGACACGGCGATCGGCATCGCCATGCTGCTCGGCCGCCTCGTGCCGATCGTCCTGCTGCTCGCGCTCGCGGGCCGCCTCGCCTCGGCGTCGTCCGTCCCCGTCTCGGCGGGCACGCTGCCGACGCACGGCCCCCTGTTCGTCGGGCTGCTCACGTCCGTGACGCTCGTCGTCGTCGGCCTGACCTTCATCCCCGTCCTCACCCTCGGCCCGATCCTGGAGTCGCTGTCATGACCGCCCGCCCGACACCCGCCGCGCCACCCACCGCACCCGCACCCGCACCCGCTGCTCCGGTCGCTACCCCGAGCCGCCCCCGCCAGGCCGCCACGCGCGGCCTCACCCTCGCGATGCTCCGCGACGCCCTGCCCGCGGCCTTCCGCAAGCTCGACCCGCGGCTCCTCGCCCGGACGCCCGTCCTCCTGCTCGTCGAGCTCGGCGCGGTCGTCACGACCGTCGCGACCGTCGTCGAGCCCGACGCGTTCCGCCTCACCGTCACGGTGTGGCTCTGGCTCACGCTCCTGCTCGCGACGGCCGCCGAGGCCGTCGCGGAGTCCCGCGGCCGTGCCCAGGCGTCGAGCCTGCGTGCGACGCAGCGGGAGACGACCGCGCGCCGGATCGACGCACCCGTCGACACGCTCGTGTCCACGACAGGGCTCGATCGCCTCCCGACGGTCGAGGTCCTCTCGACGCGGCTCACGGTCGGCGACGTCGTCGTCGTGTCCGCGGGCGAGACGATCCCGGGCGACGGCGACGTCATCGAGGGCGTCGCGACTGTCGACGAGTCCGCGATCACGGGCGAGTCCGCGCCCGTCGTGCGCGAGTCGGGCGGCGACCGCTCGGCCGTCACCGGCGGAACCGTCGTCCTCTCGGACCGGATCGTCGTGCGCATCACGGCCGAGCCCGGCCAGACGTTCCTCGACCGCATGATCGCCCTCGTCGAGGGCTCCGAGCGGCAGCGCACCCCCAACGAGGTCGCGCTCGGCATCCTCCTGACGACCCTCACCGTGGTGTTCCTCCTCGCGGTCGTCACGCTCGCGCCCTTCGCGTCGCGGGTGGGTGCGGGCCAGGACGTCGTCGTGCTCGTCGCCCTCCTCGTATGCCTCGTGCCGACGACCATCGGCGCCCTGCTGTCCGCGATCGGCATCGCCGGCATGGACCGGCTCGTGCGGCGCGGCGTGCTCGCGACCTCGGGCCGCGCGGTCGAGGCTGCGGGCGACGTCGACGTCCTCCTGCTCGACAAGACGGGCACGATCACGTTCGGCAACCGCCGGGCGACCGCGCTCCTGCCGGTCGGCGGGACGACGCCCGACGAGCTCGCGACGGCCGTCCGCCTCGCCTCGCTCGGCGACGACACGCCCGAGGGCCGCAGCATCCTCGAGCTGTGCCCCGGGCCCGACGAGGCCCCCGCGGGTGCCGTCGTCATCCCGTTCACGGCGCACACCCGCATGTCCGGTCTCGACCTGCCCGCGCAGGCCGGCGGCTCCGGGCACGGCGGTCCTGGGCACGACGGCACCGCGGCGCGCGAGCTCCGCAAGGGCGCCGCCGACGCCGTCCAGCGCTGGGTCCGCTCGACCGGCGTGACGGACGACGGGGCCGACGCCGCAGAGCTCGACGCAGTCGTCGGCGAGGTCGCCGCCGCGGGCGCGACGCCGCTCGTCGTCGCGACCCGCACGGGCAAGGGGCACGCCCGCGTCCTCGGCGTCGTCCGGCTCTCCGACGTCGTCAAGCCAGGGCTCACCGAACGGTTCGCGACGCTGCGCGCCATGGGTATCCGCACCGTCATGGTGACGGGCGACAACCCCGTCACCGCCCGCGCGATCGCCGCCGAGGCAGGCGTCGACGACGTCCTCGCCCAGGCGACCCCCGAGGACAAGCTCGCGCTCATCCGCCGCGAGCAGGCCGGCGGCAGGCTCGTCGCCATGACGGGCGACGGCACGAACGACGCCCCGGCGCTCGCGCAGTCCGACGTCGGCGTCGCGATGGCCTCGGGCACCGCGGCCGCGAAGGAGGCCGGCAACATGGTCGACCTCGACTCCGACCCGACGAAGCTCGTCGAGATCGTCGAGATCGGCAAGCAGCTCCTCATCACCCGCGGCGCCCTCACGACCTTCTCGATCGCCAACGACGTCGCGAAGTACTTCGCGATCCTCCCCGCGATGTTCGCGGGCACCCTGCCCCAGCTCGGCGCGCTCGACATCATGCGGCTGAGCAGCCCGCAGTCCGCGATCGTCTCCGCGGTGATCTTCAACGCGCTCATCATCGCGGCGCTCGTCCCGCTCGCCCTGCGCGGCGTGCGCTACCGCCCGCTCGGTGCGGCGACGCTCCTGCGACGCAACCTGCTCGTCTACGGCGTCGGCGGCGTCATCGCGCCGTTCGTCGGCATCAAGCTCATCGACCTCCTCGTGTCGCTGCTCCCCGGGTTCTGAGAGGACCACACATGACCACCGCCCTTGCCCCTCGTCCCTCGGGGCCACGACCTGCTGCGCCCCGAGGCTCCGCCCGCCGGGCTGCGGCGACACGCCTCGTCGCTCTCGGTCGCCAGACGGCCGTCGCCGTCCGCGCCCTGCTCGTCCTCACGCTCCTGTGCGGCGTCGCGTACCCGCTCGTCCTCACGGGCGTCGCACAGCTCGCCCTGCCGTGGCAGGCGAACGGCTCGCTCGTGCGGGCCGACGGCTCCCGCGCCCGCTCCGTCACCGACACCGCGGGCAGCGCCGTCGTCGGCTCCGAGCTGCTCGGACAGGACTGGACGACGGGTGCCGCCGCCGCGACGTGGTTCCACGGCCGCCCGTCGGCGAACAACTACGACGGGCTCGCGTCCGGCGCGACCAACCTCGGGCCGAACGACGCGGGCCTCGTCGCGACGATCGCCGAGCGGCGAGCCGCGCTCGCGGCCGAGCACGGCCTCGACCCCGCGCAGGTCCCGGCCGACGCTCTCACGTCGTCGGCCTCGGGCCTCGACCCGCACGTGTCGCCCGCCTGGGCGGACGCGCAGGTCGCGACGGTCGCGGAGGCGCGCGGCGTCGAGCCGGCGCGGCTGCACGCGCTCGTCGCCCGGCTCACCGAGGGTCGCGACCTCGGGGTGCTCGGCGAGCCGCGGGTCGACGTCCTGCGTCTCAACATCGAACTTGCCCACGGGGACTGGTAGACCGTGACCATGACCTCGATGCCGTCACCCGGGGCAGGACCCGCCGACGAGCCTGACCCCGTGCTCGCGGGCGCTCCGCCGCCGGCCCCGGCACCCACGCCTGCCCCGGCCTCCGAGCCGGGGCAGGAGCCCGGGCCGCGCGGCAGGCTCACCGTGTACCTCGGGGCCGCCCCGGGCGTCGGCAAGACCTGCGAGATGCTCGACGACGCCCGCCGCCGGCTCGCGCGCGGCACGGACGTCGTCGTCGCGCTCGTCGAGACGCACGGCCGCGCCGAGACCGCCGTCCGCGTCCGCGGGCTGCCCGAGGTCCCGCGTCTGCGCGTGGTGCACCGGGGCGTCGAGCTCGGCGAGCTCGACGTCGACGCGGTCGTCGCCCGACGGCCCCAGGTCGTCTGCATCGACGAGCTCGCGCACTCCAACGCGCCCGGCAGCCGCAACGCGTGGCGCTGGCAGGACGTCGCTGAGATCCTCGCCGCCGGCATCGACGTCCTCGCGACCGTCAACGTCCAGCACCTCGAGTCGCTCGGCGACGACGTCGAGCAGATCACGGGCGTGCGCCAGCGCGAGACCGTCCCCGACCAGGTCGTGCGGGACGCCGCGCAGGTCCAGCTCGTCGACCTCACGCCTCAGGCGCTGCGGCGCCGTCTCGCGCACGGCAACGTCTACCGCGCCGAGCAGATCGACGCGTCGCTCGCCTCCTACTTCCGGGAGGGCAACCTCACCGCGCTGCGCGAGCTTGCCCTCCTGTGGCTCGCCGACCGCGTCGACGACGCCCTCGTCCGCTACCGCGCCGAGCATGAGATCGCCGAGACGTGGCCGGCGCGCGAGCGCGTCGTCGTCGCCGTGACCGGGGGACCCGAGAGCGAGACGCTCCTGCGTCGCGCCGCCCGCATCGCGGCGCGTGCGGCAGGTGCCGAGCTGCACGCCGTCCACGTCCTCGCGACGGACGGCCTGCCGAGCGCGACGGCCGACGTCATCGCGGCCGAGCGCGCCCTCGTCGAACGTCTCGGCGGCACCCTCCACTCGGTCGTCGGCGAGGACGTCGCGCACGCCGTCGTCGACCTCGCCCAGGGTGTCAACGCGACGATGGTCGTCGTCGGCGTCTCCCGCCGCTCGCGCGTGCGCGAGGCGCTGCTCGGCTCGACCGCGAGCGAGGTCGCGCGGCTCGCGGGCTCGATCGACGTCCACCTCGTCACACACGACCAGGCGCGCGCGCGGCGCGGTGTCCGGCGCGGCGCGAGCCCGTTGTCGCGTCCGCGCCGGCTGTGGGGGTGGGGGTTCGCGCTCGTCATGCCCGCGCTGCTCACGTGGGGGTTCCACGGCGTCGTCGGCGCGGAGCTCACGACCCAGGTCCTGCTGTTCCTCGCGACGTCCGTGGGCGCGGCGCTCCTCGGCGGGCTCGGACCTGCGCTCGCGGCAGCGATCGTCTCGTTCCTGTGCCTCAACTGGTTCTTCGTCGCGCCGCGCGGACGGCTCACGGTCGCCGAGCCCGAGAACCTTCTCGCGCTCGGGGTGTTCGTCGTCATCTCGGGGGCTGTCGCGCTCGTCGTCGACCATGCGGCCCGGCGCTCGGCGCAGGCCTTCCGGGCGCGTGCGGAGGCGTCGGCGCTCGCGGGCCTGTCGCGGTCGGTCCTCGCGGGTCAGGACACGTCGGAGGCGGTCGTCGAGCGGCTCGCCGAGACGTTCGGGCTTGCGCGCGTTGAGCTTGCGGAGCGTGCGGGCGATGGCTGGCGCGTGCTCGCCTCGGCGTCGCGCGACGGGGTCCCGGAGGGCACGACGACGGTCGTCGAGGTCGACGACGAGCGTCGGCTCGTGCTCGACGGGCGGCCCCTGCCCGCGGGCGACCGTCGCGTGCTCGACGCGTTCGCCGCGCAGGCGGGCATCGTCGTCGAGCATCGTCGGCTGCGTGAGGAGGCTGCGCGCGCTGCGGTCGCGGAGCGGTCCGACGCGGCGCGCTCGGCGCTGCTGGCGGCCGTCTCGCACGATCTTCGGACGCCTCTGGCGGCGATGCGGACCGCGCTCGACGGCCTCGGCGGGCCGGGGCTCGACGACGACGACCGTGCGGTGCTGCTCGAGACCGCGTCGGCGTCGACGGACCGGCTCGGTCGGCTCATCGACGACCTGCTCGATCTCTCGCGGCTGCAGGCGGGGGCGGTCGCCCCCGCGCTGCGCGAGGTGTCGCTCGACGAGGTCGTGCCGCTCGCGGTCGAGCCGTACCTGGGGCTCGTCACGCTCGACCTGCCCGAGGACCTGCCGTTCGTCCGGACGGACGCGGCGCTGCTCGAGCGGGTCGTCGAGAACCTCGTCGCGAACGCTGTGCGCTACGGCGCGGGCGAGCCCGTGCTCGTGGGGACGTCGGCGGTGCAGAGCGTCGTCGAGGTGCGGATCGTGGACCGTGGTCCGGGGGTCGACGACGTGGCGAAGGCGCGGATGTTCCAGCCCTTCGAACGGCTCGGGCAGGCGACGGGCTCGGGCATCGGGCTCGGGCTGGCGGTCGCCGACGGCCTGGCTCGGGCGATGGGTGCGACGATCGTCGTCGAGGACACCCCGGGCGGAGGCCTGACGGCCGTCGTCGTCGTGCCGCGTGCCGTCCGGGACGGCGAGGAGGAGGGGGAGCGATGAGCGGCAACCGTGTGCTCGTCGTCGACGACGACCCGGGGCTGCTGCGCGCCATGGCGATCGCGCTGCGTGCGCACGGCTGGGAGGTCGTCACGTCGGCGACGGGGACCGAGGGGATCGACGCGGCGGCCGTCTCGGCGCCCGACGTCGTGCTGCTCGACCTGGGCCTGCCGGACATGCCGGGGACCGACGTCATCGCGGCGGTGCGGGGGTGGAGCCGGGTGCCGATCCTCGTGCTCTCGGCGCGGCAGCTCGGCGAGGACAAGGTCGACGCGCTCGACGCGGGTGCGGACGACTACGTGACGAAGCCGTTCGCGCTGCCCGAGCTCATGGCGCGGCTGCGGGCGGCGGTGAGGCGGGCGGACCGCCCCGAGGACGTCGAGGCGGCTGTCGTCGTCGCGGGGGCGCTGACGATCGACCTCGCGCGCCGCACGGTCGTGCGTGCCGGGGAGGAGGTGCGGCTGAGCCCGACGGAGTGGGGGCTGCTCGAGCTGCTCGTGCGGCACCGTGGTCGGGTCGTGGGGCGTGAGCAGCTGCTTCGGGAGGTGTGGGGGCCGTCGGCCGTGCGGGACACGCACTACCTGCGGGTGTACGTCGCGCAGCTGCGGCGCAAGCTCGAGGAGGATCCGGCGGCGCCGCGGCACCTGCTGACGAGCCCGGGGATGGGCTACCGCTTCGAGCCCGGCGACGACGTTATACCTAGCAAACTATAAGCGTTATGCTTATAGTTGAGTCATGAGTAGTCCGCGGTACGCCCTCATCGTCGACATCGTCCGCTCGCGCGACCTCGCCGACCGCGCAGCGGCTCAGACCGACGTGCTCGACGCCTTCGCCCGCGCCCACGACGTCGTCCCGCTCGAGACGCCCCTCTGGGCGACCGTCGGCGACGAGTTCCAGGCACTTGCCGCCACGCTGCCCGCCGCCGTGTGGACCGCGACCGTCGCCCGCCTCCTCCTGCCGGACGGGATCGACGTCCGCGTCGGCATCGGCCGCGGTGAGACCCGCGACGTCGCGCAGGACGGCGACGGGCCTGCGATCAAGGACGGCTCCGCCTGGTGGTCCGCACGCGACGCGATCGACGAGGCCCACCGTCGCGCCGACCGCAAGGAGTCGCCGTGGGTGCGCACGTGGTACCTCGACGGGGCCACCTCGGGAGGCGCCGACGACTCGGTCGCCCTCGTCGACGCGCAGCTTCTCGTCACGGACAGGATGATCGACGGCATGACCCCCTCCCAGCGCTCCTACGTCGGCGCGTCCGCGCTCGGCCGCACCCAGGCCCAGGTCGCGGCCCTGCACGACGTCACGCAGCCCGCCGTCTCCCAGGGGCTGCGCCGCTCGGGCGGCACGGCGCTCGTCGGGGCGCTCGCGCTCCTCGAGGAGGCGGTCCGGTGACAGCGGCAGTCGTCCTCGCGCTCGTCGTCACGGCCGACGTCGCGCGCGGCGCGCGCCTCCCCCGACGGGCCCTCGCCCTGCTCGTCGCGCTCGCCGTCGCCGCGGTCGGCGTCACGCTCGTCGTCGGGCTCGGCGCGCACGTCGTCACCGTCGTCGTCGGGGCGCTCGTCGCGGGCGCCTGGGCGACGCTCATGCCGCACGCGGGTTCCGTGGACGACGGGGTGCCGGCGGCTCCGCCCCGCGCGTGGCCCGCCGCGGCGCTCGCCGCGGTCCTCGTCGTCGCCGCGCTCGTCCCCGGGCCCGTGCCCGCGGGGCCGCTCGTCGACGCGTGGGCGCGGACCGTCCCGGGCCGCGAGGGCGTCCCGGTCGCGGTCGCGCTCGCCGTCGTGGTCGTGCTCGTCGGGCTCACGCGGACCGCGAACATCGTGACGCGCGCGGCTCTCGCGCGCGCCCGGCGCCTGCCGGACGGCGATGCCGCCGCGCTGCCAGACGGCGATGCCGCCCCGCTGCAGGCCTTCCGCCGCCCGACAGGGTGGCGTCTCACGGTGCGTGGCCGTGACCTCGCCTCCGTCAGCGCCGTGGAGGCGCAGCCCGTGCCGGGTCCTGTCATGCGCGGCGGCCGGTACATCGGTCCGCTCGAGAGGGTCCTCGTCCTCGTGCTCGCTCTCGCGGGCGCGTTCCCCGTCATCGCCGCCGTCCTCGCGGCCAAGGGCGTCGTGCGCTTCCCGGAGATCTCCGCGGACCGGGCGCGCGGCACCAAGGCCGAGGAGTTCCTCGTCGGCTCCCTCGTCTCGTGGGCCTGTGCGGGAGCCGGAGTGCTCCTCGTCCGGGTGTGCGGTCTCGGCTGAGTAGGGTGTGGCCATGTCGAAGCGTCTCGCCGAGGTGGCGAAGAAGGTCGGGGTCTCCGAGGCCACGGTGAGCCGTGTGCTCAACGACAAGCCGGGGGTGTCGCAGGCGACGAGGGATGCGGTGCTCACGGCGCTCGACGTCATGGGCTACGAGCGGCCGACGAAGCTGCGGGGCGAGCGCAACCGGCTCGTCGGCCTGGTCCTGCCGGAGCTCTCGAACCCGATCTTCCCGGCGCTCGCCGAGGTCATCGGCGGGGCGCTCGCGCAGAACGGCTTCACGCCGGTGCTGTGCACGCGCTCGGCGGGCGGCGTCTCGGAGGCCGAGTACATGGACCTGCTCCTCGGGCAGCAGGTGTCGGGCGTGATCTTCACGGGCGGCCAGTACACCGAGCGTCGCGCGGACCACGCGCACTACCACCGGCTCGTCGACCTGGGGCTGCCGCTCGTCCTCATGAGCGCCTCGGTCGAGGACCTCGAGGTCCCGACGGTGTCGTGCGACGACCTCGTCGCGATGACGCAGGCGTTCGAGCACGTCGTCTCGCTCGGTCACGAGAGGATCGGCCTGCTGCTCGGGCCGGCCGACCACATCCCGTCGGAGCGCAAGCTCGCGGCGGCCCTCATCCTCGCGGAGCGCCACGGCATCGAGCTCGCCGAGGCTGACGTCGTGCGGTCGGACTACTCGCTCGAGTCGGGCCAGGCGACGGTCGCGCGTCTGCTCGCGCGCGGGGTGACGGCGGTCCTGTGCGCGTCGGACCCGCTCGCGCTCGGCGCGATCCGTGCGGTGCGGCGCTCGGGACGGTCGGTCCCGGAGGACGTCTCGGTCGTGGGCTTCGACGACTCCGCGCTCATGAACTCGACGGATCCGGCGCTCACGACGGTGAGGCAGCCGATCGAGCCGATGGGGCGGGCCGCGGTCGGACTCCTCACGCAGCTCATCGCGGGGCAGGACGTCGCGAGCGACGAGCTGCTCTTCGAGCCCGAGCTCGTCGTGCGGCGGTCGACGGCGCCGGCGCGGCCTGCGGCGGGCTGAGCGTGGTGCCCGCTGGTGCGGGCCGAGAGCTGCGTCGCAGGTGGGCGCTGGTGCGTCGACGACGGCGGTCCCTTCGGGGGCCGCCGTCGTCGTGCTCTGCGGGGCGGCCTCGGCGACGCAGCGACAGAAATCCATGGGATGTCTCGTTTCGATAAACGTCTTGTCGAGTTCTTGCGCGGGTCCTGTCGTTCTCTTACGTTAGGGGAGCGGGAGAAGCCCGCATCCCCGACGACGAGGAGCAACCGTGGACGACGTGACGAACGTCGCGATCACCGCACCCTGGTGGCGCCACGCGGTCATCTACGAGATCTACCCCCGGAGCTTCGCCGACGGCGACGGCGACGGCACGGGAGACCTCGCGGGAGCGCGAGCCCGCATCCCGTACCTCCGCGACCTCGGCGTCGACGCAGTCTGGTTCACCCCCTTCTACCGCTCGCCCCTCGCCGACGGCGGCTACGACATCGCCGACTACCGCGCGGTCGACCCCCGCTTCGGGACGCTCGAGGACGCCGAGGCCTTCATCCGCGAGGCGCGCGAGGCCGGCATCCGTACGATCGTCGACGTCGTCCCCAACCACGTCTCCGACGAGCACCCGTGGTTCCGCGAGGCGCTCGCCGCAGCCCCGGGCGACCCCGCCCGCGAACGCTTCTGGTTCCGCCCGGGCCTCGGCCACGACGGCTCCGTCCGTCCGACGGCCTGGACGGGGGAGTTCCAGGGCCCGACGTGGACCCGGACGACGAACCCCGACGGCACGCCCGGCGAGTGGTACCTCCACCTCTTCACGCCCGAGCAGCCCGACCTCAACTGGAACCACCCCGACGTCCGCGCCGAGCACGAGGCCGTGCTGCGGTTCTGGTTCGACCGCGGGGTCGCAGGCATCCGCATCGACTCGGCCGCGCTCCTCGTCAAGGACGACACGTTCCCGGCGACGGTCCCTGCCGACGTCACGCCGGGGGAGCACCCCTACGTCGACCGCGACGAGCTCCACGACGTGTACCGCGCCTGGCGCGCCGTCGCCGACGCCTACGACGAGCCGCGCGTGCTCGTCGGCGAGGTGTGGCTGCCCGACACCGAGCGGTTCGTGCGCTACCTGCGGCCCGACGAGATGCACACAGCGTTCAACTTCGACTTCATGACCCGCCCGTGGGACGCGGGCTCGATGCGCGAGTCGATCACCGCGACGCTCGCCGCCCACGCGACGACCGACGCGCCCGCGACGTGGGTCCTGTCCAACCACGACATCACGCGGCCCGCGACCCGCTACGGTCGCGCAGACTCGTCGTTCGCCTTCCGTGCCAAGCGCTTCGGCACGCCGAGCGACCTCGCCCTCGGGGTCAGACGAGCGCGCGCAGCAGCGCTGCTCACGGCCGCGCTCCCCGGCGCGCTCTACGTCTACCAGGGCGACGAGCTCGGTCTCCCGGAGGTCGAGCTGCCGCCGTCACGCATCCAGGACCCGATGCACGCCCGCTCGGGCGGCGTCGACCCGGGCCGCGACGGCTGCCGCGTGCCTCTCCCATGGTCCGGCACGGTCCCGCCCTTCGGATTCGGCCCGGCAGGGTCGACGCCGTGGCTCCCGCAGCCGGCCACATGGTCGGCGTTCACGGTCGAGACGCAGGAACGCAACCCTGCCTCGACCCTCCACCTGTACCGGCGCGCGATCGCGCTGCGCCGGTCAGAGCCCGGGCTCGCGCACGGCGCGCTCGACTGGCTCGACCTCGGCGCGGACGTGCTCGCGTTCCGCCGCGACGACGTGCTCTGCGTCGTCAACCTCGGGAGCGACCCCGTCGCGCTCCCGGACGCCGACGTCCTCCTCAGCTCCGAGGCGATCGTCGACCGCGTCCTCCCGACGGACTCCGCGGCGTGGCTCCGCACGAGCCAGCCCACCTCGACGACCCGTCCCGGGTCGACCACGAAGGAGTGACGATGAGGCTCAACCGCACCACCGCGCTGGCCACGGCCGGCGTGCTGACGCTCGGGCTGCTGGCGGCCTGCGGCACGGACACCCCGGCGCCGGGCGCGTCGACGACGCCGGGCGGCTCGACCGGCACCACCGCCGGTGCCGAGCAGGTGACCATCTCGGTCGCAGGCCTGCTGCCCGGCTCCAAGAAGGAGGCCGTCGACCAGCTCGAAGAGCGGGTCAAGGCGTTCGAGGCGAAGTACTCGAACATCAAGGTCGAGACCCGCGAGTACCAGTGGCTCGCGTCGACCTTCACGACGCAGCTCGCCGGCGGCACCCTCCCGACCGTCTTCGAGATCCCCCTCACGGACGGCAAGACGCTCATCGAGAACGGCCAGCTCGCGAACCTCGACGCGCAGGTCGCGGCCCTCGGCATCAAGGACAAGTTCTCGACGGCCGCGATCGACGCAGGCAAGGGCGCCGACGGTCAGATCTACGCGATCCCCGCGAAGTCCTTCTACTCGGTGACGCTCCACTACAACCGTGACCTCTTCACGCAGGCGGGGCTCGACCCCGACAAGCCGCCGACGACGTGGGACGAGATCCGGGCTGCGGCGAAGACGATCACCGAGAAGACCAGCGTGCCGGGCTATGGCATGATGGCGCTCGACAACGCCGGCGGCTGGCAGCTCACGGCCGCGGCGTACTCGCGCGGAGGCCGCGTCCAGACGTCGTCGGGCGACACGTACACCGCGACGCTCACCGACCCGGCGGTCAAGGCGCACCTCGAGTGGCTCAAGGCGCTGCGCTGGGAGGACGGCTCGATCTACCCGGGCACCGAGCTCGGCTGGGGCGAGATCAACGCGGCGTTCGCCGCGGGGCAGATCGCGATGTACACGTCGGGCTCCGACATCTACAACGCGCTCGTCGAGAACAACGGCGTGACGAAGGACTTCGGTTACGGCCTCGCGCCGGTCCCGACCGAGGGTGCGAACGCCGGGGCGCTCACGGGCGGCACGTACGCGGCCGTCCGCACCGACGCGACGGACGCTGAGAAGGACGCTGCGGTCAAGTGGATCTACCACTGGTACCTCGAGCCGCAGCTCGACCAGGACGCCGCGGTCGCCAACGCGAAGTCCCGGTTCGACGCCGGCCAGGCCGTCGGCACCCCCGTGCTCCCGATCTTCTCGAAGGCGGAGTACGAGACGTCGATGGGCTGGATCAAGGAGTACATCAACGTGCCGCTCGACCACGTGTCGGCGTACACGAACGTCATGTTCGACCAGCCGCTCGTCGGCGAGCCGAGCCGTTCGACCCAGCCGACGTACGGTCTGCTCTTCCCGATCGTCCAGGCGGTCCTCACGGACAAGAACGCTGACGTCGACGCCCTCCTCGCGAAGGCCAACACCCAGGCGCAGAAGCTCATCGACGACGGCGTCGAGAGCTGAGCCACCCGCCGTCACGGTCCCGGGCGGCGCGCATGCGCCGCCCGGGACCCGTCCCTGCAGGTCCCCGACGAAAGGTCGACCGATGACCGCACCCGCACCCGTCGCGGAGAGCGCCGACACGTCCCTGGTGAGGCCGCACCGCCGCAGCCCGCTCACGTGGGTGCGCGGGGGAGGGCTGAGCGCCCTCGTCCTCGCCCTCCCGCTCCTGCTCATCTTCGGGGTCTTCTCGTGGTTCCCCATCGGCCGCGCCGTCCTCATGAGCTTCCAGGAGACGAACTTCGTCGGGCAGTCGACGTTCGTCGGGCTCGAGAACTTCCGCAACGTCCTCGCCGACCCGGTCCTGCCGATCGCGGTCCGCAACACGGTGTACTTCGCGTTCCTCGCCCTGCTGTTCGGCTACCCCGTGCCGCTCGTGGCGGCGGTCCTCATGCGTGAGGTCCGTCGGATGCGCGGCGTCTTCACGGTGCTCGCCTACCTGCCGGTCGTCGTGCCGCCGGTCGTCGCGGTCATGCTGTGGAAACTCTTCTACAACCCGACGAAGTTCGGGGTGTTCAACACGATCCTCGGCTGGTTCGGCGTCGAGCCGGTCGCGTGGCTCTCCGACCCGGGACTCGTCATGCCGGCGCTCGTCCTCCAGGCGACGTGGGCGGCCGCGGGAGGCACCGTCATCATCTATCTCGCCGCGCTCACGGGCGTGCCCTCGGAGCTGTACGACGCGGCCGAGGTCGACGGCGCCTCGGTGTGGCGCAAGATCTGGCACGTGACGATGCCCCAGCTGCGGGGCATCCTGCTCATCACGTTCATCCTCCAGATCATCGGGACCGCCCAGGTGTTCCTCGAGCCGTACCTCTTCACGGGTGGTGGGCCGAACAACGCGACGGTCTCGATCCTCCTGCTCGTCTTCCGCTACGCGTTCGGCAACTCGCTCGGGGCGCAGTACGGCGAGGCGACCGCGCTCTCGCTCATGCTCGCGGTGTTCCTCGGGATCGTCTCCCTCATCTATTTCCGTCTCACCGAGCGCTGGAGCAAGTGACATGACGACGACCCGCACCGCGTTGCCCGTCTCCGCCCCGGTCGCGCCCGCGGCCGCCGAGCCGCCGCGCCGCGGCCGTGCCCGGCGAGCTCCCGAGCCCGAGGAACGTGGCGTCCTCTCGGACGCGGACCGGCGCCGACCTCTCGTCCGCCTCACCTGGCGGACCCTGCACACGGCGCTGCTCGTCATCCTCGTCGTGTGGTGCCTCGGCCCGCTCCTGCTGCTCGCGAAGTTCGCGGTGACGCCGACCCAGGACATCCTGCGCACGCCGCTCGCGTTCTTCCCGAACGGGGTCGCGTGGGAGAACCTCGACCGCGCGTGGAACGACGTCCACATCTCCCTGTACTTCCTCAACACCGTGTACGTCGCGCTGGGGTCGTGGCTCGTGCAGATCATCGTCGCCGTCACGGGGGCGTACGTCATCTCGGTGCTGCGGCCCCGCTGGTCCCGCTACCTCCACTCGGCGGTCCTCGCGACGCTGTTCGTGCCCGGTGTGGTGCTCCTCGTGCCGCTGTACCTCACGGTGCTCAACCCGCCGCTCCTCGGGACCTCGCTCGTCGACACGTTCTGGGCCGTGTGGCTGCCGGCAGGGGCGAGCGCGTTCAACGTCGTCATCGTCGCGCGGTTCTTCGACTCGCTCCCACGGGAGATCTTCGAGGCTGCACGTGTCGACGGGGCCGGACCCTTCCGGCTGCTGCGGAGCATCGTCCTGCCGATGAGCAGGCCGATCGTCGGCGTCGTGTCGGTCTTCGCCGTCATCGCGTCGTGGAAGGACTTCCTCTGGCCGATGCTGGTCCTGTCCCGCCCCGAGCTCCAGCCGCTCTCGGTGCGGCTGCCCGCGCTCGAGGCGTCGACCGACAAGGGTGTCTTCCTCGCGGCGCTCGCGATCGCGACGGTCTTCCCCGTCGTGCTGTTCCTCGTCTTCCAGCGCGTCTTCCTCCGGGGCGCGGGCCTGGGCGGCGCGGTCAAGGGCTAGGGCGACCCCCGGCGCCCCAGGCGGCCCCGGTGCGGCACGCTGCCGCACCGGGGCACGGGCGCGTCCCGTCACAGGAGTCCGGACGCGTTCCCGGACGGCGCCCGTCCCATGAAACAATCGAGCCATGGCCATGAGAGACATCCGCGTCCTGCCCGACCCCGTCCTGCGCACGCCCTGCGAGCCGATCACGCAGGTCGACGACCGGGTGCGCCAGCTCGTCGCAGACCTTGTCGAGACGGTTGACGACGAGGGTCGTGCAGGCCTGGCCGCGAACCAGATCGGCGTGAGCCTTCGCGCGTTCTCGTGGAACATCGACGACGAGATCGGCTACGTGCTCAACCCGCGCATCGTCGACCTCTCGGAGGACGAGTACCAGGACGGCGACGAGGGCTGCCTCTCGGTTCCGGGCCTGTGGTTCTCGACCCGTCGCGCCTGGTACGCGAAGGTCGAGGGCATCGACCTCGACGGCAACCTGGTCGTCGTCGAGGGGGAGGAGCTCATGGCGCGCTGCCTCCAGCACGAGGTCGACCACCTCGACGGGTACCTCTACCTCGACAGGCTTGAGAAGTCGGTGCGCAAGAAGGCGATGCGCGCGCTGCGCGAGCAGCTCTGAGTCCGGGCAGGGACGCCGCCGGAGGTCGGTGGCGTCCCCCTCTCGCCAGGGACCGCCCTTCTGGGGCATGATGGTCCTGTTGCACCGTGCAGGACCGCCGGTCTTCGTGATCTCGCAGGACGTTGGGGAAGACGACCCTCGAGACACAAGGAGGCCAACCATGGCTGGTTCGTCGACCCGCGGTGTACTTTTCGTGCACTCTTCGCCCCGTGCGTTGTGCTCGCACCTGGAGTGGGCCACCGAGAACGTCCTCGGCGTGCGCGTCTCCCTCGACTGGATCGACCAGCCCGTCGCGCCCGGCATGCTGCGCGCGGAGCTGTCCTGGCAGGGCGAGCCCGGCACGGGCGCCCGCCTCGCGTCCGCGCTGCGCGGCTGGGCCCACCTGCGCTATGAGGTGACCGAGGAGGCGAGCCGCGGCACCGACGGCTCCCGCTGGAGCCACACCCCCGAGCTCGGGATCTTCCACGCGGCGACCGACGTCCACGGCAACGTCGTCGTCCCTGAGGACCGCGTGCGCGCGGCCCTCGAGCACGCCGACGACCCGGTGCGCATGCGCACCGAGCTCTCGCTCGCGCTCGGCCAGGCGTGGGACGACGAGCTCGAGACGTTCCGCTACGCCGGAGCAGGTGCCCCGGTCCGCTGGCTCCACCGGGTCGGCTGACCAGCCCGCCGCCGGCTGCGGACCCAGGCTGACCCCGTCACGGGGAGCGAGCGCGCACAAGGGTCGTCACCACGCGCGCACTCGCTCTTCCTGCCGAACCCCGTCCCGACGGATTGACGCTGTCCGACCGTTCGATGGTCGGAAACCGTCACTCCGTGGCCGTCGCAGTGGCTCGATAGCCGATCGGACCACTTCATCTGCACGGATCGGCTATTCACCATGGGCGTGGTGCGCTCGATAGCGGATCGGGACGCATGACACGTACGGATCCACTATCCAGCGACTCCCCAGCACGACGGACTGACGCTTTCCGACCGTTCGATGGTCGGACGGCGCCAATCCGTGTTCGGAGAAGTGGCTCGATAGCCGATCGGACCACTTCGTCCGCGCTGATCAGCTATCCACCGCGGGCGCGGTGCGCTCGATAGCGGATCGGAACGCATGACGTGTACGGATCCGCTATCCATCGGGGAGCGCGAACCATCGGAGTGCGCACCAACGCTGCAGGGCGGCGCTCCCCCGGGGAGCGCCGCCCTGCAGCGAGCAGACTACGCGTGCGCAGCTCGCACGCGTAAGCGTCAGGCGTTCGTCACGACGAGCGCGACGTTGTGACCGCCGAACCCGAACGAGTTGTTGATCGCGGCGACGTCGCCCTGCGGCAGCGCGCGCGGCGTGTCGCGGACGAGGTCGAGGACGAGCTCGGGGTCGGGGTCCGTGACGTTGATCGTCGGCGGGGCCTGACGCTCGTGGAGCGCGAGCACCGTGAAGATCGTCTCGAGGGCGCCGGCGCCTCCGAGCAGGTGCCCGGTCATCGACTTCGTCGCGGAGAGCGCGACGTGGTCGGCGTCGTCGCCGAGGACGCCGCGGATCGAGCGGGCCTCGATGAGGTCGCCGACGACGGTCGACGTCGCGTGCGCGTTGACGTGGACGACGTCCTTCGCGGTGACGCCCGACTCGGCGAGGGCCGCCGCCATGGCGCGACGCTGGCCGTCGCCCGTCGGCTCGGGGGACGTGATGTGGTAGCCGTCGGCCGTGAGCCCGACGCCAGCGATCTTCGCGTAGACGCGGGCGCCGCGGGCCGCAGCGTGCTCGGCGGCCTCGAGGACGACGATGCCCGAGCCCTCGCCGATGACGAAGCCGTCGCGCGCGGTGTCGTAGGGGCGCGAGGCGCCCGCGGGGTCGTCGTTGCGCAGCGAGAGCGTGCGCGATGCGGCGAAGGCGGCGATCGGCATGGGGTGGATCGTCGCCTCGGTGCCGCCGCACACGACGATGTCGGCGCGGCCCGTGCGGATCATCTCGAGGCCGTAGCCGATGGCCTCGGCGCCCGACGCGCACGCCGAGACGAGCGCGTGCGCACCGGCGCGCGCCCCGAGCTCGAGCGAGACGAAGGCGGTCGCGGAGTTCGGCATGAGCATGGGGACGGTCATGGGCAGGACGCGGCGGGCGCCCTTCTCGCGCAGGGTGTCCCACGCGTCGAGCGTCGTCCAGATGCCGCCGATGCCCGAGGACACGACGGTGCCGAGACGGTCGCCGTCGACCTCGGGGGAGCCGGCGTCGGCCCACGCCTCGCGCGCTGCGATCATCGCGTACTGCGTCGAGGGGTCCATGCGCTTGATCTCGGGACGGGGGAGTACCTCGTCGGGGGCGACCTTGATGGTCGCGCCGAACTCGACGGGGATGCCGTACGTGACGGACCAGTCGTTGTCGAAGGTCCGGGCGCCGGATTCGCCCGCGAGGGCGGCGCGCCAGGTGGAGGCCACGTCCCCACCCAGAGGGGTGGTGGCGCCGAGGCCGGTGACGACGACGTCGCGAGGGGTGGTCATGGTGGTCTCCTCAGGAAGGCTGGGGTCGTGCAGGGGTGGCTGGGCGCCGGTCCCGGGCCGCGGACGGCCCGGGACGCGGGCGGCTCAGGCCTGGGCGTTCGTGATGAACGAGACGGCGTCGCCGACGGTCGCGAGGTTCTTGACGTCGTCGTCGGGGATGGTGACGCCGAACTTGTCCTCGGCGTGCGTGACGATCGTCATCATCGACAGCGAGTCGATGTCGAGGTCGTCCGTGAAGGACTTCTCGGAGGTGACGGTGTCGGCCGGGAGGCCGGTCTCCTCGGCGACGATCTCGGCGAGCCCGGCGAGGACCTCGTTCTCGGTGTAAGCCATGGGTTGCTCCTTCGGTTGGTCGCCGCGTGCGGCGGTGGGGTGGTGAGGGTGCTGCTGCCCGTCGCCGCGTGCGGCGCCGGAAGGGGTGAGGCTACGGGACGACGATGACCTGGGCCGCGTAGACGAGGCCGGCGCCGAAGCCGATCTGGAGGAGGACGTCGCCGCTCTTCGCGGCGCCCTCGCGCACGAGGCGCTCGGTCGCGAGCGGGATCGACGCGGCCGACGTGTTGCCGGTGTCGGCGATGTCTCGGCCGACGACGACGTCCTCGCGCAGGCCGAGCTGCTTGATCATCTGGTCGATGATGCGCATGTTCGCCTGGTGGGGGACGAAGACGTCGATGTCGGCCGGCGTGAGGCCAGCGGCCTCGACGGCCTTGAGCGTGACGGGGCCCATCTGGAAGGCGGCCCACTTGAACACCGAGGGCCCGTCCTGGCGGAGCGTCGGCCACTCGGCGCCCTCGACGCCCGCGGACTCGTTCCACGGGAGGGTCTGGCGGATCGCGTCGGCCTTGGAGCCGTCCGAGCCCCAGACCGTCGGGCCGATGCCGGGGAAGTCGGAGGGGCCGACGATCGCGGCGCCGCCGCCGTCGCCGAGGAGGAACGAGATGGAGCGGTCGGTCGGGTCGATGAAGTCGCTCATCTTCTCGGCGCCGATGACGAGGACGTGGCGGGCGGCGCCCGAGCGGACGAGGGCGTCGGCCTGGCCGATGCCGTACGCGTAGCCGGCGCACGCGGCCGAGATGTCGTAGGCCGCGGCGGGGTTGGCGCCGATGCGGTCGGCGACGATCGCGGCACCCGCGGGCGTCTGGGCGAAGTACGTGACGGTCGAGAGGATGACGACGTCGATGTCCGCGCCCGTGAGCCCGGCCTTCGCGAGGGTGTCGCGCGCGGCGCCCTCGGCGAGGTCGAGGACGTCGGTGCCCGCGCCGGCACGCATGCGCGTGACGATGCCGGTGCGCTGGCGGATCCACTCGTCGGAGGAGTCGATGGGGCCGGCGATGTCGTCGTTCGTCACGACGTTCTCGCCGCGGACGCCGCCGATGGCGAGGACGCGGGAGAACTGGGGGCCGGTGGCCTGGACGAGCTGCGTGGTCACGCGAGGTTCTCCTCGGTCGGGGCGGTGGTGCCGGAGTGTCGGGCGAGCAGGTCGCGCGCCGCGTCGAGGTCGTCGGGGGTCTTGACGGCGACGAGCTCGACGCCCTTGAGGACGCGCTTGGCAAGACCGGTGAGGACGCCGCCGGGCGCGAGCTCGAGGATCGCGGTGACGCCGAGCGCGGCGAAGGTCTCCTGGCAGAGGTCCCACCGGACCGGGGCGACGACCTGACGGCCGAGGTGGTCGAGGACCTGGGCGGAGGTGCCGTGGCCGTGCGCGCCGCCGAGGTAGGCGGCGCCGTCGAGGTTGGAGACGAGGGGGAGCGTCGGGTCGGACGCGTCCCACGCGGCGGCGACGGGCGCGAACTCGGCCCGTGCGGACTCCATGAAGGGCGTGTGGAACGCGCCGGCGACCTTGAGCGGCATGACGCGGGCGCGCGTCGGCGGCTGCTCGGCGAGGCGGGCGAGCCCTTCGAGCGAGCCGGCGGCGACGACCTGGCCGCCTCCGTTGACGTTCGCGGGGAAGAGGCCGGCGGCCTCGATCGAGGCGAGGACCTCGTCGGGATCTCCGCCGAGGATGGCGCTCATGCCGGTCGCCTCGGCGGCCGCGGCGACGGCCATGGCCCGGGCGCGGCGGGCGACGAGGCCGACGGCGCCGGCGTCGGTGAGGACGCCCGCGACGGCCGCGGCGGAGAGCTCGCCGACCGAGTGGCCTGCCGTGACGTCGACCGTCCCGGCGGCGGCGCGGTCGCCGAGGACCTCGCGGAGCGCGACGAGCGACGCGGCGACGATGAGGGGCTGGGCGACGGCCGTGTCCCGGATCGTGTCGGCGTCGGACAGCGTGCCGTGGGCGACGAGGTCGAGGTCGGCGGCGGTCCCGAGCTCGTCGAGGCGCGCACGCACACCGTCGATCTCGAGCCACGGGGAGAACATGCCGGGGGTCTGGGAGCCCTGGCCGGGGCACAGTACTGCGATCACCCGTCAACCTTGCCTGTTCAGGGGGTCGAGCGACCCGTGACGACGCGCACGAAGTGTGCGAGGGGACATTGTGAGAAACCTACAAGACCTAGGGGAGGCGGGGGATCTCGTGGCGTTCGAGCTCGCCGAGCGCGAGCGCGACCTGGAGGACGAACGACTCCCGGGCGTCGAGCGGGTCCCACCCCGTGAGCTCGGCGACCTTCCGCAGGCGGTAGCGCACGGTGTTGGGGTGGACGTAGAGCGAGCGCGCAGCGGCCTCGAGGGAGCGTCCCGTGCCGAGGTACGCGGAGAGGGTCTCGAGCACGGAGCCCGTGCTCGCGCTGAGCGGCGCGTACGCGGTCTCGACGAGGGTGCGGCGTGCGAGGCGGTCGCCCACGAGGACCCGCTCGGGCAGGAGGTCGTCGGCGTGGACGGGGCGCGGGGCCTGCGGCCACGCGGGCGCCGCCGCGAGGGCTGCGAGTGCTGCGGCCGCGCTGCGCCCGGCCTCGGAGATCGAGCCGACGACGGGCCCGATGACGACGGGTCCGGGGCCGAAGCGCGCGACGAGCGAGCGGGCGGCCTCGAGGAGGTTGTCGCCGCCGCCGAGGACGAGGACGACCCGGTCGGACTGGATGCCGACGAGCGCGTCGTCGACGAGCCGGCGGGTCGCGCGGCGCAGCTCGGCCGCACGCACCTCGTCGAGCCGCGTCGTCGTGGTGCCGACCATGACGAGGACGTTCGCCGCACCGGACCAGCCGAGCGCGGCGACGCGCGAGCGCACGGCATCGTCGTTCTCGCCGCGCATGAGCGCGTCGACGGTGAGCGCCTCGAGGCGAGCGTCCCACGCGCCGCGCATCTCGGCGGCGCGCGCATAGACCTCCGCGGCCGAGAACGCGACCTCGCGCGAGTAGCGCAGGACGGCCTCGCGCAGGTCGCGCTCCTGGCCGGGGACGGCGAGGCGGTCGGAGTGGGCCTCGACCACCTCGACCGCGAGACGCACGAGCTGGAGCGTCTGCTGCAGCGAGATGGCCTGGGTGAGCTCGGGCGGGGCGGCGGAGAAGATCTCGCCGACGCCCGGCGCGTTCGACGGGTCGGTGTACCACTCGATGAACGCGGAGACCGCGGAGCTCACGACGACGCCGATCCACGAGCGGTCGTCGGCCTGCAGGTCGCGGTACCACGAGAGCTCGGCGTCGAGCTGCGCGAGAGCGGCCTTCGTGAGCATGCCCGAGCCCTCGCGGACACGACGCAGGTTCTCGTCGTCGGCGAGGGCGGCGGGTGTCACGAGCGGAGGGGTCATGGGGCGAGCATACGGCGCACGTTGTGGGGTAGCGACAAAACCGGGAGGGGGTGGGTCGCACCGCGAGATGGGGCAGATCTGCCCGGGACACCAGTGCTTGAAGAAGATATGGTCAAGTCATGGCTCTCTTCCCGAAGTTCCGCAAGATCTTCCAGCGACCGGACCCCGTCTCGCGAGTCGGGGCGCGACGCCCCACGAGCGCGACTCCGGCAGGGGACGAGGCACGGGAAGACACGCTGCGGGCCCGGCTCGCCGAGGACCCCAACGACGTCGAGGCGTTCCGCGCGCTCGCCGACCTCGTCCGCCGTCGGGCCGACGGGCCGCACCCCGCGGAGGACCCGCTGACCCCCGCGGACGACGCCGAGACCGCCGAGCAGGAGCGCGCCCGCCGCGGCGACCTCGCAGTGTGGTCGCTCGCCGAGGAGCTCGCGGGGCACCCGCGCGCCTGGTACCCGCTCGTCGAGCTCGCACGGCTGTCCGTCGGAGAGGACCATGAGCAGGCCGTGCGCCGGCTCGTCAACGCGCACGAGCGTGACCCCGAGGGGCATGCGCTCGCGCACGGCCTCGGCGTCCTGCGGGACGCCGGGCGCCCTGCCGAGGCGCTGTCGCTCGGCACGGGCCATTGGCGCGCCCGTGAGCACGACCCTGAGGTCGGGCGGCACCTCGTGCTCTCCGCGCTCGAGGCCGGGCGTCCTGACGAGGCCGAGCGGCACCTCTCGGCGATCGACCTTCATCCTGACCAGAAGAAGGTCGCGGAGCTGCGCGGCGAGCTCCGCGCAGCGCTCGACGCGGCCGCGGACCACACGCAGGCCTGAGCCGCGCGTACGCGCCTCGCACGCACGAACGACAGGAGCCCCGCACCTCTCGGTGCGGGGCTCCTGTCGTGTCAGCGGGGGACGGGACTCAGGAGTCGCCGCCCACCGAGCCGGACGTGCCGGCGGTGACGTCGTGGATCCGGTACTTCTCGATCGCCTGGGCGGGGGCCTCGGCGGCGACGTCGCCGCGGACCGCGAGGGCCTGCAGGACGCGGACGGCCGTCGAGGGCCCGTCGATCTTGAAGTAGCGGCGGGCCGCGGCGCGCGTGTCGGAGAAGCCGAAGCCGTCCGCACCGAGCACGTGGTACTCGCCCGGGACCCAGGCGCGGACCTGGTCCTGCACGAGCTTGTCGTAGTCACTCGTCGCGACGAACGGACCCTCGGCACCCGCGAGCTTCTCGGTGAGGTACGCCGTACGACGCTCCTCGCCCGGGTGGAGGAAGTTGTGCTCGTCGGCGGCGAGGCCGTCGCGGCGCAGCTCGAGCCAGCTCGTCACGGACCACACGTCGGCCTGGACGCCCCAGTCCGCCGCGAGGATCTCGGCGGCCTCGAGGGCCCAGAGGACACCGACGCCCGACGCGAGGATCTGGGCGCGCGGGCCCTCGCCCTCGGCACGGTGGATGCGGTGGATGCCCTTGAGGATGCCGTCGACGTCCACGTCCGCGGGCTCGGCCGGCTGACGCATCGGCTCGTTGTAGACCGTGAGGTAGTAGATGACGTCGCGGTCGCGGCCACCGTTGTCCTGGCCGTACATGCGCTCGAGTCCGTCGCGCACGATGTGGCGGATCTCGTAGCCGTACGCGGGGTCGTAGTGGACCATGTGCGACATCGTGCCCGCGAGGAGCGGCGAGTGGCCGTCGGCGTGCTGGAGGCCCTCGCCCGTGAGGGTCGTGCGGCCTGCGGTCGCACCGATGAGGAAGCCTCGCGTCAGCTGGTCGCCGGCCGCCCAGAACTGGTCGCCCGTCCGCTGGAACCCGAACATCGAGTAGTAGAAGTAGAACGGCACGAGCGGCTCGCCGTGCGTCGCGTACGACGTGCCGACGGCCTGGAAGGCGGACGCGGAGCCGGCCTCGTTGATGCCCGTGTGCATGATCTGGCCGGACTCGGACTCGCGGTAGGAGAGCATGAGCTCGGCGTCGACCGGCGTGTAGTTCTGGCCGAGCGTGTTGAAGATCTTTGCGCTCGGGAAGATCGAGTCGAGACCGAAGGTCCGCGCCTCGTCCGGGATGATCGGGACGATGCGGTGTCCGAACTCCTTGTCGCGCACGAGGTCCTTGAAGAGACGCACGAGCGCCATCGTCGTGGCGACCTCCTGCTGGCCCGAGCCCTTGGCGAGCAGCTCGTAGGCCTTGTCGCCCGGGAGCGTGAGCTCCGTGTGCTTGGTGCGACGCTCGGGGACGAACCCGCCGAGCGCGCGGCGGCGCTCGAGCATGTACTGGATCGTGGGGTCGTCGGCGCCCGGGCTGTAGTACGGCGGCATGTACTCGACGGCGTCGATCTGCTCGTCCGTGATCGGGATGTGCAGCGTGTCGCGCAGCGTCTTGAGCTCGGCGTTCTTGAGCTTCTTCATCTGGTGCGTCGAGTTGCGCGCCGCGAAGCCCGAGCCGAGGCCGTAGCCCTTGACGGTGTGCGCGAGGATGACCGTCGGCTGGCCCGTGTGGGCACGCGCCGCGGCGTAGGCCGCGAAGATCTTGCGGTAGTCGTGGCCGCCGCGCTTGAGGGCCCAGATCTCGTCGTCGGTCATGTTCTCGACGAGCGCCTTGGTGCGCGGGTCGCGACCGAAGAAGTGCTCACGGATGTACGCACCGTCGTTCGCACGGAACGTCTGGTAGTCGCCGTCGAGCGTCTGGTTCATGAGGTTGACGAGCGCGCGGTCCTTGTCGGCGTTGAGCAGGACGTCCCACTCGCGGCCCCAGATGACCTTGATGACGTTCCAGCCGGCGCCGCGGAACTGCGCCTCGAGCTCCTGGATGATCTTGCCGTTGCCGCGGACCGGGCCGTCGAGGCGCTGCAGGTTGCAGTTGACGACGAACGTGAGGTTGTCGAGCTGCTGCTGCGCCGCGAGCTGGAGCATGCCGCGCGACTCGGGCTCGTCCATCTCGCCGTCGCCGAGGAACGCCCAGACGTCCTGCTGCGAGGTGTCCTTGATGCCGCGCTCGTGGAGGTAGCGGTTCGTCCACGCCTGGTAGATCGCGGACGACGGGCCGAGGCCCATCGAGACCGTCGGGAACTCCCAGAGCTCGGGCGCGAGGCGCGGGTGCGGGTACGACGGCAGGCCGCCGCCCTCGTGCGAGTGCTCCTGGCGGAAGCCGTCGAGCTGGTTCTCCGTGAGGCGACCCTCGAGGAGGCCACGGGCGTAGACGCCGGGGGAGGCGTGACCCTGGAAGTAGACCTGGTCACCGCCGCCCGGGTGGTCCTTGCCACGGAAGAAGTGGTTGAGGCCGACCTCGTAGAGCGTCGCGACGGACGCGTACGACGAGATGTGGCCGCCGACCCCGATGCCGGGGCGCTGGGCGCGCGTCACCATGACGGCGGCGTTCCAGCGGATCCACGAGCGGTAGCGGCGCTCCATGGCCTCGTCACCCGGGAAGTACGGCTCCTCGTGGACGCCGATCGAGTTGACGTACGGCGTCGTGAAGGACGTCGGGATCGCGACGTTGCGCTCCCGTGCCCTCTTGAGCAGGTTGAGCAGGACGTAGCGTGCGCGCGGGCCGCCCCGGTCGTCGATGAGCCCGTCCAGCGCCTCGACCCACTCAGCCGTCTCGGCAGGGTCGAAGTCGGGGACCTGGCTCAGCAGGCCGTTGATGAGCGGGCGCGTCTCGTCGTGCGATGCCACCAGAAACCTCTTCATCTCCTCGGGAGCCCGCCCCCGCAGGTGCGGGAGGGGCCGGGCCGGTCCTCGGCGGTGCGGTGTGCCGCAGCCCGCGTCGGGTGGTGCCGCTCCATTGTGTTCACCACAGCGCGGCAAAGTCACACCCACGGGGCCTCCAACGGGCGTGACGTCCATGACACTCTACGGTTCGCCCGGGTCCTGGATGAGGGCGCGTCGCAGGGCGGACACCGGGACGGACGGTGCGAGCGTGGACTAGGTTGAGCAGGTGGGCCCCGTCCGGGGCCACGGCGACGGAGCCGCGGGCGGCCTCCGTCGTCGGCGGAGTGCGAGAGAGGACGGTCCCAGGTGGCGACGACGAAGGACCCCGGCAGCGCAGCAGATGCGGCAGGGGTGGAGAGGCTGGGCTTCGAGGACGGGGACCTCGTCCAGGAGTTCGGGTACGCCGACGACGTCGACCACGGGGTGCGCGACGCGATCGCCGACCTCACGGGGTCGGACCTTGCGGACGAGGACTTCGACGACGTCGTCGACGGAGCGATCGTCTGGTTCCGCGACGGTGAGGGCGACGACCTCACGGACACGCTCGTCGACGTCCAGACCGTGCTCGACGACGGCGCCCCCATCTGGGTGCTGACGCCCAAGCCGGGCCGCCGTGGGCATGTGGGCCACAACGACATCCAGGAGGCCTCGACGACCGCGGGCCTCCACGCGACGAGCACGTTCTCGCTCGCCGACGACTGGTCGGCGACGAAGCTCGGCACGCGTGGCCGGGGCCGCTGACGTGGCCGGCGTCCCGCAGGTCGGCGAGCCGGCCCCCGACTTCACGCTCCAGGACGTCCACGGCACGCCCGTGACGCTGTCCGACCTGCGCGGCGCGCCCGTGCTCGTCGTGTTCTTCCCCTTCGCGTTCTCGGGCATCTGCACAGGCGAGATGTGCGAGATCCGGGACAACCTCGAGGACTTCGAGACCGCGGGCGTCCGCGTTCTCGCGATCTCGTGCGACCCCGTCTACTCGCTGCGCGCGTGGTCCGAGCAGGAGGGGTACGACTTCGACCTGCTGAGCGACTTCTGGCCGCACGGCGACGTCGCGCGCGCCTACGGCGTGCTCGACGAGAACCGGGGCCTCGCGATCCGCGGCAGCTTCCTCGTCGACGAGGACGGTGTCATCCGCTGGAGCATCGTCAACGCTCCCGGCGAGAAGCGCGCCTTCTCGGGGTACCACCAGGCGCTCACGCTCGTCTGAGCCTTCTGCGTCGCGACGCCGGGCACCTTGCGGGGTGTCCGGCGTTGCGCGTTCAGGATGCGGGAGCCTCGGTGGCGCGTGCATGAGGAGCGGGTATCGTGTGACCGCTTCAAGGGCCTGTAGCTCAGCTGGTTAGAGCGCCACGCTTACACCGTGGACGTCGGGGGTTCGAGTCCCTCCGGGCCCACCCAGAGTCTCGTGCAGTGACACGCGACCTGCGAGGGCGCGTCGTGTGCGCGCTCCGCACCGGTGCCCTCGTCACGGGCTCTCTCGTGGGCTTTGCGGGTGAGGGTGGCGAACGATGCGGCGAGCCGGGGCGTCGCCGTGCGTCATCGGTGACGTCGGGCCTCGTGGAGAAGGGTGAGGTCGAGCAGCCGCCTCGATGGGTCAGCGCAGCCTGAAGCGAGTTCCCGTCGCGGTGTTGTCACTCGCGGAAGCGACGCGACGCATGGATCCGGTAGACCCGCGAGCGGCGAGACGCCACAAGGTGCGCCCGCTGACTCGATGACTGGTTCGAGCTCTGAGAGCTAGGGCGTGGACCGACCGCTGCTGTGCCGGCTACGATTCCCAGCGCTCTTCCCCGTCCACCATCACGTCGGTGACGTGCATGCCCAAGCGACGCGCTACACCGACAGAGGGCTGGTTCGCAGAACTGATCCACGCAACAAGGAGCCCAGCACCCTGTGACCGCAACCAGTCGCACATCTTGCTCGCGGCCTCTGTGGCGAGCCCCTCGCGCTGATGTCGTGGCGACACGAACCACGCGACCTCGGCGACGAGCGCCTCGTTCTCGCGCGTCACGGTCGCCTGGGTGAATCCGATCGGCTCGCCGGAGTCACGTCGGCGAATGATCCAGTTCAGCCAACCCTGCTGACCGTCGGCGGAGCAGCCGAGGACCTGCCTCGCGTAACGCTCCGCCAGCTGTGCAGAAGACGGGGCGCCACCACCGATGTACTCATATGCGGCAGGGTCGGCAAGAACTCCGACCATCTCCGGAGCATGCCCAACCGTCAACGGCTCCAGACGTGCGCGCGTAGTTTCGAGGGGTTCAGCAGCGGGCCAGGTGTTCATCTCCCTCAGTATCTCAACGTCCCTCGGTTTCGGCACCGGCGCCGCACCCGTCAGTCCGCCATAGCGGCCACCCGTGCGGATGCTCGGAGCGCCGGTCATCCGGCCGGATGCAGGTACCTCAAGATCGTTCAGCCGCAGCGCGACGCGCGAGCAGATCGCCGAGGAACTTCGGCACCCGTCCGGTGCCGAAGTCGAAGTAGCGCGCCCACGTTGGCCTGACGGCGATCCGGGCCATGCGCGGGTAGGTCGCGCGGCACTCGGCCTCGAACGCGGCGGCCGCCTCGGGCGGCATGCTCCGGCGCGCTGCCTCGAGGTACTCGGGCTCGACGCCGTCGACGACGGTCACCTCGGCGAGGCCGCGCAGGCTGAGCGCGCGCGCCTGCGCGGGCACGCCGTCGGCCCCGACGCCTTCGAGCGCGAGCGCGACGGCGGGTGCGGCGCGCAGCGCCGCGACCTTCGGTGCGTGCTCGCCCGTCGCGACGACGATCTCCGTGCCCGTCCACCACACGCCGACGGGCACGACCCGCGGCGTTCCGTCAGCGGCGACGTAGGAGAGGTGCCCGGACGTCACTGTGGCGAGCAGCTCGCGTGCCGCGTCGATCTCGGCGTCGATCCGTTGCTGGTCCATGCGTGCCTCCGTCAGTGGTCGAGGTGTCGTCGGGACAGGCGGGGCCGTTGTCACGACGGCGCCTGCGGAACCGCTACCGTCGTGCGATGGACTACTTCGCGGGCGACGACCGGAGCAACTACCAGCGTATGGTCGACGGCGACTTCTACGTCGCCGACGACCCGCGGATCGGTGAGGCGGTCGCGCGGGCCGCCGACGGGATCCACCGGTACACCGAGCTGAGCCGCACCGACCCGGCCGCGGCCCGCGACGTGCTGGCGGGCGTGCTCGGCTCGCTCGGCGAGGAGTCGCACATCAGGCCGCCCTTCGTCGTCGATCTCGGCTTCAACATCCATCTCGGTGCGAGGACGTTCGTCAACTACAACCTTGTCGCGCTCGATGTCGCGCCGATCTGGCTCGGTGACGACGTGCTCGTCGGGCCGAACGTCCAGCTGCTCACGCCGGTCCACCCGCTGCAGCCGACGCCGCGCCGGGACAAGCTCGAGGGTGCGCTGCCCATCACGATCGAGGACAACGTGTGGCTCGGCGGCGGGGTCATCGTGTGCCCGGGCGTGACGATCGGCCGCGATACGGTCGTCGGGGCGGGCTCGGTCGTCACGCGGGACTTGCCGGCCGGCGTCCTGGCGGTGGGCAACCCGGCGCGTGTCGTGCGGGAGCTCACGGACGACGACTTCGACGCGCGACGCCCGCGCAAGGGCGCGGACGGCGCGCGGAACACCGCGGGCAGCGAGGGTGTTGACCTCGCATGACGCGCTTCTCGATGCTCGACCTCGCCACGTCGGCGCCCGGCCGCACGGTGCGTGAGGCCCTCGCCGAGGTCGTCCCGGCGGCGCGCGCCGCCGAGGCGGCCGGTTACCACCGGGTCTGGTACGCCGAGCACCACAACATGCAGGCGGTCGCCTCGTCGGCGACGGCCGTGCTCGTCGGGCACGTCGCCGCGCACACCTCGTCGATCCGCCTCGGGGCGGGCGGCGTCATGTTGCCCAACCACTCGCCGCTCGCGATCGCCGAGCAGTTCGGGACGCTCGCCGAGCTCCACCCGGGTCGCATCGACCTGGGCCTCGGGCGTGCGCCGGGCGGCGACCTCGCGATGCTCGCCGCGCTGCGGCGCAGGCCCGAGGACTCCGAGCGCTTCCCGACGGACGTCGTCGAGCTCGCCTCCTACCTCGGCGACGGTCTTCCGACCGAGGCCGTCAACGCGTATCCGGGCCGCGGCACGAAGGTGCCGCTCTACATCCTCGGCTCGTCGCTGTTCGGTGCGAACCTGGCGGCCCGGCTCGGGCTGCCGTACGCGTTCGCGTCGCACTTCGCGCCCGACGCCCTCGACGTGGCGCTCGCCACCTACCGGCGCAGCTTCCGCCCGTCGGCGGCCTGCCCCGAGCCGTACGCGATCGTCGCGGCGAACGTCGTCGCGTCCGACGACGCTGCCGAGGCGGCGCACACGTTCCGCGCCGTGCTGCGCGAGCGCGTGCGGCGCTTCGTGCTGCGGCCGGGTGCCGAGCTCTCGGACGTTGACGTCGAGACGATCCTCGACGGCTCCCACGGCGAGCGTGTGCGGCACATGATGTCCGTGAGCGCCGTCGGCAAGGTCGCCGACGTCCGCGGCTACGTCGGCGAGCTCCTCGAGCGGACGGGCGCCGACGAGATCATCGTCGCGCACCAGGTGCCGGAGCTTAGGGCGCGCGTGCGCAGCATCGAGCTGCTCGCGGAGGCTCTCGCCTGAGTCCCGGGACGACTGTGGGGGCTCCTGCACACGGATCGTGTGCAGGAGCCCCCACAGTTCGTCGGGAGCGCGCGGTCAGCGCACCTGGCGCACCTCGAACTGCAGCTGCGGGTGCGCGTAGAACTCCTGCGCCGCGACGAGCTCGAGCTCACGGCGACCGGACTCGTGCGTCGTGCGCAGGAGGTCGAACACCGACGACGTCGTGCGCGCTAGCGCGTCGGCCGCGTCGCGGGTGCGCACGTAGTGCGCGGTGAAGAGCGCGGCGGTGACGTCGCCCGAGCCGTTGGCCTTGAACGGCAGGTGCGGGGTCGTGACGATCCACGCGCCCTCGGGCGTCACGGCGAGCATCTCGATCGTGCCGGGCTCGCGGTCGGGGCGCTCGACGCTCGTCACGAGGACGACCGACGGGCCCATCGCGCGGGCGAGGTCCGCCGACGCCAGGGTCGACTCGAGCGTGTCGGGCTCGGTGCCCGTGAGGAAGCCGAGCTCGAACTGGTTGGGCGTGATGATGTCCGCCGCGGGCACGACGCGGTCGCGCAGGAGGACGGGGATCGCGGGCGCCACGAAGCAGCCGCTCTTGGCGTTGCCCATGACGGGGTCGCACGCGTAGAGCGCGGCCGGGTTCGCGGCCTTGACGCGGGCGACGGCGTCGAGGATGACGTCGGCGATGCCCTCGCCGCCCTGGTAGCCGGAGAGGACCGCGTCCGTGTCGGCGAACGCGCCGCGCTCCTCGACGCCCGTGACGACCTCGCGGACGTCCTCGGGGGCGATGAGCGGTCCGCGCCACGCGCCGTAGCCCGTGTGGTTGGAGAAGTTCACGGTGTGGACCGGCATGACCTCGACGCCGATGCGCTGCAGCGGGAACACTGCCGCGGAGTTGCCGACGTGGCCGTATGCGACCGAGGACTGGATCGAGAGGATCTTCACCCCTGAAGGGTACGTCGACGTGAGGTGTGGCACGTCGGGACCGACGACCCGTGGGAAGGGACCCACCACTGGCCGGGAGCGAAGCACGCGCCGGTGTACGTCGAGGGGACCGAAGGCCGTGGCGCGTCGGCGTCCGGCGGGAGAGGATGAAACGCATGAATGCAGCCCCATCTGCCGTGCCCGCGACGCCCCAGACCGAGGACCGTCCCGAGCGCGTCCCGTGGGCGCAATCACCGGCCGAGGTCCTCGCAGAGCTCGGCACGACAGCGGACGGCCTCCCGGGCGACGCGGCCGCGCGGCTCCTGGCGCAGCACGGTGCGAACCGTCTGCCGCCCCCCGAGCGCGACCCGTTGTGGAAGCGGATCCTCGTCCACTTCGACGACGTCCTCATCTACGTCCTCCTCGTCGCGGCGGTCCTCAAGGCCGTCGTCGGCGACTGGGTGGACTTCGCGGTGATCCTCGCGGTCGCGATCGTCAACGCGGGCATCGGGTTCGTCCAGGAGGGAAAGGCGGAGTCGGCGCTCGCGTCGATCCGCTCGATGCTCTCGACGCACGCGGAGGCTCTGCGCGACGGGCAGTGGTCGAAGGTCGACGCGGACGACCTCGTCCCGGGCGACGTCGTCCGGGTGCGCGCGGGAGACCGTGTGCCCGCGGACGTGCGTGTGCTCGAGGCGACGAACCTGCGCATCGAGGAGTCGGCGCTCACCGGAGAGTCCGTGCCGGCGGAGAAGCACGAACGGGCCGTCGACGCGGAGGCCGGGGTCGGCGACCGGACGAGCATGATGTTCTCGAGCACGCTCGTCGCGGCGGGGCAGGGCTCCGGCGTCGTCGTCGCGACGGGGCAGCACACCGAGATCGGGCGTATCCAGACGATGATGTCCGAGGTCACGGACGTCAAGACGCCGCTCACACGCCAGCTCGACACGTTCGGCAAGGTCATCGCGGTCGCGATCCTCGGCCTCGGCGCGTTCATGGTGCTCGTCGGGCGCCTCGTGCACTCCCAGCCCGTCGACGAGCTGCTCTCCGCGGCGATCGGCTTTGCGGTCGCGGCGGTCCCCGAGGGCCTGCCGGCGCTCGTGACGATCACGCTCGCCCTGGGCGTCCAGCAGATGGCGCGGCGCCGGGCGATCACGCGCAAGCTGCCGGCGGTCGAGACGCTGGGCTCGGTGACGACGATCTGCTCGGACAAGACGGGCACGCTCACGCGCAACGAGATGACGGCGCGCACGGTGCTCACGGCGGACGCCACGGTCGACGTCGAGGGACTCGGCTACGCGCCCGAGGGGCGCGTGACGATCGACGGTGTCGAGGTCGTGCGCGGTGCTCGCGCGTCGTTCGACGCGCTCACGGACGTCATGTCGCTGTGCAACGACGCACGCGTCGAGCAGGGCGAGAGCGGCCGGTGGGGCCTCGTCGGGGAGCCGACCGAGGGCGCCCTCGCGGTGCTCGGGATCAAGGCTGGCGCGGGCACGGGGGAGTGGGAGCGGCTCGCGGTCCTGCCCTTCGAGTCGGCGACGAAGTACATGGCGACGCTCGACCGCCACGGGGACGACGCCCCGGTCATCCACGTCAAGGGCGCCCCCGACCGCGTTCTCGAGCGCTGCTCGACGCAGACGTCGGCGGACGGCGGCCGAGAACCGCTCGACCGTGACCGGTGGCTCGAGCGCATCGACGAGCTCGGTGCGCAGGGGCTGAGAGTCCTCGCTGCGGCGCGTCGCCCCGCGGACGCGGGCGCGACGACCGTCGTCGCGGAGGACGTCGCGGACGGGCTCGAGCTGTGCGGGCTCGTCGGGATCGTCGACCCGCCGCGGCCCGAGGCGATCGAGGCGATCGCCGAGTGCCACGCTGCGGGGATCCGCGTGAAGATGATCACGGGCGACCACGCGGGCACGGCGCTCGCCATCGCCCGTGAGATGGGCATCGCGCAGGAGGGTGCGCGCGTCCTCACGGGGGCCGAGCTCGAGGAGCTCACGACGACGGAGCTGCGCAAGGTCGTGCGGGACGTCGACGTCTACGCCCGCACGAGCCCCGAGCACAAGATCCGCATCGTCGCGGCGCTGCAGGCGCACGGCGAGGTCGTCGCGATGACGGGCGACGGCGTCAACGACGCGCCCGCGCTCACGCAGGCCGACGTCGGCATCGCGATGGGCATCAAGGGCACCGAGGTGACGAAGGACGCCGCCGAGATCGTCCTCGCGGACGACAACTTCGCGACGATCGAGCGCGCGGTCGAGGAGGGGCGTCGGATCTACGACAACATCCGCAAGTCGCTGCTCTTCCTCCTGCCGACCAACGGCGCGCAGTCGCTCGTCGTCATCGTGGCGGTGCTCGCGGGCCTCACGATGCCGCTCCTGCCGGTGCAGGTGCTGTGGGTCAACATGATCACGGCGGTGACGCTCTCGCTCGCCCTCGCGTACGAGCAGGCGGAGCCGGGCATCATGAGGCGCCGGCCGCGCAGCTCGAAGGGCGGGATCCTCGATGTCGCGGCGGTCAGCAAGATCGTCGTCGCGTCGCTCGCGATCGGAGCGGCCGCGCTCGGTGTCTTCATGTGGCTCGAACGGGCGGGGGAGTCGCTCGCGGTCGCGCGGACGACGGCGGTGACGACGCTCGCCCTGGCGCAGCTCACGTACCTCTTCAGCTGCCGGTTCCTCGACCGTTCGAGCCTGACGCCGGCGGTGCTGCGGGGCAACCGTGTGCTGTGGGTGTCGGCGGGTTCGCTGCTCGCGCTCCAGGCCGTCTTCGTCTATGCGCCCTTCATGCACGCGTGGTTCGACTCGGCGCCGATCACGGGTGGGCACTGGCTGGTCGCGGGCGGGGTGTCGGTCCTCGTGCTGCTCGTCGTCGAGCTGGCGAAGGTTGTGAGCCGCAGGGTCCTGCGGGGGCGGGCGTAGCCCCTAGCATTCATCGTCACAGAGCGATAGGATCGCTCTGTGACGATGAATCATCTCGTGGCCGACGTCGACGCCGCGGCCACCGCGACGTACGCCGACCTCTTCGACGCGCTCTCGGACCCGACGCGCCTCGCGATCCTCCAGCACCTCGCGACGGGCGAGCACCGGGTGCGCGACCTCGTCGAGCACCTCGGGCTCGCCCAGTCGACCGTGAGCAAGCACCTCGCGTGCCTGCGCGACTGCGGGCTCGTCGCCGCGAGGCCCGAGGGTCGCTCGACCGTCCTCAGCCTCGCCGCCGCCCCGCCGCTCGCGGCGCTCCTGCGCGCGGCCGAGGACCTCCTGGCGGCGACCGGTGCGCGCGTGAGCCTGTGCACGCACCTCGTCCGGCCGGAGGAGGGCTGAGATGGCGCACGACCACGCGCACAGCCACGCGGGCGACCCGACGGCGTCGGGCCACCGCCGCCGCCTGGCGATCGCCTTCGCGATCACGTCGACGGTCCTCGTCGCGCAGGCTGTCGGAGCGATCCTCACAGGGAGCCTCGCACTCCTCACGGACACGGCCCACATGCTCACCGACGCTGGCGGTCTGGCGGTCGCGCTCGTCGCGGCGACGCTCATGGCGCGCCCGCCGACAGAACGCCTCACCTGGGGCTTCCGACGCGTCGAGGTGCTCGCGGCGCTCGCGCAGGCGGCAGTCCTCCTCGCCGTCGGCGTCTACGCGGCGGTCGAGGGCGTCAAGCGGCTGTGGGCGCCTCCCGAGATCGCCCCGACCGAGCTGCTCGTCTTCGGCGTCGTCGGCCTCGTCGGCAACCTCGTCTCCATGGCGGTCCTCGCCCCAGGCCGCGGCGCGAACCTCAACATGCGTGCCGCGTTCCTCGAGGTCGTCAACGACGCGCTCGGCTCCGTCGGTGTCATCGTCGCCGCGATCGTCATCCGCACGACGGGCTGGCTCCAGGCCGACGCCCTCGCAGGCCTGCTCATCGCCGCGCTCATCGTGCCGCGCGCCGTGACGATCCTCCGCGAGGCGGGCGGGATCCTCCTCGAGCAGACGCCGCGCGGCCTCGACCTCGCCGTCGTCCGCGAGCACATGCTTGGCGTCGACCACGTCGTGGACGTCCACGACCTGCATGCGTCGACCGTCGCGACGGGGCTGCCGGTCATCTCGGCGCACGTCGTCGTCGACGACGACTGCTTCCGCACGGGGCACGCCCCGGAGATCCTCCACCGGCTCGCCGAGTGTGTCGCGACGCACTTCCCGGTGTCGCTCGAGCACTCGACGTTCCAGATCGAGACGGCCGACCATGCCGCCCACGAGCCCCACCGGCACGGCTGAGCCCCTCCGGCACGGATGGGCCGCACCAGCGCGGTCGGGCCCGCGTCAGGCGCCACACCTGCGCTCGCGCGGGGACGCCGTACCGTGGGAGGAGGTGCCCGTCCGTGCGGACGGGCGCACGACGACCCGAGGAGGAAAGATGTCCGGGAGCATCACGATGTACGGCGCCGACTGGTGCGGCGACTGCACGCGCGCCAAGGCGCTTCTCGACCGCGAGGGCGTCGCGTACACGTACGTCGACGTCGAGCACGACGAGGCCGCGCGCGACCGCGCGATCGAGATCGCGGGCCGTCAGAACATCCCCGTCATCGTCTTCGACGACGGCACCCACCTCGTCGAGCCCTCGAACCCCGAGCTGCTCGCCAAGGTACGCGGCTGAGCCGAGCACGACGTTCGCGCCGAGCGCGACCCGACCGGTGAGCACGACGTCCACGGTGTAGGCGTGGCGCTCGGACCACCTCTGATACACGAACGGCGGCCCCTCGCACGAGGGGTCGCCGTTCGCGTCCGAGAACCGTGCGAGCCTCAGAGCAGGTCGCGCCGCAGCTCGGCGGCCGAGCGCGGCGAGAGCAGCGCGGGCGGCACGTCGAGCAGGGTGATGGCGCCCGCCTCGCCGCGCGCCTGGAGGCGGGCGACGGCGCGTGCTGCGGCGACGAGCACGCTCGCGGTGAGCTCGGGGTTGGAGTCGAGGCGCAGCGAGTACTCGACGACCTGGTTGGTGCCGTCGGAGGTTTCCGCCGCGCGGATGACGAAGCCGCCGTGGGGCATGCCGGCGTGGTCGCGCGCGAGCTCGTCGGCGTCGATGAAGCGCACGGTCGTGTCGTAGTCGGCGAAGTAGTCGGGCATCGTGACGATCGCCTCGCGCACCGCGTCGGCGTCGGCGCCCTCGGCGAGGACGACGAAGCACTCGCGCGTGTGCTTCTCGCGTGTCGTGAGCTCGGGGCGGGCTCCCGAGCGGACGGCGTCGACGGCCGCGGCGACCGGGTGGGTGTACTGGATGCCGGCCGCGACGCCCGGCACGCGCCGGATCGCGTCGGAGTGTCCCTGGGAGAGGCCTCGGCCCCAGAACGTGTACGTGTCGCCGTCGGGCAGGAGCGCCTCGCCGTAGACGCGGTTGATCGAGAAGAGGCCCGGGTCCCAGCCTGCGGAGATGAGGGCGACGTTGCCGCCCGCACGGGCGGCGGCGTCGACGTGCTCAAAGTGCTCGGGGATGCGCGCGTGCGTGTCGAAGGAGTCGACGACGGGCAGGAAGCGCGCGATCGCTGGCGTCTGCTCGGGCAGGTCGCTGCGTGAGCCGCCGCAGAGGATCGCGACGTCGATGTCGTCGGCGTCGCCCTCGAGCGCGTCGAGCGGGCGGACGATCGCGCCTGCGGTGAGGGGTGCGACGGTCGCGGGGTCGCGGCGCGTGTAGATGCCGGCGAGCTCGGCGTCGGTGGTCTTGAGGAGCGCGGCCTCGACGCCGCGGCCGAGGTTGCCGTGGCCGACGATCGCGATGCGCAGGGGGCTGGTCATGGGGGAGTCCGTCCGTGCTCGGGGAGGGTTCGCGGGTCAACGCTACCGGTCGGCGAGAGTTTGTCGCCGCGTGTCGCGGCAGGGGTCTGTGCGAGGGCCACAAAGACTGTTAGGCTTCCTAACAAAGGCCGGAACGCGGTCGCCGATGGTCGCCGACATCCCCGATGTCCGACGGCCGAGCACGGGAAGCGAGACCCACGATGCACAAGCCCACCCCGCACGCGGCACCGACCGGCTCCGCCGCGGCGGTCGTCCTCGCCGCCGGGGCCGACGCCGAGTCCCGCGCCCTGCTCACGAGCACCCTCGGTGACGCGACCGTCGTCCAGCTCGCGCTCGCCAACGTCCGCGCCGTCCTCCCGGCCGACCGCATCGTCGTCGTCGTCGCAGAGGGCGACACCGAGATCCGCGCGCTCCTCGGCGACGACCTCACGTACGTCGAGCAGGACGCCCCGCTCGGCACGGGCCACGCGCTCACCTGTGCGCGGAACGCGATCCCCGCCGACACCTCCGCGCTCCTCGTCGCGTACGCCGACACCCCGCTCCTGCGTCCCGAGTCGCTGCGCGGCCTCCTCAACCGCCACGACCTGCTCGGCGCCGATCTCGCGCTCCTCACCGCCGTCGTCGAGCAGCCGCTGCCCTACGGCCGCGTCGCACGCGACGAGGCCGGACACATCACCGCGATCATCGAGCGCTCCGACCTCACGGACGCGACGGGCGACGCCCACGAGATCAACGTCGGCGCGTACGCCGCCGCCCCCGCGACGATCCTCGCCGAGGTCGACGCGCTCGCCGGCGCCGGCGAGCACCGCCTCACGGTCGCCGTCCGGCGCCTCATCGGCGACGGCGCCAAGGTCGTCACGTACAAGATCGTCGACACCGACGAGGTCCAGGGCATCAACTCCCGCGACGAGCTCGACACCGCCGCCGACATCGTCCTGCGCCGCCTCTTCATGCCGCGCAAGAACACCGACACGCACATCGTCTTCGGCACGGGCGGCTGGCGCGCCGTCATCGGCGAGGGCTACACGCTCGGCAACGTCCGCAAGCTCTGCCAGGCGATCGCCAACGAGGCCACCCGCAAGGGCATCGACCACCTCGGCGTCGTCATCGGCGGCGACCGCCGCTTCCTCTCGCGCGAGTCCGCCGAGGCCGCCGCGGAGGTCTTCGCGGGCAACAACATCCCCGTGACGCTCCTGCCCGACGACGTCCCGACGCCGCTCGTGACGTTCGCCGCGCCCTACCTCGGCGCCGCCTACGGCATCATCATCACGAGCTCGCACAACCCGCCCGAGTGGAACGGCATGAAGGTCTTCCGCGCCGACGGCTCGCTGCCGCTCGACGACGAGACCGACCGCTTCCAGGACGAGGCCAACGAGCTGCGCGCAGCCGACGTCATCACCCTCGACCTCGCGCTCGCCCGCCGGACCGGCGTCGTCGTCGACCGGACGCTCACCGAGCCCTACGTCGACGCGATCGAGAAGATCATCGACGTCGACGCGGTGCGGGGCTCGGGCCTGCGCGTCGTCGTCGACCCCATGTACGGGACGTCGCAGCTGACGCTCGGCACGATCCTCACCGACATGCGCGTGCGCGCCGAGTTCATCCACGCGTCGCACAACCCGCTCTTCGGCGGCGTGGCCCCGGCCCCGGACCTCGAGCGGCTCTCGGCGCTCATCCAGATGATCAGGAACGGCGACGGTCGCTACGACCTCGGCATGGCGACCGACGGCGACTCCGACCGCATCGGTATCGTCGACGAGACCGGCGAGTACATCTCGACGAACGACCTCCTGCTGCTCCTCTACTGGTACCTCCACGAGGTCCGCGGGGAGAAGGGCGGCGTCGTGCGCAACATCGCGACGACGCACCTGCTCGACCGCCTCGCCGCGCACTTCGGCGAGGAGTCCGCCGAGTGCAAGGTCGGCTTCAAGCACGTCACCGCCGGCATGGAGAAGATCGGCGCCGTCCTCGGCGGCGAGTCCTCGGGCGGCCTCACCATCCGTGGCTGGATCCTCGGCAAGGACGGCATCTTCGCGTGCGCCCTCGTCGCCGAGATGCTCGCCCGCACGGGCAAGCGCATCTCCGAGCTGCGCGAGATGATCTACGAGATCACGGGCCGCCTCTACACCGCGGAGGCCGGCGTCCCGGCGACCCCCGACATGCGGATCGCGGTTCCGCGTCGCCTCGCGGCGACGCCCCTCACGCACGTCGGTCCGTACCCCGTCGTCGGGGTCGACCACACCGACGGCACCAAGATCCTCCTCGAGAACGACAACTGGGCCCTGCTCCGGTTCTCGGGGACCGAGCCCGTCCTGCGGATGTTCGTCGAGGCGGACACGCCCGAGAAGGCCACCGAGCTCATGGACTGGCTCAAGGGCTTCGTCACCGCCTGACCGGCACCCGTCCCACCCTGACCACAGACCACCCCTCACGAAGGACCAGCACCCACGATGAAGTACGGCCACTTCGACACCGCTGTCGACGAGTACGTGATCGAGCGTCCCGACGTCCCCGTCTCCTGGACGAACTACCTCGGTTCGAAGAACCTCTGCACGGTGCTCTCGCACAACGGCGGCGGCTACTCGTACTACAAGAGCTCGCAGCAGGGTCGCGTCACGCGCTTCCGCCCCAACGGCGTGCCGCTGGACCGCCCCGGCCACTACGTCTACCTGCGCGACGACGCGGACGGCGACTTCTGGACCGTCTCGTGGCAGCCCGTCGGCAAGCCGCTCGAGGGTGAGGGCGCGGCGCGCTACACGACGCGCCACGGTCTGGGCTACTCGACGTTCGAGGCGTCCTACAAGGGCATCGACGCGTCGCAGACGATCTTCATCCCCGTGGACGACGACGTCGAGATCTGGGACACGACGGTGACGAACACGTCCGACGTCGAGCGCACGCTCACCGTCGGCTCGTACGTGGAGTTCTCGTTCCACACGATCACGATCGACAACCAGAACCTCCAGATGTCGCTGTACTCCTCGGGCTCGTCGTACGACGACGGCATTATCGAGTACGACTTCTACTACGAGCCGTGGACGCACCACTTCTTCGCGTCCTCGGAGGAGCCCAGCTCGTACGACTCGCTGCGTGACAGCTTTATCGGCCCGTACCGCTCCGAGTCCAACCCCATCGCCATCGAGCGCGGCGAGGGCACCAACCAGAGCGCGACGACGCAGAACCACTGCGGCGCCCTGCTCCACAAGGTGACGCTCGCCCCGGGCGAGACCAAGCGCCTCGTCTTCATGCTCGGCTACGGCTCGCGCGACGCGGCCGGCCGCGCCATGAAGGCCAAGTACTCGATCCCCGCGAACGTCGACGCCGAGCGCGCGCGCCTGCGTGCCTTCTGGCGCGCCAAGCAGGACAAGCTGCAGATCCGCACGCCCCACGAGGGCATGAACACCATGATCAACTCCTGGACGCTGCTCCAGGCGGAGACGTGCGTGCAGTGGTCCCGCTTCGCGTCGTTCGTCGAGGTCGGCGGTCGTGCCGGGCTCGGCTACCGCGACACGGCGCAGGACGTCATGAGCGTCATCCACTCCAACCCGACGAAGACGCTCCAGCGCATCGTCGAGCTGCTCCGCGCGCAGGTGTCCTCGGGCTACGGCCTGCACCTGTTCGACCCCGAGGCGTTCAACCCGGACGCCGAGCCGCTTCCGGACGTCCCGTCGCCGACGATCGTCCCGCGCGGCAACGCGGCCGACCTCATCCACGGCCTCGAGGACACGTGCTCGGACGACCACCTGTGGCTCGTCCCGTCGGTCGTCGAGTACGTCAAGGAGACGGGTGACCTCGCGTTCCTCGACCGCGTCATCCCGTTCGCGGATGGCCCCGACGCCACCGTGTACGAGCACCTCGTCGCGGCGCTCGACTTCTCCGCGCAGCAGATCGGCGCGAACGGCGTCGCCCTCGGCCTGCGTGCCGACTGGAACGACTGCCTCAACCTCGGCGGCGGCGAGACGTCCCTCGTGACGTTCCTCCACGCGTGGGCGATCGGCGCGTTCCTCGAGATCGCCCGCCCGCTCGGCCGCACGGCCGACGTCGAGCGCTTCGAGGCCGAGCGCGACCGCATCGCTCAGGTCGCCGACACCCAGCTGTGGGACGGCGAGTGGTGGATCCGCGGCTACACGCGCGACGGCGTGAAGATCGGCTCGAAGGACAACGAGGAGGGCAAGATCTTCCTCGAGCACCAGGCGTGGCCCGTCATCGCCGGCATCACCTCCCAGGAGCGTGGCATCGCGTCGATGGACTCGGTGACCAAGCTCCTCGGCTCGGAGTACGGTTCGCACCTCAACTGGCCCGCGTTCACGAAGGTCGACGACACGGTCGGCTTCGTCACGCGCGTCTACCCGGGCATCAAGGAGAACGCCGCGATCTTCTCCCACCCGAACGCCTGGCCGATCATCGCCGAGGCGATGCTCGGGCGCGGTGACGAGGCGGTCGCGCTCTACGACGCGATCCTCCCGTACAACCAGAACGAGAACATCGAGGTCCGCGGCGCCGAGCCGTACGCGTACGTCCAGTTCATCTACGGCCGCGACCACGAGTGGTTCGGCAAGGCGCAGAACCCGTGGCTCACGGGTACGGCCGGCTGGATGTACACGGCGGCGACGAAGTACATCCTCGGTGTGCGCCTCGAGCTCGACGGCCTCGTCGTCTCCCCGTCGATCCCCAAGGACTGGGACGGCTTCGAGGTGACGCGCCAGTGGCGCGACGCGACGTACGAGATCGTCGTGACGAACCCGAACCACGTGAGCACGGGCGTCGCCTCGATCACCGTCGACGGTGTCGCGCACGACCCGGCGACGGCGATCCCGGCCGCCCCGGCCGGCTCGGTCGTCAAGGTCGAGGTCGTCCTCGGCTGATTACGCCCCGACGCCCGGTCCGGCGCGCCCCTCGCGGGTGCGGCGGGCCGGGCGTCGTCGTTCCCGCGACGCGACCGTTGCCGGAGTGCTCGTGTGCGCCGTACCGGCGCGCGTGGGGGAGGATGGCGCCATGAGACTCGACCTCACGGGCACGTCGGTGCTCGTCACCGGTGGCGCCCTCGGCATGGGCCGCCTGTACGCCGAGCGTGCGCTGCGCGAGGGCGCGACGCACGTCGACCTGTGGGACCGCGACGCGGAACGTCTCGCGTCGACGGCCGCGGAGCTCGCGGCGTCGGCGCCCGGCGCGCGCGTGTCGACGACCGTCGTCGACATGGGCGACGCGTCCGCCGTCGCGGCGGCCGCGGAGGCGCACCTCGCGGAGCACGGGGCGCCCCACGTCCTCATCAACAACGCGGGCGTCGTACGCGGCGCTCTGTTCTGGGAGCACGACGTCGAGCGTGACGTCGTCGGAACGATGGCGATCAACGCGATCGGCCCCATGGTGCTCGCCCGCACGCTCCTCCCGGCGATGCTCGCCGGCGGCGTCGAGCGCCGTATCCTCAACGTCGCGTCGGCCGCGGCCACCCTCTCGAACCCGCGCATGAGCGTGTACGCGGCCTCGAAGTGGGCCCTGCTCGGCTGGTCGGACTCGCTGCGGCTCGAGCTCGAGCGCACGGGCAACGGCCACGTGCGTGTGACGACGTTCTGCCCGTCGTACATCTCGACGGGCATGTTCGAGGGCGCCAGGGGGCCGCTGCTCACGCCTCTCATGACGCCCGAGGTCGCTGTCGACCGGGCGTGGCGCGCGATGCTCGCGGGACGCCCGCAGCGGCTCACACCGTGGACTGTCGGCCTCGGCAAGACGGTCCGCGGGATGCTGCCGCTCGCCGCGTGGGACGTCGTCGCGGACAAGATCTTCAAGGTCTACGGGTCGATGGACGACTTCCGCGGGCGCACGGGCGCCCCTGCGGGGAAGGACTGACGATGACGCAGCCGACGCTCGGCGAGGTCGTCGACCTCGTCCACACCTGGTACCCGCCGGCGACGGCGGAGGGCTGGGACGCCGTCGGGCTCGTCGCGGGCGATCCCGCGGAGCCGGTGCGACGGATCCTCGTCGCGCTCGACCCGGTCGCGGCCGTCGTCGACGAGGCGCTCGCGTGGGACGCGGACCTCGTGCTCACGCACCACCCGCTGCTGCTGCGTGGCGTGCACGCCGTGACGGCCGACGACCCCAAGGGCGCGATCGTCCACCGGCTCGTGCGGGGCGGCTGCGCGCTGCTCGCGTCGCACACCAACGCGGACGTCGCGGAGTCGGGCGTCGCGGAGGCCCTCGCTGAGCTGCTCGGGCTGCGCGACGTGCGGCCCGTCGTGCCGGACGCCGAGGGCGCCACGGGCGCCGGCCGCATGGGGGAGCTGCCCGCCCCGCTCACGTTGCGCGACCTTGCCGCCCACGCGGCGGCCGTCCTGCCGCCCACGCCGCAGGGCGTGCGCGTCGCGGGAGACCTCGACGCTCTCGTGCGGACCATCGCGGTGCTGCCCGGCTCGGACGACACGCGCTTCGCGGAGGCGGCTGCGGCGGGGGCCGACGTCTACGTCTCCTCGGACCTCAAGCACCACCCGGTCTCCGAGCAGCGCGAGCGCGCGCGCCTGGGCGACGGGCGCCCGTTCGTCCTCGACACGGCGCACTGGGCGAGCGAGTCGCCGTGGTTGCGCGTCGTCGCGGCGCGGCTCACGGCCGAGCTCGCCGCGCGCGGCCACGACGTCGAGGTGCGCGTGAGCGAGCAGCGCACGGACCCGTGGACGGCCCGCGTCGCCTCACCAGGCTTCCCCTGACACCCGCCCCCTCCCGCGCGGATCGACGGCTTCCCACCATCCGATGGTGGGAAGCCGTCAATCCGCGCAGTTGGCGTGGCGGTGGGTGGCGGTCCGTGGTGCGTGCCGGAGCCGATAGCGTGGACCCCAGCACGCAGCGGCGCAGGCCTCCCGGCCCGCGCCACCCCTCCGACCCGAGGAGAACCTCATGGCGACCGCTCCCGCCGCGGACCAGGCCCGGCTGCTCGACGTCCAGGCGCTCGACACGCGTCTCGACCAGATCGCGCACAAGCGGTCCCACCACCCGACGCTCGCGCGCCTCGCGGAGCTCGACGGTCAGCTCGGCGACCTCCACGCGTCGCTCGTCGCGTCGCGCACAGCGGTCGCGGACCTGCGCCGCGAGCTGACGAAGGCGGAGGACGACGTCACGCAGGTGCGCGAGCGCGCCGAGCGCAACCAGAAGCGCCTCGACTCGGGTGCGGTCTCCGCGAAGGACGCGACCGCGCTCCTCAGCGAGAACGAGTCCCTCGCGAAGCGCCAGGAGGTGCTCGAGGAGATCGAGATCGACGTCATGGAGCGCCTCGAGGCTCACGAGACCGCGCTGACCGGGGTCGAGCAGGCCCACGCTGCGCTCGTCGCCGCGCAGGAGGAGGTCGTCGCCGAGCGCGACGCCGCGTACGCCGAGCTCGACGGCCAGTCGCGCGACGTCGCCGGGCAGCGCGCAGGTGCTGTCGACGGGCTCGACGCGGGCCTCGTCGCAAACTACGAGAAGCTGCGCGCGCGCCTCGGCGGCATCGCGGTCGCCGCGCTGCGGCACGGCCGCTCGGAGGCGTCGGGCATGCCCGTGAGCCCCGTCGAGCTCTCACGCATCAAGGCTCTCGGCCCCGACGAGCTCGTCTACTGCGAGGACACGGGCCGCCTCCTCGTGCGCGGCGAGGACGCGTTCTGACCGTGAGCCCGTCGGAGCCCGCTCCGTCGCAGCACGCGGCGTCGGGCGGCATGCAGCGCGGTGCGTCGCGCGGTGAGCCCGCGACGTTCGTCGTCGTGCGCCACGGGCGCACCGAGGCGACCGAGGCGGGGCTCTGGACCGGTGGCACGCAGCCCGGACCCGGGCTGTCGTCGGGCGGTCGCATCGACGCGGCCCGCGCCGCGGACCTCGTCGCGCGCGTCGGCGGCGACCGCTGGGGCGACCTGCCCCGCGTGAGCGAGATCCTTGCCTCGCCGACGGTCCGGACGCAGGAGACCGCAGCTGCGCTCGGGCGTCGGCTCGGGCTGCACGTGCAGATCGAGCCGGACCTGCGCGAGGCCGACCTCGGAGCGTGGGACGGGCTCACGGGCGAGCAGATCGAGGCGCTCGCGCCCGGCTCCGTGCGGGAGTGGCACGCGACGGGGACGCTTGCGGCTCCCGAGGGGGAGTCGCCTGCGGACGTCGCGGCACGCGTCGACGCGCTTCTCGCGCGGCTCGTGCCAGGTCGCGAGGGACGTGCCGTGGCGCTCGTCGCGCACACGATCGTCGTGCGGTCGGTCGTCGCGTCGGCGCTCGCCCTGCCCGCGTCGTCGATCAGCCGCGTCCGGATCCCGCCGGGTGGCGTCGTCGTCGTACGGCGGTGGGCCGACGGCGTCGGGGAGCTCGTCGCGAGCGGGGTCGTCCCGGCCTGAGGCCGGGCGTCCTCGCGTCGCCGTCAGACGACGAGCTCGAGCGTCGACGCGCCCGCACGTCCGGGGACGAGCGTCGCCTCGCGCAGCTCGCCGCCGACCATCTCGGTCGCCGCGTCGAGCAGCTCGGCGGCCGTCGTCGGGGGCTCGCCCGCACGGCGCAGCAGGTGCCCCGTGAGCAGCCCGCGCGTGTGCTTGGCGTTGTGCGAGACGACGGAGCGACGCCCGTCGAGCTCGCGGAGCACCTTGACGGCGACGTGCTCGGCCCCGCGCGGCCTGTACGCGGCGGCGTAGGACGCGGAGCGGCAGTCGACGACGACGTCGCCCGCGGCACGTTCGTCGAGGACGCGCAGCGGCTCGCGCCAGAAGCGTGCGAGCGGGCCGACGCCCGGCAGGTCGGTGCCCATCGAGAGCCTGTAGGCGGGGATGACGTCGGTGGGCGCGACGACGCCCCAGAGCGCCGACACCGTGAGGACCGTGCCGAGTCGGGCCGCAGCGCGGGCGTCGTCGAGCGCGCCGCCGAGGTCCGCGGCCGCGTAGAGGACGCCCGAGTAGACGTGCGCGGCCTGCGCGGCGGCCGCGAGCTCGAGCTCGGTGTTCCGTCCGACCTCCGCGGCGAGGCTCGCGCCGACGCCGAGGACGTCGAGCGCGTCGGGCAGGGCCGAGACCGCCGCGAGCGCCTCGAGGACCTTGCGACGCTCGGGCGCGAGGTCCGGGAGCGTGAGGGAGTCGAGGTCGACGGGGGAGCCGGCCGCCGGGGCGGTCTTGCCCTCCGAGGGCGGCAGCAGGACGATCACGGCGTCCACCCTAGCCGGACGCCGTGCGGCGGACGTGCTGCACCCGGCGTGATCCGTGTCGCCGGTGACGCGGTAGGCTAGGCGGTGCAGACGAGCCGGCCGGGCGGCCGCGTGACGCCTTCGGGCGTCCCGAGGAACGTCCGGGCTCCATAGAGCAGGGTGGTGGGTAACGCCCACCCGGGGTGACCCGCGGGACAGTGCCACAGAGAACAGACCGCCCGTCCTCGGACGGGTAAGGGTGAAACGGTGGTGTAAGAGACCACCAGCGTGCCGGGTGACCGGCGCGGCTAGGTAAACCCCACCCGGAGCAAGACCAGACAGGATGTGTTCGAGGGCTGCTCGCCCGAGCATCCGGGTAGGTCGCTCGAGCCGTGCGGCAACGCACGGCCTAGATGGATGGCCGTCACCTGCACGAGGGCGACCTCGGCAGGAACAGAACCCGGCGTACAGGCCGGCTCGTCTGCATCACCCCCCGAGCGTCGTCTGTTCACTCGACGGCATTCCCGCCACGCCACGCTCGCCACGGTCGCCTGTGCGATCCTCGGTGCCCGACGGGTCGCTCGCCGGGTGGCGGTCTTCCACCGTGCGACGGTCGCGAGTGCGCACGTCGCCGCCGCTCCGTGCTGGATCGCCCCGCCGACACGTGAGGGTCATGTAACGGTCAAGGCGCGTTCTTGCTCGAGTCGTGATCGTGTGGCAGTGTCAAGGGCGGAGCAGGAGGTGGCCATGACATCCACGGGGTTCAACGTTGAGCACCACGGCACCATCGAGGTCCACGTCGACGACGACCGTTCGCGGGTCGTGCTGCACGGGGAGATCGACGGGGCACGACGCGACGAGGCGAGCGCAGCGCTCGCAGCGGTCGTCACCGCGGCCCTCCCGGTCGACATCGAGACTGCCGACGTCACGTTCATCGACTCGTCGGGCGTCGCCTTCCTCGTGCAGATCCATGCGATCGGCGCTGACGAGGGATTCGCGGTGCGGCTCGTCGAGCCGTCGGAGGTCGTCGTCGATGTCCTTACGATGATCGGCCTCGACGACCGCTTCGAGCTCGCGGCCCCGGGCCGCGGCGCGGCCGAGCTCACGACGCTTGTCGGCTGACGACCTCCGGCAGCTGTCCACAACCATCGGCTGACGCCGCTCGTCGATCGACGCGGCCCGTCGCACGTCTGAGGGCGGCCACTCGGATCGGGTGGCCGCCCTCAGACGTGCGTCGAGCTAGGCGTGGCTAGATCTGCGAGCCTCCGGCGAGCGCTGCCGCGCCGACGATCCCGGCGCGGTTGCGCAGCTGTGCGGGGACGATGGGCGCCTTGAGGTCGAGGAGCGGCAGGAACCGCTCGTGGTGCTTGGAGATGCCGCCGCCGACGACGAGCAGGTCGGGGGAGAAGAGCATCTCGAGCGTCTCGTAGTAGCGCTGGAGGCGCTCGGCCCACTGCGGGTAGGAGAGGTCCTCGCGCTCGCGCGCGGACTCGGCGGCACGCGACTCGGCGTCGAAGCCGTCGATCTCGAGGTGGCCGAGCTCCGTGTTGGGCACGAGCGTGCCGTCGACGATGATCGCGGAGCCGATCCCGGTGCCGAGCGTCGTGACGATGATCGTGCCCCGGGCGTCGCGCGCCGCGCCGAAGAGGGCCTCGCCGTAGCCGGCCGCGTCCGCGTCGTTCGCCGCGTGGACGGGACGTCCGAGGGCGTCGGAGAGCACGTCGGCGAGGTGGACACCGGTCCACGACTCGTCGAGGTTCGCGATGAACGAGATGCGGCCGTGGTGGATGGGGCCTGGGAAGGCGACGCCGACGGGTGTACCTGCGGGCAGGTCGAAGCTGTCGACGAGCTCGCGCACGACGGCGGCGACCGCGGCGGGCGTCGAGACGCCCGGCGTGGGGATGCGCAGGCGGTCGGCCGTGAACTCGCCGGTCGCGAGGTCGACGGGGGCACCCTTGATGCCCGAGCCGCCGATGTCGATGCCGAAGGCGATTCTGGGGGTGGTGTCGAGGTGGCTCATGGCAGCGTGAGGATCTCCGTCCCGGTCTCGGTGACGAGGACGGTGTGCTCGAACTGGGCCGTGCGCGAGCCGTCCTTCGTGAGGACGGTCCAGCCGTCCTCCCACTGCACCCATTCATGGGTGCCGAGGGTGAGCATCGGCTCGATCGTGAAGACCATGCCGGGCTCGATGACGTCCGCGTACGCGGGCGCCGAGTCGTAGTGCGGGATGATGAGTCCCGAGTGGAAGGACTCGCCGACGCCGTGGCCGGTGAAGTCCCGCACGACGCCGTAGCCGAAGCGGGCGGCGTACTTCTCGATGACGCGTCCGATGACGTTGACCTCGCGGCCCGGCCGGACGGCCTTGATGCCGCGCATCATGGCCTCGCGCGTGCGCTCGACGAGCAGCGCGTCGTCCTCGGAGATCTCGCCGACGGCGAAGGTGGCGTTGTTGTCGCCGTGGACGCCGCCGATGAACGCGGTGACGTCGATGTTGACGATGTAGCCCTCGACGAGCACGGTCGAGTCGGGGATGCCGTGGCAGATGACCTCGTTGACGGACGTGCACAGCGACTTGGGGTAGCCGCGGTAGCCGAGAGTCGACGGGTAGGCGCCGTTGTCGCAGAGGAACTCGTGACCGATGCGGTCGATCTCGTCGGTCGTCACGCCGGGCGCGACGGCCGCGCCCGCGATCTCGAGGGCCTGGGCTGCGAGGCGCGCAGCGACGCGGATGCGCTCGATCGTCTCGGGAGTCTTGATCTCGGAGCCCGTGAAGGGGCGCGGCGCGGGCCGGCCGACGTACTCGGGGCGCTCGATCGACGCGGGGACTGCCCGACGAGGGCTGACGGCCCCGGGTTCGAGCGGGCTGCGGGAGCGTCGGGAAGTCGTCATGCAGCCGATTCTACGTGGGTCGACGCCCGTGCGGCCCCGCGGCCCCGCGCGGTGACGTCGCGCACACGCAGGGGCTTCGAGGGAGTAGCCTGTGCCCCGCAAGGGGGCACGGCCCGGCGACCGCCGGCGCTGATCAACGGCGCTGCGCGCCACTGACGAAGAGGTCATGATCGTGCACGTGCCCGACGACGACGTCGCGTTCTTCTACAACCTCACGACGGGTGAGGTCGAGCAGGGTCGCCAGCACGCGGCCCAGCACCTCATGGGTCCCTATCCGACGCGCGCGGCCGCGGCCGCGGCGCTCGAGGGCGCCCGGGCCCGCGCGGAGGCGTGGGACGCCGCCGACGAGGCCGAGCGCGAGGCGTGGGGCGACGACGATGAGTGAGGTGCGGGACCTGCGCGGCGCAAGCCCGCTCGTCGTCATCGTCGCGGCGGCGACGGCGCTCGTCGTCCTCGTGTGCGCGATCGCGGCCGGAGCGATGCTGCTCGGCGGTGAGAGCCGCGCTGCGGGCCCGGGTGCGGCTGCGAGCGGAGCGCCCGTGACGCCTGCGGTGACGCCGGTGTCGCGCGACGAAGGCGCTGGGCGCCCCGCGCCAGACGAGGCGACGACGGGAGCTTCCGGGACGGCGCTCGAGCTCGCTGCGGCGGCCGTCACGGGCGTGTTCGGCTCGAGCACGTGCGAGGACGTCACGGCGGACGCTACGGCGGTCGCGGCCGCGATCACCGGACTCGGCGACCCGGGGACGTGGATCAGCCGCGGCGTGCTCGACGGCGCGATGGGCAGGCCGGTCGAGAAGTTCGCGGAGAGCTGCGGCTCGGTGCACGCGGCGGCGGTCGTCGCGGCGCTGGGCCTGCCGGATGACGTCACGGGTCCCCTCGCGGCGTACGTCGCGAACGGCGGGGCGCGCTCGAGCGTCGACGCGACGGACGCGCGCGACAAGCTGGCGGTCGGCGTCCCGGAGGACCTGCTCGTCGGGGCCTCGGCGACGCGTTCGGTGGGCCAGTTCATGCTGCCCTCGGGCAACATCGCGTGCGGGCTCGGCGGGGGCGGCGCCCGGTGCGAGATCGCGGACGCCGACTTCGGCACGGACCCCGCTGGTGCGTGTGCGGGCCGCTGGGGCGGGCTCATCTCGGTCGGTGCGGGCGTCGGAGAGCCGGGCTGCCTCGAGGGCTGGTCGGCTCTCGGTTCCGGCACGGTTCTGCGCTACGGCGAGTCCACCCGGGTCGACGGCTTCTCCTGCGCGGTGTCGACCGCGGGCGTCGCGTGCCGCAACGACGCGACGGGGCACGGCTTCTGGCTGCGGTCGAGCGAGTTCCGGGTCTTCTGACGGACGGACGGGGCCCCGGCACCCTCCGAGGAGGGTGCCGGGGCCCCGTGCGTGGTCTCAGCTCTCGTAGGAGTGCTCAGGGCCGGGGTACGTCCCGCCCGTCACCTCGGCGACGTAGTCGCGCGCGGCGGCGCTGAGCGCCGCGCCGACCTGCCCGAACTGCTTGGCGAAGCGGGGCGACCAGTCGCCCATGCCCGCCATGTCGAGCCAGACGAGCACCTGCCCGTCGCAGTCGGGCCCGGCGCCGATGCCGATCGTCGGGATGTGGAGGAACTCGGTGACGTCGCGTGCGACGGGTGCGGGGACCATCTCGAGGACGACCGCGACGGCACCCGCGTCCTGGAGGGCGAGCGCGTCGGCCTTGAGCCGGTCGGCGGCGTCGCCCCGGCCCTGGATGCGCTTGCCGCCGAGGAGGTTCTCGGACTGCGGCGTGAACCCGAGATGGCCGACGACGGGGATGCCGGACTGCGTGAGCAGCTCGACCTGCGCCGCGATGCGGTGCCCGCCCTCGATCTTCACGGCGTGGACGCCTGCCTCCTTCATCATGCGGACGGCGCTCGCGTGCGCCTGCGCGGGGGAGGCCTCGTACGTGCCGAAGGGAAGGTCCGCGACGACGAACGCGCGCCGTGCGCCGCGCGCGACGGCGCGTGCGGCGGGGATCATCTCGTCGAGCGTCACGGGCAACGTGTTCTCGTGGCCGAGCACGTTGTCGCCCATGGAGTCGCCGACGAGCAGCATGTCGACGCCTGCCGCGTCGAAGATCCGTGCGGTCGGCAGGTCGTAGGCGGTGAGCATCGTGAGGCGTCGCCCTGCCTTCTTCGCCTCCCGCAGGTGGTGGACGCGGACACGCTTGGGCGCTGCGCCTGCGTCGGAGGTGGTGGGCTGGCTCATGGCTGCTCCTTCGAGGTCGTCGTGGGGATCGGTGCCGACGCCTCCCGGCGGCGGCTCGTGACGGGCAGGCGGCGGTCGCGTCCGAACGCGACCGCGGTGACCTTGGGGCCCGGCGGGTACTGGCGTCGTTTCCACTCGGCGCGGTCGACGAGCCGCAGGACGAGCTCGATCGTCGCAGGGTCGTGGCCCGCCGCGAGGAGGGCGTCGTGGCCGAGGTTGCGGCCGACGTAGTCCTCGAGGACGGAGTCGAGCCGGTCGTAGGGCGGCAGGGAGTCCTGGTCGACCTGCCCGGGGCGGAGCTCGGCCGACGGCGGCTTCGTGATGGACGACTCGGGGATCGGCGGGATCTTGCCGTGGTCGAGCGCGTGGTCGTCGCGCCAGCGGGCGAGGGCCCACACGCGGGACTTCAGCACGTCCTTGAGGGGGGCGTATCCGCCGACGGCGTCGCCGTAGACGGTCGAGTAGCCGACGGCGAGCTCGGACTTGTTGCCGGTCGCGAGCGTGAGGTGGCCCTCGGCGTTCGAGAGCGACATGAGGATCATGCCGCGGACGCGTGCCTGGAGGTTCTCGGCGGCGACGCCGTCGAGCGGCAGGTCCCGCTCGAACGCGTCGACGGTCCCTCCGATGGGCTGCACGCGGTAGTCGGCGCCGATGCGACGCGCGAGGTCGGCGGCGTCGTCCTTGGAGTGCTGCGAGGAGTACGACGACGGCATGGAGATGCCGACGACGTTCTCGCCGCCGATCGCGTCGGCGGCCATGACGGCGACGAGCGCCGAGTCGATGCCGCCCGACAGCCCGAGGACGACCGAGCGGAAGCCGTTCTTGCGGACGTAGCCGGCGAGCCCGGCGACGCACGCGCGGTAGACCTCTTCGTCGGGGTGGAGCGGGGGAGCGACGCGCCCGCGCGCGAGCGTGCCGCCGCGTCGAGGGACGTCGTGAACGAGCAGGTCCGGTTCGAACTGCGGCGAGCGCGCGACGACCTGGCCCGAGACGTCGAGGACGAAGCTGCCGCCCTCGAGCACGAGGTCGTCCTGGCCGCCGACCTGGTTGACGTACGCGACGGGCGCGCCGACGGTCGCCGCCGCGCGCCGTGCATGCCCGAGGCGCTCGGGGTCCTTGCCCTCCTCGTACGGCGAGCCGTTGAGCACGAGCAGCAGGTCGAGGTCCGCGTCCGCGAGCTCGGCGACCGGCCCGTCGGCGCGCCACAGGTCCTCGCAGACGAGGAGCCCGACGCGGTGGCCGTCGACGTCGAGCACCGTCGTCGTCGTGCCGGGCTCGAAGATCCTGGCTTCGTCGAACACCCCGTACGTCGGCAGGTGCCGCTTGTCGTACGTCGCCACGACGCGGCCCTCGCGCAGCGCCACGGCGCGGTTCGTCGGTCGGGGACCGTCGGGCGTGTTCGTCGTGCCGATCGTCCCGACGACGACGGTGACGTCCCCGTGCCCTGCGTCAGCGAGGTCGCGTGCGAGGGCGTCGACCGCGGCCATGGCGTCGTCGCGGAACGCTGCGCGCAGCGCGAGGTCCTCGACGGGGTAGCCCGCGAGCGTCATCTCGGGAAGCGCCACGAGGCGCGCCCCGCCGGCCGCCGCCGCGGCGACCGCGTCGAGGACGAGGCGGGCGTTGCCCACGAGGTCGCCGACGCACGTGTCGGCCTGAGCGAGCGCGAGGCGCAGGTCTGGCATGCCTCCAGCCTAGGACGTGCGCGCGGCCGTCCGCGCAGATCGGGTGCGGTCGCGCAACGTGCTCGTAACACTTCTCAGGCAGGATGTGCTCATGGACAAGCAGCAGGAGTTCGTGCTTCGCACCGTCGAGGAGCGCGACATCCGTTTCATCCGCCTCTGGTTCACCGACGTCCTGGGCATGCTCAAGTCCGTCGCGATCGCGCCGGCCGAGCTCGAGGGGGCGTTCGCCGAGGGTATCGGGTTCGACGGCTCCGCGATCGAGGGCCTCACGCGCGTGTACGAGGCCGACATGGTCGCGCGCCCCGATCCGTCGACCTTCCAGACGCTTCCGTGGCGCGGCGACCGCAACGGGACCGCGCGCATGTTCTGCGACCTGCTCAACCCGGACGGCACGCACTCGCTCGCGGACTCCCGCCACGTGCTCAAGCGTGCGATGGACCGTGCGGCCGCGAAGGGCTTCACGTTCTACACGCACCCCGAGGTCGAGTTCTACCTCTTCAAGGCGCCGCTCCAGCCGGGTCAGCCGCTCGTGCCCGTCGACCAGGCGGGCTACTTCGACCACGTCGCGCGCGGCAACGCGCACGACTTCCGTCGTGCGGCGATCCAGATGCTCGAGACCATGGGCATCTCGGTCGAGTTCTCGCACCACGAGGCCGGGCCGGGCCAGAACGAGATCGACCTGCGCTACGCGGACGCGCTGACGACCGCGGACAACCTCATGACGTTCCGGACGGTCATCAAGGAGGTCGCGCTCGAGCAGGGCGTGTACGCGTCCTTCATGCCGAAGCCGATGGCGGAGCACCCGGGCTCGGGCATGCACACGCACCTGTCGCTCTTCGAGGGCGACCGCAACGCGTTCCACGAGCCGGGCGCGCAGCACGAGCTGAGCCGGACGGGTCGCGCGTTCATCGCGGGCCTGCTCACGCACGCCGCGGAGATCACGGCGATCACCAACCAGTACGTCAACTCCTACAAGCGGCTGTGGGGCGGCGCCGAGGCGCCGAGCTACATCTGCTGGGGCCACAACAACCGTTCGTCGCTCGTGCGCGTGCCGATGTACAAGCCGGGCAAGGGCAACTCCTCGCGCATCGAGTACCGCGCGCTCGACTCGGCGGCGAACCCGTACCTCGCGTTCGCGGTGCTGCTCGCGGCGGGGCTCAAGGGCATCGAGGAGGGCTACGAGCTGCCCGAGGGGTCTGCCGAGGACGTGTGGCTGCTCACGGACGCCGAGCGTCGGGCGGCGGGCATCGAGCCGCTTCCGCAGTCGCTCGACGAGGCCGTCCGGCTCATGGAGCGCTCCGAGCTCGTCGCCGAGACCCTCGGCGAGCACGTCTTCGACTTCGTGCTGCGCAACAAGCGTCAGGAGTGGGAGTCGTACCGCTCGCAGGTGACGCCCTACGAGCTCGAGCGCTTCCTGCCCGTCCTGTGACCGGGGCGGTCGGCCGATGAGCGTCCCGGGTCCCGTCGTCGGGGGCGGACGCCGCGAGTCGACGAGCACCCGGCTGCGCCGTGCAGGCTTCCTCGAGGTTGCGCGCGCCGAGACCTTTCTCGCCGACGCCGCGCTCGCGCGCGTGCTCGTCGACCAGGACGCGCTCCTCGTCGCGCTCGCGCCCGTCGCGGACCCGGATGCCGCTCTGCTCGCGCTCGTGCGCCTCGCGGAGGCCGTCGCGGGCCGCCCGGAGGAGGACGTGCTGCGGAGCGCTCTCGCCGCCGCCGACGACGCCCGCACGCGTCTGCTCGCGGTGCTCGGGGCCTCTGTCGCGCTCGGTGACGAGCTCGTCCGGCACCCGGACGTGCTCGCGGACGTGCTCTCCGACGAGAGCCCGTTCGGTGTCGCGCCGTCGTCCGTGCGGGCCGAGCTGCTGCGGGCAGCGGGCGCGGACCCGTCGGCCGCGGTGCCCGTCGCGTGCGGCATCGTGCTCGACGCGTCGTCCGACGAGGTGCAGGACGCGGCCGCGCCGGCCGACCTCGCCGATGCGACCGACGCCATGCGGCGCGCGTACCGGCGCCGGCTCGCGCACATCGCCGCGTGGGACCTTGCCTCGGCCGCGCCCGAGGACGTCCTGCCGGCCGTCGCCGCGGCGCTCTCGTACCTCGCTGCCGCCGCGCTCGAGGCTGCCCTCGCGATCGCTCGTGCCGGCCTCGCGGGCCACGGCGCCGGGACGCGTCTCGCGGTCGTCGCGATGGGCAAGTGCGGCGCGCGCGAGCTCAACTACGTCTCCGACGTCGACGTCGTCCACGTCGCCGAGCCCGTCGAGGGCGTCGACGAGACTGTGGCCCTCCAGGACGGTGCACGTCTCGCGGCGGCGCTCGCGCGCGTGTGCGCGCAGCCGGCCGGTGAGCCGCCGCTGTGGACCGTCGACGCGGCATTGCGGCCCGAGGGAAAGGACGGCCCGCTCGTCCGCACGGTCGCGTCGCACCGCGCGTACTACGAGCGCTGGGCCAAGACGTGGGAGTTCCAGGCGCTGCTCAAGGCGCGGCCCGTCGCGGGCGACGTGGAGCTCGGCGCGGCCTACCTCGAGGCCGTCTCTCCGTTCGTCTGGCAGGCGGTGACGCGGGAGAACTTCGTCGCGGACGCGCAGGCGATGCGCCGTCGTGTCGAGGACCACGTGCCGGCGGCGGAGGCCGACCGTCAGGTCAAGCTCGGCAAGGGTGGTCTGCGCGACGTCGAGTTCACGGTGCAGCTCCTCCAGCTCGTCCACGGCAGGGCCGACGCGTCGATCCGGGTCGCGACGACTCTCACGGCGCTCGACGCGCTCACCGCCGCGGGCTACGTCGGGCGTGACGACCGCGACGAGATGGCGCGCTGCTACCGCTTCCTGCGCGTGCTCGAGCACCGTCTCCAGCTCCACCGCCTGTTCCGTACGCACCTGCTGCCGACGGCCGAGCCGGACCTGCGTCGCCTCGCGCGGTCGGTCGGGCTGCGCACTGAGGGCGCCGAGGGGCTCCTCGCGGCGTGGCGGCTCACGCGGCAGACGGTCCGCGCGATGCACGAGCGTCTGTACTACCGGCCGCTGCTTCCCGCGGTCGCGCGGCTCTCGGCGTCCGAGGTCTCGCTGCGACCCGAGGACGCCCGGGCTCGGCTCTCGGCGATCGGCTACCGCGACCCTGCGGGCGCGGCGCGGCACATCGCGGCGCTCACAGAGGGTGTCTCGCGGCGCTCGGCGATCCAGCGTCAGCTGCTGCCCGTCATGCTCGGCTGGTTCGCGGAGGGAGCAGACCCTGACGCGGGGCTGCTCGCGTTCCGCGTGCTGTCCGAGGAGCTCGGCTCGAGCCACTGGTACCTCAAGCTGCTGCGCGACTCGGGGACGGCCGCGCACCGCCTCGCCCGGCTGCTCGCGGGTTCGCGCTACCTCGCCGACGCGCTCGCGCGCTCGCCCGAGTCGGTGTCGTGGCTCGGCGACGATGCCGAGCTCGAGCCGCCGGGCGCGGAGAGGCTCAGCAGCGAGATCGACTCGGTGCTCACGCGCGCCGACGAGGTCGCGTTCGCGACCCAGTCGGTCCGTGCCCTGCGGCGCCGGGAGCTTGCGCGGACGGCGGCGGCCGAGGCGCTCGGCCTCGTCGACGTCCTCGGCGCCGCTGACGCGGTCTCGGGCGTGACGGACGTCGTCCTTGCCTCGGCGTTGCGCATCGCGCACCACGTCGTCCGGACGGAGAAGCGCCTCGACGCGCCGCTCGCCGACGTCCTCGTCATCGGCATGGGCCGGCTCGGAGGACGCGAGTCGGGCTACGGCTCCGACGCGGATGTGCAGTTCGTCCACCGGGCCCGCGAGGGTGCGGCGGAGAGCGACGCCCACACGTACGCGACGGCTGTCGCCTCACGCCTGCGCACGCTGCTGGGTGAGGTCGGCTCCGAGCCGTCGCTCGAGGTCGATGCCGACCTGCGGCCCGAGGGCCGCAACGGGCCGCTCGTGCGGTCGGTCGCGTCGTTCGCCGAGTACCACGCGCGGTGGTCGCTCGTGTGGGAGGCGCAGGCGCTCCTGCGCGCCCGACGGGTCGCGGGGCCAGAGGATCTCTGGGACGAGGTCGCGGCGATCGTCGACCCCGTCCGCTACCCGTCGGACCTGCCGACGGACAAGGCCCGTGAGGTGCGCCGGACGAAGGCGCGCGTCGAGGCCGAGCGCATGCCGCGCGGCACCGATCCGGCACGCAACGTCAAGCTCGGGCGCGGCGGGCTCGCCGACGTCGAGTGGACCGTCCAGCTGCTTCAGCTCGAGCACGCGGGCCGAGTGCCCGCGCTCCGCACGACGTCGACGCTCGGCGCGCTCGACGTGCTTGCCGCCGAGGGGATCCTCGAGGGGGCCGATGCCGACGTCCTGCGGGAGGCGTGGCTCCTCGCGTCGTCCGTGCGCAACGCGAACGTCCTGTGGTCGGGTCGCGCCGACGGGTCGGCCGTCGACGCTCTGCCGTCGGCACGGCGGGATCTCGAGGGCGTCGCGCGGCTGCTCGGGCACGACGCGAACGACCTCGACGAGACGTACCTGAGAACCGCGCGGCGCTGCCGCGCGGTCGTCGACAGGGTGTTCTACGGCGCCTGAGCTTGCTAGGGCGCCCGAGTCGCCGTCGTGGTGACGAGAGCCGTCAGGCGCGGCCGTCCTCGGGCGCAGCGTCGGCCGGTGCGCCGTCGTCGGGCTCCTCGACCGCGGGGATCCGCACGACGCCCGTGTCGTCCGGATCGGCCGTGCCCTTCCAGCCGTCGGCCGGCTCGTGCTCACGCAGGAGCGCGGAGTCGACGAGCTCGTGCCGGCGCAGGTACGTCGAGGCGACCGCCTGGATCGTCGCCGCGACGGGCAGTGCGAGGAACGCGCCGAGCGCCCCGAAGACTGCGCCGAACGCGAGGACGACGACGAACGCGACGGCCGGGTTCATCTCGAGGGCCTTCTGCGAGATCTTCGGCGAGAAGATGTAGTTCTCGATCTGCTGGTAGACGACGATGAAGACGAGGACGGCGAGCGCCTTCATGGGGCTCTGCGCGAGCGCCAGGAGGATCGGCAGCGCGCCGCCGATGTACGTGCCGATCGTCGGGACGAACTGCGAGACGATCCCCGTGAACAGCGCGAGCGGCAGCGAGTAGGGGATGTCGAGGACGATGAGGAAGACGAGCGTGAACGCCGTCGAGAGGAACGCGAGCACGAGGCGCGAGTTGATGAACCCGGACACCTTGACCTGCGTGACCTCCCACAGGTGGAGGACCGTCACCTGGTTCTTCGGCGCGAGCCACGAGCAGATCGCGACCCGGAACTTCGGGCCGGCCGCGCACAGGTAGTAGACGACGAGGCCGATCGTCATGACGGCGAAGATGAAGCCGAGCAGCGAGCTGCCGATGCCGAGCGCCGACGACGCGATGTCGTCGCCCCAGCCGTCGATCGCCTGCCCGAGCAGCTTCTCCTTCTCGGGAAGCTCGGCGCCGAAGCTCTCCGACGCCCACGTCCGGATGTTCTCGTAGGTCTCGGGGACGGACTTGCCGAGCTCGATGACCTGCGTGACGAACATCGTGCCGAACATCGCGATCATCGCGACGATCGCGAGGAACGCGCCGCCCATGACGACGCCTGTCGCGGCCCCGCGCTTCCAGCGGTGGCGGACGAGCCACGCGATCATCGGCTCGAGCATGAGCGAGATGAAGAGCGCGATGACGAGGTTCGTGAAGAGGGCCGTGAGCATGCCCATCGCGCGCCACGCGAGCACGCCCACGATCGTCGCGACGACCGCCATGACGAAGGCCTTGGGCAGCCAGCGCGGCGGACGCGCGGCGGGGTCGACCTCGTCGAGGTAGCGCGGGCTGACGTCGGGAACGGTCACGGGGTCCTCCAACAGGACGCGGGGCGGGCAGAGCGAACCTACCGCAACGACGACGGGGCCCGCGCGCAGATCCTGCGCGAGGGCCCCGTCGGGAGCGGCTACCGGGTGTCAGCAGTCGTAGTAGAGCTCGAACTCGTGGGGAGTCGGGCGGAGCTGGACCGGGTCGATCTCGTGGGTGCGCTTGTAGTCGATCCACGTCTCGATGAGGTCGGGCGTGAAGACACCGCCGACCGTGAGGAAGTCGTGGTCGGCCTCGAGCGCCTTGAGCGCCTCGTTGAGCGACCCGGGGACCTGCTCGATGAGCGCGTGCTCCTCGGGCGGGAGCTCGTAGAGGTCCTTGTCGATCGGCTCCGGCGGCTCGATGCGGTTCTTGATGCCGTCGATGCCCGCGAGCAGCTGGGCCGCGAACGCGAGGTACGGGTTGGCCGACGGGTCCGGCACGCGGAACTCGACGCGCTTCGCCTTCGGGTTGGAGCCCGTCACGGGGATGCGGATGCACGCGGAACGGTTGCGGGCCGAGTACACGAGGTTGACCGGGGCCTCGTAGCCGGGCACGAGGCGGCGGTAGGAGTTCACCGACGGGTTCGTGAAGGCGAGCAGCGCGGGAGCGTGCTTGAGGAGACCGCCGATGTACCAGCGCGCCATGTCGGACAGGCCGCCGTAGCCGGCCTCGTCGTAGAAGAGCGGCTTGCCGTCCTTCCACAGCGACTGGTGGGAGTGCATGCCCGAGCCGTTGTCACCGAAGAGCGGCTTCGGCATGAAGGTCACGGACTTGCCGGCCTCCCACGCGACGTTCTTGATGACGTACTTGAACTTCATGAGGTCGTCGGCCGCTGCGGTGAGCGTCGAGAACTTGTAGTTGATCTCCTGCTGACCGGCCGTGCCGACCTCGTGGTGGGCACGCTCGACCTCGAGGCCGACCTCGGAGAGCACCGCGCACATGTCATCACGCAGGTCGGCCATCTGGTCGTTGGGGGAGACGGGGAAGTAGCCGCCCTTGTAGCGCGTCTTGTAGCCGAGGTTGCCACCCTCCTCCTCGCGGCCGGTGTTCCACGCGGCCTCCTTGGAGTCGAGGGAGTAGAACGCGGAGTGCTGCGTCGTCGCGAAGCGCACGTCGTCGAACACGTAGAACTCGGCCTCGGGGGCGAAGAACGCGGTGTCGGCGATGCCCGTCGAGCGCAGGTACGCCTCGGCCTTGAACGCGACGTTGCGGGGGTCGCGCGAGTACGCCTCGTCCGTGAACGGGTCGACGATCGAGAAGTTCACGATGAGCGTCTTGCGCTTGCGGAACGGGTCGATGTACGCCGTCGTGACGTCGGGGATGAGCTTCATGTCCGACTCGTGGATGGCCTGGAAGCCGCGGATCGAGGACCCGTCGAACATCATGCCGTCCGTGAAGGCGGACTCCTCGAACTGCGCGATCGGAATGTTGAAGTGCTGCATCACTCCGGGCAGGTCGCAGAAGCGCACGTCGACGAACTCGACGCCCTCGTTGCGCGTGAAGGCGATGGCCTCCTCGGCGGTGGTGAACATCCGTAGCTCCTTGGGGAGAGTGGGGCGCCCTCGTTCGGGCATGCCCCACGCTAGGAGACCGCGATTTCTCGACCGTGACCCTCGTGTTTCGGCCGTGTTACGCACGCGGCCCCCGTGTGAGATCTGTGTGAACGGCGGCCCGCCCAGGCCCACGTAGGGTGGAGCCGTGGTTTCGAGAGACGACATCGGTTCGTGGTTGGAGGGCGCCCCCGCGGGCGACGGCGCGGCAGGGGAGAGGCTCGGGCTCCCGCCCGAGGGCCCGGGGTCGCTCGCGACGCTCGGGCGGCGCATCCCTGCGCTGTTCGTCGACTGGTTCGCGTGCATGGGCGTGTCCGCCCTGCTGTTCGACGGCGACGCGGCGGCCACGCTCCTCGTGTTCCTCGTCGAGAACGTGCTGCTCGTCGCGTTCCTGGGCTTCACGCTCGGGCACAGGGTCCTCGGCATCGGGGTCCGACGCGTCGACGGCGCGACGTTCGTCGGGCCCCTGCGTGCGGCCGTGCGTGCGGTGCTGCTGTGCCTCGTCATCCCCGCGGTCGTGTGGGACGGCGACGGGCGGGGCCTTCACGACCGCGGCGCGGGCACGGTGCTCGTCCGGCGCTGAGCCGCCGAGAGCCACCGGAAACGACAGGAGGCGCCCACCCCGTCCGGGGTGGGCGCCTCCTTCGCGTGAAGCGGGGCGGCTCAGCGACCGCGCATGCCCTTGCGGTCGACGCGCATGCGCATGGGGTCGACGCCCTTGGGGATCGGCAGGCGTGCCGTGCCGAGCGACTGCAGGCGCTTGAGGACGACGGAGATCTCGTGCTTGTTGATCGACGGCTTGAGCTTCGTGACGTGACGGACGAGCTTGGGCAGCGGGACCTGACCGGCCTCGCGGCCGACCTGGACGACGGTGACGGGCACGTTGGGCAGGACGCGCGCGGTGCGCTTGCGCTCGGCCTCGCCGACGCGCGGGGCGCGGGCGGCAGGCGCCTCGACGAAGAGGACGACGCCCGGGCGGCCGACGCCGCGGAAGACGGCGTCACGCGTGCGGGGGTCGATGAAGACCGGCTCCTGGTCGAAGGTCCAGCCGCGACGGATCGTTCCGAGCGCCGCGAGCGAGGCGCCGGGCTGTCCCTCGATGCGGGCGTACGCGGCACGCTCGGCGCGCCGAGCGAGCACGAACATGGCGCCGAGGACCGCGGTCGGCAGACCGAGGATCACCCAGAACCAGAGGCCCTTGAGGACGATGCCGAGGATGACGGCGACGGCAAGGATGCCGACGAACGTCCCGAGGATCCACCAGCGAACCGCCGGATCCTGCGCGACCGTCATCTTGTAGGCGTCCCACACCTGGTGGTACCACCGGCGCTTCTTCACCTTGGTCTTCTTCGTGGCCGCCTGCGCGGGCGCAGCGGCGTCGTCCTTCTTGCGGGCCATGGTCGTCAGTCTAGTGCCGTTCTCGGGTGGCTCGGTCAGGACGTCGGGAGCTGGGCGAGCAGGTGGGTGGCCTCCTGGCGCGACGTCGTCGGCTCGGCGAGGTGTGCGAGCTCTGCGGGGATCTCGAGGCCCCGACGCGTCATGGCCTGACCCCACAGTCGACCGGCGCGGTACGAGGAGCGCACGAGCGGGCCCGACATGACGCCGAGGAAGCCGGTCGCCTCGGCGACGTCGGAGAGGTGGACGAACTCTTCGGGCTTGACCCAACGGTCGACGGGGTGGTGCCGCGGGCTCGGGCGCAGGTACTGCGTGATCGTCAGGAGGTCGGTGCCGGCCTCGTGGAGCGCGACGATCGCCTCCTCGGCCTCTTCCGTCGTCTCGCCCATGCCGAGGATGAGGTTCGACTTCGTGACGAAGCCCGCGTCGCGCGCCTGCGTGAGCACGGAGAGCGAACGGTCGTAGCGGAAGCCGGGGCGGATCTGCTTGAAGATGCGCGGCACGGTCTCGAGGTTGTGCGCGAGGACCTCGGGGCGCGAGGAGAAGACCTCGGCGAGGAGCTCGGGGACCGCGTTGAAGTCGGGGATGAGCAGCTCGACGCCCGTGCCGGGGTTGAGCGCGTGGATCTGGCGGACCGTCTCGGCGTAGAGCCAGGCACCGCCGTCGGGCAGGTCGTCGCGGGCGACGCCGGTGATCGTCGAGTACTTGAGACCCATCTGGCGGACCGACTCGGCGACGCGGCGCGGCTCGTCGCGGTCGAGCGCCGCGGGCTTGCCCGTGTCGATCTGGCAGAAGTCGCAGCGGCGCGTGCACTCGGAGCCGCCGATGAGGAACGTGGCTTCGCGGTCCTCCCAGCACTCGTAGATGTTGGGGCAGCCCGCCTCCTCGCACACCGTGTGGAGGCCGCCCGAGCGGACGAGGTCCTTGAGCTCGGTGTACTCGGGCCCCATCGTCGCGCGCGTCTTGATCCAGCCCGGCTTCTTCTCGATCGGGACGGCTGCGTTGCGTGCCTCGACCCGCAGCATGCGGCGGCCCTCGGGTGCGATCGTCACGTGCTCTCCTGGGGTGTGAAGGACGGAGGTCCCACAGTACGTCGGCCGGGTGCTCCTCACCCGAGGGATCCGGGTGCCGGACCGCCGCTGCAGGTCAGACAGCGATGTGCTCGAGGTCCCGCCGGGTCACCGTGGTGGGTCCGGAGGCGCGCAACGACGCGAGTTCCCTCACGAGGTGCTCGACGAGGCCGTCGGCGACGGTCGCCGGCGCGAGCGGCGTGCTCGTCGAGCGCGTGAGTGACGTCACGTCCGCGTCGTCGATCCCGCACGGGACGATGCGGTCGAACGCGGTGAGGTCGGGGTCGACGTTGAGCGCGAGCCCGTGCATCGTCACCCCCTTGGCGACGCGGCAGCCGATCGCCGCGACCTTTGCCTCGGGGGTCCCTGGCACCCACACACCGCTGCGCCCGTCGACGCGGACCGTCGTGAGGCCGTGGTCCGCGCACAGCGCGATGATCGCCGACTCGAGCGCGCGCACGTACGCGACGACGTCGACGGGCTCGGCGAGCCGGAGGATTGGGTAGACGACGAGCTGTCCGGGGCCGTGCCACGTGATGCGGCCACCGCGGTCGATGTCGACGACGCGCGTGCCGTCGGTCGGCAGGTCGCTGCGCCGCGTGCGACGCCCAGCCGTGTAGACGTCGGCGTGCTCGAGCAGCAGGAGCGTGTCGGGACGCCGTCCCTCGAGGACGTCGGCGTGGAGGCGACGCTGGAGCTCCCACGTCTCCTCGAAGTCGCGCAGCTGCGTCCCGAGACCGAGATCGACGACATCCATGACGTCACGGTAGCCCCGTGACGTGCGTCGTGCCGGGTCGTCCAGCCCGCGGCGGCACCGTGGGCGCCGCAGCCTGTGGACGACGCCCGTGCGCGCCGCCGACGCGCTTGGATGCAGGGATGGACGACGAGGAGACGTGCGGCCGTGAGTCCGACGAGCGGGCGGCAGACGTGCGCGAGGGGCTCACGAGGCTCGGGCTGAACGCGGTCGGGACTACGGACGGTGCCCTCCCGTGGACCGCGGTGAGTGCCGACGGGGCTGAGCACGAGGTCACTGTGTTGACCGTCGGTGCGGCCTCCCGCTGGGAGCTGCTGCGCACCCGGACGACTGCGCTCCTCGGGCTCGAGCACGAGAACGTCGTCCCTCTCGTCGGGGCGATGCCCGTCGGCGATCGCGCGGCACCGGCGCCGCGCACGCTCGTGCTGGTCTGGCTCGCGGCGAGCGCGCGCCGCACTGGCGGGCCGCAGGTCTCGGACGCCGGCGCCGGGCTGCCGGGAGCGCGCATGCTCGACGTCCTCGTCGCCGCCTGCCGCGGCGCCGTCGCGCTGCGCGCGTGCGGCGTCTCCGTCCCTGCCGCTGCCGTCGACGCGCTCGTCGCGGACGCTGCGCGTGACCCCGGAGCCGACTCGCCCCTGCAGCTCCACCCGTGGCCCTGGGCCCTCGAGGTCGCCAGGACGCGTCCCGCTGCCGCCGGGGACGCGGGAGCGTCCGCCGTGCCCTACGACGACGAGCCGTACGGCGACGAGCCCCACGACCTCACGCGTGGGGTCGCGCAGCGGCTCGTCCGGCACCTCGAGCGAACGGGCGCGGGTGCGCCTCGTGCGGTCCGCGACCTGCTCGCCGCCGCGACGGGTACGTCGGCACCCGCTCCCGGCGACCTCGCGATGCGGGCGCTCGCTCTGAGGGCCGCGATCGACGCGGACCCCGAGGGCTACCCCGACGTGCAGGCGAGGTCCGAGGAAACTCTGGTCGACCGACCGACCGTTGATCGGAACCCCGACGTGCAGGCAGGGCCCGAGGCGTCCGGTTCGCCTGTGCTCACCGCGACGACCGCCGACTGGCGTGCCATCGTCCGGGACGGCGAGGCGTTCGCCGTCGCCCCGCCGCCCCAGGCGCGCAGGACGGCGCGGGGTTCGGCGCGGGTCTCGGCGCGCCCCGGCGTCGGCCCGGTCGGCACCCGCACCTCCCTGGCCGCACCCACCCCGGCGAACTCCGACCTCCGGCGTGCGAGCTCCCTGCCCGGACGTGCCGCTTCGCGCCCGCTCCCACGCTCGCGCACGGTGCGACGGCCTCCGCGCGCCGCCGTCACGGCGGGGATCGTGCTCGTCGTCGTGGCGGGCACCGCGGCGCTCCTGCACCTCAAGGGCGGCCGCCTCGGTCCGCAACAGCCGGCATCCGCCGCCTCCGTGCCCACGACGTCCGGAGCAGGCACCTCCGCATCGCCGACGCCAGGTCAGGACGGCCCTGCCGAGGCCGCCCGGCGCGCGACCGTCGGACGGGTCGACGTCCTCGCCGGGCTCGCGCCCGTCCCTGCGGAGGACCTCGCGTCGACGACTGCCTCGGTCGAGGCGCGTCTCGCGACGATCGTCGGGCCGGGTCCCGTGCGCGACGCAGATCTCTCACTCGTCTCGCGCGTGCTGCGCGGCGAGGAGACACCGCCCCGGGTACGTGCCGAGGTGAGCTCCGTCGAGGTCCTCGCGCAGGACGCGACGGCTGCGTCCGTCGCCGTGACCTACGCGCTCGTCCCGGGCGGCAGCGAGCTGCACCACACCTTGCGTCTGACCCACGCTGACGGCGCGTGGAAGGTTGTCTCGGTCGAGGTGACAGACCTGGTGCCCACCCCCTGAGGACGCGAGGTCCGGACAAGCACGGAGCCCGCCGCGCCGCAGGTGCGGCACGACGGGCTCCGGGTCACGCAGGTGTCAGAGACCGACCTCGGCCTCGAACGCGCCCTCCTCGATGCGGCGCTTGATCGCCGTGAGGTAGCGCGACGCGTCCGCGCCGTCGACCAGACGGTGGTCGTACGACAGGGAGAGGTAGCAGATCTGACGGATCGCGATGACGTCCTGACCGTCCTCGTCCTGGATGACCGCGGGACGCTTGACGATCGTGCCGGTGCCGAGGATCGCCGACGTGCCGCCGGGAACGATCGGCGTGTCGATGAGCGCGCCGCCCGAGCCGGTGTTCGTGATCGTGAACGTCGCGCCGCCGAGCTCGTCCGGGGTCACCTTGTTGTCACGCGTGCGCGTGGCGAGGTCGGCGATCTTCCGAGAGAGGCCCGCGAGGTTGAGGTCGCCCGCGTCGTGGATGACGGGGACGAGCAGACCGCGCTCGGTGTCGACGGCGATGCCGACGTTCTCCTGGCCGTGGTACGTGATGACGTCGTCCGCGAGCACGCCGTTGACCTTCGGGAAGGCCTTGAGAGCCTCGACCGCAGCGAGCGTGAAGAACGGCAGGAACGTGAGGTTGGCACCCTCGCGAGCCTTGAAGCCGTCCTTCGCCTTGGCGCGCAGGCGCGCGACCTTCGTGACGTCGACCTCGACGACCGTCGTCAGCTGGGCCTGCGTCTGCAGGGCCTCGACCATGCGCGTCGCGATGATCTTGCGCAGACGGCTCGCCTTCTCGGTCGTGCCGCGCAGCGGCGAGACCTCGAGCTTGGTCGACGCCTTGGCCGGGGCAGCCGCGGGAGCGGCGGCCGGGGCCGGCGCTGCCTGGGCTGCTGCAGCCTTGGCGGCCGCCTCGAGGACGTCCTCCTTGCGGATGCGGCCACCGACGCCCGTGCCCGTGAGCGACGCGACGTCGACACCCTTCTCGGCCGCGAGCTTGCGGACGAGCGGGGTGAGGTAGCCCGAGGCCTGCTGCGCTGCGGCCGACGGCGCCGGGGCGGCGGGAGCCGCGGGGGCGACGTGCTGACCGACCGGAGCGGCCGGCGCTGCCGGAGCGGCGGGAGCTGCGACGGGGGCCGGAGTGGCCACCGGTGCCGGGGCGGCGACGGGTGCGGGAGCCGCGACCGGGGCCGGCGCAGCGGCCGGGGCGGGAGCGGCGGCGGGCGCGGGAGCAGCGGCAGGCGCGACGCCCGAGCCGACGACGGCGAGCGCCGTTCCGACCTCGACCGTCTCGTCCTCCTGGACGAGGATCTGCTGGAGCGTGCCCGCGACGGGCGACGGGATCTCGGTGTCGACCTTGTCGGTCGAGACCTCGAGCAGCGGCTCGTCGATCTCGACGGCGTCGCCGACCTGCTTGAGCCAGCGGGTGACGGTGCCCTCGGTGACGGACTCGCCGAGCGCGGGCATGACGACCTGCTCGCCTTCGCCGGCGGGGGCCGCAGCGGGAGCAGGAGCCTCGGCGACGGGCGCGGGCGCGGGAGCGGCCTCGACGACCGGGGCCGGGGCGGCCACGGGGGCGGGGGCGGCCTCGGCGGCCGGAGCGGCGGCCGCAGGGGCCTCGCCAGCGCCCGAGCCGTCGCCGACGAACGCGAGGTCGGTGCCGACCTCGACCGTCTCGTCCTCCTCGACGAGGATCTTCTCGAGCACGCCCGCGACGGGCGAGGGGATCTCGGTGTCGACCTTGTCGGTCGAGACCTCGAGCAGCGGCTCGTCGATCTCGACGCGCTCACCGACCTGCTTGAGCCAACGGGTGACGGTGCCCTCGGTGACGGACTCGCCCAGCGCGGGCATCTTGACGGCTTCAGACATCTTTCTGTCTCTCCTCAGTATTCCGGCCGGGATCAGTTGTGGGCGTGCAGCGGCTTGCCCGCGAGAGCGAGGAACGCCTCGCCGAGGGCCTCGTTCTGCGTCGGGTGGGCGTGGACGAGGTTCGCGACGTCCTCCGGGTAGGCCTCCCAGTTGACGATGAGCTGGCCCTCGCCGATGAGCTCGCCGACGCGCGCGCCGATCATGTGGACGCCGACGACGGGACCGTCCTTGCGGCGGACGAGCTTGATGAAGCCCTGCGTCGCGAGGATCTGGCTCTTGCCGTTACCGCCGAGGTTGTACTCGATCGACTCGACCTGGTCGTCGCCGTAGAGCTCCTTGGCCTTCGCCTCGGTCACGCCGACCGAGCCGACCTCGGGCTCGCAGTAGGTGACGCGCGGGATGCCGGACTCGTCGATCTGCTGGGGGTTGAGGCCCGCGATCTGCTCGGCGACGAAGATGCCCTGTGCGAAGCCACGGTGCGCGAGCTGCAGGCCGGGGACGATGTCGCCCGCGGCGTAGATGTTGCCGACGCCCGTGTGGAGGCGCTCGTCGACGATGACGAAGCCGCGGTCGAGCGTGATGCCCTGGGCCTCGTAGCCGAGGTCCGCGGTGCGCGGGCCGCGGCCGACGGCGACGAGAAGGATCTCGGCGTCGAAGGTCTTGCCGGACTCGAGCGTGACGTGCACGCCGTTGTCGTCCTGCGTCACGCCGGAGAAGCGGTCGCCGACGGAGAAGTTGATGCCGCGCTTGCGGAACTGGCGCTCGAGCGCCTTGGAGATCGCCTCGTCCTCGGCGGGGACGAGGTGGGGCAGGCCCTCGACGACCGTGACGTCGGCGCCGAAGGACTTCCAGACGGAGGCGAACTCGACACCGATGACGCCGCCGCCGAGCACGATGGCCGAGCCGGGGACGAAGTCGAGGTGGAGCGCCTGGTCGGACGTCATGACACGCCCGCCGATCTCGAGGCCGGGCAGCGAACGGGCGTAGGAGCCGGTCGCGAGGACGATGTTGCGGCCCTTGATGACCTGGCCGTCGACCTCGACCGCGTCGGGACCCACGAGCTTGCCGTGGCCCTCGATGAGGGTCACCTGGCGCGACTTCACGAGGCCCTGGAGGCCCTTGTAGAGGCGCGAGATGACGCCCTCCTTGTAGGAGTTCACCCCTGCCATGTCGATGCCCTTGAGCTCGGTGTTGACGCCGAACTTCGAGCCCTCACGCGCGTTGTCGGCGAGCTCGGCGGCGTGGAGGAGCGCCTTGGTGGGGATGCAGCCGTTGTGGAGGCACGTGCCGCCCAGCTTGTTCTCCTCGACGAGCGCGACGGTGAGGCCCAGCTGGGCCCCGCGCAGGGCCGTGGCGTAGCCGCCGCTCCCTCCGCCGAGAACGACGATGTCGAAAGTGCCGTTGGTGTCGGCCACGTGCAGCTCCTTAGATGCGAACGGTCGGCGATCACGCCGACTTCATCTTGTCATCACTAGGACTCTCGACCCAACCGGTTCCGCCGTGGGCTGCTGTGATGCCGCTGACATCGCCACCGTCTGCGCGGGGGACGCTCGGTACGATCGTGGGATGAGTCTCTTTCGACGTCGTGCGCGCGACGGTGGAACGCCCCGGCCCGGCAGGGAGGGGCGTGCGGCGGTCGCGCACCTGTCCGAGTTCGTCGCGTCGCGCACGGGGGTTGAGGCCTACGTCGAGCCGCCGACGCGCGACACGCCCGCGACGGTCCTGCTCGTCGCGACGACGGGGGAGTGGACGCGTCGTGCGACGCCGGACGAGCGCACGGCCTTCGACGTCGCAGGCTCGCTCGGTGTCCCGGTCTACAACGTGCGTTTCACCGGGTACCCGCAGCGCTACCGCGACTGGGGGACCAAGCAGAAGGGTCGGCGTCTCACGCAGGATCCGCCGGCGGTCTGATCCGTCGCTCGGGCAGTCCCGGTGCGTCGAGGCCGTGGGTCCGAAGGCGCACTGGCAGAGACCGTCGACGCGAAGCGGACGGCGCCGGACCCGTTCGACGAGCCGTGATGTACGACGAGCGGTGATGCACGACGAAGCCGCTGTACGACGAAGGCGTGCCCCCGCACGGAGCGGGGGCACGCCTTCGCTGCGTGTCGGGGAGGCTCAGGCCTTCGCGGAGCGACCCTCGACGAACGCGAGGAGCGTGCGGACGCCGACGCCGGTGCCGCCGACGGGCGTGTAGCCGTATGCAGAGCCCTCGTTGAACGCGGGCCCCGCGATGTCGAGGTGCGCCCACGGCGTGCCGTCGGTGAACTCCTGGAGGAACAGGCCGGCCGTGAGCATGCCACCTGCGCGGCCGCCGATGTTCGCGATGTCGGCGACCTTCGAGTCGAGCGACGGGCGCAGCTCGGCGGGCAGCGGCATGGGCCAGAACTGCTCGCCCGCGACCTCGGCCGCCGTGACGACCTCGCCGCGGACGTCGTCGGTGCCCATGACGCCGGAGACGCGGTCGCCGAGCGCGATGATCTGCGCACCGGTGAGCGTCGCGATGTCGAGGACGACGTCGGTGCCGTCCTCGACCGCGGTCACGAGACCGTCGGCCATGACGAGGCGGCCCTCGGCGTCCGTGTTGAGGACCTCGACGGTCGTGCCGCCGCGGATCGTGATGACGTCGGCGGGACGCTGCGCGCCGCCACCCGGCATGTTCTCGGCGAGGCAGAGGTAGCCGGTGACGGCGACGTCGCCGCCGAGGCGTGCAGCGGCGACGACGGTCGACAGGACCGCGGCGGCGCCGGCCATGTCGGACTTCATGGCCTCCATGCCCTTGGCGGGCTTGATCGAGATGCCGCCCGTGTCGAACGTGATGCCCTTGCCGACGAGCGCGACGCGCGCGGCCGGGCGGCTCGGGACGTAGGCGACCTTGACGAGGCGCGGGCCACGCGTGGAGCCCTGGCCGACGCCCATGATGCCGCCGTAGCCGCCCGCGAGGAGGGCCTTCTCCTCGAGAACGGTGACCTTGACGCTCGTGCCCTTCGCGGCGGCCTTGGCCGCGTCCGCGAATGCCGCGGGGAAGAGGTCGTTGGGCGCTGCGTTGACGAGGTCACGGGTCGCGTTGATCGCGGTCGTGACGATCTCGGCGCGCTCGACGGCGTCCTTGGCGGCGCGGGTGCGGGCCGCGGGCGACGCGAGCTCGAGGACCGTCGGGCGCGCGGCCTCGTCGGCCGAGCGGTAGCGGTCGAACGCGTACGCACCGAGGAGCGCGCCCTCGGCGATCGCCGCGACGGACGCGGCGTCGTCGGCCGGGAGCGCGAGGACCGTGCGACCGCCGCCGAGCGTGCGGACGGCGGCGCCGGCGGCCCGGCGAAGCGCCTCGGCGTCGGGCGTGCCGGAGCCGACGCCCGCGAGGACGAGCACGGCGGCCTCGACCCCTGCGGGGGCGGGGACGCGCACGACCTCGTCGAGGGAGCCCGAGACGCCGAGCGTCAGCGCGTGCTCCGCGACGGCGCGCACAGCGTCGGGGACGTCGCCGAGGACGACGACCGCGTCGTCGACGTTCGCCGTCGCGACGACGAGCGCGTCGGCGGCGAGGGAGAAGGGATTCTTGCCGGTGAGAGTCAGGTCAGCCACCCCCTGATGCTAGCCCGACCGTCCGACATCCGGACAGGACCCTTCTACGTGCGCGCGCCGTGGCCGGACGTCCGACCCCGCGCGCCGCACGGACCGGTACGCTCGGAGCCGTGCTCCTGCCCCTCATGATCGTCGTGCTCGTGCTGTGCGCGCTCCTCGGCGCATGGGCCACGTGGTTTGCCGTGCGCGACCGTGCGGTCATCCTCAAGCAGCTGTGGGGAGCCGCCGTCGTCGAGGGCGTGCTCGTCGTCCAGCTCGTCGTCGCCGTCGTCCTGCTCCTTCACGGATGGCAGGGCGAGCCCATCATGCTCTGGGGCTACCTCATCGTCATCCTGCTCATCCTGCCGGGTGCTGCGCTCGTAGCGTTCGCCGAGCGCACCCGGTGGAGCTCGGTCGTCCTGCTCGTCGCTGCGGTCACCGTCGCGTTCCTCGAGCTGCGCCTCTGGCAGATCTGGGAGGTCGGCGCATGAGAGAGCTCGCTCCCGAGTCCCGGACGGACCGGCCCGCGACGCGCTCTGGCATGGGCATGCTCATGATCGCGCTCTACGGCATCTTCGCGCTCGCCTCGACCGCGCGCGCCGGCTACCAGATCGGCACCAAGCTCGACGAGGCACCCGTCGCCTACCTGCTCTCCGGGTTCGCCGCAGTCCTCTACGTCGTCGCGACGGTCGCGCTGCTGCGCGCGACGCCTCGCTCGCGCGCGGTCGCCTGGACGAGCGTGACGATCGAGCTCGTCGGTGTCGTGAGCGTCGGTCTGCTGTCCTTCGCCCGACCCGAGCTCTTCCCCGAGGCGACGGTGTGGTCGCACCTCGGCGAGGGCTACGGCTACGTCCCCCTCGTCCTGCCTGTGCTCGGCCTGTGGTGGCTCGCACGCACGCGGCCGCGCACCGGGACCGACGCGCCGAAGCCCGCACCACCGACCGCGACCGCCTGAGCCCACCGCCCGACCCGAGGAGCCCTCCGCGTGTATCACCTGCTGTTCGACCACGTCTTCAGGAAGTTGGACCCCGAGCGGATCCACCACCTCGCGCACGGGGCGATCCGGCTCGCCGGCCGGACCCCGGGGGTCCGTGACGTGCTCGCCGCGCGGTTCCGCGCACGCCCCGTGGTGCGTGCGTTCGGCCGGACGCTCGCGGGCCCCCTCGGGCTCGCGGGCGGCTTCGACAAGAACTGCACGGCGGTCGAGGGGCTCACCGCGCTCGGCTTCTCGTTCATCGAGGTCGGCACGATCACCGCGCACGCGCAGCCGGGCAACGAGGCTCCGCGCCTGTGGCGACACACCGACATGAGGGCCCTGCGCAACCGCATGGGCTTCAACAACCTCGGCGCCCAGGCGGCCGCCACGGAGCTGGCGCGCCTGCGCTCGACGCGGAACGGCCGCCGTGCCGTCGTCGGCGTCAACATCGGCAAGACGAAGGTCACGCCGGCCGACGAGGCCGCGGGGGACTACGCCATGAGCGCGCGGCTCCTCGCGCCCTACGCCGACTACCTCGTCGTCAACGTCTCCTCGCCCAACACTCCTGGTCTGCGCGACCTGCAGTCGGTCGACTCGCTGCGCCCCATCCTCGTCGCGGTGCGCGAGGCCGCGGACGCGGCGGTGACGGCGCGCACGGTGCCGCTGCTCGTGAAGATCGCCCCGGACCTCGCGGACGAGGACGTCGACGCGGTCGCGGACCTTGCCCTCGAGCTCGGGCTCGACGGCGTCGTCGCGGTCAACACGACGATCGCGCACGACCTCGGCCCCGGCGGCCTCTCGGGCCCGCCCGAGCTCGAGCGCGGCATCGAGGTCGTCGCCCGCCTGCGCGAGCGTCTTGGCGAGCGCCCGACCATCATCGGCGTCGGAGGGATCTCGAGCCCGCAGGACGCCCGTCGCTACCTGGCGGCCGGGGCGAACCTCGTCCAGGCGTACACGGCCTTCATCTACGAGGGCCCGTTCTGGGCGTCGCGCGTCAACCGCGCGCTCGTCGCGGCCTCGGCGTGACGTCCGAGGCGTCCGCCCCCGGGCCGGGGGTGCCCGTCGTCGGCGCCGGGTCCGTCACCGACCGTGCCGCGGCATGGTCGTGGCGCCTCGAGGACGCTGACGGTCGCGACCTCGTCGCCGCGCGGACGCTCGGGGAGCCGCCGGCGTTCGCCCGCCGTTTCGATGCCGAGGTGTGGCTCGGTGCGCGCTGGCGCGGTCTTGCCCGGGGCGGCGTCGCGCGGGCGGGTCTGCGCAGGGGCGACCACCCGGTCGGTGAGCCTCTCGAGCTGCCGCTCGAGAGGCTCTGAGCCACCGGATCCCTCACGACGACGCGAGCCCCCGACCTGATGGGTCGGGGGCTCGCGTCGTCGAGCTGGTGCGTCCGTCAGGACGGGTACTGGCCGTGCTTGACCTGCGGCTTGGGCAGGCGTGCCCGACGGATCTGGTATGCACGCGTCACGGCGTACCAGCGCTGGGCCTTGAGGTCGACGTCCTCGCCGAACTTCGCGACGAGCGCCTTGCGGAGCTTGCGCCACAGGAGGAAGCCGTCGGCGATCGTCACGAGGACCACGCCGTAGAGGAAGGTCATGAGGATGATCGTGATGGCGTCCGACGCGATGAGCGGCGTGACGAAGAGGATGACCATCATCGCGAGCGCGAAGAAGAGGAACACCTCGCCGAGGTTGCGTCGCGCGTCGACCCAGTCGCGCACGAAACGCTTGACCGGCCCCTTGTCGCGGTAGGGCAGGTGGCGCTCGTCGCCCGAGAGCATCGCCTGGTACTCGACGTCGCGCTGCTTGCGCATCTCGGCGCGCTGCGCCTTCGCGGCGGCCCGGCGGTCGTCGGTGACGAGGGGCACCTTGTTGCTGGCCACGACGTCGCTGCGCCGAGGGGTGGGCCCCGACTTACGGCGCGCGTCGGTCGAGTGGTCGAGCTCCGGCGCGACCTCGGGCACGGACTGTGGGGTCACGTCCGCGGCGGGACGGTTCTTCTTGAACACCGTGCCAGCCTAGTCGACGGGCAGGGGTGCCCCGGGACCAACAGGTCCCTGGGCGCGATGCTGGTGCTCGGCGAGGCTGGCGTTCAGCGGGGCCGGTGGACGATGTCGAACGCGTCGGCCCACGCGGCGACGTCCGCCGGGAGCACGGGGGAGGCCTCGGTGTGGCCGGCCGCCGCGGCGACGTCGGAGCCGGCGACGCGGCTGTGGTCGCGCGAGAGGAAGCGCCCGGCGACGACGCCACGGACGATCTGCTCGTCGCCGCGGTGGAAGGTCTGCTCGAGGAAGACGCAGCGGTCGTCCCAGCCGAGGGTGCGCGTGCGGATCTCGAACCGTTGGCCGAGCGTGAGGGAGCGTCGGTAGTACATCGTCGAGTTCGCGACGACCGGGTACCAGCCGCGCCGCCCGAGCTCGGGCATGAGACCGAGGTCGGCGATGTAGTTGATGCGCGCGACGTCCATCATCTGCAGGTAGATGCCGTTGTTGACGTGGCGGTAGAGGTCGAGGTCGCCGATGTTGACGCGCATGCGTGTGACGGACGTGCCGAGGAGGTCGAGCCCTGGCACGGGTCGACGTGGGCGAGAGGTTGCGAGCGCGAGCTGAATCGTTCGGAACACCCGAGCAGGGTAACCCCGCCCGGGAGGTACCCGCTACGCCGGGTATCGGGTTCTGTGACGCGCGCGCGTTCCGTCAGACCCCGGGCAGCGCGAGCATCTGGTCGAGCGCGACACGCGCCCAGTGGGCGTCGTCAGCGTCGACGACGATGCGGTTGGGCACCGTCCCCGCGACGAGCTGCTCGAGCGACCACACCAGGTGCGGCAGGTCGATGCGGTTCATCGTCGAGCAGAAGCACACGGTCGAGTCGAGGTAGTGCACCTGCTTGTCCGGGTGGGCCTTCGCGAGCCGGCGCACGAGGTTGAGCTCCGTGCCGATCGCCCACGACGAACCGGGCTCGGCCGCGTCGAGCGCCTTGATGATGAACTCCGTCGAGCCGACCTTGTCGGCGAGCGCGACGACCTCGTTGCGACACTCGGGGTGGACCATGACCGTGACGTCCGGGACCGCCGCGCGCACGTCGACGACGTTCTGCGGGGAGAAGCGGCCGTGCACCGAGCAGTGCCCGCGCCACAGAATCATCCGCGCGTCACGGAGCTGCTGCGCCGTGAGGCCGCCGTCCGGCTTGCGGGGGTCGAACACGACGCAGTCCTCAGGCGCCATGCCGAGCGCGCCGAGCGCGGTGTTGCGGCCCAGGTGCTGGTCCGGCATGAAGAGGACCTTGCCCGTGCCGTCGACGCCGCCGACCTTGTCGAAGGCCCATCGCAGCGCGACGTGCGCGTTCGACGACGTGCAGACGGTGCCGCCGTGGCGCCCGGTGAACGCCTTGATCGCCGCGGTCGAGTTCATGTACGTCACCGGGACGGTGAGGTCCGCGACCCCAGCCTCGACGAGCACGTCCCAGGCGTCCTCGACCTGGTCGATCGTCGCCATGTCAGCCATCGAGCAGCCGGCAGCGAGGTCCGGGAGGACGACCTGCTGGTCGGCGGTCGTGAGGATGTCCGCGGACTCCGCCATGAAGTGCACGCCGCAGAAGACGATGAACTCGGCCTCGGGCCGCGCCGCGGCCTCCCGCGCCAGCTTGAACGAGTCTCCCGTGACGTCGGCGAACTCGATGACCTCGTCGCGCTGGTAGTGGTGACCGAGGACGAAGACGCGATCGCCGAGCGCGGCCTTCGCCGCACGCGCGCGCTCCACGAGGTCGGGGCTGCTCGCGGGCGGGAGGTCGCCCGTGCACTCGACCCCGCGCTCGGACGCGAGGTCGGTCCCCTGCCCGAGGAGCAGGAGCGCGGAGGGGGCGGGCTCGGAGAAGGTCGCGTTCGTCGTCACGCCCGGTATCGTCCCACATCCGGCCGCCCCGCCCCAGGGTTGTCCGGGCGTGCGGGACCGACCGGGCGAGGGTGCGACCATGGGTGGGTGCGTGTCGTCGTCGTGAGCTCAGGTGGATGGGGCCCCCGTGGCCCCCAGGTGGCGGAAGGGGTCGCGGACGCCTGGCGCCGGACCGTCGAGGACGTGGTCGTCGACGTCGTCCCGCTCGCCGACGGGCGTCCGGGCACCGCCGAGGCGCTCGGTGGCATGACCGACGTCGTCGTCCTCTCGGACGCGTCCCTCGCCGCGCCCGGGACCGACCCTGCCGAGGCCGCGTCACGCGGCTCGTCGCGGGCTCTCGGAACGCTCCTCGCGTCCGCGCTCGGGACCGAGGCGCGCACGGTGCTCCTTGCTCTCGGCCGCGCGCCGGCGACGACGGTCCCGTGGGCCGACGGCGGTGCCGGGCTGCTGGTCGGGCTCGCCGAGGGCCTCGGGACTCCCGTACCGGACGCGGCGCGGCTCGATCGGGGCGGCCCGGCGCTGCGCGGAGTGTCCTCCGCCGACCTGCCCGACCTCGGCGCGCTGCGTCGTGCCCTCGCGGGGCGCGACGTCCGCGTCGCCCACCTCGCGCCCGACGCGCTCCTCGGCCTCGGCGGCCTGGCAGGCAGCCTCACCCCCGACGTCCTCGATGCCGCGTCGTCGCAGGAGCTCGAGCGCTCCCTCGGCGACCTCGTCCATGCGATCGCCGCCGCACGTGCGGGCACGCTCGTCGGACGCGACCTGCTCGGCGGGGCGGCGGCACCGACGACGAGCGCGCGCGCCGTCGCCGACCATGCCCGGGAGCTCGGGGCGCTCAGGGGCGGCGCGGCCGGCGGGGGAGCGGCGCTCGCTCTCGCCGCGCTCGGCGTGCCGCTCGTCCCGGCGGCGACCCTCGTCGCCGACCTTGCGGGCGTCGCGGGGCGCGTGGCGGCAGCTGACCTCGTCGTCGTGCTCGTCCCCCTGCTCGACGGCGACGAGTCGCACGACGGCGTGCTTCCCGTCGTCGCGGAGGCGGCGCTCGACGCCGCGGTCCCCGTCGTCGTCCTCGCGGGGACGTCACTGTCCGGGCGTCGTGAGTGGTCCGCGCTCGGCGTCGCGGCGGTCCACGAGACCGGCTGGCGCTCCGCCGACGACGTAGTCGGTCCCGACGGCACGACGCTCGACGACGCCTCGGACAGGGTCGCGCGCGTCGCCCGGACCTGGCGGCTCTGATCCCTGCCGACGTGGGCGTGTGGTGAACGTCTCCGGCCTCCGCCTGCGAGGCGGCGTACGCTGGCCGGGAACATCGCGGGGACCGAGGGTGTTGCACCCGATGGACACCCGTCCCTGCCGCCATCACGTCCGGAGACCTACATGAGCGAGACTTCGCAGACCACCGAGACCACGCACGGCGTGGACCTCACCGACGTCGCCGCGGACAAGGTCCGCAGCCTCCTCGAGCAGGAGGGGCGCGACGACCTCCGCCTCCGTGTCGCGGTGCAGCCGGGCGGCTGCTCCGGACTCATCTACCAGCTCTACTTCGACGAGCGTCTGCTCGACGGCGACGCGACGCGCGACTTCGGCGGCGTCGAGGTCGTCGTCGACAAGATGTCCGTCCCGTACCTCGAGGGCGCGTCGATCGACTTCGCCGACACGATCGAGAAGCAGGGCTTCACGATCGACAACCCCAACGCGGGCAGCTCGTGCGCGTGCGGTGACTCCTTCAGCTGATCCGCTGACAGCCTGACCGAGGCCCGGGACCCCGATGGGGTTCCGGGCCTCGTGCGTCGCGGGGAAGCGCTCGGGAGGGGCCCGCTCAGGGCAGGTCGGCGCCGAGCCGTGCGCGCACGCGGGCGACGGCGCCGGGCAGGACGGCGCAGAAGCGCTCGACGTCGTCCTCCGAGACGCCCGGGTGGAGCGTGATTCGCACGTTGCCCTGCGTGAGCGCGCCCATCGCGGCGAGCACATGGCTCGGCCGGAGCGTGAGGGACGTGCACGCAGAACCCGAGCCGACCGCGAAGCCGGCCGCGTCGAGCTCGCCGAGGATCGCCTCGCCGTCGACGTAGAGGCACGAGAAAGTCAGGACGTGGGGGAGCCGGTCCGTCGGGTCGCCCACGACGTCGACGTCGGGCACGAGCGTCGGGACGCGCTCCCGGATGCGTGCGACGAGCGCGCGCAGCCGTGCGTCCTCGGCCGCCTGCCGCGAGCGGGCCGCGGCGAGCGAGACCGCGGCGGCGAACGCGACCGCCGTGCTCGCGCCGCCGGGGAACCACGGGTCCGGGTCCTCAGGGGTGAGGACCCGGGCGCGGACCCCGGCACGGACGACGAGGACGCCCACGCCGTCGGGGCCGCCCCAGTCCGCAGGGTCCGCGATGAGGACGTCCCACGACGGACCGACGTCGACGTGGCCGAGCGACGCGCCGGCGTCGACGAGCAGCGGCACGCCTGCCGTGCGCGCAGCGGCATGGACCGCCGAGACGGGCTGCAGCGTGCCGACCTCGGCGTTGGCGTGCTGGAGGCACGCGAGCCCGACGCCCTCGCCTGCGACCGCCGTCCCGAAGGCGTCCGCGTCGACTCGTCCCAGACTGTCGACCGGGACCAGGGTCACCTCGTCGGGCGACGTGTGCTCGGCCGCGGCGAGGACGGCGGAACGCTCGACGGCGCTCGCGACGATGCGCCGACCGATACGCCGTCGCGCGGGAGCGATCGCCCCGACGGCCGCGTGGAGCGCCGCCGTGTGCGACGGCGCGAAGCGCACCTCCTCGGTGCGTGCCCCGACGGCGGCCGCGACGGTCTCGCGTGCCGCACCGAGGAGGAGGTTCGCGCGCCGCCCCTCGGAGTGCAGCCGTCGGGGACCCGACCAGGCCTCGAGGCGAGCGGCGTAGAGCGCCTCGAGCGTCTCCGGCAGAAGCGGTGCGGCGCCCCCGGCGTCGAGGACGACGCGGGGGGAGGCGGGGGCTGATGGGGTGGTCGGGGTCACACCCGAACGCTATCCGAGCGCCCGCGGGGTTCTTGGTGACACAACCTCGGGAAGTGACGTGACCTGCGTGCGCAACCTGGGGAGAAGAGGTGGTGGGAAGCGATAGGCTCGGACCGATGAGGACCAAGGTCCCAGTGGCGTGCCCGCCACCAGGACGTGACGTGAAAGGCCCACCCTTGCACTCGCAGACTCCCCCCAGCCGCAGCCGGCGCACGAGGATCGGAGCGATCTCGCTCTCGGTCCTCGTCGTGCTCGCGCTGTCCGGATGCTCCGAGGAGGCCCAGCGCGGCTTCCTTCCCGGGTACTCCGACGGGCCGGTGACGAACCACACCGACCGCATCACCAACATGTGGGTCGGCTCGTGGGCCGCTCTTCTCGTCGTGGGCCTCATCACGTGGGGCCTCATGCTCTGGTGCGTGGTCGCCTACCGCAAGCGCAAGGACGACCACCAGCTGCCCGTCCAGACGCGGTACCACATCCCGCTCGAGATGATGTACACGGCCATCCCGATCATCATGATCGGCGTGCTGTTCTACTTCACGCAGCGCGACATGGCCGAGATCCGCGACACCTCCGACACCCCGGACGTGACCATCCAGGTCGTCGGCAAGCAGTGGAGCTGGGACTTCAACTACCTTGACGACGACGTCTACGAGTCCGGCGTCCACGCGAGCGACGTCTCCAAGCTCGGCGGCACGACGAGCCTCGACGGCGCGGTGGGCACCGACGAGTCCCTGCCGACCCTCTACCTGCCTGTCGGCGAGAAGGTCGAGCTCATCCTCGACTCCCGCGACGTCATCCACTCGTTCTGGGTGCCCGCGTTCCTCGACAAGCTCGACATGATCCCGCACCGCACGAACAAGATGCACGTCACCCCCGAGCGCATCGGCTTCTACGCCGGCAAGTGCGCCGAGCTCTGTGGCGAGCACCACTCGGGCATGCTCTTCAACGTCGCGATCGTCCCGCGCGCCGAGTACGACGCCGCGATGGAGGCCCTCCGCGCCAAGGGCCAGACCGGCGCCCTCGGCATGGACCTGGTCCGCCAGCAGGACGACGCCAACCTCTCGTCCACGGAAGGTGAGAAGTGATGTCCGCCGCCACCCAGACCGCGGTCCCGGGCCTCGCGCCCGCGCGCAAGAACATGGGGCGCACGATCGTCAAGTGGATCACCTCCACCGACCACAAGACGATCGGCTACATGTACCTCATCACGTCGTTCATCTTCTTCTGCATCGCAGGAGTGATGGCGCTCGTGATCCGTGCCGAGCTCTTCGAGCCCGGCATCCAGATCGTGCAGAGCAAGGAGCAGTACAACCAGCTCTTCACGATGCACGGCACGATCATGCTGCTGCTCTTCGCGACGCCGCTCTTCGCAGGCTTCGCGAACGTCATCACGCCGCTGCAGATCGGTGCCCCCGACGTCGCGTTCCCGCGGCTCAACATGTTCGCGTACTGGCTCTACCTCTTCGGTGGCCTCATCGCGTGCTCAGGCTTCTTCACGCGTCAGGGCGCCGCGTCGTTCGGCTGGTTCGGCTATGCACCGCTGTCGAACGCGACCTTCAGCCCGGGGCTCGGTGGTGACCTCTGGGTCTTCGGCCTCGCCATGGGTGGTTTCGGCACGATCCTCGGTGCCGTCAACTTCATCACGACGATCATCACGATGCGCGTCCCCGGCATGACGATGTTCCGCATGCCCGTCTTCACGTGGGGAACGCTCGTCACGTCGATCCTCATCCTCATGGCGTTCCCGCCGCTCGCCGCCGCGCTCTTCGCGCTCGGTGCCGACCGCCGCCTCGGCGCGCAGATCTTCAACCCGGAGAACGGCGGCGCCATCCTCTGGCAGCACCTCTTCTGGTTCTTCGGCCACCCCGAGGTCTACATCATCGCGCTGCCGTTCTTCGGCATCATCACCGAGATCATCCCGGTCTTCAGCCGCAAGCCGCTCTTCGGCTACAAGGGCATGGTGTACGCGATCATCGCGATCGCCGCGCTCTCCGTCACCGTGTGGGCCCACCACATGTATGTCACGGGCGCCGTGCTCCTGCCGTTCTTCTCGCTCATGACGATGGCGATCGCCGTCCCGACAGGCGTGAAGTTCTTCAACTGGATCGGCACGATGTGGCGAGGGAAGCTCACCTTCGACACCCCCATGCTCTGGGCGCTCGGCTTCCTCGTGACGTTCCTCTTCGGTGGCCTCACGGGTGTCATCCTCTCGACGCCGGTGCTCGACTTCCACCTGTCGGACTCCTACTTCGTCGTCGCGCACTTCCACTACGTCGTCTTCGGCACCGTGGTCTTCGCGATGTTCGCCGGCTTCTACTTCTGGTGGCCCAAGTTCACGGGCCGCATGCTCAACGAGAAGCTCGGCAAGGTCCACTTCTGGATGCTCTTCGTCGGCTTCCACGCGACCTTCCTCGTCCAGCACTGGCTCGGCGTCGCGGGCATGCCGCGCCGCTACCCGGACTACATGCCGGAGGAGGGCTTCACCTGGATGAACCAGGTCTCGACCTACGGCTCGTTCCTCCTGGCCGCCTCGACGCTGCCGTTCCTCTGGAACGTCTACATCACCTGGCGCCGAGCGCCCAAGGTCGAGATCGACGACCCGTGGGGCTTCGGCGGCTCGCTCGAGTGGGCGACCTCCTGCCCGCCTCCGCGCCACAACTTCACCTCGGTGCCGCGCATCCGCTCGGAGCGCCCGGCCTTCGACCTCCACCACCCGGAGGTCGCCGCGATGGACTACGTCCACGGCGAGGTGTCCGCACCGCAGGCCCAGCCGAACGCGCTCGGAGCCACCGACGACCCGAAGGGTGACGACAAGTGAAGATCGAGACCCGGCTCTTCGCGGCCCTCGTGCCGTTCTTCCTCATCGTTGCGCTCGCCTACGGCCTGACGAGCAGCTTCGAGCCCGTGGGCACCGCTGCGCTGTTCCTGCTCGCGGGGCTTGTCGGCATGATCGCCGGCTATCTCTGGCTCACCGCGCGTCACATCGACGCACGCCCCGAGGACGACCCGGAAGGTGAGATCGCGGAGGGTGCCGGCGAGCTCGGCACCTTTGCCCCGTGGAGCTGGTGGCCGCTGGTTCTCGCGATCGCCGCGTCGATCTGCTTCCTCGGCCTCGCGGCCGGCTGGTGGGTCTTCTACATCGGCGCCGGATTCTCCGTCATCGCGGTGACCGGCTGGGTCATGGAGTACTCGCGCGGCATCCACGCGCACTGATCGATCCCTGGCGGCCTCACGGCCACCGCGGAGACAGCGAGGGCCGCACCCCACGGGGTGCGGCCCTCGCTGTCTCCGGAGCACGACGCTCGATGCTGTGGGGCCTCGTCCGTCTTCAGGCGAGCACCCGCGGTGCATCACCGGGCCCAAGAGGACTGCCGGTGGGGCCCACTGTGCCTCAGGTCGGACCTCGTGAGGTCTCGCCAGGCCTGCGGCATCACCCGCGGGGCAGGCCGGTCCTTCTGATACCCCCGAGGGGCAGTGGGGGAGCGACCGCGGCCGAGGGAGGGTCCTCCGGGCGACGGCGGGGCTTCCGGGCGACCGGGGGTCTCGGGGGAGGCCGGACGTGCGAACGCCCGCACCTGCGCCGTCTGGCGCTGGTGCGGGCGTTCGTCGTGTGTGTGCTCAGCCCTCGTCGGGTCGTGTGTCGACGAGATGGACCGTGCCGTCGGGTGCTACGACCCGGCGGAAGCGGCTCCTCAGCTCCTTCTCGCGCGCCCGTTCCTCGGCGTTGACCGGGCGGATCGGGGCTGCGTAGTCGCCGACCTGCGGCGGTCCGAGAACGTGAGCGAGCGTGTCCGTGAATGCGCGCCCTGCGGTGCGCTCCTGCGGCTTCATGTCGACTCCTTGGTCCGCGGCGGGGCCTTGCGCCCCGCTTCTCATGATCGTAGCCCGGGGCCCGGGCGGTGATACGGCGCCGCAGGTCAGCGGACCTGAGAGGCCCGCGACAGTGGTGCAGGTACACCGCAGGGCGACCACCCGGTGGGTGGCCGCCCTGCGGGACGTCCGGGGTGTCAGAGGGCGACGATGAGGCCCTGACCCTGCGAACGGGCGCGCTCGAGGCGAGCGGCGACGTCCGACCAGCTGACGATGTTCCAGAACGCCTTGACGTAGTCAGCCTTGACGTTGACGTAGTCGAGGTAGAAGGCGTGCTCCCACATGTCGAGCATGAGCAGCGGCACGACGCCGATGGGCAGGTTGCCCTGCTGGTCGTAGAGCTGGACGATGATGAGCTTCTGGCCGAGGGTGTCCCACGCGAGGATGGACCAGCCGGAGCCCTGGATGCCGAGGGCGTTCGCGGTGAAGTGAGCGACGAAGGCGTCGAACGAGCCGAAGAACTCGTCGATCGCGGCGGCGAGCTCACCCTCGGGACGGTCGCCGCCCTCGGGGGAGAGGTTCTGCCAGAAGACCGAGTGGTTGACGTGACCACCGAGGTTGAACGCGAGGTTCTTCTCGAGCATGTTGACGGCGCCGAGGTTGCCCGTCGAGCGGGCCTCCGCGAGGGCGTCGAGCGCGGCGTTGGCGCCGGCGACGTACGCGGCGTGGTGCTTCGAGTGGTGAAGCTCCATGATGCGGCCGGAGATGTGCGGGTCCAGTGCGCCGTAGTCGTAGGAGAGGTCGGGAAGGGTGTACTCGGCCATGCCGTGCTGCCTCCATCGTCGTGGGCGACTTGCGCCCTCGGGTGTCGACGCTGCCGTCTCGTGCGGCGGCGTCCTTGCACGTGAGCCCCGCGGCCGTCTCCGGCCGCGGGGCTCACGTCCTGCTAGGTGAACACAGGTTCAGTCTCTGGCATTCCAGGCTGCGCGTCGATCAGTGACCGATCTGCGGCGCGTCCTCGGAGCCCTCGACCTCGTGGTGGGACCCGTGCGCGTTCGCGATCTCCGCGGGCGTGACGGGCTGGATGCGGTCCTCGTAGAAGAACCGGGAGAGCGCCTGCCAGCGCTTGTCGGCGGCGTATCCCTTGCGACGGACACCACGGGCGTCCTCGCCGGGCTCGATGACGAGCGGGGCGTGCGCCGTGTAGTTGACGCGGAGCCAACGCTCCTGGTCCGTGAGCGGCTTGTGGACCTCGATGACCTCGCCGGACTCGAAGCGCACGAGACGCGCAGCCTCGTGGCCGTGGAGCACGAGCTCGCGGTCCTTGCGCTGGAGCGCGAGGCAGAGGCGCTTCGTCACCATGAAGGCGAACACCGGGGCGACGAAGATGCCGACGCGGAAGATCCACGTGATCGTGTTGATCGACATCTCGAAGTGCGTCGCGATGAGGTCGTTCGAGCCGGCGAGCACGAGGATGATGAACGCCGTGAGGAACGCGACGCCGAGACCCGTGCGGACCGGGACGTTCCGCGGTCGGTCGAGGATGTGGTGGTCGGACTTGTCCTGCGTGACACGGGCCTCGATGAACGGGTAGACCGCGAGGAACGTGAACAGCAGACCAGGGATGACGACGCCGGGCACGAGGATGTTGATCGGGATCGTGAAGCCAGCGATCACCCACTCCCAGCCGGGCATGAGTCGCAGGCCGCCCTCGAGGAACAGCATGTACCAGTCAGGCTGGGCACCGGCCGAGACGGGGGACGGGTCGTAGGGACCGTAGTTCCACACGTTGTTGATCGCGAGCGTCGCACCCATGACGGCGAGCACGCCGAACACGATGAAGAAGAAGCCGCCGGCCTTGGCTGCGTACACCGGGAATACCGGGAAGCCCACGACGTTCTTGCTCGTGCGGCCGCCACCCGGGTACTGCGTGTGCTTGTGGAGCACGACCATGAGCAGGTGGATGCCCACGAACGCGAGGATGAGCGCCGGCACGAGCAGGATGTGCACCGTGAAGAGGCGCGGGATGATGTGCTCGCCCGGGAACTCTCCCCCGAAGAGCATGTAGGAGGCGAACGCACCGATGATCGGGATCGACTTCGCGACGCCGTCGGCGATGCGCAGACCGTTGCCGGAGAGCACGTCGTCGGGGAGCGAGTAGCCGGAGAACCCGGCGAGGAGGCCGAGGATCATGAGCGTGAAGCCGACGAGCCAGTTGAGCTCACGCGGCTTGCGGAACGCCCCGGTGAAGAAGACGCGCATCATGTGCGTGACGATCGACGCCATGAAGAGCAGCGCGGCCCAGTGGTGGATCTGCCGCATGAGCAGACCGCCGCGGACCTCGAAGGACATGTGGAGCGTCGAGGCGAACGCCTCCGACATCTCCACGCCCTGCATCGACACGGGGAGCGAGTCCGACGGGTACGTCGTGAAGCCCATGGACGGCACGAAGAACATCGTGAGGAACCCGCCCGAGATGAGCAGGACGACGAACGAGTACAGGGCGATCTCGCCGAGGAGGAACGACCAGTGGTCGGGGAAGATCTTGCGGGCGAACTCCTTGACCACCGAACCGATGCCGGTGCGCTGGTCGAGGTAGTCGGCGGCCGCGCCGATCGCGGTCTCGGGCTGGGTCGTGGTCACTTGAGACGCTCCCAGAAGCTCGGGCCGATGGGCTCGGCGAAGTCGTCCTGCGCGACGAGGTAGCCCTCGGCGTCGACGGTGATCGGCAGCTGCGGCAGGGGCCGGTTCGCCGGGCCGAAGACGACCTTGGCGCCGTCGGCGATGTCGAACGTCGACTGGTGGCAGGGGCACAGCAGGTGGTGCGTCTGCTGCTCGTACAGCGCCACGGGGCAGCCGACGTGCGTGCAGATCTTCGAGTACGCCACGATGCCGTCGTACGACCAGGTCTCGCCCGAGGGGGACTGGTCGCCCTTGAGGTCACGCTCGTCGAGCCGCACGAGGAGGACGACGGACTTGGCCTTCTCCTCCATCCAGTGCTCCTCGTCGCGGAGACCGTCGGGGATGACGTGGAAGACCGAGCCGATCGTCACGTCGGACGCCTTGATGGGGCGGCCGCTCGGGTCGATCGCGAGGCGGCGACCCTTGCGCCAGATGGTGTGCCGGAACTTCGAGATGTTCCAGTCGCCACCGACCGAGCCGATGAGCGGCACTGCGATCGTCAGGGGGAAGATCGCGAGGGCCGAGAGGACCGCACCCTTGAGGACACCGCGGCGGGCGATCGCCGACTCGCGCGCACCGTCGAGGAGAGCCTGGACGGCCGCGTCGCGCGTCGCCTGGTCCGACGCGATGGGCTTGCGCTTCTCCGTGAGCTCGTGGTCGGACATGAGCGTCTTGGCCCAGTGGACCGCACCGGTGCCGATGCCGAGGAGGCTCAGACCGATACCGAGACCCAGCAGGAGGTGCGACTGCTTGACCGATGCCGGGTCCGAGGTCAGCGGGAGAGCGAAGTAGGCGACGAGGGCGCCGATGCCACCGAGGATGGAGATCGTGAAGAGGATGACGACCTGACGCTCGGACCGCTTGTTGGCGGCCGGGTCGGTGTCGCCCATGCGATACCGGTGCTCGTGGAGGCCCGGGTCGTCGAACGTCGCGGGGACGTCCGTGCGTTCGAGCTCGGTGTTGTTGTCGTTCGTGCTCACGAGGACTTCGCTCCGATCCAGACGGCGAAACCGATGAGGACGCCCATGCCGATGACGAAGACCCAGAGGCCCTCGGAGACGGGGCCGAGCGAGCCGAGGGTCAGACCGCCGACGGACGGCTGACGCTGCTCGACGAGGAACGAGATGACGTCCCGCTTCTCCTCGGGCGTGATGTTCGCGTCGTTGAAGACGGGCATCGACTGCGGGCCGGTGAGCATCGCCTGGTAGAGGTTCGTGGGCGTGGTGTCCCACAGCGGCGGGGCCCACTTGCCCTCGGAGAGCGCGCCGCCCGCGCCGACGGCGTTGTGGCACATCGCGCAGTTGGTGCGGAAGATCGCCGCGCCGTTCGCGGCGTTGCCGAGCGCAGGGTCGACCATCTCTGCGGTGGGGACCGACGGGCCCGCTCCGAGGGACGCGACGTAGGCCGCGAGCTGGTCGACCTGCTCGTCCGTGAACTGGGCGGGCTTGACCGGGGCCTGCGGGCCGCTGGCCTGCATGGGCATGCGGCCCGTGCTCACCTGGAAGTTGACTGACGCAGCGCCGACGCCGATGAGCGACGGCACGCCGTCGCGGCCGCCGGCGTCGACGCCGTGGCAGGTGGCGCAGTTGGCCTGGAAGAGCTGCTTGCCGGACTCGATGTCCTCCGCGCTCGCCGTGGTGTCGGCGTTGGCGGTGGTCGGGGTCATCACGGCGTATAGCGCGCCGGTGGCGAGCAGCGCCAGCAGCATGAGCACGACCGGCGCGAACCGGTGGTGCCTGCGGGCGGCGAGTGCCTTCACGGGAGTCCTCGTCTCGACGTGGGGGGTGGGTAGGTCAGGTGCGCGGTGTGACGTCCGCGCGGGTACGGGCTCAGCGAAGGACGTAGATCACGAAGAAGAGCGCGATCCACACGACGTCGACGAAGTGCCAGTAGTAGGAGGTGACGATGGCGGTCGTGGCCTCGTGGTGCCCGAAGCGCTTGGCGGCGTGCGACCGAGCGAGCACGAAGAGGAAGGCGATGAGCCCGCCGACGACGTGGAGGCCGTGGAAGCCGGTCGTCATGAAGAAGACGGAGCCGTAGGGGCTCGACGAGATCGTCACGCCGTGCTGCACGAGCTCTGCGTACTCGAACACCTGGCCGGCCACGAAGACCGAGCCCATGATGAACGTCAGCACGAGCCACTCGTTCATGCCCCAGCGGCCCACCTGCAGGAGCGACCCCGAGCGGCGCGGCTGGAACCGCTCGGCGGCCCACACTGCCATCTGGCAGGTCACCGACGAGGCGACGAGGATGAGCGTGTTGCCGAGGGCGAACGGGAACGCGAGGTTCGAGGCGTGCGCCTCCCACTCCTGCGTCGGCATGACCGAGCGGTGGGAGAAGTACATCGCGAAGAGACCCGCGAAGAACATGAGCTCGCTGGCGAGCCACACGATGGTGCCGACCGAGACAGGGTTCGGCCGGTTGACGCCGACGTGGGCGCTCGGGGCATGGGGGGTTGCAGTCGTCACGGGAGCCATTATGGCCGAACAGGCGGCCGTCTGGGACCATTGGACCTCCCCCGGGCCCTCACGGGTGCCGCACAATGGGCGCGCACCCGGTTCGAGAGCCGCGCAACCATGCGGAATCCCCGGGATTTCAACGGTTTTGATGACGGCTCGATGACTTTTGTCATGCCGCGCACCCGGCGTGTTTCAGCACTCAGCGGGGGCCGTGACAAGATGCGTGGAGCACGACCACAGCCCCTGCCCAGCAAAGCGAAGGCGATGACGATGTCGACCCAGCCGGCCACCTCCTCCACGTCCACCCGTGCGCCGCGGATCCTCCTGCACAGCGACGACCTCACGGTGCGTGACCAGGTCCGCACCGCCGTCGGCCCTCGGCTCCGCGCCGGTGCGCCGGACATCGAGTGGCTCGAGGTCGCGACGGCTGACGCGCTTCTGGACAGGAAGGACATCGCGTCCTTCGACCTGGTTATCCTCGACGGCGAGGCTGACAAGGTCGGCGGGATGGGCCTGTGCCGTCAGCTCAAGAACGAGATCTACCTCTGCCCGCGGGTCCTCGTCCTCGTCGGACGCCCGCAGGACGCGTGGCTCGCGTCGTGGTCCCTCGCGGACGCGACGGTGTCGCGTCCTCTTGACCCGTTCGAGGTGCAGCGGACGATCGCCGAGCAGGTGGGTGCCGCACAGGCACGGTGAGGACGACTTCATGAGCACGACGTGGCCCCAGATCCTCCGTCGGCTCGTCGCCCGTGACGATCTTCCTCGTGAGGACGTCGTCTGGGCCATGGACCAGGTGATGGCCGGACAGGTGCCGCCGGCGCGGCTCGCCGGTCTTCTCGTCGCGCTGCGTGCGAAGGGCGAGACGGTCGAGGAGCTCACTGCCCTCGCCGACGTCATGCTCGAGCATGCCGTGCCCTACGCCGCCCACGTGGGTCGCGCGGTCGACATCGTCGGCACGGGCGGCGACATGGCCGACACTGTGAACATCTCGTCGATGGCTGCGATCGTCACGGCCGGAACAGGGCTCACGGTCGTCAAGCACGGCAACCGCTCCGCGTCCTCGACGACGGGCTCCGCCGACGTCCTCGAGGCCCTCGGCATCGACCTCGACCACTCGCCCGAGCGGGTCGCCCGCATCGGAGTCGAGGCCGGCATCACGTTCTGCTTCGCCAAGACTTTCCACCCGGCGATGCGGCACGCGGGGGCCGTGCGCAGCGAGCTCGGCATCCCGACCGCGTTCAACTTCCTCGGTCCGTTGACGAACCCAGCGCGTCCCGGAGCGATCGCTGTCGGCTGCGCCGACCTGCGGATGGCGCCTCTCATGGCTGGGGTTTTCGCGACGCGGGGCACGCACGCGCTCGTTTTCCGCGGGGCCGACGGCCTCGACGAGCTCGCGGCCAACGGTCCGGCCGACGTGTGGGAGGTGCGTGGCGGAGACGTCGTCCGGTCGACCCTCGACGCCGTGGCCGACCTCGGGCTCGCACCCGTCACGGTCGCCGACCTCCGGGGCGGCGAGGCCCGGCACAACGCGGCCGTCGTGCGTCGGGTGCTCGACGGTGAGCCCGGGCTCGTCCGCGAGACCGTCCTCCTCAACGCGGCAGCCGCGATCGTCGCGGACGGCTCGCTCGCGGGCACGGCGGAGGGCTCGCTCGTCGAGCGGCTCCACGCGGGCCTCGCGCACGCGGCGGCGTCGGTCGACTCCGGTGCCGCGCGCGAGTCGCTCGCGGCCTGGGCGCTCGCGAGCGCGTCAGCCTGACGGTGCACCGTGACGGCTAGGCGTCGGAATGTGTCGGCCGTGCGCCGGACCGCGCAAGCCTGACCGCGGCGCGCGGCCGACACCGCTGAGGGCGGTCGATCGTGAGCGCGAACGCCGGCGAGGCACTGACGCGCCGGGGACGCCGTGAACGGGTAGGGGAGGCCCTCACAGTGTCGGCAAGGCCCTGACCGTGCCGGGCCCGAGGGCCTAGTCGCCGAGACCGAGGTCGAACGCCCGGTCGAGTTCGTTCGACGAGTACGTGCGGAACGCGAGGTGCGTCTGCGTGCGCTGCACGCCGTCGACCTTGTTGATGCCGTCGGCGATGACGCCCGCGAGGTCGTCGTGGTTCTTTACGCGCACGATCGCGATGAGGTCGTTGTCACCCGTCACCGAGTAGACCTCGTCGACGCCGCTGATCGCCGTGATCGTCTCTGCGACCTCCGGGATGCGGGCGGGGATCGCGTCGATCATGACGATGGCGGTGAGCATGAGGACTCCTTCGTGGGGTTCCGGCGGTGCTCGTCCCATCCTGCCATCGTGCGGGCGCGCGGTGCAGGAGCGACTCAGTCCGGGAGAACCTCGCCCGTGGCGCGGGCGCGCCGCGCCTGCGTCGCGAGGGCCTCGTAGGCGCCCGGACCGCGGACCGCGCACGAGAACGGGTGCGTCGTCCGGACGAGCCGCACGCCGGGGGAGTCGAGCCAGTCGAGGAGCAGCAGCGTCTCCTCGGGATGTGCCGCGGTCGCCGGGGCGACGGGTGGCTGCACAGCCTCGGCCGTGGCGGCCGCTGCCTCGATCGTCAGGTACGGGTCCGTGCCGACGGGCGCGACCGCGGTCGTCGCGAGGCGCCCGTGCCGCACGACGACGATCTCCCATGCGCCGTCGTCGCGTGCCCGGGCCGCGACGAGCTCGGCGCACTCGGACATCTGCGCGAACCGTTCGCGCCGCGCGGAGCCGTCGAGGAGCGCCGCAAGGCGGTCGCGCTCGACGGCGGCCTGCTCGTAGCGCTCCTCTGTCGCATACCGCGTGATGCGGGCGACCGCACGCTCGACGACCGACGAGGGGTCGTCACCCATCGCGAGCCGCGCTCCCACGACCTCGGCGTCGTGCGCCGCGCGCGCCGCACGGCCGGCGTCGTCGTCGCCCGCGACGCACGGTCCGGCGCAGCGGCCGAGATCGAGCAGCGGGCACGCCGCCGCGCCTGTACGGGCGACGAGCGGCAGCCTGCGTGTGCAGCGACGCAGGTCGAGCACGGACTGGAGGCCCTCGAGCGCCGCCTGCGCGGTGCGCCGGGAGAGGAACGGCCCGATGTGCCACGCGCCTGCGCCGATGCGTACGTCGTCGTCGGCGGGCTCGCTCGGCCGAGCCGGGTCGCCGGCGTGCCCGCGACCGGCGGATGCGCCTGCGTCGTGCTCGGCGACGACCTGCGTGACGATGCTCAGCCGCGGGTGGGGCTCGTCGGTGAGCCTCACCCAGGGCATTCGCTCGGGGAAGCGGGACCGGCGGTTGTAGCGAGGGGAGTGCTCGGCGATGAGCCGGAGCTCGCGCACCTGCGCCTCGAGCCGCGTCGCGCACGGCACCGCCGAGACGCGTTCGGCGATCGTCACCATCTCGGCCATGCGACGGCGCGTCTCCGCCCGGGTGAAGTAGCTGCGCACCCGCGTGCGGACGTCGACCGACGTGCCCACGTAGAGCACCTCGCCGTCAGGCGCGTGGAACATGTAGACGCCCGGGCCGCGCGGCGTGCCGTCGGCGAGGTGCCGCTTGGCGCGCACCGCGGGCGGCACCGGGTCGACGGCCGAGGCGAGGTCCTCCAGATGCGTGATGCCCCACGGGGCCAGACGCCCGAGCAGCGCATGGAGGACGTCGACCGTCGCGCGCGCGTCCGAGAGCGCCCGGTGGTCGGGCACGGTCGTCGCGCCGAAGAGCGCCGCGAGGGTTCCGAGCCGGTGGTTGCGGACCTCGTCCTTGGGCACGACCCTGCGCGCGAGCGCGACGGTGTCGACGACCTCGAAGCCGGGCCACGGTGTGTCCGTCGCGCGGGCTGCGGCCTTGAGGAAGCCCACGTCGAAGCGTGCGTTGTGCGCGACGAGCACAGAGCCGCGCGCGAACTCGAGGAACGAGGGCAGAACGCTCTGGATGCGGGGGGCGTCGATGACCATCGCTGTCGTGATGCCCGTGAGGACGGTGATCTGCGGGGGCACGGGGCCACCCGGGTTGACGAGCGTCTGGAACTCCCCGAGGATCTCGCCGCCGCGGACCTTCACCGCCCCGATCTCCGTGATCGCGTCGGTCGAGGCGGCTGTCCCCGTGGTCTCGAGGTCGACGACGACGAACGTCACGTCGCGCAGGTCCGTGCCGAGGTCGTCGAGCGAGCCCTGCACCCCGACCGCGTCCGGGGCGACGACGGGACGCCGCAGCCGGGTGCCCGGGTGGTGCGTCGCGTGCGAGGCCGAGGTGCTCATGGACGTGACCGTACGCCGACCCACCGACATCCTCGCGACGCCCTCGGCGACGACACCCCGACCTGCGCGGACGACGACGGCGGCACACCCGGGAAGGGCGGCCGCCGTCGTCGTCGTGCGTGTCAGACCGTGCCGGGCGACGCGACCCCGTCGTAGAGGGCCTCGACCTCCGCACCGAAGTCCTCGAGGACGAGGGACCGCTTCACCTTGAGCGACGGGGTGAGGTACCCGTTCTCGATCGTGAAGTCCGTCGGCAGGATGCGGAACTTGCGGATCGACTCGGCGCGTGAGACCGCCTTGTTCGCGCGCGTCACGGCCTTGTCGAGCGCCGCGAGGACGTCGGGGTCCTCCATCGCCTGCTCGAGCGTGAGCTTGGGCTTGCCGCGCGCCGTGAGCCACGTGGGCAGCGACTCGAGGTCGAGCGTGATCATCGCCGCGATGAACGGCTTCGCGTCGCCGACGACGACGCACTGCGAGACGAGCGCGTGCGCGCGCACGCGGTCCTCGAGGATCGCTGGCGCGACGTTCTTGCCGCCCGCGGTGACGATGAGCTCCTTCTTGCGGCCCGTGATGCGGATGTAGCCGTCCGCGTCGAGCGAGCCGAGGTCGCCCGTGCGGAACCAGCCGTCCTCGAACGCGTCCGCCGTCGCCTCGGGGTTGTTGTGGTACCCCCGGAAGACCTGGGGACCCTTGGTGAGCAGCTCGCCGTCCTCGGCGACACGGATCGAGGCACCGGGGAGAGGAGGGCCGACGGTGCCGATCTTCGCGAGCGCCGGGAGGTTGACCGAGATCGGTGCCGTCGTCTCCGTGAGCCCGTAGCCCTCGAGGACGGTCAGCCCGACGCCGCGGTAGAAGTGACCGAGCCGCTCACCGAGCGCCGCGCCGCCGGAGATCGCGTAGCTCGCGTTGCCGCCGAGCGCCGCACGGATCTTCTTGAGCACGAGCGCGTCGGCGACCTTGTGGCGCGCGGCGAGCATGAACGGGACCTTGCCCTCGTCCTGTGCGCGCGACCACGCGATCGCCGTCGCGGCGGCCCAGTAGAAGATCTTCCCCTTGCCGCCCGCGATCGCCTTCTGCTCGGAGGAGTTGTAGACCTTCTCGAAGACGCGGGGGACCGAGAGGATGAACGTCGGTCTGAACGCCGCGAGGTCCGGCAGCAGGGTGCCGACGTCCGGGGTGTGACCGAGGACGACGTTCGCGGGGACCGTGAGCACCCCGATGAACCGTGCGAAGACGTGAGCGAGCGGCATGAAGAGCAGCGTGCGCCGCCCGGGCTCGCCGACGACCTCGGTGAGCTTCTCGATCGCGTTAAGGCTCAGGGTGACGAAGTTCTCGTGCGTGAGCTCGGCGCCCTTGGGGCGGCCGGTCGTGCCCGACGTGTAGATGATCGTCGCGAGCGAGTCGAGGGTCGCGAGCGACCGTCGGCGTGCGATCTCCTCGTCCGGGACGTCGGTGCCGCGCGCCACGATCGCGTCGATGCCGCCGTCGTCGATGACGACGACGTCGCCGAGGGTCGGGCACTTGCGCCGCACCTGCTCGACGGTGTCCGCGTGGGCGGAGGTCTCGACGACGACGTGCTTGACGTCGGCGTCCGTGAGGATCCACTGGACCTGCTTGGTGCTCGACGTCTCGTAGAGGGGGACCGGGACCGCTCCGGCCGCCCAGGCGGCCCAGTCGAGGAGCGACCACTCGTAGCGCGTACGGGACATGATCCCGACGCGGTCGCCGGGCTCGAGCCCCATGCCGACGAGGCCCTTGGCGACCGCGACGACCTGCTTCTCGAACTCCCGTGCCGTGATGGTGCGCCAGGGCACGCCGTCGGCGACCTTGACCTCGATGATGGCCATCTCCGGGAAGCGCTCGAGGCGACCCGCAAGAAGGCTGTTGATGTTCTCGGACCGGGGCGGGTCGACGAGGATCGGCGTGCTGTGCTCGCTCATTCTGACTCCAGTGGCAGTGGGCGTGTGCCCACAGGTTAGCGGCCTGCGGAGCGGGCCGTGACCGCCGTCGCATTATCACGGGCGGTCGTCACCGATCCGTGACCTAGGTCCCTGATTCACGGGACGGACGGCGAGGTCCGGCGGCGCGCGCAGCCCGCCGCGCCGCGCATCGAGATCTGGGACGTCCGGTGCTGGAAGCGATCCCGTGCTGTGGCACGCTTGGGGGTTGTGAGCGACGCTGACGGGCGCCGCCGGACGACAGGAGCTGGATCAGGATGCACGCGCTCGGAGTGGACATCGGCGGGACGAAGATCGCGGCCGGAGTGGTCGACGAGAACGGCGCCATCCTCGCGCAGGTGCGGCGCCCCACGGACCCCACCGACGCCCCGAGCATCGACCGCGCCATCGCGGCCGCGTACCACGAGCTCGCGGCCGAGCACGAGATCGGTGCGATCGGACTCGCCGCCGCCGGCTTCTGCAGCCCCGACCGCCGCAGCGTCGCCTTCGGCCCCAACATCGCCGCATGGCGCGACTACCCGCTCGCCGAGCGCGTCGCGGAGCTCACCGACCCCTCGATCCCCGTCGTCGTCGAGAACGACGCGAACGCCGCCGGCTGGGCCGAGTACCGCTACGGCGTCGGCGCGGGTACGAACGACTTCCTCATGCTCACCGTCGGCACGGGTCTGGGCGGGGCCGCTGTCGTCAACGGCGAGCTCGTGCGCGGCGCGTATGGCGTCGCGACCGAGGTCGGGCACATGCGCGTCGTCCCGGACGGTCGCCTGTGCGGCTGCGGCCACTTCGGCTGCTGGGAGCAGTACGCGTCGGGCTCGGCCCTCGTGCGGACAGCACGCGCCGCGCTCGTCGCGCACCCCGACCGTGCGGTGCGGCTGCGCGAGCTCGCCGAGGGCGGCGAGCTCGTCGGCCCCCACGTGACGGCCGCGGCCCAGGAGGGCGACGCCCTCGCGATCGAGCTCTTCGCGGAGCTCGGCCGCTGGCTCGGCGAGGGCGCAGCGACCGTCACCGCTTTCATGGACCCCTCCGTCATCGCGATCGGTGGCGGCGTCGGCGACGCGGGCGACCTGCTGCTCCTGCCGACCCAGGCGGCGTACGAGAGCGTCCTGCCGGCCCGCACCCACCGCTCGCGGCTCGCGACGATCGCGATCGCGACGCTCGGCAACGACGCGGGCATGGTCGGCGCGGCCGACCTCGCGCGCCACTGATCGCACGCCCGACGACGAGGCGCGCGGACCGTGACGGTCCGCGCCCCTCGTCGTCGTCCTGTTCCTACACCCAGGGCTCGTCGTCGCCGCGGGAGTCCCCCCGCTCGTGGGGGAGGCGCCAGAGGAGGACCCCGGCGCCCCCTGCGAGGAGTCCTGCGCCGATCCACGCGACGACGGACGGCATGACGCGGACGAGCAGTGCCGAGGCCACGAGCGCGAGGATGCCCGCGGCCACCGCGAACCATGCCGTCGTGAGGACGGGGTCCCCGCCTAGGATCGGACCCGGGTCCGGCGGGACGAAGTGGCTCTGCTCGTCCTCGAGCGCGATCTCCTCCTCCGAGGCTGCATGGTCGCGCGGCCCGATGGGGTGAACGCCCGGGAGCGTCGGGACGTCGGTGAGCCACGACTGCCGCCGGACGTCGACGTGGTCCGTGGCGGCGCGCACGTCGTCGAGACCCGCGACGATCCGCGCGAACTCCGTGTCGGTGTCGAGGTCCGCGGCGTCCGCGGCGGTGCCGCCTGACGCGTCGGGAGCGTCAGGTGCGGTAGGTTTCTCCGCAGGGACCGAGGTGTGCGCATCGGCGTCGTCGGTCGCCCGGACGCCGTCCGCGACCTCGCCCGTGAGGTCCTCGGAGGCCTTGTCAGGGCCCTGCGTGGGATCGACGTTGGGTTCCACCATGCAGATCACTCTAGAGTCGGAAGGTGCGCCCCGTCGGAGGCGCGAGGAGGAAGCTGCGTTGTTCTACTGGCTCATGAAGAAGATCGTCGCCGGTCCCTGGCTGAAGCTGTACTTCCGGCCGTGGACCCGCGGGCTCGAGAACGTGCCCGCGACCGGCGGGGCGATCCTCGCGAGCAACCACCTCGCCGTCATCGACTCCTTCGTCCTGCCGATCGTCCTCGACCGCGAGATCGTCTTCATCGGCAAGTCCGAGTACTTCACGGGCACGGGACTCAAGGGCCGCCTCCAGGCGAAGTTCTTCCGCGGCGTCGGGACGATCCCCGTCGACCGCTCGGGCGGCAAGGCCTCCGAGGCCGCCCTCAACACGGGACTCGCGCGTCTGCGCGAGGGTGGGCTCTTCGGCATCTACCCCGAGGGGACGCGGAGCCCCGACGGTCGGCTCTACCGCGGCAAGACGGGCGTCGCGCGCCTCGCGCTCGAGTCCGGCTGCCCCGTCGTGCCCGTCGCGATGATCGCCACGGAGGATGCCCAGCCGCTCGGCAAGGTCATGCCGCGCCCGGTCCGCGTCGGCGTCGTCGTGGGGGAGCCCCTCGACTTCTCGCGCTACCACGGCATGCAGGACGACCGCTTCATCCTGCGCTCCGTCACGGACGAGATCATGTACGCGCTCATGAGCCTCTCGGGCCAGGAGTACGTCGACATCTACGCCGCTACCGCGAAGGCGCGGATCGCGGCGGGACAGAAGTCCGGTGCGGACGCCGCTCCGAGCGGCAAGGCTCCTGGAGGACGTACCGCTCCGGACGTCCATGTGCCGGTCCCGCCCGAAGAGGGCGCGGCACCGTCGGTAGACTGACGGCGGCGTGGACGGCTCTGCCGTCCGGCGCCCCGCGGTCCGGAAAACCATGGCCCGACGAGCCCGACGCACCCCCGCGTCGCAGGCCCGTGGGCGACGATGAGAGGTAGTTCTTCGATGGCTGTACGTCGTGTTGCCCTTCTGACGGCCGGTGGCTTCGCCCCGTGCCTCTCCTCCGCGGTCGGAGGGCTGATCGAGCGCTACAACGAGCTCGACCCGTCGATCGAGATCATCGCGTACCAGCACGGCTACCACGGCCTGCTCCGCGGCGACAAGATCGTCGTCGACGCCGAGGGCCGCGCCAAGGCTGGCGTCCTGCACCGCTTCGGCGGCTCGCCGATCGGCAACTCGCGCGTCAAGCTGACGAACGCGAAGGACTGCGTCAAGCGCGGTCTCGTCCAGGAGGGCGAGGACCCGCTCAAGGTCGCGGCCGAGCAGCTCAAGTCCGACGGCGTCGACGTCCTCCACACGATCGGCGGCGACGACACGAACACGACCGCAGCCGACCTCGCGGCGTACCTCCACGAGAACGACTACGAGCTCACGGTCGTCGGTCTGCCCAAGACGATCGACAACGACGTCGTGCCGATCAAGCAGTCGCTCGGTGCCTGGACGGCCGCCGAGGAGGCCGCCGGCTTCGCGTTCAACGTCATCGGCGAGCACCGTTCCGGCCCGCGCATGCTCATCGTGCACGAGGTCATGGGCCGTCACTGCGGCTGGCTCACCGCCGCTGCGGCTGCCGAGTACCGCAAGCACCTCGACACGCTCGAGTGGGTTCCGAGCCTCGGCCTCACGCGTGAGCGCTGGGACATCAGCGCGGTCTTCGTCCCCGAGATGAAGATCGACATCGAGGCCGAGGCCGCGCGCCTCAAGGCCGTCATGGACACCCAGGGCAACGTCAACATCTTCCTCTCCGAGGGTGCGGGCATGCACGAGATCGTCGAGCAGCTCGAGGCCGCAGGCGAGACCGTCGAGCGTGACCCGTTCGGCCACGTCAAGCTCGACACGATCAACCCGGGTGCCTGGTTCGCCAAGCAGTTCGCGGAGCGCCTCGGCGCCGAGAAGGTCATGGTCCAGAAGTCGGGCTACTACTCGCGCGCCGCTGCGGCGAACGAGGAGGACCTGCGCCTCATCAAGTCGATGACGGACTACGCCGTCGACGCCGCGCTCCGCGGCGAGTCGGGCGTCGTCGGGCACGACGAGGAGAACGGCGACGTCCTCACGGCCATCGCGTTCCCGCGCATCGCCGGCGGCAAGGCGTTCGACGTCAAGCAGCCGTGGTTCGGCGAGCTCCTCGCCGGCATCGGCCAGGACCTGGTGCCCGCACAGGCATGACGACGACGGCGCACGACGAGGTGGTGGAGGGGCTCGACCACTTTCGCTCGCTGACTGCCAAGCAGCAGCCCACCTGGCCCGACGCTCACGCGTTGGGCCAGGTGGCCGCGCGCCTGGCCGAGGCCGCCCCCCTCGTCGTGCCCGCAGAGGCCGACCTGCTCACCGAGCGGCTCGCAGCCGCTGGTCGCGGCGACGCGTTCCTCCTGCAGGGAGGCGACTGCGCCGAGACCTTCGCCGAGGCGCAGGCCGACCGGATCCGCAACAAGATCCGCACGATCCTGCAGATGGCGGTCATCCTCACGCACGGCGCGAGCATGCCCGTCGTGAAGATGGGGCGCATGGCCGGGCAGTACGCCAAGCCGCGCTCGTCGGACGACGAGACCCGCGACGGCGTGACCCTGCCCGCGTACCGCGGTGACATGGTCAACGGCCACGACTTCACCGAGGCCGCTCGCATCCCGGATCCCCAGCGGCTCCTCGACGGCTATCAGATCTCCGCCGCGACGATCAACATCGTGCGTGCCTACACGCGGGGCGGTTCCGCCGACCTGCGGCGCGTGCACGAGTGGAACCGCGGCTTCATGCTGAACCCCGCATATGCGCGCTACGAGTCGACAGCCGCCGAGATCGACCGCGCGCTGCGCTTCATGGACGCGTGCGGCGCCGACTTCGACGCGCTGCGCACGGTCGAGTTCTACGTGTCGCACGAGGGGCTCCTGCTCGACTACGAGCGCGCCCTCACGCGCGTCGACGCCCGCACGGGCGAGGCCTACGACACGTCGGGGCACTTCCTGTGGATCGGGGAGCGCACACGCGACCTCGACGGCGCGCACGTCGAGTTCCTCTCGCGCGTCGCCAACCCCATCGGCGTCAAGCTCGGACCCACGACCTCCCCGGCAGAGGCGATCGCCCTCATCGAGAAGCTCAACCCGACGGGACGTCCTGGTCGCCTGACGTTCATCACCCGCATGGGCGCGGGCCGCATCCGCGAGGCGCTGCCCCCGATCGTCGCGGCCGTCCGCGACCACGGGAGCCCCGTGACGTGGGTGACCGACCCGATGCACGGCAACACGATCACCGCCGCGACGGGCTACAAGACCCGCCGCTTCGAGGACGTCCTCGACGAGGTGAGCGGCTTCTTCGAGGTCCACCGCGCGCTCGGGACCGTTCCGGGCGGGCTTCACGTCGAGCTCACGGGTGACGACGTCACGGAGGTGCTCGGCGGCTCCGAGGAGATCGACGACGAGGGCCTCGCTGCCCGCTACGAGACGCTCGTGGACCCGCGCCTCAATCACCAGCAGTCGCTCGAGATGGCCTTCCAGGTGGCCGAGATGCTGCGCTGACGGCGCACAGAGCGTTCGTACGTCGAAGGGCCCCGACCGCATGGTCGGGGCCCTTCGACGTACGTATGCGCGCGCGGCGATCCGTGGGTGGGCCTCAGACGACCGTGATGGAGATCGTCGACCCCTTGGGGATCTTGGTGCCGGCATCCTCGCTCTGGAACCGCACGATGTTGAGGAGCCCGCCCCACTGCTTCTTGACGTCCGGCACGAAGCCGGCGTCGCGGAGGATGCTCTCCGCGTCGGCGGCGGACTTCCCGACGACGTTGGGCACGACCATGAGCGGAGGTCCCTCCGAGACGACGATCGTCACGACGTCCGTGCGGTGGGCGTCGCTCGAGGCCGTCGGGCTCTGGGAGATGACCGAACCCTTGGGAACCGTCTCGGAGTGCTCCTTGGTGACCTTCACCTCGAGCCCGACGCTCTTGAGCGTCGCGGTCGCGTTCTTCCTCGTCGAGTCGACGACCTGGGGGACCGTCACCGGGGCGGGGCCCTGCGAGACCGTCAGCGTCACGACCGTCGAGTGCGTGACCTCCGCGCCCTCCGTCTGGTCGACCGCCATGACCTGGCCCGCGGGGATCTTGTCGTCGTGGACGAGCGTGTCGGGGGCGAGCTCGAGCTGGGCCTCGGCGAGGCGCGCGTGCGCCTCCTCGGCCGTCAGCCCGACGAGGTCCTTCGGCACGGTACGCATGAGGATGCCGAGGGACACGACGAGGCGGACGGTGCCCTCCTTGTGGATCTCCGCGCCCTCGCGGGGCTCGACGCTGACGACGGAACCCTTGGGGATGTCGTCGTCGTTGACGGTCTCGGAGGTGTCGGCGCGGAGGCCGAGCGTGCGTAGCGCAGCCGATGCCGCGTCGGCCTCGGCGCCGACGAGCCCCGAGGGGACCGTCGTGTAGGCGCCAGGCCCCCACGTCGCCCACCAGAGGGTCGCGCCGCCGGCGAGCGCGGCCACGAGGACGACGACGAGCGTCGCGACGAGCGCGCGCCGTCGACGGCGCGCGCGACGCGCCGGACCGACGGTGTCGACGGGAGCGACCGCACCGGTGCCGATCGGCAGCGCGATCGTGGTGCCGGAGCCGGCGATCCCGAGAGCCTCCGTGCGGTCGTCGTCCTCGTCGGGGGTCGGCGCGGACACTGGCGAGGAAGGCGATGAGGGCGTGTCCGGGCTTGGTGCGGAGTCCTCGCCGGGCGGAGGCGGGACGGGAGGGATCGCGGCGTCGTCGGCCGCGGGCTCGTCGATGTCAGGAATCACCTGGGAGGCGACCTCGACCTCGTGCCGCAGCGCGAGATCCTCGGGCGCGAGCGCCGCACGCGTGCGACGCAGCAGCTCGAGCGCGGCCGACGCGTCCGGCGGACGGTTCTCCGCGTCGCGCGCAGCGAACGCTGCGACGAGCTCGTCGACCTCGGTGGGGACGTCGTTCGCGACGTCGGAGACGTCGGGGACGTCGACGTTCACGTGGCGGTACGCGACCTGGATGGGCGTCGCACCCGTGTGGGGCTGCGCGCCCGTGATCATCTCGTGGAGGAGGATCCCGACGGCGTAGACGTCTGTGCGCGCGTCGCACGCCCCCGTGAGGATGATCTCCGGGGCCAGGTAGGCGACGGTGCCGAACACCGTGCCGGTCGCGGTCGACGTCACCTCGGTGACGGCGCGCGCCAGGCCGAAGTCGGCGACCTTGATACGCCCCTCCTCAGAGAGGAGGACGTTCTCGGGCTTGATGTCCCGGTGGACGAGTCCCGTGCGGTGCGCGGCCGTGAGGGCGTCGAGCACAGCCTCTGCGACGTCGAGCGACTCGCCGACCGAGAGAGTGCCCCTCTCACGCAGCCGTCGGCGCAGCGTCGTCCCGTCGACGAGCTCCATCGTGAGGTAGCTCGTGTCGCCGTCGACGCCCTGGTCGAACACCGCCACGAGGCCAGGGTGCGCGAGACGTGCCGCCGCGCGGGCCTCGCGCCGGAAGCGCGAGACGAAGTCCGCGCCCTCCGCGCCGTCGGCGAGGTGGGGGTGCATGACCTTGAGCGCGACCTCTCGGTCGAGACGCCGGTCGACGGCCCTGTAGACCGTCGCCATGCCGCCCCGAGCGATCCGTGACACGACGAGGTAGCGGCCGTCGACGAGACGGCCGACGAGCGGGTCGGTCAGGGTGGCTCCCACGGTGGCGAGTCTACGGTGGTGCGCCTGCCGGAGGTGGGTGGGCGCGCCCGATGTCCACCGCGTGATCGTGGGTGCTTCACACACGACTACCGTGGACCCATGACTGACACCACGTACACGGGGGAGTGGCTCACGCTCCCGGCCGTCGCCGAGCTCCTCGGGACCGACGTCGCCAAGGTCCGGGGAATGCTGCACGACCGCGTCATCGTCGCGGTGCGACGTGGCGAGAACCCCGTCAAGCGCGTCCCGGCCGACTTCTTCGTGCCGCGCCACCTGCAGAACCCTGCGGACCGCCGCACGCCCGTCGAGGGCGAGCACCCCGTCCCGCTGCCCTCGCTCCAGGGCACGATCGCGCTGCTCGGAGATCTGCGCTTCGACGACGAGGGGATCATCGACTGGCTCCTTGCTCACAACGAGGAGATCGGCGCGTCGCCGCTCGCCGCACTGCGCGAGGGCCGCAAGTCCGAGGTGCGGAGGGTCGCGCAGTCGATGCTCTGAGCGCCGAGACCTCGGACGTGTGAGGCCCGGTCGGGGATCCCCGACCGGACCTCACACGTTGGAAGAGCCTCAGGCAGCGCGCTCGATCGCCGCGTAGCCCAGCGCGCGGAGCATCGTTGCGCCCTCACCCGCGAGGTCGAGCGCGTCGAGCGCCTCGAACGCCTCGTCGGCGAGCTGGTCGACGAGCCGCTCGACCCCGTCGAGGGCGCCGGTCCGCACAAAGATCTCGCGCAGGTCGGCGATCTCTTCGTCGGTGAGCTCGGGCGATCCGACGAGCCCGCGCACGAGCGCGGCCTCAGCAGCGGTCGCGCCACCGAGCGCCCGCGCGAGGAGGACCGTGCGCTTGCCCTCGCGCAGGTCGTCGCCCGCCGGCTTGCCGGTCGTCGCGGGGTCACCGAACACGCCGAGGATGTCGTCGCGCAGCTGGAACGCCTCGCCGAGCGGCAGGCCGAAGCGGCGGACGCCCGCGAGCGTGTCCTCGTCGGCACCGGCCGCGGCCGCGCCGAGGCTCAGCGGGTGCTCGACCGAGTAGCGAGCCGACTTCGCGCGGATGACGGCGCGGGACCGGCGCTCGTCCTCGGCGGCGTCGTCGCTCCACGGGCGTACCTGCGAGAGGACGTCGAGGTACTGGCCGAGCGTCACCTCGGCGCGCATCGTGTCGAAGATCTCGCGGGTCGGCGAGCCGACGCGCTCCGGCAGGTGCTCGAGCGCGGTCGTGAGCATGCGCTCGCAGCCCGCGAGCGCGAGGTCGCCGAGGAGGACGGCGGCCGAGAGGCCGAACTGCGAGGAGTCGCCCGGCCAACCGCCCGCGCGGTGCACGCGCGCGAAGTGGACGTGCGCCGTCGCATGGCCGCGGCGGGTGTCGGACTTGTCCATGAGGTCGTCGTGGAAGAGCGCGGCGGCCTGGAAGAGCTCGAGCGCGGCCCCGAGGCGCAGTGCGCCCTCGGCCTCGCCCTCGTCGTCGGTCAGCGCACGCCACGCCCAGTACGTGAAGGCCGCGCGGAGGCGCTTGCCCCCACCGAGCAGCCTGCCCATCGCGTCGAAGAGGGGCACGACGTCCTCGCCGTGCTCGGCGGCCGCGTCCTGGCGGGCGCCGGTGAGATAGAGGTCGACGAGGTGGTCGACCCGGGAACGCACGTCGTCACGATCGACCAGGGCTGGGGTACTCATGCCCGCAGCCTAGCGAGGTTGTCCCCAGGCGAGGGTTGCTCGCCTGCCGTCCACAGATCTGCACGGACGCCGCGCGCGTGTCTCGCGCACCGTGTGCGGTGGGTCCATGACGCACACGATCCGGGCCTCCGAGCCCTGCGAGCTCCTCGCCCTCGTCCCGTACCAGATGGGCTTCGTCCCGCGCGACTCCGTCGTCCTCGTCGGGCTGCGGGGTCCGCGCCGCCGGGTCGGCATGATGATCCGCACCGACGTCGGCGACGTCGCGCACCCCGAGGCCGGCCCTCAGCTCGCACGCAACCTCGTCGCTGCCGCAGCGCGGGACGGGGCGTCGGGAGTCGTCGTCGTGCTTTACCGCGAGCGAGCGCTCGCCGACGGCGAGCACCTCGACGATCAGGCGACGAACGCGCTCGAGGCGCTTCTCGAGGCGATCGGCGACGCGCTCGAGATCCGGGGCGTCGTCGTCGTCGGGGAGACGACGTACCACGAGGTAGAGCCCGACGGACAGCTCGTCGCAGCCCGCCCGCTCGCCGACCTCGAGTCGACCGCGGTCGGCGCGCGCATGGTCTTCGACGGCGTGGCCGTCCTCGCGGACCGGGACGACCTCGGCCGGATCCCGGTCCCCACAGCCGTGCACCGGCGCACCGCGGCGCGCGCCGCCCGCGCCCACGGACGCCCGGCGCCCGACGCCCTCGGCTCGAGCGGCGGCTGGCGCAGCCGGTCGCTCGCCGAGTGGCGGGGCGCTGTGCGCGCAGCTGGACGCGACGCCGCCGCCTCGCGTCCGCAGCGTGCCCGGCCCACGCAGTGGGGTCGTCTCGGGGAGGCGCTCGAGGACAAGCACCTGCGCGACGCGGTCCTCGTGACGCTCGTGGCGGGCTTGAGCCAGGTCGCCGAGAGGTTCTGCGCGAGCGACGGACGGGACTGTGCCGAGGACGTCGGGCTCGCGGTGCAGGTCATCGTGGACCCGACGGTCGCGCTCGCGCCGGACCCCACGCTGCTCGAGCCTGCCCGAGCCGTGCTGCGCGAGGTCGCTGCGCACCGGGACGGCGGGTCGGCGCCCGCGCTCACTCTTCTCGGCGTCACCGCCTGGTGGACGGGGCACGGAGCCGAGGCCGGCGTCTGGATCGACCGTGCGCTCGAGATCGACCCCTTCCATTCGCTCGCGGGCCTCGTGCGCACAGCGCTAGACGCCGGCCTGCCGCCGGGCTGGGTGCGTCGCGCGCGCATGTCGCAGGACTGAGACGGACGGTGTGTGCCGGACGCCACAGCATGCGCACCCGGACAGGGGGCGGAGGGCATGACGCGGTACGGCAGGCGTCGGATATCGTCGGAGATCTACGGCGCGACACGGTGCGCCCGGCGCAGGAGGAACAACGATGTCTGTTGTCGTCGGCTACCAGTCCACGACCGAGGGGTCGACGGCGCTCAGCGCCGCCCGCGAGGCGGCGCGGGCGAAGGGTTCACGGCTCGTCGTCGTCGTGAGCGAGCGGGCCGACAGGGTCGACGAGACGCGCGCTCGGGCACGTGACGAGGATCTCGCGCGCGTCACCGCGGAGCTCGCGTCCGAGGGCGTCGACCACGAGGTGCGTGTGCTCGAGGGCGCGGGCGACGTCGCCGACGACCTCGTCCGTGTGGCGGAGGAGACTTCGGCGTCGCTCGTCGTCATCGGGCTGCGCCGGCGCAGCCCTACTGGCAAGCTCGTGCTCGGCGCGAACGCTCAGCGTGTGCTCCTCGACGCGCCGTGCCCCGTGCTCGCGGTCAAGCCGACGCCCGCGACTGCCTGACCTCGCGAGCCCGCGGGAACAACTCGCGGGTCCCTGTGCGTTGGAGGGGTGGCGCACGGCACTCGGGAGCGCGATGAAACGCCCCGCTCGGGGCGCGTCCCGGGCGATCCGTGCGCGTGCTCCGAGTACAATAGGGGGACCGTGCTCACACCGCACCGCGAAGTTCATCCCGTGGCCGGCGTCATGCACTCCTCGAGTTCTGCCGAAAGGTCATCTGTGGCGCCCAACATCCCGAACCCCGCCCTGCCGCGCGAGTTCGAGCACCCCGTGCTCCAGGAGCTCGTCCGGCGCGGGACGACCGACGGCCGGATCGACGCCGAGAGCCTGCGTTCCGCGTGCGAGACCGCTGCGGTCGCGGACGCCAAGCGGCTCAAGGCCGTCTACCGTGCGATCGCGATGCTCGGCATCGAGGTGACGCTGCCCGCGACCGGCAAGGTTGCCGCGGCCGCCACGAAGCGTGCGACGTCGGCGACCGCGAAGGCGGACGTCGGGTCGGCGACCGCCACGAAGGCTGCGCCGAAGCGTGCCGCAGCCAAGGCTGCGCCGAAGGCCGTCGAGGCCGAGGTCGAGACCGAGGACGAGGTCGCCGCGAAGCCTGCCGCGAAGAAGGCGCCCGCCAAGAAGGCTCCGGCCGCGAAGGCGCCGACCAAGGCCGCCGCGGCGAAGAAGGCCGCTGCCGCGAAGACCGCCAAGGCCGCCGACGAGGGCGACGAGCCGGTCGAGGACGACGCCGAGGCTGTGCCCGGCGACGAGGACCTCGAGGACGTCGAGATCGACGCGGACGAGCCCGAGACGGACACGGCCGAGGAGACCGAGGCGAAGCCTGCCGCTGCTGCTGCCGCGGCCACCAAGCCTGCCGAGGAGGCCGAGGAGTCCACGAGCGGCTTCGTCTACTCCGACGCCGACGACGACGACGCCCCGGCGCAGCAGGTCGTCACGGCCGGTGCGACCGCTGACCCGGTCAAGGACTACCTCAAGCAGATCGGCAAGGTCGCCCTCCTCAACGCCGAGCAGGAGGTCGACCTCGCCAAGCGCATCGAGGCGGGACTCTTCGCCGAGGAGCGGCTGACCCACGCTGCGGGCGAGCTCGCCCCCAAGCTGCGTCGTGAGCTCGAGTGGATCGCGTCCGACGGCCGTCGCGCGAAGAACCACCTGCTCGAGGCCAACCTGCGCCTCGTCGTCTCGCTCGCGAAGCGCTACACGGGTCGCGGGATGCTCTTCCTCGACCTCATCCAGGAGGGCAACCTCGGCCTCATCCGTGCTGTCGAGAAGTTCGACTACACCAAGGGCTACAAGTTCTCGACGTACGCGACGTGGTGGATCCGTCAGGCGATCACGCGTGCCATGGCTGACCAGGCGCGCACGATCCGCATCCCCGTCCACATGGTCGAGGTCATCAACAAGCTCGCCCGCGTCCAGCGGCAGATGCTCCAGGACCTGGGCCGCGAGCCCACGCCCGAGGAGCTCGCCAAGGAGCTCGACATGACCCCTGAGAAGGTCGTCGAGGTCCAGAAGTACGGCCGCGAGCCCATCTCGCTCCACACGCCGCTCGGCGAGGACGGCGACAGCGAGTTCGGTGACCTCATCGAGGACTCCGAGGCCGTCGTCCCGGCGGACGCCGTGAGCTTCACGCTCCTGCAGGAGCAGCTCCACCAGGTGCTCGACACGCTCTCCGAGCGTGAGGCCGGCGTCGTCTCGATGCGCTTCGGACTCACCGACGGGCAGCCCAAGACGCTTGACGAGATCGGCAAGGTCTACGGCGTGACGCGTGAGCGCATCCGTCAGATCGAGTCGAAGACGATGTCGAAGCTGCGTCACCCGAGCCGCTCGCAGGTTCTGCGCGACTACCTCGACTGAGCTCGACGTCCGACGGCCCCCGCACCGATGGTGCGGGGGCCGTCGTCGTTCCCGGTGACGCCCGAGCGTGCCCGCGCGCACGGGGAGAGTGGCCATCGTCGGACTCGTGAGCCGCGGGTCGTGGGCGCGCGCTCACGCGCAGGGGGAGCGGGAGACGTCGAAGGGCCCCGCACCATCTCGGTGCGGGGCCCTTCGAGGTCGGGCTGCGATCGGCGGCTCAGCGCGCGCCGTGCTCCTCGTGGAGGCGGTCGGTCTCGTCCTGGATCTCCACGGCGACCGACGCGTAGGCGTCGGCGTGCTCGCGCGAGTGATGCGCGCAGAAGAGGAGCTCACCCACGGGGAGGGTGATACGGACGTAGGCCTGGGCGCCGCAGCGGTCGCAGCGGTCGGCCACGGTCAGGGGGGTCACGGTAGCGGTGCTCATGTCAGCATCCAACCATCCTGGGCGTCCCGGGATTCCGTCATCCGAGGAACGTTCGCCACCGGCGTACGGATCGTCTCGTGCCAGATGGCGGGATTCGGACGTCCGGCCTGCGACCGTCACAAACCCGTGTGGGTGAGGCGCACGCGCCACGCAGCGTGCCGCGGCCGGGAGTGTCGGAGGCAGCGCCTAGAGTGGGTGCTCGTGCCGACCGCAACGACCGAGTCCTACTCCGCCCGCCACCTCTCCGTCCTCGAGGGCCTCGAGGCGGTGCGCAAGCGACCTGGCATGTATATCGGGACCACCGACTCGCGCGGTCTCATGCACTGCCTCTGGGAGATCATCGACAACGCGGTCGACGAGGCCCTCGGCGGGCACTGTCAGAACATCACGGTGACGCTCCACGCCGACTCGTCGGTGTCGGTCGAGGACGACGGGCGCGGCATCCCCGTCGACGTCGAGCCCAAGACGGGACTCTCGGGCGTCGAGGTCGTCTTCACGAAGCTCCACGCGGGCGGCAAGTTCGGCGGCGGCTCGTACGCCGCGTCGGGCGGCCTCCACGGCGTCGGCGCGAGCGTCGTCAACGCGCTCTCGTCGCGCCTCGACGTCGAGGTCGACCGCGGCGGCAAGACGTGGGCCATGTCCTTCCACCGAGGCGAGCCCGGGACCTTCGACGACCCGCGGACGGGACCGAGCCCCGACGCGGCGTTCGCGCCGTTCGTCGACACCTCCGAGCTCCGCGCTGTCGGCAAGGTCGCGCGCGGACGCACTGGGACGCGCGTGCGCTACTGGGCGGACACGCAGATCTTCCTGCGCACGGCCGCGTTCCAGTACGACGAGCTCGTCGCCCGCATCCGCCAGACGACGTTCCTCGTGCCCGGCCTGCGCATCATGCTGCGCGACGAGCGCGGCATCGAGGGGACGCCCGGCGCCGAGGGAACCTGGGAGGAGGAGTTCCACCACACGGGCGGGACCGTCGACTTCGTCGAGTTCCTCGCCCCCGACACCGCCGTGACGGCCGCGTGGCGGCTCGCGGGGTCGGGTCGATTCACCGAGACCGTTCCCGTGCTCGACGAGCGCGGGCACATGACGCCGCGGGAGGTCGAGCGAGAGTGCGAGGTCGACATCGCCCTGCGCTGGGGGACCGGCTACGACACGACCGTGCGGACGTTCGTCAACATCATCGCGACGCCCAAGGGCGGAACGCACCTCGCGGGCTTCGAGGCCGGGCTGCTCAAGCTCGTGCGCAAGCAGATCGAGGCCAACGCGCGCCGGCTGAAGATCACCGCGAAGGACTCCTCGGAACGCATCGAGAAGGACGACATCCTCGCGGGTCTCACCGCGGTCGTCACCGTGCGTCTCGCCGAGCCGCAGTTCGAGGGCCAGACGAAGGAGGTCCTCGGCACCGCACCCGTCCGCGGCATCGTCTCGAAGGTCCTCGAGAAGGAGCTCGGCGCGATCCTCACGTCGACGAAGCGCGACGAGAAGGCGCAGTCGGCGCTCCTGCTCGACAAGGTCGTCGCCGAGATGCGTGCACGCATCTCGGCACGCAAGCAGAAGGAGATCTCGCGCCGCAAGAACGCGCTCGAGACCTCGTCGTTGCCCGCCAAGCTCGCCGACTGCCGCTCGGACGACGTCGAGCGCTCCGAGCTCTTCATCGTCGAGGGCGACTCGGCTCTCGGCACAGCCAAGCTCGCGCGGTCCTCGGACTTCCAGGCGCTCCTGCCCATCCGCGGCAAGATCCTCAACGTCCAGAAGGCCTCCGTCTCCGACATGCTGCGCAACGCCGAGTGCGCCGCGATCATCCAGGTCATCGGCGCAGGCTCGGGGCGGACCTTCGACCTCGAGCAGGCGCGCTACGGCAAGATCGTCCTCATGACGGACGCTGACGTCGACGGCGCCCACATCCGCACGCTGCTCCTCACGCTGTTCTTCCGCTACATGCGGCCCCTCGTCGAGGACGGACGGGTCTACGCGGCCGTGCCGCCGCTCCACCGGATCGAGGTCATCGGCGCGGGCAGCCGCAAGAACGAGTACATCTACACGTACTCCGAGGCCGAGCTCACCGCGACGCTGAAGAAGCTCGACAAGGCAGGCAAGCGCTACAAGGACGACATCCAGCGGTACAAGGGCCTCGGCGAGATGGACGCCGACCAGCTCGCAGAGACCACCATGGACCCGCGCCTGCGCACCCTGCGACGGGTGACGCTCGCGGACGCCGAGATCGCCGAGCACGTCTTCGACCTGCTCATGGGCTCCGACGTGGCTCCTCGCAAGGAGTTCATCGTCGCCGGCGCACAGAGCATCGACCGCTCGCGCATCGACGCCTGACCGGGCGATAAGGGGTCGACCCGGCGACCGGCCACGGCGCATGCTGGGTCCATGGACCTTCATCCCTCGCTGACATGGCGCCCCCTCGAGACCTCGGACGCCGACGACCTGCAGCGGCTCTTCAACGCCGTCGAGGAAGCCGACGCACAACCGTTCCGGATGTCGCTCGACGAGGTCGTCGAGGACCTCGGCGAGACCTGGCGCGACCTGGCCCACGAGAGCATCGTCGGGATCGACGAGGACGGCGTCGCCAGGGCCTGGATGCTCCTCACCGCGCCGCCCGAGGACGCGACCGAGCGCCGCGTCTACCTCGACGGCGGGGTCGACCCGGAGCTGCGCGGGCGCGGGATCGGGCGCACGGTCGCGAGCTGGGGGATCGACCGCGCGCACGAGCTGCTCGCACGCCGTGGCTCGGGCGACGGCGTGCCGTGGCGCGTCGGCGTGGTCGTCGGCACCGAGAGCACAGGGACGACGCACCTCTACGAACGGCTCGGGTTCGGCGCGCTGCGCCACTACGCGAACCTGCGGCGTGACCTCGACGCACCGCTCGTCGACGCGCCCGCAGCGGACGGCATCGTCCTGAGCCAGTGGGGTCCGCAGGACGAGGAGGAGGTGCGCCTCGCGCACAACGCCGCCTTCGCCGACCACTGGGGCTCGCAGCCGTCGAGCCCCGAGCGCTGGCTCACGGGACGGTCGACGTTCGCGGCAGGCTGGAGCCTCGTCGCGCGTGACACCGCCCGAGAGGGCTCGCCGGTCGTCGGCTACCTGCGGAGCGACCGCTTCCCCGACGACTGGCCCGCACAGGGCTTCACGAGCGGATACGTCCACCTGCTCGGCGTCGTGCGTGAGGGTCGCGGACGCGGCATCGCGAGCCTCCTGCTCACCCGTGCGCTCGAGCTCTTCCGGGAGGACGGCATGGAGGCAGGGACGCTCGGCGTCGACACCGCCAACCCGACGGGCGCGTACCGCCTCTACGAGCGGCTCGGGTTCCGCGTGTACCACTCCGAGGTGCTGCTCGGCGTGTCGGGCACCTGAGCGAGGACGGCCGCGCAGCCCGTCCCGTAACGTGTGCGCAGCCGTCGTCAAGGAGGATGCCGTGAGGCTTCGCGCGCCCGTCACCGTCGTCGTCGTCATGGGCGGAGCCGTCACAGCCGTCCACCTGGGGGCGCTGCTCGTCGGGGCCGAGGCCCTCGGGGACTTCACGCAGGTGCTGCTCATGGTGTTCGTCGCGCTGTGGCTGTGGCTGCGGACGACGCCCGACCGCGACGCGAGCGGGAGGCGCGGCAGGCGCCCGCGGCTCGTCGAGCTCACGCTCGTCGCGCTCGTCCTCTCCTGGCTCGGCGACTCGGTCCCACGCCTGCTCGACGGCGACGCCGCGTTCCTCGCGATGGTGGGCTTCTTCCTCGTCGCCCAGGTCGTCTACGTCGCGGCGTTCTGGCCGACGCGGCGACGGAGCGCGGCGGTGCGTGCACGGTGGAGCCTGCCGGTCTACGCGGCGACCTTCGTCGCCATCGTCGCGGCGTGCGCGGGGGAGGCAGGAGCACTGCTGCCCGCGGTCGTGGTCTACGCGTGCATGCTCGCGACCATGTCGATCCTCGCGTGGGGCCTCGGGCCCGTCGCAGGCATCGGCGGCGTGGTCTTCCTCGTCTCGGACGCGATGATCGCGCTCGGCGCCTTCGCGCCGAGCTTCGCGCCGCCGCAGAAGGACTTCCTCGTCATGGCGACGTACGTCGCCGCGCAGGTGCTCATCGCGTTCGCCGTCGACCGCCATGCGCAGGGCGGGGCCGCGGTGCGAGACGCTGCGCGGACTGCCACGCCTGACGTCGTCGGGCGCGGCTAGACTCCCCGCAGACGCAGGATGATGGCCCCAGAGGGGGACTGCGTCGGTCCTCCCGCCCACGTGCGGGACCTTCCGCGTCCCCTCCGAAAGGCCACCATGCGCACCTCCCGCACCCTCACGTCGCGTCCCGCGGCGCTCCTGCTCGCCACCGCGTTCGTCCTGCCGCTCGCCGCGTGCTCCGACGACGCGCCCTCCGCAGCACCCACGACCGCGTCGCCTGCGCCGACGACGCCCGCCCCGACCACGACGACGTCGGCCCCGCCTGCCGATGCTCCCGCCGACCCGGCCGCGACGGCGGCCGCCGCGCTCACGTGGCTCGGAACCGTCGAGCGCACCGACGGCCTCTTCACGACGACGTTCGACGGCACCGCGTACCCCGACCAGGGCCTCACGCTCGACGTGCTCGTCGCGGCGCTCGCCGCGCAGGACGACGCGTTCGCGAAGGACCTCGCAGGCACGTTCACGGCCGCGGTCGTCGACGCGTACGCGGGCGACGGCAAGACGGCGGGCTACGCGGGCTCGACCGCGAAGGCGGCGGTCGTCCTCGGTGCCGCCGACCAGGACATCGCCCGCGACCTCGACGCACGCCTCACGTCGTTCCTCGGCAAGGACGGACGGCTCTCGGACATCGGCGGCGACGACTACTCCTCGACGGTGAGCCAGGCGTGGGGCGTGCTCGCGCTCGTGCGCGGCGACGCCCTCGCGGGCGACGGTGCGGCCGAGCGTGCGAGCAAGGCCGCCGCCTACCTCGCGGCGCAGCAGTGCGACGACGGCTCGTTCCCGGCCGCGCTCGAGGCCGACGCGTGCGTCGGCGACGCCGACTCGACGGCCTTCGCGCTCTCCGCACTCACCGCCTACGCGGGCTCGGGGGCGAAGGACCTCGACGCCCAGGCCACCGACGGGGCGCGCGACTGGCTGCTCGGCGCGGCGGCCGACGTCGACGGCGGCAAGGCGTGGCAGTCGGGCGAGCCCGCTGCCGCCAACGTCAACTCGACGGCTGTCGCGCTCAGCGCGCTCGCCGACGCCGGCGTCGCCCCGAACGACGTCGTGGACGCGCGCACGTGGCTCGCGGCCCAGACCGTCGCGGTCGACGGCGGCGCGGCCCTCACCTTCGACGGCACCGCGCCCGACGCCCGTGCGTCCGCCCAGGGCATTCCCGCGCTCCTCGGAACGGGCCTCGTCGGCCTCGTGACGAGCGGCGACTGATGCGTCACCTCGTCGGCGCGGCGCTCGCCGTCGTGCTCGCCGCGCTGGGACTCACGGGTCTCGGCGCGACGAGCGCGGTGTCGGCGCCCGCCGACGAGGTGTGCGCGGGCGTGACGCTCGTCGTCGACCTCGGAGACCTGCCCGCCACGGCGGACGGGCACGGCAGCTCCGTGCGGTGCGGGTCGACGACGGGCCGCGCGCTCGACGTGCTCCGTTCAGCGGGCGTCGCGCTCGAGGGCACAGCGCAGATGGGGCTCGCGTTCGTCTGCCGCGTCGACGGACGGCCCGCCCCTGACGAGGCCGTGACGATGCCCGACGGCTCGACACGCACCGAGCCGTGTCGGCGGACGCCGCCCGCGACGGCGTACTGGTCGCTGTGGACCGTCGGGGACGATGGTAAGTGGCGCTACGCGACCGTGGGCGTCGGCGACACCGAGCTCGCCGCGGGCGAGGCGTTCGCCCTCGTCTACTCCGTCGGAAGCTCCGAGGGGCGCGCACCCGCGGTGACGCCCGCGCAGGCTCGCGAGGGCGACGTGCCGGACGGCTGGTCGCGTCCGTCGGCCGCGCCTGTCGCCGGGACCGATGCGGACGCGCCGGGTGCCGCCGTCGTCGCCGGTCTCGGCCTGCTCGCAGTGCTCGCCGTCGCCGTCGTCGTCATCCGTGCGCGCCGGGCGCGCGCATGAGGCCGGGCGCCGTCCACCCCGCAGCGTGGTGGCTGTGGGCCGGGGGTGTCGCGGCCGCGGCGACCCTCACGACGAACCTGCTGCTCCTCGCGCTGCTCGGCGCGGTCGTGCTCCTCACCGTCACCGTCCACCGGCCCGAGGGAGCGCGCGGCTTCGGCGTGTACGCGGTCGTCGCGGGTGTCATCCTCGCGGTGCGCGTCCTCGCGCACGTCCTGCTCGCGACGCCCGGCACGCACGTTCTGCTCGATCTGCCTGCGTTCGATCTCGGTCCGCTGATGTTCCTCGGGCCCGTGACGCGCGAGTCGCTGCTCGCAGGGTTCACGGGCGGTCTCCAGCTCGCGGTGCTCGTCCTCGCCGTCGGCGCCGCACACACGATCGCCGACGCCGGGCTGCTGCTGCGGCACGTGCCAGCGGCGCTCGGCCCGCTCGCGACCGCCGCCGTCATCGCGGTCTCGGCCTTCCCCGCGCTCGTACGTTCCGTGCTCGAGACGCGCGAGGCGCTGCGCCTGCGCGGCGCGACGCTCACGGGGCGCGGTGCGCGCGACCGGCGCACGCTCGAGCGCGTCGTCGTCCCCGTGCTCGAGGGCTCGGTCGAGCGCGCGTTCGCGACCGCGACGGGCATGGAGGCGCGCGGCTTCGGCTCGCAGAGCCAGGCCCGGCGTGGGACGGTCCCGCTCATGCTCGCCTCGCTCACGGCGGCGGGCCTCGCGATGCTCGCTCTCCTCGACGACGCCTGGCCCGGCTGGGCCGCGCCCGTGCTCGCGCTCGCCGCAGGACTGCTCACGTGGATCGCGCTCGGCGGCGCGCGCGGCAGGAGGACGACCCTGCACCGGCCGCCGCGCTGGACGTGGGTCGGTGCGGGTGTCGTCGTGAGCGGTCTCGGGGCCGCCGTGCTCGTCGGCGTGCTGCCCGCGTCCGTGCGAGGGCCTGCGGGGGAGTCGTGGCTCGCGCTCTCGGGCGGGGCGCTCGGGGCCGTTGTGCTTGCCGCGCTGCCCGCGGTCGTCGGGGCCGTCGCCGCCGAGGTGCGGGCGGTTCGTCGGGAGCCGTTCGGGCCGGGCGGCCCGGCCTCGCCGCGTCGGGACCTGGCGTCGCGCGCTCCCAGGGCGGGAGCCGCCCGATGATCCGGCTCGACGGCCTCACCGTCGCCGTCGGCGGACGCTCCCTCGTCGACGACGCGTCCGCGGACGTCGCCGAGGGCGACGTCGTCCTCCTTGCCGGGCCGACGGGCGTCGGCAAGACGACCCTGCTCCGCACCCTCGGCGGGCTGCTCGACGGCACCGGCGTGCGCGCGTCGGGACGCGTCCTGCTCGACGGGACCGACCTGCTCGGCGTGCCCGCGCGCGACCGCGCGCACCTCACCGGATACGTCGGGCAGGACCCGACCCGTGGCTTCGTCACCGCCCACGTCGAGACCGAGCTCGCGTTCGGCCTCGAGCAGCAGGGCGTCGCCCCGGCGGCGATGAGGCGGCGCGTCGAGGACACGCTCGACCTCCTCGGCATCGCCGAGCTGCGCGAGCGCCGCCTCGACACGCTCTCGCTCGGGCAGGCGCAGCGCGTCGCCCTCGGTGCGGTCCTCGTCTCGGAGCCCTCCGTGCTCCTGCTCGACGAGCCGACGTCCGCGCTCGACCCGGTCGCAGCCGACGACGTCGTCGGCGCGCTGCGCCGCCTCGCGCACGACGTCGGCCTCACCGTCGTCGTCGCCGAGCACCGGCTCGAACGCCTCACGGGCGTGGTCGACCGCGTGTGGCACCTGCCCGGCGACGGGAGCCTGCGCGCCGGCGGGAACGACGTGCTGCGGGCGACGCCGCAGGCGCCGCCGCTCGTACGGCTCGCCGACCTTGTCGGCTGGGACGACGTACCTCGGGACGTGCGGGAGGCGCGGCGGAGGTACGTCGCAGCGCCGGGCGTCGTCGGGCTGCGGGTCGACGCTCCCAGCGGCCACGGGAACGCCGCGGATCCAGCGCCCACCGAGGCGCGCGTCCGCACGCGCGGCCTCGAGGTGCGACGAGGCACCCGCACCGTCGTCCACGGGCTCGACCTCGAGCTCCACGCGGGCGAGGTCACCGTCCTCATGGGACGCAACGGCGCGGGCAAGTCGTCGCTGCTGCGCGCGCTCGCCGGTGCGCTGCCGCACCGCGCTCGCCTCGACGTCGCGGGCGTCGATCCCGCAAAGCTCGCCGCGCCCGACGCCCGACGCGTCGTCGCGCTCGTGCCCCAGGAGGTCGGGGCGCTGCTCTTCGCGCCGACCGTCGCCTCCGAGTGCGAGGGAGGCGACGCCGACGCCGACGCGGCCCCCGGCACGACGCGCGCGCTGCTCGACGGGCTCGTCCCCGGCATCGACGGCGCGACCCACCCGCGCGACCTGTCCGAGGGGGAGCGGCTCGCGCTCGTCCTCGCGATCCAGCTCGCCGCCGGGGCGGGCGTCGTCCTGCTCGACGAGCCCACACGCGGCCTCGACACGCCCGCGCGCCACGCGCTCGTCGCCGCGCTCCGCGAGCGCGCCGCCGCAGGCGCGACCGTCGTCCTCGCGACGCACGACGTCGAGACCGCCGCCGAGGCCGCCGACAGGGTGATCGTCCTCGCCGACGGCGAGGTCGTCACCGACGGGGCCGCGCGCGCGGTGCTCACGGGGTCCGTCGGAGCCGCGCCGCAGGTTGCGCGCGTCGTGCGGCCGCTCGCCGCGCTCACCGTCGCCGACCTCGTGCGCGGGCCCGCCTGTACGCCGGGTTCTGTACCCGTCGGACCGGACACCCCGGACGTGCCAGCCGTCGTCGCTCCCGGCCCGGGCGCCTCCGACGGACCGCCCCGATGAGCACCGTCGCGTCGCGCGTGCTCGTCGCCCTGACGAGCCTGCTCGGGGTAGCGATGCTCGGCTGGCCGCTCGTCGCGTCCGTCTCGCCGCGCGCCGACGGGCAGTCCGCGCCATGGCTGCTCGTCATCCTGCTGCCGCTCGTCCTCGCGACCGCGCTCGTCGCCGTGACCCGCGAGAGGCCCGACCCGCGCGCGCTCGCGCTCGTCGGCGTGCTCGCCGCGCTCGTCGCCGCGCTGCGCCTGCTCGGCACGGGCGTCGGCGGTATCGAGCCCATGTTCTTCCTGCTCGTCCTCGCCGGTGCCGCCCTCGGACCGCGCCTCGGCTTCACGCTCGGCGCGCTCGCCATGCTCGTCTCCGCGCTGCTCACCGCAGGCGTCGGACCGTGGCTGCCGTTCCAGGCGTTCGCCGCGGCCTGGGTCGGGGCGGGGGCTGGACTCGTCGGACGCGTCGTCCTGCCACGCGACGAGGCGCGGCCGGGCCGGCGCGCCGTCGTCGTCCTCGCCGCCTACGGCGTCGTCGCCGCGTACCTCTACGGGCTCGTCACCAACCTCTGGTTCTGGCCGTTCGCGCTCGGCGACGGCACACAGCTCTCCTACGTGCCCGGCGGCGGGCTCGGCGAAAACGTGCCGCGCTTCCTCGCCTACACGCTCGCGACGTCGACGCTCACCGTCGACACCGTGCGCGCCGTCGTCACCGCGGCCGGGGTGCTCGTGCTCGGACGGGCCGTGCTCGGGGTGCTGGGGCGGGCGCGGGTCGGGGCCGCGCTCACCGCAGACGGACCGATGCCGCACGCACCGCGTCGATGAGCTCGGCCGCGCCCGGGACCCGTCGGGGGACGACGATCGCCGCCACGGGCGAGGCGAAGACGAAGTAGTGGTCCTCGGTCTCCGCCACACCTTCGATGCTGGCCCACGGGAGTGACGACGTCATGCCGCTGATCTGCACGGTCAGCCCGTCCTCGGCGAGCGTCACACGGACTTCACCGACCGGACCGACGAGGCCCTTGGCGACCATCTTGCGGATGCTGCGGAGCAAGGAGCGCCAGAGGATCCGCGGGAGCAGGAACCACATCACGACGGCCGTGAGAAGGCCAGTGACGAGAGCGACGGGCAACGACCGCTCGAACGCCCAGGCGATGCCGAGGCTCGTGGCGCCGCAGAGGACAGCGCCGACGATGCGGGCGGTCGCCCGCTGCTTCCGGAGCACAGGCGACGTCCGCGCGACGTGCTCGTTGAACGCGACGTGGTCCTCGGTCGTGAGGAAGAACTCCAGCACCATGGGCGAGACGGTGGCAGGAGATATCGACCCAGGTCAACGTGGTCGATGACTTCTGAGGTAGGCCCGCCAGGTGTCGTCCCGGCAAGCGACCGCGCCGTGTCGTCCCTCGTCACGGCCGTCCGGATTGCTACCGTGACGGGCGTACCAGCGGTACCGACGGACTTCCCCCGGGACATGTCCCCACCGCACGAGACTTCGTGCTGCCCGGGGTGTGTCCATGTCGTTGTCGTCCGTCCGTCTGACGGCGTCCCAGATCATCGAGATGTCGTCGTCCGGCACCTCCGAGCTGGAGCGGGTCCTGTCCGAGTACCTCCGATCCCAGGGCATCGGCGCGGGAAGCGTCGGCGAGGCGCGGTCGTGGCGGAACTCGCTCCCGCAGCTCGCGCGGGACCTGGGTGACGCGGGACTCGGCGGGATCGAGATGCTCGTCGAGCAGCGGCTTCCGCTCACCTCCAAGCGGGCCGACGTCGTGCTCGCGGGCGTCGACGCTCGGACGGGCAACCCGCGCTATCTCGTCGTCGAGCTCAAGCAGTGGGGTGCCGCCGAGCAGCTCGACGATGCGGAGAACCTCGTCGCGGTCCCCGGGACCGCGTACCGGCAGTCGCTGCATCCGTCGGTGCAGGTCGCCGGCTACGTCGACTACCTCAAGGACTTCGTCGCCGTCCTCGGCGAGACGAATTCGGCGGGTGCGAGCATCGGCGGCCTCGCGTACCTGCACAACGCGACGGCGTCGTCCGTCCACACGCTGCTCTCCCACACGAGCACGCGGACGCATCCGCTCTTCACTGGAGACGCGCGCGGCGACCTCGTCGCGCACCTGCGCGCCCTCTTCGCACCCGAGCCGGGGATCGGCGCCGCGGACCTGTTCGCGCGGTCGCCCGTCGCGCCGTCGAAGCAGCTGCTCGCCCTCGCCGCCGACGAGGTGCGCGAGCGCGAGCAGTTCGTCCTGCTCGACGAGCAGCGCGTCGCGTTCGACCTCGTGCTGCGCGCCGTCGAGCGGTCCCGTCGCGGCGACACCAAGTCGGCCGTCGTCATCACGGGTGGGCCCGGCTCGGGCAAGTCCGTCATCGCGCTCGCCCTGCTCGGCGAGCTCGCGCGGCAGGGACGGTCCGTCGTCCACGCGACGGGTTCACGCTCGTTCACGCAGACGCTCCGCAAGGTCGCGGGGCATCGCTCGCCGCGCGTCCAGACGCTGTTCAAGTACTTCAACAGCTTCATGGAGGCCGACCGCAACGGCCTCGACGTGCTCGTCTGCGACGAGGCGCACCGCATCCGTGAGACGTCGGTCAACCGCTACACGTCGAAGGCGATCCGGCACGACGCGCGGCTGCAGGTCGACGAGCTGCTCGACGCCGCGCGGGTGCCCGTGTTCCTGCTCGACGAGCACCAGGTGGTGCGGCCCGGGGAGCAGGGTGCCGTCGCGGACATCCGTGCTGCTGCCGCGCGGCGCGGGTTCGACGTCGCGCAGGTCGACCTCGACGCGGAGTTCCGTGCCGGCGGCTCCGAGGCGTACATCCAGTGGGTGCGACGGCTGCTCGGGCTCGCCCCCGGCGGGCCCGTGCCGTGGCGCGACGAGGCCACCTTCCGCGTCGACGTCGTCGACTCGCCCCGCGAGATGGAGCACCGACTGCGCGCGCAGCTCGCCCTCGGGAAGGGCGCGCGCATGACGGCCGGCTACTGCTGGCCGTGGAGCAACCCCGTCGACGGCGTCGGGCTCGTACCCGACGTCGAGATCGACGACTGGGCGCGCCCCTGGAACGTCAAGGGCGACCGTGCGGTCGGTGACGCGCCGCCCTCGGCGCTGTGGGCGACGGTCGACGGCGGCTTCGAGCAGGTCGGCTGCGTCTACACCGCGCAGGGTTTCGAGTACGCGTGGAACGGCGTGATCCTCGGCCCCGACCTCGTCTGGCGCACCGACCGCTTCGTCGCGCGGCGCGAGCAGAACCGCGACCCTGACTTCCGCTCCCGGGCCCGCGTGCCCGACGAGGAGTTCGATCGGCTCGTGCGCAACGTCTACAAGGTGCTGCTCACGCGCGGCATGGAGGGCACGCTCCTGTACTCGGCCGACCGGGAGACTCGGGAGATGTTGCGGGGGATGGTCAATCCGCGCGGGTGACGCCCGGCGGGAATGCGGCGCCGGTGCCCGACGTTGCACGGGGCCGACGCCAACCAGGAGGCCCCGTGCACCAGTCCGCTCTTCCGTCCCTCACGGCCCAGGCCGAACGGCTCGTCGACCTCAGTCTCGTCGCAGATGCGGACAGTCTCCGGGCGCGCGCGGCGCAGCTCGAGCTCACCGCGCCGGCCGGCTCGCTCCTCGTCCTGCACGAGCGAGTCCTCCCCGCATCGGCTCTCGCCCCGCGCCTGCACCTGCCCGCGCCCGGCCGGGCGGGGGTGGCGGGGGAGACGCGCGAGGGCTTCGTCGTCGTCGACATGACCGACGTCGACGAGTTCAGTCCCACCGCCCAGGCTGAGCTGCCGGATGCCGACGTCTACGCCGTCCTCGCGCCCGAACGGGGCGACGAGATGCGGAACTGGTCGCCCGAGGAGGCACTGCCGGCCCTCGTCGCGGCGAGTCGGACGCCCCTGACGCTCGTCGAAGGGATCCACTGGGCGCTCCAGGCGCCGGGGGTCGTCGAGGCGAACGCCTGCTTCATGACGATCGGCTCGCGCAAGATCAAGCCGAACGGGACGCCGGACGCGCGCACGCCAGCACTGTGGATCTCGTCCGGCACGGGGCGCGACGGACGGGAGCGCAAGGGTGCGCCGAAGGTCGGCTGGTGCTGGTGGGGGAACCGGCACACGTGGCTCGGCTTCGCGTCGTCCGCGGGGCGCGCCGGCGCCTGAGCCACGGCCCGGCCAGTGCCAGCGTGAGAATCTGGGTGTCCTGGACCCACGACCCCGTGGCCGCACCCGTGCGTGAGGAGCCCCGATGACCACCTGCTACTACACCGCCGCGACGCTCGACGGCTTCCTCGCGACGCCGGAGCACTCGCTCGACTGGTTGTTCGCCTGCGACTTCGACTGGGCAGCGCCCATGCCGCACGCGACGTTCGCCGACGGTGTCGGGGCGCTCGTCATGGGCGCCTCGACCTACGAGTGGATGCTGGATCGCGGCGAGCCCTGGCCGTACGAGCAGCCTGCGTGGGTGCTCACGCACCGGGACCTGCCGATCCCGGACGGCGCCGACATCCGTCTCACGCAGGCCGACGTGCGCGACGTGCACGCTGAGATGACCGCGGCCGCTGACGGCAGGACGCTGTGGGTCATGGGCGGCGGAGGGGTGGCGCACCAGTTCGCCGAGGCCGGGCTGCTCGACGAGATCTGGGTCCAGTTTGCGCCCGTGATGATCGGGGCCGGCCATCCGCTTTTCACGGGTTGGCTCGACCTCCAGCTCATCGACGTCGCGCGCAACGGCGACTTCATGTGCGGCCGCTACCGGGTGCGGCGACCGTCGGCATGAGGTGTCGAGGCGTCGTCGCCTCAGCGTGATCCACGATGGCTGGCTCAGATCAGGACTCCTCGGGACGCCGGTTGGCGGCAGGTCAGACGGACGGGAAGAGGTGCGCTATGCCGTCGAGCAGACCGACGCGCCAGATTGCGTGGTCGTGGCCACCGGTCACCTCCCGCGAGACGATCTGGACGCCGGATGCCGCCGCGACGTCGCGGAAGGCCAGATTGTCGGCGAGAAGGAGTCCCTCGAGGGCACCGACCTCGTGGAAGATCCGGACGCGTCCAGCGAGCGCCGGACCCTCCGCGTGCCACAGACGCAGCTGCTCGCCCTCGGTGCCGTCGGCCCCGGGCCACCAGAACGACCCCGACTGGACGATCGCGTTGCCGAAGGCGTCGGGGGCGCGGCGCACGACGTCCGCTGCGGCGAGCCCGCCGAGCGAGACGCCCGCGATCGCGCGCCGTGCCGGGTCCGTGGGAGTTGTCGTGAGGGAGGCGCCCCAGGGAAGCAGCTCGTCGACGAGGAACCTCGGCAGGCCAGCGTTCATCCCGAGGAGCTCCGCGCGGCGGCCAGGGTCCTCGGGAGCGACGTGCAGCGCGAGCGTCGGCCCGCACGCACCGTCCTCGTGGAGGTGCGCGAGCCCGTCGAGGATGGGGTAGTCGAGGGTCCACCGCTCTCCGTCGAGCACGACGACGACGGCCGTCGCCTCGCCGAACGTGGGATGCGGGACCACGGCCCGGACACGCATCTGCAGGCCGAGCACCTCCGAGAAGAACCGGTGCTCGTGGACGCCGGGCGCCCGTGGGCGACGGGTCGCCCGGGTGGGGGAGAGGACCGCACCGGTGACCTCGCGCGCGGGCCATGGGGTCGGCGGAGCCCCAGGCAGCGCATGCACGTTGGCGCGGCCGGCGCCGTCCCGGACGACCTCGGTGGTGCCTGCGAGCGCGCGGGTGCGCTCGTAGGCGGCGCGCCATGCGCTCCGGTCCGTGACGAGCGACGGAGTGCGGCCCGTCTCGACGAGCAGGCTCACCGTCGCTCGCAGCGCACGGGGCAGGACGAGGGCGATGGCGAGCACCTCGGCGCCGTGCGCCGCCAGCGGCTCGAGCCGGAAGTGCTCAAGCCGGTCCCGGTGCACGTGGGTGAGAGTGTCGACGAGCGCGAAGACCTCCGTGCCCGCAGGCATGACGGGGTGGGCGACGCACACCGTCGCGGTGCCGGAGGGTGGGTCGTCGCTGACGAACGCTCCGCCACGGGCGGCGAGCTCGGCGAAGAACGCCTCGACGTCGCCGGAGTGACCCGCGAGTGAGGCGACTGCCGCGGTCGGAGACACACGTGGCGGCAGCGCGGGCACGAAGGTCGCCCGCGGCGCCGAGGACCCAGGTGTCACCGGGTGCCTCGCAGCGTGGCGAGGCTCGTCCTGCCGACAGCGGTCCGGTGGAGGTCCGGGACGAGCTGGGCCCGCACGTCAGCGCAGGCGTCGTCGAGGACGCGGATCTCGTCTGCTCGGGCGCTGTCGTGGCGGTCTGGGGCGAGATCGGCCATCGCGAGACGGCTGCGTCCGGTGGGGGAAGGCCGCGCCCCCGTCTCAGCATCTGGTTTAGGATAGCCAATCCTTAGTTTCATGAAGCTAGTTTAGCCATACCTTCGTCGACAAACGATCATGAAGAGGGACGGATGCCGCAGCTCGAGATGTCACGGACCGCCGCACGCCCGGCGGACCGCCCGGACCGCGTGCTGCTCGTCCGCTGGGGCGTGCTCCTCGGGACCGTGGCCCTCCTCGCCCTGTGCGTCGTCGCCTCGCTCACCCTCGGGTCCTCGACCATCCCCGCAGCCCGCGTCCGGGAGCTTCTTCTCGCTCCCGACGGCTCGAACGACAGCTACATCGTCCACGGCCTGCGCGTCCCCCGCACGATCATCGGCCTTCTCGTCGGCATCGCGCTCGGAGTGTCGGGCGCCGTCATGCAAACCCTTACCCGCAATCCGCTCGCCGATCCCGGGCTGCTCGGTGTCACCTCGGGAGCCTCCCTCGCCGTCGTCGCCGGAGCCGCCGCGGGCGTCGTCGCGACCCCGGCCGCGCAGCTCACGCTCGCCGCGACGGGCGCGCTCGTCGCGTCGGGCGTCGTCCTCGCCGTCGGGACGCGCGGGGGAGCATCACCCATCCGTCTCGTCCTCACCGGTGTCGCCTTCTCCGCCGCGTGCGGAGGCGTGATCCAGGGCCTCCTGCTCGCCAACCCCCGCGCGTTCGACGCGTTCCGGTACTGGGACGTCGGCGCGCTCACCCGTACCGACCTCCCGTTGTGGACCTGCGCCGTACCCGTCGCCGTCGGGCTCGGCCTCGTCGTCCTGCTGCGTCGTGGGCTCGCTGACGTCGCGCTCGGCGACGACGTCGCCGCCGCGCTCGGCACGAACGTCGTCCTCGTGAGGGTCGGCTCGCTCATCGCGCTCACCCTCATGTGCGCAGCCGCCACCGCGACCGCGGGACCGATCGCCTTCGTCGGGCTCATGGCCCCCGTCGTCGCGGGTCGCATCCTCGGACCGGCCCGCGGCTGGATCCTCACGCTCAGCGCACCCTTTGGCGCGCTGCTCGTCCTCAGCGCCGACGTCCTCGGCCGCGTCCTCGCCAGGCCCGCTGAGATGCCGGTCGGTCTCCTCACCGCGTTCGTAGGCGCTCCCGTGCTCCTCGCCGTCGTGCTGCGCAACCGGGCGGAGCGCGGATGACCCCCGACGTCGCACCCACCGCGAGCCTCACGCGCGCCGCGGCCTCCGTCCCCGCGCCGCCCGGCACCTATCGGCTCCAGGCCGGGCGATCGCTGACGGTCCTCGTGCCACGTCGAGCCGCGGCCGTCGGCGCCGTCCTCACCGTCGCCTGCGTCCTCCTCGCCGCTGTCGCGCTCGGCGTCGGCTCCTCGAGCCAGTCCTACGCCGACGTCCTCGAGGTCCTGCGCGGAGGTGGTAGCCGTGTCGACCGGCTGGTCGTCCTCGGGTGGCGCCTGCCGCGCACCGTCCTCGCGCTCACCGTCGGCGCGGCCCTCGGCGTCTCGGGCGCGATCTTCCAGGAACTCACCCGCAACCCCCTCGGCAGCCCCGACCTCATCGGATTCACGACCGGCGCCCAGACCGGCATCCTCGTCACCGTCCTCCTCGGTGGCGGTGCCCTCTCCGTCGGTCCCGCCGCGCTCGTCGGCGGCGCGACCGTCGCCCTGCTCGTCCACACGCTCGCCGCACGCGGCGGGTTCGGCGGGCTCCACCTCGTCCTCATCGGCATCGCCGTCACAGCGATGCTGGGCTCCTTCAACAGGTGGCTCCTCCTGCGCACGGACGCTGCCTCGGCCTACGGCGCGGCCAAGGCCGTCACGGGATCGCTCGCCGCAGCCGACGCCCGCGTCGCGACGTGGGCCGTCCTCGCGACCTGCATCGTCGGGGCCCTCACCCTCCTGCACTCCCGCGACCTGCGCTCGCTCGACCTCGGCCACGACCTCGCGACCGCGCTCGGTACCTCCCTGCGCCGCGCCCGCGGCACGCTGGTCCTCCTCGGCGCCGCGCTCGTCGCGATCGCCACGACGGCCGCAGGGCCGATCGCCTTCGTCGCGCTCGCCGCACCGCACGCGGCACGCCTCATGACCCGCGCGCCCTCGGCGCCCCTGCTCGTCTCCGGGACGACCGGTGCCCTCATGCTGCTCGCCGCAGACGTCACCGCCCAGACCCTCCTCGACGGTCTGCCCGTCGGCGTCGTCACCGCGAGCACCGGCGGGCTCTACCTCCTCCTCCTACTCGTCTCCGACTCCCGCACGAGGACCGCGCCATGACACCGGCCACGACATCGACCACGATCCAGCACCGTCCCGCGGCGACCGGCCCGGCCGCTCCGCCCGCGGCGCGGTTCACCACCGCAGCCGTCCGCCTCGGCTACGACGGCCGCGTCGTGTCCGACAACCTCGACCTGAGCGTCCCGGCCGGCGAGCTCACCGCCATCGTCGGGCCCAACGCGTGCGGCAAGTCGACGCTCCTGCGCGCCCTCGCACGGCTCCAGGCCCCGCAGCAGGGCGCCGTCCTGCTCGACGGCACCGACATCCACCGGCTGCGCACCCGCGAGGTCGCGCGCCGCGTCGGGCTCCTCCCGCAGTCCGCCGTCGCACCCGAGGGCATGCGCGTCCGCGACCTCGTCGCGCGCGGCCGCTCCCCGCACCAGAGCCTTCTGCGCCAGTGGAGCGCAGCCGATCACGACGCCGTCGAGCGGGCTCTCGCGACGACCGCGACCACCGACCTTGCTGACCGTCGCGTCGACGAGCTCTCCGGAGGTCAGCGGCAGCGGGTCTGGCTCGCGCTCGTGCTCGCGCAGGAGGCCGGGACCGTCCTCCTCGACGAGCCCACGACGTTCCTCGACCTCGCACACCAGCTCGAGATCCTCGAGCTCTGCCGCCGCCTGCACGCCGACGAGGGTCGCACCGTCGTCGCCGTCCTGCACGACCTCAACCAGGCCGCACGCTTCGCGACCCACCTCGTCGCCCTGCGCGACGGTGAGATCCGCGCCGAGGGCCCGCCCGCAGAGATCCTCACCGCGGAGCTCGTGGCCGACGTCTTCGGGCTGCGAGCCATCGTTGTCCCCGACCCCCTCACCGGCACGCCCATGGTTGTGCCCTACCCGTCAGCGACGCACTCCGCGTCCTGATCCGCACCATCAGCCCCTCGAGAGAAGAGACACCACCCCTCATGTCCGCACGCCCCCACGCCCCACGTCCGACGCGCGCCCGCCGCCTGCGCACACTGGTGGCCGCGACGGCCCTCGCCGCGACCGTGCTCGGCGGATGCGCCGCAGCACCTGCGACGCAGGACGCCACGACCCCGGGCGCCGAGCAGCCCACGAGCGCAGGATGGCCGCGCACGATCCAGACCGACGACGGCACGCTCACGCTCGACGCGCAGCCGCAGCGGATCGTCTCGACGTCGACGACGCTCAACGGGTCGCTCCTCGCGATCGAGGCGCCCGTCGTCGCGAGCGCCGCGACGACACCGAACATCTCGGGCCTGAGCGACGCGCAGGGGTTCTTCAGCCAGTGGTCCGCGCAGGCCAAGAGCGCCGGCGTGGCCAAGCTCTACGAGAACTCCTCGCCCGACATCGAGGCAGCCCTCGAGCACGAGCCCGACCTCATCCTCGTCGCGAAGAACAGCGGTGACTCCGTCATGGACCAGGTCGCCCAGCTCCGCACGATCGCCCCGGTCCTCGTCATCGACTACTCCGGCGCCTCGTGGGAGGCCGTCACCCGCAAGGTCGCCGAGGCCACCGGACGTGAGGCCAAGGCCGAGGAGGTCATCGCCAGCTTCGAGACCCACCTCGCCGAGGCCAAGGCAGCGATCAAGCCCCCGGAGGGCGAGACGAGCGCGTTCATCGTCTTCGGCGACGGCTCCGGCGCTGCCGCGCTCACCGACAAGGCCCCGCAGGTGCAGGTCATGACCTCGCTCGGCTTCACCATGGCCACGATCCCCGACTCGGTGAAGGGGGACACCTCGATGGGCGCCGACCGGCAGGACATGGTCAACCTCTCGCTCGAGAACATCCAGAAGGGTCTCACGGGCACGAGCTGGGTCGTCGTCTCCGCGGACGATCTCGCGCGCGAGACGGTCGCCGGCAACAAGGCGTTCAGCACGGCGCCCGCCGTCAGCGAGGGCAAGGTCTGGTACACGCCCGGCGAGACGTTCCGCCTCGACTACTACTCCGCGACGATGCTCGTCGACTCCCTCGTCGAGTCCTTCCCGAAGTAGCAGGCACGGGCGGCCGCACCCGGGTGCGGCCGCCCCGCCGGCGTCCCCCCCACGGACAGGTCCCAGGCACTCTTCCGCGCTCGGTCTCCGCGGTCAGACCGAGCTGCGGTCAGGCTGCGTCGAACCACCGCAGCGTCGCGTCGCGGTACCAGCGCTGGTGCGTGCGGAGCCACGGTGAGGACTCGACCTCGTCACCGTCGGCGACGCTGAGGAAGTACCCGAGGTGCAGCGCCATGACGCCGTCGACGTACGTGGCCGGGACGTCACGTGTTGCGGGGTGCGTGGCGAGGAGCGCGCGCACGTCGACCCCGTCCGCCGCGGGCGCGATCATCGCGACGACGGCCATGAACCAGGGCGGCGTGAGGATCCCCGAGCTCCAGTCGACGAGGCGTACGCCGCCGTCCGGGGTGAGGAGCAGGTTGTCGTCGCGCACGTCGTCGTTGCTCAACGTCGTCGCTGGCGCCTCCGCGAGGACGCGGCGGGCCAGCTCCTGGATCTCGGCGGTGCGCTCGACGCCGAGCTGCGGCGCAAGGGCTGCGAGTGGGCCGATACAGCTCGCGAGCTCGTCCGCCCACGACGCCGGTTCGAGGCCGGACGGTGGGGGCGTGAGTGCGTCGGCCAGGTCGAGCAGCGTGTCGAGAACGCGGGTCGCGTCGTCCGTCCGCCACGGGCGAGGCGGGTGGACCGCGTCGACCGCCTCGTAGGCGGCGAGGAACCAGCCGTCGGCGTGGAGGGACCACAGGAGCGGCACGACGCTCGCATGCTGCGGGAGCAGTGCAACGGTTGCGGCCTCGCGCTCGTAGACCGTGACCATCCAGGTCTCGGCCGACGGGCCCGCGCCCTTGACGAAGACCTGGCGTCCGTCGGCGAGCGTAAGGACGCTTGCGAGCCCGGGGGTGAACCCAGCGGTCGCTGACCGTGCCGCGACGACCTCGCTCCCGAGTCGATGCTCGACCGCCGCGCGCGAGGCGGCGGAGACGTCGTCCCAGGTCGGGCGGAACGATGTGCGGTAGTGGGGCGTGCCCGCAGTGCTGCCCGGTCCGGTCATGGCTGGCATCCTGCCATGCCTGTCCGTCCGTGGCTCCCTCCGCTCGCTGTCCACAGCCCCGCAGGCGTTGTCGCAGGTCAGCCCAGGGGGAACGGAACGGGTGCCCGCTTACCGCGCGGACATTCGAGCAGTCCGGTACTTTCGGGCGCATTGCCGCTGAACAGAGGGAGTGATGCATGCGCCGGAACCACCGGAGCCATCTGGCTGGACTGATCGCCGTCGCAGGGATGATGTTCGTCGCCGGGTGCACGGCCACGGAGCAGGTTGCCTCGCCGACGCCGCCCCGAACGCCGGCCGTGACCCTCTCGGCCTCCGCCACCCCGACGCCGGCACCGACGACCCCGGAGCCCGAACCGACGCCCACCGTCGAGCGCAACCGCGAGACCGCGAAGCAGTTCATCATCGACTACTTCGAGGCGTACGAAGAAGGACTGCGGACCGGGAGTCCGGAGCCGGTTGCCGGGCTTTCGTCGCGGAACTGTGGGAAGTGTGCAGCCGCGGCCGCTGAACTCGAGGACCTCGCCGTCGAGGGGAGGCGATGGCCGACGGTGACCACCTCTGCCATTCCGTACGCGTCCAAGGAGTCGGAAGACCCGAGCGTTCTGCACTGGGAGATCGACTACAGCGTTAACCAGGGTGACGAAGTTGACCGCTCGGGAGCGGTGACTGCCTCATGGGGCGCCGACAGGTTCATTGTGTATGTCACGCTTCAGCACGACGGGCGTCGGTGGTGGATTGATGGCATGGCTACGGGAGCAACGATCAGTGAGAAGTGATCGAGGCGCGTGTGTTCCAGCGGTGTTCGCCGCGGCCTTGCTAATCGGAACCATGGGCGTCACATCCGCCCCGACAGTCGCTGCTGAGGGACGCTGCCATCCTCAAGAGCGCGAATCGTCCCTTGATGCCAACGCAGCGAATGACGAAGTGGTGTCTGTTACTGGAGAGAGGAACGAGTGTCAGGGCGAGCGCGAGGCGCCGCCAACTACTACCGAAGTCGAGTTCGGCGTCTGGGTCGACGGCGACTGCGCGTCGGTCCCGCTCACACACGTCTCCGCGGCGTCATGGTGCGCGTCGCGGGAGTCGTGGGCCGAGGGCGCGCCGGAGTACGTGTGTAACGACGGTTCGCCGGCGCGCACCCCTGACAAGATCCGCACGCGTCCGCTCGACCCGCCCGGGCAACCGTGGGGTCCCTGGCGGCTCAACACGGTTCCGTGCCCGGGCGATGGTCCCGCGCAGGACGACGAGCTCAAGGATGCGGTCGAGCGGGAGATGGCGCGGCTCAAGGTGGACGCCGCTCCGGCGTTGATCGCCCCGGTCACGGAGTGGTTCGCGGTGCAGACTCCGCTCACCGTCTACACCCGGGCCGCGACGCAGCGTTTCGAGGTGAGCCTCGTCGGGTCACGGGTGCAGATCGAGGTGGTGCCGGAGGTGTTCTCGTGGGACTTCGGGGACGGGTCGGCGCCCCTGGTGACGACGGAGCGTGGCGCGCCCTACCCGGACCAGACGCTGACGCACACCTTCACGAAGAAGGGGAGCAGGACGGTGGAGCTGACGACAGAGTGGCGCGGGCGGTTCCGCGTCGTCGGCGAGGACTCCTGGCGCGAGGTCGACGGGCGGGCCAGGACGCGGCATGCGGCCGCGCCGGTCGAGGTGCGGGAGATCCGCTCGGTCCTGTCCTGAGCGCAGACGTGCGTGGGGCCCGACGCCACGATGGCGTCGGGCCCCACGCACGAGCCGTCACACGGAGAAGTACTTCGCCTCCGGGTGGTGGAACACGAACGCGTCCGTCGACTGCTCGGGGTGCAGCTGGAGCTCCTCGGACAGCACGATGCCGACGCGCTCGGGGCGGAGCAGCTCCACGACCTTGCGGCGGTCCTCCATGTCGGGGCAGGCCGGGTAGCCGAGCGAGAAGCGGGCACCGCGGTACTGGAGGTCGAACATCCCCGCGACGTCCGCCGGGTCCTCGGCGCCGAACCCGAGCTCGGACCGCACGCGCGCGTGCCAGAACTCCGCGAGCGCCTCGGTGAGCTGCACCGAGAGCCCGTGGAGCTCCATGTACTCGCGGTACCGGTTCTCCTCGAAGAGCACCTTGGTGAAGCGGTCGACGCTCGCACCGACGGTGACGAGCTGCACGGCGACGACGTCGACCTCGCCCGACTCTCGCGGCCGCACGAAGTCGGCGAGGCACAGGTGCCGGTCACGGTGCTGACGGGGGAACGCGAACCGCAGGCGCTCGGTGCCGGCCTCGCCGCCGGAGCCGCCGTCGGGCCCGTCGTGGTGGAGGATCACCATGTCGTCTCCCTCGGACACCGCCGGGAAGTACCCGTAGACGACGGTCGGCTCGAACATCTCCTCGGCGACGATCCGGTCGAGCCAGGCGCGCAGCCGCGGCCGGCCCTCGGTCTCGACGAGCTCCTCGTAGCCCGGCCCGTCGTTGCGGGACGGCTTGAGGCCCCACTGGCCCATGAAGGTCGCACGCTCGTCGAGGAACGCCGCGTAGTCGGCGAGGCGCACACCCTTGACGATGCGCGTGCCCCAGAACGGCGGCGTCGGGACGGGGTTGTCGAGCGCGACGTCCGAGCGCGCGGGCAGGTTCTCGGGTGCGGTGAGGGTCGGGGTGACGACCGCGTGGCGGCGCTTCTTCAGCGGGGGCAGCCCGACGGCGTCGCGTGCCTCGCCGCGCGCGACGCGCACGAGCGGTTCCATGAGCCGCAGCCCCTCGAAGGCGTCGCGCGCGTAGCGCACCTCGCCGTCGTAGATCGATGCGAGGTCGTCCTCGACGTAGGTGCGGGTGAGGGCGGCGCCGCCGAGGATCACCGGGTACTTGCCGGCGAGCTCGCGAGAGTTGAGCTCCTCGAGGTTCTCCCGCATGACGAGCGTCGACTTCACGAGCAGGCCGGACATGCCGATGACGTCGGCGCCGTGCTCCTCGGCCGCGTCGATCATCGCGCCGATCGACTGCTTGATGCCGATGTTGATGACGGTGTAGCCGTTGTTCGTGAGGATGATGTCGACGAGGTTCTTGCCGATGTCGTGGACGTCGCCGCGCACGGTCGCGAGGACGATCGTGCCCTTGGAGCCCGTGCCCTCGACCTTCTCCATGTGCGGTTCGAGGTGAGCGACGGCCTGCTTCATCGTCTCGGCGGACTGCAGCACGAACGGCAGCTGCATCTCGCCCTTGCCGAAGAGCTCTCCGACGGTCTTCATGCCCTCGAGCAGGTGGTCGTTGACGATGTCGAGGGCCTTGACGCCCGAGGCGAGGGCCTCGTCGAGGTCGTCGGTCATGCCCTTGGCCTCGCCGTCGACGATGCGCCGGGAGAGGCGCTCGCCGAGGGGGAGCGCTGCGAGCTCGGCGGCGCGCTGGTCCTTGAGCGAGGCGGAGTCGACGCCCGCGAAGAGGTCGAGCAGGTGCGCGAGCGGGTCGTGGGCGAGCGTGCCGTCCTCGTCGTACCGGCGACGGTCCCACACGAGGTCGAGCGCGGCCTCGCGCTGCTCGTCGGGGATCTTCGCCAGGGGGAGGATCTTCGCCGCGTGGACGATCGCCGAGTCGAGGCCGGCCTTGACGGCCTCGTGGAGGAACACCGAGTTGAGCACGGTGCGCGCTGCGGGGTTGAGGCCGAAGGACACGTTGGAGACACCGAGCGTCGTGTGGACGCCCGGGTAGCGGCGCTTGAGCTCGCGGATCGCGTCGATCGTCTCGATCGCGTCGCGTCGCGTCTCCTCCTGCCCGGTCGCGATGGGGAAGGTGAGGGTGTCGACGACGATGTCCTCGACGGCCATGCCCCACGAGCCGACGAGGTCGTCGATGAGGCGTGAGGCGATCGCGACCTTGTGGTCGGCCGTGCGCGCCTGGCCCTCCTCGTCGATCGTCAGGGCGACGACGGCGGCCCCGTGCTCGCGCACGAGCGGCATGATCCGCTGGTAGCGCGACGTCGGGCCGTCGCCGTCCTCGAAGTTCACGGAGTTGACGACGGCGCGCCCGCCGACGAGCTCGAGGCCCGCCCGCAGCACCTCGGGCTCGGTGGAGTCGAGGACGAGGGGAAGGGTCGAGGCGCTCGCGAGGCGTGAGACGACCTCGCGCACGTCGGCGACGCCGTCGCGGCCCACGTAGTCGACGCACACGTCGAGCAGGTGGGCGCCGTCGCGCGTCTGGTCGCGCGCGATGCGCACGCACTCGTCCCACTCGCCCGCGAGCATCGCCTCGCGGAACGCCTTGGAACCGTTGGCGTTGGTGCGCTCGCCGATCGCGAGGAAGCTCGCGTCCTGGTCGAAGTCGACGTGCGTGTACAGGCTCGCGACGCCCTGCTCGACGACCGGCGTGCGGGGCGCGATCGGCGCCCCGCCGACGGCCTCGACGACGGCGCGCAGGTGCTCGGGCGTCGTGCCGCAGCAGCCGCCGACGAGCGCGAGGCCGAACTCGCCGACGAACTGCGTGTGGGCTGCTGCGAGCTCGGCCGGGGAGAGCCGGTAGACGGCGCCGTGCGCGCCGATCTCGGGAAGCCCCGCGTTGGGCATGCACGACACGGGCACGGGGGAGTGCTTGGCGAGGTGGCGCAGGTGCTCGCTCATCTCGGCAGGACCGGTCGCGCAGTTGAGGCCGATCGCGTCGACACCGAGGACGCGCAGCGTCGTGAGGGCGGCGCCGATCTCGGAGCCCATGAGCATCGTGCCCGTGGTCTCGACGGTCACCTGGGCGATGATCGGCACGTGCTGGCCGAGCCGTTCCATCGCCTCGTGCGAGCCGTTGACGGCGGCCTTCGTCTGGAGGAGGTCCTGGCTCGTCTCGACGAGGATCGCGTCCGCGCCGCCGCGCACGAGTCCCTCGGCCTGGAGCGAGAACGTCTCCTTGAGGTGCACGTACGTCGTGTGGCCGAGGCTCGGGAGCTTCGTGCCCGGGCCCATCGAGCCGAGCACCCACCGCTCGCGGCCGTCGACGGCCGTGTGCTTGTCCGCGCTGCGGCGCGCGATCGCCGCCCCGGCCTCGGCAAGCTCGGTGATGCGGTCGTCGATGCCGTAGTCGGAGAGGTTCGACCAGTTGGCGCCGAAGGTGTTCGTCTCGACGCAGTCGACGCCGACGTCGAAGTAGCGGTCGTGCACGGACTCGACGACGTCGGGCCGGGTGACGTTGAGGATCTCGTTGCAGCCCTCGAGGTCGAGGAAGTCGGCCAGCGTGAGGTCGGCCTCCTGGAGCATCGTGCCCATCGCGCCGTCGGCGACGACGACCCTCGTGGCGAGTGCTTCCTTGAACGATGCGGCGCGTGCTGTGAGCATGGTCCGAGTCTAGGGAGGCGCCGCCCGTACGGGAGCGGCTGCCCGCAGGTCGGTCGTCCCGGGCGGTGCCGGGGATACCGTGAACCATGGTGACGCACCAGGTGCATGTCCGACGGGTCTATGGCGAGCCCGTGCCGGACGAGGGCCTGCGTGTGCTCGTTGACCGGCTGTGGCCACGCGGGCTCGCCAAGGAGAAGGCGGCACTGCACCTGTGGTGCAAGGAGGTCGCGCCGACGACGGAGCTGCGCACCTGGTACGGCCACGACCCGGCGAAGCACGACGAGTTCGTGCGACGGTACGAGGCCGAGCTCGCGGACGACGACCACGTCGACCCGTTCGCGGAGCTTCAGGAGCTCGCCGCGACGAACGACGTCGTCCTCCTCACGGCGAGCAAGGCCCTCGACATCTCCCACGCGGCGGCCCTCGCCGATTTCCTCACGCGCTGACCGCCCCCGTGCCCCGACGGATTGACGCGTTCCGCCCGTTCGACGGGCGGAACGCGTCAATCCGTCGTGAACAGCGCCGGAGCGGTCAGCCGATCGCGTGGAGCGGGACCTTGAGGGCCGTGCCGGAACCGTCGCGACGCTCGTCGACCTCCGGCAGCGCGACCGCCTGGCCGCCCGACCCGACGCCGTGCGCGGGCGCCGGCCCGACCCACGCGTGCAGCAGAGTGTCCTCGCCCTTGAGGAAGCGGTGCGCGCGCACGCCTCCCGTCGCCCGACCCTTCGAGGGGTAGGCGGTGTACGGCGTGACCTTCGCGGCACCGACCTCGGTGCCCGGCAGTGCCGTCGTCGAGCCGGACACGGTGACGACGACCGACTGCGGACCGAGGCCTGCAGGCACGACGCCGAAGAAGCGCACCTGCTCGCCGTCGGCGAGCCGCACGCCGGCCATGCCGCCTGCGGCACGCCCCTGGGGCCGCACCTGTGACGCCGAGAAGTGCAGGAGGGACGCGTCCGTCGCGACGAGCACGAGGTCGTCGTCGTCCGTGCACGCGCCCGCGCCGACGACCTCGTCGCCGTCCTTGAGCGAGATGACCTCCCACGCGTCCTTGCCGGGCACGTCGTCCTGGGCGACGCGCTTGACGACGCCCTGGCGCGTGCCGAGCACGACGGTCGGGGCGAACGAGTCGAGCGAGACGAGCGTGAGGACGCGCTCGCCGGGCTCGAGCGCGACGATCTCGCCGACGGGGGCCCCGCCGCCGAGCGACGGTGCGCCACCGGTCGGGGGCAGCGCCGGCAGCTCGAGGACGTCGACGCGCAGGATGCGGCCGAGGTTCGTCACGGCACCGACCTGACCGCGTGCGGTCGCGGCGACGTGGGCCGCGAGCGCGTCGTGCGAGGAGCGCTCCTCGCTGCGGGCGGGCTCGTCGCCGTCGGTCGTGCGGGCGAGGAGGCCCGTCGCGGACAGGAGCACCCAGCAGGGGGAGTCGGCGACCTCGAGCGGCGTCGCTGAGGCCTTGCGGGCTGCGGGGGTCTCGCCGCCGGAGGACTCGAGGAGGATCGTGCGGCGCGGCGTGCCGTGCACGCGCGCGACCTCGGCCATCTCTTCGGAGACTAGCGCGCGCAGGCGCGGCTCGGAGGCGAGGATCGCCTCGAGCTCGGCGATCTCGGCGCGCAGGCGGGCCTGCTCGTCCTCGAGCTCGATGCGCGAGAACTTCGTGAGGCGCCGCAGGCGCAGCTCGAGGATGTAGTCGGCCTGGAGGGTCGAGAGGTCGAAGACCTGCATGAGGCGGCTGCGTGCCGACTCGGCGTCGTCGGAGGTGCGGATGACCTCGATGACCTCGTCGATGTCGAGGATCGCGACGAGGAGGCCGTCGACGAGGTGGAGGCGCTCGCGCCGGCGTTCGAGGCGGTACGTGCAGCGGCGTCGCACCACCTCGAGGCGGTGGTCGACCCACACCTGGAGCAGCTCGCGCAGCCCGAGGGTGCGCGGCTGGCCGTCGACGAGCGCGACGTTGTTCATGCCGAACGAGTCCTCGAGCGGCGTGAGCCGGTAGAGCTGCTCGAGCACGGCGTCGGGGTTGAAGCCGGTCTTCACCTCGATGACGATGCGCAGGCCGTGCTCGCGGTCGGTGAGGTCGGTCGCGGCGGAGATCCCGGAGATCTTCTTGCTCTTGACGCCGTCGGCGATCTTCTCGATGACCTTCTCGGGCCCCACCTGGTAGGGGAGCTCGGTGATGACGATGCCCTTGCGCTTCGCGGTGACGTTCTCGATGCGCGCGGTCGCGCGCGTGCGGAACGAGCCGCGGCCCGTGCGGTAGGCGTCGCGGACGCCCTCGAGGCCGACGATCTTGCCGCCGCCCGGGAGGTCGGGGCCGGGCACGAAGCGCATGAGCTCCTCGAGGTCGGCGTCCGGGTTCTCGAGGAGGTGGCGGGCGGCCGCGACGACCTCGACGAGGTTGTGCGGCGCCATGTTCGTCGCCATGCCGACGGCGATGCCGGTCGTGCCGTTGACGAGGAGGTTGGGGATCGCGGCGGGCAGGACCTCGGGCTGCGTGAGCTTGTTGTCGTAGTTCGGCACGAAGTCGACGACGTCCTCGCCGAGGTCGGCGGTCATCGACATGGCGGCCGACGCGAGCCGGGCCTCGGTGTAGCGGGGAGCTGCGGGCCCGTCGTCGAGCGAGCCGAAGTTGCCGTGGCCGTCGACGAGGGGCAGGCGCAGCGAGAAGTCCTGCGCGAGCCGCACGAGCGCGTCGTAGATCGCGACGTCCCCGTGCGGGTGGAGCTTGCCCATGACCTCGCCCGTGACGCGCGCGGACTTCACGTAGGGGCGGTCGGGGCGCAGGCCCATGTCGGACATCTGGAAGAGGATGCGCCGCTGCACGGGCTTGAGCCCGTCGCGGGCGTCGGGCAGGGCGCGCGCGTAGATGACCGAGTACGCGTACTCGAGGAACGACCCGCGCATCTCCTCGCCGACGTCGATGTCGACGATCTTCTCGACGTAGTCCTCGCCGGGGTCGACGGTCTTCGAGGTCCTGCGGGCCATGGGTGGGTGCGCTCCTCACGCTCGACGATCAGCCGCCATTGTCGCCGCCCGGAGTGACGCGGGGCGAACGGCGCGCCGCGCCGGACACCACCGGCTCGGGCGCGCCGCGTCAGGCTAGCCTGAGCCTGTGACATCGACGACGCCCTCAGGCGCCGACCGCTACCCCGTGGAGTGGGAGGCGGACGTCATCCTGCGCGACGGGTCGACGACGCACCTGCGGCCCATCACCCCTCAGGACGCGGACGCGCTCCAGGCGTTCCACGTCGCGCAGTCCGAGCGTTCGATCTACCTGCGCTTCTTCGCTCCCCTCAAGCGGCTCTCGGAACGGGACCTCGACCGCTTCACGCACGTCGACCACACAGACCGGGTCGCACTCATCGCTGTCGCCTCGCCGACGACGACCGCGGCGGCGCCGCTCGCGCTCACCGACGGCACGCCGGCGCCCGACGAGCGGATCCTCGGCGTGGCGCGCTTCGACCGCATCACGCCCGACGAGGCCGAGGTCGCGTTCAACATCGCCGACTCGGTGCAGGGTCGGGGCCTCGGCTCGGTGCTCCTCGAGCACGTCGCGGCGGCTGCCCGCGAGCGCGGGGTCCGTCGCTTCACGGCGGAGGTCCTGCCGCAGAACACGCGCATGCTCGCGGTGTTCCGCGAGGCCGGCTACGAGGTCTCGCAGCGCGTCGAGGACGGCATCGTCGCAGTGTCCTTCGACCTCGACCAGACGGAGCGCTCGCGCACCGTCATGGCGGAGCGTGAGCGGCGTGCCGAGGCGCGGTCGGTGCAAGGGCTGCTCGAGGTGTCGTCGGTCGTCGTCGTCACGGACCCGCAGGCGCCGGCGGGCTCTCCCGTCGCGCTGCTCGCGGAGCGCGCGGTCGAGTCGCTCGTCGCGACGACGCGGCTCGTCGCCCGGGGCGCCGCCGCCGCGGAGGACGACGGGCAGGACGACGGGCTGCGGATCGACGTCGTCGGGCTCGGCGGCGCGAGCCGTCTGTGGAACCGCGACGAGGTGACGTACCACGCGTCGCTCGACGAGCTGCGCGCGACGGGACGCACGGTCGACCTCGCGGTCGTCGCGCTCGACGCGGCCGCGACGGTCGAGTCGGTGCGGGATCTTGCGCACCTCGGCACGCGGGGCGTCGTCGTCCTCGACGAGGGTTTCGCGGAGACCGGGAGCGACGGCCTCGCGCTCCAGCGCGACCTGCTCCACGCGGCCCGCACCGCGGGCATGCGCATCGTCGGCCCGGGCTCGTACGGGCTCGCCCGGCTCACGGGCGAAGTACCCGTCGCGGCGACGATCGCCGCCTCAGCGCCTGCACCCGGGCGCATCGGTCTGTTCTGCCAGTCGTCGCCGACCGCGGTGACGCTGCTCGCGACGTTCGCGCGGCGCGGGCTGGGGCTCTCGACGTTCCTCTCGGCGGGGAACCGCGCCGACGTCTCGGGCAACGACCTCATGCAGTTCTGGCACGAGGACCCCGAGACGGACGTCGTGTGCCTCTACCTCGAGTCGATCGGCAACCCGCGCAAGTTCTCCCGCATCGCGCGCCGCCTGGCGACGGTCAAGCCGGTCGTCGTCGTCACGGCGGGACGCTCGGGGCAGGTCGTGCCGCCCGGGCACGCTGTGCGCGCGTCGTCCGCGCCGCGGCGCACGCTCGAGGAGATGCTGCGGCAGTCGGGCGTCATCCGTGTCGAGAACACCCACCAGATGGCGGACGTCGCGCAGCTGCTCGACACGCAGCCGCTGCCCACGGGGAGGCGCGTCGGCATCGTCACGTCGTCGGCCGCGCTCGCCTCGCTCGTCGCCGAGGCCGCGAGCTCGGCGGGCCTCGTCGTCACGGGGCACGTGGGGATCGTCGGGGAGTCCGCGGACGACGAGACCGCGGCCGCGATCGTCGCTGAGGTCGCCGACGGGGACGTCGACGCGCTCGTCGCCGTCGACATCCCCGTGCTCGGGCTCGGGGACGGCGCGTTCACGCGCGCGGTCGCGCGTGCTGCGGCACGCACGGGTCGTACGACGGTCGCGTCGGTGCTGGGTCGCCACGGGCTCGTCCCCGAGCTCGCGCACACGGCCGACGACGGCCGGCGCGTCCAGGTGCCGGCGTACGCGACTCCCGAGGACGCGGTGCTCGCGCTCGCGTCCGTGGCCCGCTACGCGACGTGGCGTGAACGGGACCACGGCGAGTACCTGCGCCCCGAGGCGAACCAGGCGCGCGCGCTCGCGCTCGCCGAGAGCTGGACTCACGCTGACGAGGAGGTGCGGCTCGACGCGGCACAGGTCGCCGAGCTGCTCGGCTGCTACGGCATCGCGGTCGAGCCGTCGGTCGAGGTGCGCGACGCCGAGGAGGGCATCGCCGCTGCGGAGCGGCTCGGCTGGCCGGTCGCGCTCAAGAACATGGACGCCGCGCTGCGGCACCGGCAGGACCTCGGCGGCGTGCGGCTCGGGCTGCAGGACGCCGACGACCTCCGCGAGGCGTTCGCCGCGATGCGCGCCGAGGGCCGCGAGCGGCTCGGGGCCGAGGTGCGGCTCGAGGCCCAGGCGATGGTGCCCGCGGGCGTTGCCTGCGTCGTCCGGACCGTCGAGGACCCGCTCTTCGGCCCGGTCGTCGCGTTCGGGCTCGCGGGCGACGCGATCGACCTGCTCGGTGACGTCAGCTATGGCATCCCGCCGCTCACGGACGTCGACGTCGACGAGATGGTGAGGTCGGTCAAGGCCGCCCCCAAGCTCTTCGGCTATCAGGGCCTCGCGCCCATGGACACGGCTGCGGTCGAGGACGTCCTCGCGCGGGCGTCGCGGCTCGCCGACGATCTGCCTGTGCTGCGCTCGCTCGAGCTCTACCCGGTCGTCGTCGGTCATACGGGTGCGCGGGTGCTGCAGGCGCGAGCGACGCTCGGCCGCACGCTGCGGCCCGACGAGTCACGTCGCGCGATGCCCGCGCCGCCGCGATGACGCGCCGCGCACCAGACCCTGACCACAGCGCGCACCAACGGGTCGAGCCTCACCGGCGACGGACGCGGCTGACGCGCCCCCGCCGCCGTCTGGGATGATGGATGCGTGACCTCCTCGACGACCGACAACCGTGACGCGCTCCGCACCCGCCTCCAGCGGGCCGGCTACTACCCGGAGCTCGTGCTCGACATCGTCGAGGGCGCCGTCGTGGGGGAGGCGATCAGCGAGTCCCTCGTCCACGTCGAGACGACGTTCGCCGCGGACGAGGTGCATCGTCACGTCACGGTCCTCACGCTCACCCCGACGCGCCTCGTGACGGTCCACGTCGACGACCAGCCGGCCGACTCCGAGCACGCGGTCGCGAGCGCGATCGCGACGAGCGAGGTCCTGCCGCTGTCCGCGGTGCGGTCCGTCGTCACGACGCACGTCGTCGTCGCGCCCGCCGAGCACGTCCCCGGGGCCCCGCCCGCCGAGGTGACGCTCGCCGTCGGCTGGGGCGCCGTCAACCGCGTCGAGCTCGAGCCCGCCGGCTGCGGCGACCCGGGCTGCGACGCCGATCACGGCCTCACGGGCACCATGTCTCCCGACGACGTCGTCCTCCGCGTGAGCGCGCAGGCCGAGGGCGTCGCGGCGGTGCGTGAGGCGCTCGCGTTCTCGCGCGCCCTCGCGGCCGCGACCGGGCAGCGCGGCTGACCGTGCCCCCGGCGGCACCGGTCCTCGACAGGCTCGCGCACGCGGGCCTGCGGGCCCCCGATCACGAGCTCTCGCTCGGCGCCGTGCTCCTCGCCGCCGCCGACGCGGCCGGCGCGGACGTCGGTGCGCGGACGACCCTCGACGGCGGCCGCCGGACGGGCGCCGACGCGCGCGCGCTCCTGCGGCTGCCGCGCGCAGAGCGGGTCGTCGTCGTGCTCGTCGACGGGCTCGGGCTCGCGCAGGTGAGCGAGCGTCGCGGGCACGCCCCGACGCTCCGACCGTTCCTCGACGGCGCCCGCGCGCTGTGCTCGGCGTTCCCATCGACGACGGCGTCCTCGCTCGGTCTTCTCGGGACGGGCTGCGCCCCCGGGCTCACGGGCATGGTCGGCTATACCGCGCGCGCCACGGACGGACGCCTCGGCAACCTCGTGTCATGGACCGGGCTCGGCGACCCCGCTGACGTGCAGCGCGAGCCGACCGTTCTCGAGCAGGCCGCGGCTACCGGGCTTCCCGTGACGTCCGTCGGCCTGCGTCGCTTCGACGGCTCGGGCCTTACCCGCGCCGTGCTGCGTGGTGCGCGGCACGTCGGCGTCGACGACCTCGGCGCGCGCGCCGACGCGGCGGCCCGCGCGTTGCGCAAGCCAGGGCTCGTCTACCTCTACTTCGGCGAGGTCGACAAGGTCGGTCACCACGAGGGCTGGACGTCGGACGCGTGGGGTGACGCGCTCGCCGACGTCGACCGCGCGCTCGGCCGCCTGCTGCGCGTCGTGCCGCGCGGGACCCTCGTCCTCGTCACGGCGGACCACGGCATGGTCGACGTCGACCCCGCGCACCGGCACGACGTCTCGGCCGCGCCGCACCTCACGGACGGGGTGGCGCTCGTCGCGGGGGAGCCTCGCATGACGCACCTCCACGTGGCGGACGGCGTGTCCCCGGAGGCGGTCGCGGACCGCTGGCAGGACACGCTCGGCGACGACGCGGTCGTGCTCACTCGCAGCGAGGCCGTCGGTGCGGGCCTCCTCGGCGCGGTCGCGCCCCACGTGGAGCCGACGATCGGCGACGTGCTCGTCCTCGCGACCGGGCGGGCGACCGTCGTCGACCCACGCTCGCAGAGCGCCGCGTCGCTCGAGCTGCGTGGCGTCCACGGCTCCCTCACGCATGCGGAGACCGACGTCCCGTTCATCGCGCTCACGGTGTAGGTCACCGCACGGCGACCCACGCCGTCGTCGGGCGGCGACCACTCGTCGGTGCGTGAGGCAACGACTCGTCGGTGCGTGAGGCGACTACTCGTCGGTGCGTGAGGCGACTACTCGTCGGTGCGCGCCCCGAAGACGATCTCGTCCCAGCTCGGCACCTTGGGGCGGCCCTTGCCGCCGCGCGACTTCGAGCGCTCGAGCGGGGGAGGCGTGGCGTCGTCGACGGGGATGTCGAGCGTGCCCTCGTCCTCCGTCGCACCGGGCTGCCCGTCCGTCGGCACGACCGAGAGTCCTGGCGCGGCCTCGTCGGACGCGTCGATGCCGGCGGCCGTCGCAGGGCTCGTGGCAGTTCCGCTCGTACCAGGCGTCGTCCGTGCGCGGTCGGCGAGGGAGTAGAGGCGAGCGCCGCTCCCGGCGGCGTCCTCGTCGACGGGCTCGTCGGGAGTGGTCGCGACGACCGGGCCGGCGGCCTCCTCGTCGATCTCCTCCTCCTCGACCTCGAGGTCGATCTCCTGACGCACGCCGCGGCGCGCGCTGAGGTCGTCGAGGAGCGCCGCGGTCGGGTCGGGCTGCGGCTCGCGGGTCTGCTCGCCCGAGCCGGTCGCGGCTCCGCGCGGGTCGGACTCCTGGTCGTACGGCACGGCGTCGAAGACGCGTGAGCGCACGGGCTCGAGGTGTCGGCGCACGGGCTCGTCGACGATCCGCGTCTCGGAGAACCAGCGGCCCTCGTCGTCGACCGCGGTGAGCGTGCGCGACTGCTGGTCGAACGTCCAGGTCGCGCGGCGCGAGTCCGTGCCGACCTCGTACGACACCGTGACGTGCCAGGGCTCGCCCACGGGACGCCACGCATCCCACACGAGCTCGGTCGTGTCGACGTGGCGCGACGCGAGCCGGTCGGTGACGAGGTCGCCGAGCGAGGGGGAGTCCCCGTCGCGCCCGACGCGCGTGCCCCGGGCCTGCGTCGCGACGAACTCGCGCTCGGCGAGGACGGGACCCTCGTAGCGGCGGACCTGCGCGACGGTGACGCCGCCGAGCTCGGCGACCTCCTCGGCGGACATTCCGGCGCGTACGTGCGACTGGATCTCTCGCGGCGGCATCGTGCCGGCGTCGGCGGCGCGCAGCTGCTCGAGCTGGGGCCGGTTGCGCCGTACCGCGGCGCGCAGCGGCTCGTCGATGCGCAGCGTGAAGCGCGTGCCGTCCGGCGACGTGAGCACGAGGTGCTCACCGTCGTCGGCAAGTCCGATGAGCTCAAGCTCAGCCATGGGGTCCCTCCGAGGTTCTCTCACCCCTACGGTGCCATCCGCGGGGCCGCGGAGCGCGGAGGCGGGTCGGTGCGCCGCGCACGAGCAGGGTGCGAGCGCCTGCCAGAATAGGCGCGTGCACCTCGAGATCAACGGGACCGCGCTGCTCGACGACGCCTACGTGTGGCTCGAGCTTGCCGCGATCTTCTTCGCGGGCGTCTCGGGCGCCCTCGCCGCCGTCCGCAAGAACTTCGACATCTTCTCCGTCCTGCTGCTCGCGTGGGTGACGGGTCTGGGCGGCGGTCTGCTGCGCGACGTCCTCATCGGGGCCGTGCCCCCGGTGGGCATCACGAGCTGGAAGTACGTCACGGCAGCGCTCCTCGCGGGCGCGCTCGTCCACCTCTTCCACGTCCGGCTCGACCGGCTGCGTCGCGCGATCATCGTCTTCGACGCAGGCGCGCTCGCGATGTTCGTCGTCATCGGCACGCACAAGGGCCTCGAGTACGGGGTGGGGCCGCTCGCGGCGGTGTTCGTCGGCATGCTCACGGGCATCGGTGGCGGCCTCGTCCGCGACCTGCTGGTCGACGAGGCCCCCATCGTCCTGCGCGACCGCGAGCTCTACGCGATCCCCGCGACGGTCGGCGCGATCCTCGCGGCGTGGGTCGGCATGACCGGTCATCTCAACTACCTCACGGGCGGGCTCATCTGCCTCGCGATCTTCGGGTTCCGGCTCGTCTCGCTGCGCATGCGGTGGCGGGCTCCGGGGCCGTGGAAGGGCTTCGGGCTGCCACGGCGGCCTCCGCGCCGACTGCGTCGGCTCGGAGGGGGGTCGCCCTCCCGCGGCCGACGCGACGCACGGACTGCCGACGACGGCCAGGCCGGGACGGGAAGCACCTCATGACGACGATTCCGCGCGACACGACGCTCACGGGACTGCGGACCCTGTGCGAGCACCTCGCGACGACGACGGCGGAGCGTGTGCGCGCGCAGACGCCCGCGACGGTCGAGGTCGCCGCGACGAAGTCGAACGACCTCGACGTCGTCACGCGCGCGGACCGCGCGGCCGAGGAGCACCTGCGGTCGGAGATCGCGCGGTGGCGCCCGGACGACGCGATCCTCGGGGAGGAGGGCGGCGCGACCGACGGGACGAGCGGCCTCACGTGGGTCGTCGACCCGATCGACGGGACGGTCAACTACCTCTACGGGCTCGGCTCGTGCTCGGTGTCGGTCGCCGTCGTCCTCGGCGAGCCGGACCCGGCGACGTGGCGGCTGCTCGCGTCGGCCGTGTGCGAGATCCCGACGGGCACGACGTGGTCGGCCGCGCGCGGACGTGGCGCGACGCGCGACGGGGCGCCCGTCCGCGTCCGGGAGGCGACGGACCTGCGGCACGCGCTCGTCGCGACGGGCTTCCACTACGACGACGCGCTGCGGGCCGGCCAGGGCCGCAGCGTGGGCGAGCTGCTCGCGCACGTGCGCGACGTGCGTCGTTTCGGCTCGGCGGCCCTCGACCTGTGCCGTGTGGCCGATGGTCGTGTCGATGCGTTCTACGAGGAGGGCCTCTCCCCGTGGGACCACGCGGCGGGCGCGCTCGTCGTCGAGGAGGCCGGCGGCGTGGTCCGTGGGACGGACGGGGGAGCGCCGGACCGCGGCCTCGTCGTCGCGGGTCCGGCGGGCACGCTCGACGTGCTCGAGCCCCTGCTCGCCCGTCTCGAGGTGGGTCGTCGCCCCGGGATCACCCCGGGGTTCCGCGCGGGGGTGTGACCGACCGCACCCGAGGGCGGGACCGGCTCGGGAACAACGGCGCGCGGCCGCGCGTTGGGCGGGCGACGGACCCCGGGAACGGGACCGTGCGTGCGCCACGCACCCCCGTCACCGACACTCTGGGTCGGGGCACACGTGCATCGGCGCGCCGAATGGTGCACAATCCCCTTCGCCGCTGCACGCGCTGCGGTGGGGGAATCGGATCGTCGCCCTGCGGGGCCGTCGGACCGTGCAGCACCAAGGCGGGACCGCCGAACACGGTCCCGGACGAACGACGACTGGAGCACAGCGACAGATGGCAACCGACTACGACGCACCGCGCAAGACCGAGGAAGACCTCTCGGAGGACTCGCTCGAGGAGCTCAAGGCGCGGCGGTCCGACAAGTCCTCGGGCGTCGTCGACGAGGACGAGACCGAGGCGGCCGAGGGCTTCGAGCTCCCCGGCGCAGACCTCTCGGGCGAGGAGCTCTCGGTCCGTGTCCTGCCGCGGCAGGCCGACGAGTTCACCTGCTCGAGCTGCTTCCTCGTGCATCACCGCAGCCAGCTCGCCTACGAGAAGAACGGCCAGCAGGTCTGCACGGAGTGCGCTGCCTGAGCGGGCGCGCACCGACGACGAGAGCCGCGGACCTTCGGGTCCGCGGCTCTCGTCGTCGGTGGGCAGCGCCCAGGCTCCGGACGTGGTGGTGCTCAGGCGGTGCGTGCCGCCTCGATCGCGGCGCGCAGGGCCGAGGGTCGACGGGTCGAGACTAGCCACGAGGGCGTCGGGTCGGCCGGGTCGACGACGGGTGCGGTGACCGCGCCCTTCGTCCAGGTGCGCAGGCACGCGTAGGTGCGCGGGTCAAAGCCGGGGCCGAGCGCGGAACGCACACCCGCTGCGTCGAGCTCGGTGACGTCGCCGAGCAGGGCGACGGGGATGTGGGCGTGGCCCGCGCGGAGCTCGCCGCCGCGGACCTCGACGACGGGGGAGGTCACCATGACGAGCACGATCCCGGCGACGAGGACGACGACGGTCGTCGCGATCGCCGCGACGGCGCTCGAGACGAGGACGACGACGCCGCACATGACGGCGAAGAGGACGGCCGCGCCGATGCCCGCCGGCCCGGGCAGCAGCCGTTCGCGGTACGTGGCGGGCGCTGTCGTGGGGATGCGCGTGCTGCTCATGCCCCAAGCATGCCAGCCCCGCATGCGCGTCCGGGCCGCGTGCCGGGCTACGATGCCGGGCGTGACGCACGCAACGGGCCCCGGTGGGGGCGACCTCGAGATCCTTCTCGTCATGCTCGACCCCGAGCTTCCCGAGCCGTCGTACGCCCACCCGGGCGACGCGGGCGCGGATCTCGTGGCGCGGGTCGACGTCGAGCTCGCGCCCGGGGCGCGGGCGACGGTCCCGACGGGCGTCTCGATCGCGCTGCCGGACGGCTACGCGGCGTTCGTGCACCCGCGCTCGGGTCTTGCGGCGCGTCACGGCGTGACGATCGTCAACGCCCCGGGCACCGTCGACGCGGGCTACCGCGGCGAGATCGCGGTGACGCTCCACAACACCGACCCGGCGGTGCCGGTGACGCTCAGGCGTGGCGACCGGATCGCACAGCTCGTCGTCCAGAAGGTCGAGCGGGCACGCTTCGTGCGTGCCGAGCGGCTTCCTGGGTCCCACCGTGGCGAGGGCGGCTTCGGCTCGTCGGGCGGGTGGGCCGGGGCCTGACCCCGGAGCGGGTGGGGACACGGCCCCTCCCGAACGCATAGGCTTGAGCGGTGCGCCTCACGGGCGCCCGGACGGACGGAGTTGGGACGAGTGGGTCTTTTCGGTCGACGAGGAACGAACGCGAAGCGCGAGGAGGCGCCCGTCGAGGAGACGGTCGTCGAGGTGCGCGACGAGGTCGCCGAGGCGCGTGAGCACGGTCCGTGGGACCGCGCCGAAGTCGCGGACGACGAAGGCCGCATCGACCTCGGTGCGGTGTGGCTCCCGGGTGTCCCGGGCATGCAGATGCGCATGGAGGTCGACAAGGCGACGGGTCAGACCGCCGGCGTCTCGATCCACGTCGACGGCGTGAGCCTCCAGGTGCAGGCGTTCGCCGCCCCGCGCACCCAGGGCATCTGGGACGAGATCCGCGAGGAGATCGGCGCGTCGCTCGCCGAGCAGGGCGCCAAGGTCGACGACATCGTCGGTCCCTTCGGCCGCGAGCTCCTCGCCCGTGCCTCGTTCCGCGAGGAGGACGGGTCGCGGACGCTCCGCGTCATCCGCTTCCTCGGGGTCGACGGCCCTCGCTGGTTCCTCCGCGGCGTCATCAACGGGCCCGCCGAGATCGCGACCGACGGCGCCGCCGCGGTCGAGGCGATCTTCCGCGAGACCGTCGTCGTGCGCGACGACTCCGCCCGTGCGCCGCGCGAGCTCCTCGAGCTGCACGAGCCGCGCATCGGCGCCGGTGGCGGTGGCGGTGGCGTCCTCAAGGTCGAGGAAGAGGCCGAGAAGCCGGCACCGCTCACCCCGCCCGAGCGCGGACCCGAGATCACGCAGATCGGCTGACGTGTCCCTCCGCAGCGCGCTGAGGTCGCTCGTCGCCGGCCGCGACGAGGTCGAGGCCGACGAGGAGCGCCTGCGCGCAGCGCGCGTCGGGACGACGGCGGTCGCCGACGTCCCGACGCGCGAGACCGCTGTCGTCTCGGGCGTCCTGCGCTCGGTCATCCTGCGACCCTCCGAGAGGGTCCAGGTCGTCGAGGCAGAGCTCTACGACGGTTCCGGTTCGGTCGAGCTGCGCTGGTTGGGTCGCCGCCGCATCCCCGGCATCGACCCGGGACGTCGTGTCCGTGTACGTGGCCTTGTCTCCGTCGTCGACGGCCGCCGGGTCATCTACAACCCGCGCTACGAGCTCGTGGCCGCCGCAGACGCCCAGCTCTGAGACCGACGCCCTGCGACGTCGTCGACCCGGCGCACGCCGCCACCGGAAGGACCCCCGCGTGACCACGACACCTCCCGAGCCCGACGCGCCGACGGCGCCCGACGCCGCAGACGCGCAGCCGGACGGGCCCGCTCCCGACGCTCCCGCGCGCGGCATGCGTCAGCTCACGGCCCAGGAGTTCTCGCTCACCGAGTCCGTCGGCGGCGTCCGCGGCGTCGTCGAGACTCTCCTGCCGGGCGTCGTCTTCGTCGTCGTCTTCATCGCGACGCGCGAGCTCATGCCGACGATCCTCTCGGCTCTCGGCGTGGCACTGCTCGCCGTCGTCGTGCGGCTCGTCCAGCGCACGCCCGTCACCCAGGCGTTCTCCGGGGTGCTCGGCGTAGCGATCGGCGTCCTCTGGGCCTGGCGCTCGGGCGACGTCGAGGACTACTTCCTCTTCTCGCTCCTCACGAACGCCGCCTACCTGCTCGTGTGCCTCGTGAGCATCCTCGTGCGCTGGCCCGGCGTCGGCGTCGTCGTCGAGCTCATGCGCTCAGGACTCGCCACGACGCGTGAGGGGACGAAGGCCGAGGATGCGCCCGAGCCGTCGTTCCGCGACGTCTTCGGCGGCTGGACGGCGTGGCGCACCGATGCGGTCGCGATGCGTCGCTACGCGATCGCCACGTGGTTCTGGGTCGCGCTCTTCGGCGTACGGCTCGCCGTGAAGACGCCGCTCTACCTTGACGCGACGACCGAGTGGCTCGGCATCGCGCACCTCGTCATGGGCGTGCCGCTGTGGGCGCTCACCCTGTGGGGGACGTGGGTCGTCGTGCACCCCGTCCTGCGGCGGACGACGCCCGAGCAGGTCTGAGAGCGTCCCAGCAGGTCTGAGGGCGTCCCGCGCGGGACGCCCTCAGACCGCGTGCGCGAGGATCAGGACGCCGCAGCGCCCTGCGTGCCCGCGAGCAGCGACTGGAGCGTCGCAAGGTCCGCGCCCTGCCCCGTGACGAGCAGGAGCTCGTCGCCGGCCTCGAGCGTGTCGTCGGGCGCCGGCGCGATCGGCGTCGTGTCCCGCACGACGGCCGCGAGCACGCAGTCCGCCGGCCACTCGACCGCGCCGACCCGCGCGCCGACGAGGTGGGAGTCGTGCGGCAGCGTGATCTCGTGGATGTCCGCGCCGGACTGGTGGAACGTGAAGATCCGCACGAGGTCGCCGACCGCGACGGCCTCCTCGACCATCGCCGTCATGATGCGCGGCGTCGACACCGCGACGTCGACGCCCCACGACTCGTCGAACATCCACTCGTTCTTCGGGTTGTTGACGCGAGCGACCGTGCGCGGCACGCCGAACTCGGTCTTCGCGAGCAGGGAGATGACGAGGTTCGCCTTGTCGTCGCCCGTCGCTGCGACGATGACGTCGCACCCGTCGACCTTCGCCTCGGAGAGCGTCGAGATCTCGCACGCGTCGGCGAGCAGCCAGTCCGCGTCGGCGACCTGCGCAACGCGCATGGCCGTGGGGGAGCGGTCGATGAGCGTGACCTCGTGGTCACGCCCGAGGAGCTCGCGGGCGATCGACCGGCCGACGGATCCGGCTCCGGCGATGACGACGCGCATCAGTCCTCCTGCTCGGGGGCGTGGGTGAGGATGCGCTCGACCTCGACGAGGTCGAGCGTGCGGGCCAGGACGTGGACGAGGTCGCCGTCCTGGAGCACCGACTCGGGCGCGGGCAGCTCGGCGGTGCCGAAGCGCGTGACGAACGCGATGCGAGCGCCCGTCGCACGCTCGAGGGCGGAGAGACGGCGGCCCACCCACCCGGGGTGGTGGTCGACCTGGCACAGACGCACCGAGCCCGTCGGGTCGCGGTACTCGTCGCTCGTCCCCAGGGGCAGCATGCGCCGCAGCACCTGGTCAGACGTCCAGCGCACGGTCGCGACCGTGGGGATGCCGAGCCGTTCGTAGACCTCGGCGCGGTGGGAGTCGTAGATGCGGGCGACGACGTTGTCGACGCCGAAGGTCTCGCGCACGACGCGTGCTGCGACGATGTTCGAGTTGTCGCCGTCGGACACCGCGGCGAACGCGTAGGCCTCGTCGATCCCGGCCTGCGAGAGGGTGTCACGGTCGAAGCCGACACCCGTGACCTTCTTGCCGGAGAACGTCGCCGGCAGGCGCCGGAACGCCTCGGGGTTCTGGTCGATGATGGCGACGGAGTGGCCGTTGCGCTCGAGCGACTGGGCGAGCGTCGCCCCGACCCGGCCGCAGCCCATGATGACGAAGTGCACGGGACGAGCGTATGCCCCACGGGGGTCGTGCGTCCCTGTCGACCGTCCCGTGTCGGGACGCTCGCGGTGCACATGCTCCATGAGTGGCCGCGCGGGCCTAGCATGGGTCCTTGTGTCGGACATCGTGGACGCTGGTAAGCGTCTCCTCCTCGGGCGGCCCATGCGCAGCGACGGCCTCGGCCACACGTTGCTGCCCAAGCGCATCGCCCTGCCGATCTTCGCGTCGGACGCGCTCTCGTCGGTGGCGTACGCCCCGGACGAGATCCTCCTGACCCTCGCTCTGGCGGGTATCGCGGCGACGACGATCTCGCCGTGGGTGGGCCTCGGCGTGATCCTCGTTCTCGTCACGGTCGTGCTGTCCTACCGGCAGAACGTCCACGCCTACCCCTCGGGCGGCGGCGACTACGAGATCGCGACGGAGAACCTCGGCAAGACGTCGGGCCTCACTGTCGCGAGCGCGCTGCTCGTCGACTACGTCCTCACGGTCGCGGTGTCGATCTCGTCGGGCGCCCAGTACGCCGCGACCGCGATCCCGGCGCTGCGCGGGCACGAGACGCTCATCGCCGTCGGGCTCGTCGTCGTCCTCACGCTCATGAACCTCCGGGGCGTCAAGGAGTCGGGCAGGCTCTTCGCCGTACCCGTCTACCTCTTCATGATCGCGGTCGGCGCGACGGCCGTCGTCGGCTTCGTTCAGTTCGTCACAGGCACGCTCGGCCAGGCCGAGTCGGCGCGGTTCGAGGTCGTCCCCCACGCGGCGTACGAGCAGGGCCTCGTCGGCGTCGCGGGTGCCTTCCTCGTGGCGCGCGCCTTCGCGTCCGGCTGCGCGGCCCTCACGGGCGTCGAGGCGATCTCGAACGGTGTGCCCGCGTTCCGCACGCCGAAGTCGCGCAACGCCGCGACGACGCTCGCGATGCTCGGCGCGATCTCGGCGTTCATGCTCGGCTCGATCCTCCTGCTCGCGATCCAGACGGGCGCGACGTACGTCGAGGACCCCGCGCGAGACCTGCTCATCGACGGCCATGCGCCCGTCGGCTACGTCCAGGTGCCCGTCCTCTCGCAGCTCGCGCACACGGTGTTCGCCGACTTCCCGCCGATGTTCTACCTGCTCTCGGCCGTCACGGGGATCATCCTCGTCCTCGCGGCGAACACCGCGTTCAACGGCTTCCCCGTCCTGGGGTCGATCCTCGCCAAGGACGGCTACCTGCCGCGCCAGCTCCACACGCGTGGCGACCGGCTCGCGTTCTCGAACGGCATCATCTCGCTCGCGATCGGCGCGATCGTCCTCATCGTCGCGTTCGACGCCCAGGTCACCCGGCTCATCCAGCTCTACATCGTCGGCGTCTTCGTGAGCTTCACGCTGTCGCAGCTCGGCATGGTGCGGCACTGGACCACCGCGCTGCGCCTCGCGTACGACCCGGCTGTGCGCTCCCGCATGAAGCGCTCACGCGCCGTGAACATCGTCGGGTTCTCGCTCACGGCGACGGTGCTCGTCGTCGTGCTCCTCACGAAGTTCCTCCACGGCGCGTGGATCGCGATCCTCGCGATGGCCGTCGCGTTCGTCGTCATGCGCAAGATCCGGCGCCACTACGACTCCGTCGCGGCCGAGCTCGAGCTCGACGAGGACGTCGACACCGAGCGCGCGCTGCCGAGCCGCGTCCACGCGATCGTCCTCGTCTCAAAGATCCACAAGCCCGTCATGCGTGCCGTCGCGTACGCCCGCGCGACGCGTCCCTCGACTCTCGAGGCCGTGACGGTCGCCGTCGACCAGGCGGACTCGGCGGCGCTCGTCGAGCGCTGGGAGACCCTCGGTCTGCCCGTGACGCTCCGCGTGCTCGACTCGCCGTTCCGCGAGATCACGCGGCCCGTCCTCTCGTACGTGCGCTCGGTGCGGCGCGAGAGCCCGCGCGACCTCGTCGTCGTCTACATCCCCGAGTACGTCGTCGGTCACTGGTGGGAGCAGCTGCTCCACAACCAGTCGGCGCTGCGGCTCAAGGGGCGTCTCCTGTTCACCCCCGGCGTCGTCGTCGCCTCCGTGCCGTGGCGCCTCGCGTCCTCGGTCGCGAGCGCGGCTCCCGACGCGCAGCTCTACCCCCCGAAGGGCCCTTCTCGATGACCCCCGCACGTCCGTCCCGCGACTCCGACCGCACCCCCTCGTCCCCGGCGCGCCCCGGCGCCCGCCGGGGCGTACGGCCGCCGCGTCCCGCCGCCCCCGCCGACCTCCCGCTCGTCGAGGTCGAGGTCGGGCCGGTCGCGCACGGCGGTCACTGCGTCGCGCGGCACGAGGGTCGCGTGATCTTCGTGCGGCACGCCCTGCCCGGTGAGCGCGTACGCGTGCGGCTCGTCCAGGCGGGGGAGAAGGACCGCTTCTGGCGCGGCGACGCGGTCGAGGTGCTCGAGGCGAGCCCGGACCGGGTCGCGTCCGCGTGGCCCGAGGCCGGCCCGGGCGGCGTCGGCGGCGGCGAGCTCTCGCACGTCGCGCTGCCCGCGCAGCGTGCGTGGAAGGCGACCGTCGTCGCTGAGCAGCTCGCGCGCCTCGCGCGGCTCGACCGCGACGTGACGGTCGAGGCCGCGCCGGGCGACGACGAGCGTGGCGGCCTCGGCTGGCGAACGCGCATCGACCTCGTGGCCGACGACGAGGGGCACGCGGGCATGCTCGGGCACCGCTCGCACGACGTGCACCCCCTGCGTTCGATGCCGCTCGCGACCGCGGAGGTCGCGGCGCTCGCGCGCGCCGAGGGTGTGTTCTCGCGCCGGTGGCGTCCGGGCTCACGGCTCGAGGTCGTCGCCCCCGCGGGGGGCGCACCGGGGCTCCTGCTCGTCGACGGCGTACCGGGCCACCTCGGCACGCCCGACCAGCGTCCCAACGCGCGGCGCTCTGTCGTGGAGACGGTCGAGGTCGGCGGACGCGAGTATTCCTACCGCGTCGCGGCCGACGGCTTCTGGCAGGTGCACCGCGAGGCGCCCGGGCTGCTCGCGGCGGCCGTGCTCGACGCTGTCGGCGACGTCGACGGCGGGCGTGTCGTCGACCTCTTCTCGGGCGCCGGCCTCTTCTCCGCGCCCCTTGCGGACGCGGTCGGGACCGCGGGCCAGGTCGTCACTGTCGAGGGTGACGAGCGTGCCGTGCGCGACGCGCGCCGGACGCTCCACGACGCACCGAACGTCGAGCTCCACGTCGGGGACGTCGCACGCGTGCTCGCCTCGGGCGAGCACGGCGCCGCAGGGGGTGCTGACGTCGTCGTGCTCGACCCGCCGCGCGCCGGCGCCGGGCGCGGGGTGGTCGACGCGATCGCGGGGCTTGCTCCCCGGCGCGTCGTCTACGTCGCGTGCGACCCCGCGGCGCTCGCGCGGGACGTCGGCCTGCTCGCCGAGGCCGGCTACGAGCTCTCGGGCCTGCGCGCCTTCGACCTCTTCCCCATGACGCACCACGTCGAGTGCGTCGCGGTGCTCGACCGCGCCTGACCGGCCGGGGAGCGGGCGACAGCCCGTGACGGGAGGTCCGGTGGCTGGGACGATGAGGAATAACGTCAGCACGGCGTGACTTATCTTGACGTCAAGATAAATGGTAGTGTGGAGCGACCGTGGACACCGCCGAGGCCGACGCGTGCCCACGGTCGACGCGGGGCCCAGCCTCGCAGCCCAGACCCGTGAGCGGAGCACTCGCTCGCCACGGACGATCGTGAGGAGTGAGGAGTCATCGTGAGCACAGTCGACTCGTTCGGTGCCAAGGGAACGCTCGACGTCGGAGGGAGCTCGTACGAGATCTTCCGGCTCAGCGCCGTCGAGGGCGTCGAGCGCCTTCCGTACGCGCTCAAGGTGCTCGCGGAGAACCTTCTGCGCACCGAGGACGGTGCGAACATCACCGCCGACCACGTCCGCGCCCTCGCGGGCTGGGACCCGGACGCGCAGCCGGACACGGAGATCCAGTTCACCCCTGGCCGCGTCATCATGCAGGACTTCACGGGCGTGCCCTGCGTCGTCGACCTCGCCACCATGCGTGAGGCCGTCGCCGACCTCGGCGGCGACGCGACCCGCATCAACCCGCTCGCCCCGGCCGAGCTCGTCATCGACCACTCCGTGCAGATCGACGTCGCCGGCCGTGCCGACGCGTTCCGTCGCAACGTCGAGATCGAGTACGAGCGCAACCACGAGCGCTACCAGTTCCTCCGCTGGGGCCAGACGGCCTTCGACGACTTCAAGGTCGTCCCCCCGGGCACGGGCATCGTCCACCAGGTCAACATCGAGTACCTCGCCCGCGTCGTCATGACGCGCGAGGTCGGCGGCGTCCTGCGCGCCTACCCCGACACGTGCGTCGGCACCGACTCGCACACGACGATGGTCAACGGCCTCGGCGTGCTCGGCTGGGGCGTCGGCGGTATCGAGGCCGAGGCGGCCATGCTCGGCCAGCCCGTCTCGATGCTCATCCCGCGCGTCGTCGGCTTCAAGCTCAAGGGCCAGATCCCCTCGGGCGTCACGGCCACGGACGTCGTCCTCACGATCACGCAGATGCTGCGCGCCCACGGCGTCGTCGGCAAGTTCGTCGAGTTCTACGGCGAGGGCGTCGCCCAGGTGCCGCTCGCGAACCGCGCGACGATCGGCAACATGAGCCCCGAGTTCGGCTCGACCGCCGCGATCTTCCCGATCGACGGCATCACGCTCGACTACCTGCGCCTCACCGGCCGCACCGAGGAGCAGCTCGCGCTCGTCGAGGCGTACGCCAAGGAGCAGGGCCTCTGGCTCGACCCGTCGTCGGAGACCTACGTCGAGCCCGTGTACTCCGAGTACCTTGAGCTCGACCTCTCGACGGTCGTCCCCTCGATCGCCGGCCCCAAGCGCCCGCAGGACCGCATCGAGCTCTCCCACGCGAAGACGGCGTTCGAGCGCGACCTGCGGAACTACGCCCCGGGCCTCGTCGACGCGGTCGACGAGGCCGAGGAGGAGTCGTTCCCCGCGTCCGACGCCCCCTCGCACGGCGCGAACATCCGTCCGACGTTCCCCGTGACGACCCCCGAGGGCGAGACGTACGAGCTCTTCCACGGCGCTGTCGCGATCGCCTCGATCACGTCGTGCACCAACACGTCGAACCCGTCGGTCATGCTCGCCGCAGGCCTCCTCGCGAAGAAGGCCGTCGAGCGCGGCCTCGTCGCGCAGCCCTGGGTCAAGACGTCGATGGCGCCCGGCTCGCAGGTCGTGACGAACTACTACGAGAAGGCCGGCCTGTGGCCGTACCTCGAGAAGCTCGGCTTCCACCTTGTGGGCTACGGCTGCGCGACGTGCATCGGCAACTCGGGCCCGCTCGCCGACGAGGTCTCTGCCGTCGTCAACGAGCACGACCTCGCCGTCGTCTCGGTGCTCTCGGGCAACCGCAACTTCGAGGGTCGCATCAACCCCGACGTCAAGATGAACTACCTCGCCTCGCCGCCGCTCGTCATCGCGTACGCGCTCGCCGGCACGATGGAGTTCGACTTCGAGTCCGAGCCGCTCGGCCGCGACACCGACGGCACGCCCGTCTTCCTGCGCGACATCTGGCCGTCGGCCGAGGAGGTCCAGGAGACGATCGACGCGTCGATCGACCGCAAGATGTTCGAGGACGACTACGCGGACGTCTTCGCGGGCGACGACAAGTGGCGCGCGCTGCAGACGCCCGAGGGCGACGTCTTCGAGTGGGACGCCGACTCCACGTACGTCCGCAAGCCCCCGTACTTCGAGGGCATGACGATGACGCCGGACCCGGTCACCGACATCGCGGGTGCCCGCGTCCTCGCAAAGCTCGGCGACTCCGTGACGACCGACCACATCTCGCCCGCGGGCGCGATCAAGGTCGACTCGCCGGCCGGCCGTTACCTCGCCGAGCACGGCGTCGAGCGTCGTGACTTCAACTCCTACGGCTCACGCCGTGGCAACCACGAGGTCATGATCCGCGGCACGTTCGCGAACATCCGCCTGCGCAACCAGCTCCTCGACGGCGTCGAGGGCGGCTACACGCTCGACTTCACGACGGGCGAGCAGGCTGCGATCTACGACGCGGCGCAGAACTACGCGTCGGCCGGCACCCCGCTCGTCATCCTCGGCGGCAAGGAGTACGGCTCCGGCTCGTCGCGCGACTGGGCTGCCAAGGGCACCGCGCTCCTCGGCGTCAAGGCCGTCATCACCGAGAGCTTCGAGCGGATCCACCGCTCCAACCTCATCGGCATGGGCGTCCTCCCGCTGCAGTTCCCCGCGGGCCAGACGGCCGACAGCCTCGGCCTCGACGGCACCGAGACGTTCGCGATCGCGGGCATCACGGCGCTCAACGAGGGCACGACGCCCGCCACCGTCGCGGTCACGGCGACGAAGGCCGACGGCTCCGTCGTCGCCTTCGACGCGGTCGTCCGCATCGACACCCCCGGAGAGGCCGACTACTACCGCAACGGCGGCATCCTCCAGTACGTCCTGCGCTCGCTCGTCGAGGCCTGACGCACGCGGGCCCCGCTGAACGCTGGGCCCGGCACGCACGACCCCGACGGGGCGTCCACCGCACGGTGGGCGCCCCGTCCTCGTTCGTCACGGCACACGTGCAAGCCGCGCGGGTGACGAGACACAGGACGGGTATGACGGACATGCGCAGCAAGGGCAGGTCGGCGCGGCGTACCGCGACGTGCACGACCCTCGCCGTGGTGGCGGCCCTCGCGCTCGGTGCCTGCGGCCCCGGCAAGGTCGCCACGATCGGCCCGGACGGCGACAGGACGGCCGTCGGCGTGCACGTCGGCCAGGGCGTCCGGCTCGACGCGCGCGCGGGCGTCGACGTCGGTCCCGCGGTCGACGCGACGTGGACCCTCGGGCTCGCTGCCCTCGCCGGGGCCGACCCGGGCAAGGGTGCCGCCGTGTCGCCGTCGAGCCTCTACGTCGCGCTCTCGATGCTCGCCGACGGGTCGAGCGGCGCCGGCCTCGCACGCACGGAGGACGCCCTGGGTGCGCGCGGTAGCGCGCGACGGGACGCGGTCGTCGCGCTGCGCGCGTCGCTCGGCGCGTACGACGGCGACCCGGCGCTCGTCGGCGCGGACGAGTTGCCGGACCGCGCGGTCGTGCACCAGGCGAGCCAGGTCGTCGTCGACGACGGAGAGGTCGCCGCGGAGCCGTACCTCGACACGCTGTGGCAGGTCTACGGCGCGGGGGTGCTCCGCACCGACCTCGCGACGTCGGCCGGGCTCGACCCCCTGCACGCCTGGGTGGCGGAGCACACGGGCGGACTCGTCGAACGCTCGGCCATGACCCCGGACCGGGACCTCGTCATGGTCCTCCAGGACGCCGTGGCGCTCGCCGCCCGCTGGCAGCGGCCCTTCGACGCGCGGCTGACGTCGGACGCGCCGTTCCACCTGGCCGACGGCACGGTCGTGCAGGTCCCGACGATGCGCGGGGAGCGCGAGGCCGCTCACGCGACGGTCGACGGCTGGCAGGCGGTGCGCCTGCGCTACGCGACGACGGACGGGCCGGGCCTGCACACCGACGTCGTCGTCCCGCCTGCAGGCACGGATGTGCGTCGCCCCGACCGCGGCGTGCTCGGCCGGCTCACGGCTGCGCTCGACGCGGCCGCACCCCCGGCCGTCGAGCTGTGGCTGCCGCGGGTGGACCTCACGAGCAAGGTCGACCTCGTGGGCGCCTTCGAGGCCGCGGGGCTCGGCCACCTCATGTCCCCGGAACGCTCAGGCATCGACCAGATCCTCGCGGAGCAGGCGGACCCAGGGTTCGTCGGCCAGGCGGTCCAGCAGGCAGTCCTGCGGCTCGACGAGGACGGGACGCGAGCCGCAGCGGTCACCGAGATCGGAGTGCGCGTGGCGAGCGCGCCCGTCGTCCCGCCCGTGGAGCTGCACGTCGACCGCCCGTTCCTCGTCACCGTCGCCGACTCGACGACGGGTTGGCCCGTGTTCCTCGCGGCGGTCGACGACCCGCGCTGACCGCACCGTCGCTGGCACTCTCGCGCGGGACGCTCGCGGCACGGCAGACTCGTGGCATGGCCGAGAACCTCACCCAGCCGACCGTCGCGTCCGTCGGCGCGTTCCTCGACGCGGTCGAGCACCCTGTCCGCCGCCGTGACGGGTGGCGGCTGCACGACCTCCTCGTCCGGGTGACGGGGGAGGAAGCCGTCATGTGGGGACCGACGATCGTCGGCTTCGGCCGCTACGCCTACGCGTACGACTCGGGGCGCACGGGTGAGGCGCCTGCCGCGGGCTTCTCGCCGCGCAAGGCCGCGACGACGATCTACCTCGCCGAGGGCACGGGGCCGCACGCGGATCGACTCGCCAGGCTCGGCCCGCACCGCGCCACGACGGCGTGCGTGTACGTGACGAACTTCGACAAGGTCGACGCGGACGTCCTCGAGGAGATCCTGCGGGCCTCCTACGCGACCGTGACGTCCGGGGTCATGGACCACCGCGCGGAGGGCTGACCGCGCAGCCTCACGCGATCGTCGAGCGCGCAGCGCCCAGGGCTCGTCGCTGCGGCCGCCAGGCGGTTCAGCGCGAGCCGACGGGCGCGGGCAGCCCGAGCAGCTCGGCGAGCGCGCCCGTCGCGAGCGCGTGGTGGCCCGTGCCGGGCGCGGCGTGCTCGGCCATCGCCGTCGCCATGCTGAGCGCCCACGCACGGGCGCGGGCGCGCGCATCGCAGTCGTCGGCGGCCGGGTGGCCTCCGGCTCGGAGCCTGTCCCAGAACCGGCGGCGTGCGTGTGCGTCGAGGACGAGCCACGCGATCGCCAGGTCGGTCGCCGGGTCGCCTGCGGTGACGTCGCCCCAGTCGACGACCGCAGCTAGCGTGTGGGGCGAGTCAGGCGTCGCGACGAGGTTCGCGGCGTGGAGGTCGCCGTGCACCCACAGCGGCGGGCCCGCGTGGACCGGTGCTGCGAGGCCGTCGTCCCACATCCGCTCGAGCCGCGCGAGGAGCGCTGCGACCTCGGCACGCCGGTCGTCCGTGGGCGCAGTGGGCACGAGCCCCGACGTCGCGAGGTAGCCGCCCGGTGCTGCGAGACGGGTGAGGCGCTCGCGCACGGCGCCGGTGCGCGTCGCGAGCGGGACCCCGCGCACAGGGTTGTGCGGCGCGTCCGCCGGCGCGGGGACGTGGAGGGCGACGAGCACGTCGGCAAGCGGCTCCGCAAGCTGCGCGCGTGCCGGGCGGGCGAGGTCGGCGACGACGACGCCCTCGGTCCACGGCACGACGGCCCACACCCACGGGTATCCGAGCGCGGCCGAAGGGCCCCCCGCGCGCACGGCCGCAGGCACCGTAGCGGGCAGCTGCGCGGCGATCGCGGGGAGCGCGCGCAGCTCGTGCGCGACGAGCCCCGCAGCCTCGGTGCGTCGCGGGACGCGCACCGCGAGCGCGTCACCGAGGCGCAGCACGACATTGTCCCAGCCGTGGGCGACGACGACGAGCGGGAGGTCGGCAAGATCCGGGTGCTGCTCGGAGAGCAGCGCGCGGACGAGCTCGGCGGTGACGTCGACGTCGGCCGGGGGAGCCTGCGTCACGCGTCGACCTCGACGAGCTGCGCCTGGTCCCACGGCTCGTCCCAGCCGAGCGCTCCGAGCAGCTCGGTGAGGACGAGCGCCGTGAAGCCCCACACGAGGTTGTCGCCGACGAGGAACGCGGGCCCCCGGTACGTGCGCCGCCCACGCGTGAGCGTCGCGGTGCGGCGGTGCGCGGGGTCGACGAGGTCGGCGACGGGCGCGCGGAAGACCTGCGCGGACTCGCCGTGATCGACGACGGCGACGGGGGTCGGGCGTGCCCACCACGCGAGCACGGGCGTGACGAGATGGTCGCTCACGGGCAACGGCAGCGGCCCGAGCGTCCCGAGCACCTCGACGCCCGACGGGTCCAGTCCCGTCTCCTCCTCGGCCTCGCGCAGCGCTGCTGCGACAGGTCCGGAGTCCTCGGGGTCCTGGCGCCCGCCGGGGAACGCGACCTGGCCCGCGTGCTGGCGCAGGGTTGCGGCGCGCCGCACGAGGAGCACGTCGAGGTCGGCCGGGACGAGCGGCGTGTCGTGCTGCGCGGGCACGCCGTCGAGGCGTCCGAGGAGGACGAGGACGGACGCCGGCCGGTGCCCGTCGCCGGTCCGGACGACGGCCCCGGTGCGTGCGCCCCAGTCCACGCCCTTGCGTGCGAGGGCTCGCAGCTGGGAGAGGGCGTCGTTGGTCGTCGTCACGCCTCGACCCTACGTCGGGTGGTGGTGGGGTGAAGAGGGTGCGCGCTAGCGTCTGGCCATGAACATCATCACGCGCGTCGCTGGTCAGGTCCTCGCTGTGGGCGTCACGAGGGCTGTGGGGGAGCCGGTCGACCTTGGAGGCGGGACGCTCGTGCCCGTCGCGATCGTCGCGCACGCGTTCGGCGGCGGGGGCGACCAGGGCGACGGCGACGAGGACGGCGCGGGCGGAGCGGGCGGGTCGGCGTTCGTCTGGCCCGTGGGCGCGTACGTCGCGGACGCCTCAGGTGTCCGCTTCCGGGGCAACCCCGTCCTGTGGGGCGTCGTCGCCACTCCGCTCGTGCTCGCGACGGGCATCGGCGCTGCGCTCGTCGTGCGCGCCGTGCGTCGGTGAGCGTGCCTCACGGCACCGGGTCGCGTCGCTTCGGGGAGGTTGCCACGCTCTACGACGCGGTGAGGCCCGGCTACCCGGCGGCGACGGTCGCGCTGCTCGTGGGGGACGCCCGCCGTGTGCTCGATCTCGGAGCCGGCACGGGCAAGCTTGCTCGCGCCGTCGCGGCTCTCGGCCGCGAGGTCGTCGCTGTCGACCCCGACGCGAGGATGCTCGACGTCCTCAGTGAGCGCCTCGACGTCGAACGGTACGTCGGCACGGCCGAGGCGATCCCGTTGCCCGACGCCTCCGTCGACGCTGTCGTCGTCGGGCAGGCGTGGCACTGGGTCGATCCGGTGCCCGCGGCCCGCGAGGTCGCGCGCGTCCTCCGCCCGGGAGGGACGCTCGGGGTCGTCTGGAACAGGCGCGACGAGTCGGTGACCTGGGTACGTGAGCTGGGCCTGGTGCTCGGCGACGGCGTAGCACCTCCCACGCGCGTCGCGGCGCCGGACCTCGGTGACGACTTCACAGCACCCGAGCACCACGCGGAGACGTGGACGCTGCCGATGACGGTCGACGACCTCGTCGATCTCGCCGCGACCCGCTCCTACGTCGTCGAGGCGGGTGCGGAGCGAGGGGCGCACGTCGCCGCCGCGGTGCGGCGGCTCGCGACCACGGTCGTGCCGCGGAGCGCCACGGACCCGCGCCTCGACCTGCCGTACGTCACGGACGCGTTCGTCGCCCGGCGTCGCTGACGCCGGGCGACTGCCCGTTCACCAGCCTGCGGGGAGCGGGCGCCCCTCCTCGTAGCCGGCCGCGGACTGCAGGCCGACGACGGCGCGCTCCGCGAACTCCGCGAGCGAGCGCGCACCCGCGTACGTGCACGACGAGCGCAGGCCCGAGGTGATCTCGTCGAGCAGGTCCTCGACGCCCGGGCGCTGCGGGTCGAGGTACATGCGCGAGCTCGAGATGCCCTCCTCGTAGAGACCCTTGCGGGCCCGGTCGAACGCGCCGTCGGACGACGTGCGTGCTGCGACCGCGCGGGCCGAGGCCATGCCGAACGACTCCTTGTAGAGGCGACCCGTGCCGTCGTCGTGGAGGTCGCCGGGGGACTCGTGCGTGCCCGCGAACCACGAGCCGATCATCACCTGGCTCGCGCCTGCCGCGACCGCGAGCGCGACGTCGCGCGGGTGCCGCACGCCGCCGTCCGCCCACACGTGCTTGCCGAGCTCGCGCGCGGCGGCCGCGCACTCGAGGACGGCGGAGAGCTGGGGCCGGCCGACGCCCGTCATCATGCGCGTCGTGCACATCGCGCCAGGGCCGACGCCGACCTTGACGATGTCCGCGCCGGCCTCGACGAGGTCGCGCACGCCGTCGGCCGTGACGACGTTGCCCGCGGCGACGGGGACGTGGGGGTTCGCGGCCCTCACCGCGGCGAGCGCGTCGAGCATCTTCGCCTGGTGGCCGTGCGCGGTGTCGACGACGAGCGTGTCGGCGCCCGCCGCGAGCAGGGCCTCGGCCTTGCCGCGCACGTCGCCGTTGATGCCGACGGCGGCGGCGACGAGCAGTCCGCCGGACGCGTCGACGGCGGGGGAGTAGACGCTCGAGCGGAGCGCGCCCTTGCGCGTGACGACGCCGACGAGCCTGCCGTCGTCGAGCACGGGCGCGATGCGGCGTCGTGCGGCGTGCAGCTGCTCGAACACGCGCCGCAAGCCGTCGGGGCCGTCGAGGAGCGAACGGTCGACCGTCACGGGGCCGTGCGACATGACGTCGCGCGCCTGCGTGAAGCGGTCCACGCCGAGGCAGTCGTCGGCAGTGACGATGCCGAGCAGGCGGCCGTCCTCGACGACGAGCGCAGCGCCGTGCGAACGCTTGCCCATGAGGGTGAAGATCGTGTGCACCGTGTCGTGGGGCGCGACGGTCACGGGCGTCTCGACGACCGTGTGCTTGGACTTCACGTCCGCGATGACGCTCGCGACGACGTCGACGGGCGTGTCCTGCGGGATGACGGCCATGCCGCCGCGGCGCGCGACGGTCTCGGCCATGCGGCGGCCCGCGACCGCGGTCATGTTCGCGACGACGAGCGGGATCGTCGTGCCCGTGCCGTCGGACGTCGCGAGGTCGACGTCGAAGCGGGAGACGACGTCGGAGCGGGACGGGACGAGGAAGACGTCGCCGTACGTGAGGTCGTGGGCCGGGGTGTGACCGGGGAGGAAGCGCATGCGTCGAGCCTACGACCGTGGCCCGGTGCGCGGTGCTCTCCCGCGCCAGGCGGAGCGGGAGAGGGCCGGGACCTCGGTCCTACGTGCATGGACGTGCCCGCCGAACCCCTCCCAGGTGAACGCGAGGGCCTCAAGGTGAACGCAAGATGAACGAGGCATGAAAGGTCGTTCGTGTTCGACGTGATCTGGCGCCGCAGCGTGTCGAGCGGGTGGACACGAGGCGTCCCGTGACCCTCAATGGACACGTGGCCGAGACCCTCATCCTCCTGCTGGTGATCATCACCGCTCTTGCCTTCGACTTCACGAACGGCTTCCACGACACGGGCAACGCGATGGCGACGTCCATCGCGACCGGTGCGCTCAAGCCCAAGGTTGCCGTGGGGCTGTCCGCAGTCCTCAACCTCGTCGGTGCGTTCCTCTCCGTCGCCGTCGCTGCGACGGTCGCCAAGGGCATCGTCAACCTCGAGGGCGTCGGCGGGCAGGACCTGCTCCGCATCGTCCTCGCCGGCCTCGTCGGCGCGATCCTGTGGAACGTCCTCACTTGGCTGCTCGGCATCCCGTCGAGCTCCTCGCACGCCCTCTTCGGCGGCCTCATCGGCGCGGCCCTCATCGGCCTCGGCACGTCGGGCGTCCTGTGGAGCGGCGTCGTCGCGAAGATCGTCTTCCCGGCGCTGCTCGCCCCCGTCGTCGCCGGCCTCGTCGCCGGCATCGGCTCGTGGGTCGTCCACCGCATCGTCGCGACGGTCCCCGAGAAGACGCAGGAGAAGGGCTTCCGCTGGGGCCAGGTCGGCTCCGCGTCGCTCGTCTCCCTCGCGCACGGCACGAACGACGCGCAGAAGACGATGGGCGTCATCTTCCTCGCCCTCGTCGCGCACGGCTCCGTGACCGCCGACGACACGATCCCGTTCTGGGTCATCGCGGCGTGCGCCGTCGCGATCGGCCTCGGCACGTACCTCGGCGGCTGGCGCGTCATCCGCACGCTCGGCAAGGGGCTCGTCGAGATCTCGCCTGCGCAGGGCATGGCCGCGGAGACCTCGTCGGCCGCGATCATCCTCACGTCCTCGAGCCTCGGTCTGCCGCTGTCGACGACGCACGTCGCGACCGGCTCGATCCTCGGCTCGGGCGTCGGTCGTCCGGGTGCCCAGGTGCGCTGGGGCGTCGCCGGTCGCATGGGTGTCGCGTGGCTCGTCACCCTCCCCGCCGCCGCCGTCATGGGCGCCGTCGCGTGGCTCATCGCCAGCTCCGTCGGTGGCGCCACGGGCATGCTCGTCGTCTTCGCGATCCTCGTCGCGGGCTGCTTCGTCATGTGGCTCCGCTCGCGCAAGGCCCCGGTCAACCCGGACAACGTCAACGCGGACTGGGAGGAGGGCCTCGAGCCCGCCGCCCCGGCCGAGAAGCTCGCGACCGTCACCGTGCTCGACGAGGCCCCCGAGGTCCCGCTGCCTGCCGACCTCGTGTCCGGCACGGCCGACGAGGCCGCCCACCGTCGCATCGCGACCCCCGCCTGAGAGGACCGTCCATGATCTTCGCCGACATCGGTGTCTCGCTCGTCAAGGTCCTCCTCGTGGGCCTCACGCTCGGAGCCGGCCTGCCCGCGCTCTTCGCGCTCGGCCTCAAGGGCCTCGCCCGCACGGAGGTGCGTCCCGACGGAACGCTCGCGGTGACGGCCGGCGGCCGCGCCCTTGCCGGCGTGACCTTCGGGATCGTCACCCTCGCGGTCGTCGTCGGGATCGTCTGGATCGTCTCCGGCGGCCACTGATCCATCACGCGGATCCGCGGATCTGCACCGCTCCGCCACGGGACGTGCCGCACGCGGCACGTCCCGTGGCGCGTCCGGGAGCCGTCCCGACGTAGAGTGGACGGTCAGCACACGTACGTCCCGGTGGCCCGGGGCGCGACCGGGAACGGGGACGGCATGAGCCTGCTCGAGCACGTCGAGGGACCTGAGGACCTCCGGGGTCTCAGCGCCGAGGAGTGCCGTGTGCTCGCGTCGGAGATCCGCGCGTTCCTCGTGGCGTCCGTCTCTCGTACGGGAGGCCACCTCGGCCCGAACCTCGGGGTCGTCGAGCTGACGCTCGCGATGCACCGCGTCTTCGAGTCCCCGCGCGACACGTTGGTCTTCGACACGGGCCACCAGGCCTACGTCCACAAGCTGCTCACCGGACGCAAGGACTTCTCCGCGCTGCGCCGTCGGGAGGGGCTCTCGGGCTACCCGAGCCGCGCCGAGTCGGCGCACGACGTCGTCGAGAACTCGCACGCGTCGACGTCGCTGTCGTGGGCCGACGGCATCGCGAAGGCCAACGTCCTCGCGGGCCGTACCGACCGTCACGTCGTCGCCGTCATCGGCGACGGGGCGCTCACGGGCGGCATGGCCTGGGAGGCCCTCAACAACATCGCCGCCTCGGAGACCGAGCGGCTCGTCGTCGTCGTCAACGACAACGGGCGCAGCTACGCGCCGACGATCGGCGGCCTGGCCCACCACCTCGACACGCTGCGCACGACGCGCGGGTACGAGGACTTCCTGCGATGGGGCAAGCGCACGCTCACGCGCTCGGGCATCCCGGGCCGCATGGCGTACGACGCGCTGCACGCGCTCAAGAAGGGCGTCAAGGACGCGCTCGCGCCGCAGGGCCTCTTCGAGGACCTCGGCCTCAAGTACGTCGGGCCCGTCGACGGGCACGACACGGAGGCTCTCGAGCGCGCGCTCGCCTCGGCGAAGGCCTACGGCGGCCCGGTGCTCGTCCACGTCATGACGGAGAAGGGCCGTGGCTACACGCCGGCCGAGCAGGACATCGCCGACCGCTTCCACGCGGTGGGCCAGATCCACCCGGAGACGGGCCTGCCCGTGGCGCCGTCGCGCTTCGGCTGGACGAGCGTGTTCGCCGACGAGATCGTGCAGATCGGCCGCTCGCGCCCTGACGTCGTCGGGATCACGGCCGCGATGCTCGCACCGGTCGGCCTCGCACCGTTCGCCGAGCAGTTCCCGGACCGGACCTTCGACGTCGGAATCGCGGAGCAGCACGCCGTGACGGCGGCCGCGGGCATGGCGTTCGCGGGGCTCCACCCGGTCGTCGCGCTCTACGCGACGTTCCTCAACCGGGCGTTCGACCAGGTGCTCATGGACGTCGCGCTCCACCGCGCGGGCGTGACCTTCGTGCTCGACCGCGCCGGCATCACGGGTGACGACGGCGCGAGCCACAACGGCATGTGGGACCTCGCGATGCTGCGGATCGTCCCGGGGCTGCGTCTCGCGACCCCGCGCGACGAGCCCACGATGCGTGCGGCGCTGCGCGACGCGGTCGCTGTCGACGACGCGCCGACGGTCCTGCGCTACCCCAAGGGCGCGCTCGGCGACCCGCTGCGCGCGGTCGGCACGCTCGACGACGTCGACGTCCTTGCGGAGCACCCGGGAGAGGGCGTGCGCGTCCTGCTCGTCGGCATCGGCTCGATGGCGCCGACGGCGCTCGCTGCGGCCGCAGAGCTCGCGGCGCTGGGCATCCCGTCGACCGTCCTCGCGCCGACGTGGGTGCTGCCCGTGCCGTCGGGCGTCGTCAAGGCGGCCGGCGAGCACGACCTCGTCGTGACGCTCGAGGACGGCCTCGCGTCGGGCGGCATCGGTGCGGCGATCGCGGAGACGTGCGCGCGCGACGGTGTGCGGACTCCCGTGCGGACCGTCGGGCTGCCGACGGCGTTCCTCGACCACGCGTCTCGCGACCAGGTCGTCGAGGCGAACCGGATGTCGGCGGGCGACGTCGTCGCGGACGTCGTGAGGGCTCTCGGCCGCTGAGCTGCGGGCCGGGCCGGCGCCCGGCGTCGACGCCAGTCCGGGCGTCTTGTCAGCGTGTCCCAGGACCGCGGGGGAGCGTGCGCTGGCAGGCTGGGACGATGGGCGCCCGGCGAGTGCCGAAACCCTTGCGGGACCAGCGAGAAGACGTGTGACGCACGACTCAGGGGATGGGGCCTCGGGACGGCCGAAGGTCCCAAGTCATCCTACGTATTTCTCAGTACCTTGGTTCCAAGATCACACGACGATCGAGCGAACTACTGGAGACGGCGATGACGACGACGGAGACCAGCCCCACCATCGACGGTGCGGCGACCCCTGACCCCTGGCGCGGGTTCGAGACCGGTCCGTGGACCGAGTCCGTCGACCTGCGTGACTTCATCCTGCGGAACTACACGCCCTTCGAGGGCGACGCGTCCTTCCTCGCAGGCCCCACGGCCAAGACCCTGCGCGTCTGGGAGACGCTCGAGAAGGAGTTCCTCTCCGTCGAGCGCGAGCGCCGGGTCTACGACGTCGACACCGACACCCCCGCGGACATCGATGCGTTCCCCGCGGGCTACATCAGCTCCGACGACGACGTCATCGTGGGCCTGCAGACCGACACGCCGCTCAAGCGCGCGATGATGCCCTCGGGCGGCTGGCGCATGGTCGAGACCGCGATCCGTGAGGCCGGCAAGGAGCCGAACCTCGCCGTCAAGGAGATCTTCACGAAGTACCGCAAGACCCACAACGACGGGGTCTTCGACATCTACACCCCCCGCATCCGCGCCGCGCGCTCGTCGCACATCATCACGGGCCTGCCCGACGCCTACGGCCGCGGCCGCATCATCGGCGACTACCGCCGCGTCGCGCTCTACGGCGTCGACTTCCTCATCGCGGAGAAGCTCAAGGACAAGGACGCGGTCACCGACCAGCCGTTCTCCGAGCACTGGGCGCGCTACCGCGAGGAGCACTCCGAGCAGGTCAAGGCGCTCAAGAAGCTCAAGAACCTCGGCACGCAGTACGGCTTCGACCTCGGTCGCCCCGCCGCCACCGCGCTCGAGGCCGTCCAGTGGACGTACTTCGGCTACCTCGCCTCGGTGAAGTCGCAGGACGGCGCCGCGATGTCGATCGGTCGCCTCTCCGGCTTCTTCGACGCGTACGTCGAGCGTGACCTCGCCGAGGGCACGATCACCGAGTCCGACGCGCAGGAGATGATCGACGCCCTCGTCATCAAGCTCCGCATCGTGCGCTTCCTCCGCACGATCGACTACGACCAGATCTTCTCGGGCGACCCCTACTGGGCCACGTGGTCCGACGGCGGCCTCGGCGAGGACGGCCGCACCCTCGTGACGAAGACGTCGTTCCGCCTGCTGCAGACGCTGCGGAACCTCGGCCCGGCCCCCGAGCCGAACATCACGATCTTCTGGGACGAGACCCTGCCCGACGGGTACAAGGAGTTCTGCGCCGCGATCTCGATCGAGACGAGCGCGATCCAGTACGAGTCCGACGAGCAGATCCGTGAGCGCTGGGGCGACGACGCGGCCATCGCGTGCTGCGTCTCCCCGATGCAGGTCGGCAAGCAGATGCAGTTCTTCGGAGCGCGCGTCAACGCCGCCAAGGCGCTCCTCTACGCGATGAACGGTGGTCGCGACGAGGTCTCCGGCAAGCAGATCGTCGCCGGCTACGAGCCCGTCCAGGGTGACGGCCCGCTCGAGTTCGACGACGTCTGGAACCGCTACGAGGCCATGCTCGACTGGGTCGTCGGGACGTACGTCGAGGCGCTCAACATCATCCACTACAGCCACGACAAGTACGCGTACGAGGCCATGGAGATGGCCCTGCACGACTCGGACATCGTGCGGACGATGGGCTGCGGCATCGCCGGCCTCTCGATCGTCGCGGACTCGCTCGCAGCCATCAAGTTCGCCAAGGTCACGCCCGTCCGCGACGAGACCGGCCTCATCGTCGACTACGTCACCGAGGGTGACTTCCCGACGTACGGCAACGACGACGACAAGGCCGACGACATCGCGGCGACGATCGTCCACACGGTCATGGCGAAGATCAAGGCCATGCCGATGTACCGCGACGCGATCCCGACGCAGTCGGTCCTCACGATCACGTCGAACGTCGTCTACGGCAAGGCCACCGGCTCGTTCCCCTCGGGCCACGAGGCCGGCACGCCGTTCGCGCCGGGCGCGAACCCGGAGAACGGCGCCGACACGCACGGCATGGTCGCCTCGATGATGTCCGTCGGCAAGCTCGACTACAACGACGCGCTCGACGGCATCTCGCTGACGAACACGATCACCCCGGCCGGCCTCGGTCGCACCAAGGAGGAGCAGGTCGGCAACCTCGTCGGCATCCTCGACTCGGGCTTCGTCCCGCAGGACTGACCCCACCAACGGATACGCAGGAAAGGGAATCATCATGGCCAAGACCTACGACGAGCGCCTCGCTGACATGAAGGCCGCCCGTGACGCCAACGGTGGGGTCAAGGGGCTCTACCACGCGAACATCAACGTCCTCAACAAGGAGACGCTCGAGGACGCGATGGAGCACCCCGAGAAGTACCCGCAGCTCACGGTCCGCGTCTCGGGCTACGCGGTGAACTTCGTCAAGCTCACCCGCGAGCAGCAGCTCGACGTCCTCTCGCGCACGTTCCACCACAGCGCCTGAGACACTAGGGGGCGGGGGCCCGGACCGGGTCCCCGCCCCGCTCAGCACGCATCACCCGCACCCGGCAGCGCACCACGAGGAAGGACCGACGACATGACGATCCTGGAGACGCCCCAGGCGGCGGTGGCTGACGGCGCGAGCGGCGACCAGGGCTTCGAGGCGCCCGTCGGCCGCGCCGCGGGAGCGGGCCTCGTCGGCCTCGAGCTGAGCGACGCGGACCGCTCGGAGAAGTTCGCGCAGATGCGCTCCGGACTCCTCGGCTCGGTCCACTCCTGGGAGCTCGTCACGGCCGTCGACGGCCCGGGCACCCGCATGACGATCTTCCTCTCGGGCTGCCCGCTGCGCTGCCTGTACTGCCACAACCCCGACACGATGGCGATGCGCAACGGCGAGCCCGTCGAGGCCACCGAGCTGCTGCGTCGCATCAAGCGCTACCGTCGCATCTTCGCGAACTCCGGGGGTGGCATCACGCTCTCGGGCGGCGAGGTGCTCATGCAGCCCGCCTTCGCGGCGACGCTCCTGCGGGGCGCCAAGGAGATGGGCATCCACACCGCCATCGACACCTCGGGCTACCTCGGTGCTGCGTGCACCGACGAGATGCTCGCGGACGTCGACCTCGTGCTCCTCGACGTGAAGTCGGGCGACCCGGAGACGTACAAGAAGGTCACGGGTCGCGCGCTCGAGCCGACGCTGAAGTTCGGTCGCCGGCTCGCCGAGTCCGGCACGGAGGTCTGGCTGCGTTTCGTCCTCGTCCCCGGCCTCACGGACGACCCGGAGAACGTCGAGAAGGTCGCCGAGTACGCCGCGACGCTCCCGACGGTCACGCGCGTCGAGGTCCTGCCCTTCCACCAGATGGGCAAGGACAAGTGGGACAGCCTCGGCATGCCCTATGAGCTCGGCGACACCCAGCCGCCGTCGAACGCCGAGGTCGACCGCGTGCGCGAGCAGTTCCGCGCCAAGGGCCTCACCGTCTACTGAGCACTCGATCTGTCCTGCGTGTCGACGCCGACACGCGCAGAGAGCCCCGCACCGTCCAGGTGCGGGGCTCTCGTGGTGCGGACGGACGTCCCGCGCCCGCGACCGCGAGGGGTCGTCGGGTGCGGACGACGGTCGTCGCCGGGTCGCCACGGCCGGGATCAGGAGAACCGCCCGACGTGACCCGGCGGACGCGCCTCCCGTCCGCCCGGTGGCTGCCGGCCGGACGGGCGACGACGCCCGTCGGACTAGAGGGGGACGGCGACCGTCGTGCGACCCTCGGCGGCGTCGACGTCCACCGAGGTGTTTCCGGCACGCGACAGGACGCGCAGCTCCCACGCAGCGGGCCGCGCGTAGAACGTGAACGTACCCGTCGGGCCCGTGACGACCTCGGCGGTGAACTCACCGCTCGCGTCGTGCAGCCTCACGTAGGCGCCCGGGACGGGCTCGCCCGTGAGCGTCACGGTGCCGTCGACGACGGTTGCGCCCGGCGCGAGCGCGACGGGGCCGTCCTGGACGGGTGCTCCGCAGCCGGTCATGTCGATCCTCCTGGGTTCGTCCGTCCGGCTCAGGCCGGGACGGGGACCTCGATGGGCGCGCCGACGAGGGAGCCGTACTCGACCCACGAGCCGTCGTAGTTCTTGACGTCGGGAAGGTCGAGGAGCTGGGAGAGGACGAACCACGTGTGGCTCGAACGCTCGCCGATCCGGCAGTAGGCGATGGTCGAGCGCGACGTGTCGATGCCCGCAGCGCCGTAGAGCTCGGCGAGCTCGGCGTCGGAACGGAACGTGCCGTCGTCGTTCGCGGCCTTCGACCACGGGACGTTGATCGCACCGGGGACGTGGCCGCCACGCTGCGCGTGCTCCTGGGGGAGGTGGGCCGGTCCGAGGATCTTGCCCGTGAACTCCTCGGGCGAGCGGACGTCGACGAGGTTCTTGCCGCCGATCGACGCGACGACCTCGTCGCGGAACGCGCGGAGCGTGAGGTCCTGCTCGGTCGCGACGTACTGCGTCGCGGGGCGGGCCACGGTCTCAGCGTCGAGGGGGCGACCGTCGAGCTCCCACTTCTTGCGGCCGCCGTCGACGAGGCGGACGTCCTGGTGGCCGTAGAGCTTGAAGTACCAGAACGCGTACGCCGCGAACCAGTTGTTGTTGCCGCCGTAGAGGACGACGGTGTCGTCGTTCGCGACGCCGCGGGCGGAGAGCAGCGCCTCGAAGCCGGCGCGGTCGACGAAGTCACGGCGGACGGCGTCCTGGAGGTCGAGCTTCCAGTCGAGCTTGATCGCGCCCGGGATGTGGGCGCCGTCGTAGGCCGTCGTGTCCTCGTCGACCTCGACGAAGACGATGCCGGGGGTGGCGAGGTTGGCCTCGGCCCAGTCGGCCGAGACGAGGACGTCGCTGCGTGCCATGGGGATCCTCCTGGTTCCGGGGGCGCCCCGTCCGGGCGTCCGCTCTTCTGAGCCAGAAAGTAGACCGCGTTGCTCGGGATGCGAGGGCTTCGCCTGAACGTCTCACATCCCGGACGCGCTGTCCGCCCCCACCTGACGGATTGACGGCTTCCGACCATCGAATGGTCGGAAGCCGCCAATCCGTGCGGGAGAGGGATCAGGAGGCGTGGGGGACGTTGGCGACGCCGTCGGGGAGCAGTCGACGGCCCAGAACCCGCTCGGACGTGCCCGTGCGGTCGAGGTACGGCGCGATGCCACCCGTCGCGAAGTGCCAGCCGGCGCCGAGGATCATGCAGACGTCGATCTGGCTGACGTCGGCGACGACCCCCTCGTCGAGCATGTGCCCGATCTCGACCGCGAGCGCCGTGAGCACGCGCTCGAGCACCCCGGCCTCGTCGAGCGCACCCGGCCCGCCCGGCTCGCCGAACACCTCCTGGATCGCGGGGTCGACCCGCGCGGGAAGCCCCTTGGCGATCGGCGGCAGGACGACCTTGATGCCTTCCGCGACGATGCGCTCGAGCCCGGGAGACCGCGCGAACCGCTCGCCGAGGTCCTCGCGCAGCGACGTGAGGACGTGGAGGCCCACCGCAGGCCCGACGAGGTCGAAGAGCGCGTACGGTCCCATGGGCAGGCCTAGCGGCCGCAGCGCACGGTCGGCGACCTCGACTGGCGTGCCCTCCTCGACGGCGCGGACGATCTCCCCGAGCAGCAGGACGAGGAGACGGTTGACGACGAAGCCGGGCCGGTCGGCGACGCCGACGGCCGTCTTGCGCAGCTTGGCCGCGACGGCGAACGCGGTCGCGAGGGTCGCCTCGTCGGTCGCGTCCGCGCGGACGACCTCGACGAGAGGCATCTGCGCGACCGGGTTGAAGAAGTGCAGACCGACGACGCGCTCGGGATGCACGAGGTCCGCGGCCATCTCGCTGACGGAGAGCGCCGAGGTGTTCGTCGCGAGCACGGTCTCGGGACCGACGATGCCCTCGACCTCGGCGAGCACCCGCTTCTTGAGGGAGAGCACCTCGGTGACGGCCTCGATGACGAGGTCGCACGCCGCCATGTCCTCGAGGACGGTCGTGCCGTCGACGGACGCGACGATGCGCGCGCCCGCGTCGGTCGACATACGACCTGAGCCGACGAGCTTCTCGACGGTCCCGCGGACGTGCGCGAGGCCCTTGGCGACGCGCTCGTCATCGAGGTCCCGCATGACGACGGGCACGCCGAGACGCTGCGCGAGCAGGAGCGCGAGCTGCGCGGCCATGAGGCCCGCGCCGACGACGCCGACCCGGGTCACGGGGCGCGCAAGCTCCTTGGGCGGGGCACCCTGCGGCTTCTTCGCGCCCGAGACGTTCGTGAACGCGTAGATGCTCGCGCGCAGCTCGTCGGTCATGAGGAGGTCGGCGAGCGCCTCGTCCTCGGCGGCGAAGCCCTCCTCGCGGGACGTGCCCGGGCCGAGGGCGAGCAGGTCGAGCGCCCGGTACGGGGCGGGGCGGGCCCCCGCGACGACGATGTCGACCTGCGCGCGGGCGCGCGCGACGACGGCGGCCCACTCGTCGGCCTCGACGGGCTCGGGGCGTGTGACGACAGTCTCGCCGCGGACGACGGACGCAGCCCACGCGATCGAGCGGGCGAGGAAGTCGGCGCTGTCGAGAAGGATGTCCGCGAGCCCGATGTCGACTGCCTCGGCGGGCTTGTAGGGCTTGTTCTGCGCGGGGCGCACGAGGATGACCTCGCACGCGCGCTCGATGCCGACGAGGCGCGGCACGAGGTGCGCGCCCCCCCAGCCGGGCACGAGCCCGAGCGAGGTCTCGGGCAGCGCGAGCGCCCCGGCGGAGGTCGACACGGTGCGATAGTCGCACGCGAGCGCGAGCTCGAGGCCGCCGCCGAGCGCGACGCCGTTGACGAACGCGAACGTCGGCACGCCCGCGTCGTGCAGGAGGCTGTACGCGGCGTGGCCGGCGCGTCCGAGCTCGCGCGCCTCGTCGCGGGTCGCGAGCGAGCCCGCCTGCGTGAGGTCGGCTCCCGCAGCGAGGACGTACGGCTTGCCCGTCATGCCGATGGCCTGGATCTCGCCGGCGGCCGCGCGGTCGCGCATGCCCTCGAGCGCTGCGCGCAGCCCGGCGAGCCCTTCGGGCCCGAGCGTCGTCGGCCTGGTGTGGTCGAGGCCGTTGTCGAGGGTGAGCAGGGCCATCGTCCCGGCGCCGCCGGCCATCGTCACGTCGCGGACGAGGGAGCGTGCGACGCGCTCGGCGCGTGCGGTCGTCGTGGTCATCGGTCGGTCCCCTCGGTCGCGGCGGGCACGTGGCCCGAGTAGTCGGCGTGGTGCGGGTTCTCCCAGACCACGGTGCCGCCCATGCCGAGCCCGACGCACATCGTCGTGAGGCCGTAGCGGACCTCCGGGTGCGACTCGAAGTGGCGGGCGAGCTGCGTCATGAGGCGTACGCCCGAGGACGCCAGCGGGTGCCCGACGGCGATCGCGCCGCCGTCGGGGTTGACCCGCACGTCGTCGTCGGCGAGCCCGAAGTGGTCGGTGAACGCGAGGACCTGGATCGCGAACGCCTCGTTGATCTCGACGAGGCCGATGTCGTCGATCGTCAGGCCGGCGCTGCGCAGGGCGCGCTCCGTCGCGGGGATGGGGCCCAGCCCCATGACCTCGGGGTCGACGCCCGCGTACGCGAACGACACGAGGCGCATGCGGACGGGCAGGTCGAGCTCGGCGGCGGTCTCGCCCGACGCGAGCAGGCACATCGTCGAGCCGTCGGTGAGGGGCGAGGCGTTGCCCGCGGTGACGCGGCCTCCGGGGCGGAACGGGGTCTTGAGGTCGCGCATGCCCTCGACGGTCGTGCCGGGGCGCGGGAGCTCGTCGGCGGTCGCGAGGCCCCAGCCGAGCTCGGCGGAGCGGATCGCGACCGGGACGAGGTCGGGCTCGACGCGTCCTGCGGCGAGCGCGGCGGCGTAGCGGCGCTGCGACTCGGCGCCGTACGCGTCGGCGCGCTCCTTCGTGAGGTGGGGGAGCCGGTCGTGGAGCGTCTCGGCGGTCGCGCCCATGACGAGCGCGTCGCCCGCGACGAGCCGGTCGGCGACGAAGCGAGGGTTGGGGTCGGCGTCGAAGCCCATGGGGTGGTGGCCCATGTGCTCGACGCCTCCGGCGATCGTCACGTCCTGCATGCCCGTGGCGATCGCCGACGCGGTCGTCGTCACGGCGGTCATGGCTCCTGCGCACATGCGGTCGATCGCGAAGCCGGGGACGGTGCGGAGCAGTCCTGCGAGGACGGCGACGGAGCGGCCGAGGGTGAGGCCCTGGTCGCCGCGCTGGGTCGTCGCGGCGATCGCGACCTCGTCGATGCGGTCGTGGGGGAGGTTCGGGACGCGGTCGAGGAGGCCGCGCAGGACGGCGACGGCTAGGTCGTCGGCGCGGGTCTCGGCGTAGAGGCCGTCGGGACGCGCCTTGCCGAACGGGGAGCGCACCCCCTCGACGAAGACGACGTCGCGCAGTGCGCGACGTGCGGGCTGGGCCACGGGCATGGCTTCTCCTGATCTGGACGACGGTGTCCGGAGCTGTTCGCTCGTTCAGGTACACGATACCGCGGGTATCAGTAAAAAGCGCAAGCGGAGGGACCGAGGTCCCGCGACAGGCCTCGGATCAGCCGCGACGCAGGCGGCGCACGGCCTTCTTCGCGGTCGGCAGCACGCGGTCCCACACGTCGAACATCGGCCCGAACGGCACCTCGAGCGTGCCCACGAGCTCGTCCGTGTGCTGGGCGAACGACTTCTTGAACTCGCTGATGCCGTCGTTGAGCAGGCCGTTCATGTCATAGCGACGAGCCCCGGCCTCCGCCGCGAGCCGCACCGCGTGCCACTTCACGGGGGCGTTGGCACGCAGCCTGCGCCCCGCGTCGTCGACGCCGCCGTAGAGCTCGAACGCCGTCGAGCCCGAGAGCACGTCCCAGACGAACGAGCACGGTCGGCCGTCCTCGAACGCCGCGACGAGCAGCGAGGCCTCGCCCAGCTCGCGGTGGATCGCGAGGTAGTAGTCGTCGTCGTGGAGCGCGAAGCCCGCGTGCTCGGCCGAGACCCGGTAGAGCGCGATGACCGCGCGCACCTCGGCCTCGTCCGTGACGCGCCGGACGTCGAGGCCCGTCCGTGCGGCCTTGCGGATGTCGTAGCGCGTCGAACGACCGGCTGCCGCGAGCAACTCGTCCTCGGTCTTCGTGAGGTCGAGGACGAGCGTGCTCGGGTAGAGGATCGTGTGCGCGGCAGGGCGTGACCCGGGCAGGTCGACGTTCGTGCCGGCGTCCCAGTCGGGCTCGAGAGCGATGCCGATGCCCTTGACCTCGCGGCGGCAGTGCTCGACGACGGCCTGCGCGACCGCGGAGCGCTCAGCCTCCGTGCCGACCCCGTCGGAGCCGACGAACGGCCCGCGCGGCACGTGCGCGAAGGCGCGGAAGGGCGCCGGGAGCCGGCGCACGAGCACCTGCGCGCCGCCGACCGTCGTCCCGTCCTCGGCGACCGCGCGCAGCCGCAGCGGACGCCACGCGCCCGTGGCCTTGACCTCGCCCCAGCCCCACAGCTGGAGCGGATGACCACCCCCGGCGTCCACCAGTCGGTTCCACTCGGCAGGGTCGGTGACGGTCTCGATGTGCAGCACCCGACAACCCTATCCGGCGGCGCCGATCGCGGCCGCGAGAGGCCCCGCGAGCAGTTCGGTCTGCCATGCGCGAGCACCTCGACCGGCGAGCGCCTCCGTGACGGTCTCCTCCGTGACGACCTGCGGCGGCGTCCAGCACAGCCGACGCAGCGCGTCCGGCTGCAGGAGGTTCTCGACGGGCACCGCGAGGCGCTCGGAGAGCTCGACGACGACCGCGCGCGCAGCGTCGAGCCGCGCAGCGGCCTCGGGCTCGCGGTCGGCCCACGCGCGCGGCGGCGGTGGGGCGTCCGTGCGGGGCCCGCGCAGCGGCGGCAGGTCGGCCTCGGGCAGGGCCAGGCCCGCGTCGATCGCCGACTGCCACATCGGTGCGCGACGCGACGTGCCGCGGCCCGCGAACGTCGGGAGCGCCGTCAGCGCTCCGACGTTGCGGGGCAGCGCCTGCGCGGCCGCGACGATCGCGCGGTCGGGGAGGACGCGGCCCGGCGAGATGTCGCGCCGGCGCGCGTTGTCCTCGCGCGCCTCCCACAGCGACCGGACGACGCCGAGCTGGCGGCGCGATCGCAGCGAGTGGACGCCCGACACACGACGCCACGGGTCGACGCGCGGAGCGGGCGGCGGCGCGAGCCGCACGGCCTCGAACTCCTGACGGGCCCACTCGGACTTGCCCTGCGCCTCGAGCCTCTCGGCGAGCGCGTCGCGCAGGTCGACGAGCACCTCGACGTCGAGCGCCGCGTACGTGAGCCACGAGGCCGGCAGGGGGCGCGTCGACCAGTCGACGGCCGAGTGCTCCTTCGCGAGCCCGAGCCCGAGCACCTCCGCGACGACCGCGCCGAGGCCCACCCGCTCGAGACCGAGGAGGCGCGCCGCGAGCTCCGTGTCGAAGATCGCGTCCGGCACGAGGCCCTGCTCGCTCAGCGCGTGGAGGTCCTGGGACGCCGCGTGGAACACCCACTCGACGCCGTGGAGCGCGTCGCTCAGACCCGAGAGGTCGGGGAGCGCGACGGGGTCGACGAGCGCGGTGCCCGCGCCCGCGCGACGCAGCTGCACGAGATAGTTCTGCTGCCCGTACCGGTAGCCCGAGGCCCGCTCGGCATCGACCGCGACGGGGCCGGAGCCGCCCGCGAACGCCTCGACCGCGCGGGCGAGCCCCGCCGGGGTCGTGAGGACGTCGGGGACGCCGTCAGCAGGAGCTGTGAGCGGGGTGATGTCGGGTTCCTCGACCGCGGAAGCGGACGGTGCGGTCTGGCTCATGGGGGCAAGGCTAGACCCGCGCGGCTCCGTGGCACGGGAGCGACGCGGTGCGGGAAGCAGGCGGTGCGGGACGGACCGAGAGCGTCAGCGACGGTCGTCGAGCAGCGTCACGCCGAGCGGCGGCACGCCAGCGAAGAGTCGCAGGACGCGCGCCCACGCCGTGAGGAACGCGCCGACCGCGGGGTCGACCGACGACCATGAGGCACGGAGCTCGAGCTCGACCTCCTCGGGACGGCCCGCGACCGAGCCGTGGCTCGTCGTGATGGTCCGCGTCACCGAGCCGCCCGGCTCGACCGCCTCGACCGGGCAGGCCTCGAGGGCCTCGAGCATCCAGTCCCACGCGACCTCGGGGAGCATGGGATCGCCCGACATCTCCTCGTCGAGCTCCGCGCGCACGAGCACGATGACGCGGAACACGCCGTCGTCGACGGGTGTGACGGGCGGGTCGTAGAGGACGACGAAGGTGCCGTCGGCGACCTCGTCATCGGGCGCGCCGGCGCGGGCGAGCGAGCCCGAGAGCGCCACGGCGAACGCGGCGGCGCGCGACGGCGCGGGCACCTCACGCACCTCGATCCCGGCGTCGAGGGCGGCCGCACGCAACGAGGTGAGCGCCTGCGCGAACTGCGCGGGCACCTGCGTGAGCGCGGTGGCGACCATGGCGTCACTGTAGGCATCGGCGAAGCGCCCCGGGGCGCGCCACGCCGCGGACGGTGGCGGACACATGCTGGTCGCCGGGGCGGGCCGCGAGGGGCGCGCGATATCCTCGCAGGCGGAACATGTTCATCTGGAGGGAGAGTTCACACGATGACGGCACGCGCCCAGATCGGCGTCACAGGGCTTGCGGTGATGGGCCGCAACCTTGCCCGCAACTTCGCACGTCACGGCTACACGGTCGCGGTGCACAACCGCTCCTACGCCAAGACGGCCTCGCTCGTCGCCGACCACGGTGACGACGGCGACTTCGTCGCCTCGGAGTCGATGGCTGACTTCGTCGCCTCGCTCGCACGGCCCCGCAAGGTCGTCATCATGGTGAAGGCGGGCGCCGCGACGGACGCCGTCATCGCCGAGCTCGTCCCCCTCCTCGAGGAGGGCGACATCGTCATCGACGCGGGCAACGCGCACTTCCCCGACACGCGTCGCCGCGAGGCCGAGCTCAAGGCCCACGGCCTGCACTTCGTCGGCACCGGCGTCTCCGGCGGCGAGGAGGGTGCACTCAACGGCCCCTCGATCATGCCCGGCGGCTCGCCCGAGTCCTACGAGTGGCTCGGCCCGATCCTCGAGGACATCTCGGCCAAGGTCGACGGTGTCCCGTGCTGCACGTACGTCGGCCCGGACGGCGCCGGCCACTTCGTCAAGATGGTGCACAACGGCATCGAGTACGCCGACATGCAGCTCATCGCCGAGGCCTACGACCTGCTCAAGCAGGGTCTGGGTGCCTCGGCGGCCGAGATCGCCGAGATCTTCGCCGAGTGGAACAAGGGCGACCTCGAGTCGTTCCTCATCGAGATCACGGCCGACGTCCTCGCGCACGTCGACGCCGAGACCGGCAAGGCTTTCGTCGACATCGTGCTCGACCGCGCCGAGCAGAAGGGCACGGGCCGCTGGACGGTCCAGAACGCCCTCGACCTGGGCGTGCCGATCACAGGCATCGCCGAGGCGACGTTCGCGCGCGCTCTCTCGGGCTCGGTCCCGCAGCGCGAGGCCGGCCGTGTCCTGCCCGCCGAGGCAGGCTCGTGGGCCGTCACCGACCGCGCCGCGTTCATCGAGGACGTGCGCCTCGCGCTGTTCGCGTCGAAGGTCGTCGCGTACTCGCAGGGCTTCGACCAGATCGCCGCGGCGTCGGCCGAGCTCGGCTGGAACATCGACCGTGGCGCCATGGCGCGCATCTGGCGCGGCGGCTGCATCATCCGCGCCCGCTTCCTCAACCGCATCACCGAGGCCTACGAGCGCAACCCGGAGCTCTCGCTGCTCCTCGCCGACCCGTACTTCACGGAGCAGGTCGGCCAGGGTGTAGGCGCGTGGCGCAGGATCGTCGCGCAGGCGGCGCTCAACGGCGTCCCGACGCCCGCGTTCTCGTCGTCGCTCGCCTACTACGACGGCGTGCGTGCCGAGCGTCTGCCCGCGAACCTCATCCAGGCGCAGCGCGACTTCTTCGGAGCGCACACGTACCAGCGTGTCGACAAGGGCGGCGTCTTCCACACCGAGTGGTCGGGCGACCGGACCGAGTCCGACGCCTGACCCGCACCACCACCCCGCACGGCGGGGCGTTCGCCCGGTGACGTCACCGGGCCGGCGCCCCGCCGTCGGTGTACGAGCAGCGAGCCGGGCGCGCCCGACGAGCCGAGGAGCAGCATGACGCAGCACGACACGACGACCGTGACCCAGGAGCTCGCACGCCGTACGGGCACCGAGCCGGGCGACTGGTTCCTCGTCCACAAGGCGCGCTACGGCATGGAGGTCGTCCTGCGAGCGCTCGCCGAGCACCGCGGGGCCGGCGACGTCGTCACGCAGATCCTCACGTGCGCGACGGCGGTCGACCCGATCCTCGTCGCGGGGCACGCGGCGGTCCACGCAGACGTCGACCCGGGCTCGCTCGCGATCGACCCTGCGCGGCTCGACGTCGGCGAACGCACGCGCGCGGTCGTCCTGCAGCACACCTTCGGGATCGTCGACGACGCGGCGGCGCGCGGCCTGCGCGCCGCCGCCGACGGGATCGGCGCCCTGCTCCTCGAGGACTCGGCGCACTGCGTCGGTCGCATGGCACGCGACGCCGCCGGGCGACCGTACGCGGACGTGTCCATCCACTCCTTCGGCGTCGAGAAGATGCTGTCGACGCGCTTCGGCGGAGCGATCTGGGTCGCGCCCGACCTCGTGGACGGCGCGCTCGGCGACCTGCTGCGTGCCCGTCTCGGTGCGCTTCCGGTCGTGGGTCGCCGTCTCGACCTGCTCGCCCGCGCCTACCGCACGCAGATCCGGGTGCTCAACCGTCTCCCGCAGCGCGTCGCGCGCACCCTGCGGGGCGGCCTCGTGCGCGCCGGGCTGCTCGACCCCGCGATCGCCCCGGTCGAGATGCGCGGCGGGCTCCCGTACAGCCCGTCGGCACCGTCGGCCTGGATGACGGCCCAGGTCGCCGCTGCCCTCCCGGGGCTCGCGGCCGACGAGGAGCGCCGAGCAGCGTGCGTCACGGCGTACGTCGAGGCGCTCGCCGGGATCGTCGAGATCCCGTCAGCGATCCTCGACGGGGTGCGTGCCGGCGAGCCATCCCCCCTCGTGCGGCTCCCTCTGCTCGCGCGGGACGAGGCCGCCGCCGAGCGGCTGCTCGCGGAGCTCGGCTCGGCGCGCGTGCACGCGGGACGCTGGTACCGGCCGGCGCTCTTCCCCGGGGTCGAGGACCCTGCGACGTACGGCTACACGCCCGGGGACCCGACGCTCACGACGAGCGAGGACGCGATCTCCAGGCTCGTCAACCTGCCGACGAACGTCACGGTCGAGCGTGCCCGCGAGATCGCCGCGGTCGTCCGGGACGTCGTCAGCGGTTGAGACGCTCGCGGCCGTGCCGCACGAAGTCGAGCGTGCGGCGCAGGTCGATACGGGCCAGCTCGAGCAGCCTGCGGGGCGAACGGTCCGCGGCGTAGCGCAGGGTGTGCGTGATGCCGTGGCGACGCGCGGCCCGCAGCATCGGGCGCAGCGACCGCGGCGCGTAGAGGCGCGCCACGAGGTACGGCACGTTGAGCCAGAGCCGCTCGTCCTGCGTGACGACGTCGGGTAGCTCGTCACCGCGGACGAGGTCGTCGACGTAGCAGCGCGTGAGGTTGCCGCCCGCGGCCATCGTGTAGAAGCTCGCCGCTCCCTGGCGCAGGTTCACCTCGAGGATCGTGCGCGCACCCGTCCGCGTGTCGATCATGACGTCGAGGTTGGCGGGCCCCGTGTAGCCGACGCCGTCGAGGAGCCTGCGGACGGTCGCCGTCACGTCGTCGTCGTGCGTCGTGACGATCGCGTTGTAGTTGCCCACGAGGCCTGGGTCGGGCTCGCCGAGGACGATCTGCCCGAGCGACAGGAAGCGCATGCGTCCGTGGCGGTCGGAGTAGGTGTTGACGACCTGCATGACCGACTCGTCGCCCGCGAGGTACTCCTGGACGACGATGTCGTCGTCGTAGCCGCCCTCGAACATGCGACGCACGACGTCGCGCAGCTCGGCGGCGTCGTCCGCGAGATAGACCTTCTGCTTGCCAGGGAACCGCAGCCGCGGGTAGATGTCGGTGTTTGCGGGCTTGACGATGACGGGGTAGGCGAAGGGCAGCCCGTCACCGAGGGCCGCGTCGACCGGGCCGGGTCGCACGACGACGGTCTGCGGGTGCGGGATCCCGAGCTCGGCGCACAGCTCCGCGAAGCGAGCCTTGTGCATGAGCCGGTCGGCGAGCTCCTTGCGCACGAGCGGGATGACGTAGTGCTCCTCGAGGGCATTCCGGTGGTCGAGGACGACGCCGGCGTAGAACTCGATGTTCGGCAGCAGCAGGAGCGTGCGTCCGTCCGCGCGGAGCTCCGCCGCGAGGTCGAGGAGCGTCGCGACGACGACCTCCGGGTCCCCGAGGCTGGTGTGCGCACGGACGTCGACGATGCTCGACGACGCGGTCTCGCGGAGGGCCGCGCGCCCGAGCGCGATGGTCCGGACGCCGAACGCCTCGTGGAGCGAGCGAGCCATGTTGTACGTGTTGATGTTCGTCCCGAGGATCACGGGGACGAACTCGGCGTTGCCGTAGGTCATGCGACGGGGCTCCAGGTGGGGAAGCGACCGGCGCGGGGCGCCGCGAGCCTTGTCATCCTACGACGGAGCCCCATCCGGGCGCCGGGCCGGGACGTCCGTCGCCCGACTGTGCGGGTGCGCGGGGTCTAGCATGACGAGGTGACGTCCGAGCGAAGCAACGCCCCTGGTACCCGCCCCTTCGTCGGGGTCGTCGGCGGGGTCGGGCCGCTCGCGACCGCGTACTTCCTCAACCACGTCGTCCGGCTCACGGTCGCCGAGCGCGACCAGGACCACGTCGACATGGTCGTGCTCAACCACGCGACGATCCCGGACCGCACCGAGTTCGTCCTCGGCCGTTCCGAGCAGGACCCGGGCCCGGTGCTCGCGCGGGACGCCCGGCGCCTGGAGGAGTTCGGCGCTGACTTCCTCGTCATGCCGTGCAACACGGCGCACTACTTCACGCAGCAGGTGCTCGACGCGATCTCGGTGCCGTTCGTCTCGATCATCGCGACGACGGTCGACGCCGTGCGCGACCGCGTGCCGGGGCTGCGCGCGGTCGGGCTCCTCGCCACGAGCGGGACGTCGTCGTCGGGCGTCTACCAGGACGCGTTCGACGCCTACGGCGTCGCTACGCTCGTGCCCGACGAGGCCGACCAGGCGGTCGTCACGTCGATCATCTACGACCAGGTGAAGGCCGGCCGCCCCGCGGACCTCGAGGCGCTGCGCGGCGTGGTCGAACGTCTCGTCGAGCGAGGGGCGCAGGCCGTCATCCTCGGATGCACCGAGCTCTCGGTCGTCGCGGTCGACCACGGGCTGCTCGACGAGCCGCTCTTCGTCGACTCGACCGACCAGCTCGCGCGCGCGACGATCCGCCGTGCGGGCGGTACCGTGCGGGGAGAGGCGCCCGGGGCCTGAGCCGGCTGCTCCGCGTCAGGCGGTGCGCCAGCGGGCGACGAGCACGTCGCGAGCCCGCAGCAGGGTCGCGAGCCGCAACCCGCCCCCGCCCGGGACGGCGTCGCCCGCGACGATCCGGCCTGCCCCGGGACCGGCGGCCGTCGGGCTGGTCGTCACGCAGAGGTCGTCGACGAGGCCGTCGCCGAGGAGGTCGGCGAGCAGGTGCGGGCCACCCTCGGTGAGGATGCGGCGCAGGCCGCGGCCCGCGAGGTCCGTGAGCGCGGCGCGCAGGTCGACGTCGTCCGTGCCGGCGACGACGAGCCGCTCGGGCGGGACCGCCCCGTCGAGCCGCTGCGCACCCGCGGACGACGTGACGACGAGGACGGTCGCGTCCGCCCGGAGGTGCTCCGGGACCTCGCCCGAGCGCGTGACGACGGCGAGGACGAGCCTGTCCGCCCCGCCCTGCTCCGCGCGGAGCCCGCGCAGGTGGGCGGGCACTTCGATCGGCCCGTAGCCCTCGGCGCGGACGGTGCCTGCCCCGACGAGGACGACGTCGGCGAGGGCGCGCAGCACCTCGAAGACCCGCAGGTCGGCGGGGCCGTTGATCGAGCCCGAGCGGTGGTCGTGGCCCCACGCCGCGCCGTCGACCGTCGAGATCATGTTCGCGCGGACCCACGCGCCCGGCACGGCGCCCTCGCGCCGGCTCGTCGCGGGGTGCGCGAGGAGAAGGCCGAGCCCGGGCTCGTCGGTCTCGGGGGGCAGGATCGTGCCGCCCGCGGTCGCACCCTCGGCGACGAGGAGGTCGAACGTGGGCCGGTCGCTCAGGGAGGTCATGCGGCAAGCCTAGGACGGAGCGCGGTGTGACGAGCGTCGCACCGTGAGGCGCGGGACCAAGGTCCCGGACCGGGGTTGCCGCGGATACCGTGGACGGGTGACCCGACCGACCGCGCTGTGCGACGTGCGCCCCGCCGTCGGGCGCGAGCGGCTCCTCACGGACCTCGTGCCCCCGCGGCACTTCGAGGGCGCCTCCTTCGCGAGCTACGTGCCTGACGCGGCTCACCCGAGCCAGCAGGCCGCGGTCGAGCGCCTCGCGCAGGTCGCCGAGCAGCTGATGGCGCCCGTGCGCGGGCTCGGGGCGCTCCTGCGCCGGCGACGCGTGACACCTCCCGCGGTCTACCTCGACGGCGGCTTCGGCGTCGGCAAGACCCACCTGCTCGCCGCCCTCGCGAACGCGCTCGGTCCCGAGCGGGCCGCGTTCGGCACGTTCGTCGAGTACACGAACCTCGTCGGCGCGCTCGGCTTCGCCGCGACCGTCGACGCGCTCGGCGCGCTCGACCTCGTGTGCATCGACGAGTTCGAGCTCGACGACCCGGGTGACACGGTGCTCGTCTCGCGGCTCCTGCGGGAGCTCGCCGACCGCGACGTCGCGCTCGCCGCGACGTCGAACACCCTGCCCGACGCCCTCGGGGAGGGCCGCTTCGCCGCTGAGGACTTCCTCCGCGAGATCCAGGCGCTCTCCGCCCGCTTCGAGGTGCTGCGCGTCGACGGCGACGACTACCGTCAGCGTGCCGTCGTCACCGACGCCCACCCGTTGCCCGACCACCTGCTCGTCGCGGCCACGGCCCACCGCGCCGGGGCGACGTGCGACTTCCTCGACGACCTGCTCGCGCACCTGCGCACGGTCCACCCGAGCCGCTACGGCGCGCTGCTCGACGGCGTCGAGCTCGTCGCTCTGCGCGGTGTGCGGACCGTCGACCGTCAGGACGACGCGCTGCGGCTCGTCGTCCTCGCCGACCGGCTCTACGACCGGGGCGTGCCCGTCCTGCTCGGCGGCGACGAGCGCACAGCGCTCTTCACGTCGCAGATGCTCGCGGGCGGCTACCGCAAGAAGTACCTGCGCACGCTCTCACGCCTCGGCGCGCTCGCGCAGGAGGGCCGCGAGCTCGTCGCAGCCGGGACGGCCGGCGCGCCGACGTCGGTCTGACGCGCCGGCGTCCGGTCAGCGGGTCGCGGCGAGCCGCGCCTTCTCGACCTCGACGTCGTAGTCGACCGTGGGCCAGCCGAGGTCGAGCGTGCGGAGCGCGTCGAGCAGCAGTTTCGTCACGGCGAGGCGCGCGTAGTCCTTGGAGTCCGCAGGAACGACGTACCAGGGTGCCTCGGGGATGCTCGTGCGGTCGAGCACGGCCTGGTAGGCCTCCTGGTAGTCGTCCCAGAGCAGACGCGTGTCGACGTCGCTCGGGTTGTACTTCCACTGCTTGTCGGGACGCTCGAGCCTCGCGGCGAGACGGTCGTGCTGCTCGTCGTGGGAGACCATGAGCGCGACCTTGACGATCGTCGTGCCGCTCGCGACGAGCTCGCGCTCGAACGCGACGATCTCGTCGTAGCGCGCCTCCCAGACCTCGGGCGCGACGAGGTTCTTGACGCGTGCGACGAGGACGTCCTCGTAGTGCGAGCGGTCGAACACGCCGATGCGTCCCGCGGGCGGCAGCGCCTTGCGGATCCGCCAGAGGAAGTCGTGCTCGCGCTCCTCGGGCGTCGGGACGCCGAACGAGCGGATCGCAAGGCCCTGAGGGTCGACCATGCCCGCGACGTGCCGGACGATGCCACCCTTGCCCGCGGTGTCGAGGCCCTGGATGACGAGCAGCACGGAGCGCGTGCCGTCCGTGCGGCCCTCGGCGAAGAGCCGCTCCTGGAGGTCAGCGAGCTCGTCGCCCAGCAGCGCGCGCAGGTCCGCGGCGGTCGCGACGTCCTTGATCCCGGGCGTCGCGGCGCGGTCCATGCCCGCGAGGTCGAAGGACCCGGGCTCGGCGCCCGCCCGCAGCGCGTCCGGAAGCGAGTCGAGCCGTGCCAGCTTCTTCTTGCCCATGTGCGGACTCCCGTCGTCGGGGCGGCTCCGTCGCCGCCCGTCTCCGGGGAGTATCCCGCACCGGGCGCCGGCCGCGCGCCGGGACGCGCGCCCGTCAGCCCTCGGGTGTCGCCGTCCGTGGCGTGTGGGGGAGCGGCACGACCAGGGCGTGGAGCGGGGGACGGACGAGCACGACGACTGAGCGTGACGTCACGAGAAGCTGCGCGCCCGCGTCCACGACGCCCGAGACCTGCCCGTCGCCCGGCACCGCGCGCGGCGCGTCGGGGTCGTCGGTGCGCAGCACGAGCGTCCACGTCGTCCCGTACCTGGCGGACGGGAGCGTGAACGTCACGTCCTCGGAGTAGGCGTTGAAGAGGACGAGGACGGTGTCGTCGACGAGCCGGTCGCCCGCGGCGTCGGGCTCGGTGATCGCCTCGCCGTCGAGCAGCACTCCGACCGTGCGCGCGAACGACGCGTCCCAGTCGGCCTGGTCCATCACGTCGCCGCTCGTGTCGAACCACACGACGTCCGGCAGGGCGTCGGCGGGGACCTGCGTGCCGTCGGGAAGGTGCTCGGGCGGTCGGCCCGTGAGGAACCGGCGCCGTCGCAGCACGGGATGCTCGCGCCGGAGGGCGACGAGGCGCTGCGTCACCGCGAGGAGCGAACGCGCGTCGTCGTCGAGGTCCCAGTCCATCCACGACGTCGCGTTGTCCTGGCAGTACACGTTGTTGTTCCCGCCCTGCGTGCGGCCGATCTCGTCGCCGTGGGAGATCATCGGAACGCCCTGCGACAGCAGGAGCGTCGCGAGGAAGTTGCGCTGCTGGCGCGCGCGCAGGGCGCGCACCGCGGGATCGTCCGTCGGCCCCTCGACGCCGTGGTTCCACGACCGGTTGTGCGACTCGCCGTCGCACCCGCCCTCGCCGTTGGCCTCGTTGTGCTTGCCGTCATAGCTCACGAGGTCCGCGAGCGTGAAGCCGTCGTGCGCCGTGACGAAGTTGATCGACGCGGCGGGGCGTCGACCCGTGCTCTCGTAGAGGTCGGAGGAGCCCGTGAGCCGGCTGGCGAACTCCGGCAGCGTCGAGGGCTGCCCGCGCCAGAAGTCCCGCACCGTGTCGCGGTAGAGGCCGTTCCACTCGGTCCACAGAGGAGGGAACCCGCCTACCTGGTAGCCCCCGTCGCCGAGGTCCCACGGCTCGGCGATGAGCTTGACCTGGCTGATGACGGGGTCCTGCTGGACGAGGTCGAAGAACGCCGAGAGCCGGTCGACCTCGTGGAACTGCCGCGCGAGCGTCGCCGCGAGGTCGAAGCGGAAGCCGTCGACGTGCATCTCGGTCACCCAGTAGCGCAGCGAGTCCATGATGAGCTGCAGCACGTGCGGCGAGCGCATGAGCAGGGAGTTGCCCGTGCCGGTCGTGTCGAAGTAGTGCGCGGGGGAGTCGTCGACGAGCCGGTAGTACGCCGCGTTGTCGATGCCGCGGAACGAGAGCGTCGGCCCCATGTGGTTGCCCTCCGCCGTGTGGTTGTAGACGACGTCGAGGATCACCTCGATGTCGGCCTCGTGCAGCGCCTTGACCATCGCCTTGAACTCGTGCACCTGCTGCCCGCGCGACCCCGAGGACGAGTAGGCGTTGTGCGGCGCGAGGAACCCGATCGTGTTGTAGCCCCAGTAGTTCGTGAGGCCGCGGTCGCGCAGGACGGGGTCGTCGACGAACTGGTGGACCGGCATGAGCTCGACGGCCGTGATGCCGAGGTCCTTGAGGTACGCGACGACGGCCGGGTGCGCGAGCCCTGCATACGTACCGCGCAGGTGCTCGGGAACGGCCGGGTGCGTCATGGTGAGGCCGCGCACGTGCGCCTCGTACACGACGGTCTCGTGGTAGGCGTGGCGCGGCGGACGATCGTGGCCCCAGTCGAAGAACGGGTTGACGACGACCGAGTACATCGTGTGCGCGGCCGAGTCCCGCGCGTCGAGGTGAGCGGCGTCGTCGAGCACCGCGCCGTCGGCGGCGCGCGTGTAGGAAAGCAGGACGTCGGAGGAGTCGATCATCCCGTCGACGGCCTTCGCGTACGGGTCGAGCAGGAGCTTCGCAGGATTGCAGCGGTGGCCCTGGTCCGGGTCGTACGGCCCGTGCACGCGGAAGCCGTACCGCTGGCCGGGGGCGATGCCGGACACGTGGACGTGCCACACGTGCGCGGTCGACTCGGTGACCTCCAGGCGCGTCTCGGTCCCGTCGTCGGCGAGGAGGCAGAGCTCGACGCGGTCGGCGACGGCCGAGAAGAGCGCGAAGTTCGTGCCGCCACCGTCGAAGGTTGCACCGAGCGGGTAGGGACGACCTGGGCGCGTTCTCATCCCCCCAGGGTGCCACGGGCGCGGTGCTGCGCGCGTGCGCGCAGGTGTGCTCAGCCGCGGGGGGCGGTCGGCAGCTCGGTGCGGGTGGCGGCGGCGCGCTGCGGGAAGGTCGGCAGAGCGCGGCTGGGCGCGTGCGTCGCGTCATCCGTCCGCCGGACGCGCACGATGCACCGACCCGGGGCGACGAACGTCTCGATGCCGTCGAGCACCCACGGGCCTCGCCCACGGGCGAGCACGCCCTCGAGGAGACCCTCGTGGAGCCTGCAGACGACCTCGGGATGCTCGCGGGCGAGGTCGAAGAACGGGCAGCCGTGGGTCTCGAGGACGGTGCCACCCTCGCTCGTCTCGGGGTCGAACCCGGTGGCGGCGAGGTGGTCCTCGAGGAGCGCGAGCTGCGCGCAGCCTGCGCCGGACACCGGGTCGAGATCCGTGCACCCGTCGTCGACCCGCGGGCCCTGGGCGGGGGAGCCGAGCAGGGTGCCGGGGTGGCGCGACGCCTCGCGTCCTAGGTCACGGGCACGCTCGACGTCGTGGGGAGTGCCCGAGCCGAAGCCCTGGAGGAGCAGCCGGAGCAGCTCCTCGCGTGCGTGCTCGTCGCGCTCGTCGGCCGCGCGTCCCGGGGTGGTGACGGGCTCGGGGGTCGCGACCGCGTGGTAGAGCATGCGCGGGCGGCCTCGCGTGCGGCGCTCCTCGGGAGCGCAGGTGACGAAGCCGGCGTCGATGAGCCGCGCCAGATGCTCCCGGGCCGTGTTCGCGTGGATGCCGACGACCTGGGCAAGCTCCGTGACGGTGAGGCCGTCGCGGTGCTGGAGCGCGTCGAGCAGCGCGACCCGGCTCGCCGAGGCGAGCGCGCGGTACGTGGTGACACGACGGTTGCTCATGTCACAATTATTGACGGCGTCTCGCGGGCGGCCGTGGGACTTCGGTCCGAGCGCGACGGTCGTCGACTGGCGCCTCCGGCCTGCTCAGGGGACGTGGACGGGCAGGACGAGGCGCGTCTCGGCCGCAGCGGGGTCGCCGTCGGGAGCGGGATCGGAGACGTACTCCTCGACGAGGTCGCCGCGGGCGACGAGCCCGCGCGCTCCACGCTCGTCCTCGAGCCGCATCCACACGTGCGGAAGGCACGCGTATGCGCCGCGGTGCGTCGTCACGAGGGCGCGCCCGCCCGGGATCGACGTCGTCGTCGCCCGCCCGACGTCGAGGGATGTGCCGTCGGGCACCGGGACAGCGGCCGAGACGTCGGTCGAGGCTCCGGGGCGCGCGTGGTACCACGCGAGGAACGGCCCGGTCGCTGGGATCCCGGCCTCAGCGAGTGTCGCTGCGAGCTCGTCGAAGGCGGCCGGGAGGAACTCGCCGAGGGCGCCGACCGGCACCGCGGCACGGATCGTCAGAAGGGGCTGCTGTACCAGTTCGACGAGCTCGACGTGCATGAGTCCTCCTGCGGCGGCCGGTGATGGCCCGAGCATAGCCCGGACTCTCACGTCCGTCGCGATTCGGACGGACGTGACCATCCAGGGCGTGAGGTGACGGCTGGACGAGTGGCCCGGGGGCGAGGTGCGCCGGGAACGACGAAGGCCACCCCGAGGGGGTGGCCTTCGTGCTGTGGGCGATACTGGGATCGAACCAGTGACCTCTTCCGTGTCAGGGAAGCGCGCTACCGCTGCGCCAATCGCCCGACGCCTGGAACCAGGCGGGGTGGAGCCGATCCATGCGACGAGCCGCCCGTAGGGCGGCTCGAGGAAGGATTCTCGTCCGAGCGGATGACGGGATTCGAACCCGCGACCCTCACCTTGGCAAGGTGATGCTCTACCACTGAGCCACATCCGCACGCCATCGCGATCCGGTTTCCCGGGCCGCGCGGTGCTCACTAAAGATAGTCCACGCAGGCACCGTTCTCCAAAACGGCGGAAGCGCGCGGTGCGTGACGGGTACGCCGGAGCAGGTGCCGTTCACTGTCGCCGAGCCCGTCGCCGCACTCGTCGGCGTCCCTGTCGCCGCTCTCGTCGACGAGCCTGTCGCAGCGCCCGGCGGCCCGAGCTGGGGCAGGCACGGATTGACGCTGGACTTCCGCTCGACGGTGGGCCAGCGTCAATCCGTCGAGAAGGAGGGGCGTCGCGGGCCACGGCCGGATCGGGCCCGCCGGGAGCCGGATCAGGGCCCGCGAGGAGCCGGTCCGGGGCCTGCCGGCAGCACGCCAGAGGCCTGCCGGCAGCAGGCCGGTTCTGTCGCGTACGGCGGTGGCGTCGCCGGGAACGACGAAGGCCACCCCGAGGGGTGGCCTTCGTGCTGTGGGCGATACTGGGATCGAACCAGTGACCTCTTCCGTGTCAGGGAAGCGCGCTACCGCTGCGCCAATCGCCCAGAGTTGTGCTGCTGCGAGGTGGAGACGGGATTCGAACCCGTGTGTACGGCTTTGCAGGCCGCTGCCTCGCCTCTCGGCCACTCCACCGTGGACTACGCGAACCGGCGAACCGGCGCTCGTCTCCGAGCGGATGACGGGATTCGAACCCGCGACCCTCACCTTGGCAAGGTGATGCTCTACCACTGAGCCACATCCGCATGACATCGGCCTCCGAGTCTCCCCGGTGCCGTGGCACTCGCAGAACACTAGTCGACACTTGCACGGACGTCCAACTCACACGGGTGTGACCTGCCCCCGGACGGCCCGTGAGCAGAGCCGCGCCGCGGGATATCGTGGCGGCGTGACGTCCCAGGCCGGCCCCGCAGCGCCCGCGACGGCGCGCTTCGGCGGTCTCGTCGCCCGGGGTGTCGTCGACGTCGTCGACCCCTCGACGCGCGCCGGGGCCGAGCGTATCGCCCGCGGCGGGACCTGGTTCGTCCGTGCGACGTTCGAGGGGGAGTGCGTCGCGTGGCGCATGGCCGAGGTGGAGCCCGACGTCGGGACGCCCGGTGCCCGCCCGTGGCGCGGGCCCGACGCCGACGCATGGACGAGCTCGCTCGACGCGGACGCCTACCGAGCCGGCGTGCGCGCGATCCGCGCGGCGGTCCGGGAGGGGGAGGTCTACCAGGTCAACCTGTGCCGCGTGCTCGCTGCACCCCTTGGCCCAGACGCCTCCGGCGCGGACGGGACCGAGCCCGACGCGGCAGCGCTCGATGTGCGTCTCGCAGCCGGCAACCCCGCGCCGTACGGCGGCCACCTCCACGTGCCCGCAGGCGGCACGTTGCCGGACGGCAGGACGGTTCCCGCGGCATGGGTCGTGCCCGCGTCGCCCGAGCTGTTCCTCGCGCTCGCCGACGGCACGCTCACGTCGTCGCCCATCAAGGGAACTGCGGCGACGGCGTCGGGCCTCACGCCCAAGGACGAGGCCGAGAACGTCATGATCACCGACCTCGTCCGCAACGACCTCCAGCAGGTGTGCGTGCCCGGGACGGTCCGGGTCGAGCGTCTGCTCGACGTCGAGGTCCATCCCGGGCTCGTCCACCTCGTGACGACCGTCGCGGGCGACGTCCGGACCGGCACGCGCTGGGACGAGATCCTCGCCGCGACCTTCCCGCCCGCGTCCGTGTCCGGCGCACCGAAGTCGTCGGCGCTGCGCGTCATCGGTGAGCTCGAGCCCGAGCCGCGCGGCCCGTACTGCGGTGCGTTCGGCTGGATCGACGCTGACGCGGGGCGCGCGCTGCTCGCCGTCGGCATCCGCACGTTCTGGTGGATGGACGGCACGTTGCGCTTCGGCACGGGCGCCGGCATCACGTGGGGCTCCGACCCCGAGGGCGAGTGGCAGGAGACACAGCTCAAGGCGGCGCGGCTCGTCGCGCTCGCCTCCACGGCCCGCGCGGCCGCCGCTCCCGATGAGGACCGATGACGACGGTATGGCTCGACGGCACGCACGTGGACGGGCGCGCGACGATCCCCGTGTCCGACCACGCCCTCACGCTCGGCGACGGGGTCTTCGAGACGCTCGTCGTCGTGCGGGACCGACCCTTCGCCGTGACGCGGCACGTCGCGCGCCTCCGGGCGTCGGCGACCGCCGTCGGGCTGCCCGCGCCCGACGAGGACGCGGTCCGCGGCGCGCTCGACGCTGTCCTGCGCGCCGACCCGGCGGTCGGCCGGCTTCGCGTCACGTGGACTGCGGGCGACGGCCCTGCAGGACCGGTGCGTGGCGACGGCCCCGGCCGCCTGCTCGTCGTCGGCACGCCCGCACCCGTGCCCGGGCCGGTCCGGGTGTGGCGCGCGCCATGGGTCCGCAACGAGCGTTCACCGCTTGCGGGGGTGAAGTCGACGTCCTACCAGGAGAACGTCGTCGCGCTCGCCGCCGCGCGGCGCCACGGCGCCGACGAGGCGCTGCTCGCCGACACGACCGGACGGCTCAGCGAGGCCGCGACGTCGAACGCCCTCGTGAGCGACGGTGCCGGGCTCCTCACCCCGACGCTCGCGACGGGCTGCCTGCCCGGCGTCACCCGGGCGCTCCTGCTCGCCTGGTCGGACGCGCTGCCCGTCCCGGTCCGAGAGGGCGACGTCGCGTTCGACGACCTCGACGGACGTGCTCTCGCGCTCACGTCCTCGCTGCGGGGTGTCGCGCCCGTCGTCGCCCTCGACGGCACGACCCTGGCCGCCGACGACCGCGTCGGGCAGGTTGCGGCAGCGTTCGCCGCCCGCCGCGACGACGACCTCGATCCGTGAGTCCGGGTGACGGATGTCTCCCGAACGTCACCCGGACGTCCTGCGTGCGCCCGGTCGGACCGCTCATAAACTGACCGACCAGCACCGACGAGCACCGCGAGGAGGACGCATGCATCACGCGACGACCGACGGCCGTCACGCCGCGCGCCGCGCGCCGGCCCCATCGGCGTGCTCGGGTTCCTCGGCGAGCTGCTGCTGACCCTCGGCGCCGTCGTCGGGCTCTTCGTCGTCTGGCAGCTCTGGTGGACCGGGCTCGGCCCCGTCCAGGAGGCCAAGGAGCAGGTCACACAGTTCTATGCCCACGTCGAGCCGGCTGCGCCGGAGCCCGTCGCCCCCGAGGGGCTCCGGACGGACGACGTCCCCGACGTCGCCCAGGTCGCCCATGGCGAGACGCTCGGCGTGCTCATCGTGCCGTCGTGGGCGGACAAGACGCAGAACCGGATGCCTGTCGTCGAGGGTGTCACCCCCGACATCCTGGACCGTGCGTTCGCGGGTCACTACCCGGGGACGGCCACGCCCGGAGGGCTCGGCAACTTCTCGGTCGCCGGGCACCGGCGCTCGTACGGCAACAACTTCCTCCACGCGCCAGATCTCGAGGTCGGCGATGCGGTCGTCGTCGAGACCGCCGAGACGTGGTTCGTCTATCGCGTCACTGGGCACGAGATCGTCACGCCCGACCGCACGGACGTCGTCGCGCCCGTGCCCGGCAAGCCCGGTGCGGTGCCCGATCGGCGCCTGCTCACCATGACGACGTGCCACTCGCTGCGCTACGGCGCGTTCGGCAACGATCATCGCTGGATCGTCCACGCCGAGCTTGAGGGGTGGTTGCCGCGCTCCGCGGGCACGCCCGACGTCGTCGCCGAGATGGAGGCCTCCTGATGTGGACCTGGATCTTCCGACGCCTGCCGGGACCCGCTCCCGTGCGGCTGCTGCTCGTCCTCATCGTCATGCTCGCGGTCGTCGGGGCACTGTTCGTCTGGGTGTTCCCGTGGGTCGCGGAGCAGTGGCCGGGCCTCGTGGGGCGTCCTGACGTCGCGGTGTCCGGGGCTCCGTGGCGGGGCTGAGCGCACCGCCTCGTGACGCGGCCTGAAGACGCCGCCCGAGAACGACGAAGGCCCCTCCCGATCGGGAGGGGCCTTCGTGCTGGTGGGCGATACTGGGTTCGAACCAGTGACCTCTTCGGTGTGAACGAAGCGCGCTACCACTGCGCCAATCGCCCGGCGTGGTGCGTGGAAGACTCTAGCGCGTGGTCGGGCGAGGTGCGAAATCGGCGGCGTCGGTGCACCCTTCGGACGCGGCGCAGCCCGTCGCCGTGAGGGCGCGCGCGATGTCGCGGAGCTGATCGACCTGGGCCGCGTCGAGGCGGTCGAAGACGGCCGCGCGCACCTGGGAGACGTGCCCGGGTGCGGCGGCGACGACCGCGGCGAGGCCGTCGTCCGTGAGGCGCGCGAGGACGGCGCGGCGGTCGTCCGGGTCGGCGGCGCGTTCGACGAGGCCCCTGGCCTCGAGCCTGCCGAGGGTGCGGGACATGCGGGGGGCGGGTGTCGCGGTGAGGCGTGCGAGCGTCGCCTGGGGGAGGGTGCGCTCCGTGGACTCGGAGAGCATCGCGAGCGTGAGGTACTCGACGAGCCCGAGCCCGTCGTCGTGCTGGAGCTGGGAGTCGAGGAGCGCGGGCAGGCGGATCGTCAGGGCGGCGAGCGCGAGCCACGCCTCCTGCTCGTCGGGGGTGAGCCACCTGGGGTCTGCCATGGGCTCATCGTACTGCTTGACAACGCAATGGTTGCGGACGCAATAATTGACCACGCAACTTCCAGTCGAACCCGGAGCACCATGAACATCGCACTGTGGGCCCTCGCCGGCCTTGCCGCCGCCATCTTCCTCATGGCCGGCCTCATGAAGGCCACCCAGCCCAAGGCGAAGCTCGCCGCGAACGGCATGGCCTGGACCGAGGACTTCGCCCAGAACCAGATCCGCCTCATCGGCCTCGCCGAGATCCTCGGCACCCTCGGCCTCGTCCTGCCGGGCGCGACCGGCATCGCGACCTGGCTCGTGCCCGTCGCCGCCGCACTCCTCGCCGTCACCATGGTCGGCGCGATCGTCACGCACGTCCGTCGCTCCGAGCCCGCGACGCCCGCGATCGTCCTCCTCGTGCTCGCGCTCGTCGTCGCCGTCGGACGGGCCTTCGTCGCCTTCTGAGCCCCACCACGACGCACGTCGGGCCGCCACCCCAGCGGGGTGGCGGCCCGACGTGCGTCGCAGGTGGGTCAGATCATCGGGAGCACGATCTCCCGGACCTTGGCGCGCAGCACCTTGCCGAGCATCGAGCGCGGCGTCTCCGAAATCGCGACGATCCGCTTCGGCACCTTGTACGCCGCGAGCCGCGACCGGCAGTGCTCCCGCAGCGCGGCCTCGTCGAGCGTCGCCCCGTCCTCGAGCTCGACCGCCGCGACGACCATCTCGCCGCCTCGCTCGAGCGGCTTGCCGACGACCGCCGCATCCTTGACCGACGGGTGCAGCCGCAGCACCTCCTCGACCTCCGACGGCGCGACGTTGAAACCGCCCGTGATGACGAGCTCCTTGACGCGGTCGACGATCGTCGTGAAACCGTCCGCGTCGACGGTGACGATGTCGCCGGTACGCAGCCAGCCGTCGTCGAGAAGCGTCTTTGCCGTCTCCTCGGGCGCGTTCCAGTAGCCCTGGAAGACCTGCGGGCCCTTGAGCAGCAGCTCGCCCGGCTCGCCCTGCGTGACCTCGCGCGTCGGGTCGTCCTGGTCGACGACCTTCATCCACGTCGACGGGAAGGGCACACCGATCGTGCCCGTGCGACGCGTCGGGTGGAACGGGTTGCCGAGCGCGACGGGGGAGGACTCGGTCATGCCATAGCCCTCGACGAGCAGGCCGCCCGACATCGACTCCCACAGCTCGACGACGTGGTCGGGCAGGTTCATCGCGCCCGAGATGCAGAACTTCGCCGACGCGAGCGAGATGCCGCGCTCCTTGGCCGCGAGCGCCGTGCGCTCATAGATCGGCGGGACCGCGCAGTACACCGTCGCGGGAGACTTCTTCCACGCGTCGAGGATCATGCCAGGCTCGAACTTGGGGAACAGGACGAGAAGCGACTGCTTGAGCACGCCGTACGTGAGGTAGAGCGTCATGCCGAACGCGTGGAACATCGGCAGGATGGCGTAGAAGATCTCCTTGCGGTACTCCGCGCCGTGCATCCACGCCTCGCCCTGGAGCGCGTTCGCGTAGAGGTTGCGGTGCGAGAGCATCGCGCCCTTGGGTCGCCCGGTCGTACCCGACGTGTACTGGATGACGGCGAGGTCGTCGACCTCCGGGTGAGGATGCGCCGCGTCGAGCGCAGGGGACGCGAGCAGGTCCTTCCACGCGACCGTGCCCGACGTGCGTGCGGTGAGGCCCGCACGCGTCTCGCGGAGCTTCTTCACCGGGAGGCGCAGGGCGGCCCGCTTCGCGGCGGGGAACTCCGCGAGGAGGTCGACCGCGACTATCGTCGGGATCGCGACGTCTGCGGGAAGCTCCTGGAGCGCCGCGACCGTCTTGTCCCACGCAATCGCGACGCGCGCCTGGTGCGACTCGACGAGGTGGCGGTGCTCACGGGACGTGTAGAGGGGGTTGTGCTCGACGACGACGGCACCGAGACGCAGGACGGAGTAGAACGCGATGACGTGCTGGGGGCAGTTCGGCAGGACGAGGGCGACGCGGTCGCCCGCGCGAACCCCGAGGTTCCGCAGACCCTCGGCGAGCCGGTCGACCTTCGCGCCGAGCTCCGCGTACGTCGTGCGGCGGCCGAAGAACTCCATGGCGGGGCTCTGCCCGGCCTCCCGCACGGAGGTCTCGAACATCGTCACGAGCGAGGTCGTCGGCATCACGATGTCGGCGGGCACGCCCGGCTGGTACTGCGCGACCCAGGGCCGCTCGTCGGTGGAGGTCATGCCCCCCATCTTCTCCCTGCGGCGCGGCGTCCGCGCAAGACTCAGGTCCTGCCGGGTGCGAGAACCGTCACACGTCAGGCCGCGAGGGCTGCCGCTCGGAGCTGGACGAGCGCGAGGTCGAGCCGCGGCGTCGCGACGTCGAGCTCCCGCGCCCAGGTCTGGAAGGCGCCGAGGAGGTGCTCGGTCTCGCCTGCGCGTCCGGCGACGACGTCGCGGTAGAGGGACGACGTGAAGGTCGAGCCCTCGGCCGTGAGCATCTGCACGGCCGCGTGGTGCGCGTCGGGCTGCACCGGGTGCCCGGCCGCCGCGACAACGGCCTCGGCCTCGCTGATCGCACCGAGCACCGCGTCAGAGCCACCGGGGACTGCGACGATGTTGCCGACGTTGTTGCGCAGCAGGCACGTGACCACGCCGGCCGCGACGATGAAAGCCCACTTGGCCCACATGCGGTCGACGATGTCGTCGACCGCCGTGACGCGGAGCCCGTCGACCGTAAGACGCTCCGCGACGCGCTGCGCGCGGGCCGACCCACCGCCGGAGAGCTCGCCGAGCAGGACGCTCACGCCCGGTTCGAGGTGCACGACACGTCCAGCGCGGTCGACTGTCGCGACGACGCGCATGACACCCCCGAGCAGCCGGGCGCCGAAGCGCGCGCGCAGGCGGTCGACATGCTCGGTGCCGTTGAGCAGCGGGACGACGACGCCGTCAGGGGCGAGGGCGTCCTCGATGCCCTCGAGCGCGTCGTCGAGCGACGGCTCCTTGACCGCGAGCACGACGACGTCGAACGTCCCGGTGAGGTCCGAGGCCGTCACGGCTCTCACCGGCAGCGCTGTCGCGCCGTGGGTGTCGACGACGACGAGGCCGTCGTCGTCGAGGTGCTGCCGTCGCCGTTGCCTCACGAGGAACGTCACGTCGACGCCGGCCCTGACGAGCCGGGCCCCCAGCACCCCACCGGTCGCTCCGGCTCCGACGACGAGAACGCGCACGTGACCACCCCTCCGGACGCCCGCAGGAGCACGGCGTCAGCTGAGCCCGACCGTATCCGGCCCAGGACGCGGGCAGGTCACGGACGGGTCTCGATCGGGCCACCCTCCGGACGCGACGCGTCACCGACGACCTGCACGAGGATCGCGGCGAGCTCGTCGGGGCGCGTGATCTGGGGCCAGTGGCCCGTCGGCAGGTCGACGACGTCGAGGTCGGTGAGCAGTCCCGTCTCGGCGAGCCACGGCATGCCGTCGGCGAGCCAGCCGGTGAGCTCGGCGCCCGTGAACGTCGACGCGATGATCGTCGTCGGCAGCGCGCGGCGCGCCGCGTCGTCGCGGAGCGTGAGCTCGCCGTGCGCGACCTCGACCGGCTCGCGTTGCGCGTCGGTCCGCAGCGCGTCGAGGTGCACTGGCGTGAGGTCGCGCAGGTCGCGGTCCCAGCCGTCCTCCCGGAAGAACGACCAGTTCGGGATCGGGACGACGCCGTCCGTGACAGGGAGGTCGGGGTTGACGCGTGCACCCGAGGCGGGCGGCATCGTGTCGACGTAGACGAGCCGGGCGACGCGGTCCGGGCGGGCGTCGGCGGCGCCGGCGACGACGTTGCCGCCGCCCGAGTGCCCGACGAGCACGACGGGCCCGGTGACCGCGTCGATCTCCGCGACGGCGTCCGCGACCACGTCGTCCATCGCGAGGGCCGCGGCCGGCGACCCGGGGACGGCATCGGGACGTTCGACGACGCGGACGTCGTGGCCGGCGGCGCGCAGCGCCGGCAGGGCGGGTCCCCAGGACGAGCCGCGGAGCCAGAAGCCGTGCACGAGGATGACGATCATCCTCCGAGGCTAGGGCGTGAGCTCGCGCACCGCGAGGGACGGGCCGCCCGGGGGAGGATGGACCCGTGACCGACCCGATCGCCCGCCTGCTCGCCGCGCCGCCCGACCTTCCGGTCGCGCCGCACCTCGCCGACGTCCGGACCCGGCTCGCCGAGGCGGGCGTGCTCGTCGTCGCCGCACCGCCCGGCACGGGCAAGACGACGCTCGTGCCGCCCGCCGTGGCGGCTGACGTCGCAGGCCGCGTCGTCGTCACCCAGCCACGCAGGGTTGCGGCGCGTGCCGCCGCGCGCCGCCTCGCAGAGCTGTGCGGCGAGGACGTCGGAGGGATCGTCGGGCACGCGGTGCGCGGTGACGTGCGCCGCAGCGCTCGCACGCGCATCGAGGTCGCGACGGCGGGCCTCCTGCTGCGCAGGCTCCAGTCGGACCCGGGGCTCGAGGGCGTGGACGTCGTCGTGCTCGACGAGGTCCACGAACGCCACCTCGACGCGGACCTGCTGCTCGCGCTGCTCGTCGAGGTGCGGCGCACGCTGCGCCCGGACCTCCGGGTCGTCGCGATGTCCGCGACGCTCGACGCGGCCGCCGTCGCGGGGCTGCTCGGCGACGGCGCTCCCGCGCCCGTCGTCGAGGTCGCGGCCGAGACCTTCCCCGTCGAGGTGCGCTGGACGCCGCCGCCCGCGCGCGTCGCGCGGCTCGACGAGCGCGGCCCGACGCGCGGCTTCCTCGACCACGTCGCGGCGACCGCGCGCACCGCGCTGGCGACCTCTCCGGGCGACGTGCTCGTCATGCTGCCGGGAGCGCGCGAGGTCGACACGGTCGCCCGCGCACTCGAGGGCGCGCGTGCGGCCGACGGTGGGCCGGTCGACGTGCGGCGGCTCCACGGGCGGCTGCCGGGCGCCGAGCAGGACCTCGCGCTGCGCGAGGGCCCGCGGCGACGCGTCGTCGTCGCGACCGCGGTCGCGGAGTCCTCGCTCACCGTCCCGGGCGTACGCACGGTCGTCGACGCGGGGCTCGCGCGCGAGCCCCGCACGGACCACGTCCGTGGGCTCGCGGGTCTCGTCACCGTCTCGGTGAGCCGCGCGGGTGCCGAGCAGCGTGCCGGACGTGCCGGACGGCTCGGACCCGGCACCGTGTGGCGGTGCTGGGCCGAGAACGAGCACCCGCGGCTGCGGCCGTTCGCAGAGCCCGAGATCCGCACGGCGGACCTCGCGGCCTTCGTGCTCGCGGCCGCGTGCTGGGGAAGCGCCTCCGGTGACCTCGCGCTCCTGGACGCGCCGCCCGCGGCCGCGCTCGGCGCGGCGCACGTGACGCTCGCAGCGCTCGGTGCGCTCGACGACGACGGCCGAGTCACCGCGCGCGGCCGCCGGATCGACGCGCTCGGCACGGACCCGCGCCTCGCCCGCGCGCTGCTCGACGGCGCCGAGCTCGTCGGCCCTCAGCGCGCGGCCGAGGTCGTCGCGCTGCTCGACGCCGACGTGCGGGCCACCGGCGCCGACCTCGTCGCGGCGTGGCGACGGCTGCGCCGCGGCGGTCCGGGCAGCGAGGAGTGGCGCCGAGCGGCGCGCCGGTTCGCCGAGCGCCTCGGCGACGCCCGCGGACCCGCGGACAGGCTCGGCGACGACGCGGCCGCGGGCCTCGTCGTCGCGCTCGCGCACCCCGAGCGCGTCGCTCGTCGGCGCCCCGGCGGTCAAGGATTCCTCATGGCCGGCGGCACGGGTGCACGCCTGCCCGACGGCTCCCCGCTCGCGGGAGCGACGTGGCTAGCGATCGCCGACGCCGACCGCGGCCCGGGCCGGTCCGACGCGCTCGTCCGCGCGGCCGCCCCGCTCGACGAGGACTCGGCGCTCGACGCCGCAGGCTCGCTGCTCCTTGAGGAGACGACGCTCGAGCACCGGGACGGCCGTCTCGTCGCGACCCGTCGAACGATGCTCGGTGCGATCACCCTCGTCGAGGAACGCCTGCCCCGTCCCGACCGGGCCACCGTCGCGGCTGCGGTGCGGGAGGGCCTGCGTCGTGACGGCCTTCCGTCGCTCTCGCCCGCCGCGGCGCGGCTCCGGGACCGCCTCGCGCTGCTGCACGGGACCCTCGGGGCGCCCTGGCCCGACGTCTCCGACGTGGCGCTGCTCGCACGTCTCGACGACTGGCTCGGACCCGACCTCGGCGAGCTCAGGACGCCGGCGGACCTCGCGCGTCGGGACGCGAACGCGCTCCGGCGTCTTCTGCCGTGGCCGGACGCGGCGCGGCTCGACGAGCTCGTTCCCGAGCGGATCGACCTCCCGGCCGGGACCAGCGCCGCGGTCGACTATGCGCAGGAGCGGCCGGTGCTCGCCGCCAAGGTGCAGGAGGTCTTCGGCTGGGACGAGACCCCGCGCCTCGTCGGCGGTCGCGTCCCGGTCGTGCTCCATCTGCTCTCGCCCGCGCGTCGGCCTGCGGCCGTGACGAGCGACCTCGCCTCGTTCTGGCGGCAGGGCTACCCGCAGGTCCGCGCCGAGCTACGCGGCCGCTATCCGAAGCACGACTGGCCGGAGGACCCGACCACCGCGACCGCCTCGCGCGGGGTTCGGCGCCGGGACTGACACCGGGGGACCGGGCACGCTGCCAGGATGGTCCCGTGACCGATCCAGTGCCCAGCGGCGTCCGGGACGCCCTCGTCGCGCTCGCCGCGCACCACCTCCCTCCGGGGCCCCTCGTCGTCGAACCGCTCCACGGCGGGATGTTCGCTTCCACGTACCGCATCACGCACCCCGAGGGCATGCGGCTCGTCGCCAAGGTCGCCCCTGAGAGTGTCGACCGGCTCCTCACGTACGAGCACGACGTCCTCGCCACCGAGGTCGCGGTCGACCGGCTGGCCGGGTCGGACCCCGGTACGCTCGTCCCGGAGGTGCTCGCGCACGTCGCCGACCACCCGGTGCTCGGCGCCGGCGTCGCGCTCTTCACGCACCTCGATGGTGCTCCGTGGCTCGAGGTGACGACGGGCGATGACGGGCGCGCTCGTGTCGAGGCGGGACTCGGCACGGTCATGGCGCGGTTCCACGCCGTGGGCAGGCTCCCGTTCGGCTACCCGGCCCTCCCTGCGCTGCAGGGAACGACGTGGCGCGCCGCCTTCTGCGCGATGGTCGACGCGGTCCTCGCGGACGCCGCACGTTGGCAGGTCGACGTCGGGACGGAACGGGTCCGGGCTGCGCTCGCGAGCCACGCCGACGCGCTCGACGACGTCGTCGAGCCTGCCCTCGTCCACACCGACCTGTGGGAGGGCAACGTCCTCCTCGACCCCGCGACTCTCGCCGTCACGGGCGTGGTCGACACCGAGCGGGCCGTGGTCGGCGACCCGGTGCTCGACGTCGTCGGCGCCGACCAGACGTGGCTGCGCGGCGTGTCGCCCACGATGCTTGACGCGTACGGCCGAGCGGCCGAGCCGCGTCATGCACGCGCCCTCGCCGGCCTCGCCGGCCTCGGCCCCCTCGAGGCGCCGGGGCTCGACCGACCGCTGAGCGACGTGCAGCGACGCTTCCTCCTCTACCGGCTCTACTTCGCGCTCCTCATGCAGGTCGAGGTCGTTCCGCGCGCGTACCCGGCCGAAGGGCTCTCGTCGCACCTCGGACGTCTGCGCGCGGTGCAGGACGTCGCGCTCACGCTCCTTGGCGACGATCCGGCCACCGGTGCACCCGTGACCGCCACGGATCGGTAGCATCGTCGGGTGCGGTACGCCGCACGGAACACCACCCACCCACGGACGGCCCCGGTACGGCCGCCCGCGACACCAAGGAGCTCCACGTGTCCGCAGAACCCCAGATCACACTCACCGTCGACGGAGTCGAGACCACGGTGACGACGGGGACGACGGGCACCGAGCTCTTCGCCGACCGCCGCGACGTCGTCGTCCTGCGTGTTGACGGCGAGCTCATGGACCTCTCCACCGTCCTCGCGGCCGGCACCGTCGTCGAGAGCGTCGAGATCGGCTCACCCGACGGCCTCGCGGTGCTGCGCCACTCGGCCGCGCACGTCATGGCCCAGGCGGTCCAGCAGGCAAACCCCGACGCGAAGCTCGGCATCGGACCGCCCATCACCGACGGCTTCTACTACGACTTCGACGTCGAGACGCCGTTCACGCCCGAGGACCTCAAGGCCCTCGAGAAGGCGATGATGCGGATCATCAAGGAGGGCCAGACCTTCCGCCGCGTCGAGGTGAGCGACGCCGAGGCGCTCGAGCAGTGCGCCTCGGAGCCCTACAAGATCGAGCTCATCGGCCTGAAGTCGACCGCCGGCAGCGCCGAGGGCGCGTCCGTCGAGGTCGGCGAGGGCGGCCTGTCGATCTACCAGAACGTCCGCCGCAACGGTGACGTCGCGTGGCAGGACCTGTGCCGCGGCCCGCACCTGCCGTCGACCAAGCTCATCGGCAACGGCTTCAAGATCATGCGCTCGGCCGCCGCGTACTGGCGCGGCTCCGAGAAGAACCCGCAGCTGCAGCGCCTCTACGGCACGGCGTGGCCGACGAAGGACGAGCTCACCGCCTACCTCGACCGCCTCGCGGAGGCCGAGCGTCGCGACCACCGCCGCCTCGGCGCCGAGATGGACCTCTTCTCCTTCCCGGACGCGCTCGGCTCGGGCCTGCCCGTATTCCACCCCAAGGGTGGGGTCATCCGCACGGAGATGGAGGACTACTCGCGCCGCCGTCATATCGAGGCCGGGTACTCGTTCGTCAACACGCCCCACATCACCAAGGGGCACCTCTACGAGATCTCGGGCCACCTCGACTGGTACCGCGACGGCATGTTCCCCGCGATGCACGTCGACGAGGAGGTCGACGACGCGGGCGTCGTGACGAAGCCGGGCCAGGACTACTACCTCAAGCCCATGAACTGCCCGATGCACAACCTCATCTTCGACGCGCGCGGGCGCTCCTACCGCGAGCTGCCGCTGCGGCTGTTCGAGTTCGGCACGGTGTACCGCTACGAGAAGTCGGGCGTCATCCACGGCCTCACGCGCGTGCGTGGCCTCACGCAGGACGACGCGCACATCTACTGCACCAAGGAGCAGATGAAGGGCGAGCTCACGACGACGCTGCGTTTCGTCCTCGACCTGCTCGCCGACTACGGCCTCGACGACTTCTACCTCGAGCTCTCGACGAAGAACCCCGAGAAGTTCGTCGGCGACGACGACGTGTGGGAGGAAGCGACGCGCACGCTCGAGGAGGTCGCGACCGAGTCGGGCCTCGAGCTCGTCCCGGACCCGGGCGGCGCCGCGTTCTACGGCCCGAAGATCTCGGTGCAGGCGCGCGACGCGATCGGTCGCACGTGGCAGATGTCGACGATCCAGCTCGACTTCAACCTGCCCGAGCGTTTCGAGCTCGAGTACACGGCGGCCGACGGCACGCGCCAGCGTCCCGTGATGATCCACCGTGCGCTCTTCGGGTCGATCGAGCGATTCTTCGGCGTGCTCCTCGAGCACTACGCGGGGGCGTTCCCGGCGTGGCTCGCGCCCGTGCAGGTCGTCGCGATCCCGGTCGCGGAGCCGTTCAACGACTACCTCGCGGACGTCGTCGCACAGCTGCGCGCGGCGGGCGTGCGTGCCGAGCTCGACGACTCCTCGGACCGCTTCCCCAAGAAGATCCGCACGGCGTCGACGCAGAAGATCCCCCTCACGCTCATCGCGGGCGGCGAGGACGTCGAGAACGGCGCGGTCTCGTTCCGCTTCCGCGACGGTTCGCAGGAGAACGGCATCCCCGTCGCCGACGCGGTCGAGCGCATCCTCGCGGCGATCCGCGACCGCGTGCAGGTCTGAGCATGACGACGGACGACGTCCGCGAGCCCGGGGCTGAGCCGGCCCCGGGCCTCGCGGGCGTGCCCGACGGCTTCGGCCGGCTGTGGACCCCGCACCGCATGGTGTACATCCAGGGCGAGAACAAGCCGACCGACCCGGGCGAGGCGTCGTGCCCGTTCTGCGTGGCGCCCGGGCGCGACGATGCGGACGCGCTCGTCGTGCACCGCGGCGAGGTCGCGTACGTCGTCATGAACCTCTACCCGTACAACGGCGGGCACCTCCTCGTCTGCCCGTACCGGCACGTCTCGGACTACACCGACCTCACCGAGACCGAGACCCGTGAGGTCGCCGAGCTCACGCAGACCGCGATGCGCGTCCTGCGCGAGGTCTCGGGCCCCGCGGGGTTCAACCTCGGCATGAACCAGGGGGAGGTCGCGGGCGCGGGCATCGCGGCGCACCTCCACCAGCACGTCGTGCCGCGCTGGCTCGGTGACATGAACTTCCTGCCCGTCGTCGGGCGCACCAAGGCGCTGCCGGAGCTGCTCGCGGACACGCGCGCACGTCTCGCGGCCGCGTGGCCCGACGGCTCGAACTGACCGACCGCGCGCCCCGGGCGCGCAGGTCCGCACCCGCGGACCGGACGCCGGGACCCCCGGCACCCAGGGCTCCGGCCCGCTGACGGAAGGACGACGGTGCTCGACAACCTGCGCTCGCTGTCCACGTGGCTCTTCACGCCCGTGGCCAAGCTGCTCCTGCGGCTCGGGGTGACGCCGGACGCCGTGACGATGGGCGGCACCCTCGGGACCGTCGTCGTCGCGCTGTGGCTCTTTCCGTCGGGTCACCTCGTCGCCGGTGCGTGGACCCTCGGCGCGCTCGTCCTCGCGGACGCGCTCGACGGCATCATGGCGCGCACGGCGGGCCGCTCGGGCCCGTGGGGCGCGTTCCTCGACTCGACGCTCGACAGGATCGCGGATGCCGCGATCTTCGGCGGCCTCCTGCTCTTCCTCCTGCGCGAGGGCTCGGAGGCGGGGGTCGTCGTCGCGTTCGCGTGCCTCGCGCTCGGCGGGGTCGTGCCGTACGCGAGGGCGCGCGCCGAGGGCCTCGGCATGACGGCGTCCGTCGGCGTCGCGGAGCGTGCCGACCGGCTCGCGATCGCGCTCGTCGCGGCGCTCGTCGTCGGCTACGGCGCGCCGCTCGGCGTCCTCGTATGGACGCTCGGCGTGCTCGCGGTGCTCTCAGCGATCACGGTCGTCCAGCGCATGGCGACCGTGCACCGCCAGGCGCAGGCTCTCGTGCCCGCGACGCCCGCGCCAGCGGGCCCGACGGCGGAGGCGTGAGCATGGACGCTGGTCGGTTCTTCCAGATCGCGTGGGACGTCCTGCCGCGGCTGCCGCGGCCCGTCGTGCGCGGGCTCTTCGCCGCGGCGGCCGACGTCACGTGGCTCGTGCGACCCGCCGGGGTGCGCCGCCTCGAGGCGACGTACGCGCGCGTCCGCCCGGGCCAGGGCCGGCGGGCGCTGCGACGACTCTCCCGCGCGGGCATGCGTTCGTACCTGAGGTACTACAGCGAGGCGTTCACGCTGCGTGCGATGACGCCCGAGCAGATCGACGCCCGGGTCCGAGCCGTCGGCCTCGAGAACGTCGAAGGGCCGCGCGACGCGGGTCGTAGCGTCGTCGGCGCGCTCGGCCACCTCGGCAACTGGGACCTCGCCGGAGCCTGGGCGGGCAGCCACATCATGCCCGTGACGACGGTCGCCGAGCGCCTCGAGCCGCCGAGCCTCTTCGAGGAGTTCCTCGCGTTCCGCGAGGACCTCGGCATGGAGATCCTCGCGCTCGGCGACGACGGCGTCTTCCAGGCGCTCCTGAGGTCCGCGCGTGCGACGCCGCCACGGCTCGTGCCGCTGCTCGCCGACCGGGATCTCGCGGCCTCGGGGATCGAGGTCGACATGTTTGGTCGGCGCGCGCGAGTCGCGGCCGGGCCTGCGGCGCTGAGCGTCGCGACGGGCGCCCCGCTCGTGCCGATCTCCATCACCTACGAGAGGCTCACGGGAGAGCGCCGACGCCTGGCCGGCTCGCCGTGGGGCATCGTCATCCGGTTCCACGCCGAGGTGACGACGGACGCGGCGCTGCCGCGCAAGGAACGCGTCGCGGCCGCGACGCAGGGCTGGGTCGACACCCTCGCGGGTGCGATCTCGGAGAAGCCGGAGGACTGGCACATGCTTCAGCACGTGTTCGTCGAGGATCTCGACCCCGAGCGATACGCGCGTACCCTCGAGCGCGCCGCGCAGCGCGCGGCGGACGATCCCGGCCCTGCAGGAGGTGCGTCGTGAGCGTCCCTCTCGGCGGACGTCGGCTGCGCGTCGGCATCGTGTGCCCGTACTCCTACGACGTCCCCGGCGGCGTGCAGTACCACGTGCGTGATCTCGCCGAGGCACTCATGGCGCGCGGGCACGAGGTCGGCGTGCTCATCGCGGCGGACGACGACACTGAGATCCCGTCGTACATGACGTCCACGGGAAGCTCGGTGCCGCTGCGGTTCAACGGGTCGGTCGCGCGGCTCTCGTTCGGGCCGCTCGTCGCTGCCAAGGTGCGGCGCTGGCTCGACCAGGGCGACTACGACGTGCTCCACCTCCACGAGCCCGTGACCCCGAGCCTCTCGCTGCTAGCCCTGTGGAACGCGACGGGGCCGACGGTCGCGACGTTCCACACGTCGATGGTGCGCTCACGTGCGCTGCAGATGGTCTCGCCGCTCGTGCGGCCCGCGCTCGAGAAGATCGACGCTCGGATCGCCGTCTCGGAGGATGCGCGCCGCACGCTCATCGACCACCTCGGCGGCGACGCTGTCGTCATCCCGAACGGCGTGTATGTCGAGCCGTTCCGCGCGGCGCAGCGTGATGCCCGCTTCACGGGTACGCCCGAGGCCCCGACGATCGCGTTCCTCGGACGGCTCGACGAGCCGCGCAAGGGTCTGCCCGTCCTCGTCGGCGCCGTGCGCGAGGTCGTGGCCCGCATCCCCGACGCGCGCTTCCTCGTCGCCGGCCGCGGGGACGCCGGCCGCGACGCCGCGATCACCGAGCTCGGACCGCTCGCACGGCACGTCGAGTTCCTCGGCGGGATCTCGGACGAGGACAAGGCGGCACTGCTCACCTCGGCCGACGTCTACGTCGCGCCGCAGACAGGCGGCGAGAGCTTCGGCATCGTCCTCGTCGAGGCGATGAGCGCGGGCACGTGCGTCGTCGCGAGCGACCTCGGCGCGTTCCGTCGGGTGCTCGACGAGGGGGAGGCGGGCGTCCTCTTCCGCACGGGCGACAGCGACGACCTCGCGCGCACCCTCCTCGAGGTCCTTGCCGACGACGGGCGTCGTGCCGAGGTCGCGGCCCGCGGCGAGACCGCCGTGCGTCGCTACGACTGGTCGGTCGTCACGGACGAGGTCCTCACGGTCTACGAGATGGTCCTCGCGGCGTCGAACGCGACGGTGCGGGTCGATGACGCGGCGGGTGGCACGGGCCGTCTGCTCGGCGTCGAGGGGAGCGGTTCATGAGGTGGTCGGAGGTCGTCGTCCTCGTCGTCGCCGTCGTCGGTGTCGTGCTCGTCGTCGGCTGGCGGGCCGCGACGCGGCTCGACCGGCTGCACCGCAAGGTCGTCGCGTCGCGCATCGCGCTCGACGCGCAGCTCGTGCGACGTTCGAGCGCTGCGGGCGAGCTCGTCGTCTCCGGGGCGCTCGACCCCGTGGCCGCGTTGCTCGTCGCGGACGCCGTCGTCGCGACGGGTGGCAGCGAGGGACAGGGCGGGCGCGAGCTCGCGGTCGCCGTGCCAGATCTCGCCGACGAGGTACGTGGGGTCGCGACGGGCAGAGTCATCGGCGAGGCGCTCGGCGAGGGCCTCGGCAGCGAGCGCACGGACGCCGAGTCCGACCTCTCGGCAGCCCTGCGGGGAGTTCTCGACACGCCGGAGGAGATCGCGCGCGTGTGCGCCGTGCCCGGCGGGTCCGAGGTGCTCGAGCAGCTCTCGGCCGCGTGGTTCCGGGTGCAGCTCGCGCGCCGCTTCCACAACGAGGCCGTCGCGCAGACGCAGCGCATGCGCGCCAAGGGCTGGGTGCGGCTCGCACGGCTCGCGGGCCGAGCGGCGATGCCGCACACCGTCGAGCTCGACGATGCCTGGCCTGTGGGACTGGGGCGGCCAGGGAGTCACGTTCAGCCCGAAGAGGTCTAGCATGTCCGCGTCCGCACGGGACGTCCGTCCCGGGCAGCCGAACTTCCGAACGAGGTACACATCGTGAGCACCGAGAACTCCTCCGCCCCCGTGGTCGGGACGTCCCACGTCAAGCGCGGCATGGCGGAGATGCTCAAGGGCGGCGTCATCATGGACGTCGTCACGCCGGAGCAGGCGAAGATCGCCGAGGATGCCGGCGCCGTCGCCGTCATGGCGCTCGAGCGCGTCCCCGCCGACATCCGCGCACAGGGCGGCGTCGCGCGCATGAGCGACCCGGACATGATCGCCGGCATCATCGAAGCCGTCTCCATCCCCGTCATGGCGAAGGCGCGCATCGGCCACTTCGTCGAGGCTCAGGTCCTCGAGGCGCTCGGCGTCGACTACATCGACGAGTCCGAGGTCCTCACGCCTGCCGACTACACGCACCACATCGACAAGTGGGCGTTCACGACGCCGTTCGTGTGCGGGGCGACGAACCTCGGCGAGGCGCTGCGCCGCATCACCGAGGGCGCAGCGATGATCCGCTCGAAGGGTGAGGCGGGGACGGGCGACGTCTCGAACGCGACGACGCACATGCGGACGCTGCGCGCCGAGATCGCTCGTCTCTCGTCGATGTCGCACGACGAGCTCTACGTCGCGGCGAAGGAGCTCCAGGCTCCGTACGCGCTCGTCAAGGAGGTCGCGGAGGCCGGGCGTCTGCCCGTCGTGCTCTTCACCGCAGGCGGGATCGCGACGCCGGCCGACGCGGCGATGATGATGCAGCTCGGTGCCGAGGGCGTGTTCGTGGGCTCGGGCATCTTCAAGTCCGGCGACCCCGCCGCGCGTGCCGCGGCGATCGTCAAGGCGACGACGTTCTACGACGACCCCGCGGTCCTCGCGCAGGTCTCGCGCGGGCTCGGCGAGGCGATGGTCGGCATCAACGTCGACGAGGTGCCTGTCGCTCACCGTCTGCAGGACCGCGGTTGGTGACATGGCTGTGAACGGTTCCGCGTCCGCGGTCCCCGGCCCCGTGCCGGGGACCGCGGACGCGGTGCGTCCGGGGGCGCCCGCGTCGGCCGGCTCGCGGGAGGCGGACGCGCCGCTGCACCTCGACGAGGGCTGGGTGCGAGCGGCCGACGGGATGCGTGAGCGGTCGGCGGCCCGGGTGCTCGTGCTCGACGGCTCGGGGGCGGTCCTCCTCGTGCGGGGGCACGATGCCGATGAGCCGGAGCGGCACTGGTGGTTCTCGGTCGGCGGCGGGATCGACCCGGGGGAGTCGCCGCGGCAGGCCGCGGCGCGCGAGCTGCGTGAGGAGACGGGACTCGTCGTCGGTCTCGACGACCTCGAGGGGCCCGTGCTCACGCGGTCGGCGATCTTCGACTTCGCCCGTGAGCACTGCCGCCAGCACGAGGAGTTCTTCGTCCTGCGCGTGGCCGAGCGTCCCGAGCTGAGCCGCGAGGGCTGGACGGAGCTTGAGGAGAGCTTCGTCGACGAGGTGCGCTGGCTGACGGCCGCGGAGCTCGAGGCGAGCTCGGACGAGGTGTTCCCGATGGACCTGCCACGCATCGTGCGGGGGCTCGCCCACGGCTGGGACGGCGTGGTCGAGCGGATCGGCCTCGAGGTCGACGGCGCGAGCTGACACGCCGACGGCCCGGGTGCTCGACCGCGGTCGAGCACCCGGGCCGTCGGTCCGGCTCAGAGCCCGGGGTGGACGACGGCCCCGGACATCGGGGTCCCGCCCCCGCCGAGCGCGCGGACCCTGCGGTTGTTCGACGCCGCGACGCCCCACCAGATGGCGCCCGCCAGCAGCAGGCAGAAGCCGAGGCCGCCGACGGCGAGGCTGCCGAGGATGAGCCCGGTCCCGGCCATGAAGCCCGTCAGGAGATCGTCGAACGTGCCGTTCGGCATGAACGTCAGAACTCCCATGTCGCTGGTGACGTCGATCGTGTACGTGCCGGACTCGGGCGCCGTGACGCGGCCGACGATGGACGCGTTGAGGTCGTTGACAGAGACGTCGCCGGTGGCGCCGACGACGGCGACCGTCCCGCCCGAGGGGGTCGTGACGAGGATGTCGTCGACGTCGAGGAACGCGCTCGTCGACCGGGAGGTCCAGATCTCGTACGTGGAGCCTGCCGTGAGCGCCACCTGGGTCGAGCCGGGGGTGTCGGCGCTCGCGATCGAGTCGGCAAGCTCGGTGAGGCTGGCGGGAGCAGTCTCGGCGATGCGGCCGATCCCCACGACGAGCATCACGACCGCGACGATGCTCAGACCGAGACCCGTGAACGTGAGGATCTTGGCGCCGAGCGTCTTGCGCATGCGCGGTGCGGGCTGCCAAGCCGGTGCGCCGTACTGCGGCTGACCGTAGCCACCGGGGGCAGGTGCATAGCCGCCCGACGTCGGGTACGGCTGCGCTGCCGGGGCTCCGTAGGGCTGCCCGGCAGGGGCTCCGTAGGGCTGCCCCGCGGGGACACCGTAGGTCGGGGCCGCGGTGGGGGGCGGAGGCGCGCCCGGGCCGGGCGTGGGCGTGCTGTACGGGTCGCTCCCTGGCATCGTCATGGCGCAAAAGTAGCAGGACGGCCGCGTGGAAGCGTTCTCGGTGCGGCCTCGTCGCGCCCAGGCATGTCGGTGCCCCGCGACGCAGTCGGCGCGGGGCACCCGGTCGGCCCGTCGGACGGGCGGAGCGTCAGTCGGCGCGGCGTGCGGCGACGACCTCGATCTCGACCTTCGCACCGCGCGGGAGGGCGACGACGGCGAAGGCTGACCGTGCCGGGAGGACCGGCCCGGTGAAGCGCGATGCGTAGACCGCGTTGACGTCGGCGAAGTCGTCGATGTCGGTGAGCAGGACCGTCGTCTTGACGACGTCGTCCAGGGTGAGGCCGTCCGCGGCGAGGACAGCCGCGACGTTCGTGAGCGACCTCGCGGCCTGGGTCGCGGCGTCGGTGCCGTCGACCTCGCCCGTGGCGGGGTCGATCGGGAGCTGGCCGGAGACGTGGACGAAGGGGTGGGCGACGACTCCCTGGCTGTACGGGCCGATCGCGCCGGGGGCGGCCTCGGTGGTGAGCGCGTGGGGGGCGGGGATCGTGGGCATGGTGCTCCTCGGTGGTGCAGGTGCCCGGTGCGGGGCGTTGCCCCGCACCGGGCAGGGTGTCAGTCGACGGTGGCGATCTCGAGCTTCTGACTGCGCCGGACCTTGATCTCGTAGGCCAGGAGCAGGCCTCCGACCCAGAGCGGGCCGACGACGAGCGCGGTGCGGTAGGCGTCGTTGAAGGCCATGAGGACGACGACGAGCAGCATGAACGCGAGCACGACCCAGGTCGTCACCTCGCCTCCGGGCATCTTGAACTGGAGCTTGGCGGCGGCCTCGGGGCCGATGCGACGGCGGAACTTGCGCTGGGTCACCATGATCATCGACCAGTTGATGATGCCTGCGATCGTCGCGATGGACATGAGGTACTTGAACGCGAAGTCGGGCCAGATGAGGACGACGATGACGGCGAGGACGGTGACGGCCGAGGACGTGAGGACGCCGGCGACCGGGACGCCGTTGGGGGACATCTGCTTGAGGTAGGCCGGGGCGTTGCCCTGGTGGGCGAGCGAGTAGAGCATGCGGCCGTTGGAGTAGAGCGCCGAGTTGTACACCGACATGACGGCGGTGAGGACGACGAGGTTGAGGATGTGGGCCGCCCCGGAGATCCCGACGTTGTCGAAGATCTGGACGAACGGGCTCATCTTTCCGTCGATGGTGCCCCACGGGATGACGGCCATGATGATGGCGAGCGCGCCGATGTAGAAGATGAGGATGCGCCAGATCACCTGGTTGATCGCCTTGGGGATCGAGCGACGGGGCTCGTCGGCCTCGCCGGCGGTGATCCCGATGAGCTCGGTCCCGCCGAAGGAGAACATCACGACGACCAGTGCGAGCAGTATCCCGCTGCCGCCTTGTGCGAAGAACCCGCCGTCGTCGACGAGGTGCGCGAACGAGGGATCGGGGAGCCCGGGGTTGTTGTTGATGCCCCAGACGACGACGACGAGGCCGAGGACGATCATGCCGATGACGGCCGCGACCTTGATCATGGCGAACCAGAACTCGAACTCGCCGAACGCCTTGACGCCGATGAGGTTGATCGCCGTGATGGACACGAGGAAGAAGGCCGCGGAGAGCCACTTGGGGACCCCGGGGAACCAGTAGTTGACGAAGCCGCCGACGACGGCGAGCTCGACCATCGCGACGGCGATGTAGTTGAACCAGTAGTTCCAACCGGAGACGAACCCTGCGCGGGCGCTCCAGTTCTTGTACGCGTAGTGGGAGAACGCCCCCGAGTTGGGGTCGTCGACGGACATCTCGCCGAGCGCGCGCACGACGAGGAAGATCATCGCGCCGCCGACGAGGTAGGCGAGGAGGATCGCGGGGCCGGCGAGGCCGATGGACTCGGCGGAGCCGTAGAAGAGGCCCGTGCCGATCGCGCCGCCGAGGGCGATCATCTGGATGTGGCGGTTCTTCAGCTCTCGCTTGAAGCCGCCGGTGGTGCCCTCGGGCGCGGTCGCGCGCTCGGGCGTGGTCTGGGTGGACATGCAGGTACTCCGGGTTCGCCGTTGAAGTGGGAGCAGTGCGCGCCGGGTCCGTGGGGTGACGGCCGGCGTGGCGGCGGCCCGGGGTGCTGGGCCGCCGCCGTCGGGGGTGTCAGTCGCGCACGGGGCGCAGGCGGGCGGTGAAGTGCCGCAGGACCTTGGGGGCCTCGATGATCTCGTAGCCGGGCACCGTCTCCGCGCGGTCGCGGATGGCGATGATGGCGTCGGCGATGACGTCGAGGTGCGACTGCGTGTAGACGCGACGGGGCATGGCGAGTCGCGTGAACTCGGCGATCGCCTGCTGCGGCTCGCCTGTGACGGGGTGCGGGTCGAGAAGGTAGGAGCCGATGTCGCAGGCGCGGATGCCGGCCTCGAGGTAGAGCTCGACGGCGAGGGCGTGTCCCGGGAAGCGGTGCCAGGGCACGTGGGGGAGCACGGCGCCCGCGTCGACGAAGACGCCGTGGCCGCCGACCGGGTCCTGGAACGGGACGCCGGCTGCGCGCAGGCGCTCGCCGAGGTACTGGTTCTGTCCGATGCGGTAGGCGAGGAAGTCCTCGTCGAGGCCCTCCTCGAGCCCGATCGCGAGGGCCTCGATGTCGCGGCCCGCGAGGCCGCCGTAGGTGAGGAAGCCCTCGAAGGGCACGACGGCGCCCTTGAGCTTGGCGACGAGCTCGGGGTTGTCGCGGACGGCGACGAGACCGCCCATGGAGACGATCGCGTCCTTCTTCGCCGACATCGTGAAGACGTCGCCGCAGTCGAAGGTGGCGCGGGTGATCTCGCGGATCGTCGCGTCCTTGAACTCGGGCTCGCGCTGCTTGACGAACCAGGCGTTCTCGGCGAAGCGCGCCGCGTCGATGACGAGGAGGATCCCGTGGTGGTGCGCGACGGCGGCCACCTCGCGCATGTTGGCGACGGAGACGGGCTGGCCGCCGACGGAGTTGTTCGTGATCGTCATGACGATCGCGGCGATCTGGTCGGCGCCCTTCTCGGCGATGAGGGCCTCGAGGGCGGGCACGTCCATGTTGCCCTTGAAGTCGGCGGGGATCGCGGGGTCGCGGCCCTCGGCGCAGACGAGGTCGACGGGAAGGCCGCCCGCGAGGCCGACGTGGCCGCGGGTGGTGTCGAAGAACGTGTTGGAGACGACGATCTGTCCGGGGGTGACGATCGAGGGGAAGAGGACCTTCTCGGCGGCTCGGCCCTGGTGGACGGGCTGGACCCAGTCGTACCCGAAGATCTCGTCGGTCGCCTTCATGAGGTGGTAGTAGCTCTTCGACCCGGAGTAGGCCTCGTCGCCGAGCATGATGCCGGCCCACTGCTGGTCGCTCATCGCGCCCGTGCCGGAGTCGGTGAGGAGGTCGATGTAGACGTCCTCGGCGCGGAGGCCGAAGCTGTTCCAGCCGGCCTCGGCCATGCGCTCGCGCCGGTACTCGGGCGTGGTCATGCGGATGGGTTCGACCATCTTGATCTTGAACGGCTCGGGGATGTACTTCAACGCTCTCTCCTTCGTGAGGGTGCACGTGGGGGCTGCGTCGCCCCGCGGGCCGCCTCTTCGCGACTCGCTTCAACGCTTGTTGAGAACCGTACAGAGACTGTTGAACTCTTCAACGGGACTTTGGTCACCTCAACACCTGTCGGCTATCTCGGGTACTGTGAGGGTTCCCGACGACGGGTGACGAGCAGGGAAGAGGATGATCGTGGGACCCCAGGCACCAGTGGAGACGAACGGCGTCGTCGCGACGCTCGCCCAGCTCGCGGAGCCGCTCGCGGCGATCATCCCCGGCGACTGCGAGGTCGTCATCCACGACCTCGGACGCCTTCCCGACTCGATCGTCGCGATCGCCGGTGGCCTCACGGGGCGCACCGTCGGCAGCCCCGCGACCGACATGCTCCTGCGCGCCGTGGCACGCGGCGAGGCGCGAACGACGCTCGGCTACACGAGCCGCACGGACGACGGGCGCGAGCTGCGTTCGTCGACGATCGTCGTGTCGGGAGCGGACGGCCGCGCGGTCGCCGCCCTGTGCATCAATGCCGACGTCTCGGCGTGGCGCGCCGTCGCGAGCCTCGTCGAGACGATGCTGCCCGCTGCCAGCCACGAGAGCGGCGGCACCAGCTCCGCGGAGGAGTACCCGCGGGACGTCGACTCGCTCGCCCACGGCCTGCTCTCCCGCGCGCTCGCCGACGTCGAGGTGCCCGTCGAGCTCATGCAGAAGCGGCACAAGCTCACTGTCGTCCAGGACCTGCGCGACCGTGGTTTCTTCCAGCTCAAGGAGAGCGTCGAGACCGCGGCGAAGGCTCTCGCGGTGAGCCGGTTCACCATCTACAACTACCTCAACGAGCTCGGGCCCGAGGAGTCCGCGGGCATGTGAGACGCGGGCGGTCGGGCGCGTTCGTACGCCGTCGTGGCCGTAGCATGGTGCGACGTGAACCCGACGATCGGTGTCCTGGCGCTCCAGGGCGACGTCCCTGAGCACGTGAAGGCCCTCGAGGCCGCAGGTGCGCGCGCTGTGCGCGTCCGCCGTGCTGCCGAGCTCGAGCAGGTCGACGGGCTCGTCCTGCCGGGCGGGGAGTCGACGACGATGAGCAGGCTCCTCGACGTGTTCGAGATGCGCGAGCCGCTGCTCGCGCGTCTGCGCGACGGCATGCCGGCCTACGGCTCGTGCGCGGGGATGATCCTGCTCGCGGACCGGGTGCTCGACGGCACGGCCGACCAGCGCTCGCTCGGCGGCATCGACATGACGGTGCGGCGCAACGCCTTCGGACGGCAGGCCGACTCGTTCCAGACGACGCTCGACCTCCGAGGTGTCGAGGGCGGCCCCGTGCCGGCGACGTTCATCCGGGCGCCCTGGGTCGAGGAGGTCGGCGCGCGCGTCGAGGTGCTCGCGACCGTGGGGGACGGCCCGGCCACCGGTAGGATCGTGGCAGTCGCGCAGGGCCCTCTCATGGCGACGTCGTTCCACCCGGAGATCACGGGCGACGCCAGGGTTCACGCAATGTTCGCAAGACTCGTCTCGAAGGAGCGGTAAGGCATGTCCGGTCACTCCAAGTGGGCCACCACGAAGCACAAGAAGGCGGCGATCGACGCCAAGCGCGGCAAGCTGTTCGCCAAGCTCATCAAGAACATCGAGGTGGCTGCCCGTACGGGCGGCGGTGACCCCGGGGGAAACCCCACGCTCTTCGACGCGATCCAGAAGGCCAAGAAGACCTCGGTCCCCAACGACAACATCGAGCGTGCCGTCAAGCGCGGCTCGGGTGCCGAGGCCGGTGGCGCGGACTACCAGACGATCATGTACGAGGGCTATGCGCCCGGCGGCATCGCCGTCCTCGTCGAGTGCCTCACGGACAACAAGAACCGTGCGGCAGCCGAGGTCCGCGTCGCGTTCTCGCGCAACGGCGGCCAGATGGCCGACCCGGGCTCGGTCTCGTACCTCTTCTCCCGCAAGGGTGTTGTCGTCGTCCCCAAGCAGGGCACGGACGAGGACGCCGTCATGGAGGCGACGCTCGACGCGGGCGCCGAGGAGGTCAACGACGAGGGCGACTTCTTCGAGATCCTCTCCGAGGCGACAGACCTCGTCGCGGTGCGCACGGCGCTCCAGGACGCAGGCATCGAGTACGACTCGGCCGACACGGTCTTCCACCCGTCGTTGGAGATCGAGGTCGACGTCGACCGTGCCCGCGCGGTGCTGCGACTCATCGACGCGCTCGAGGACTCGGACGACGTCCAGAACGTCTACTCGAACTTCGACGCCTCGGACGAGGTGCTCGCGGCGCTCGACGAGGACTGACCATCACTCCGGCGGCGCGTCGACCTGCGGGTCGACGCGCCGCCGTCGTCCCCGGACGGGGCAGGAAGGGGCTGACGTGAGGGTGCTGGGTGTGGACCCTGGGCTCACGCGCTGCGGCGTGGGCGTCGTCGACTCGTTGCCGGGCCGCCGGGCGAGGCTCGTCGCTGTCGGTGTCATCGAGTCGCCGCCGTCGCTGAGCCTCGACCTGCGGCTCCGCACGATCGCCGACGGGCTCGACGCATGGCTCGACGAGCACGTCCCCGACGTCCTCGCGGTCGAGCGCGTCTTCGCGCAGCACAACGTCTCGACGGTCATGGGTACCGCGCAGGCTGCGGGGCTCGCGATGGTCGCCGCGGCGCGTCGTGGCGTCCCTGTCGCGATGCACACGCCGTCGGAGGTCAAGGCCGCCGTGACGGGCAACGGACGGGCGGACAAGGCGCAGGTCCAGTCGATGATCGCGAAGATCCTCGGGCTCGCCGAGGCGCCGCAGCCTGCGGACGCGGCGGACGCGCTGGCACTCGCGGTCTGCCACCTGTGGCGCCCCTCGGGTGCGCTGCAGGGCGGTGACCATCACGAGCTGACGCCCGCCCAACGGGCATGGGCGGCCGCGGAGGACGCGGCGCGCCGCGGCGGGGGACGTCGGTAGCTCTTGCTACGGTGGTGCGGTGTTCGTACAGGTGTTTGAAGCGGTTGGTGCCATGCTGGTAGCCGACCCGGAGGGAGCGTCGTGATCGCCTCGGTACGTGGTGAGGTGCTCGCGGTCGGGATCGACCGCGCCGTCGTCGAGACGGGAGGCGTCGGGCTCTCCGTGCTCGCGACGCCGTCGACTCTCGCGCTGCTGCGTGTGGGGGAGCACGCGCGCCTCCACACGACGCTCGTCGTGCGCGAGGACTCCTTCACGCTCTACGGCTTCGCCGACGTCGACGAGCGCGAGACCTTCGACACCGTGCAGACGGTCTCGGGCATCGGCCCGCGGACCGCCCTCGCTATGCTTGCGGTGCTCTCGCCCGACGCCCTGCGGGGCGCGGTCGCCGACGGCAACCTCACGACGCTCATGAAGGTCCCCGGCATCGGCCGCAAGGGTGCTCAGCGGCTCGTGCTCGAGCTCGGCGACAAGCTCGGACCCGTGCGCGGCGGCGCGGCGGCAGAGGCTGCCGTGGCGGTCGTCGACCACCGCGTCAAGGTCGTCGAGGCGCTCGAGGGCCTGGGCTGGACGGCGCGGACCGCGGAGGACGCGGTGAGCGACGTGCTCACGGCGCGCGGTCACGCGGCGGACGAGCCGCTCGCCGAGGGCGACGTGCCCGACGTCCTGCGCGCCTCGCTGCGCATGCTCGGGGGTCGTCGTGGCTGAGGCGCCCGCGGAGCGGCTCCTCGACGGTGGTGCCGACGAGATCGAGCGTGCGGCGGAGGCCGCGCTGCGACCCCGCAGGCTCGAGGAGTTCGTCGGGCAGAAGACCGTGCGCGACCAGCTCTCCCTCGTCCTCCACGCCGCGCTCGGGCGTGGAGGCACCCCCGACCACGTGCTGCTCTCGGGGCCGCCCGGCCTCGGCAAGACGACGCTCGCGATGATCATCGCTGCGGAGCTCGGGACGTCGTTGCGCGTGACGTCGGGCCCCGCGATCACGCATGCGGGCGACCTTGCGGCGGTCCTTTCCTCGCTCGAGGAGGGCGAGGTCCTCTTCATCGACGAGATCCACCGGCTCGCGAGGCCGGCCGAGGAGCTCCTCTACATGGCGATGGAGGACTTCCGCGTCGACGTCGTCGTCGGGAAGGGGCCGGGCGCGAGCGCGATCCCGCTCGCGCTGCCGCCCTTCGTCGCGGTGGGAGCGACGACGCGCGCAGGGCTGCTGCCGGCCCCGCTGCGCGACCGCTTCGGCTTCACAGGTCACCTCGACTTCTACGACGCTTCCGAGCTCGAGCAGGTGCTCGTGCGGAGCGCGGGCCTCCTCGGGACGGTCCTCGAGCACGACGCCGCCGCCGAGATCGCCGGTCGCTCGCGCGGCACGCCTCGCATCGCGAACCGTCTGCTGCGTCGCGTGCGGGACTGGGCGCAGGTGCGTGGCGACGGCCGGCTCGACCTGCGCGCCGCGCGTGCGGCGCTCGAGGTGTACGAGGTCGACGTTCTCGGCCTCGACCGCCTCGACCGCGCGGTGCTCTCGGCGCTGTGCACGCGGTTCGGTGGCGGACCTGTCGGGCTCTCGACGCTCGCGGTCGCGGTCGGTGAGGAGCCCGAGACCGTCGAGACGGTCGCCGAACCGTTCCTCGTGCGCGAGGGGCTCATGAGCCGGACACCGCGTGGTCGGGTCGCGACTCCCGCGGCGTGGGCACATCTCGGGCTCGACGCACCGGCGTGAGCGTCGCGCGGGAACCTCGCGCGAGCGGCGGGCGTTGGACCTCGCGAACCGCCGCTAGACTGCGGCAGGCGAAGTCCACCCCCGAAGGAGCATCCTCGTCATGACCGACGTCACGAACCTCGCAGCCGGCGCAGCCGGTGGCGGCGGCGACATCTTCCTCTACGTCGTCCTCGGCGCCCTCGTCCTCATGATGTTCTTCGGCTCACGTCGGGCCAAGAAGCAGCAGCGTGAGGCGACGGCCTTCCGCGACAGCCTTGAGATCGGCACCGAGGTCATGACCGGCTCCGGCTTCTTCGGGACGATCGTCGAGGTCGAGGGTGACCGCATCACGCTCGCGTCGGTCGACGGCGCACGGACGACGTGGATCCGCCAGGCGGTGGCCAAGGTCGTCGAGCCGGTCGTCGAGGACGACGATGCCCTGACGTCCGACGACGAGCTCGACGGCACCGACGGGACGGACACGCCCGGGTCGTCGCAGGACGGGCGACCGACGAACGACTAGGCTCGGCGCGCGGCCCCTCGGGCGCACGTCGACTGAACCGGACCAGGCCTCCTGGTCCGCACACGGGAAGAGATCACTCTGGTGGCGAGCAGTACGAAGAAGACGCGTCCGCTGCGGACGCTCATCAGCCTCGCGATCCTCATCGCACTCGCTGCCGGCGGTCTTGCCGCAGGCGTGAAGTGGGGAGACGCGGACTGGACCCCGAACCTGGCGCTCGACCTCGAGGGCGGGACGCAGATCATCCTCACCCCGGTCGCGACCGACGGCTCGACGATCACCGAGGAGGACATCCGCCAGGCGATCAACGTCATCCGCCAGCGTGTCGACGCCTCGGGTGTCGCTGAGGCCGAGATCTCGAGCCAGGGTGGCCAGAACATCGTCGTCGCGCTCCCGGGCAAGCCCGACCAGGCGACGCTCGACCTGGTGCGTCGTTCGGCCCAGATGAACTTCCGTCCCGTGCTCGTCCAGGACTACGGCTTCGCTGCCGAGCCGACGCCGACCCCGTCGGCCACCGCGACCGACAAGGCCACGGACCAGGCAACGGACAAGGCCACCGACAAGGCTTCTGACGAGCCCACGACGACCGAGACCTCGGGCGGCACCGGCGGCAAGACGAAGGCCACCGCGACGTCGACCGACAAGGCGACGGACAAGGCCACGGACGGAGCGACCGACAAGGCCACCGACAAGGCCACGGACGAGCCCACCGCGACGCCGACGACGGCCCCGACGGCTGACCCGTCGAACCCTTCCGACCTCGCGCAGATCACGCCCGCGATCCAGAAGCAGTTCGACGACCTCGTGTGCGACCAGTCGAAGCTCACGGGTGGTGACTCCGGCGACCCGAAGGCGCCGCTCGTCACGTGCTCCGACGACGGCATCTTCAAGTACATCCTCGGCCCGGTCGAGATCCCCGGCACGCAGATCAAGAACGCGCAGTCCGGCCTCAAGGTCGTCGGCAACGCGACGACCAACGAGCCGGTCGTCAACATCGAGTTCACCGCTGAGGGCAAGGACGCCTTCTACGAGACGACCAAGCGTCTCGCTGGCCTCTACGCCCTGCAGGGCACGGGCAACGTCGCCCCCAACCTCTTCGCGATGGTGCTCGACGGCCTCGTCATCTCCGCCCCGTCGGTGGAGAATGCGATCCCGGACGGCCGCGCAGAGATCTCGGGCTCGTTCACGCGTGCGAGCGCGGCGACTCTCGCGAACCAGCTGAACTTCGGTTCGTTGCCGCTCGACTTCAAGGTGCAGAGCGAGATGGAGATCTCGGCGACCCTCGGGTCCGAGCAGCTCCAGAAGGGTCTGCTCGCAGGCCTCATCGGCCTCATCCTCGTCGTCGTCTACTCGCTGCTGCAGTACAGGGTGCTCGGCTTCGTCACCGTTGCGTCGCTCATCATGGCGACGATCATCACGTACCTCACGATCACCTACCTCTCGTGGCTGCAGGGCTATCGCTTGTCGCTCGCGGGTGTGACGGGCCTCATCGTGGCGATCGGTATCACAGCTGACTCGTTCATCGTCTACTTCGAGCGCATCCGTGACGAGCTACGTGACGGACGCGCCCTCGTGGGCTCGGTCGAGAAGGGCTGGGATCGTGCCCGCCGCACGATCCTCGCGTCCGACGCGGTCAACCTGCTCGCTGCGATCGTGCTGTTCTTCCTCGCGGTCGGCGGCGTGCGCGGCTTCGCGTACACGCTCGGTCTCACGACAGTCATCGACGTCATCGTGGTCTTCTTCTTCACCCACCCGCTCATGGAGCTGCTCGCGAAGACCCGCTTCTTCGGCGGTGGCCACCCTGCGTCGGGTCTCGACCCGCGTCAGCTCGGCGGACGTGCTGCGGTCTACCAGGGGCGGGGCCGCGTGCGGGCGCCGAAGGCGACCGCAGGCACGAAGGTCTCGGCCGAGGCCGCGCTCGGCGGCCTCGCGGGCGCCACGGCGACCGAGGTCGAGGACCGCCCGCTGACGATCGCCGAGCGCCGTGCGCTTGCGCAGAGCGAGGCGGAGGAGGCGACGACCGCGGTCGTGGCCGACGACGCCGCGATCGAGGCGACCCAGGACGATGCAACGCAGGCCGCGACCACCGAGGTCGCCGGCTCGGACGAGGAGAAGCACTGATGGCTCGCAGCGGGTTCTCCCAGTGGGGCAACGACCTCCACACGGGCCGTCGCTCGTACAACATCGTCGGCCGACGCAAGGGCTTCTTCGCGGCGTCGCTCGTCATCGTCGTGCTCTGCGCGCTCGTGCTCGGCATCCGGGGCTTCAACTTCGGTATCGAGTTCACGGGCGGTTCCGAGTTCACGATCTCCGGCATCTCGGACCGTTCGCAGTCGCTTGCGACTGACACCGTCGCTGAGGCCGGCGTCCTCGAGGCGCCGCGTGTGTCCTCGCTCGGGTCGTCAGCCATGCGGGTCCAGACCGTGCCGCTCGAGCAGGAGCAGATCGACGCCATCAAGGCCGGTCTCGCCAAGGCGTTCGAGGTCCCCGACAGCTCCGTGACGGTGACGACGATCGGTGCGACGTGGGGCAAGGACGTCTCGTCGAAGACGATCCAGGGCCTCATCGTCTTCGTCCTGCTCGTCACGGTCGTCATGACGGCCTACTTCCGCAACTGGCGCATGGCCGCGGGCGCGATCATCGCGCTGTTCCACGACCTCATCCTCACCCTGGGCGTCTACGCGCTCGTCGGCTGGGAGGTCACCCCGGCCACGATGATCGGCTTCCTCACGATCCTCGGCTACTCGATCTACGACACCGTCGTGGTCTTCGACAAGGTCCGTGAGAACACCGACGGCATCCTCGCGCAGAAGCGCTCGACGTACGAGGAGCAGGCGAACCTCGCGGTCAACCAGACCCTCGTGCGCTCGATCAACACGTCGGTCGTCGCACTCCTGCCCGTGAGCTCGATCCTCTTCATCGGTGCGTTCGTCCTCGGCGCGGGCACGCTGCGCGACATCGCGCTCGCGCTGTTCGTCGGCATGGCGGCAGGCACGTACTCGTCGATCTTCCTCGCGACGCCCCTCGAGGTCGCGCTGCGCGACCGCGAGCCCGCGATCAAGGCGCACACGGAGAAGGTCCTCGCGCTGCGCGCAGGCTCGGGCGAGGGCGAGGAGCTCTCGGCGTACGCCGTCGCGGGCAAGCTCCTCCCGGGCCAGCACCAGGGCCACTCGGCGCAGCCGAAGCGACGCAAGAAGTGACCGCACCGGTTCGTCGTTCGGCCGACGTCGCGATCGTCGAGGGCCTGCTGCGCGAGGTCCCGGACTTCCCGCAGCCGGGCGTCATCTTCCGTGACGTCGCGGGCGTCCTCGCCTCGGGCGAGGGACTCGCGGCGGCCACGCGGGCGATGGCCGACCTCGCGAGCGAGCTCGGTGAGTTCGACCTCGTCGCCGGCATGGAGGCCCGCGGGTTCCTCTTCGGAGCGCCGCTCGCGGCTCACCTCGGCACGGGGTTCATCCCGGTGCGGAAGGCCGGCAAGCTGCCTCCGCCCGTGCTCGGCGCGACCTATGAGCTCGAGTACGGGACGGCGACGCTCGAGCTGCGCGACGGCACGATCCCGGCCGGTGCGCGGGTGCTCGTCCTCGACGACATCCTGGCGACAGGCGGGACCGCGTCGGCCGGGGCGGATCTCGTCGAGCGCGCCGGTGGCACGGTCGTCGGGCTCGCGTTCCTCTTCGAGATCCCCGAGCTCGGCGGCCGCGAGCGGCTGGCCGGGCGCGAGGTGCGCTCGCTCATCGTCTGAGCACCTACGACGACGCAGGCGGCGCCGACCCCTCTCCGGGGGCGGCGCCGTCCGCGCGTCGGGGCGTCGCGACGTGCGGGGTCAGCCGTCGTCCGGTGTCCGGCGTGCGTCCTCGCGCGCAGGGACACCCGCGACGCGCCGTAGACTGTCCGTCTGCGGATCGTTCGACGTCGTCCGGGGCACGTGCCCGGACGCTGACGTCCCGGCGACGGGACGGACGGGAGGGGCCCATGACCGACGACACGAAGGCTCCGACCCCTGCGCGGGCAGCCTCGGACGCGGCCCCCACGGCGCCGACCCCGGCGCGACCGTCGTCGCTCATGCGCTGGTTCACGCCGCGTGCGGGTGCGTCTCCTGCGCTCGAGCCGGTGCTGCAGGCCGTGCGCACCAACCACCCCAAGGCCGACCTGGCCCTCATCGAGCGTGCGTACGTCACGGCGGAGAAGGCTCACCGCGGCCAGAAGCGCCGCTCGGGCGACCCCTACATCACGCACCCCGTCGCCGTGGCGACGATCCTCGCGGAGCTCGGCATGACCGAGCCGACGGTCGCAGCGGCGCTGCTCCACGACACCGTCGAGGACACGGACTACTCGCTCGACCAGCTGACGCGGGAGTACGGCGAGGAGATCGCCATGCTCGTCGACGGCGTGACGAAGCTCGACAAGGTGAAGTTCGGTGATGCCGCGCAGGCGGAGACCGTGCGCAAGATGGTCGTCGCGATGTCGCGCGACATCCGGGTGCTCGTCATCAAGCTCGCCGACCGGCTCCACAACGCGCGGACGTGGAAGTTCGTCCCGGCGGAGTCCGCGAGCCGGAAGGCCCGTGAGACGCTCGAGATCTACGCGCCGCTCGCGCACCGGCTCGGAATGAACACGATCAAGTGGGAGCTCGAGGACCTTTCGTTCCAGACGCTCTACCCCAAGGTCTACGACGAGATCGTGCGTCTCGTGGCCGAGCGTGCCCCGGCGCGCGAGGAGTACCTCGCGGTCGTCCGTGAGCAGATCGTCGCCGACCTGCGCTCCGCGAAGATCAAGGCCACCGTCACCGGCCGTCCCAAGCACTACTACTCCGTGTACCAGAAGATGATCGTCCGCGGGCACGACTTCGAGGACATCTACGACCTCGTCGGCACGCGGGTCCTCGTCGACTCGGTGCGCGACTGCTACGCGGCGCTCGGTGCGCTGCACGCGCGGTGGAACCCGGTCCCGGGCCGGTTCAAGGACTACATCGCGATGCCGAAGTTCAACATGTACCAGTCGCTGCACACGACGGTCATCGGCCCTGGCGGCAAGCCCGTCGAGATCCAGATCCGGACCTTCGAGATGCACCGTCGCGCGGAGTACGGCGTCGCGGCGCACTGGAAGTACAAGGAGGCCGCGAAGGCCGGCGCCGGGGGGCCCGACGCCGGCGCGGCAGACATGCAGTGGCTCCGCCAGCTCGTCGACTGGCAGCGCGAGACCGCAGACCCCACGGAGTTCCTCGACTCGCTGCGCTTCGAGATGGCGGGCCAGGAGGTCTACGTCTTCACGCCCAAGGGCGAGGTCATGGCGCTCCCGGCGGGCTCGACGCCCGTGGACTTCGCGTATGCCGTCCACACCGAGGTCGGGCACCGGACCATGGGCGCCCGCGTTAACGGGCGTCTCGTGTCGCTCGACTCGCCGCTCGAGAACGGCGACGTCGTCGACGTCCTCACGTCCAAGTCCGAGACCGCGGGGCCGAGCCAGGACTGGCTCGCGTTCGTCAAGAGCCCTCGCGCCCGCAACAAGATTCGGCAATGGTTCTCCAAGGGCCGCCGCGAGGAGGCCGTCGAGCACGGCAAGGAAGCGATCGCCAAGGCGATGCGCAAGCAGAACCTTCCGATCCAGCGGCTCCTCAGCCACGAGGCCCTCGCAGGGCTCGCCTCGGACATGCGTTACGCGGACGTCTCGGCGCTCTATGCGGCCGTCGGCGAGGCCCAGGTGTCGGCGCAGACCGTCGTCTCGCGGCTCGTGCAGTCGTTCGGCGGCGAGGACGGAGCCCAGGAGGACCTCGCCGAGGTCGCGCTGCCGGGCGCGACGCGCCGCCGTTCGCGCCAGGGAGACCCTGGCGTGGTCGTCAAGGGCGTCGACGACATCTGGGTGAAGCTCGCCAAGTGCTGTACCCCGGTGCCGGGCGACGAGATCGTCGGCTTCATCACGCGCGGTCAGGGGGTCTCGGTCCACCGGTCCGACTGCGTCAACGTCGAGGCGCTGCGGGACCAGCCGGAGCGCTTCGTCGACGTCGCGTGGAACGTCGGTGCGAGCACGCTGTTCCTCGTGCAGATCCAGGTCGAGGCTCTCGATCGCGCCAGGCTGCTCTCGGACATCACGCGGGTGCTCTCGGACAACCACGTCAACATCCTCTCGGCGTCCGTCTCGACGTCGTCGGACCGCGTCGCGACATCACGCTTCGTCTTCGAGATGGCGGAGCCAGCGCACCTTGCGACGGTGCTCAAGGCGGTGCGCAAGGTCGAGGGCGTCTTCGACGTCTACCGCGTCACGGGATCGCGCGCGACGCACTCGGGCTGACACCGTCGTCTCGAGGTGTCGGCTACGAAGCGGCCTAGGTGTCGTGCCCGGGTCTCTGGCGGGGGGAGACGAGTGCCGCGAGCTCGGCGACGACGTCGAGGGACTCGCTGGCCAACGGGCCCGGCGGATGTGCGCGCAGGCACGCGGCGAGCCGAGCCGTGTCGAGCAGCCCGTCGTGGCACAGGCGCTCGAGCGCAGGGAGCGAGAGCTCGCGCGGCACGTGCCTCGCGAGGTCGACCGCGGTGCGTAGCGGTCGCGTGACGAGGAGCCCGCCGAGGCCCTCGACGTCGTCGTCGGCGACCGTCGCCTGGTGGGTGCGCAGGTCCGGACGCCGGGTCGGTCGGTGCGCGGTCGGCGGGTAGAGCACCGCGAGCGTGCGCGGGTCGCCGTGGCCGGTGTGGACCCACACGGCGCTCAGCCGGCCGACGACGGTGCGGGGCGGGATGCGCGCGGCGAGGGCGACGAGCCGGTCCGTGCGCGTGACGGACGCACCGGGCAGGACTGCGACGTCGGGGGCGAGCATCACCAGGCGCCTCGAGGTGCGGAGCTCGGCGAACGCGACCGGGCCCCCGACATCCCCGGCGCGGACGGTGCGCGGGAGCGTCGTCGGGGGCGGTGTGAGGACGTGGCGCAGCAGCACGTCCCCAGGATGCGCGACGGCCCCGGTGGATCACCACCGGGGCCGTCGACCTGTGGACGGTGCGTCAGCCGCGAGCGTCCTCGGCGGCGCGGACGATCTGCTCGAGCCATGCGCGCTTGGCCGTGACGGCCTCCTCGAGCGAGCGGACCTTGCGGTCGTCACCCTTTGCGCGGGCGGCCTCGAGCTCGCCCTCGAGCTGGGCGATCGACGCCTCGAGCTGCGCAGCGGCGCCCTCGGCGCGTGCGCGCGTCTCGGGGTTGGTGCGTGCCCACTGGGCCTGCTCCGAGTCGCGGACCGCGGTCTCGACGGCGCGCATACGAGCCTCGACGCGTCCCATCGCGTTGCGCGGGACCTTGCCGGCCTCCTCCCAGCGCTCCTGGACGTCGCGCAGGACGGCCTTGGCGCGAGCGAGGTCGGTCACGGGCACGAGGGCTTCGGCCTCGACGAGCAGGGCCTCCTTGACCGTGAGGTTGGCCTCGTACTCGGCGTCGGTGGCGGCGTTGTCGGCGTCTCGGGCGGCGAAGAACGTGTCCTGGGCAGCGCGGAAGCGGGCCCAGAGCGCGTCGTCGTCCTTGCGGTTGGCGCGGCCCGCTGCCTTCCAGCGGTCCATGAGGATGCGGTACGCGCCCGCGGTCGCACCCCAGTCGGTCGAGGTCGCGAGGGCCTCGGCCTCGGCGACGAGCGACTCCTTGGCAGACTTTGCGGAGGAGTTGCGGGTCTCGAGCTCGGCGAAGAAGTGACGACGCTCACGGTCGAACGTCGTGCGGGCGTGGCTGAACCGCTTCCAGAGCGACTCCTCCGTCGGGCGGTCGATGCGCGGGCCGTTGCGCTGCGCGTCCTTCCACTCGTCGAGGAGCTGGCGGAGGCGGTCGCCCGACGGACGCCACTGGATCCGCGACGGGTCGGTGCCGGCGATCTCCTCGGCGGCCTCGACGATCGCGGTGCGGCTGGTGACCGCGGCCGCCCGGGCAGCGGTGCGCTCGGCGTCGAGCTCGGAGCGGCGCTGGGCGGCGCGCTCGCGCAGGCCGTCGAGGCGCGTGCGAAGGCCGGCGATGTCGCCGACGGCGGACGGCTCGGCGAGGTCCTCGGCGAGGCGCGCGAGCGTCTGGTCGATCTCCTTGACAGCGAGGTCCGCAGATCCGAGGCGTGCCTCGAAGAGGACGACCTTCGACTGGATCTCGAGAAAGCGGCGGATGTAGAGGGCCATGGCCTCCTCGGCGCTCACGCCGGGGAACTGACCGACGGCCCGCTCGGTGTCGCCCTCACGGACGTAGACGGTGCCGTCCTCGTCGACCCGGCCGAACGCAGCAGCGGCGAGGGCCTCGGCGGCGTCGTCGGGCGCGGCGACCGGGGCGGCGTCCGCGGGACGGGCCTGGGCGACGGCGCTCGGGCGCGGCGCGGGGCGGGGGACGGGGCGCGGGGACGGCCTCGGGCGTGCCGCGGCGGGTGCCACGTCGGCAGCGGGTGCCTCTTCGGCAGCAGGTGACTCGACAGCCGCGGGCTCCTCGGACGGTGCCTCGACGGCGGCCGCCTCGGCAGGAGCCTCGGGCTCGACGGCGAGGGTCTCCTCGGCGTCGACCTCGGCGGGAGCCTCCGGCTCGGCGGCGGCGTCCACAGCGGCAGGAGCCTCGGGCTCGGCGGCAGCGACCTCGGCGACGACCTCGGCAGGAGCCTCGGCGGCCTCGGGCTGGGCGGTCTCGGGAGCGGTGCCCTCGGTGGGCTCGACGATCGCGTCGTCGGCAGTGGGGGTGGTCTCGGACACAGGGCATCACTCCTCATGTTGTGACGCGTCCCGGTCGGCGCGACCGGGGCGACATCAGCGACTGTCCCCGCAGGGGGACCGGTGGGCGCCGGTTCGAGGACGAACACGGCCGTGGCCAGTCTAGGCACTTCACGGCGCGCGCGTGTGCGGGGGAGGCACCCTGTCCGCGCAGGGCTGACGGGACGCGCACGGCTAGCCTGGGCGTATGCCTGCCGTCGATGCGCCCGTGTTCCGCCTCACGACCCTCGTCGCACCGGTGCTCGGGGCCTCGTGCCACGTGCTCTCGGCGGCCGGGACGGGCCCGTGCGTCGTCGTCGACGCGGGCGGGGGAGTCGCTCCGGCGTTGCTCGCGCACCTTGCGGAGAACGGCCTCGAACCGGTCGCGGTGCTCGCGACGCACGGGCACCTCGACCACGTGTGGGACGGCCCGCTCGTCGCGGGCGACCTCGGTATCCCGTTCGTCCTCCACGCGGCCGACGCGCACCGGCTCACGGACCCGTTCGGGACGCTCGACCCGTGGGGTCCGCGCGGCCCGCTCGTCCAGGCGGTCGCGCAGCAGGGCGTCCGGACCGACGAGACGCGCGTCCCGGAGCACGTCGTGACGTTCGACGGCGCGTGCACCCTGCTCGTCGGGCCGGGCGGGCTGCTCGGCGACGACGTGCTCGGTCCGGGCGTGACGGTCGAGGCCGTCCACGCACCGGGGCACACCGAGGGCTCGACGCTCTACGTCGTGAACGGCGTCCCGGACGACGCCTCGGCGCTGCCGCGTCCGGGGCGGCCCGGCGGCACGCTGACGTCGACCGTGCTCACGGGCGACGTCCTCTTCGCGGGGAGCGTCGGACGCACCGACCTGCCCGGCGGTGACGGTGCTGCCATGGCGCGCACCCTGCGGGACGTCGTCGGGACGCTGCCCGCCGACGCGCTCGTGCTGCCCGGGCACGGCCCCGCGACGACCGTCGGGCACGAGACCGCGACGAACCCCTACCTCGCGCGCCGGTAGGATCGGGGACCATGGCACGCCCCACCCCTCTGTCCGGATTCCCCGAGTGGCGCCCCGAGGGGCGCGTCGTCGAGCAGCATGTTCTCGACGTCCTGCGCGAGACCTTCGAGCTCCATGGCTTCGCGGGCATCGAGACCCGGGCCGTCGAGCCGCTCGACCAGCTGCTCCGCAAGGGCGAGACCTCGAAGGAGGTCTACGTGCTGCGCCGCCTCCAGGAGGAGGAGGGAGCCGAGCCGGACAAGCAGCTCGGCCTGCACTTCGACCTCACGGTGCCGTTCGCGCGCTGGGTCCTCGAGAACGCCGGCCACCTCGCGTTCCCGTTCAAGCGCTACCAGATGCAGAAGGTCTGGCGCGGCGAGCGTCCCCAGGACGGCCGGTTCCGCGAGTTCGTCCAGGCGGACGTCGACGTCGTGGGCGACGGCGAGCTGCCGTACCACTATGAGGTCGAGCTGCCGCTCGTCATGGCCGACGCTCTCGGCCGTCTGCGCGACATCGGCGTGCCCGAGGTCCGCATCCTCGTCAACAACCGCAAGGTCGCCGAGGGCTTCTACCGTGGGCTCGGGCTCGACGACGTCGAGGCGGTCCTGCGTTCGATCGACAAGCTCGACAAGATCGGGCCGGACGCTGTCGCCGAGCTGCTCGCGGCCGAGGCCGGCGCGAGCGCGGCGCAGGCCGCCGCGTGCCTCGAGCTCGCCGCGACCAGCGGGTCGGACGTGACGGTCGTCGACCGTGTCCGGGAGCTCGCCGTGGCGCACGACGCTGTGACGGAGCTGCTCGAAGAAGGTCTCGCGGAGCTCGGAGCGCTCGTCGCCGCGGCTGCCGTGCGTGCCCCGGGCGTCGTCGTCGCTGACATGAAGATCGCGCGCGGCCTCGACTACTACACGGGCTCGGTCTACGAGACGGTGCTCGTCGGCCACGAGAGCCTCGGCTCCATCTGCTCGGGCGGCCGCTACGACACGCTCGCGTCCGACGGCAAGCGCACGTTCCCGGGCGTCGGTCTCTCGATCGGTGTCTCGCGACTCGTCTCGCGCCTCCTGTCCGACGGCCTCGTCGTCGCGACGCGCGGCGTGCCGAGCGCGGTGCTCGTCGCGGTGAACGACGAGGCCGAGCGGACGGTGTCCGACGACGTCGCCGCGGCACTCCGTGCCCGTGGCATCGCGTGCGAGGTCGCTCCGTCGGCCGCGAAGTTCGGCAAGCAGATCCGCTACGCCGACCGCCGCTCGATCCCGTTCGTCTGGTTCCCGCCGACGCCCGAGCACACGCGCGCCGACGGCTCCGTCGTGCCCGCGCAGGGCCACCAGGTCAAGGACATCCGCTCGGGCGAGCAGGTCGACGCGGACGCGTCGTCGTGGACGCCGCCCGCCGCGGACGCGCGCCCGACGGTCCGCGCCGTCACCGCCTGATCACCCCCGGGCCCACGGCCCGGGGAATCGGCTGGGGCGCCCGCGCGCCACGGCCTAGGATGGTACGACGTGCGCGTCGCCCTGCGGCGCGCCCACATCCGGCGCCGCCCCGTCTCGGCGGACCGCCCCCATACTTCCCGGAAGGAAGATCTCAGTGCTCCGCACACACCCCGCCGGCTCCCTCAGGGCCGAGCACGCAGGTCAGACCGTCACCCTCACGGGCTGGGTCGACCGTCGTCGCGACCACGGCGGCGTCGCCTTCATCGACCTGCGCGACGCCTCGGGCATCGCCCAGGTCGTCATCCGTGACGAGGCCGTCGCGCACCCGCTGCGCGCCGAGTTCGTGCTCCAGGTGACCGGCACCGTCGGCGCCCGCCCCGACGGCAACGAGAACACGAACCTCGCGACCGGCGCGATCGAGGTCGTCGCCGAGACGGTCGTCGTGCTCAACGAGTCGGCCCCGCTGCCGTTCCAGGTCTCGACCGCGCTCGACGGCACCGAGCAGATTGGTGAGGAGGCGCGTCTGCGTCACCGCTACCTCGACCTGCGTCGTCCCGCGCCCGCCGCCGCCCTGCGCATGCGCGCCAAGGCGAACGCCGCCGCGCGCCGCGTGCTCGACGCGCACGACTTCGTCGAGATCGAGACGCCGACGCTCACGCGCTCGACGCCCGAGGGTGCACGCGACTTCCTCGTGCCCGCGCGCCTCGCGCCCGGGTCCTGGTACGCGCTTCCGCAGTCGCCGCAGCTGTTCAAGCAGCTGCTCATGGTCTCGGGCATGGAGCGCTACTACCAGATCGCCCGCTGCTACCGCGACGAGGACTTCCGCGCCGACCGTCAGCCGGAGTTCACGCAGCTCGACGTCGAGATGAGCTTCGTCGAGCAGGACGACGTCATCGCGATCGGCGAGGAGATCATCACCGAGCTCTGGCGCCTCGGCGGCCACGAGATCTCGCTGCCCATCCCGCGCATGACGTTCAAGGACGCCATGGAGCGGTACGGCTCGGACAAGCCCGACCTGCGCTTCGGCCTCGAGCTCGTCGACCTCACGGCGTACTTCGCCGACACGACGTTCCGCGTCTTCCAGGCGCCGTACGTCGGAGCGATCCGCTTCCCGGGCGGCGCGGCCACGCCGCGTCGCGGCTTCGACGCCTGGCAGGAGTGGGCCAAGCAGCGCGGCGCCCGCGGCCTCGCGTACGTGACCTTCGGCGAGGACGGCGAGCTCGGCGGTCCCGTCGCGAAGAACCTCTCCGACGCGGAGCGCGAGGGCCTCGCGGCCGCGACCGGCGCGGAGCCTGGCGACGCGGTGTTCTTCGCCGCGGGTCGCGCGACGGACTCGCGTGCGCTCCTCGGCGCCGCGCGTCTCGAGGTCGGCCGCAAGGCCGGGCTCATCGACGAGTCGGCGTGGGCGTTCGTGTGGGTCGTCGACGCGCCGCTGTTCAAGCCCACGGGCGAGGACGACGACGTCGCGGTCGGCGAGGGTGCGTGGACGGCCGTCCACCACGCCTTCACGTCGCCGACGCCCGAGTGGATCGACACGTTCGAGGAGAACCCGGGCGAGGCGCTCGCGTACGCCTACGACATCGTCTGCAACGGCAACGAGATCGGTGGCGGCTCGATCCGTATCCACCGCCGTGACGTGCAGGAGCGGGTCTTCCGCATGATGGGCATCGGGCAGAAGGAGGCGCAGGAGAAGTTCGGCTTCCTCCTCGACGCGTTCAAGTTCGGCGCGCCGCCGCACGGCGGCATCGCGTTCGGCTGGGACCGCATCCTTATGCTGCTCACGGGCTCGGAGTCGATCCGGGACGTCATCGCGTTCCCGAAGTCTGGCGGCGGCTACGACCCGCTCACGCAGGCTCCGGCACCGATCACGGCTCAGCAGCGCAAGGAGGCCGGCGTCGACGCGAAGCCGGCCGCTCCCAAGGCCGAGACCGAGGCGCCCGCGGAGGCCTGAGCCACTGCCGGACACGGACGCCCCGGCGCGCATCCACGATGCGCGCCGGGGCGTTCCTGCGTCTTGAGGTCGGGTCGAGGCATGGTGCATCTCCTTGAAGCTCAACGTGATGCGACGACCACGAGAACCCGCCTGGTCGGAACCCGTCAATCCGTCGGGAGCGCGCGCGGCTCAGATGATGCGGCGAGGGACCTGCCCGTCCGGGTCGAACGCTCCGTGCCGTCGTCGCTCGTCGGGCGGCAGGTCGAGGGTCGGTGGGACAGGGCGTCGCCGGAGGTGGCGCCGCCACAGCACCACGAGCACGACGACCGCGACGACGGTGAACACCCAGTGCGGCCCGGCCAGGACGGTCCAGTCACGGAGCGCAGCCAGCCTCTCCTCGAAGTCCTCGAGACGCTCGGTCCGGCTACGGGCCACGAGAGCCGCGACCCACCACACGATCTCGTAGACCGCGACGACGGCGGTGACGGCGGTGAGCCGGCGGCGGCCTGTGCGATGGCGGACCAGGTCGGCCTCGTGCTCGGCGACGCGCGCCGCGTTGCGCATCTCGACGAGTGCCGCGGTCGCCGCACGTTCCGCACGGTCATGCGCTGCGGCGTCGTCCCGTCGCCCGAGGTCCGCCATGCTCAGTGCTCGAGGCCGAAGCGCTCGTGGACGCGGCGCAGCGGCGCCGGCGCCCACCAGTTGTACCTGCCGAGGAGCGTCATCGTCGCGGGGACGAGCAGCATGCGCACGAGCGTCGCGTCGAGGGCGACCGCGAACGCGAGCGCGAAGCCGACCTCCTTGATGACGAGCAGATCGCCGAAGATGAACCCGGCAAAGACGACGACGATGATCGCGGCGGCGGACGTGATGATGCGACCCGAACGCTGCAGGCCGAGGCGCACCGCCTCCTCGGAGTCGAGCCCCGAGTCGACGAGCTCCTTGATGCGTGCAAGGAGGAACACCTCGTAGTCCATCGCCAGCCCGAAGGCGAACGCGAGGACGAGCGCGAAGACGTACGTCTCGATGCCGCCCGTCGACGCGAAGCCGAGGAGCCCTTCGAGCCAGCCGTCCTGGAACGCGAGGACGAGCACGCCCATCGACGCTGCGAGCGACAGCCCGTTGGTGAGGAGCGCCTTGACCGGCACCACGATCGAGCCGGTCATGAGGAACAGCAGGACGAGCGTCGCGACGACGACGATCCCGACCGCCCACGGTGCGCGCGACGTGAGGGCGTCGAGGAAGTCGACCTGGTTGGCGGTCTGCCCGGTGACCCACGCGCGGTGCGGCGGGTCGAGCTCGCGCAGGTCGTGGACTGCCGCGACGGCGTCGGGGCCGCCCGCGTCGTCGTCGGTCGTGTCGATCGCGAGGACCGCGTACGTGCCGAGAGCGGACGGGCCGTGCACAGCGGTGACGAGGGGCAGTGCCTCGATCTCGGTGGCCCAGGCGGCGGCCTCCTCGAGCGTGCCCTCGACGATGACGACGAGGTCGGAGCCCGCTGTCGCGGGGTACTCGGAGGCGAGCTGCTCGACGAAGACGCGCTGGGGGTCGGAGGAGGGCAGCAGGTCGACGCCGGAGTTGCGCAGGTGGAGGTGCCCGAGCGGGAGCGCCATCGCGGCGAGGACAGCGACGCACCCGGCGAGCACCCACCACGGACGACGCTGGACGCGCTCGGCCCAGCGGGAGAAGACGCCCTCGTCGCTCTCGACGTCCGCGGTGCGGGCGAGCACCGCGCCGAGCTTGGGGACGCGCGTGAGGAGCCCGGGCCTCTCGAGGCGCGCGCCGGCGACGAGCAGCAGCGCAGGGACGAGCGTGAGCGCCGTCGCGACCGAGATGAGGACGATCGCGAGCCCTGCGAGGCCGATCGAGCGGAGGATCGCAGGCTCGAAGACCACGAGGCCGGCGATCGAGATCGCGACCGTGAGCGCGGAGAAGGCGACGGTACGCCCTGCCGTCGACATCGTCCGGACGAGCGCGACCTGGACGGCGCCGTCGCCACGCCGTCGGCGCATGCCGCCCTCGGACTCCTGGGCGCGCGCCCTCGCGAGCTCCTCGCGGTAGCGAGACACGATGAGCAGGCCGTAGTCGATCGAGAGGCCGATCGAGAGGAGCGAGACGACGTTGACGATGGAGGAGTCGACGTCGATGACGTGCGTGAGGCCGTAGATGACGCCGAGGCCCGCACCGATCGACGCGACCGCGCCGACCATGGGCATCGAGGCGGTGAGGAAGCCGCCGAAGACGAGCACCATGATGATGAGCGCGACGGGCAGCGCGACGACCTCGCCCGTGACGAGGTCGGACTTCACCTGGTCGGTGACCGCCTCGACGACGAGGCTCGTGCCGCCGACGAGGGTCGTCGCGCCGGGGACTGCGGCGACGATCGCGTCGTCGGCCTTCTCGAACGCCTGCACGACGGCCCGCTCGGCGCTCGCGAGCGCGTCTGCGTCGAGCGCCCGATCGAGCTCGGCGACCATGATGAAGCCCGAACCGGACACCGCGAGCAGCGGCTTGGCGGCGGGGTTCGCGATGCCGTCGGGCAGGGCGAACGGATCGACGACGGACGTGACGCCCGGCACGGCGGCGACCGCGGTGCGCGCCGTCTCGACGGCCTCGGGCAGCGCTGCGGCTGCGGGGTCGACGTCCGAGACCATCATGGTGATCATCGGTCCGGTCGTCGTGTGCTCGGCGAGGATCCTGTTGCCCTCGGCGCTCTCGGAGCCCGTGACGGAAGGCTCGCCGGTGCTCAGCCGGTCGAAGAGGTTGCCGCCGCCGGTCCCGACGAGCGCGATGAGCGCGCCGACGAGCGTGATGAGCGCCCAGGCGACGAGCGCGCGGCGAGGGTGACGGACGATCTTGCGGCCGAGTGATGCGAACACGGAGCCACTATCCCATCGAGACGTGCGCGTTCGCCACGAGCGAGGCCGGTCGGGACGACCGCGTGCAGCGCCGTAGGCTCAGGCCATGGACCTGTTCGAGACCGCGGGCACCGACGCCGCGGGCGTGCCGGAACCCTCCCGGGGCTCGCCGCTCGCGGTGCGCATGCGACCGCGGACCCTTGATGAGGTCGCGGGCCAGGCGCACCTGCTCGAGCCTGGCTCACCCCTGCGGCGGCTCGTCGAGCCGGGGGAGGGGTCGGGCCGTGCGGCGCCGTCGTCGGTCGTGCTGTGGGGTCCTCCGGGGACGGGCAAGACGACGCTCGCGTACCTCGTGGCGCGTGCTTCGGGGCGGCGTTTCGTCGAGCTGTCAGCGGTGACGGCGGGCGTCAAGGACGTGCGCACCGTCGTCGAGGACGCGCGCAGGCGGCTCGTCGCCGGCGGCGAGGAGACCGTGCTGTTCGTCGACGAGGTCCACAGGTTCTCCCGCACGCAGCAGGACGCGCTCCTGCCGAGCGTCGAGAACCGCTGGGTGACGCTCGTCGCGGCGACCACGGAGAACCCGAGCTTCTCGGTGAACTCGCCGCTGCTATCGCGCTCGCTGCTGCTCACGCTGCAGCCGCTCGGGGAGGACGACGTGCGCACGCTCGTCGAGCGTGCGGTGGCCGACGAGCGGGGTCTCGGCGGGGAGGTGACCCTCGACGACGATGCGCTCGATCATCTGCTGCGACTGTCCGGCGGTGACGCGCGCAAGGCGCTCACGGTGCTCGAGGCCGCGGCAGGCGCCGCGCTCTCGGAGGAGGGGCCGGGGGCGACTGTCGATCTGGCGACGGTCGAGAAGGCCGTCGACGTCGCCGCGGTGCGCTACGACCGGGCGGGCGACCAGCACTACGACGTGGTCTCGGCGTTCATCAAGTCGATCCGGGGCTCGGACGTCGACGCGGCGCTGCACTACCTCGCGCGGATGATCGTCGCGGGGGAGGACCCGCGGTTCATCGCGCGGCGCCTCGTCATCTCCGCGGCGGAGGACGTGGGTCTCGCGGACCCGAGCGCGCTGCAGACGGCGACCGCTGCCGCCCAGGCGGTGGCGCTCATCGGCATGCCGGAGGGGCGCATCGTCCTCGCGGAGGCCGTCGTGCACCTTGCGACGGCCCCGAAGTCGAACGCGGCGTACCTCGGGATCGACGCGGCGATCGCGGACGTGCGCGCGGGACGCGCAGGTGTCGTACCGACGCACCTGCGCGACGCGCACTACGCGGGCGCGCAGCGGATCGGGCACGGCCAGGAGTACGTGTACGCGCACGACGAGCCGCACGCGGTCGCGGCTCAGCAGTACCTGCCGGACACGCTCGTGGGCCGCCGCTACTACGACCCGAGCGACCGGGGATTCGAGCGTCAGGTGGGCCCGCGTCTCGAGGCGGTCCGGGAGATCCTCGCCCGAGCCCCGCGCCCGTCCGACCCGTAGGTGCGAGGCACCCGTGGGCGTCGGGTATGATGGACAGGTTGCCCTCGCGGGCACACCTGGGACCTCGGCCCTGACTTCGCTCCTGATCCGTCGGAGAGCGGTGCGTCGGCTGGTCCCGCACCCGGTCTCTCGGGTGTGACGTCAATATCCCACGACAGGATGGAACCACCGTGTCCTCTGTGACCCGTTCGCGCCGCCAGGTGCGCCTGAGCCGTGCCCTCGGCATCGCGCTCACCCCCAAGGCCGTCAAGCACTTCGAGAAGCGCCCGTACCCCCCGGGCGAGCACGGCCGCGCCCGCCGTCGCACCGAGTCGGACTACGCGGTCCGTCTCCGTGAGAAGCAGCGTCTGCGCGCCCAGTACGGTCTCCGCGAGAAGCAGATGGCCCGTGCGTTCGAGGTCGCCAAGAAGGACTCCGGCCTGACCGGTGAGGCGCTCGTCGAGATCCTCGAGATGCGTCTCGACGCGCTCGTCCTGCGCTCTGGTTTCGCCCGCACGATCCTCCAGGCTCGCCAGGCCGTCGTGCACCGCCACATCCTCGTCGACGGCAAGATCGTCGACCGCCCCTCGTTCCAGGTGAAGCCGGGCCAGACGGTCCAGGTCAAGCCGAAGAGCCAGGCCACGGTGCCGTTCCAGGTCGCCGCCGCCGGTGCGCACCGCGACGTCCTCCCGGCCGTCCCCGCGTACCTCGACGTCCAGCTCGAGAAGCTCTCCTTCTCCCTGGTCCGTCGCCCCAAGCGCGTCGAGGTCCCCGTGACCGCCGAGGTTCAGCTCGTCGTCGAGCACTACTCGCGCTGATCGCCCGAGAACCACGTCGGACGCCCCGCCGCTGCCTCGCAGCGTGCGGGGCGTTCGCGTACCCGGAGGGTGCGTGGCGTCCACGGTCGCGCAGGTCCCTCGGCAGGTAGAGTTGCCGGGTGCCCCGGACCGGAGGCACCCGCACCGGAAGGAAGCACGGATGTCACTCGGAGACGTGGCCGGACTCATCGCCGCGATCGCGTTCGTCCTGCTCGTCGGGCTGCTCGCGGTCCCGCTGCTCAAGCTCGGGCGTGTGCTCGACGAGGCGCGGGACGCGGTGCGTGAGCTCACCGAGCACACGGTGCCGATCCTCGACGAGGCGACGACGACCGTCGCGGAGACGAACGTCCAGCTCGCCAAGGTCGACACGGTGACGACGTCGGCCGCGCAGGTCGCGGAGAACGTCTCGGCGCTCACGGGCCTCTACGCGTCGGTGCTCGGCGGGCCGCTCATCACGGTGGCGAGCACGCTCCACGGCGTGCGCAAGGCGTCCGCCCGCGCGTTCTCGCGCGTGCGCGGGCTGGACCCGGACGACGCCGCCCCGGCGAGCCCGGCCCCTGACCTGCGTGGACGCCGCGGGAGCACCCGATGAAGCGACTCTTCTGGGTCGCGGTCGGCGTCGGACTCACCGTCGTCGTCATCCGCAAGGCGACCGAGCTGCGCGAGCGCTACAGCCCGCCGGCGGTCGTCGACCGCGCGGTCAAGGGCGCGACCGCTCAGGCGACGACGGTGCTGGGCCGCGTCCGCGAGGCCGCCGGTGCGTTCGGCGACGACCTCGTCGAGGCACGGGACCGTCGTGAGGCTGAGCTCCATGAGGCGCTCGCCGCCGAGGGCCGGGCGCCCGCCGACCGCACGGACGCCCGGGGCCAGGCCCGCCACCTGCGTGAGCAGGCGCGCACCGCGGCACGCTGGGGAGCCGAGCCGGTCGACCCGGCGTCGTCGGGAGGGGACTACCCCGGCCGCACGACGCGGATCGACGACGAGGACGACCTGCCGTACTCCTTCTAGGACCTCCCGGGGCCCTACCCTGACCTTCGGCGCCACGGCGCCGGCCCATGCACGACCACCAGACACACGAGGACACCATGCGTACCGCCGACATCCGCCAGCGTTGGCTCGACCACTTCGAGGCCCGGGGCCACCACATCGCACCGAGCGCCTCGCTCATCTCGCCGGACCCGTCGCTGCTGTTCACCGTCGCCGGCATGGTGCCGTTCATCCCCTACATCATCGGGACCGAGCCCGCACCGTACCCGCGCATCGCCTCCGTGCAGAAGTGCATCCGTACGAACGACATCGAGAACGTCGGCCGCACGACGCGCCACGGCACCTTCTTCCAGATGAACGGCAACTTCTCGTTCGGCGACTACTTCAAGGAAGGCGCGATCGACCTCGCCTGGGAGCTCCTCACGGGCTCGCAGGACGCGGGCGGCTACGGCTTCGACGGCGACCGCATGTGGGTGACGCTGTGGGACCAGGACACGGAGTCCTTCGACGTCCTCACGCGCAAGATCGGCATCGACCCGAAGCACATCGTGCGGCTCCCTCGCGAGGAGAACTTCTGGGACACGGGCCAGCCCGGCCCGGCCGGCCCCTGCGCGGAGTTCCACTACGACCGCGGACCTGAGTACGGACCTGAGGCCGTGGGCGGTGACGTCGACCCCGGCGGCGACCGCTACCTCGAGATCTGGAACCTCGTCTTCGACCAGTTCCTGCGCGGCGAGGGCACGGGCAAGGACTACCCGCTCGTGCGCGAGCTCGACCAGAAGGCCATCGACACGGGCGCGGGCCTCGAGCGCATGGCGTTCCTGCTGCAGGACAAGCAGAACCTGTACGAGATCGACGAGGTCTTCCCCGTCATCGCGGCGACGCAGGAGCTCACGGGTTCGACGTACGGCCAGGGCGGCGAGAACGACGTGCGTATGCGCGTCATCGCGGACCACGTGCGGTCCTCGCTCATGCTCGTGGCCGACGGCGTGCGCCCGTCGAACGAGGGCCGTGGCTACGTGCTGCGCCGCCTGCTGCGCCGTGCGGTGCGCTCGCTGCGCCTGCTCGGCGTGCAGGAGGCCGTGCTGCCGCAGCTGCTCCCGGTGTCGCGCGACCAGATGGTGAACTCGTACCCGGAGATCGGTGCGGACTTCGACCGCATCGCCGACGTCGTCTACGGCGAGGAGGACGCGTTCCTGCGGACGCTCGCCTCGGGCACGACGATCCTCGACACCGCGGTGTCGAAGGCGGTCAAGGCTGCGGGGGAGGGCACGCCCGTCCTCGGCGGCGACGCGGCCTTCGCGCTGCACGACACGTACGGCTTCCCGATCGACCTCACGCTCGAGATGGCGGCGGAGCACGGCGTCCAGGTGGACGAGCCTGCGTTCCGCTCGCTCATGGCCGAGCAGAAGGCGCGTGCGCGTGCCGACGCGGTCGCGAAGAAGGCCGGCCACACGGACGTCGCGGTGTGGGAGTCCATCAAGTCGGACATGTCCGCGCCCGTCGCGTTCCTCGGCTACACCGAGTCCTCGGTGCGCGCCGCGGTCGTCGGGCTGCTCGTCGACGGCGTCCCCGCGCCCGCGGCGACCGCCCCGGCGAACGTCGAGATCGTCCTTGACCGCACGCCGTTCTACGCGGAAGCCGGCGGCCAGCTCGCGGACGAGGGCGTCATCCGTCTCGACGGCGGCGCCGTCGTCGAGGTCGACGACGTGCAGGCACCCATCAAGGGTCTCAACGTCCACCGCGGCCGTCTGGTCGACGGCACGCTCACGGTCGGTGAGTCGGGCGAGGCGACGATCGACACCGGGCGCCGCGGCGCGATCGCGCGCGCGCACTCGGCGACGCACCTCATCCACAAGGCGCTGCAGGAGTCGCTCGGCAAGGACGCGACGCAGGCCGGCTCGGAGAACGCGCCCAGCCGCATCCGCTTCGACTTCCGTCGTGGCTCGGCCGTGCCGGCCTCGGCGCTCGCCGAGATCGAGGAGCGCGTCAACTCGCGCCTCCAGGAGGACCTCGAGGTCACCGAGGCGATCATGACGCTCGACGAGGCACGGGCCTCGGGCGCGATGGCGCTGTTCGGCGAGAAGTACGGCGAGCGCGTGCGTGTCGTCTCGATCGGCGGCGACTGGTCGCGCGAGCTCTGCGCGGGCACGCACGTGCGTCGTTCGGGCGAGCTCGGTCTCGTGACGCTCCTCGGCGAGGCGTCGATCGGCTCGGGCGTGCGGCGCGTCGACGCGCTCGTCGGAGCGGGCGCGTACGCGTCCCACGCGAAGGAGCGCGCGATCGTCGGCCAGGTCTCCGGCATGCTCGGGGCGCGTGGCGAGGAGGTCGCGGACCGCGTGGCGAGCCTCATGACGCGCCTCAAGGACGCTGAGAAGGAGCTGGCGTCGCTGCGCCAGGCTCAGCTGCTCGCCGTCGCGGGCACCCTCGCGTCGTCCGCGGTCGACGCGGCCGGAGTGCGGGTCGTGGCTCACGACGCGGGCGAGGTCGCAGGTGCGGACGACCTGCGGGCGCTCGCGCTCGACGTGCGCGGTCGCCTCGGCGACGCGTCCGGCGCCGTGGTCGCCGTCGCGGGCGTGACGGGCGGTCGTCCGCTCGTCGTCGTCGCGACGAACGCGGCGGCCCGCGAGGCCGGCGTGCGCGCCGGTGCGCTCGTCAAGGCCGCGACCGCGGTCCTCGGCGGCGGTGGCGGCGGCAAGGACGACCTCGCGCAGGGCGGTGGCTCGGACGCCACGGCGGTCGCGGCGTCGCTCGAGGCCGTGACGGCGGCGGTCGCCGCCCGATGACGGGACTTCCGCGGGGCGCTCGCCTCGGGGTCGACGTGGGCTCGGTCCGCGTCGGCCTCGCGGCGAGCGACCCCGACGGGCTCGTCGCGACGCCTGTCGAGACGCTCGCCCGGGACGGCGAGCACGCCGACGGTACGGTCCCGGCGGATCTTGTGAGGATCGCCTCCGAGGTCGGTGAACGCGGTGCACCCGTGGTGTACGTTGGCTTGCCGAGGCACCTCAAGGGCACCGAGGGCGTCGCCGCCGAGGCCGCACGTGCATATGCGGAACGGCTCGCGGCGCTCGTGGCACCCACCGAGGTCCGTCTCGTCGACGAGCGCATGACCTCGGTCTCCGCGCACCAGGCGCTCCACGCGTCCGGACGTGCGGGGCGCAAGCACCGTGCGGTCGTCGACCAGGTGGCTGCCGTCATCATCCTGCAGACCGCCCTTGACGGTGAGCGCGCGAGCGCCCGCCGTTCCGGAACCGTCGTCGACATCCCTGCCCCGACCGACGACTGATTGTGAAGGACCGAGCGTGACCGACCTGTTCTCCCAGCCACAGCCCCGCGCGCCCCAGGCACCGCAGCCTGAGCGTTCCCGTGCTGCGAGCCGGAACAACCCCGCTGCGCGCCGTCGGCGCAAGCAGCGTCGCACACGCCTGGCGATCGTGCTCGTCGCTTCGCTCGCCGTGGTCGGCGGTGCCGGGTACTTCCTCGCGGGCAGGCTCCCGGACATGTTCACGACGGAGAAGGCCCCCGTCGACTTCGCCGGCCCCGGCACCGGCGAGGTGCTCGTCAAGGTGCCACGCGGCGCGTCAAGCTCGGCGATCGGCTCCGCGCTCGTCGAGGCCGGCGTCGTGAAGTCGCAGGACGCGTTCGCTGATGCGCTCAGCGCGCACGCGAACGCCCAGGGCAAGGCGGCGGTGCTCAACTACGGCACGTACTCGCTCAAGGAGGGCATGACGGCGAAGGACGCTCTCGCCGCGATGCTCGACCGGAAGAACCTCAAGCAGGACGGCGTCACCGTCATCGAGGGCCGCTGGGTCTCCGAGACGTTCGAGCGGCTCTCCTCGGTGACGGGCATCCCGGTCGCGGACTTCGAGAAGGCGGCGAAGAAGCCTGAGGACCTCGGACTGCCCGAGGTTGCCAAGGGCGAAATCGAGGGGTGGCTCGCTCCGGCGACGTACCCGTTCGAGTCGGACACGACAGCGGTGGACCTGCTGTCGACGATGATCGCGAAGCAGAAGACCGTGCTCGACGACCTGGGTATCGGAATGGCCGACGCGCAGAAGGTGCTGACGATCGCGTCGATCGTCGAGGCCGAGGCCCCGGCGAAGGAGCGGGGCAAGATCGCGCGGGTCATCGAGAACCGGCTCGACCAGGGGTGGAAGCTCGACATGGACTCGACCGTGAACTTCCTCGTCGGCAAGCGCCCGAGCGACATGGGGCTCACCAAGGCGGAGCTCGCCACGGACAGCCCCTACAACACGCGGCGGTTCGCGGGTCTGCCTCCCGGCCCGATCGGCTCGCCGGGCAAGGCCGCGATCGAGGCGGCGCTCGACCCGACGCCCGGCGACTGGATGTTCTTCGTCACGGTCAACGGTGAGACGGGCGAGACGAAGTACTCGACGACCAACACTCAGCACAACCTGTACAAGGCCGAGTTCCAGGCCTGGCAGAAGGACTACAACGAGCGCATGGCGAAGAAGGACCAGGAGAAGGAGGGCTCCGAGTGAGGCGTGCGGGCGTCCTCGGGCACCCGATCGAGCACTCACTGTCCCCGGTCCTCCACCGTGCCGCGTACGCGGCTCTCGGTCTCGACTGGGAGTACGACCGTCACGACGTCGAGGAGGACGGCCTCGGTGCGTTCCTCGCGGGCTGCGGCCCTGAGTGGGCGGGCCTGAGCCTCACGATGCCGCTCAAGCAGACAGTTCTTGGGCTGTGCGACCACGTGGAGCCGCTCGCCGAGGTCGTCGGCGCGGTCAATACCGTGCTGCTGCAGCCGTCTGGCCGCGTGCGGACGGTCGTGGGCGCGAACACGGACGTCCACGGGATCGTCGCGGCGTTGCGCGAGGCAGGCTACGACGCTCCTGCGGGACGTCCTGCGCGGGCGGTCGTGCTCGGCGCGGGGGCGACCGCGGCGTCGACGCTCGCGGCGCTCGGGGAGCTCGGAGTCACGGACGCGGTCGTGCTCGTGAGGTCGCTCGCACGTACGGGTTCCCTGCGCCGCGCCGCGCACCGCATGGGCGTCGAGCCGACGTTCGGCAGGCTCGAGGACGCGCCGCGCGCACTCGTCGGCGCGGACGTCGTCGTGTCGACGGTGCCCGGGGCGGGCGCCGATGCCATCGCCGAGTCGCTCGTCGCGGCGGCCGACGAGGTCGGGGGAGTGCTGCTCGACGTCGTCTACGACCCGCGTCCGACGGCGCTCCAGGCGGCGTGGCGCGGCCTCGGCGGCGTCGACGCGCCGGGGGAGCGGATGCTGCTGCACCAGGCGGCCGAGCAGGTGCGACTCATGACGGGTCATGCGCCGCCGGTCGCCGAGATGAGCGACGCGCTCGAGGCCGAGCTCGCGCGACGCGCCTGACCCCGACACCGGGTGATGATCCTGTGAAGGGGCGCCGCGCGCTTCAGTAGCGTCGTCGGACTGCCGATAACGAGTGGTGCACCGACCCTGGTGCCACCGGAGGGACGGCAGACATGAAGCAGCTCGGAGAGATCCTGCTCGAGGAGGGGCTCGTCGACGAGTCCCAGCTCATGCACGCGCTGGACGTGCAGGTCGAGCGCGGTTCGTCGCTCGGGCGTGTGCTCGTCGAGCTGGGGATCCTCTCGGAGGACGATCTTGTCCGCGCGCTCGCTCAGCAGGTGGGGCTCGAGTACGTGGACCTCGACGAGTTCGCCGTCGACCGCGCAGCGGTCGCGCTGGTCTCGGCCGCGGTCGCCCGCAAGTACACGGTTCTGCCCATCCAGTTCCGGGACGACCTGCTCGTCGTCGCGATGTCGGACCCGGGCAACGTCATGGCGCTCGACGACATCCGCCAGACAGCTCGCATGCAGGTCATGCCGGTCGTCGCCTCGCACGACAACCTCGTGCGCGCGATCGACCGCTACGTGCGTGCCGACCACGAGATCGACGAGCTCGCCGGCGCGCTCGAGGAGCAGCAGGACGAGGTCGAGATCGACCTCGCGAACCTCGGCGGCTCGGTCGACGACGACGCGCCCATCGTCCGGTACGTCAACCTGCTTGTCACGCAGGCGATCACCGACCGCGCCTCGGACATCCACATCGAGCCGACGGAGAAGGACCTGCGGGTCCGCTACCGCATCGACGGCGTTCTCCACGAGATGCAGCGCTCGCCCAAGCAGATCGCTGGCGGTGTCATCTCGCGCGTGAAGATCCTCTCGGACATCGACATCGCGGAGCGACGCAAGCCGCAGGACGGGCGCATGTCGGTGACGCACAACGGCAAGAAGATCGACCTCCGTGTCGCGACGCTGCCGACGGTGTGGGGCGAGAAGATCGTCATGCGAATCCTCGACAACTCGACCGCGAGGCTCGACCTGCGTGACCTGTCGTTCAGCGACTCGAACTTCGAGATCTACCAGGAGTCGTACAAGAAGCCGTACGGGATGATCCTCGTCACGGGCCCGACTGGTTCGGGCAAGTCGACGACGCTGTACGCGACGCTCAACGCGGTGTCGAAGCCGGAGATCAACGTCATCACGGTCGAGGACCCGGTCGAGTACCGGCTCGAAGGCATCAACCAGGTGCAGGTCAACCCGAAGGCCGGCCTGACGTTCGCGAGCGCGCTGCGCTCGATCCTGCGTTCGGACCCCGACGTCGTGCTCCTCGGTGAGATCCGCGACCACGAGACGGCGCAGATCGCGATCGAGGCGGCGCTCACGGGTCACCTCGTGCTCTCGACCCTCCACACGAACGACGCTCCGTCGGCCGTGACGCGTCTCGTCGAGATGGGCATCGAGCCCTTCCTCGTGGGATCAGCGCTCGACTGCGTCGTCGCCCAGCGTCTTGCGCGCAAGCTGTGCGACAAGTGCAAGGAGCAGTATGTGCCTGAGGACGAGGAGCTCACGGGGGCGAGGTTCCCGTGGCTGCCGGGGGAGCAGAAGCCGGTGCTCATGCGCCCGGTGGGCTGCACCACGTGCTCGGGCACGGGCTACCGCGGGCGTCTGGCGCTGCACGAGGTCATGCAGGTGACCGAGGCGATCGAGCGGCATGCCGTCGCCGGGTCGTCGTCTGCCGACATCGCGCGCGAGGCGCAGGCCTCGGGCATGCAGACGCTGCGGCACGACGGGTGGGGCAAGGTCCTCGAGGGCCGGACGACGATCGAGGAGATCCTTCGCGTCGTCGCGTGACCTGGGCCCGAGCCTCAAGTCGGAGCGCGGGTGCGCCGATAACGACGTCGGGCGCGCTGTGCGCCGTGGAACGAGAGGTCTTCGATGAACGAGACGATGCCACCGTCGGGCACCCGGTGGACGGCCCAGGGATTCCCTGAGCGACCCGCCGCTGTGCAGCAGCAGTCGTGGTCGGCACCCGTCGGGGGAGCGCCGCAGGCACCTCTTCCCGGTGACGCGACCAGCGCGTTCGCTGCGGGCCTCGGACGGCCGCCCGCGCAGGCTGCGCCCGTGGCGCCGGTCGCCCCGCAGGCGGCGGCCCCGATCCAGCGCACGTCGACCGCGACGTTCCTTCCGGGCGGGACCATGCCGGTCGCTCCTGAGCCGGTACGTCGTGCGCCGCACCAGGTGAGCCCGTCTCGGCGTGCCGTGTCGAGCGGCGCGCCGATCGCCCAGGGCGGGCAGGCCGCTGCCGCAGCGCAGGCGGCCTCGTGGTCCGCAGCTCCGCCGACCCAGCCCGCGGGGTCTGGCGCGCCGGGTCAGCTCGCGCCCGCACAGCCCGTCACGGCGCGCCCACAGCCGATGGCCGCGCCCGAGCAGCCGTCGGTGCCGTCGCAGCCTGCGCAGCGTCCGGCGGCGAGCGCCGGCGTCTCGGGCTCGGCGCGCGTCTCGATGTCGACGAATCTCGAGGAGGGCGACGTCGACATCGACGCGTTGCTGCGCGAGGTCGTCGCGAACCGCGGCTCCGACCTTCACCTTACGGCGCGCTCGGCGCCGATGATCCGTCGTGATGGCGGCCTCGTCGCGCTCGACGGGTACCCCGAGATGCACGCCGAGGGCCTGCGTCGCTCGATCTATCGGAATCTCACGCAGAAGCAGCGCGAGACGTTCGAGGAGAACCTCGAGCTCGACTTCGCATACCAGGTGCGCGGGGGTTCGCGCTTCCGCGTCAACATCTACCAGCAGCGTGACGCGGTCGGTGCGGCCTTCCGTGTCATCCCCTCGGAGATCAAGGCGCTCGAGGAGCTCGGCGTCCCGCCGATCGTCGGGTCGTTCGCAAACCTGCCGCGTGGCCTCGTCCTCGTCACGGGTCCGACGGGTTCGGGCAAGTCGACGACGCTCGCCGCGATCGTCGACCTCGCGAACCGCACGCGCGCGGACCACATCATGACGGTCGAGGACCCGATCGAGTTCCTCCACGAGCACAAGAAGGCCCTCGTCAACCAGCGAGAGGTCGGGACGGACACGCACTCGTTCGCGCAGGCGCTCAAGCACGTGCTGCGTCAGGACCCGGACATCATCCTCATCGGTGAGCTCCGTGACCAGGAGACGATCTCGACGGCGCTCACGGCGGCCGAGACGGGCCACCTCGTCTTCGCGACGCTGCACACGCAGGACGCCGCGCAGACGATCGACCGTGTCATCGACGTCTTCCCGCCCACGCAGCAGGACCAGATCCGCGTCCAGCTCGCGGCAACCATCCGTGGTGTCGTCTGCCAGACGCTGTGCAAGCGTGCCGACGGCCCGGGCCGCGCGGTCGCGACCGAGGTCATGGTCGCGACGCCCGCGATCGGCAACCTCATCCGTGAGGGCAAGACGCACCAGATCTACTCGTCGATGCAGGCGGGCAAGGCCGAGGGCATGCACTCGATGGACCAGCACCTCGCGGACCTCGTGCAGCAGGGCCGGATCTCGTACGAGACCGGTCTGGAGAAGTGCCACCACGTCGAGGACTTCAACCGTCTCGCGGGTCGTTCGGGCGGTGTGGCAGGCGGCGGCTTCAACAACGACGCCTCGGTCATGGGGGGCTACTGATGGCTAGCGTCGAGACGAAGCAGTTCGAGTACACGGTCCGCGACACCAAGGGCCGGATCGTCAAGGGCCGCCTCGAGGCGGCGAACGAGGCAGCGGTCGTGGGGCGTCTGCGCACCATGGGGTTGGCCCCGATGTCGATCAACGAGGTGAAGACCTCGGGCCTGCAGAAAGAGATCTCCTTCGGTGAGGGCAAGGTCGGGCTCAAGGACCTCGCGATCATGTCGCGTCAGTTCGCGACGATGGTCTCCGCAGGTCTCTCGCTGCTGCGCGCGCTCAACATCCTCGCGGACCAGACCGAGAACAAGAAGCTTGCGTCGACGCTCGGGCAGGTGCGCAACGACGTCGAGACGGGCGGCTCCCTCTCGAGCGCCCTCAAGAAGTTCCCGGACGTCTTCCCGCCGCTCATGGCGAACATCATCCGCGCGGGCGAGACCGGCGGGTTCCTCGAGCAGGCGCTCCTCTCGGTCGCCAACAACTACGAGGCGGAGGTCAAGCTCCGCGCGAAGATCAAGTCGGCGATGACCTACCCCGTCGTCGTCTTCATCATGGCGATTCTTGCCGTCATCGGCATGCTCCTGTTCATCGTGCCGGTGTTCGAGAAGATGTTCGACGGCCTCGGCGGCACGTTGCCGGCGCCGACGCTCTTCCTCGTCTGGCTCTCAGGAGTCATGAAGTGGCTCGCACCGGTTCTCGCCGTGGGTGCTGTCTTCTTCTCGGTGTGGTGGAGCAAGAACAAGAACTCAGACGCGGTGCGGTCGAAGGTCGACCCGGCGAAGATCAAGCTCCCGGTCTTCGGCACGCTCTTCCAGAAGGTTGCGATCGCGCGCTTCACGCGTAACTTCTCGACGATGCTCGGCGCGGGTGTGCCGATCCTCCAGGCTCTCGATATCGTCGGCGAGACCTCGGGCAACTGGGTCATCGAGAAGGCGATCGAGGACGTGCAGGGCTCGGTGCGTAACGGTCAGGCACTGTCGAAGCCACTTGCCCAGCACACGGTCTTCCCACCCATGGTCGTCCAGATGATGGCGGTCGGTGAGGATTCGGGCGCTATGGAGACGATGCTCCAGAAGATCTCCGAGTTCTACGACCAGGAGGTCGAGGCAGCGACGGAGCAGCTGACGTCGCTCATCGAGCCGCTCATGATCGCGTTCCTCGGCGTGGTCGTCGGCGGCATGATCGTGGCGCTCTACATGCCGATCTTCTCCATCTTCGAACTCATGGGCTGACCGGCCAATACGTCGTCGAAGTTTTTCGCAACACACGCTCAAGTCAGCGACGAAGGTGCCGATGTAGGAGGTGGCGCACAAGTCGGCAACGACCTGGGCCCCACTACCACTCAGCTCGAACTGCAAGGAGATCATCATGATCGCTCGCGTTTCCAAGGCGCTCAACAAGAAGGACGGCGACAAGGGCTTCACCCTCGTCGAGCTTCTCGTCGTCGTCATCATCATCGGCATCCTCGCTGCCATCGCGATCCCGCTGTACATGGACCAGCAGAAGAAGGCCAAGGACGCCGCTGCGAAGTCGGACCTCGCCAACGCGCGCATCGCGGTCGCGACGGCGCTCGTCGACACGCCGGACGCCTTCCCGGCGGACCTCGCTGCGGCCGGCTTCACGGGCTCGGACGGCGTCACCACGACGATCGCGTCGTCGGACATCGCTGCGGGCACCTTCTGCCTGTACGCGACGGCTCCCGCCGGCAAGCTCAAGGACTTCTCGACCGACGAGACCGGCAAGATCTACCAGTCGGCCGACTGCTCCTGATCTCGCCTGCGCCCTCGGCGTAGCCACGGTGCGGGCCGGGTCGACTAGACCCGGCCCGCACCGACATGTTTCCAGAGCCCGAGAGGACGCGACATGAGCCGGAACTGTGATGTGATGCGTGACGACGGCTTCAGCCTCGTCGAGATCATCGTCGCGATGATGCTCTTCGTCGTGCTGCTCCTCGGGCTCATCCCGGTCTTCGTGCAGTCGCTCTCGTTGACGAGCAGGTCTGCGAGCGTGACGACGGCGTCGCGCATCGCGAACTCCCAGGTTGAAGCAGCGCGCACCCTCCAGCTCCCGGTCGGCGACGAGCCTCGCTGCGTCCGGTTCCAGAAGGCCCTCGAGTCCGAGCTTGCCAAGGGTCTCGACGAGCACCCGGTGCTCGATACCGCCATCACCGACGGTCGTTCCTCAACGCCTCTGACAGTCACCCACGAGGCGACGTGCGACACGCTCGACAACCGCGCGGTCGACTTTCGGGTCCAGGTGATGCAGGGATCCAAGATCCTTGCAGACGTGACGACGGAGTACTGGCTCAATGGCTGACACGCCTCGAAACCCCATCGGCCCGCGACTGCGTGACGACCTTCGGTCAGACCGCGGCGCCTCGCTGGCCGAGCTTCTCGTGTACATCATCATCATGGTGATCCTCACCGCGCTCATCGCGGCGACGTTCATCAGTGGCCGCGGGGTCCAGCGTGACCAGAAGGCGCTCGCCGACGCGTCGAACAACGCGCAGCTCGCCGCCGCGACGATCGAGGGCAGCGTCCGCAACGCCGCGAAGATCCAAGTGGAGACCACTGTCTTCAACGGCGATCTGCTCGTCGTCAAGACCCGTGTCGGTGAGGACAACAAGGCCGCCGCCAGCTGGCGATGCAAGGCCTGGTTCTACGACGAGCCCACGCGCACGATCTATGAGCGTACGGACACTCCGGGACCCGGCTCTGCCACGGTCGGTATCACTGCCCGACCAGACCTCGAGGAGTGGCGTATCGTCGTCGGCAACGTGAGCCGGGCGAGGGACGAGGGAGGGAACATCGTCCCGATCTTCCGGACGACCGGCGTCGGGGGTGGAGCGATGATCCGCTTCGACAGTACGTCCGCGCGGGAGGATTCTCCCGTGCGGATCAACACGACCGTCATCCCGCGTATCCAGGGACAAGGCATCGGTGAGGAGACCTGCGGTGAGTATCTCTAGGCTTCGAAGGCTGTGTTCTGACGACAGCGGCAACATGCTCATCATGGTGATCGGGCTCGGCTTCACGTTCCTCATCCTTGCGCTCACGATGTCGATCTCGAGCACCTACGCCGCAAAGGTGTCGACCGAGGCTCGCGCAGGTGTGCAGGCGCAGGCTGCGGCCGATCTCGGCATCGACAACGCGCTCAAGCAGATCAACAACGTCGTCATCGGCGAGGAGTCGATGTTCCGGTGCGAGATCATCTCGTCGGTGAGCACCGAGAGCGGGACGGCCGACGTCGTGACGAAGGTCGCCTACCGGCTCGCCGGCTCGAGCGAGACGGATCCGTACACGTGCAGTGGCGCGCTCGCCGACGGCACCGAGGTTGTCGCGGCCGAGATGATCGCGACGGCGTCGATGGACGTGACATCGACGAGCGGGACGAAGGCTGTCATGCGGTCGGTCAAGCAGAAGGTCGAGATCACGCCGGACGAGCCGCTTCCCCCGTTGTTCAAGTACGGCTTCTTCTCGAACGGTAATCTCCACACGACGAACAACTTCAAGGTCGATGGGGGCGGCGTCTTCACCAACGGCAACTTCGAGTGCAACTCGAACGCGCAGGTCTTCGGTGACGTCGCGGCGATCGGCAAGGCCGACCTCTCGAACGCGTGTTACCTCAAGTCCCTGTGGACCAGCGGCGCGGTCAACTGCAACAGCGGCGCAACCGTCGATGGCGCGCTGACTGTCGCCTCCTCCGTGCGGACATACCTGAGCTCCGGCTGCAAGATCAATGGCGATACCTGGACCAACGGTCCTCTCGAGACCCAGAACACAGTCATCATGGGGAATGCGCTCTCCGCCAAGGGGCACATTCTCCAGCAGAGCGACTCGACGATTACGGGCTGGGCCCAGGCCGCCTCGACTGTCACGGGCGGCACCGTCGGTTCAGCGCGTGTCGAGAACATGCCGTCCGACCCGCCGGCGGGTCCGGTCAACCAGAAGATGCCCACCATCTACTGGAGCGACCTCGTGGGGCCCGACGCGGGCAACCCGGCGGTCGTCACGTATCAGAGCTGGCTCAAGGAGAACGCGACCCGGAACGGCGCCGCGTCGTGGGCGGACGCTCTGAATCCCTCCAAGCCTTGTGCCGCGGCAGCCAGCCCCAGCTGGGGCATCAACGGTAACCTTATAGGTCCGTCGACGGCGACAGTGATCGATGCCCGCGCCTGTGAAGTCCTGTTCCAGGGAGATGGATCGACGAAGCCACTCGTCCTCACCGTCAAGGCGGACACGACGTTTGTGGTCAAGGCGTTCACCTCGTCGAACGCGCTTCTCATCAAGGGTGCCGACCCTGCGAAGAAGTATGTGGTCCGCTTCATCGTGCCGCTCGACGAAGGCCAGAAGTCGTGCACCGGTGCGGGCGCGGGTAGGGGCAACATCGTCATCAACTCGGGTGGCACGGCGTTCGATGCGAACGTTGCAACGTTTGTCTACACGAACGGCACCGCGGAGCTCACCAACGGCGTGCAGTTCCACGGCTCGCTCTACGCGTGCGAGACGAACGTTTCCGTCAACACGCACATCACCTACGCGGACGGCACGCCGCCTGGCATGACCGACGACGGCGATCAGAAGTACCTCTTCGCCCCGGTCATGAGGTTCGACGTACGCCCGTGATCTACCTCTACATCCTCGTCGCCCTGCTGGGGCTCGCGATCGGCTCGTTCCTCAACGTCGTCATCTGGCGCGTCCCGAGGGGCGAGTCGGTCGTGTCGCCGCCGAGCGCATGCCCGCGCTGCGGGCACGCGATTCGGGCCGGCGACAACGTTCCGGTTCTCTCCTGGATTCTGCTCCGGGCTCGGTGCCGCGACTGTGGTGAGCCCATCTCGGTGCGATACCCGGTCGTCGAGGCTGCCACCGGTGTGCTCTTCGTGCTCGTGCTAGCGCGCTTCGGCGTGACGGTTGAGCTTGCGGCCTTCCTCCTGGTCGCGGGGGTCGCCCTGGCTCTCACCCTCATCGATCTCGACACGCGCCGGCTGCCCGATGTGCTGACGCTCGGTGTCGTACCGGTACTCGTCGCGTTGCTTGCTGTCGCGAGTGCGGTCTCAGGCGACTGGACGGCACTCTGGCGGGCGCTTGCGGGAGGTGCCGCACTCTTCACGTTCTACTTCGTGCTGCTGCTCATCTATCCGTCCGGCATGGGTTTTGGCGACGTGAAGTTTGCGCTCTCGCTCGGGCTCGTCATGGGATATGTCGGGTGGGGGACCCTTGTCGTCGGTGCGTTCGCGGCGTTCCTGCTCGGGGGCGTGCTGAGCATCGCGTTGCTGGCGACCGGCAAGGCCACCCGTAAGTCAGGGCTGCCCTTCGGCCCGTGGATGGCTGCCGGCGCCGCCGTCGGGATCGGTTTCGGGGAGCAGATCGCTCACGCGTATCTCAGCCTTCTCGTCTGAGCCGTCCCAGAAGTTCCGCCTGGACGCTCAAGTTGAGCCTCCGGGCCGCCGATAACTGCGTTGGCGTGCGAGAACATGCCAACACCCCCGGAGGAAGACTGTGGCAAAGACGAGAGTCGTCGGCCTCGACATCGGAACCAGCGCAGTGCGCGCCGCCGAGGTCGAGTTCGGCTCGGGCGGACCCGGGGCGTCGCGTGCGACGCTCCACCGGTTCGCAGAGATCGCGCTCCCTGCGGGCGCTGTGCGTGACGGCGAGGTCGTCGAGACCTCGACAGTGGCCGGCGCGCTCAAGCAGCTGTGGCAGAAGGGCGGATTCTCGACCAAGAAGGTTCACATCGGTGTCGGGAACCAGCGCGTCATCGTGCGAGACCTCGAGCTGCCCTGGATGCCGCTCGCGGCGATCCGCAAGACGCTCCCGTTCCAGGCCCAGGAGCTCCTCCCCGTCGCGGTCGACAGCACGCTGCTCGACTTCTACCCGACGAGCGAGTCGGTGAGCGAGACGGGACGCGTCGCGCAGGGTCTCTTCGTCGCCGCGGTGCGCGAGACCGTCACGCAGAACGTCCTCGCGTGCGAGTCCGCCGGTCTCACTCCGGAGGTCGTCGACCTCAATGCTTTCGCCCTGACCCGGTCGCTCGTCCAGGGCGACCTCATGCGTCGCACGGTCGCCATCGTGGAGATCGGCGCGCGCATCACGACGATCGTCATCGTGGTCGACGGCAAGCCCCGCCTCGTGCGCCACCTGGCGCAGGGCGGGGACAACGCCACCGACGGCGTCGCGGCCGCGCTCAAGACGACGCAGGTCGAGGCAGAGCGACTCAAGCGTGAGATCGGCATCGGCCACGGGTACAACCCGGAGCTCGCTCCTGCCGCCGATTCGATCTCGCACGTCTCGACGACGCTCGTCGAGGCGATCCGCGGCACCCTCGGGTACTTCACCCAGAGCAATCCGCAGACTCCCGTCGAGACGCTCGTCCTCACCGGCGGGGCGGTCATGCTCCCGGGTCTCGGACAGTTCGTGGCGAGCGCGACGCGGCTCCCCGTGACGCTCGGAAGCCCGCTGCAGCACATGGAGGTCGCGCGCAGTGCCGGTGACGCACGTTCCGTCGACTCACGCATCGCCCTCCCCGTCGGTCTCGCGTACGGAGTCGCGTCATGAGCCTCTCGTTGAGCAAGAAGTCCTCCACCTCGGGCGCCGTGTCCAAGTCGCAGAAGGGCATCGGGGCGACGTTGCTGCCACAGGTCAATCTCCTTCCGACCGATGTCACGGACGCACGCAATCTCAAGAAGCTCAAGGCCGTTCTTGCCGTTGTGATCGCACTGGTCCTCGTGCTCGTGGGGGGGCTGACGTTCGTCGCCTCGGGGCTCGTCTCCAAGGCACAGGGTCGTGTCGACGCGGCGAATGCGGAGACGACGCGGCTGCAAGTCGAGCAGCGCAAGTACGCCGAGGTCCCGATCGTGCTTGGTCGGATCGACGAGACGGAGAATGCCCTCTTCAGGTCCGGGATGGGTGACGTCAGGTGGAAGCCGACGATCGACGCCCTGACGTCCCAGATTCCGGAGGAGCTCGAGGTTCGGAAGCTCGTCATCGAGGGCTGGGACGCGGCGCAGGGTTCGATCAGCCTCAACGATCCGTCGCAGCGTTCGGGGCTGCACACGCGCATCTCCATCGAGATGGTGTCGAAGACGTTGCCGGACGTCGCCAAGCTCTTGGCCGACCTCGAGGCGTTGCCCACGGTTGAGTCCGCTCGGCTCTTCAGCTCTGAGGTCGAAGAGGGCGAAGGGGACGACTTCACGCACTCCACGATCGCGTCGGTCACCCTCAATGGACTTGCGGCTTCCGGCACGACCTTCCCTAAGGAGCTGCGCTGATGCGTAACCCACGCAAGACCTGGATAGCAGGCACAGTGATCGTCTCACTCGTCCTCGTTCTGGCCGGGTGGTTCCTTCTCGTGCAGCCGAAGCGGACCCAGGCGGCTGAGCTCAACGTGCAGGCGGACGGACTCGTCGCGGCGAACGTTTCGCTCGCGGCGAAGGTTGCGACACTGCGCAAGCAGTTCGCGCAGCTTGACGACTTTAAGGCGGAGCTGGCCGCGCTCCAGGTGCGCCTGCCATTCGACGGGGCGGTGCCGCGGCTCATCGTGGACCTTGACAAGCTTGCCGAGGAGAGCGAGGTGATGCTGACCTCGGCGAGCGTCGGACAGGCGCAGGAGGTCGCCACCCTCACCGGCGATCGGAAGAAGGAGGCGGACTCCGTTACGGACACCCTCAAGGGGTCAACGGACGACGCCAAGAAGGACGACGCCAAGGACGACGGCACGGCCAAGGGGGACGAGGCCAAGGAGTCGTCGGACGGTACCCCGTCCGCTGAGCCCAGCGCGAAGCCCAAGGCCGACGCCGCGAGCGAGAAGCTCGTTGCGTTCACGACTACGCTGACGTTCTACGGCACCTTCAACGAGGCGAGCGCATATCTTGACGCGATCCAGACCAAGCTCCCGCGGTACTTCCTCGTCTCGAACGTCGAGGCGACCTCGCTCGAGGAGCAGGAGGTGAACGGACGTAAGTTGGAGGACGGCGACGTCGAGTACGTCATCACGGGCGCGTTCTACATCTTCACGGACAAGAACCAGAGCCTTGACCCGTACGAGGAGGGTGAGACTGAAATCAAGCTCCCTTCGCGCAAGGACTCGGACAACCCGTTCTCGCGCGACATCAAGTCGGGCAAGGACTGACGTCTCCGCTTTGCGCGACGACGCCCCCGTCACGACCGCACTGCGGACGTCACGGGGGCGTCGTCGTCCCACGTGAAAGGATCGCGCCATGCTGCGCTGGATGACCTCAGGTGAGTCCCACGGCCCGTCGCTCGTCGGAGTGATCGAGGGCCTTCCCGCGGGTGTCGAGGTGACGAGCCAGGACGTCCGTGACGCGCTCGCTCGTCGGCGCCTCGGCTATGGACGGGGTGCGCGCCAGAAGTTCGAGCAGGACGAGCTCCGCGTGCTCGCCGGCGTGCGCCACGGCGTCACGCAGGGCGGCCCCGTGACGTTCGAGATCGCGAACTCCGAGTGGCCCAAGTGGGTCGACGTCATGGCCCCTGACCCGGTCGAGTTGGACGCGCTCCAGGTGGACGCCGGGACGGGCGACGTGCGTGAGATCGCGCGCAACAAGAGGATCACGCGTCCTCGGCCGGGCCACGCGGACCTCGTCGGCATGCGAAAGTACGGTTTCGATGATGCACGCCCCGTGCTTGAGCGTGCTTCGGCGCGCGAGACCGCGACGCGTGTCGCCCTGGGTGTGTACGCGGCGGCCTTCCTCGAGCAGGCCGTCGGCGTGCGGCTCGTGTCGCACGTCGTCGGAATCGGCCCTGTGAGCGTCCCTGATAGCGCCGCGGTTCCCACGCCCGATGACACCGCGACGCTCGACGCCGACCCGGTGCGTTGCTTCGACGCTGCGACGTCGGCCGCGATGGTCGCGGAGATCGACGACTGCCACAAGGCAGGTGACACGCTCGGGGGAGTGGTCGAGGTGCTCGCCTACGGGGTGCCCACGGGGCTCGGCACCTACGTGCACTCCGACCGCCGTCTCGACGCGCGTCTTGCGGCCGCGATCATGGGCATCCAGGCGTTCAAGGGCGTCGAGGTCGGCGACGGCTTCCGCACGGCGACGCGTCGTGGCTCGGAGGCTCACGACGAGATCGACGTCGTCGACGGCCGCATCACGCGCGCCACGAACCGCGCAGGCGGCGTCGAAGGCGGTATGTCCAACGGCGAGGTGGTGCGCGTGCGTGGGGCCATGAAGCCGATCTCGACCGTGCCGCGCGCCCTGCGCACCGTTGACACGGCGACGGGGGAGGCCGCCAAGGCGCAGCACCAGCGCTCCGACGTCTGTGCGGTGCCCCCGGCCGCCGTCATCGCCGAGGCGATGGTGGCGCTCACGCTCGCTGACGCCGTCCTCGAGAAGTTCGGAGGCGACTCCGTCGCCGAGATCCGACGCAACTATGAGGCCTACCTCGAGTCCATCCCCGAGCACATGCGCTGACCACGGTCGACGTACGGCGAAGGGCGGGATCCGTGAGGATCCCGCCCTTCGCCGTACCAGGGTCACGTGCGAGGCGTCTTGGGGGCGGCGTCGCCGCCCCCAAGACGAGCCGTTACTTGACGGTCACCTTCGTGGTCTTGCCGTACGCACCCGAGCCCAGCGCGTTCTTGGCCTGGACGCGGAAGTAGTACGACTTCTTCGACGCCGCCTTCGTCCACGTGTAGCTGCGGGACTTCGACGAGAGCGCCTTGAGCGTCTTCCATGACTTGCCGTTCGTCGAGTACTGCACCGTGTAGCCCGTGACCGTCGAGCCGTTCGAGGACGCGGCCTTCCACGTGACCTTGACGGTCTTCTTCTTCGTGGAGCTGGCCTTGACGGTCGGGGCCAGGGGCTTGCCGGCCGGGGTGACGATCTTCGAGGCCGAGGCCCGGCTGTTCCCGACCTTGGACGTGGCGATGACCCGCACCTCGGTCTTGAGACCGTTCTTCAGGCCGGTGACCTTTGCCGAACGCGCCGTCGAGGCCGCGCGCGTCGACTTCCACGCGCTCCAGCGGCCCGTCGAATACTGACGGGTCTGGACGAGGTAGCCGGTCACGCCGCTGTTCGCCGACGTCGGAGCGCCCCAGCGTGCTGTGACGTAGCCGCTCGCGCGGCTGACGGTGCCGATGCGCGGGGCTGATGGCGCGATCTGAGCGGTCGAAACCACGACTGTCCGGCTCCACGGGCTCTGACCCGCGGTGTTGGCAGCCGCGACCTGCACCGCGTACTGGGTGCCCGGCTTGAGGCCCGGGACCGTCCGGGACTGTCCGGAACCGACGACGATGTTCGTCCAGGACGGGTCGAGGCCGTCGGCACGTGCAGCTCCGTAGCGGAGCAGGTAGCCCGGGGCGATCGCGCTGCCGCGGGTGACACCCACGAGGTCGGACCAGGTCGCCGTCACGACGCTGGCGTTCGCCGTGAGCTTGAGGCCCGATGGCGTGCCCGGTGCCGTGATGACGGTGAGCGACCCGTCCTTGACGGTCGTCGCGAGGACTGGTCGCGTGCTCGCGGTGGTGAGCACGGGCGGCACCGCGCGCACGTCGTAGGTGTACGCAGTGCCATAGGCGAGCGCGATCGTCGGGACGTAGGAGAGCGCCGAGGTCTCGATCGCGGTGGTGCTCGCGAGACCCTTGCTCGCAGGTGCCACGCGCACGAGGTACCGGGAGGCACCCGGCACCGCGGACCACGCGATCCGCGCCTCGCCGGCCTTGACACCGGCAAGTGTGCCCGACGTCAGGGTCACGGTAGCCCGGGGGACGGTGAACCTCTGCGCGGGCGAGTCATACGAGACGTTGCCCTGGCTCGTCGAGGAGACGGACCACTCGTAGGTCGCGCCAGGCAGGAGACCGGTGGCGGTCACTGAACGGGCGCTCGTGGTGTAGGTCGTCGTCCGGGCGTCTGTCGTCGAGCGGAACTTCACCGTGTACGAGTCGGCCGTCGCGTTGTTCTTCCACGAGAGCGCTGCCGAGGTACCGGACGCCGACTGCTTCGCAACGAGGTTGCTCGGTGTCGCGCCACCGATGGTGAAGTCGACGCGCGGGGACTCCTGGGCAACCTTGCCCACCGGGTCGATGACGGCCCACGCGAACGAGTACTCACCCGTCGGGAGCGCCTTCATAGTCGTCACGGCGGCGCTCGGCGCGCTGTAGCTCTGAGCAGCGATGACCGAGGGCTGGTCGACCCGGAGGGTCGTGTGAGTCTGGTCCATGCCCCGCTTGTAGATGTTCACCTGGTAGCCGCGGTTGGCACCGCCGAGAGCGGACGCCGACGTCGGCGTCATGCGCAGGAGCTTGGCGCCGCCGACGTCTACGACGGTGCCGGCGGCGGGAGTGGGAGCCGAGCGGAGGAACGACGTGTCGCCCTTGGTGTTGGGGAGCTCGCGCCATTCTGTGGGTTTCTTCCAGTCGGCAGAGCTCGCGAACACTTCGATCTTGTAGGCATCGTCCGAGGTGGTGGTGCTGTTGAGCTCAAAGACGCCAGTCATCTGGACGGTCGCCGTCGTGGTCCTCAACGTCGCGATGATCGTCGAGCCATCCGCGTCGCTGTAGATGTTGACAAGGTAGCCGGTCGCGCCGGTGACAGGCTGCCACTCGATCCGAGGGCTCACGACCTGCGTCGGCGACGCGAGCGGCACGACTTGTGCCGCAGCGCCTCCTGCGGAGCGGTCCGAGTCCCTCACCGTGAAGTACCCCACAGTCGACGAGATCGTCGTCGACGCCATCGTCCGCGGGTTCACGGCCGCCGAATAGGCGTACGTGTCAGCCGCGCTGACGTTGATCGCCCGGACCCGGGCGAGATACAGATCGTCGCCGGGTCGGATCGCTGAGTTGTCGTCCGTCGACCAGAGGCAGTCGTAGGCACCGGCAACCTTCTTCGGGTCGGCGATGTAGGACGGACCGACAATCGTCGCCGATGTCGACCCGGTACGGCACGTGAGGACCTTGGACTTGTCACGCTGCCGCGTGACCGTCACCTCATAGAACGTCGCACGTGGCACCGGGTTCCACGCGAGGTAGAAGCGGTCGAAGTCGAGCGCCGAAGGAGCGGCCCCTGTCGCGGAGATGTTCGTGAACGCAAGGTCGACCGTCGCGTCGGACGTCGTGGCGGACTCGTCAAGCGTCATGCGCTTGGCAAACTGCCGGGTCCCCGAGTATGTGACCGAGCCGTTGGGTGCCTTCGCTCCGACACGCCAGTAATACGTGCCGTTGAGGAGTGTGTGCACGGGGGTGAACGCAGTGCTGGCCACCTCGGCGTCGACGATGACGGCCGTAGGAACGAAGTTCGGGTCGGTGCTCAGCTGGAAGACGTACGACCGAACGCCGTCGACCGAGTTCCACCGAAACTCCGGGTCGTTGAGAAACGCGGCGTGCGCGGGTGTCACGAGCCCGGGACCCGGAACCGTGTCCTCGAACTTCGGCACGGTGAAGGACCTGGTCGCGCTCGGCGTGCCCGCGACGTCGCTGCGGTGCGTCGGCAGTGGGAAACGTGGCGTGACCGACCACTCGTAGGTACCTGCCGGGAGGAGCGCCGGCGTCCAGGTCGTGTCTACGACGTTCTTGAGCGTCGGTGTGGCGCCGCTCGAGGCGCCGTACGTGAGGTCGTACGACGACGCGCCGGTGACAGGCTGCCACGTGAACGTCACTGCGGTCGGGAAGGCCACGTCCGCGCCCTGCGCAGGGGCGAGCAGCGTCGTCGTCGGGGCCTCGGCCCGGACGAAAGAGCCGACGTTAGCTGCCGCAATGTCTGTGGTGACGCCGACCGGGACGACACGCCAGAAGAGCTGACGATCGCCGTTCGTCCCCCACAGGGGCGTGGTCGGGACCCAGCGGAGCCCGTACGTCGTCACCGAGTCGACCACGCTCGAGCCGAAGCTCTCGGTCTCGGCGATCTCGACCTTGTACTGGGTCGCGCCCGGCACCGGCTGCCAGGCGAGCACGATGTCGCCCGTGCGGCCAGTTGCCGTTGCTGAGGAGTTGAGCGTGACGATTGCGCCCGTCGTCGCCGACGCCGGGAGCGCGGAGAGCAGCCCGAGGGCCAGAACTGCGGCCGTCGCCCCTGCGACGATCCGTGGAGTACGCATGAAGATCCCCCAGAGGAGTGAGATTGTCGCGACTATCGGTCTGATATCGGCAAGTCTGCTGGTCGCCTTGAGGAGGACGGTCCAGATCGAACATCGGGGTGAGCCGGAGCTTCGATCTGCGCGGCACGGGACTCGCCCGCTCTGGCCGCCCACGCCCGGTACCCTCTCCTACGTGCCCCACAACGTCATGCCCCGCGTCGTCCTCGCCGGTCCGCCCGGCTCCGGCAAGTCCACGGTCGCTGCGGCGCTCGGCGCCGCGACGGGCTGGTCCGTGCGCGACACGGACGCCGATGTGGAGGTCCGGGCGGGCAAGCCGATCAGCGACATCTTCCTCGACGACGGCGAGCCCGCGTTCCGCACTCTCGAGCGTGAGGCCGTCGCCCTCGCCGTCGCGGAGCACGACGGCGTCCTGGCTCTCGGCGGGGGTGCGGTGCTCGCACCCGAGACGCAGGAGGTGCTCGCGTCGTACGCCGCTGCGGGTGGCACCGTCGTGTTCCTCGACGTGTCGCTCGCGCAGGCCGCGCCGCGCGTCGGTTTCAACGTGTCGCGCCCGCTGCTGCTCGGCAACCCGCGCGCGCAGTGGCAGCAGCTCATGACCGCGCGCCGTCCCGTGTACGAGAAGGTCGCGACGCTGCGCGTCGACACGGACGAGCTCACGCCCGACGACGTCGCGGCGACGATCCTCGCGGCGCTCGGCGCCGCACCCGCGCCCGCGGACGGCGCACAGCAGACCGCACCCACCGAGGGGGACCAGAAGTGACCACCGCACCCGTCCGTGTCACCGTGCGCGGCGAGCAGCCGTACGACGTCGTCATCGGCCGCCACCTTCTCGGCGAGCTGCCGACGATGCTCGGGCCTGACGTCCGTCGCGTCCTCGTCCTCGCGCCGGCCGCGCTCGGCGCGACCGCCGAGGCGATCCGCTCCGACCTCGCTGCGCAGGGCTACGAGGCCATCCAGGCGGAGGTCCCCGACGCCGAGGAGTCGAAGACCGCCCAGGTCGCGGCGTTCTGCTGGCAGGTGCTCGGCCAAGCCGGATTCACGCGCTCGGACGCGATCGTCGCCGTCGGCGGAGGCGCGACGACGGACCTCGGCGGGTTCGTCGCCGCGACGTGGCTGCGCGGCATCAAGGTCGTCCAGGTTCCGACGACGATCCTCGCGATGGTCGACGCGGCCGTCGGCGGCAAGACCGGCATCAACACGGCCGAGGGCAAGAACCTCGTCGGCGCGTTCCATCCGCCGGCAGGCGTCCTGTGCGACATCGACGCGCTCGAGTCCCTGCCCCGCTGGGACTTCGTGGCGGGCCTCGCTGAGATCGTCAAGTGCGGCTTCGTCCACGACGCGCGCGTGCTCGAGCTCATCGAGACGCATGCGGCCGAGCTCACGCAGGGCGCGAGCGGCGTCCCTGAGGACGTGCTCGTCGAGCTCATCGAGCGTGCCGTCGCCTGGAAGGCTGCCGTCGTCGCGGAGGACCTCAAGGAGTCCGGGCCGCGCGAGTTCCTCAACTACGGGCACACGTTCGGTCACGCGATCGAGAACGTCGAGCGCTACCAGTGGCGCCACGGCGCGGCCGTGTCCGTCGGCATGGTGTTCGTCGCGGAGCTCGCACGGCTCGCCGGCCGCCTGAGCGACGCCGACGTCGACCGTCACCGGTCCGTCCTGGAGTCCCTCGGCCTGCCCACGACCTACCGCGGTGACCGCTGGGAGCAGCTCCTCACGGCCATGCGCCGCGACAAGAAGAGCCGTGGCGACACGCTGCGCTTCGTCGTCCTCGACGGCCAGGGACGACCGAGCCGTCTCGAGGGTCCCGACCCGACGCTGCTCGTCGCGGCGTACGCGGAGATCGCGGCCGACGCTCCCACGCAGGGGCACCGCGTCAGCCTGTAGCCACCCCGAGCTTCGCTCCGGGAACGCGAGAGCCCGGCACCCCCACCACGTGGGATGCCGGGCTCTCGCGCGCGGGGTGTCAGCCCCAGCGGGTCACGAGGGTCACGGTGTGCTTCTCCGACCAGTTGTCGGTGTGGTCCCACGCGAGCAGGTCGTCGGCGCAGAGCGACCGGCCCGTGACAGCGGCGTCGTCGACCCGCCACAGAGTCTCGCCGTCGACGTCGTAGACGAGCTGGCCCGCGCCGGCGCCGAGCGCCGACCACGTGACGCGTGAGCCGCACTGCTGCACGCCGAGGAACGTCGTGTCGGACGGTGCGCCGATCGCGACGGCCGAGCCGTCGGCCGCGTCGACGACGTACAGGACTCCCTGGCGCGTGAACGTCAGCGTGTCGCCGCCACCCGCGAGGTCCGCGATGGTGCCCTGCGCGCCCGGGTTGGCGGACGCGCCGACCGAGACGATCTCCTGGTAGCGACCGTCGAGCAGGACCGAGACGCCGACCGTGTCGAGGGGGTTCTGTGCGCCGTCCTCAGTCACGCCGTCGCCGAGCCGCAGCACCGCCACGCCGCCGTCGAACACGACGGGAGTCGTCGCGCCCTTGACCTCGACGCGGACCTTGCCGCCCTCGAGCGGCACGGACAGCACCTGGACGCGGCTCGTGCCGTCCTGCTCGACGTACGCCGAGTTGAAGTAGACGCGACCGTCGTGGACGACGGGCTTGGGCGCCGCGATCGCCGGGTGGACGTTGCCGGGCACGCCGAGGTCCTTCGACTCCGCGATGGTCCTCACGCCGCCGTCGGTCCCTGCCACGCGGATGCGCCAGCGAGCGTTCGCGATGTCGGCCGTGAGGGACTCGACCCAGACCGTGGCGTCCTTCGTCACGTACGCGCCCACGGGCAGCGCTGCCGCCCGCGAGAGCTCGGAGAGCTTGCCCTCGAAGTAGCTGCCGAACGTCGCGTCGCCCGCGAGCGTGCCGTCCTTCGCGAGGAAGCCCTCGGGGAGCCCTGCGAGCATCGTGGTGCCGTCGGGACGCACGGCCACGGCGGTCGCCGCGAAGCCTGAGGCCGTCACGGGCGGCGTCTCGACGACCACGTTGTACTGCGTGCCCTCTGCCGCCACCTTCGCGGTCGCGACGTCGACGACCTTCGCGACGAGCGGGGCGCCGTCGGGACCACGCAGCTCGTTGACCGTTGTGCCGATCGACGTGCTCTTCTGGGTCGGCGGCGTGGGTGTCGCGCCTGGTGTGCACGCCGCCGTGAGCGCGAGGCCGGCGACGGCGAGGAGGACGGCGCCTCGGCGGGCGGGGGTGCTGAACGGGGGAGTCATGAAGGACCTCTCAGGTACGGGCGTCGTCGTCCGACCAGGAGCCCTGGGCCCCGGTGGCAGCGCGAGCCTAACCACGGGCGCGAGCCGCGGCGCGGCGGGAGGGTCCGTCGCGACGAAGTGTGCGGGGTCCACGTACGGGACAGCCCCTACCGAGCGTCGACGGCGCCACGACGGGTTCCGCGCGCGCCGCGACCGCAGGGCGGGACGCCCGCCGGTCGGCGGCCGCGGACCGCTACGCTCGCCGCATGACGCGCGTCCTCGTCCTCAACGGTCCCAACCTCGGTCGCCTCGGTGTGCGTGAGCCCGAGGTCTACGGTCACGCGACGCTCGCCGACCTGCGGTCGGCGTGCGAGGGCTGGGCCGCTGCGCTCGGCCTCGAGGCCGACGTACGGCAGACCGACGACGAGTCCGAGATCGTCGCCTGGCTCCACGAGGCCGTCGACACGCGCTCCGACGTCGTCGTCAACCCGGCGGCGTTCACGCACTACTCCTACGCGCTGCGCGACGCCGCCGCCCAGGTGACGGACGTCGGTCTGCGGCTCGTCGAGGTCCACATCTCCAACCCGTACGCGCGCGAGGCGTTCCGGCACCTCTCGGTCGTCGGACCTGTCGCGACGGGGACCGTCGCGGGCTTCGGGCTCGACTCCTACCGGCTCGCGCTCTCGGCGCTCGCCGGCGCCTGAGCCCGGGTGGGTGGCGTACGCCACCCACCGCGTTCGCTGCCGGACGCCCGGCAGGATCGCTATACTCGACCAGTTGCGGCGGCAGCCGCCATCGAGGCGTGCCCCGCACGGCCCACCCCGCCCGCGTGCGGACGGGCTGCCGGCACCACCGACACTTGACACCCCCAAGAGGAAGTTGAACCGTGGCGACCACGAACGACATCAAGAACGGCACCGTGCTCCGGCTCGACGGCCAGCTCTGGACCATCATCGAGTTCCAGCACGTCAAGCCCGGCAAGGGCGGCGCGTTCGTCCGCACCAAGATGAAGAACGTCGTCACGGGCAAGACCGTCGACAAGACGTTCAACGCGGGCCTGAAGATCGAGACCGCGAACGTCGACAAGCGGAACTACCAGTACCTGTACAAGGACGGCGACGACTTCATCTTCATGGACACCGACACCTACGACCAGGTGCCGGTCTCGGCCGCGGTCGTCGGCGACGCGGTCAACTACATGCTCGAGAACCAGATGGTCCTCGTCGCGCAGAACGAGGGTGTGCCGCTCTACATCGAGCTCCCCGCGTCCGTCGTCCTCGAGATCACGTACACGGAGCCGGGCCTCCAGGGCGACCGTTCCACCGGTGGCACGAAGCCCGCGACGCTCGAGACCGGTGCCGAGATCCAGGTCCCGCTCTTCCTCGAGCAGGGCACCAAGGTCAAGGTCGACACCCGCGACGGCTCCTACCTGGGTCGCGTGACCGACTGACGTGGCTGCCCGGAGCAAGGCCCGCAAGCGGGCCGTCGACGTCCTCTTCGAGGCGGAGCAGCGCGACGTCGCCCCGCTGACGATGCTCGCGGACCGCATCACGTCCCCCGGGACGGAAGCGGCGCTGCCGCAGTACGCGTGCGACCTCATCGAGGGGTACGACGCGCACGCGGCGCGCATCGACGAGGTCCTCGAGACGTACTCGAACGGCTGGACGCTCGACCGCATGCCCGCGGTCGACCGGGCGATCCTGCGCCTCGCGACGTGGGAGATCGTCTACAACGACGACGTCCCCGACGCGGTCGCGATCGACGAGGCCGTCGAGCTCGCGTCGGCGCTGTCGACCGACGAGTCGCCGAGCTTCGTCAACGGCCTGCTCGCGCGCATCATGGAGCTCAAGCCGACGCTGCTCGGCTGAGCGCCTCGCTCGCCCCAGGGCCCTGCACCCCGTCCGGGGTGCGGGGCCCTGGTCGCTCCACCTACTCGTCCGTAACCTACGGCGCCGTAGGTTAGCCTTGAGCCATGGATCTTGCCGACCGTCCCTGGCTCTCCTCGTACGCGCCCGGCGTCGCCGCCGACGTCGTGATCCCCGACGAGCCCCTTCATGCCGTCATCGAGCGCAACGCTGCCGCGTTCCCCGACCGCATCGCGCTCGACTTCCTGGGACGGCGCACCACGTACCGCCAGCTCGCGGCCGAGGTCGCGCAGGCAGCCGGCGTCCTCACGCGCCTCGGCGTCGCACCGGGTGACCGCGTCGCGATCGCCCTGCCGAACTGCCCGACGCACGTCGTCGCGTTCTACGCCGTCCTGCGCGTCGGCGGCGTCGTCGTCGAGTGCAACCCCACGTACACGCGCGACGAGCTCGCCCACCAGATCGCCGACTCAGGCGCGAAGGTCGCGATCGCGTGGGAGCCCACGGCGGCCCGCCTCCTCACGGTCCAGGCCGACGCGGGCGTCGATACCGTCGTCGCAGTCGACCTCACGCGCGACCTTCCCGGAGCCAAGCGCCTCGCGCTCAAGCTGCCCGTCGCGACTGCCCGCGCGCTGCGCGGCCAGATGCGTGGCGACGTCCCCGACGGCACGCCCCGCTGGGAGGAGCTGCTGCGCGACGCTCGCCCCGTGCCCGCGAGCTACCCGTCGCCCGGCTCCGACGACCTCGCGCTCCTCCAGTACACGGGCGGCACGACCGGCACGCCCAAGGCCGCGATGCTCACGCACCGCAACCTCGTCGTCAACGCCCTCCAGGGTCAGGAGTGGACGCAGCTCGGCATGGACCCGGCTGCCGGCCCGAGCCGCGGCCTGTCCGACGACGTCGTCTACGGCGTCCTGCCGTTCTTCCATGCCTTCGGCCTGACGCTCTGCCTCTCCTTCGCGCTGCGCATCGGGGCGACGCTCGTCCTCCTGCCGAAGTTCGACGTCGAGCAGTTCCTCGCTGCGCAGAAGCGCGTGCCGGGAACGTTCCTGCCGGCCGTCCCGCCGATGCTCGACCGCATCGCCAAGGCGGCACCCGCCGGCGAGGTCGACCTCACGTCCTTCCAGTTCGCGATCTGCGGCGCCATGCCGTTGCCCGGCGCCGTCGCGTCGGCCTGGGAGGCTGCGACCAACGGTTACGCGATCGAGGGCTACGGCATGACGGAGACGTCGCCCGTCGCGCTCGGCTCACCGTGCTCCGACGCACGTCAGCCCGGGATGCTCGGCGTGCCGTTCCCGTCGACGTACATCCGGGTCACCGATCAGGAGGACCCGACCGCCCTCGTCCCCGCCGGCGAGCGTGGCGAGCTGCTCATCTCCGGGCCGCAGGTGTTCCAGGGATACTGGAACCGCCCCGAGGAGAGCGCCGACAGCCTCGTCGAGATCGACGGCCGCACGTGGGTGCGCACGGGTGACGTCGTCGTCGTGCAGCCCGACGGCTTCGTCAAGCTCGTCGACCGCATCAAGGAGATGATCATCTCCGGCGGCTTCAAGGTGTACCCGTCGCAGGTCGAGGACCGGCTCCGCGAGATGCCCGGCATCGAGGACGTCGCCGTCGTCGGCGTGCCCGGGGGAGACCTCGGCGAGCGCGTCGTCGCCGCGATCGTCCTCGCGACCGACGTCGCGGCAGCGATCGACCTCGAGCAGGTGCGCGCGTGGGGCGAGGAGAAGCTCGCGCGCTACGCGCTGCCGAAGCAGCTCGAGATCGTCACGGAGCTGCCCCGCTCCCAGATCGGCAAGGTCCTGCGCCGCGTGGTCCGCGACGACATCATGAGCCGCAAGCAGGCGTAGGGCGCAGCCTCCTCAAGGTCGGTTGCACGCTGAACCTCCGCAGCGGTCCGTGCGCGCAAGGAGCCCCGCGCTCTCTCGGGACCTTTGTCCCGGTGCGCTCCGGCGGTGCCGGGTGAGGGTGGGGCCAGGAGGGCACCATGATCGAGATCTACTTCGCGTCCAGCTCGTCGGGCATGGTGCGCCAGTTCGCCGAGCGGCTCGGGCGTCCGGCGCACGACCTCGGCGACCGCGATGTCCGGCGCAGCGTGCCCGAGGGGCCGTGGGTGCTCATCACCCCGTCCTACAAGACCGGCAACCCCGACAACGACACGATCCCCGAGCCCGTCCGCCGGTTCCTCCGTGACCCGGTGACGCGACGACGGATGGTCGGGATCATGGGCTCCGGCAACCGGAACTTCGGCTCGCACTACCAGGCTGCCGCGCGCACGATCGCGCGGATCTCTGGCCGTCCGGTGCTCTTCGAGTTCGAGCTTCAGGGAACCCAGTGGGACGTCGCGGACGCGCGCAAGGTCCTCGACGAGCTCGAGGTCGCCCTCGAGGCCGCTCACTCCGCCTGAGGGCCCGGCCGCCCGGGCGGACAGGGCAGCCACAGTGGCGCACGCCACAGCGACCGCTCCGTGGACGAGCCCGCGTGCGTGAACGACGCGGGCGTAGAGTCGTCGACCGACAGGCTTTCCTTTAACAGACCGTCCAGAGAGGCGGAGAAGGAGGTCGCCACATGGCTGGCGCACCCATGCCCGGCGGCGAGGGGACCACGGTCCTCGGCGCCCCCGAGATCGCCCGGGCACTGACCCGGATCGCTCACGAGATCCTCGAGCGCAACAAGGGCGGTGACGACGTCGTCCTTCTCGGCATCCCGACGCGCGGCCTCCCGCTAGCGCACCGCCTCGCCGAGCGCCTCGCAGCCGTCGAGCCGAGCCTCGACGCGGCCTCGCTCGTCGGCGAGCTCGACATCACGATGTACCGCGACGACCTCCACCGGCACCCGACGCGCCCTCTCGGCGCGACGACGCTCCCTGCGGGCGGCATCGACGGCAAGGTCGTCGTCCTCGTCGACGACGTCCTCTTCTCGGGTCGCACCATCCGGGCCGCGCTCGACGCGATCAACGACCTCGGCCGGCCGCGCGCCGTCCAGCTCGCGACGCTCGTCGACCGCGGCCACCGCGAGCTGCCGATCCGCCCCGACTTCGTCGGCAAGAACCTCCCGACTTCCCAGAGCGAGCGCGTCGCCGTGCTCCTCGACGAGATCGACGGCACGGACGCCGTGACGATCACCGCGGGGGAGGAGCAGGCATGAGGCACCTTCTCGACACGCGCGACCTGACGCGCGCCGACGCGGTCCACATCCTCGACACGGCCGCCGAGATGGCGGCGACGCAGTCGCGCGAGATCAAGAAGCTGCCGACGCTGCGCGGCCGCACGGTCGTCAACCTCTTCTTCGAGGACTCGACCCGCACCCGGATCTCCTTCGAGACCGCAGCCAAGCGCCTCAGCGCGGACGTCATCAACTTCTCCGCGAAGGGCTCGAGCGTCTCCAAGGGCGAGTCCCTCAAGGACACGGCGCTCACGCTCCAGGCGATGGGCGCGGACGGCATCGTCGTCCGCCACCACGCGTCGGGCGCGCCGCACCTGCTCGCGCACGCGGGCTGGGTCGACGCGGCCGTCGTCAACGCGGGCGACGGCACGCACCAGCACCCCACGCAGGCGCTGCTCGACGCGTTCACGATCCGCCGCCACCTCGCCGAGCGAGGCTCGGCCGGTGCGGGCGCCGGCCTCGACGCACGCAGCGGCGTCGGCCGCGACCTCGCGGGCCTCAAGGTCGCGATCGTCGGTGACGTCCTGCACTCGCGCGTCGCGCGCTCGAACGTCCAGCTCCTCACGACGCTCGGCGCAGAGGTGACGCTCGTCGCCCCGCCGACGCTCGTGCCGGTCGGCGTCGAGTCGTGGCCGTGCGCCGTGAGCTACGACCTCGACGCGACGCTCGAGGCCGTCAACCCCGACGCCGTCATGATGCTGCGCGTCCAGCGCGAGCGTATGAGCGTGGGGGGCGGCGGCTTCTTCCCGAGCCCGCTCGAGTACTCGCGGCTCTACGGACTCGACCAGCGTCGGCTCGGTGCGCTCGCCGAGCACACGATCGTCATGCACCCAGGTCCCATGAACCGTGGCCTCGAGATCTCCGCGCACGCCGCGGACGCTGCCCGCTCGGTCATCGTCGAGCAGGTCTCCAACGGGGTCGCCGTCCGCATGGCCGTCCTCTACCTCACGCTCGCGGGCTCCGGCACCGCGGCGCCTGCCCCGACGTCGAAGGAGCCCGCATGACCGCCCAGAACCGACCCGTCCTCCTCACGGCGGCACGCGTGCTCGGCGGTGAGCCCCAGGACGTCCTGCTCGCCGACGGCATCGTCGCGAAGGTCGCTCCCGCCGGGACGCTCGAGGCCCCCGAGGGTGCGCTGACGATCGACGCGACGGACAAGGTCCTCCTGCCGGGCCTCGTCGACCTCCACACGCACCTGCGCGAGCCGGGCCGCGAGGACGCCGAGACCGTGCTCACGGGCACGCGCGCGGCGGCGCTCGGCGGCTTCACCGCCGTGCACGCGATGGCCAACACGACGCCCGTCGCCGACACCGCAGGCGTCGTCGAGCAGGTCTGGCGACTCGGCAACGACGCGGGCTGGGTCGACGTCTTCCCCGTCGGCGCGGTGTCCGTCGGCCTCGCGGGCGAGCAGCTCGCGGAGCTCGGGGCCATGGCGTCCTCGGCAGCGCGCGTCCGCGTCTTCTCCGACGACGGCAAGTGCGTCCACGACCCCGTCCTCATGCGCCGTGCGCTCGAGTACGTCAAGGCGTTCGACGGCGTCGTCGCCCAGCACGCCCAGGAGCCGCGCCTCACCGAGGGCGCCCAGATGCACGAGGGCGTCGTCTCCGCCGAGATCGGCCTGCGCGGCTGGCCGGCGGTCGCCGAGGAGGCGATCATCGCGCGCGACGTCCTGCTCGCGGAGCACGTCGGCTCGCGCCTGCACGTGTGCCACCTCTCGACGGCCGGCTCTGTCGAGATCGTCCGCTGGGCGAAGTCCCGCGGCCTGCAGGTGACGGCCGAGGTCACGCCGCACCACCTCATCCTCACGGACGAGCTCGCGCGCGGCTACGACCCCGTCTACAAGGTCAACCCGCCGCTGCGGACGGCCGAGGACGTCGAGGCCGTGCGCCAGGGTCTGGCCGACGGCACGATCGACATCGTGGCGACCGACCACGCCCCGCACCCTGTCGAGGACAAGGACTGCGAGTGGGACGCCGCGGCGTTCGGCATGACGGGCCTCGAGACGGCCCTCGCGGTCGTCCAGGAGACGATGGTCGAGACCGGCCGCCTCACCTGGGCGGACGTCGCCCGCGTGCTCTCGACGAACCCCGCGCGCATCGGTCGAGTCGACGACCGTCACGGCCGTCCCGTCGCCAAGGGCGAGCCTGCCAACCTCACGCTCGTCGACCCGGCCGTGCGCCGCACGGTCGAGCCCGCGCTCCAGGGCACGATGAGCCGCAACTCGCCGTTCGCGGGTCGTGAGCTCCCGGGCCAGGTCGTCGCGACGTTCCTCCGCGGACGTCCGACGGTCCTCGACGGCGAGGCGCTCGCGCCCGCCGGTGCGCCGGCACCGCAGAGGGCGACCGCCTGATGGGCGTCCCTCCCTGGGTGACCATCACGGTCCTCTCGTTGCTCGCGGTCGGCACGCTCGTCGGCATGGTCATCGGCTGGCGCCACCGCACCGCGCGCACGTCCGCCGTGATCGGCGAGCTCCCGGCGGCCCCGACCGTCCTCGGCGCTGTGCTCGCGGGCGAGATCGCCGTGAGCTACGTCGCGACGACGTTCCACGACGAGTGGCTCGAGCGCGTCACTGCCCTCGGCCTGGGCGTGCGCGGCCGCGCGACCGTCACGGTCCACGAGCACGCGCTCGTCGTGTCCCGCAACGGTGCCCCCGACCTCGTCCTGCCCGCGACGGCCCTGTGCGGCGTCACCCGGTCCTCGGGCATGGTCGGCAAGTTCGTCGCCGACGCGTCGATCGTCGTCGTCACCTGGGCCTCGACGGGCCCGGACGGCCACGAGGTCCTCCTCGACACGGGGCTGCGCCCCGACCACACCTCCGAGCGCGGCGTCCTCGACGACGCCCTCCGCTCGATCATCAGCACCGCCCCCGCACCGAAGGAGCAGCAGTGAACCAGCCCCTCGACCTCGTGCCTCTTGACGACGACGCCGCAGTGCTCGTCCTCGAGGACGGCCGCGCCTTCGTCGGGCGCGCCTTCGGCGCGGTCGGCACGACGCTCGGCGAGATCGTCTTCAACACCGGCATGTCCGGCTACCAGGAGACGCTCACGGACCCGTCCTACCACCGCCAGATCGTCGTCATGACGGCGCCCCACATCGGCAACACCGGTGTCAACAGCGAGGACCCCGAGTCCCTGCGCATCTGGGTGGCGGGCTTCGTCGTCCGGGACGCGGCGCGCCGCGCCTCGAACTGGCGCTCGGAGGGTGACCTCTCCGACGACCTCGCGGCCCAGGGCATCGTCGGCATCTCCGACATCGACACGCGGGCGCTCACGCGTCACCTGCGCGACCGCGGCGTCATGAGCGGCGGCATCTTCTCGGGCGCGTCGCTCCTCACCGACGGCCACCCGCGCCGCATCGGCTCGCTCGTCGAGGAGATCCTCGCGAGCCCGCAGATGGCCGGCTCCGACCTCGCGACCGAGGTCTCGACCGACGCCGCCTACACGGTCGAGCCTGCGGGCCGCTTCGCGGGCCAGGAGCCCGTCGCGACCGTGGTGGCGCTCGACCTCGGCATCAAGTCGATGACTCCCGCGCGGCTCGCCGAGCGCGGCGTGCGCGTGCACGTCGTGCCCGCCGCGACCTCGTTCGACGAGCTCATGGCGTACTCGCCCGACGGTGTCTTCTTCTCGAACGGCCCCGGCGACCCGTCGACGGCCACCGGCCCGATCGCGCTCCTGCGCGAGGTGCTCGACGCGAGGGTGCCCTACTTCGGCATCTGCTTCGGCAACCAGCTCCTCGGTCGCGCGCTCGGCTACGGCACTTACAAGCTCGCCTACGGCCACCGCGGCATCAACCAGCCGGTCATGGACCTCGCGACCCGCAAGGTCGAGATCACGAGCCACAACCACGGCTTCGCGGTCGACGCGCCCATCGGTGAGGCGTCGACGGCCCCGCACGCGGACGGCCGCTACGGCCGCGTCGTCGTCAGCCACGTCGGCCTCAACGACAACGTCGTCGAGGGCCTCGAGTGCCTCGACATCCCGGCGTTCTCGGTGCAGTACCACCCGGAGGCCGCAGCCGGCCCGCACGACGCCTCCTACCTGTTCGACCGCTTCATCGACCTCATGACCTCGGGTGCGAAGACCGCCGCCGGCCTCTCGGCCGCGACCGCCGCCACGCCCGCCGCCAGCAAGGAGAGCTGACCCGTGCCTCGTCGCAACGACATCCAGAGCGTCCTGGTCATCGGGTCGGGCCCGATCGTCATCGGCCAGGCCTGCGAGTTCGACTACTCGGGCACTCAGGCGTGCCGCGTGCTCAAGGAGGAGGGTCTGCGCGTCATCCTCCTCAACTCCAACCCCGCCACGATCATGACGGACCCCGGCTTCGCCGACGCGACCTACGTCGAGCCGATCACGACCGAGGTCCTCACGTCGATCATCGCCAAGGAGCGCCCCGACGCGGTCCTCGCGACGCTCGGCGGCCAGACGGCCCTCAACGCGGCGATCGCGCTCGACGAGGCCGGTGTCCTCGAGGAGTACGGCGTCGAGCTCATCGGCGCGAACATCCCCGCGATCCAGAAGGGCGAGGACCGCGAGCAGTTCAAGCAGGTCGTCGAGGTGTGCGGCGGCGAGTCCGCGCGCTCGCACATCGTCCACACGATCGACGAGGCGCTCACGGCCGCCGTCGACCTCGGCTACCCGCTCGTCGTGCGTCCGTCGTTCACGATGGGCGGCCTCGGCTCGGGTATCGCGTACGACGAGGGCGACCTGCGCCGCATCGCCGGCCAGGGCCTGCACTACTCGCCCACGACCGAGGTGCTCCTCGAGGAGTCCATCCTCGGCTGGAAGGAGTACGAGCTCGAGGTCATGCGCGACAAGGCGGACAACGTCGTCGTCATCTGCTCGATCGAGAACGTCGACCCGGTGGGCGTCCACACGGGTGACTCCGTGACTGTCGCGCCCTCGCTCACGCTCACGGACCGCGAGTACCAGAGCCTGCGTGACATCGGCATCGCGATCATCCGCGAGGTCGGCGTCGACACCGGTGGCTGCAACATCCAGTTCGCGATCCACCCGGAGACGGGCCGCGTCGTCGTCATCGAGATGAACCCGCGCGTGTCGCGCTCCTCGGCGCTCGCGTCGAAGGCGACGGGCTACCCGATCGCGAAGATCGCTGCCAAGGTCGCGATCGGCTACACGCTCGACGAGATCACGAACGACATCACGGGCACGACGCCCGCGTCGTTCGAGCCGACGCTCGACTACGTCGTCGTCAAGGTGCCGCGCTTCGCGTTCGAGAAGTTCCCGGCGGCCGACGACACGCTCACGACGACCATGAAGTCGGTCGGCGAGGCCATGGCGCTGGGCCGCAACTTCACCGAGGCGCTCGGCAAGGCGCTGCGCTCGATCGACAAGTCCGGCACGACGTTCCACTGGGACGGTGAGGTCGCGACGGGTGCTGAGCTCGCCGAGCTGCTCGAGCTCATCCAGCGTCCGACCGAGCAGCGGCTCGTGCAGGTGCAGCAGGCGCTGCGCGCAGGCGCGGGCATCGAGGCCGTCTACGAGGCGACGAAGATCGACCGCTGGTTCCTCGACCAGATCGAGCTCGTCAACGAGGTCGCGGCCAAGGTCGCGTCGGCGCCCGCGCTCACGCGCGACGTCCTCATGCTCGCCAAGCGCCACGGTCTCTCGGACGTCCAGGTCGCGGCGCTGCGCGGCATCGGTGGTGCGGCGGGGGAGTCGACGGTCCGTGAGGTGCGCCGTGCGCTCGGCGTGCGTCCCGTCTTCAAGACCGTCGACACGTGCGCGGCGGAGTTCGCCGCGACGACGCCGTACCACTACTCGACGTACGACGAGGAGACCGAGGTCGCGCCGCGCGAGCGCGAGGCCGTCATCATCCTCGGCTCGGGCCCCAACCGCATCGGCCAGGGCATCGAGTTCGACTACTCGTGCGTGCACGCGACGCTCGCGCTCGCCGAGAAGTACGAGACCATCATGATCAACTGCAACCCGGAGACCGTCTCGACGGACTACGACACGTCCGACCGCCTCTACTTCGAGCCGCTGACCTTCGAGGACGTGCTCGAGGTCTACGAGGCCGAGCTCGCCGCCGGCCCCGTCAAGGGCATCATCGTGACGCTCGGTGGCCAGACGCCGCTGAGCCTTGCGCAGCGCCTCGCGGACGCGGGCCTGCCGATCCTCGGCACGCAGCCCGAGGCCATCGACGCCGCCGAGGACCGCGCCGTCTTCGGCCGCGTCCTTGAGGAGGCCGGCCTGCCGGCGCCCGCGTTCGGCACGGCGACGACGCTCCCGCAGGCCCGCTCGATCGCGGCGGGCATCGGCTACCCGGTGCTCGTGCGCCCCTCGTACGTCCTCGGCGGCCGCGGCATGGAGATCGTCTACTCCGAGGAGCAGCTCACGGGCTACGTCGAGCGTGCGCTCGGCGCCGCGGCCCAGCAGGGTGGCCGTGTCGCCCCGATCCTCATCGACCGCTTCCTCGACGACGCGCTCGAGATCGACGTCGATGCGCTGTTCGACGGCGAGGAGCTCTACCTCGGCGGCGTCATGGAGCACATCGAGGAGGCCGGTATCCACTCGGGCGACTCGGCGTGCGTCCTGCCGCCCGTCTCGCTCAGCCAGGCCGAGCTCGACCGGATCCGCCGCTCGACCGAGGCGATCGCCCGCGGCGTCGGCGTGCGCGGTCTGCTCAACGTCCAGTACGCGCTCGTGAGCGACGTCCTCTACGTCCTCGAGGCGAACCCGCGCGCGTCACGCACGGTGCCGTTCGTCTCGAAGGCGACGGGCGTCTCGCTCGCGAAGGCGGCCGCTCAGGTCATGGCGGGGGAGTCGATCGCAGACCTGCGCGCGAGCGGCATCCTGCCGGTCGAGGGCGACGCCGCGGTCATCGAGCTCTCGCAGCCGATCGCCGTCAAGGAGGCCGTCCTGCCGTTCAAGCGCTTCCGGACTGCGGACGGCGTCGCGGTCGACACGGTGCTCGGCCCGGAGATGCGCTCGACGGGCGAGGTCATGGGCCTCTCCCAGCGCTTCCCGACGGCCTTCGCGAAGTCGCAGGCCGCGGCGTTCGGAGGCCTGCCGACGTCGGGCACGGTGTTCGTCTCGGTCGCCGACCGCGACAAGCGCGACATCGTCTTCCCGCTCAAGCGGCTCGTCGAGCTCGGCTTCGAGATCCTCTCGACGACGGGCACGGCGACGGTCCTGCAGCGCAACGGCATCGCGACGCGCGTCGTGCGCAAGCAGTCCGACGGCCGCGGACCGGACGGGGAGCCGACGATCGTCGACCTCATCTCCGCGGGCGAGATCGACCTCGTCATCAACACGCCCTCGGGCCAGGGCGCACGCGCCGACGGCTACGAGATCCGCGCAGCGACGACGGCCGCGGACCGCGCGATCGTCACGACGACGCAGCAGCTCGCCGCGGCCGTCCAGGCGATCGAGGCGGTCCTCGCCGGACCGTTCGAGGTGACGTCGCTCCAGGAGCACATGGCGGCCCTCGTGGCCTCCGACCTGCCGACCCCGGCGGTCGTCGCGTGAGCCTCGCGCCCTTCGGTGCCCGCCTCGCGGCGGCGATGGACGCGCACGGTCCGCTATGCGTCGGCATCGACCCCCACGCCTCGCTCCTCGAAGCGTGGGGGCTCCCCGACAGCCCCGCGGGCCTGCGCGAGTTCTCCTCGCGCGTCCTCGAGGCCGTCGGCGGCCGGGTCGCCGCGGTGAAGCCGCAGGCGGCGTTCTTCGAGCGCCACGGCTCGGCCGGGCTCGCGGTACTCGAGGAGGTCGTCGAGGCGGCCCGGGAGACCGGGACGCTCTCGATCGTCGACGCGAAGCGCGGCGACATCGGCTCGACGATGGGCGCGTATGCGGAGGCGTTCCTGCGTGACGGCTCGCCGCTCGCGGGGGACGCGCTCACGGTCTCGCCGTTCCTCGGCTTCGGCTCGCTCGCCCCGGCGGTCGAGCTCGCGGCGCAGACGGGCCGCGGCCTGTTCGTCCTGTGCCTCACGTCGAACCCCGAGGGCGCGTCCGTGCAGCACGCACGGCGCGGCGCGGGCGCCGGCACGACGACGGTCGCAGCGTCGATCGCGGCCGCTGCTGCCGAGGTCAACGCGGGCGCCGACCCGATGGGCTCGATCGGGCTCGTCGTCGGAGCGACGATCGGCGACGCGGCGCAGGGGACCGGGACCGACCTCGTCGGCGTCAACGGCCCGCTGCTCGCCCCGGGCGTGGGCGCGCAGGGCGCCGGCCCCGACGAGCTGCGCGCTGTCTTCGGCGACGCACGTCGCACCGTGCTCGCGTCGTCCTCGCGCGGCGTGCTCAAGGTGGGCCCCGACGTCGCGGCGCTCCGCGCCGCTGCGCTCGACGCGTCGGCGGAGGCAGCACGCGCTCTGCGCGGCTGAACCACCCGGGTCTCACCCGGAGCCCGCGAGGGGCCCCAGCACGCCGCTGGGGCCCCTCGCGAGGCTCTGACCGGGGGTGATCACCCGTGGCACTGCTTGCCGACCAGCAAGGATGTGCCTAGGTTCACATATATCAACCCACCGCGAGGAAGGTGATGAACGTGGCACTCCCACCGTTGACCCCGGAGCAGCGGGCAGCTGCTCTTGAGAAGGCAGCCGAGGCCCGCCGAGCGCGCGCCGAGATCAAGAACAGGTTGAAGTACTCTCAGGGTTCACTCTCCTCCGTCATCGAGGCGGGCAGGACGGACGACGTCATCGGCAAGATGAAGGTCACCGCGCTGCTCGAGTCGCTGCCGGGGGTCGGCAAGGTCAAGGCGCAGGCGATCATGGACGAGGTCGGGATCGCGCAGTCGCGTCGTGTCCGTGGCCTCGGCCCGCACCAGGCTCAGGCCCTCATCGAGAGGTTCGGCTGACATCTCCGCTCCCACCGCCCCCCACGGCCCCGCCCCTGCACGTCTGACGGTCCTCGCCGGACCGACGGCGGTCGGCAAGGGGACGGTCTCGGCAGACCTCCGCGCGCGCTACCCCGAGGTGTGGCTGTCCGTGTCGGCGACGACACGGGCGCCACGCCCGGGTGAGGTCGACGGGGTGCACTACCTCTTCCTCGACACCGAGGAGTTCGAGCAGCGTCTCGCTGCGGGGGAGTTTCTCGAGACCGCCGTCGTCCACGGGCAGAACCGCTACGGGACGCTCCGTGGCCCCGTCGACGAGCGGCTCGCCGCGGGCGAGCCCGTCCTTCTCGAGATCGACCTCCAGGGCGCGCGGCAGGTCCGTGAGTCCATGCCTGACGCCCGCTTCGTCTTCCTCGCCCCGCCGAGCTGGGACGAGCTCGAGCGTCGCCTCGTCGGACGCGGCACGGAGGGCCCCGAGGAGCGCGAGCGTCGCCTCGCGACGGCCCGCGTCGAGATGGCCGCGGAGGCCGAGTTCGACCACGTCATCGTCAACGACGTCGTCACGCGCGCGACCGACGAGCTCGTGAGCGTCATCGGTCTCACGCCACGCCCGGCGGAGCCGGTCGCGGACGGCGCGCCGCTGCGCTGATAGGATGACCCTTCGGTCCGTGCGTTCCGCGCCGGGCCTCCATCACCGACCACCACGTTGCGGAGACGATCTTGTCCGGAACCGTTGCCCAGCCGACGGGCATCACCGACCCGCCCATCGACGACCTTCTCGAGCACGCGAGCTCGAAGTACGCGCTCGTCGTCTACTCGGCGAAGCGTGCCCGCCAGATCAACGCGTACTACTCGCAGCTCTCCGAGGGCCTCCTCGAGCACGTCGGCCCCCTGGTCGAGACGCGCACGCAGGAGAAGCCGCTCTCGATCGCGATGCGCGAGATCAACCAGAGCCTCCTCGAGCTCACCGAGAACGAGGCCGCCGGGGTCTGACGCCCCAGCCCCATCAGCTCCACGGAGGACGTGCGGTGCGGATCATCCTCGGCGTCGGGGGCGGCATCGCCGCCTACAAGAGCGCGCTGCTGCTGCGCCTCCTCACGGAGGCCGGCCACTCGGTGCGGGTCATGCCCACCGCGGCAAGCCTCGAGTTCGTCGGGCGGGCCACCTGGGAGGCGCTCTCGGGGGAGAAGGCGACGCACGAGGTCTTCGACGACGTCGACGAGGTCGCCCATGTCCGGCTCGGACATGAGGCAGACCTCGTCGTCGTCGCTCCGGCAACTGCCGACCTCCTCGCCCGCGCGGCCTCGGGCCGCGCCGACGACCTCCTCACGACGACGCTCCTCACGGTGACGTGCCCCGTGCTGCTCGCTCCCGCGATGCACACCGAGATGTGGCGACACCCTGCGACGCAGGCGAACGTCGAGCTGCTCCGCAGCCGAGGCGTCACCGTTCTCGAGCCCGACTCGGGCCGCCTCACGGGCGCCGACTCCGGCCCTGGGCGCCTGCCCGAGCCCGCCACGATCGCGGACGCAGCCCTCGGTCTCGTCCGGACACGGGACCTCGCGGGTCTCGAGGTCGTGGTCAGTGCTGGCGGGACCGTCGAGGCCCTCGACCCGGTCCGGTTCCTCGGCAACAGCTCCTCGGGCCGTCAGGGCGTCGAGCTCGCGCGTGCGGCGCTCGAGCGCGGCGCGAACGTCCGGCTCGTCACCGCGTCGATCCAGGTCGCGACCCCTCCGGGCGTCGCTGTGACCCCGGTGCGCAGCGCACGCGAGATGCAGGCCGTCATGGTCGATGCCGCAGCGACCGCGGACGTCGTCGTCATGGCGGCCGCCGTCGCCGACTTCCGGCCCGAGACCGTCGCGACCGACAAGATCAAGAAGGTCGAGGGCGGCGAGCCACCCGTCCTGCGGCTCGTCGAGAACCCTGACATCCTCGCGGGCCTCGCCCGCGACCGCCGCGACGGCCAGACCGTCGTCGGCTTCGCCGCCGAGACCGGTGACGCCGACGGCTCCGTGCTCGACCACGCGCGCTCCAAGGCGCGCCGCAAGGGCGCCGACCTCCTCGTCGCGAACGACGTCGCCGGCGGGCGCACGTTCGGCGCCCCGGACAACGCGGTGACGATCCTCGACCGCGACGGCGGCACGGTCGCGACCGCGTCCGGCTCCAAGGCCGAGGTCGCGCACGCCGTGTGGGACGCCGTCCTGCACGTTCGGGGATGACGACGACCGTCCATCCGCTCCTCGTCGTCGCGTCGACGACCGAGGTCCTCGCCGCGCTCACGCACCTCACGCTCGACCCGACGGAGGAGGAGCGCGCCCTGCGCATGGTGAGGGCGGAGGACGCGGCTGACTTCCGTGCCGCCCACCTCCTCGCCCGGTGGGCGCTCGCCCTGGCGACGGACACCGCCGACGGCGTGCTCGTGCCCGCGCAGAGCTGCCCCGGCTGCGGCGGTCCGCACGGCCGTCCGACGGTGCCGGGCCGGCCCGACGTCCACCTTGCGTGGGCGCACACGCGTGGCGCCGTCGCGGTCGTCGTCGCCGACGTGCCGTGCGGCGTCGACATCGAGCGCTCCGACGGCCGACCCGTCGCGCCGCGCGTCGTCGATCGCACGCTCATGCCCGACGAGGCGGTGCGCGTGCGATCCTCGTCACGTCCCGACCTCGCGTTCCTCGAGGCGTGGGGCGTCAAGGAGTCCCTCGTCAAGGCCGGAGAGGGCGATCTCGCCGCGCAGCACGGACGTACGGTCGTGGGTCCCGACGGGCTGCGGGCGCCGGGGGAGCGGGACCGCTCGACCGCGCGGATCCGCGTGAGGACGGGCCCCTCGCGGGTGCTGGACGGCATCGTGAGGGTCGATCACGACCCTGGCGTCAGCACCGTCGCGCTCGTGCTCGGGGACCTCGTCGCGATCCCGCGCGTCGGCCTGACCACAGGGGCTCTGGACACGTCTCACGTCCCGATCCTGGGGCGGCCCCGACCTGCCTGACGACTAAGATCGGCAACCATGACCGACCACCTTCGCCTGTTCACCTCCGAGTCCGTCACCGAGGGCCACCCGGACAAGGTCTGCGACCAGATCTCCGACGCCATCCTCGACGCGATCCTCGAGCAGGACACCGAGGCACGGGTGGCCGTCGAGACCATGGTGACGACCGGCCTCGTCCACGTCGCCGGCGAGGTGACGACGTCCGCGTACGTCGAGATCCCGCAGATCATCCGCTCCGTCGTCCGCGAGATCGGCTACACGTCGTCCGCGATCGGTTTCGACGGCGACTCGTGCGGCGTCTCGGTGTCGATCGGCCAGCAGTCCCCGGACATCGCGCAGGGCGTCGACAAGTCCGAGGAGTCGCGCACGAACGACGCGGGCGACGTCGACCCGCTCGACCTCCAGGGCGCGGGCGACCAGGGCCTCATGTTCGGCTACGCGTGCTCCGACACCGCCGAGCTCATGCCGCTCCCGGGCTGGCTGAGCCACCGCCTCGCGGAGCGGCTCGCCGCCGTGCGTCGCTCGGGCGAGGTCCCCGGCCTGCGCCCTGACGGCAAGACCCAGGTGACGATCGGCTACGACGGCGATCGCGCGGTCTCGCTCGACACCGTCGTCGTCTCGACGCAGCACGACCCCGACGTCCGCCACGACGTTCTCACGAGCGCCGTCCGCGACCTCGTCATCGCGCCCGTCCTCGAGGCCGCGCAGCTCGACCTCGACACGCGCGCGACCAAGGTCCACGTCAACCCGACCGGCATCTTCGTCGTCGGCGGTCCGATGGGCGACGCCGGCCTCACGGGCCGCAAGATCATCGTCGACACGTACGGCGGTATGGCCCGCCACGGTGGCGGCGCCTTCTCCGGCAAGGACCCGTCGAAGGTCGACCGTTCGGCGGCTTATGCGACGCGCTGGGTGGCGAAGAACGTCGTCGCCGCCGGGCTCGCGCAGCGCTGCGAGGTCCAGGTCGCCTATGCGATCGGTCGCGCGCACCCGGTCGGCGTCTACGTCGAGACCTTCGGCACCGAGACCGTCCCGCTGCCGCGCCTCACGGCCGCGATCCACGAGGTCTTCGACCTGCGTCCGGGCGCGATCGTCCGCGACCTCGACCTGCTGCGTCCGATCTACCGGGCGACTGCCGCGTACGGCCACTTCGGCCGTGAGCTCCCCGACTTCACGTGGGAGCGCACGGACCGCGTGGACGCGCTGCGGTCCGCCGTCTGAGCATGACGGGTCCGGCGGGCCAGGAGCCCGCCGCATCCCCTGCCGCAGCGGCCCTGCCCGACGCCCACGTCCCGGACGCCCACACGCCGGACGTTGACCTGCTCGGCGCGCCCGACCAGCTCGAGCTGCCGGGGATGCCTGCGCAGCGGCGTCGGCCCGCGCCCGGAGCTCAGGCAGTGACTCCCGCCGACGAGCTGCCGGTCGCGAGCGTCGTCGTCGAGGTGCCTGTGCTGCGCCTCGACCACACGTACGACTACCTCGTGCCCGTCTCGATGGCCGACGGCGTCGCGCCGGGCGTCCGCGTCAAGGTGCGCTTCGGTGCGCAGGACGTCGACGGCTACGTGCTCGAGCGTCGGGCGACGACGGCGCACGAGGGCACGCTGCGCCCCCTGCGCCGGCTCGTGTCGACGGAGCCCGTGCTGCCCGCGGCCTCGGCCCGGCTCGCACGGACCGTCGCGGAGCACTACGCGGGCTCGATGAGTGACGTGGTGCGTCTCGCGGTGCCGCCGCGGCATGCCCGCACGGAGGGCGAGCCGCTCGCCGACGACCCCGGCCCCGACGCCGACGGTGCGGAGGCCGAGCCCGTGACGCCCGGCCCCTGGGCGGATCTCGCAGGGGGTGAGGCGTTCCTGCGTCATGCCGCCGCGGGCGCTGCGGTGCGCGGCGTGTGGTCGGCCCTGCCCGGCCGCTGGGCGCCTGGCGGTGCAGTCCTCGCGGAGGACGGCTGGGAGCTCATGCTCGCCCGTGCCGTCCGCACCGTGCGCGATGCGGGGCGCGGTGCGCTCGTCGTACTGCCCGACGCACGCGACGTCGACCGCCTCGCGCGCTCCCTCGACGCGACGGGGATGCGCGACGCGACCGCGTCCGGCGGGACCCTTCCCGACGCCGACGGACGCGCGCACGGCTACGTGCGCCTGCTCGCGGACGACGGCCCCGCACAGCGCTACCGGGCGTTCCTCGCGGTGCTGCGCGGCCACGCTCGGGTCGTCGTCGGAACGCGCGCCGCGGCGTTCGCACCCGTCTCGGACCTCGGCCTCGCGGTCGTGTGGGAGGACGACGACCAGCTCCACTCCGAGCAGCGCGCCCCCTACCCGCACGTGCGCGAGGTGCTCGCGCTGCGCTCGGAGACCGAGGGCTGTGCCCTGCTCGTCGCGGGGCTCGGCAGGTCGGTCGAGGCGCAGGCGCTCGTACGCGGCGGCTGGGCGCACGAGATCGGTGCGCCGCGGGCGGTCGTCCGCGAGCGCACGGCGCGCGTCCGGGCTCTCACCCGGGTCGAGGTCGCGCGGGAGGGCCCGGCGGCCGTCGCGCGCATCCCGTCGGCCGCGTGGCGGTTGGCGCGTGAGGGTCTGGCACGGGGACCGGTGCTCGTCCAGGTCCCGCGTGCGGGCTATGTGCCCGTGACCGCGTGCGCGACGTGCCGGGAGCCGGCGTCGTGCCCTGCGTGCCACGGGCCGCTCGGGCTCTCGGCGGGCTCGTCGACGCCCCAGTGCCGTTGGTGCGGGCGTCTCGCGGCGGCGTGGACGTGCGCACGGTGCCACGGCGGCACGCTGCGTTCGGTGCTCGTCGGTTCCGAGCGGACCGCCGAGGAGCTCGGGCGGGCGTTCTCGAACGTGCCCGTGCGGGTCTCGGGCGCCCGCTCGGCCGGGGGAGTGCTCGCGTCCGTCTCGGGCGCGTCCGCGCTCGTCGTCGCGACGCCGGGTGCCGAGCCGGTCGCGGCGGGCGGCTACGCGGCCGCTCTCCTGCTCGATGCGGGGGTCGCGACGTCAGGGACGCACCTGCGGACGCGGCAGGACGCCGCGCGACGCTGGTTCACCGCGGCGAGCCTCGTCCGCCCCGCTGCGGCGGGCGGGATCGTCGCCGTCGTCGGCGACGGTGACGAGGTCGTCACCGGGGCGCTCGTGCGCTGGGACCCTGTGGGCCTCGCGGAGCGTGAGCTCGACGAGCGCGCCGAGCTCGGTCTGCCCCCTGCGGTGCGCGTGGGCGCGCTCACTGGGCCTCGGCAGGCGGTCGCGGCGGTGCTCGCGGAGGCGGAGCTGCCTCCCGGAGCCTCGGCGCTCGGTCCTGTGCCGGTCGCACCGGCCGACGGTGGTTCGGCGGTGCTCGGCGGCGAGCTCGGCGACGTGCGGGCGATCGTCCGGGCGCCGCGTGCGGAGGGTCGTGGTCTTGCGGCTGCGCTGCGTGCGGCGGTCGCGGGACGTGGTGCCCGACGCGGCGCCGGGACGGTGCGGCTCCACATGGACGTCGCCGATCTCGTGTGACATCCGCACCCGGCGACGTCTGTCCGTGACGAACGTCACCGACGTGCCGAGATCCTGCGGCGCGCGTCCCGGCAAGCACCGGGGGTCGTGGCACAGTGGAGGGCTGGAAGTGACGCACGGAGGCAGCTCGAGCAGTGACAGCACGGACGACGGACCCGACGATCGAGGACGCGGCAGGCACGACGCAGGACGTCGACGCCGCCGCGTCGCCCAACCCGCTCGCGTGGACGGCCGCAGACAGTCCCGTCCAGCGGCGTCCGACACCGCGGCGGATCGCAGGCATCGACGGGCTGCGTGCTGTCGCGGTGCTCCTCGTCCTCGCGTTCCACCTCGCTCCCGACGACGTCCCGGGCGGCTTCGTCGGGGTCGACGTCTTCTTCGTCATCTCGGGATTCCTCATCACGATGGGTCTGCTCCGGGAGAAGGCGCGCAACGGTCGCGTCGACCTCGCGCGGTTCTGGGTCAAGCGCGCCCGACGGCTTCTGCCGGCGCTGCTCGTCGTCGTCGCGGTGTGCTCGCCCGTCGCGCTGGCCGTCGGGGGTGACGTCCGCGTGCACCTCGACCGTCAGGTCTTCGGTGCCATGACGTTCTCGAGCAACTGGGTGTCGATCGCGGCCGACGACAGCTACTTCTCGGCGCTCGTGCCCCAGATCTTCTCGAACCTGTGGTCGCTCGCTGTCGAGGAGCAGTTCTACCTCGTGTGGCCGTTCGTCGTCGTCGGCGTGCTCCTGCTCGCACGGTCGCGGCGCGCAGGTCTGCTCGCCGCGGGCGGGGCGGCGCTCGTGTCCGCCGCGGCGATGGCGTTGCTCTACTCGCCGGGAGAGGACCCGACGCGGGTCTACTACGGCACCGACACGCACGTCTTCGGCATGATGCTCGGCGCGCTCCTCGCCTTCTGGTACTTCGGCAACGTCCGGACCGGGCGCCCTGCGCCGTGGCCCGCGGCGATCGCCCCGGTGGGTCGTGGCGCACGGCTCGTGCGTGCGCTCAAACGGCGTCGCCCCGGGGTCGTCGCGATGGTGTGCCTCGCCGTCATCGGCGCCTTCGCGCTGCTCGTGCCGTGGGACTCCCCGGTGACGTACCGCGGCGGGCTGCTCGTCCTGTCGCTCGCGGCGGCGCTGCTCGTCACGACGATGCTGCACGAGTCGCGGGTCCGACGGGTGCTCGAGACGCCCGCTCTGCGCTGGATCGGCGAGCGGAGCTACGGCGTCTACCTGTGGCACTGGCCCGTGTTCGTGCTTCTCACGCAGATCTTCGCGAAACAGTACGTCGAGGGTTCGGGCATCCCTCTCGTGTGGGTCGTCACGGTCGTCGTGACGTTCCTCCTCGCCGGCCTCTCGTACCGGTTCATCGAGCAGCCCGTCCTGCGCGACGGCGTCCTCGTGTCGCTCGAGCGGCTCGCCCGTTGGGCGCGCCCTGTGCGCGAGGCTCCGGGACGGGGCCTGCGGGCGCCCGTGCTGGGTGGCGCCGTCGCGGCGTGCCTCGTGCTCACGGGCTTCGCGGTGGCGACGGCGCCGCACGTCTCCTCGATCGAGCAGGACATCGAGGCGGGCATCGAGCTCAACGGCCCCGGGCTCGATCCGGCCGTGCCGGTCGCACCCACGGAAGGCGGCGCCACCGCGCCGGGGTCCGGAGGCTCACCTGATGCGGGCGCCGGCTCGACGCCCACGGGAACGCCGGGTGCGAGGCCCAGCAAGAGGCCGGGGGGCACGCCGGGGAAGGAACCCGCGCAGGATCCTGCCGGGACGGCGGGTGCGACGCCCACCCCGGACCCGACGACGCCACCTCCGCCTGCGACGGGCTCGGACCTCGTCATCGTCGGTGACTCGGTGACAGCGGCGTCGGCGAAGCAGATCCGGGGTCTTCTGCCTGACGCGCGGATCGACGCAGCGGTGTCACGGTCGATGCTCGTGGCGCCCGGGATCCTCTCCCAGCTCGAGAAGAAGGGTGCGCTTCCCGACGTCGTCGTGCTCGCGCTCGCGACGAACACGACGCTGCGCGAGCGGACGATCGACGACGTGCTCGCGGCGGTCGGGCCCGAGCGGCACGTGGTGCTCGTCAACGCGTACGGGGCGCGGAGCTGGATCAAGGGCACGAACGCGGTGATCGACGAGGCCGCGAAGAAGCACCCGCAGGTCTCGGTCGCGGACTGGCACGACGCCGTCCGGTCGCACGGGGAGCTGCTCGCGGCGGACGGGATCCACCCGACGCGCGACGGCGCGGAGGTGTACGCGCGTCTGCTGGTCGACGCGTACGCGGCCGCGCGCGGCTGACGCGGGCGTCCGCACACCACCCCACCATGTGACGTGGATCACGACGTCGTGTAATCTTGCAACGGCAAGTACCTGATACGCCACGTCTCAGATAAATGATCGACCGGCCCTCGACGACGCGGGCCGGACCTCCACCGGACCGCCGTGCAACGTTGCACGCCGGCCCGGTCTCGTGCGCACGCCAGTGCGCACCGTGACGAAGGAGTCCGGATGAGCTTGACCTCCAACGGGGTGAGGGCCTCGCGGTCCACGGCGGCACACGTCGTCGGCCACACCCTCCTGCTGATCACGGCGATAGTTCTCATCGCCTTCCTCCTCATCTTCTCGGGACGCGTCCGCGACGGGTCCATGCGCCTCGCCGAGGGTTCCGGCAAGGTCGACGACGGCGCCGCGCAGCTCGCAGCCGGCGCCGGCACCGCCGCCGCCGGGGCAGGCAAGGTCTCCGACGGCGCGGGTGCCCTCTCGTCAGGCGCCACGCAGGTGGCCGACGGGGCCGGGGCCCTCTCCGACGGCGCCTCGACGCTCGCCGAGGGCACGTCGAAGCTCGGCGCCGGGGCGACGTCCCTCGCCGACGGCCTGAGGGACGCCGACGACGGCGCAGGGCGGCTCGCGACCGGCGCGGGCGACCTCCGTCAAGGTGCGCGCACCCTCGCGACAGGGGCGTCCGCGCTCGACGCCGGCGCGACGACCCTCGCGACCGGCGCGCGGGACCTCCGCACGGGCATGAGCAGCGCGCACGAGGGCGCCGGGAAGCTCGCGGCCGGGGCCAGCACGCTCGCCACGGGTGCCACGTCGCTCCGCGACGGCGCCAAGGCCGCCGACAAGGGCGCGACGCAGGTCGCCCAGGGCGCCAAGGACCTCGCCGCAGGTGCAGGCACGCTGTCGGCCGGCGCCGCGACTGCCTCGGCGGGTGCCGCACAGGTGCGTGTCGGCGCAGGAGACCTCGCCACCGGTGCCGGCGAGCTCGACGAGGGCGCCACGGCGCTCCAGAAGGGTACGTACGAGCTCGCCAAGGGCATCACCGCCGCCCACAAGGGAGCGGGAGACCTCAGGGACGGAGCCGGAGCGCTCGCATCGAACCTCGTCGCGACCCAAGGCGCGTTCACGAGCGTCGACCCTGCCAACCCGGGCCTCCTGCCTGGTGCTCAGAACCTGGCCGGCGCCCTTGGCGCCGCGCCGACCACGGCAAGCGACATGGCCGACGGCTACTCGGCACTCGGGACCGGCGCGGGCGACCTCGTCACGAGTCTCGATGAGCTGAGGCTCGCCATCGCGAACGACGAGCCACCCACCAAGGCCGAGATGCTCGCCATCATCGACGGGCTCTCCCGGGGCGCCTCGACGATCCAGGCCAGGGCTAACGGAACCGCACAGCAGATCATGGCACCCGGCGTCGGGTTCCACGCCCGGCTCACCGCGGCCCACACGGGGGCCGTGGCCCTGGCTGGCGGAGCCGCCAAGTTCAACACGAACGCGCTCACGCCGCTCGTCGCGGGCGCCGCACGGCTCAGCACGGGGAGCACGGACCTCGCCACGGGCACCGGCGACCTCGTCGCCGGTGCCTCACGGCTCACGTCCGGAGCCGACACCCTCGCAGAGGGGGCGACCAGGCTCGCCACGGGTGCTGGCACCCTCAGCACGGGCGCCACGGAGCTCGCTTCGGGCACCGCTGCACTCGCCGCGGGCGCCGGCTCGCTCGCCGAGGGGTCCCAGACCCTCTCGGAGGGCACGACGACCCTCGCGAACGGGACGACGGCACTCGCGAAGGGCGCAGGAACCCTCGCGACCGGGGCTCGCACGCTGAGTGCGGGCACGAAGGACCTCACCTCGGGCACGAAGCAGCTGCTCGCCGGGTCGACGTCCCTCGCCTCCGGAGCCCGCACCCTCAACGCCGGCACCGGGACCCTCGCAGGCGGGGCGGCCCGGCTCTCGACGGGGTCCGGTGACCTCGTCAACGGCGCGACCTCGCTGGCTGCCGGGACGGACCTGCTCGCCGCAGGCTCGGTCGAGCTCCGCGACGGCCTCGGCGAGGCTGACGCAGGCGCCCAGAAGCTCGCGGAGGGGGCGGGCACGCTCGCGACCGGCGCAGGCGACCTCGCCGACGGCGCGGGCACGCTCGCCACAGGGGCGGGCGACCTCGCGACCGGCACGGCGACGCTCGCCGACGGTGCGACGACGCTCGCCGACGGCACCAGCCAGGTGGCGGGCGGGACCGTCGATCTGCGCACGCAGGTCGAGGGCAGCCCGACGAAGCAGCTCGCGGCCGGCGGCGGCGTGCTCGCGGCCCTCGCGATCGCTGCGGCGGCCGCGGGCGTCGGCAACCGTCGTCGTCAGGAGGGCTGAGCGTCCTCGCGCTCACGGACGAGCCCCCGACGACCGCGTCGTCGGGGGCTCGTCCGCGCCTAGGATGGGTTCCCATGCGCATCCTCTTCGCCGGGACCCCCGAGGTCGCGGTCCCGTCCCTCGAGGCGCTCGTCGCCTCCCCGCACGAGGTCGTCGCGGTGCTCACCCGCGCCGACGCCCCGGCCGGTCGCGGCAAGCGGCTCACGCCGACCCCCGTGCGGGTCCGCGCGGAGGAGCTCGGCCTCGAGGTCATCACGGGCCGCCCGCGTGACCCCGAGACGCTCGCGCGGCTGCGCGAGCTCGCCCCCGACGCGGCGGCCGTCGTCGCCTACGGGGAGATCCTGCGGCCTGACGCCCTCGCGATCCCGCCGCTCGGCTGGATCAACCTCCACTTCTCGATCCTGCCCGCGTGGCGCGGCGCCGCCCCGGTGCAGCGCGCGATCATGGCGGGCGACGAGGTGACGGGCGCGACGACGTTCGTCATCGGCGACGGCGTCGACACGGGCCCCGTCCTCGGGACGCTCACGGAGACCGTGCGCCCGCGCGACACCGCGGGCGACCTGCTCGACCGCCTCGCACACGCGGGCGCTCCGCTGCTCGTCGCGACGATGGACGCGCTCGCCGCCGGACAGCTTCTCCCTGAGCCGCAGCCGGCCGACGGCATCTCGCACGCCCCGAAGATCGAGGTCGCCGACGCACGCGTCGACTGGGCGCTCCCCGCCCTCGCGGTCGACCGACGGGTCCGCGGCTGCACGCCCGCGCCGGGCGCGTGGACGACCCTTCCGGACGGTGCACGCCTCGGTCTGGGTCCCGTGACGCTCGCCCCGGACGTCACCGACCTCGCTCCGGGCGAGCTGCGCGTGGGGCGGCGCGACGTCCACGTCGGCACCGCGACGCACGCCGTGCGACTCGGCGAGGTGCAGCCCGTCGGCAAGAAGCTCATGGCGGCCGCCGACTGGGCGCGCGGCGCCCGGGGTCCCGACGGGGCGCCGCTCGGCGACGGCTCGATCCTGGGTGCGGCATGAGCCCCCGGGACGAGCGCGGCCAGGGGCCGCGTCGCGACGCGAAGGGCCGCGAGCGCGGGGCCTTGCGCCGCTACGACGAGCGGTCGACGCTCGCGCCCTCGGCGCGGCGCAAGGGCTCGGACCCGGCACGTGAGGTGGCGCTCGAGGTGCTGCGCGAGGTCGACGGCTCTGACGCGTACGCGAACCTCGTGCTGCCGCCCGCGCTGCGCCGGGCGCGCCTGCGCGGGCGGGACGCGGCGTTCGCGACGGAGCTCGCGTACGGCACGCTGCGGCTCCAGGGGCGCTACGACGCGATCCTCGCGCACTGCATGGACCGTCCGCTCACGGACGTCGACCCGGTCGTGCGGGACCTGCTGCGGCTGGGTGCGCACCAGGTGCTCGGCATGCGGGTCGCGACGCACGCGGCGGTCTCGGAGACCGTGGGGCTCGCGCGCGAGCACGCGGGCACGGGCCCGTCGCGCTTCGTCAACGCTGTCCTGCGCCGGGTCTCGGAGCGGACGCCCGAGGAGTGGGACGCGCTGCTCGCGGCCGAGGCACCCGACGACGACGCCCGGCTCGCGGTCCTCGGCTCGCACCCTGCCTGGGTCGTGCGCGCGCTGCGCGAGGCGCTCACGGCGCACGGTCGCGACGCGTCCGAGATCGAGGCGTTGCTCGAGGCGGACAACGCCGCACCCCGGGTGACGCTCGTGGCACGGCCGGGGCTGCTCGACGTCGCCGAGCTCGCCGAGGAGGTCGCCGAAGAGCTCGGTGACCGCGAGGCGCGCGTCGTCCCGAGCCGCTACGCGCCGACGGCCGCCGTGCTCCAGGGAGGGGACCCCGCGTCGATCCCCGCGGTGCGCGCGGGCGCCGCCGCGGTCCAGGACGAGGGCTCGCAGCTCGTCGCCCTCGCGCTCGCCGCCGCGCCCCTCGAAGGCCCGGACGAGCGCTGGCTCGACCTGTGCGCCGGCCCGGGCGGCAAGGCGGGCCTGCTCGCGTCGCTCGCGGGGGAGCGCGGGGCGCGGCTGCTCGCCAACGAGTCCCAGGCGCACCGCGCGCGCCTCGTCGAGCAGACGCTGCGGGCCGTGCCCGCCGACGCGGTCGAGGGAGTCGTCGTCGGGGACGGCCGCACGATCCTTGAGCGCACGACGGGCGGCTTCGACCGCGTCATGGTCGACGCCCCGTGCACGGGGCTCGGTGCGCTGCGCCGTCGTCCTGAGTCGCGCTGGCGTCGCGAGCCGTCGGACGTTCCCGCGCTCGCGAAGCTCCAGCGTGAGCTGCTCGGCGCGGCGATCGACGCGACCCGGCCGGGCGGTCTCGTCGCGTACGTGACCTGCTCGCCGCACCTCGCCGAGACACGGCTCGTCGTCGACGACATCCTCGCGGGACGCGACGACGTCGAGCGGGCGGACGCCGCGGCCGCGGTGCGGTCGGTGTCGCTCGAGGAACCCGAGCTCGTGCCCGGCACGGACGTGCAGCTGTGGCCGCACGTCCACGGGACCGACGCGATGCACCTCACGCTCCTGCGCCGCACGCGCTGACCTGCGGCGCCGGGACCGGCACCACCCTTGCCGGCCCGGGCCGCCGGTAGGGTGACGCTCATGGGCATCGCCATCCACCCCAGCATCCTCTCGGCCGACTTCGCGAACCTCCAGCGCGACCTCGAGGCCATCTCGACCGCGGACGCGGCGCACGTCGACGTCATGGACAACCACTTCGTGCCGAACCTCACGCTCGGCCTGCCGATCGTCGAGCGGATCGTCGAGGTGTGCCCCGTGCCGGTCGACACGCACCTCATGATCGCGGACCCCGATCGCTGGGCGCCCGCGTACGCGGAGGCCGGTTCTGCGTCGGTGACGTTCCACGCGGAGGCCGCCGCAGCGCCCGTGCGGCTCGCACGCGAGATCCGCCGGCTCGGGGCACGGGCCGCGCTCGCGCTGCGCCCCGCGACGCCCATCGAGCCGTTCATCGATCTCCTGCCGGAGCTCGACATGATCCTCGTCATGACCGTCGAGCCCGGGTTCGGCGGCCAGTCGTTCATCGAGGCGACGCTCGCCAAGATCGCGCGAGCCCGTGCCGCGATCGATGCCACCGGCCTCGAGGTGCGGCTCCAGATCGACGGGGGCGTGTCGCGCTCGACGATCGAGCGTGCCGCCGAGGCCGGGGCGGACGTCTTCGTCGCGGGGTCGGCCGTCTACGGGGCCGAGGACGTCGCGGCAGAGATCGCCACCCTGCGCGAGCTCGGCGCGGCCGCCTGCGGCCACTGAGCCCGTTCTGCGGCGTCCACGGCTCGGACCTGCGGCCCACGTGCGGGAATGAACCCTTCGCATGTGGCATTGTTGAGGGTGAGCACGTGCTCCGGGGTCGGTGAGAATCCGAGCCGGCGGTCATAGTCCGCGAACCGTTACGTCGTCACCGCCGGTGACCGACTGACGGCTGATCCGGTGGAACTCCGGGACCGACGGTCAAAGTCCGGATGGGAGGCGTACGTGACGACGACGCAGGCATGCGCGTCCCCTCACGGGTGACGTGTCGTGCGGCGACGTCGCGGACGTCCGTCCGTCGCCCCGGGGCCGACCGTCCGGGAGCGACCATGCACGACGACGCCACCACGGGGACCACGCCGACCCCCGAGTACCTCACGCCCGTCGAGGCCCTCGCGCACGCGATCACCAGCGCCGCGGGCGGCCCCGCGTTCGGTCCCAACCCGCGCGTCGGCGCGGTCGTCCTCGCCCCGGGCGAGGGTGACGACCCGCGGCGCGTGCTCGCGACCGGCATCCACCTGGGCGCGGGCACGCCCCACGCCGAGCAGGCGGCGCTCACGCACGCGGCGGACGCGGGCGCCGACGTCACGGGCGCGTCGGTCTTCGTGAGCCTCGAGCCGTGCAACCATCAGGGCCGGACGGGGCCGTGCAGCGAGGCGCTCCTCGCGGCCGGCGTCGCCGCGGTGACGTACGCGGTCCCGGACCCGAGCACCGTCGCGGCGGGCGGGGGAGCGCGCCTCGCGGACGCGGGCGTCACAGTCGTCGGCCCGACCGAGGACGGCGACGGCCCCGGCCACGAGCTCGTGCGCGCGTGGCTCCACTCCGTGACGACGGGGCGTCCGTTCGTGACGCTGAAGATGGCGACGACGCTCGACGGCCGGGTCGCGGCCGCTGACGGCACGAGCCGCTGGGTGACGTCGGACGCCGCGCGCCGCCACGCGCACGCGCGCCGCGCCGAGGTCGACGCGATCCTCGTCGGGACGGGCACCGTCCTTGCCGACGACCCGGCGCTCACCGCACGCACCGAGCCGATGCGGCTCCTGCCCGACGGCACGTCGGTCGTCCACCAGCCGCTGCGCGTCGTCCTGGGTCGCACGGAGATCCCGCGCGAGGCGCGCCTGCGCCGGGAGCCCGGCGGCCGCATCGTCCACCTGCGCACGCACGACGTCCACGAGGCGCTCGTGCAGCTCGCGGCGCTCGAGGTCCGTCACGTCCTCGTCGAGGGCGGGCCGCGCGTCGCGGCCCAGTTCCTGCGCGCGGGACTCGTCGACGAGGTCCACGCGTACGTCGCCCCCGTCATCCTCGGCGCCGGTCGTGGCGCCGTCGCCGACCTCGGCATCACGTCGATCTCGCAGGCGCTGCGCCTCGAGCCGGTGTCGGTCGAGGTCCTGGGGCCCGACGTCCTCGTCGTGTCCCGTCCCCGGCGTGCGGCGCTCGACGCCGACGCCACCACCCTCACGAAGGAGCACTGATGTTCACCGGCATCGTCGAGGAGCTCGGCGCGATCGTCGCGTCCGAGGACCTCGGGACCGACGCCCGCCTGACGATCCGCGGCCCGCTCGTCACCTCGACGGCGGCCCACGGGGACTCGATCTCCGTCAACGGGGTCTGTCTCACCGTGACGACGCTCGACGCGGAGGCCGGAACCTTCGGCGCGGACGTCATGCCCGAGACGCTGCGGCTCACGCAGCTCGGCGCGCTGCGCCCGGGAGACCCGGTCAACCTCGAGCGTGCGGCGCTCGTCGGCGGACGGCTGGACGGGCACATCGTCCAGGGACACGTCGACGGCGTCGGGCGGCTGCGGTCGCGGACGCCGGGGGAGCGCTGGGACGACCTCGTCGTCGAGGCCCCCGCCGACGTCCTGCGGTACGTCGTCCACAAGGGTTCGATCACGGTGAGCGGCGTCTCGCTCACGGTGACGCACGTCGACGACGAGTCGTTCGGGATCTCGCTCATCCCGACGACGCTCGCCGCGACGACGCTCGGGGCGCTCGCGTCGGGCGACGCCGTCAACCTCGAGGTCGACGTCGTCGCGAAGTACGTCGAGAAGCTGATGGGGGCACGCGCATGAGGCTCGCGACCGTCGAGGAGGCGCTCGAGCAGATCCGGCAGGGGCGTCCCGTCCTCGTCGCCGACAACCCGGACCGAGAGAACGAGGCCGACGTCATCCTCGCGGCGTCGACCGCGACCGACGAGTGGGTCGCGTGGACGATCCGTCACTCGTCGGGCTACCTGTGCGCCCCCATGCCGGGGCCGCGCGCGGACGCGCTCGAGCTGCCGCTCATGGTCCCGCAGTCGCAGGACCCGCGCCGCACGGCGTACACCGTGACGGTCGACGCGGCGACGGGTGTGACGACGGGCATCTCGGCCGCGGACCGCACGCGCACGCTCCACGTGCTCGCCGACCCGGTCTCCGGCCCGATCGACCTCATCCGTCCCGGGCACGTCCTGCCGCTGCGCGCGGTCGCGGGCGGCGTCCTGCACCGCGGCGGCCACACCGAGGCGGCGGTCGACCTCGTGCGCCTCGCGGGCGCGGGGGAGGTCGGCGCGATCGCCGAGCTCGTCCACGACGACGGCACGATGATGCGCCTGCCGGCCGTCATGGAGCTCGCCGAGAAGGAGGGCCTCGTCGTCCTCACGATCGCGGACCTCCAGGCCTGGCGTCGCGAGCACGACCCGGTGACTCCCGAGGCTCCCGGCCGGCTCGCCGACGCGAAGCGCGTCGAGCGCACGGGCGTCGCGGACCTGCCGACCGCGCACGGCGACTTCCGCATCCACGGCTACCGCGACCTGCGGACGGGCGCCGAGCACGTCGCTCTCGTCCCCGCGATCCCGCCGGTCATGCCGGGGGAGCGGCCCGTCGTCCGTGTCCACTCGGAGTGCCTGACGGGCGACGCGTTCGGCTCGTCCCGCTGCGACTGCGGGCCCCAGCTCCACGCGGCGATGGAGGCCGTCGCCCGCGAGGGTGGCGCCGTCGTCTACATGCGCGGCCACGAGGGCCGGGGCATCGGCCTCGTCGGGAAGATCTCCGCGTACGAGCTCCAGGACCGGGGGCTCGACACGGTCGAGGCGAACCTCGAGCTCGGGTGGCCCGCCGACCGCCGCGAGTACGGGGCCGCGGCCGCGATCCTCAAGGACCTCGGCCTCGACCACGTCGAGCTGCTCACCAACAACCCCGCCAAGGTCTCGGGTCTGACGGCCAACGGCGTCGACGTCGCGAGCACGCGGCGCATCGAGGTCGGCCACACGCCCCACAACCAGGCCTACCTGCTGACGAAGAAGCTCGCGATGGGCCACGTCCTCGATACCGTCGAGGCACCCGCGGGCACCACCACCACCGAGGAGGACCCGCGATGAGCGGAGAAGGCGCACCCCAGGTCGTCACGGACGGCACGGGCCTGCGGGCCGTGCTCGTCGCCGCCAGCTGGCACACCGAGATCATGGACGGTCTCGTCGCGGGTGCCCGCCGTGCGTTCGAGCGCACGGGGGTCACCGACGTCACAGAGATCCGCGTGCCGGGCTCGATGGAGCTTCCGGTCGTCGCGAGCCGCGCGGCCTCGGCGGGCTACGACCTCGTCGTCGCGCTCGGCGTGGTCATCCGCGGCGGCACCCCGCACTTCGAGTACGTGTGCCAGGGCGTCACCTCGGGACTCACGGACGTCGCGGTGCGCACGGGCGTCCCCGTCGGGTTCGGGCTGCTCACGGTCGACACGGTCGAGCAGGCGCGCGAGCGCGCCGGTCTGCCGGGCTCGAGCGAGGACAAGGGCGCGGAGGCTGTCGAGGCCGCCGTCGCGACCGTCGTCGCACTGCGCGCGATCTGATCCAGGCGGGCGGGACGCCGGACGTCCCACCAGCACGCACGGCCGCGGCCGGTGCCCGTCCCTCGGGACGGGCACCGGCCGCGGCCGTCGGCGCGCTAGGCTCAAGAACCGTGAAGACCTTCGACACGCTGTTCGCCGAGCTGGGCCGCAAGGCCGTGGAACGTCCTGAGGGATCAGGCACCGTCAAGGAGCTCGACGCGGGCGTGCATGCCATCGGCAAGAAGATCGTCGAGGAGGCGGCCGAGGTCTGGATGGCCGCCGAGTACCAGAGCGACGCGGAGCTCTCCGAGGAGATCTCCCAGCTGCTCTACCACCTCCAGGTGCTCATGGTCTCCAAGGGCCTGACCCTCGAGGACGTCTACTCCTACCTCTGAGCGATGCCGGGCACCAGCCCGCCGCTCCGCGTTCCTCTCCCGATCTCCCGTCCGCGCCAGGCCGTCCGGCGCGGGCCGACCCGAAGGATCCCCGTGTTCCGTATCGCCGTCCCCAACAAGGGCTCCCTGTCCGAGCCCGCCGCCGACATGCTCCGCGAGGCGGGCTACCGCCAGCGCCGCGACACGCGTGAGCTCGTGCTGGCCGACCCGGACAACGACGTCGAGTTCTTCTTCCTGCGCCCGCGCGACGTCGCCGTCTACGTCGGCTCGGGCACCGTCGACGCCGGCATCACCGGCCGCGACCTGCTGCTCGACTCGGGTGCGCACGCCGTCGAGCACCTGCCGCTCGGCTTCGCCCGCTCGACGTTCCGGTTCGCCGCCCCGCAGGGCGTGGTGACGGACGTCGCCCAGCTCGCGGGCCAGCGCATCGCGACCTCGTACAACCTCCTCGTCGAGAACTACCTCGCCGAGCGCGGCATCACCCCGGAGCGGGTCGTCCACCTCGACGGCGCCGTCGAGTCCTCGGTGCGCCTCGGCGTCGCGGACGTCATCGCGGACGTCGTCGAGACGGGCACGACGCTGCGCGCGGCGGGCCTCGAGGTCTTCGGCGACCCGATCCTCCTGTCGGAGGCCGTCCTCATCAAGTGCGCCGACCGTGAGGACCCCGAGGGCCTCGCAACGCTCACGCGTCGTCTCCAGGGCGTCCTCACCGCGCACGAGTACGTCCTCATGGACTACGACGTCCCCGTCGACAAGGTCGACGGGGCCGTCGCGATCACGCCGGGGCTCGAGTCGCCGACCGTCTCGCCGCTGCACGACCGCGACTGGGCCGCCGTGCGTGCGATGGTGCCCCGCAAGCAGACGAACCGCGTCATGGACGACCTCTACGAGGTCGGCGCGCGCGCGATCATCGTCACCTCGATCCACGCGAGCCGGCTGTAGCAGCCGTGTCCGACGACGACGCGAGGCTCCTGGCGCCCTTCAGGCCCCGGGGAGCCCGCGTCGTCGGGCGGGTCCTCATCGTCGCGATCCTCGCCGGCGCGGCGTTCGTGCTGCTCACGTCGCCCGGTCATCCGGGGATCGGATACGACCCCGCCAACAACGTGGCCATGTGCCTCGTCGTCGGGTTCGCGGTGTGGCTGCTGTGGCGCCACGCGGGCGTGCTCGCGGTCGTGAGCCCCGAGGGGATCGTCGTGCGCAACCTCGTGCGGACGCGCGCGCTCGAGTGGGCACAGGTCGAGTCCGTGCGCCTCGGACAGGGGCAGCCGTGGGTGACGCTCGACCTCGCGGACGGCACGACTCTCGCGGTCATGGCGGTGCAGTCCTCGGACGGTGCCTTCGGCCGCGCGGAGGCGGCCCGGCTGGCGACCCTGGTCGTACGCTACGGCGAGGCGACTGAACCTGAGCGCTGAACGGGCCTCGCCCAGACATGCCGATGGCCGGCACCCCGAGGGGTGCCGGCCATCGGCGTACGTGCGGGTGCCTGGCTCAGCGGGCCCAGCGCGTCGTGCGCGGCGCGTCGGCCGAGCGGTGACGGTCGTCGCGGCGCGGGCCGCGCTCGTCCCGACGGCCGTACGCGGGACGCTCGTCGCGGCCGCCGCGCACCGGGGGAGCGCCCTCGTCGAGCGTCATGCGCAGCGACTTGCCGCCCACCTTCGCGCGCGAGATGCGCTCGATCGTCTGGTCGTCGAGCGACGCGGTGATCTCGACGAGCGAGAAGCTGCCGAAGATGTCGATCTTGCCGAGGTCGGAACCGGTGAGACCACCCTCATTCGTCAGGGCGCCTACGATGCCGCGCGGCTGGATGCCGTGGTTGCGGCCGACGGCGAGGCGGTACCGCGTGCCGGCGGTGCCGTGGTCGCGGCGCGCCACGCGGCCGTCGCTGCGACGGTCGTCGCGGCGATCCTCGTAGCGGCGGTCGTCACGACGGTCGTCGAAGCGACGGTCGCCGCGCTGCTCGCGCTCGACGGCGCGCTCCTTGGCGCGCTGCTCGAGGCGGCGGGCCTCGTCGCGCTCGGCCTCGGCCGCGACCTGCTCGGCGTAGGCGCTCGGGCCGTCGTCGCCGACGTGGAGGGCGACGAGCGCCGAGGCGATCTCGAGCGGGTCCGTGCCGGACTCGGCGGCGTAGGAGGACAGGAGCGAGCGGTAGAGGTCGAGGCGACCGGACTCGATGCGCGCGGGAACCGCGGCGAGCACGGAGCGGGCCCGGTGCGCCGAGACGTCGGCGGGGGTCGGGATCTCGACGAGCGAGAGCGGCGTGCGCGTCGTGCGCTCGATGCCGCGCAGGCGACCGCGCTCGTTGGGCGTGACGAACGAGAGCGCGCGGCCCGTGCGGCCGGCGCGGCCCGTACGGCCGATGCGGTGGACGTACGCCTCGGGCTCGCCCGGCAGGTCGAAGTTCACGACGAGACCGATGCGGTCGACGTCGAGGCCACGGGCCGCGACGTCGGTCGCGACGAGGACGTCGAGCTGGCCGCCGCGGAGGCGCTCGACGATCTTCTCGCGCTCCTTCTGGGCGACGTCGCCGGAGATCGTGGCGGCGGAGATGCCCTTGGCGATGAGCTCGGAGCCGACCTCCTCCGCGGCACCGCGGGTGCGGCAGAAGACGATCGCGGCGTCGGCGTCGGACGTCGCGAGGACGCGGCTGAGCGCACCGACCTTGTGGCGGAACGGGACGACCGCGTACTCCTGGACGACCGACGTGACGGTCGAGGCCTGGCGTGCGACAGCGATCTCGACCGGGTCGGTGAGGTGCTCGGCGGCGACGCGGCGGATCTGCGGGGGCATCGTCGCGGAGAAGAGCGCGACCTGGCGCTTCTCGGGGGCGCGCTTGAAGACGGTGTCGACGTCCTCGGCGAAGCCCATGCGGAGCATCTCGTCGGCCTCGTCGAGGACGAGGAAGCGGATGTCGTCCATGACGAGCGCGCCGCGCTCCATGTGGTCGATGACGCGGCCGGGGGTGCCGACGACGACCTGCGCGCCGCGCTGGAGGGCGCGCTGCTGCGGGATGTACGGGGAGCCGCCGTAGACGGCGAGGACCTCGAGGCCGGGAAGGTGCGTCGCGAACGACTGGATCGCGTCGGCGACCTGCATCGCGAGCTCGCGCGTCGGCGTGAGGACGAGGGCCTGGGTCGCGCGGAGCGACGGGTCGACCGCGGCGAGCATGGGGAGACCGAACGCGGCGGTCTTGCCCGTTCCGGTCTGGGCGATGCCCGTGATGTCACGGCCGCCGAGGAGGGTGGGGATCGCCTCGGCCTGGATGGCAGACGGGGTCTGGAAGCCGAGGTCGGCGACCGCCGCCATGAGGGCGTCGGGGAGGCCGAGGGTGTCGAAGGAGGGGGTGGGCTGGGCGTCGAGGGCGCGCGGAAGCGTGCCCTGCTCGGACGTCGACATACGAGAGGGACCGATTTTCTGTTCGGGGTGCGGAGCCGGTGCAGCGGACGTTGGGTCCACCGCGGTCGCTACTCCCGAAACAACCCACACGGCCACCATGGGTGGCCACCTGACTCACACGCGGGACGCGCGACACGCTCCAAGCTGAACCCTCAGCCTAGCGTGCCGGGGCCCCGTCGGGTGAGGGACCTGGCCGGTGAGGTCGGACACAGGGGAGGGTCAGGTCGTGGTCCCGAGCTGCGACGCACGGCGTCGACGGCGCCTCGCGAGCCTCACGAGCGTGACGACGACGGCGACGACGCCGATCGCCGCGAGCACGGGCACGACGATCGCGAGGACGGAGATGACGACGGACGACGCGTCCTCGACGGACGAGACGACGGGCGCCGCGAGGCCGAACGTCGCGGCGTTGAGGACCGGACGCACGGAGGCCTTGAGCAGGTGGACCGCGAGCGCGATGCCGACGCCGAGCGCGACGGCCCACCAGCTCGTGCCGCTCCACGTGCTGCCGTCGACGACCTGCTCGCCGGCGGTGCCGGCCCCGACGACGAGGCCACCCGAGGCGGGACGCACGACGGTCTGGACGACGTCGTTGAGCGTGTCGACCGCGGGGACCTTGTCGGCGACGACCTCGATGACGAGCAGGACCCCGAGGATGGCGAGCGCGGGCCACCCCGAGAGCCACGACCAGGCGTCGGGGAGCTCGACGAACGTCGTGAACCGGTCTGCGAGCCCGATGACGAGAAGCGGGACGTACGCGTTGAGGCCTGCGGCGGAGGCGAGGCTCGCCCCGGTCAACAGCTCGATCATCGTCGTCCCCTCGGTCGTCCTGTGCAGGCCTCTCCCTGCGCAGCCTAGGATGACAGGCGCACCGGAGGCAGGAGGCACGACCCGTGAAGGCAGCACCCGACGCGCGTACGCGGCCCACGCGGCCCGACGCCTCCATGGTGCTGCTCGACGAGGTCATGCGCCGTCCGCTCGACCCCGGCTACGCCGAGGAGGCGGCTCGGCGACGTGACGGGTCCTCGACCCGTGGCCCGCGCCGCACCGTCGTGCTCACGCTCGTCGCGGTTCTCCTCGGCGCCGGCACCGCGGCCGCGACGGTCGCGCTGCAGCCCAAGGACTCCGTGCTGCAGGCACGTTCCGTCCTTCAGGAAGAGATCCTCGAGCGTGCCGCGGAGGCCGACGCGGCCGCCCAGGAGATCCTCGAGCTCGACGCGCGCATCGACACGCTGCAGAACGAGGGGCTCGCCGACACCTACCCGGCGCTGCTCGAGCGCACGTTGCGCGACGGCGCGTCGGCCGGCACGGTCGCGGTGACCGGCCCAGGGCTCGTCGTGACGATGCGCGACGCTGTGCCGCTGCTCGGGGAGAAGGAGAACGAGTCCAAGCGCGTCCTCGACTACGACCTCCAGGTGGTCGTCAACGCGCTGTGGGCCTCGGGCGCCCAGGCGATCGCGGTCAACGGACACCGGCTCACGGCGACGAGCGCGATCCGCAGCGCGGGGGAGGCGATCCTCGTCGACCTCGTCGGTCTCAGCAGCCCCTACACGGTCGAGGCGATCGGCGACCCCTCGACCCTGCCCGCGTACTTCGCGCGTTCCGTGGGCCAGCAGCACCTCACGGTGCTCGCGTCGCGCTACGCGATCACGTCCGACGTGCGCCGCGAGAAGCTGCTCCAGCTCCCGGCCGGCCGTGTCGCCGAGACGCTGCTCGCGCTGCCGCCCAAGACGCTAGGCTCGTCAACGTCGCCGAGCCGCCCCGACGGCGTGCCGACCCCATGACCCGAGGAGGACGCTCGTGATCCCCGTGCTCGGCCTGCTCGCCGGAGCGCTGCTCGGCCTGTACTTCCAGCCGGACGTGCCGGTCGTGCTGCAGCCGTACCTCCCCATCGCGGTCGTCGCGGCGCTCGACGCTCTCTTCGGCGGCCTCCGGGCGCTTCTCGACGGGATCTTCGACGACAAGGTCTTCCTCGTGTCGTTCCTGTCCAACGTCGTCGTCGCGGCTCTCATCGTCTTCATCGGCGACCAGCTCGGTGTCGGGACCCAGCTCTCTACCGGCGTCGTCGTCGTCCTCGGTATCCGCATCTTCTCGAACGCCGCGGCGATCCGCCGCCATCTCTTCAAGGCGTGAGCGTGGCCGACGACGAGCGTCCTGAGCTCCCGGACAAGGCGCCCCGTGAGGGGGACGCTCCTCGCGAGGAGCTCGCGTCTCACGCGGACGAGACCTCGCATGCGGAGGACACCGCGCGCTCGGACGAGGCCTCCGTCGCGCAGGAGAACCCTGGCACGGACGCGCCGACCCGTCCGCCGGCCGGGCAGCACGCTGCGTCCGGGGCCGACGCCGCCGCGCCGAGCACACCGGCGCCGGGAGCTGGGGCGCACGTCGCCGAGCATGCGCGCCCGGCGGCCTCCGGACGCAACGCGTGGCTCACGCTCGCGCGCGCCGGCGCGCCGAGGGCGACCAGGACGCAGGTCGTCGCGGCACTCCTGTGCGGCCTGCTCGGGTTCGGCATCGTCGTCCAGGTGTCCTCTACGCGGGAGAAGCCGCTCACGGGCCTGCGCCAGAACGAGCTCGTCCGGATCCTCGACGAGACGACGCGGCGCGGCAACGAGCTTGCGCGGCAGGCGGCGTCGCTGCGCGAGCAGCTCGGCGACCTCGAGTCGGGCAACGCTGACCAGGAGGCGCTGCTCGCGCTCGCGCAGGAGCGCGCCACGGTGCAGGGGATCCTCTCGGGGCGTCTCCCCGCAGAAGGCCCTGGTGTGGCGATCAGGGTCTCGGCGGGAGCGGAGCCGCTGCGTGCGACCGTCTACCGCGCGATCCTCGAAGAGCTGCGCAACGCCGGCGCCGAGGTCGTCCAGGTCGGAGACGTCCGGATCGTCGCAAGCTCGTCGTTCATCGATACGGCCCAGGGGGTCTCTCTCGACGGCACGGTGCTCACGTCGCCCGTCGAGTGGCGTGTCATCGGTGCGGCGGACACGATCGTGCCAGCCCTCGAGATCCCGGGCGGCGCGATGGCTCAGGTCCGCAACGCCGGCGCGACGGGCGAGGTCACCACGCGCGACAAGGTCGAGGTCACAGCGGTCCGTGAGGCGCCGGCGACGCAGTGGGCGGTGCCGGTCCCGGTCGAGCCTGCGGACTGAGCCGCGCGGCGCGGACGTGCGACGCCGCGCTCAGGGTCACCTAGGATGGTGTGACGCCGGTCGCTCCGGCGGGACCGACGTAGCTTGGAGGGGCCATGACGCACGCAGCCGATCCTGCACCGGGGAACGACGCACTGCAGAGCGTGGACCAGACGCTCGTCTTCGGCGCGATCCCGAGCGAGCCCCAGGGCGACGAGCCCGTCGAGCGGCCCGGGGCGCAGGACGAGGCGACGATCGCCGCACTGCCCGCGGGCAGCGCGCTGCTCGTCACGCTGCGTGGCCCGGGCGCCGGCTCGCGGTTCCTCCTCGACGCGGACCAGGTGCTCGTGGGTCGTTCCGAGCGCTCGGACATCTTCCTCGACGACGTCACGGTGTCGCGCAAGCACGCGGCGTTCGTGCGGGACGGCGGGGGCTTCGCGGTCCGCGACTCCGGATCGCTCAACGGCACGTACGTCAACCGTCAGCGGGTGGACGTCGCCGCGCTGCGCACGGGCGACGAGGTGCAGATCGGCAAGTTCCGCATGGTCTACTTCCCGAGCCGCCAGCAGCCCGGGGCCCCTGCGTGACGCCGCGGCAGCAGCCGCAGCCGTCCGAGCCGGTCGTCGGCGAGGCGCCTCGGCTCGACCTCGTGCGTTCCTGGCCTGCGGGTGTCCCGACGACCGCGACGATGCGGATCTCGGACGTCCTCGCGGCGCTCAAGGCCGAGTTCCCGGCGCTGACCCACTCGAAGCTGCGCTTCCTCGAGGAGCAGGGCCTGGTCGAGCCGGTGCGGACGCCGGCGGGCTACCGCCAGTACTCGCGGGCCCACGTCGAGCGGCTGCGGTATGCGCTCGCGCAGCAGCGTGACGCGTACCTGCCGCTGCGTGTCATCAAGGAGCAGCTCGCCGAGCTCGACGCTGGCCTGGCCGACGCGTCGACGGGTCCGCACGCCGTGCAGGAGGGCGTGGTCTACGCGCCCCTGCGTGCGGCGGACCGCGAGACCGCAGCGTCGCTCGCTACGGACCTCGGTGTCGAGGAGTCGTTCGTCGTCGCGCTCGTCGAGGGTGGCATCGTGCGCCTCGACGACCGGGGCGGGTTCGACGCGTGGGCGCGCCAGATCGTGCTGCACGCGTCGGCTCTTGCGGAGCACGGCGTCGAGCCGCGACACCTGCGTGCGCTGCGGACGGCCGTGGACCGGGAGGTCGGGCTCGTCGAGCAGGTCGTGGCACCCTCGCGGGCCAAGCTCGGGCGAAACGCGAAGGCGCGTGCTGAGGCCTCCGCTGTCGAGCTGGGGGAGTCCTTCACGCAGCTGCACGCAGCGATGCTGCGGCAGTCGGTCGCGCGCCTCGACCTGGGCTGACACATTCCGGGAGCCTCACCCTCAAGTTGTGGTTGAAGGTCAGGGTTGAAGGTGCGACACGCCGAAAGCGTGTTGAACCCGATGTCGTTGACGGTGCCTGGGGCGGAACGTAGCGTAGCGGTAGACAACGAGCCCGGCGCCTGCGACGGGATCCTGACCCCGCCCTTCAGGAGGCACAGTGAGCGTCACCGGAGAGACGAACGACGGACCAGCACGCGCGATCGTCGCGTCGCAGGGCCTCCTCTTCGGCGAGGACCTCGCCGAGTCCGACCCCGCGACGGGCTTCCGCGGCCCGACCGCGTGCCGCGCCGCCGGCATCACGTACCGCCAGCTCGACTACTGGGCCCGCACAGGCCTCGTCGAGCCGACCGTGCGTCCCGCGACCGGCTCGGGCACGCACCGCCTCTACAGCTTCCGCGACATCCTCGTCCTCAAGGTCGTCAAGCGCCTTCTCGACACGGGCGTCTCGCTCCAGCAGATCCGCACGGCCGTCGGCCACCTGCGTGAGCGCGGTGTCGAGGACCTCGCGCAGATCACGCTCATGAGCGACGGCGCGTCCGTCTACGAGTGCACGAGCGCCGACGAGGTCATCGACCTCGTCCAGGGCGGCCAGGGCGTCTTCGGCATCGCCGTCGGACGCGTGTGGCGCGAGGTCGAGGGCACGCTCGCCGAGCTTCCGACGGAGCGGCTCACGGACGACGAGCAGGCTCCGTCGCCCGTCGACGAGCTTGCGGCACGCCGCCGGGCACGGAACGTCGGCTGACACCATGAGCACCGCCGCGCACGACCCTCACGAGGTGGCCGCGCGGCTGCGCGCGGAGCACCCTGAGTTCGACGAGGTCCCGCTCCTCGAGGACGACGAGACGATCCCTCCGCGCCCCGAGGAGGAGGCCGCCGACGCGGCCCGCAACTCCTGAGATCACGTAGGACGAAGGCCCCGCCACCGGCGGGGCCTTCGTCATGCGTCTGGCACCCGGCGCGCAGCACCGGGGGAGCGGTGCTAGAGGAGCGGCCGCAGGGGAGCGAGGATCCGCTCGCCGAGGCGTGAGTACCAGGGCCTCGTGGCCCACTCGTCGAGCGTGAGCTCGTGGCAGTTCGAGAGATCGGTCGCGAAGACGCGCTCCATCTGCCCGGCGACGTCGCGGTCGTAGATCTCGAGGTTGATCTCGTAGTTGCCCGTGAGGCTGAGCCGGTCGATGTTCGCGGTGCCGATCGTCGTCCATTCTCCGTCGATCGTCGCGGTCTTCGCGTGGACCATGGCGCGCTCGTACATCCAGATCGTCACGCCGCCCGAGAGCAGGGACGTGTAGAAGCCCCGCGAGAGCCAGTCCGTGACGACGTGGTTGGACGCGGCCGGCACGATGATCCTCACATCGACGCCGCGCCGGGCGGCCGCGAGAAGCCCGGCGAGAAGCTCCTCGTCGGGGATGAAGTATGCCTGCGTGATGTAGATGTTCCGCCGCGCACGGTCGATCGCCTGGAGGTAGATGCCGCGGATGGGGAAGAGCATGTCCGACGGGACGTTGCGCGCGGGGCGCACGTGCGGGTCCCAGACGTCAGAGCCCGGGTCGGCGAGGATCGGGTGGTGCGCCTTGCGCTTGGTGTTCCAGAAGTCGACGAACGCGTTGCGCAGGTCCCACACAGCCGGGCCGACGAGCCGCAGATGCGTGTCGCGCCACTCGGTCGCGTAGAGCGAACCGATGTTGAACCCGCCGACGAAGCCGACCTCGTCGTCGACGACGAGGATCTTCCGGTGGTCCCTGCCGAGGTGGCGGATGTTGAACGTGAACGTCTTCGGGTGGATGAACGGGAAGCGCAGCACGTGGATGGGCGCGGGCAGGTCGTAGAACGAGCGCGGCACGACCATGTTCGCGAAGCCGTCGTAGATGACGTAGACGTCGACACCGCGGCGCGCGGCATCGACGAGCGCCTCCTTGAACTGCTCGCCGAGCTCGTCACCCTTCCAGATGTAGGACTCGAGGAGCACTGTGCGTGTGGCTCCGCGGATCGCGTCGAGCATCGAGGCGAAGAGATCCTCGCCGTACGTGAAGACGGTCGAGCGCGTCGCGCCGATCTCGGCGTCGAGCGGGGGAAGGTGCGGGAAGTCGGCCGGCGCGCGGCCGTGGCGGTAGATCTTTACCGCGTCGGCGACCACGAGAGCACCGGCGAGCGCGAAAGGCGTGGCGACGGCGACCGCGCCGGAGCGGACCAGGACGCGGCGCATCTTCTCACTCAGGGGCACAGCGCCACTGTAGCCGTCCGTCGTTCACCCCGGCAGGCCCAGCGCGCACCCAGCGCGCTCCCAGGTCGCAGGTCGGACCGCTACGGCCAGGGCGGGCTCCGACCTCGTCAGACCCGGCGGGCGACGAGCCGGTTGAGCCGCTCGGACATGACTAGCCCCAGCACGACGAGCAGGAGGAGGAAGACGGGGAAGAGCCACTGCCCCAGCCACGTCGAGAGGACGCCGAAGAGCGGCGGGACGATCGTCGATCCGGTGTATGCGGCAGCCATCTGGATGCCGATGATCGCGTGGGAGCTCTCACGCCCGAAGCTCGTCGGGGTCGAGTGGATGATCGCGGGGTAGATGGGGGCGCAGCCGAGGCCGGCGACGACGAGACCCGTGAGCGCGAGCACGGGGGTCGACAGGGGGAGCGCCACGAGGAGCGCGCCCGCACCGACCATGAGGAAGCCGCCCCGGATGAGCGCCACGTCGCCGATGCGGTCGGCGACGATTCCGGCGAGGAACCGACCGCCGGTGATGCCGAGCAGGAAGAAGGATGCGAAGGCCGCCGCCGTGGCAGGGGTCACCGCGTGCTCGCCGACGAGGTAGGTTGCCGACCAGAGGATCGCGGTGGACTCGAGGCCGCAGTAGGCGAAGAACGCGACGAGGACGAACAGGACACCCGGGATGCGCAGCGCCACCTTGAGCGGGACGTGACCGCTGACGGGCTCGTCGACGGTGGGGGAGGGCGCATCTGCCGCCTCAGCCTGCGCGGCGGTGGCCGTGGCGCGCGACCACAACGGCAACGATGCGAAGAGGACGACCGCGAGCGAGATCTGGATGACGCCGACGATGCTGTACGCCCCGGTCCAGCCGAGCTCCGAGGCGAGGGCGTGGCTCATAATGAACGGGCTGATCGACGCGCCGACGCCCCAGAAGCTGTGGAGCCAGTTCATGTGGCGCGCGGCGTAGTGCAGGGCGACGTAGTTGTTGAGCGCCGCGTCGACCGCGCCCGCGCCGAGGCCGTACGGCACGGCCCAGATGCAGAGCATCCAGAAGCTGTCCGAGGTCGCGAAGCCGACGAGGGCCGCTGCGGTCGTCGCAACGCTCGCGGCCGTGACGAGGCCCGTGCCGAAGCGGCTGGTCAGACGCGCGGACAGGAGGCTCGACGCGATCGTCCCGCCGGCGATGATCATCGTGAGAACGCCTGCGGCGGCGACGGGGACGCCGAGGTCGCCGTGCATCGCGGGCCAACCGGCGCCGACGAGCGAGTCCGGGAGGCCGAGGCTGACGAACGCGACGTAGATGATGGCGAGCAGGAGGGAGTACACGGCAGACCTCAGGTGCGGGGGACGCGGGACTCCCGCGGTGGACGTGTACGATCGTACACACATCTTGGACCGGGGCCGCAAGTCGGGATAGCCTCGGTGCTCGTGACGACGACATCCGACTCCCAGCAGACGCGCGCGAGCGGTTCACGACGGGGGAGGCGCAACGACCCCGACCGGCGCGACCGCATCGTCGACGCCTGCCTCGAGGTCATCGCGCGCTCCGGCGTCGCAGGGACGTCACACCGCAAGGTCGCCGCGGCGGCCGACGTGCCGCTCGGTGCGACCACGTACTACTTCGACGGGCTCGACGACCTGCTGCACGCGGCCTTCGAGCGCTTCGCGACGGCGGCGAGCGAGGCCTTCGACGCCCGGCTCGCGGGGGCAGACGGGCCGCAGGCCGCGCGGGAGGCCGTCGTCGCGCTCATCGTGCACGACATCTTCCAGGACGAGCGCAGCCTCGTCCTCTCGCACGAGCTCTACACGCTGGCCGCCCGGGAGCCGCGGTTCAGGACGATCACCTCGGCGTGGATGCGGCGGTCGCAGGTGTCGCTCGGACGGCACTTCGACCCGGCGACGGCTCGCACGGTCGACGCGCTCATCGAGGGACTGACGATCCACCGTGCGCTCGACGACGAGGAGCGCGATGTCGACGAGGTGGTCGAGGCCGTGCGCCGGATCACGGGCTGAGAGAGCCCTGGGGAGCGGCGCGCTCCGCTAGTTTGACATAATGTACCTTATCGGCGTCAAGCCGGTTCCAAGCGCTGAGACGTTCGGTCTCGGAGTTGCGTCGTGAGCGCCCCGGCTTGGGCCGTCGCGGCGGTCAAGGAAGCGATGCGGCACGACGCGCGGACGGCGGTTGCGGATCGCTGGGCGGCGCATCGCTGCGAGCGGGTGCACGACACGTTCGACACGTGCTTCACGTGCCGCACGTGGGCGTCGGCCAAGGTCGCGGCCATGTCGGACCCGCTGGCGGAGGCTGCGGGCGTCATCGAGGCGTGGCTGTCGCTGTCGAAGTCGTCGGAGAATCTCGCGGGCGCTGCGCTGGTGCTCATCGTGCAGGACGGCTCCGGTCTTGAGCTCGTGTGGCCGGTCGCCGGTCGGTCGGCGCTGAACCTCCAAGAGCTGCTGTCCACCTGGGCGCGGGAGTTCGCCGGTCAGGTGATCGTGACGGCGCTGGGCGACGAGCACGTGTGCGTCCGACCGCACACGTTCTTTGCTCGCTGGCCGGAGGCGTGATGTGGGACGATCCCGGACTCTGGCGTACCGCGTCGCTCTGTGCGGCGTTCTGGCTGGCGCTGCGCTATGGGCGGCTCCTGCGGCGACTGCGGTGGGTGTTCAGCCGTGGCTGAGCGTCGCAGCGGTCGCGTCGTCTACTCCCGAACCCGAGCCGAGTGGGTCCGGCTCGTCGTCCTCGTCGGGCTCGGAACCGCCCTCGGACTCGGAGGGGTCGGGTGGGTCCTCCGTACCGTCGTCGGAAACATCGTCCGCTCCTTCGACTACGCCGTGCCCGTCCCCGGACTCGGCGTCGTCTGGATCGTCGCGGGGGTGGTGGGACTCTGCGCCGCTGGTGTCGCCTGCGTGCTGGGACGACCCCGCGTCGTCCGGTCCCGCGATTCTGGCGGAGCTGGCGGCTCTGCGGGCTTCGGTCGTCCTTGGGTTGGGGCTGACGGTGATGGGTCTGTGGGCGCTGGTGCTGATGCTGTGGCGGAGGTGAGCGGCGGTGGGTGACTTCTTCCCGGCCCTCGTCGGCCCGCTCGTGGCTCTGCTCGGGCTCCTGGCGCTCGTAGAGCTCGCGGCGTCGTGGCTGCGGTCGGCTCCGCGCGCTGCTGCTGGTGAATCGCTCGACTGATGGAAGCCGTCGAGCTCATGGTCTCCGCGATGACAACCGGTCTCGCGGTTGGGATGGTCGGGCGTCTGCTCGGCCTCGCTATCAGGTCTTTGACCTGGGAAAAGTAGGTGCAACATGAACGCTGCTCTCTTCGCCGCCGAGGACACCTCGGGTATCGGGGCGATCATCACCACGCAGTTCGGTGAGCTCCAGTCGACCGTCACCGGGGTGCTCGTCCCGGCGCTCTTCGGCCTCGTCATCCTCGGCGCGGTGATCGGCCTCGGCATCAAGTACCTGCGCAAGGGCGCGTCGAAGGCGTGAGAACAGCGGCCCGCCTCCCCTGTCCGGGAGGCGGGCCGCTTCACTACTGGGAAAGGTAGGTAGGGATGATGCTACGTCTGATGCGTGGTGTCGGTCGGCGGTTGGCCGGTGTAGGTGCTGTGTTCATCGTCGCGTCGTTCGTGGTGGTGGGCGCTGCTGCTCCCCCGGCCTCGGCTGCGCCGGTCGCGTCGGCGCTTAAGCCGCCGTCGTGGTTGCCGATTAAGTCGGCGCTGCCGTCGTCGGCGGTGTCGCGCGAGTACTACTACGCGACACGCCTGGGTGCTGTTGACCTTGCGGAGCAGCAGACGCAGGCGCAGGTGAAGAAGCTGCTTTCGCAGATGAATGTGCGCGGAGCTGCGGACAAGGGCGTCTATATCGAGGGCATGACCGAGATGATGAAGTCTCGGGGCGTCTCCGCTTTCGATATCTCCGACGCTGATATGTACGACTGGTACCGGGACTCTTACTCGAAGAAGCCTGGGGCGACGTCTGCTCTCGCTCCTGCTTCGGTTGCGAAATCCGGCGTGGTCACGGTGACGGATTCGCGGGGCCTGTCGAAGGTCACGAGCCCTGGCGGGACTGCCAAGAACGTGTTCATGAAGGTGGGGAATGCCGCCGCCGTTGGTGCGGCGGTCGTTGGCACTGCTGAAATTGGGGTTGCAGTCGGGACGGGTATCGCGGGTCTGGTTGGCCTCCCGACGACCGGTAGCTTCATGTGTGACGTTGCTACGGCTTTCGCGGACTCAGATTGCGGTCTGGCTGGCGTTGAGGGCTACGTGCCTAACCAGGACCTTGGGGAGGGCGTCCCGGCTGGTTTCCCGAACGGGAACACGCGGACTGTCGTCGCGAATGATCCGGGGACGTACCGTCCTGAGTCCTTTACGGTGCGGGTCGATCCCCTGCCGCCCGTCGTGCCGGAGTTCCAGGCGCAGGGCGCTGTCGAGATGGATTTCCTGTGGAGCATTGGGGGGTTCGAGTGCTCTCCGAATTACGGCACTGTGTCAACTCAGAACGGCGCGAAGGGTACGCGGAGTGACGGGCAGGAAGTGGACTTCGGAGGCTACACATCGTTCAGCGGCTCGCTCCAGTGCAACGGGGTGCATCAGGGTCGAGTCGAGCGAGACGTCACCGGAAGCGGCACCTACAAGTTCGACCATTGGGTCTGGCGGAATACCTCGACGGCGTGGACGATGGATCCGATTATCTGGGTCCCGGAGGGGCACAAGGACTGGACTCCGGGTGTCGAGGGCAATGCGCGGCGTCACTGGCTGACTGAGTGGACGTGCACGCAGGGGCCTGGTGGTCAGGCCCAGTCGGTCTGGTATCGGGAAGCTGACGATCGGATTCCCGGCGCTCCCCAGGCGTCGTGCGCGTTCGGTCAGGTGCAGACGCTCACGGTGTCCCAGGTTACCGAGGGCGTGGGTACGGAGGTCGTCTACGAATGGTCTCTGCCACAGGAGACTGAGGACTTCTTCCAGAACTACCCCGAGTGCGCCGATGGGACGTGCCTGCTCGACCTCAAGGTGAAGAAGACCGGCACGGAGGTGTCGTGCTTCCTGTCCCCTGAGCTGTGCGTGGATTGGACCAAGGACCCCGACCGCGAGACGAACTACCAGTGCTATTACGGGTCGAAGAAGGTGCCGCTTACGGAGTGCTACCTGTACGGGCCGACGTTCAACCGTGACCTTGGTGTGCCGTACGGGGACCCGGTGACGGGTGACGTTCCAGACCCGGAGCTCGAGGAGCAGCCGGACGACGGAAGCGCGCCGGGGCCGGGAGGAAGTCCAGGCGTTGAGGACTTCGACCCGAACTGCCCGCCGAAGTTCACCGCCGGCGGCCTGTTCTCGGGCTGGTGGGTGTACAAGGGCACGTCGTGCGCGCTCAAGGAGGTGTTTGTGCCGGACAAGGCCAACATCGCTACGCAGGTGAGCAAGGTTAAGACGACGTTGGACACCAAGCCACCGTTCACGCTCGTTGCTCCCGCGACGGCGACGATCAACGGCTTCAAGACCGGTTGGGATGGGGGCTGCTCGCAGCCGCTTGCGGAGTTCGACCCGTGGAAGCAGGGCAGGCTCACGATTCCGTGCACTCCCCCACAGTCGGCTCCGCTGACCGCTCTGTACGGCGTCGCGGTGGCCGGGATCGTGGGCGCAACGGTGTTTGGCGTCTGGCACATGCTCACGGCTGCTATCGGCGGTCGCGACGCGGGAACGGGCGACTGATGATCCTGGACGCGCTGATCGCTCTCATGGCCTCGAGCTTCACGCTCGTGCTCGACCTGATCCCCTCGTGGACTCCGCCGACGGAGGCGTTTTCGCAGTCGTCGGCGTCGGTGGGGTCCATGGCGTCGGCTGGCAACGGCTACTTCCCGGTGCGGGTGCTGGGTATCTGTCTCGCGCTCGTGCTCGGGCTGAAGGTCGCGCTGCTGGCGTGGCGCGGCGTCGTGTTCGTGTACTCGGTGCTGCCGCTGAAGGCGACGTGATGCGGGCGCGGCTGGCGGACTGGATGGTCCGCGGACGTATCGACTTCTGGCTCTACGTGATGAAGGGAAGAGACTCATGGAACACGTTGCGTCGTGGCTCGCGGCCTGGACGATGCTCCTGTTCGTCTGCGGGCCGTTCCTGGGGCGGTGGCGTCCGTGACTAAGAGAGACTTTGTCGAGGCTCTAGAGGTCACGTTCTGGATTACCGGAATTGCCCTCGCTTTCTGTGTCGTGATCACTCCTGTTGCTGTCAGTCTGCTCGTCTTGCAGGGCGTCATTCAGTGGCCGACCTGGGTGGGGATTGTCCTTGCCCTGGCGTCTTTCCCCTGGGTGGTATTCGGTGCCGCGCTCATCCACAAGGTGGTGCTTGATGATTGAGGGCTACGTGGGCCGTCCCGGCTCGGGGAAGTCCTACACGCTGACGGCGCGGGCTATCGAGCTCGCGAAGCGTGGGCGGACGATCTTTGCCAACTACCCGATCAACTTTGAGAACTGCTACACGTTCTCGCCGGACCAACTGCTCGACCTGCCTCCGGGCGTGATCGTCATTGACGAGGCGCACCTGTGGTTCCCGGCGCGCATGTCGCTCAAGCTGCCGCCGTCGTGGCTCGCGATGCTCTCGCAGACACGCAAGAACGGGTGGGATCTGCTGTGGTGTGCGCAGCATGAAGGCCGGGTGGATCGGATCATCCGTGACGTGTCCTCGTGGATGTGGCTGTGCACGGCGTGGTTCGAGTGGGACGGGCACCCGGTGGTGTTCTCCGCGAAGTCGTACGAGCCGGAGTTCTTCCGCAACGATAAGAAGCTCATGACGACACGTCGGCGCATCTTCTCCCGTGAGGTCGCGAACGCGTACAACACGTTCGAGCGGCTGACGACGGCGGCGCATGTCAACGCGGAGAAGGACACGTACGCGGAGACGAGCAAGACGGAGCGCGCTCGTCGTGAGCGGGACGCGGCCAAGCGTGCCGAGGTCGCTGGTGGCGTCGCGGTGGGGGGTGCGTGATGCACTGGCTGTTTATCGCGATCATCTGCGCGTCGTGGGCGTTTGCAGGGTTTCAGCACGCCGACTTCGGCCCCGGTAACGAGCCGGTCGCTGGGGTGCTCGGGCTGGCGTTTGCTGCGTCGCTGGCGGCGGTGTGGTGGCACGGGCGGCACTCGGGCAAGGCGTCCGCGTTCGCGGCGGCGTATGCGCGTGCTGAGGCTCGTGCGACGGCTGCGGCTATGGCCGGGGCGACGGCCACCAATCAGGTGAACATCGTGGTGGCTGAGGGTGCTCGGGCGGTCGCAGCTCGTGAGGCTGCGGGCCTCGACGGCGCGGAGTGGATTCAGGGTCCGCGCGCGCTCCTTGAGCAGGATTCCGACGTCGATGGGGACGCGGAGGACCTTCGGGCACTGGTCGAAGAGGGCGAGGTCATCGAGGCTACGTAGCGAGGCCAAGACTCCCCCACCTCCACACCCGTTGACGCGGGTCACAACGAAAGGGGTAGCGGTGAGCGCATGTGCTCATCGCTGGGCGGCGTCGGGCACCTGGGACGGTCCCACTGTCTCCGGGTGCTCGGCGCCCGTCCGGCTCACCTGCCGCGAGTGCGGCGAGAGTGTCGGCGCGAGGTGTCAGACCTCGCGGGCTAGCAAGTGCGTGGCGTGCGCTGCGGCGTACCGTGCGCGGGTCGGCAGGGTCGCCGGGTCCGGCATGGTCACGGGTGTCCGGGGCTTGTTTCTGACGCTGACGGCTCCGGGCGACTCCCAGCACTTCCAGCGCAACGGAGCTCCGTGCCCGTGCACGCCTGAGGGTGGCGTCGAGCTCATGTCGTGGAACGCGACGGCGGTCGCTCGCTGGAACCGTTTCCTGCGGGACCTCGGGCGTTCGATCGGCGCTCATGAGTACGTCGTCGCGGAGCGTGACGTGCTGGACAAGTACTCCGGGACGCTCGACACCAAGACGTACAAGCGCGAGATCTCGCACCTGGCCTACTTCCGGGGTACGGAGGCCCAACAGCGCGGCGCGCTGCACTTCCACGTGATGCTCCGGCGCGACGACGGGCGACCGCTCCGGGTGCGGGTCTCCGACGTGCGACGGCTGGCGATCAAGCACGGTTTCGGGCACTCGGTGGACGTGCAACGCCTCGAACCGGGCCACGCGGGCTACGTGGCGAAGTACGTAGCGAAGTCGGCCGACGACCGCTCCGGGGTCGTGTGGCCTTCCACGGTGACGCGGCGACGACGGAGCACGACGTGGCCCACGGTTGGCGAGATGCAGGACGTCGCGGTGTTCCAGAAGCGTCCGGGCTTCCGGACGTGGGTCGCCTCGCGCAGCTGGGGTCGCTCGATGCGCGACGTCCGCGCTGCACAGGCTCACCACGTCGCGGTGCTCGATGCGCTGCCGTCGTGGGCCGACGTCCCGGCGTCGGCTGGTTGGGCGCGGCTCGTGGTCCCCGATCACCCGGACCTGCCTCCGCACGTGCCGATCGCAGGTTGCGTTACGGAATCGTTATGGCTCGTCGCCTGATGCACGCTTGACCGCCCTATGTCAAGTCTACCCATAAAGACTTCTGGAAGATTGGTGGTGCGTGGAATGTTCATTTACGAGGGGCAGGGAACACTCTTCGTCGTCGAGCCGGTCGGGCACGTCGAGGTCGAGCGTATGACGTTCGAGTGGTTCCCGGAGGCGAGTGTCTATCGGGACCGGGTGCGCTGCTCGTGCGGCGCGACACCGGCTGCTGTGGACGGGTGGGCGCGGCACGTTGCGGGCCTCAAGGTCGGTCAGCGTCTGGCCGATGCAGGGGCATGAGCTACGTTCCTTTCGGTACTCCCCCGGACCCTGCGACCGCTCAACGTGTCTTCGAGCTCGAGGATGAGAACGCGCGGCTGCGGCGGCTCGTCAAGCGGTACAAGCGCGGCAACCTTGCGATCTTCGTCCTGCTCGTCGTACTCCCCCTCGGGCTGTTCGTTGCGCAGGTACTGACGTCCTCGTGACCTCGAGTCGGGCACGAGCAAAGCACCTCGGCGGGACGCAAGATGCTGCGGATTGTCGGGACGCCCTTGTCTCGCGTACGGGGGCCGGCTATGCGGTTCCGTCGTCCTTCTTGCCGGCCTTTCAGCGCTCGTCGGCCCCGCACCTGCGCTGGTGCGGGGCCTTCGGCGTTCTCCGGGGTTGCTCGGAGCTCGTGCGCGTCCACCTGCGCCCCTCCCGCGCGACGTCGTGCCGCGCGGAGCGGCTGCAAGCGGAGCGAGCCGCCCGCACGGCTCGACGCTGCGCGGAGGTGAGGGGTCCGCTCGACCCGGCCACCGCGGCCCGCGGAGCGGGCCTCTTGACTCAGTACGGAGCGTTACCCAACGGTCCCGAGCCGAGCCCTACGGGCCTCGCGCTCGGCCTCGCGCTCCGCGAGCCGTAGGGCCTCTAGTGACTGCTCGGAGGCTCGGAGCGCTCCGCGAAGGTCGTTGTTGCCCAGCGCGAGCACGGCGGCACGGGCGTAGTGGTCGTGGGCGGCGCGGTAGGCGTCGAGCGGCGGCATGCGTAGGTTCATCGGCTCGCTGAGCCAGTCTGTGAGCTCGACCATCGCGGAGCCGGTGAGGTGAGTGCTCCGCGCACGTGCGTGTTGTGTGTTGACGTGGTAGCGGTTCATGTGCATCATTGTGCCCAACGCCGTTGACGCGGCCACAACATGAGAAGAGGGCATGATGCCTACCAACATTCACGTGATGGGCAACCTCACGTCTGACCCGGAACTCCGGGTCACCCCGTCCGGTCACACGCTGCTGTCGTTCACCGTGGCGGAGAACTCCGGCTACCGCAACGCTGCGGGCGAGTACGTCGAGCACCCTACGATCTTCTGGCCGGTCACCGCCTGGGGCGAGGACATGGCGAAGAACGCTGTGGAGACCCTGCGCAAGGGTGACCGCGTGATGGTCGTGGGCGAGACGATCCAGTCGGAGTGGCAGGACAAGACGACCGGGGACAAGCGCTCCCGCATCGAGCTCCGCGCTCGTGAGGTTGCCGTCTCGCTGCGCCGGGTTTCCGGGTCGCTGCGTCGTCCGACGCGGCGGGAGGACCCCGCGCTCGTGGCGTCGGGTGCTCCGGCCTCGGCGTATGACTCCCTCGGGCCGACGCCCGACACGGGCTCCGCGCCCTTCTGACATAGCCAGGGTTTCCGGCTCTATCAAAGGGCGCGCCCCCGGGGCTGTTGACGCAGCACACCGGGGGCGACTGGAAGCCCGCCCGTCACAACCACGAGCGAGGTTCGTTGATGTCTACGCTACACGCGTCTCCGACGCCCTACAACCTGTACCTTATCGGCGAACGGGCAGGGTGTCCGCGGAGGGGCCTGCCGGCCTCAGGGTCCTGCCCCTGATGAAGCTACGGGCGCAGCGCGCGCCATCGCCGTTGCTGGCTGAACCGCGCTGCCGTCGAGCCGCGCCTCTGCGGCCGACGGGTTCGCGACCAGCTTCTGAGCCGCCAGCCCTGGATCGTCGACGATCAGATGCTCCGACGGTTCGTGCGCACGCCACCTTGCGCACGCAGCCACGCGCTCGAGCCGCTAGCCCCGGCGGCCCGACTTTCCGCATCCGATCCGCCCTCGGACCCGATGGCACCACTGATACAGCCCGTCGCGGCGAGTCGAAAAAGATGGGATGAATTGAGGTCGGGGGCCATCCGCTCCCCTCACTCTCTACGTTATGCCACGACCCGGGGCTTGCCGCAAGGCCCCCGGCAGGGCGCAGAATCACTCGCTCAGGCCACGCGGAGGACGGGACGTCCGGCCCCGCGCGACCTCGGACGGAGCCTCCCCATGCCCACTACGCCCCGCACGTCGCACACCTCCGACTCCCCCAAGACCTCTGACTTCACCACGACGTCCGGCCTCGACACACACCTCGACGACGTCCTCGACGACGCGCGGCTGGGTGCGCGCGCGACGGAAGCGCTCATCGGATCCGACGCCCGCCACCTCGCGTCCATCGCGCACGCCCTCGACACGATGCTCGCGACGCACGAGGCTCGCCTCGCCGACGCCCGGACGACCCAGGCGCGCGCCGGGCGCGCTGCCGTCGAGCGTGACCAGGCCGCGCGGCGTCTCGCGAGCCGCACGACGCAGCTTGCGCTGCTGCGCGTCGACCTCTGCCTCGGGCGTTTCGTCCCGTCGGACGGCGGCGCACCCGTCTACGTCGGGCGTACGGGTCTCGCGGACGAGGACGGGACGCGCCTGCTCGTCGACTGGCGCACGCCGGCCGCCGCGCCGTTCTTCGCCGCGACGCGCGCGGAACCTCTCGGCGTGGCGAGCCGTCGCCGCTTCCGGTGGACCGCGGGCCGGCTCAGCGGCTTCTGGGACGAGATTCTCGACCCTGCAGCACCGACCGACGGTCTCGCGCCCGACGACGAGTCGCAGTTCGTCGCCTCGCTCGCGGGTGAACGCACAGACCGCATGCGGGACGTCCTTGCGACGATCCAGTCCGACCAGGACGCGGCGATCCGCGCGGACGCGCGCGGTGCACTCGTCGTCGACGGCGGTCCGGGCACCGGCAAGACCGTCGTCGCGCTGCACCGCGCGTCCTACCTGCTGCACGCCGACCCGCGTGTCGGCGGCGGCCGCGGCGGGGTGCTCGTCCTCGGTCCGTCGGAGCGGTACCTCGGCTACGTCGCGGACGTCCTGCCCGGCCTGGGTGACGAGGGCGTCGCGACCTGCACGTTGCGGGACCTCGTCCCTGAGGGCGCAACCGCGATGCCCGAGGCCGATCCTGTCGTCGCGCGGCTCAAGGGTTCGGGTGCCATGGTCCGCGCGGTCGAGGCCGCCGTGCGCTTCTCCGAGGAGGCTCCCGCCGACGGCATCGACGTCGAGACGTCGATCGGAGCGTTCACGCTCACGGCCGACGACTGGGCCGACGCCGTCGACGCCCTCGAGCCCGGACTCCCCCACAACCTCGCCGTCGACGACCTAGTGCGCGAGCTGGCGCTCGTCGCGGCTCGCCACCAGGAGCCGCACGCGCCCGCGTCCTCCGACAACCTCGCCGCAGCGATCGCGCACGACCCGGCGTTCCGCCGGCAGGTGCGTCGCGTGTGGCCGCTCCTCGACCCGCCCGAGGTCGTCGCGGACCTCTGGGCCGTCCCCGCCTACCTCCGCTACTGCGCACCGTGGCTCACGGCCGACGAGCGAGCCGCCCTGCGGCGGGACGCGAGCGCCGCGTGGACGCTCGCGGACCTCCCGCTGCTCGACGTGGCCCGCGCCCTCGTCGGCGAGGCTGCCCGCGCCTCGCGCTCGGATGCCGAGCGTGAGGAGGAGCGCCGGGTTCGTGCCGAGGTCGCCGCCGAGCTCCGCGCGTCCGACGACGGCGGCGAGGGCCTCATGGCGCAGCTCGTCCACCCCGATCTCGCGGACACGCTGCTCGACAGAGACGACGAGGTCGACTCGGGCTCGCTCGACGGGCCGTTCGCGCACGTCGTCGTCGACGAGGCCCAAGACCTCTCGGACGCTGCATGGCTCATGGTGCTGCGGCGGTGCCCGTCACGGTCGGTCACGGTCGTCGGCGATCGTGCCCAGGCGCGCGACGGGTTCGAGGGCACGTGGGCCGAGCGTCTCGGACGTGCGGGCCTGCCCAACGTCCGGGTGCAGACCCTCACGGTCGGCTACCGCACGCCTGCCGAGGTCCTCGAGGAGGCCGCGCCCGTCATCCGCGCCGTCCTGCCCGACGCGGACGTCCCGACGGCTGTCCGCCGCTCGGGTGTGCCGGTCCTGCACGCACCGCGCACGGCGCTCGACGAGATTCTTCGCGAGTGGCTCGAGGAGTCACCGGGCGGCCTGGCGGCCGTCATCGGTGACCCCTCCGTCCCTGACGGCCCGCACGTGCGGTCGCTGTCAGCCGTCGAGGCGAAAGGGCTCGAGTTCGACCTCGTCGTCCTCCACGACGACGCGCTCGGCAGCGGCGTCACAGGTGCCGTCGACCGCTACGTCGCGATGACCCGCGCGACGTCACGGCTCGTCGTGCTGCACGGCCGCTGAACGCCGAGGTCGTGCACGTCGCCGAATCGTTCAGAGCCGCCGAAGACGCGCTACGCGCCCACGTACCTCGCAAGGTGCTCGCCCGTGAGGGTCGTGCGCTGCGCGACGAGCTCGGCGGGCGTCCCCTCGAAGACGATGCGGCCGCCGTCGTGCCCGGCGCCGGGGCCGAGGTCGATGAGGTGGTCGGCGTGCGCCATGACGGCCTGGTGGTGCTCGACGACGATGACGGTCCGGCCCGAGTCGACGAGCCGGTCGAGCAGCGCGAGGAGCTGGGCGACGTCGGCGAGGTGCAGGCCGCTCGTCGGCTCGTCGAGCACGATAATCCCGCCGGTCTCCCCCAGGTGCGTCGCGAGCTTGAGCCGCTGCCGCTCCCCGCCGGAGAGCGTCGTGAGCGGCTGCCCGAGCGTCACGTAGCCGAGGCCGACATCGACGAGTCGCTCGGCGATCGTGCGAGCCGCGGGCACGCGCGAGTCCTTCGCACCGAAGTACGCGGCCGCCTCGGAGGCGGGGAGCGCGAGCACCTCGGCGATGTTGAGCCCGCCGAGCCGGTAGTCGAGGACGTCGGCCTGGAACCGCTTGCCCTCGCACTCCATGCACGTCGTCGAGACGCCAGCCATCATGCCGAGGTCGGTGTAGATGACACCGGCACCGTTGCACGCGGGGCACGCACCCTCGGAGTTCGCGGAGAAGAGCGCGGGCTTGACGTCGTTCGCCTTGGCGAAGGCCTTGCGCACGGGCTCGAGGAGACCCGTGTACGTCGCGGGGTTCGAGCGCCGCGAGCCCTTGATGGCGCCCTGGTCGACGACGACGACGCCGTCGCGCTTCGACACCGAGCCGTGGACGAGCGAGCTCTTGCCCGAGCCCGCGACGCCCGTGACGACGGTGAGGACGCCGAGCGGCACGTCGACGTCGACGTCCTGGAGGTTGTGCGTCGCCGCTCCGCGGATCTCGAGCGCGCCCGTGGGCGTGCGGACCTCGTCCTTGACGGACGCGCGGTACGCGAGGTGCTGGCCCGTCCGTGTGTCCGACGCACGCAGCTCGGCGACCGTCCCCTCGAAGGTGATCGTGCCGCCGGCGGTGCCCGCACCGGGCCCGAGGTCGACGACGTGGTCGGCGATCGCGATCGTCTCGGGCTTGTGCTCGACGACGAGCACGGTGTTGCCCTTGTCGCGGAGCTGTTCGAGCAGCGCGTTCATCCGCTGCACGTCGTGCGGGTGCAGACCCACCGACGGCTCGTCGAACACGTACGTGACGTCCGTGAGCGCCGAGCCGAGGTGGCGGACGAGCTTGGTGCGCTGCGCCTCCCCGCCCGAGAGCGTCCCCGAGGAGCGGTCGAGCGAGAGGTAGCCGAGGCCGATCTCGACGAAGTGGCCCAGCACCTCGCGCAGGCCCGTGACGAGCGGCGCGACGCCCGGGTCGTCGATCGCCTGCGCCCACGCGAGGACGTCGGTGATCTGCATGGCGCAGACGTCCGCGATGGAACGTCCCGCGACCTTCGAGCCGCGCGCGGCCTCCGTGAGGCGCGTCCCCGCACAGTCCGGGCACGTCTGGAACGTCACGGCACGGTCGACGAACGCCCGCACGTGGGGCTGCATCGCCTCGGGGTCCTTGGAGAGCAGCGACTTGCTGATCTTGGGGATGAGTCCTTCGTAGGTGAAGTTCGTCCCGCCGACCTTGATCTTCACGGGCTCCTTGTAGAGGAGGTCGTGGCGTTCGCGCTCGGTGTAGTCCTTGATCGGCTTGTCGCCGTCGAGCATGCCCGACTCGGTGTAGATCTTCACGTACCAGCCGTCAGCTGTGTACCCAGGGACCTTGATCGCCCCGCCGAGCAGCGAGAGCTCGGGGTCGACGATCTCGTCGAGGTCGATGTCGTTGACCCGGCCGCGGCCCTCGCAGCGCGGGCACATGCCGCCCGTCTGCGTGAACGTCGTCCGCACCGCCTTCGCGTTGGGCTTGTCGACGGTCATCGCGCCGCTCGCGTGCACCGTCGGGACGTTGAACGAGTAGGCGTTCGGACCGCCGACGTGCGGCACGCCGAGCCGGGAGAAGAGGATGCGGAGCAGCGCGTTGACGTCGGTCACGGTGCCGACCGTCGAGCGCGGGTTCGCGCCGAGTCGTTCCTGGTCGACGATGATCGCGGTCGTCAGGCCCTCGAGGTGGTCGACCTCGGGCCGCGCAAGCGTGGGCATGAAGCCCTGGAGGAAAGCCGAGTAGGTCTCGTTGATCATGCGCTGCGACTCCGCCGCGACCGTGTCGAAGACGAGCGAGCTCTTCCCCGAGCCCGAGACGCCGGTGAACACGGTGAGGCGACGCTTGGGGATGTCGACGGAGACGTCCTTGAGGTTGTTCTCCCGCGCTCCCCTCACCCGGATGAGGTCGTGCGCGTCCGCCGCGTGCTGGCTCGGTTCCATCGTCTTCCCCTCGTCGAGACCGTCGGAACATCCTGACACGTCGTCCGAGGTCCGAGGGCACCCTCTGGTGAGCATCGTCACCTGCGGGCCTCGCCCCGTCCTGGAACGATCCGAGATAGAGTCTCCTCTGGTCCGGCGCGGTTTTCCACGGCACAATTCGTGAGACACGACGAAACGTCCCGTGCACCCGCCTGGCCGGGACCGCCCTCGGGCGGACCCTCCCTTAGCACCGCCGCCCCGCGCGGCGTCCCAGCCCCGCCCGACGAGCCGGAGCGACACCGGCGACGTCAGCACCCCGACATCTCGCACGCGTTTCACGGGACCTTCACGGCCATCGGGAACGTCCGCGGACGTCATGGCGTTGACCCGTCTGGACACACCCGCTGCACAACAGCCCTTTGGAGGACGACATGGCCGACCGGTCGCTGCGTGGAATGAGCATCGGCGCCAAGAGCATGGAGAACGACGAGGGCGTCGACTTCGCCCCGCGGTTCCAGGCGCACTACGACTGCCCCAACGGTCACACGATCATCCTCCCGTTCTCGACCGAGGCTGAGGTCCCGGTCGAGTGGGAGTGCCGTTGCGGCGAGACCGCGCTCCTGCGGGACGCGGACCGGCCCGAGCCCAAGGCGACCAAGCCCGTCCGCACCCACTGGGACATGCTGCTCGAGCGCCGCACCATCTCGGAGCTCGAAGAGCTGCTCGACGAGCGCCTCGGACTCCTGCGCGCGGGCAAGCTCCGCCGCTCCGCCTGAGTCGAACATCGTTCCGGGCAGACGCGACGAGCGTCCGCCCGGAACGCAGAAGGGGCCCCGACCAGATCTGGTCGGGGCCCCTTCTGCGTCGGATCGGCCGGCTCAGCGCGCGGACGCGCCCGTCGAACCCCCCGGGAGCAGCCCGCGGAGCTGACGCCCGCGCTTCTGCACGCCCCACACGGTCACCTTGCCGAGCGCCTCGACGATGATGTTGCGGCTCATCTTCGACACGCCGGCCTCACGCTCGACGAACGTGATCGGCACCTCGGCGACCTTGCCGCCGGCCTCGACGACGCGGCGCGTCATGTCGACCTGGAAGCAGTAGCCCTGCGACGAGACCGACGGCAGGTCGAGCTTCTCGAGCATCTCGGCACGGAACGCACGGAAGCCGGCGGTCGCGTCGCCGACGGGCATGCCGAGCATGACGCGCGTGTAGAGGTTGGCACCGCGCGAGAGGACCTCGCGGTGCAGCGGCCAGTTCTCGACCTCGCCGCCCGGGACCCAGCGCGACCCGATGACGAGATCGACACGCGGGTCCGCCGAGATCCGCGCGAGGAGGTCCGGCATCTGCTCGGGACGGTGCGAGCCGTCAGCGTCCATCTCGCAGATGATCTCGTAGCCCCGCTCGAGCGCCCATCCGAAGCCAGCGACGTACGCGGTGCCGAGCCCCTGCTTCCCCTCGCGGTGCAGGACGTGGATGGCCGGATCGGCCTCGCCCATCTCCTCGGCGAGCCGTCCGGTTCCGTCGGGGCTGCCGTCGTCGACGACGAGGACGTCGGCCCACGGCGCCGCCGCGCGCAGTCTTCCGACGGTGCCAGGCAGCGTGAGGGACTCGTTGTACGTGGGGACGACGACGAGGGTGCGCGGAGCATCCCCGGGTCGTGCGCCGTCATTGGCGGACATCGTCACTTCCTTCGTGAACGGGATCGAGCACCGGAGACGATACCAACTCCGACGAGGGACGACGCGCCGACGGCGAGGAGAAGCTCGACCCAGCTGCCGAGGAGCACCGCGGGGGTCGTCGACGTCCGCAGCGGCATGTCCGCGAGCAGCTGCTCGGCGGTGAACAGGCCCGTGCGCTCGAGCACCCGGCCGGCCGGGTCGACGACCGCGCTCACGCCGACCGTCGAGATCTGGATCGCGGCCCGACCCGCCTCGATCGCGCGCAGGCGCGTCATGGCGAGCTGCTGGGTCGACTCGGCCGTGTAGCCGAAGTTCGAGTTGTTCGTCTGGACGAAGATCACCTCGGCGCCCTCGCGCACCGCGCTGCGCGCGATGTGGTCGTACGCGACCTCGAAGCAGATGATCGGCGCGACGACGACGTCACGGTCGAGCCGGGCGACGGGGACCGGGACCGCACCGACCTCGGTGCCGGCGATCATGTCCGTCGTGACGAGCGCGACCTTGTCGGAGAGCTTCTCGAACAGCGACCGCCACGGGATGTACTCGGCGAACGCGGCGGGGACGCGCTTCGCGTAGACGTGCGTCGGGCCTTCGCCCGGGAGCCACAGGACCGACTGGTTGTAGCGGCCGCCCTCGACGTACTCCTGCGTGCCGAAGAGCAGAGGCACGCCGGCAGCCGTGACGGCCTCGTCGATGAGCGCACGCCCCTGCTCGTCGATGCGCGGGTCGACGTCCGACGCGTTCTCGGGCCACACGACAAGGTCGAGCCCCTCGGCCCCGGCGCGCTCGACGACCGCGAGCGTGCCCGCGACGTGGTTGCCGGTCACCTCGAGGCGGTGCGCGAACGAGCCCTCGCCGGGCTCGCCGACGTTGCCCTGGACGGCGCCGACGCGCAGCGTGCCGGCCTCGGCGCGCGTCGCGACGGGCACGAACATGCCCGACGCCGTGACGGCCGCCGCGGCGATGACGGCGCCCGCAGGGCCCATGAGCCGCAGCTGGACGAGGCGGACGACGCCGAAGGCGAGCATTCCCGCGACGAGCACCGTCGCGGCGGAGACGAGCGGCACGCCGCCGAGCCACGCGAGCCGACCGAGCGGGGACCCTGCCTGCGAGAACGCGATGCGCCCCCACGGGAACCCGCCGAACGGGTAGTACGAGCGCAGGAGCTCGACCCCGGTCCACACGACGGCGAGCGCGACGGGCTGCAACCATTCGCGCCTCGCGAGCCACGACGCGCGACGGGCCCACGAGTACGCGCCCGCGGCGAGCGCGACCATGCCGGCCTGGACGACCGACAGCGCGACCCACGGCACTGCGCCGACCGAGACGTCGGCCCACTGGATGTGCGGGAGGAAGAAGGCGACCCCCCAGAGGAAGCCGAGTCCCGCCGATCGCCACGCGGCGCGTCCGTGCGTGCCGGTCGCGTGGAGCGTCACGGCGAGCATCGCGAGACCGACGATCGCGAGCCACCACACGTCGGTGTCGGGGAAGCCGAGGTTCGTCACCCAGCCGCCGAGAGCGGCGAACGCACCGAGGACCAGGCCAGGGATGCGGCGAGCCTCGGCCTGCTCAGCAGGACGAGCCGTCGGGCGAGTCGGTGTCGTCGCCCGGCTGCGACCGGCCGTGCGCGCCGTCACCATCGTTCGTGGAGCACGATGCCGTCGCGCAGCGTCATGTGGCAGGTCGGCTCGGGCTCGACGGGCCCGAGCGCGGGCAGGAGCGGCGTCCCGGCACGTGCGTCGGTGCTCCACGACGTGCCAGGAGTCTGCGGGCCCTGGACGGCGAGGTGCTCGGTGCGCCACACCGCGAGGTGCGCGGGCGCGCCGAGGCGGATCTCGCCGGCTCCCGTGTGGTCGAGGTTCGCGAGCCGCCAGCCGCCGCGTGTGTGCGCGCGGAACGCTGCGCGGGCCGAGATCCGCTGGTCGGCGGAGCTCAGCAGCAGCGCCCCGGCGACGGCTCCCCACGGGTCGAACGGCGTGACGGGCGTGTCGGAGCCGAGCGCGAGCGGGACGCCCGCCCCGGCGAGGTCCGCGAGCGGGTTCGTGTCGGCGGCGCGCGTCGCGCCGAGGCGCGACGCGTACATGCCCGACGGGCCTCCCCACCGCGTGTCGAACGCGGGCTGGACCGAGAGGCGCAGGCCGAGCAGGACGAGCGCGGCGAGCGCGGGGGCGCCGACCATGAGCGCATGCTCGACGCGGTGGCCCCGGGCGCGGATCGCGGCGAGGCCCTCGAGGTCGGCCGCGGTCTCGAGGCCGAGCAGCACCTCCTGGAGCGCGCGGTCGCCGATCGCGTGGAAGCCGGCCTGGACGCCAGCGCGCGTCGCGGCGAGGACGTGCGTCGTGATCTGCTCCGCCGTGAGGTGCAGGGTGCCCGTGCCGCCGTCGGGGTCGTCCGCGTACGGCGCGCCGAGCGCGGCGGTGCGCGAGCCGAGGGAGCCGTCGACAGCGAGGTCGCCGCCGACCCCCGTGAGACCGGGGATCGCGTCGAGGAGCACCTGGACGTCCGTCGTCGTCTCGCACAGCTCGCCGCGGTAGCCGACGACGAGCGGCAGGCCCGACGACGCGTCCGCCGTGCGGGCGAGCAGGTCGGCGAGGCCGGCACGCGAGTCCATGCCTGGCAGCGACATCTCGTGGACCGCGACGATGCCGCGCTGAGCGGCAGAGCTCAGGGCGAGGTTCGTGAGCTCGGTGTGGCGGCTCGCGGCGAGCTCGCCGAGATAGGTCGAGACGGCCGCGTGCGCGGCGCCGGTGACCGGTCCGTCGTGGCTCCAGCCGGCGAGGTCGACGAGGCCGAGACGCGCGGCGAGCGCGGTCGAGACGAGGCTCGAGTGCTGGTCGGCGCGCACGAGCGCGATCTCCCGCTCCCCCGCGGCCGCGTCGAGCGCAGCACGCGACGGCGCGGTGCGCTCGTCCCACCGGGACTCGTCCCAGCCGTGCCCGACGACGGGCCCTTCGGTCGCCGCGGCGCGCGCTGCCGCGCGCCGCGTGAGGTCGTCGGCCGACGTCGCGGTGCCGACATCGAGGCCGTCGAGGACCTCGCCAGTGCGCAGCAGGTGCACGTGGGAGTCGACGAAGCCGGGGGCGACGAGCGCGCCGTCGAGGTCGACGACACGGTCAGCCCGCTTGGCGAAGCCGTCGGCCGTGTCCTCGGCACCGAGCCAGGCGACGACACCGTCCTCGACGAGCACCGCCTCGGCGAAGGGATCGGCGGGCGAGTGCACCACGCCGTTGCGGAAGAGGATCGAGCTCACGTCCTGACGATATGCCACGTCGGGCGGTCGACCCGCACCGGCAGGCCAGGTCAGACCCCGGCGTGAGCCACGACACCACGCCGCACCGCGTCGACCGCCTGCCGAGCGACCTTCTGGGTGCGGGCGTCGGACGCTCCGACCGTCAGCTGGTCGAGCACGTCGACGACCTGCTTGCAGATCCGCACGAAGTCACCCGCCGCAAGGTCGGTGCCACGCAGCACGTGCTCGAGGCTGCGGCCCGCGGCCCAGCGGTGGACCGCCTCGACGAGCTGCATCGACGGCGGCGGCGTCGCGTCGAGCCGGTGCGCGGTCTCGAGGTCCTCGAGCCGCGACCAGGCCCGCACGGTCGCGTCGAGCGCGACCGCGAGGCGCCCGTCGGGACCGCCGGGCACGCGCGGCTCGCCGATCTCCTCGCCCCGCGGCTCGTGGACGACGGCCGTGACGACCGCCGCGAGCCCTGGTGCGTCGAGCTCCGCCCACGCACCGTGGCGCAGGCACTCGGCGACGAGCAGGTCGTTCTCCGCGTAGATCTGCTTGAGCGTGCGTCCGTGCGTCGTCACGCGCAGGTCGGACGTGCCGTCACCGGCCGGCGCGAGGTAGCCGAGGTCTACGAGCATCTCGCACACGCGGTCGAACTGCCGCGCGATCGTGCCCGTGCGCCCCGAGATCCGCCGGACGAGCGCAGCATGGTCCTTCGTGAGGCGTGCGTGCCTCTCGGCCCAGCGGGCGTGCTGCTCGCGGTCCGGGCAGCGGTGGCACGGGTGCGCCCGCAGCGCCCGGCGCAGGGCCTCGAGCTCGGCGTCGTCAGCCGCTGCTGAACGGGCCTTCTCGGTGCGCGACGGTGCTGCGTCGAGCCCGGCCACGACGGAGCGCAGCGACGACGCGAGGTCGCGGCGGTCCCCAGGCCGACGCTCGTCGAACGCCTTCGGCACACCCACCTGCCCGACGACCTCGAGGGGGCCGAGGAGGTCCGCCGAGTCGATGCGCCGCACCTTGCCCTGCTCCGTGAGGACGATGGGCTGGCCGGGTCCGAAGCGCTCGGGGCTCGGGCCCGCGACGACGACGGCGTGCGCCGCGCGGCGCCCCTGGCCGACGCTGACGACATCGCCGCGTCGCAGCGCGCCGAGGGACTCGAGCACGGCCCGGCGGCGCGCGCCCGCGCCGGCCTTGCGGAGGTCGCCCTCGCGCTGCGCGACACGCTGGCGCAGGCGCGCGTACTCGGCGAAGTCGCCGAGATCGCACACCATGGCCGCCGCGTAGCCGTCGAGCGCCTCGGACTGCTGACGCGCCTGCGTCGCGAGGCCGACGGCCCCGCGGTCCGCCTGGAACTGCGCGAAGCTCGTCTCGAGGACCTCGCGCGTGCGGGCACGCCCGACAGTCCCGACGAGGTTGACCGCCATGTTGTACGTCGGGCGGAAGCTCGAGCGCAGCGGGTACGTGCGGCGCGAGGCGAGGCCCGCGAGGACGACGGGGTCGAGACCGGGGTGGTCGAGCACGACTGCGTGGCCCTCGACGTCGATGCCGCGGCGGCCGGCGCGCCCCGTGAGCTGGGTGTACTCCCCCGGCGTGAGGTCCGCGTGCCCGCGCCCGTCCCACTTGACGAGCTTCTCGAGGACGACGGTGCGCGCGGGCATGTTGATGCCGAGCGCGAGCGTCTCCGTCGCGAAGACGACCTTGAGCAGTCCCGCCGCGAAGAGCTCCTCGACCGTCTGCTTGAACAGCGGCAGCATGCCCGCGTGGTGCGTCGCGATCCCGCGCGAGAGCCCCTCGACCCACGACGCGTAGGCGAGGATGCCGAGGTCCTCGGCCGGCAGGTCGGCGCACCGCTCGTGCACGAGGTGGCGGATGCGCACCTCCTCCTCGCGGGACGTCAGCGCTATGCCGAGGCCGAGGCACTGCGCGAGCGCCGCCTCGCACCCTGCACGCGAGAAGATGAAGTGGATCGCGGGCAGGAGGCCCGCGCCGTCGAGCGTGTCGACGGCGGCAGCGCGCGACACCTGGCGGCCGCCGTGCGGCCCGCGCCTGCGCGGCTCGGGCCGGCCGCGTCCGCGCCGCGGCCCGGGTCCCGGTTCGAGGCGACGCATCGCCTGTGCGAGGTCGGGGTTGATGGGCGGGTTGACGCCGGGGTCGGTCGGGTCGACGTGCCCCGCGTAGAGGTCGAGGATGTCCGCGCGACGCCCGCGTCGCGGCTCGTCCTCCGAGGGCCGTCCGCGCAGCATGACGTGCTGCCACAGCGGCACGGGCCGACGCTCGGAGACGACGACGGCCATCTCGCCACGCACGGTTGCGAGCCAGTCGCCGAACTCCTCGGCGTTCGACACCGTCGCGGACAGCGACGTCACCTGGACGTCCCGCGGCAGGTGGATGATGACCTCCTCCCACACCGGCCCGCGGAAGCGGTCGGCGAGGTAGTGGACCTCGTCCATGACGACGTGCCCGAGACGGGCAAGCGCGGGCGAGCCCGCGTAGAGCATGTTGCGCAGGACCTCGGTCGTCATGACGACGACGTCCGCGTCGCCGTTGATCGAGACGTCGCCCGTGAGCAGGCCGACGCGATCGGCGCCGTGACGCTTGGCGAGGTCGGTGTACTTCTGGTTCGACAACGCCTTGATGGGCGTCGTGTAGAACGCCTTGCGGCCCTGCTCGAGCGCGAGGTGCACCGCGAACTCGCCGACGACCGTCTTGCCGGCGCCCGTCGGCGCCGCGACGAGCACGCCCTGCCCTGCTTCGAGGGCCCGGCACGCCTCGACCTGGAAGTCGTCGAGCTCGAAACCGAGCTGGGCGCGGAAGCGGCCGAAGGCCGAGGCCGCCTCGGCGGCACTGACGCGGGAGAGCGCGTAGCGCTCGGCGGGCGAGAGGTCCTCCGTGCTGCTCATGCACCCAGCGTAGGCGGCGCGTCAGACGAGGAGCGCCACCGCTCCACGGTGGATCTCGACGCGCAGAGGAAGCGGTCCGATCTCCTCGCCGTCCGCCATCGCGACGGGCGGGGTACGGCCGAGGTCCGAGGGTTCGACCGTGACGGCCGTCGCCCGAGAGATCGTCACTGCTGGGTGCGTGACGTGCGTGCCCCGGTACAGGCGCGGGAAGATCCCGACGGTCTGCATCCGACGCAATGGCCCCGCCGTCACGAGGTCGAGCTCACCGTCGTCGATGCTCGCGTCGGGCGCGACCAGCAGGCCACCGCCGAACATCGGGGAGTTCGCGACCGCGACGAGCGTTCCCGCGGAGAGCCACTCGGAGCTGGAGCCGTCCGGGTGGTCAGCGCGCACGCGGTAGCCGAACGGCAGGAACGCCCCGAGCTCTCCGACGACCGCGCGCAGGTACTTGAGGTGCCCGCGCGGGAACGTCAGCCGGTTGGCGCGCGCGTTGACGGCCGCGTCGAGACCCGCCGAGAGGACGCCGGCGAACCACCGCCCGTCGAGGGAGCGCGGCTGCGCGACGTGCGCCGCGTCGACGGGTCGCGTGCGGCCCGCGGCGAGCGCGTCGAGAATCACCCGCACGGCTACGTCGACCTTGTGCAGCGGCAGGCCCGCGGCGCGCGCGTAGTCGTTGCCCGAACCGACCGCGACGATCCCGAGCGGCGTGCGCGTCGTCGCGACCGCGTTGAAGCCGAGGTGCACCATGCCGTCGCCCCCGACGACGACGAGCGCGCGCAGCCCGTCGGACACGCCCTGACGGGCGCGGTGCACGGCATCGAGCAGCGTCTCCCCCGACAGCTCGACGACCTCGTGGCCCGCGGCCTCGAGCAGCTCGCGCGCACGCTCTCCTGCGCGTGCGCCTCGGCCGCGGCCCGACGTGGGGTTGACGACGAGACCCAGCGGGCCCTGAGGGGTGGTCACAGGCCGTCGGCCTCCTCGGCGAGGGCGCGTCGACGGTCGACGCGGCGGTCATGGAGCATCGCGATCCCGACGGCCGCGGCGTAGAGCACGAGGATCGGGACGGTCATGAGGAACATCGTCAGGAGATCGGGCGTCGGCGTCATCATCGCGGAGAACGTGAACGCGAGGATGATCGCCCAGCGCCAGCCCTTGAGCCACGTCCGTCCCCGCACGAGCCCGACGAGGTCGAGCGCGACCATGACGACCGGCAGCAGGAAGACGAGCCCGAACGCGAGGATGAACTGCGAGACGAACGTGAGGTACGACTGCGCGTCCTGGAGGTTCGTCGCCCCTTCGGGGACGAACGTCACGAGGATGACGACGGCGCGCGGCAGCACCCACCACGCGAGCGCCGCACCCGCGAGGAACAGGGGGACGCCGGACGCGACGAACGCCGCGGTCCCCCACTTCTCACGCCGGTTGAGGCCCGGGACGACGAACGCCCACGCCTGGTAGAGCCACCACGGGCTCGAGATGATGAGCCCGATCCACACCGACAGCCTGATCTGCATGTCGATCGCCGTGAAGGCGCCCGAGAAGTTCAGGGCGACCGTGCGGTTCTCCTTCGCGGCGACCTCGAGGATCGGCGCCTGCAGGAGGTCGAAGACGTGCGGGTAGAGGAACCAGCCTGCGACCGCACCGACGAGGATCCCGAGCCCGGCGAGGACGACACGGTTGCGCGCCTCGACGAGATGGGCGCGCAAGGGCATCCGCCCGTCGCGCGGGCGGCCGGTGCGTGGCACGCGTCAGGCCTTGGGGGCGTCGTCCCCGGCCTGGTCGGCCGGCGTCTGCGGGGTCGTCGGCGCGGACGGAGCCGCGGTGTCGTCGTCGGCCCGCATCTCGCGGACCTCCTTCTTGACGATGCGCATCGAGCGGCCGAGGTTGCGCGCGAGGTCGGGCAGCTTGCTCGATCCGAAGAGCAGGAGGATGAGCAGCAGGATGACCACGATGGCGAGCGGGTGGTCCTTGAGGAACATGGGGTCGTTCTCCAGACGTCGGAAGGTGCACCCATCCTAGGCCGGGTGCGGGCCGCGGACGACGCGCGTCCGTTCAGCGCCAGACCTGTGCCCAGCGCTCCCAGACCTCGGGCCGGGGCCGCACGCGGTGCGCACGGGCGCGTGCGCGGCGTTCCTCGATGGCCTGACGCAGGTGCGCGGGGTCCTCGCCCACGGTGACGTGGACGGGTTCCATCGCGTCGAGCCGGGCGTCGGTGCGTGCGGTGGCCTCGCCGAGCACGTCGCCGAGGCGTTCCGACGACGCGCCGAGCTCACGCAGGAAGCCCTTGCCGTGCCGCCACACGTGGCGCCACCTGAGGAAGCCCGCGCCGAGGGCGCCGAGCACGAGGGCCGTCCAGATCCAGAACCACACGGTCTCAGGCTATCCGTCGTACGCCTCGAGGGCCGCGGTCGCGGCGCCCGTGACGGCTGCGTGGAGCTCGGCGGGCGCGATCGCGAGGACGTTCTCGGCCTCCTCGAGGACGAGCCGCACGAACCAGCCGGTGTCGCGGACGACGAGGTCGATCTCGAACGCGCCGTCGGTGAGCTCGCGCACCTCCTCGACGGGCACGGACTCGGCGATCCACCGGGCGGGGCTCGCGAGGGCGAGCGTCGCGAGGACGGCGCCGTCGCCCGGGGCGGGACGGAAGGTCGGCACCTCGGAGAGCTCGTCGTGGGGCGACGAGGTGTCGTCGAGCACCGTGGCCTCGAGGATGCGGTCGATGCGGAAGCTGCGGCCCGCCTGCTCGCGCAGGCAGAACGCGACGAGGTAGCCGTGGGAGTCCTCGGTCGCGAGGCGCACGGGGTCGACGTCACGCTCCGAGACGACGTCGGACGCGGAGACGTAGCGCAGGCGCAGGCGCCGCTTCTCGTCGAGCGCGCGCACGAGCGCGGCCCGCACCGCGACGGGTGCCGCGGCGCCCAGGTCGACGTCGACGAGCGCGGCCGTGCTCGCGGCCTCGCCGGCCGCTGCGGTGAGCACCTCGAGCGTCGAGGCGACCTCGGCCGCCTCGCGCGGCTGGAGATCCGGGTCGAGGTTCGCGGCGAGCGTGCGCAGCGCCGCGACGAGCGCGACGGCCTCACGGGTGCTGAGCCGCAGGGGCCGTGCCATGCCGTGCGGCTCGCGCAGCGCGACGTAGCCGTCCTCCTCGTCGAGGTCGAAGTCGATGAGGTCCTCGGGACCGTGCCCGGGCAGGCCTGCGACGAAGAGCAGGTTGATGTCCTGGAGGATCTTGCGGGGCGTCACCTCGAAGCGCTCGGCGAGCTCCTCGAGCCGCCACGAGGCGTAGCCGGTCTCGGCGACGTCGTCGCGCCCCAGGAACGCGAGCAGGCCGAGCAGCCGGACGAGCCGGTCGGGTGCGGTCTCAGCCACGGTCGGCCTCCTCGTCGGGCAGGGCGGCTCCGGGTCCCGTCACGCCGAGCCGGATCGCGGCGGCGGCGCGCAGCCGCCGCTCGACGGCGGCGCGCAGCTCGTCGGGCTCGAGGACGACGACGGCGTCGCCGTACGCGGCGACGAGCCGGGCGCCCTGCTCGAGGTCGTCGAGCGTGAGGTCCACGAGGTCGCGTCCCTCCGCGCAGCCGCACGCCTCGGTCGCCTCGGAGGGGCGGCCCTGCGCGCGCAGCGCGGCCGCGCGACCCGGCGTGATCGCGAGGAACGCCTCGACCTGTGCGCCGCGCAGTCCGAGCATCCCGTCGACGTCGACGTCCTCAGGGATCGTGAACGCGGCTGCTTCGCCGACGACGTTCACCGTGCCGTCGATGCGTGAGAGCCGGAACGCGCGCGCCGCGTCGCGGTCCCGGTCGTGCGCGAGGAGATACCAGCCGCCGCGACGCACGGCGAGCCGCCACGGCTCGACCGTACGGTGGGCGACCTGCCCCGTGCTCGCTGCGCGGTACCTGAAGGTCACCGCGGTGCGCGTGTCGATCGCGTCGACGAGCGGGCCGTACGCGTCGCCCGCGGCACCGACGCGCAGCGCGAGCGCGCCGAGCCCCTGCGCGTCGACGTCCGGGTCACCGAGCGCGCGGAGCTTCGTCACGGCCCGGCGGGACTCCGACCCGAGCGCGCCGTCGCGCCACAGCTGGGCAGCGACCGAGAGCACCCCGAGCTGGGAGGCCGTGAGGTGCAGGGGCGGCATGTCGTAGGACTGCATGTCGAGCCAGTAGCGGATCGAGTCCTGGTAGGTGTCGTCGGTCGTGCCCAACGGGAAGCCGAGCTCACGCAGCGTCGCCTTGTCGCGCTCGAAGAGCTTCTCGAACGCGCCGTCGCTCGCCGCGTCGCCGTAACCCTCGACGCCGGCCCGGATCTGGGCGCGCGTCAGCCCGTGCCCGGAGTTGACGAGGGCGATGACTAGGTTGAGGAGCCGTTCGTCGGCCCGGGTGCGCGTGGACATCGAGATCAACCGTAGCGCCCGGTAGCGTGTCCGCGTGATCAGTTGGCGCGAGGGTTCGGTGGTGTCGCTCGGTCGGTCGTGGCCGGGGGCGTGCGAGGCGACGGTCCGGACGGCCTCGGGCGCCGAGGTCCGGGCGCTCGCGTACGTCGATCTCGTCGGGTCGCCGCAGGTCGGCGACCGCGTCCTGCTCAACGCGACGGCCCTTGAGCGGGGCCTCGGCACGGGCGGTTACGCGCTCGTCGTCGCCCTGCCCGACGCCTTGCCGGCCGACGCCCCCGCGGGTCCCGGCCACCTCGTCAAGGCGCGCTACTCGCCGCTGCAGACGATGGTGCTCGGCGCCGACGAGCAGGAGTCGGAGCACCACGAGCTGCTGCGCGACGCCGACGACCTCGCGGGCCTTCCCGTCGTCGTCGCTGATCTTCACTCAGCGCTCCCCGCCGTGCTCGCTGGCGTACGCGCCGCATGGACCGGCCCGCGCCCGCCCCGCACCGTCTACGTCATGACGGACGGCGGCGCGCTCCCCCTCGCCTTCTCCCGTGCCGTCGCTGGTCTGCGCGAGGCCGGCTGGCTCGACGCCGCCGTCACGGTGGGGCAGGCGTACGGCGGCGACCTCGAGGCCGTGAGCCTCCACTCAGGCCTGCTTGCCGCCCATGTCGTGCTCGGCGCGGACGTCGTCGTCGTCGCGCAGGGCCCCGGCAACCTGGGCACCGGGACCCGCTGGGGCTTCTCCGGCGTCGCAGCGGGCGAGGCGCTCAACGCAGCCGCCGTGCTCGGCGGCCGGGGCATCGCCGCGCTCCGTGTCTCGACGACGGACGCGCGCGCCCGGCACCTCGGCGTGTCGCACCACTCGCTCACGGCCGTCGGCCGGGTCGCGCTCGCACCGTCCGACGTCGTCGTGCCCGTCGTCAGCGACGACGTCCCCGTCCCGGGCGGAGCCGACACGTTGCGCGCGTCGGTCGACGACGCACGTCCCGCGCTCGAGGCCGGTCGTCACACGCTCGTCGACGTGCCCGCGGACGCGACGTTGCTCGACGCGCTGCGCACCTCGCCCGTGCGGATGTCGACCATGGGCCGCGACCTCGACGCCGACCCGTGGCCGTTCCTCGCCGCCGCCGCTGCGGGCGTCCACGCGTCGCGCGTCGCGCCGCTGCGTCCGGCTTCGCACTGAGACCCGTACGCTGAGCCCGATGATCAGCGACGACGCACCGACAGCGCAGCCGACCCCGGACCGCGCGTCCCGGCGTGCACGCACGACGACCGTCCTCGCGATCGGCTCCCTCGCGTGCCTCGTCGTCGCCGCGCTCGCCTGGGCTCCGTGGGAGCTTCGCTGGAACCCTGACCTCTCGATCACGCTGCCGACGTCCGACGCGTCGGAGCCGCCGACGCCGCCCGCCACGGAACCGCCCGATGCGCAGCAGGGCGCGGGAGACGTCGTGCTGTGGATCATCATCGCCCTCGGGCTCGTCGTGCTCGCGCTCGTCCTCGCCGTCGCGGCGCGCGCGATCCGGACGTGGTGGTCGCGGCGGCCCGAGGTCGTGCCCGAGGCCCCCGTGACGATCGACACCATGCCCGGCCAGCTCATGCCGTCGCGCGAGGTCGTCGCCGACGCGGTCGCCGAGGCCCTCGCCCGGCTCGACGGCACGCCCGACCCCGCGGACGCGGTCGTCCGGGCATGGCTCGTGCTCGAGGAGGCCGTCGCCCGCGAGGGCGTCGTGCGCGACGCGGCGCAGACGCAGGCCGAGCTCACGCGCGACGTCCTCCACACGACGCACGCGCCGCGCGCGGCGACGACCACCCTCCTGCGGACGTACGAGGCCGTGCGCTACGGCAGCGGCGACGTCGTCGCAGCGGACATCGCGACGGCACGCGCGGCCCTCGAGAAGATCCTCCGATCCTTGCGCGACGCCGAGCACGGAGCCGACGCATGAGCTGGATCCCGTCCCGGCCCCGGCTCGTCCTGTGGGGCATCGGCTCTGCCGTCGTCCTCGTCGTCGGGCTGCTCGTCCTCCAGTGGACGCACGCGATCGCGCTCGCCCTCCTCCCCCTCCTCTATGCCTTCGTCTCGCACGCCGTCGTCGCCGAGCAGGAGGACCCGCTCCTCGCCGCCGAACGCCTCTCCCAGGGCGCGGGGCGTCGCGACGAGCTCTCGGCGCTCGCCTGGGGGATGCGTTCGCGGTCGGGGCTCGTCCCGCCGCGGACCATGCGTCGCGTGGGTGACCTCGCGGCTCGCCTCCTCGCCCACCACGGGGTCGCCGCCGAGGGCGGCTTCCCGCTCGTCGTCGCCCCAAACGACGTCGCCCGCGCCCGCGCTCTCCTCGGCGCCGGCGCTGCGACCCTCCTCGATGCGGCGCCCTCGACCGAGACCCGTCCGCGTGACCTCGGCCGCTGTCTCAGCGCGCTCGAGGCGCTGGACCCCACGGGGAAGCGCATGGCGTCCCCGTCGTCCCTCGCCACGGCGACAGTCTCGTCCCGCACCCATGTCCGCCCCACCCCACCCGAGGGAGCACCCCGATGACCCAGCCCAGCACGCCGACCCCGCTGCCCGTCACCGAGGTCGCCCGGCTCGGCGCCGACGTCCTCGACGCCGTCGGCGGTGCGATCGTCGGCATGGGCGCGGCGCTTCGCCTCGCTCTCGCCACCGTCCTCGCGGGCGGCCACGTGCTCTTCGAGGACGTCCCGGGTCTCGGCAAGACGCTCGCGTCGCGCTCCCTCGCGTCCGCGCTCGGGCTCGACTTCCGGCGCCTGCAGTGCACCCCGGACCTCCTGCCCGCCGACATCACGGGCTCCAACGTCTACGACCCCGCGACGCGCGAGTTCGAGTTCCGGCCCGGTCCCGTCTTCACGGGCCTGTTCCTCGCCGACGAGATCAACCGCACGTCCCCCAAGACGCAGTCGGCGCTGCTCGAGGCCATGGCCGAGCGCCAGGTGACCGTCGAGGGCGTGTCCTACCCGCTCGCGCGCCCGTTCCACGTCGTCGCGACGTCAAACCCTGTCGAGTACGAGGGCACGTACCCGCTGCCCGAGGCGCAGCTCGACCGCTTCATGCTGCGGCTCGCCGTCGGCCATCCGGACGCTGCGGGCGAGGCCGAGATCATCCGTCGTCGTCTCGAGCGCCGTCGCGAGGAGGTCTCGGTCGCGGCGGTCGTCGACCCGGCGACCCTCCTCGCGATGCAGGCCGGCACGGAGGCCGTCGACGTCGCTCCCGACGTCGTCGCGTACGCGGTCGCGCTCGTCGCGGCGACGCGGCAGCACCCCGGCGTCGAGATCGGTGCGAGCCCGCGTGGCACGCAGGCGCTCGTGCTCGTCGCCCGTGGACTCGCCGTGCTCGACGGCCGCACGTGGGTGACGCCCGACGACGTCAAGGCCGTCGCGGTCCCCGCGCTCGCGCACCGTCTCACGCTCACGCCGCAGGCGTGGGCGACGGACCTGTCGCCTGCGGCTGTCGTGGAGCAGGCGCTCGCGTCCGTGCCGACGCCGTCGTCGGCCGGTCACGACGTCCGGGCCTGAGCATGGCCGTCGGTGAGGCGCGTCGCGCGTCGGGGGCCGCCCTGCTCCTGGCGCCGGGCATCGTGGTGTGCATCGCCGGGGTGCTGCTCAGCCGCGCCGACGTCGTGCTCGTCGGCGCCGCCCTCCTCGGGACGCTCGTCCTTGCACGGCGCGGACTGCCGACGGTCACGCTCGACGTCGACGAGCCGACGACGCGCGACGACGCGGGCGACCGTCGGCTCGTCGCACCCGTCGTCCTCACGTCGGCAGCGCCCGCGGCGGTCCTCGTCCGCGTCGCGAGCCCCGGAGCCGACCCCGTCGGGGCGCTCGTCGCCGTCGACGGCGTTCGCGAGCTGACGGCGTCCCTGCCGCTCGCGCGCACGGGTCGCGTCCCGGGGTACTCCGCGAACGGCATCGTGTGGAGCGAGGCGCTCGACACGGTCGCCCTCCTGCCCGAGAGCCGCTCGGGCGACGCGATCGTCCTGCCCGTGGCCCGCCGTCTCGGCGAGGTCCCCGTGCCGCAGCGTCTGCGTGGGCTCTCTGGCCCGCACGGCTCGCGGCGTCCCGGCGCGGGAGGCGACCTGCGCGACGTCCACCCCTTCGCGCCCGGCGACCGCATGCGCGGCATCGACTGGCGTGCGACCGCGCGTCGCTCGCCCGAGCTCGACGAGATCTACGTCCGGCGCACGCACGCGACGTCCGAGGCGCACGTCGTCGTCGTCCTCGACTCGCGTGACGACATGGCGCAGGACATCGCGACATGGACCGGCTTCGGCGAGCCCCGTCCGGACCGGCCGGGCTCGCTCGACCTCGCGCGCTCCGCGGCCGCGTCTCTCTCGACGACCTTCCTGCGCCGCGGGGACCGTGTGGGGCTCGTCGACCTCGGCCGCAGCCGCGCCCAGCTCCGTCCGGGTGCGGGCGAACGCCACCTGCGCCGGATCATGCACGCCCTCGCGCTCGCTCGTCCCGACGACGGGAGCGTCGGCCGGACCCGCGCCCCCGCGCTGCAGGCCGGCGCGACCGTCGCCCTGCTCTCGACGTTCCTCGACGACGACGCGGCCGAGGCCGCGCTCGTGTGGGTCGCCCGCGGGCACGAGGTGTGGGCCTTCGACATGCTGCCGGCCGTCGGCGGCGTCCTGCCCGACGGCGCGACGGGGCTCGCGTGGCGCGTCCTGCGGCTCGAGCGGGCATTGCGGCTCGAACGGCTCGCCGCGGCAGGCATCACCGTCGTCGACTGGTCGGCGCCCGAGCGCGCCGTGCCCGGGCCGTCGCCCGAGCAGCATCTCCGCATGATGGCTCGTGTCCGCCCGGGAGGTCGACGATGAACACCCCTCGCACCTGGTTCACGCGCGTGCTCCGGGTCGTGCGCGGCACCCCGGCCCCGTCGCGTCCGCCGCGCGTCTCGCTCGAAGGGGTGCGGACCGTTCCTCTGCTCTCGCTGCGGCTCACGTCGGCCGTCGCGCTCGCAGGGGCGTTCATGCTGCTCTCGCCCTCGCCGCTCGCGTGGTTCATCGTGGTCCCCCTGCTGGCCGCGTCGCTGGCCCCCGGCGGCTCGTGGGCCGCCGTGGTCGCCGCTGCCTTCGTCGGGCTGTCGCTCGCGGCCGCCGACGCGGGTCTGCGGTCCGCCGTCATCGCGCTGCTGCTCCCGTTCGCGGTGCACCTCTCGCTCCTCGCGGATGCTGCCTCGCGCTCCGACCTGCGCGGCGTCGGCGTCGACGTCCGCCTCCTGGGCCGTGCGCTGCGCTCGACCGTCCTGGTCGCTGGCGTCGTCGTGCCCTCGATCGCGCTCGTCTCGTTCGTCGACATCGACCTGCCGACTGGGCTCGGCCTGCTCGCCGTCGTCGGGGTCGTGGGTCTGGGTGTCGTGACGGTGCGGCTCACCAGCTCCAGCCGCGCGCGCTGAGCAGCAGCTCGCGGTCGAGGCGGACGGCGTCGGGCGTGGTCGTGCCGAGCGGCGCGACCTCCCGGGGTGCGCCGTCCGCAAGCGTGCAGGCCTCCGAGAGGAGCGCGTCGTAGGCCTCGAGCGCGACGCGCAGGTGGTGGGCGCGCGCCAACATGGTCCGGTCCACGTCGATCCGACGGACCTCGGCGGCGATCCGGGCGAGGCGGAGCTGGACGTCGAGCGCTCGGAACGGGTCGGGCGGTCTCTGTGCTGCACGGCCCCGGGCAGCGCACACCACGAACGCGACCCCGATCGCGAGGGCCGTGCACGACACCACCGCGGTGAGCATGAGCCGCACCTCCTTGTCGCGTGGCACGACCACGTCATCGGGGTCGTGACGCCATCGTAGATTCGGGGTGAACCACGCGGAAGGGTGGGACTGTGTCATCCCATGACTCTGCAACGTTTCAGCAACATCGCGAACGCGTTGCAGGGTCGTAGCGAGCGGGTGCGTTGTGTCGCCAGCCCGCAAGAACGTTGAAATTCTGCGACTTCTGGCACGTCGGACGGACCGGAGGTGCCCGGATGGTCGCGATCCCACCGGGCGACATCTTGCAAAGCACGGGCCCAAGGTCATGGCAAGTGAAGCGCCCGACAGGTAGCGTGCAACCCGTGACTGAGAACACCGAGAGGTTCATCTCCTCCCCCACGACCGTGGAGTCGTTCAAGAGCGAGTTCTGCCGTCAGCTCCGTTACGAGCAGGGGGTCGACCTCGTCGACGCCCGCACGGAGGACCTGTACCAGGCGCTCGCGCGGACCGTCCGCTCGGCCATGGTCGACGGCTGGATCGCCACGCAGGCCGCGCACCGCGCGGCACGGGCGAAGACTGTCGCCTACCTGTCGGCCGAGTTCCTCATGGGACCGCAGCTTGAGAACGCACTCCTGTCCACCGCCCTCACCGACGTGGCGCGCACCGCGCTCGCCGAGCTCGAGCTCGACCTCGACGAGCTCACGGCCTACGAGACCGAGCCCGGCCTCGGCAACGGCGGCCTCGGCCGCCTCGCCGCATGCTTCATCGACTCCCTCGCCGCGAAGTCCATCCCCGCGATCGGCTACGGCATCCGCTACGAGTACGGCATCTTCCGCCAGACGTTCGTCGACGGCCGCCAGGTCGAGCAGCCCGACCGCTGGCTCGCCAAGGGCACCCCCTGGGAGCTCGCGCAGCCCGAGAACGCCGTCACCGTGAGCTTCGGCGGCCACACCGAGCAGCACACCGACGCTGCCGGCGTCACCAGCACCCGCTGGGTCCCGTCCGAGCAGGTCCTCGCGGTCCCCTACAACTACATGGTCCCCGGCTACGAGACTCGCAACGTCAACACGCTGCGCCTGTGGTCCGCGAAGGCAACCGACGCCTTCGACCTGCAGATCTTCAACTCGGGCGACTACGAGTCGGCCGTCCGCCGCCAGACCGTCGCCGAGAACATCTCGAAGGTCCTCTACCCCGAGGACTCGACGCCCCAGGGCAAGGAGCTGCGCCTCAAGCAGCAGTACTTCTTCGTCGCCGCGTCGCTCCGCGACTACCTCGACTCCGTCCTGCGCGACGACGACCTCGCGACGCTCCCCGAGCGCGTCGTCTTCCAGCTCAACGACACCCACCCCGTCATCGCAGTGCCCGAGCTCATGCGCATCCTCGTCGACGAGCGCGGCCTCAGCTGGGACGCCGCGTGGGACATCACGCGTCGCACCTTCAACTACACGTGCCACACGCTCCTCCCCGAGGCCCTCGAGGTCTGGTCCGTCGACCTCCTCGGCCGCCTCCTGCCGCGCCACCTCGAGATCATCTACCGGATCAACGAGGAGTTCCTCAGCCTCGTGCGCCAGGCGTACCCGGGCGACGAGCTCCGCGTGCGCCGCATGTCGATCATCCAGGAGCGCCCCGAGCGCGCCGTCCGCATGGCGTTCCTCGCGACCGTCGGCTCGACCAAGGTCAACGGCGTCGCCGCGCTGCACTCGCAGCTCCTCGCGGACAAGGTGCTCGACGACTTCTCAGCCCTGTGGCCCGAGAAGTTCACGAACGTCACCAACGGCGTCACGCCGCGTCGCTTCATGCGCCTGTCGAACCCCGGCCTCTCCGGCCTCCTCGACGAGGCGATCGGCACCGGCTGGACGAACGACCTCGCGCAGCTCACCAAGCTCGAGCCGTTCGCCGACGACGCGTCGTTCCGCGCCGAGTTCCGAGCGATCAAGCAGGCGAACAAGGAGCACTTCTCCGCGCTCCTCGCGCAGCGCGACGGCATCGAGGTCCCGGCCGAGGCCCTCTACGACGTCATGGTCAAGCGCCTCCACGAGTACAAGCGTCAGATGCTCAAGCTCCTTCACGTCGTCACGCTCTACGACCGCGTCCTCAAGGGCGAGGTCAAGGCGTCCGACCTGCAGCCGCGCGTCGTCGTCTTCGGTGCCAAGGCGGCACCCGGCTACAAGATGGCCAAGGAGATCATCCACCTCATCAACCGGGTGGCCGCGGTCGTCAACACCGCACCCGAGCTCGAAGGTCGCCTGCGCATCGCGTTCCCCGCGAACTACAACGTCACCCTCGCCGAGCGCCTCATCCCCGCCGCCGACCTCTCCGAGCAGATCTCGCTCGCGGGCAAGGAGGCGTCGGGCACGGGCAACATGAAGTTCGCGCTCAACGGCGCCCTGACGATCGGGACGGACGACGGCGCCAACGTCGAGATCCGCCAGCTCGTCGGCGACGAGAACTTCTTCCTCTTCGGCATGGACGAGCCCGCCGTGCAGGCGCTCGAGGACCGGGGCTACAACCCCACGTCGTACTACGAGGTCGATGCCGGCCTCCGCGGCGCGATCGACCTCATCTCGTCGGGCCTGTTCTCCGGCGGCGACCGGACCGCGTTCGAGTTCGTCATCTCCGACCTGCTCTACAAGGACCGCTTCATGGTCCTGGCCGACTACCGGTCCTACGTCGACACCCAGGACCGCGTCGAGGTTGCCTACGCCGACCAGGACGCCTGGACCCGCTCCGCGATCCTCAACGTCGCCCGCACCGGGTTCTTCACGTCCGACCGGTCGATCCAGGACTACCTCGACCGCATCTGGCACGCGCCGGCGGCGCCGATCGCCTGATCGGACTCGTCGCGACGGCCGCCGCACCACGGCTGCGTCGCGACGCGGCGGACACCTCGGTCTGCGCAGACCGACGAGCCCTGCTCTCCCTCGGGAGGGCAGGGCTCGTTCGCGTCCGCGACACGTCGGTGTCTCGGCCTAGAACGGTGGGATGTCAGGCCCGAGGCGGTCCAGTTCGGGCATCTCGAGATCCGGAGCATCTGGGCCTGACTCGCTCGGGTCCGGACCGCTCGGGCCTGACTCGCTCGAACCCAACCTGCTCGAGTCCGGACCGCTCGGGTCTGGACCGCTCGGGCCTGACTCGCTCGAGCCCAACCCGCTCGAGCCCAACCCGCTCGAGCCCAACCTGCTCGAGTCCGGACCGCTCGGGTCTGGACCGCTCGGGCCAGCGCCGCTCTGCCCTTCTGACGCGAGCGGCCTCATCACGGGGACCGCGAGCGCCGCCAACGTCGTCGTGAGGTGCCCTCCTGGCGATCGCCATCGAAGAACTTGCTCGCCGCCGGTGGCTGCGCGCGCGTCACGAGCCTTCGGCTCGACAACCTCGACCTTCCACCCTGTCGCGTGCTTGAGCCGATGGTGGTGACGGCAGAGATGCGCGAGGTTCGGGGCGCGCGTCGTCCCGCCCTCGGCCCAGGCCTCGACGTGGTCGATGTCGCAGCGTTCGGCACGCCGACGACAGCCGGGGAACCGACAGGTCTCGTCGCGCAGGCGGAGGAACGCCGTGAGGTCGGCGGGGACCGCATACGTCGTGCGTGACACGTCGAGCACGACGCCCGTGTCCCTGTCCGTGAGAAGCCTGCGCAGCGACGGAGCCGCAGCGACGAGCTCCCGCGCCGTCGCGGCATCGAGCATCCCACCGCCGACGACCTGCGCCCCATGCTCGTGCGCCCGGGTCTCACGCTCGCCCCGCTCACGCGCCGCACTCGCGTTGGCCGCGTCCTCCCGCGCCGAGCGGCCTAGTGGAACGTGTTCGCCGGCGACCGTCCCGACTCGAGACTCCCGGAGCTCGTCCGGCAGCACGGCCTCGATCGGGACCGCGATCATCACAGTGGGACGGATCCCCCAGATGTCGACGTCGCACGCGCTCGACGCGACGAGCGCATCATCCTCGGCGAGCGACTCCGACGCCGCAGCGTCGAGGCGCCGGTCGTCGAAGGAGGCGCCCGACGGCGTTCGACCCACCGTCAAAGGTCCGGTGAGCGCATACTGCGGTGGACCCCCACGCTCCCCGTCAGGTGGAGGAGTGGCCGCCCCGCGGCTGCGGTCGCGGCCACGATCGGGGTCGCGGTTGCCGACGGGGTTGCTGTCGGGGTCGCGGTTGCAGTCGCGGCCGGTGTCGGGTTCGCTGCCGGGTTTGCTGCCGGAGTCACGGTCGAGGTCGGGTTCGCTGCCGGAGTCACGGTCGAGGTCACGGCGATGATCGGGACCAAGACTGAGCGTCCCCTGCTGCGCATCCGTGCGAACCACGAGGTCGTCGAGCACGGGCGACTCGGAGAGGCAGTACGCGGCGAACGCATCAGCACGCAGCTGGCTGAGCGTCCGGGGGTCGTCGCCACCACGGGTCGCGAGGGCCGCGTCGGTGCAGCGGTTGTAGATCGCGGCGGCAGTGACCTCGGGCAGATGCGCGGAAAGGGTCGCCATCCCTTCGCGGCCGAGCGAGAGCTGGACGTTGCGCCCTGCACGGGCCCTCCGATGGCGCCGCTCGATGCTCTCCGGGTCGACGCTCTCCCGAGCGCGCACGATCCAACGTCGCAACGCCGCAGGCGTGCACGTCTGCGCCTTCTCGATCGCCCCCGGCAGCAGGTGCTCGCGCACCCGCGCGCTCACGCACTCGAGCTCGTCGACGAGGACCTTCGCGTGCTCGGCCCCGATCTCGGCGGCGAGCAGAGCGTCGGCCGTCTGCGGCTGCTCCCGCATGCAGGTCACCGCACGGGACCAGTGTCCGCTCACCCTCGCCTCGGGCTGAGTCGTCATCGTGGCGACCTCGGCGACGAGCGAACGCCGCGCGAGCTCGTGCTCACGGGTGCTCGCAGCGGCCCCCGTGAGCTCCGCGGTGTGCTCGACCTCGTCGACAGCGAGCCTGTCGAGGATCGCCAGGGCGTGCGTCCGGAGGGCCGCGGCAGTCCGCTCCATCATCTCGGCCTGGCCGAGCGTCGCGAGCGCGGCCGCCTTTGCCTCGAGCAGGCGGTCGTGCTCGGCGATCCAGCGTTCACGAGATCCGAGAGCCTCGTGTGGCCGCGCCGAACCTGCAGACCCAGGGCGCACCACAGGCCATGCCGTCCCTGCCGGTTCCGGCCGCACCGCGGACCGCGCCGAACCTGCCCGCTCAGGGCGCGCCGCGGACCGCGACGGGCGCGGGCGGCGGGAGCGAGGTTTGCGGCTCATGTTCTCATTCTATCGAACGGACATTCGAATCGCTCGGCGGGCGGGCAACCTGTGGACGTTCGGCAGCGATACCCCCAACGAGGCGTGCGCCACCAACTTGCGGGGCGCAGTCTTGCGTGGCGCCACCCTGCGCCGCGCCGGCTTGCGCGTCGCCGCCAAGCGCCACCCACCCCAACGGCCGGACCTGAACCGCAGAAGCCGAGGCCCCGCCCCGCCCCAGGTGACGTACACCACTCCCCCGCGGGAACACATCGACACCCGTCATAGTTGAAGGCTAAAGTAGATGCAGATGCATGAACTTTCGACCGGCCCGACAGGCCGCACCCAGGAGGACACCATGATGCAGTTCGGGATCTTCACCGTCGGCGACGTGACGACCGACCCCACGACCGGCCGCACCCCCACCGAGCACGAGCGCATCAAGGCGACGGTCGCGATCGCCAAGAAGGCAGAAGAGGTCGGCCTCGACGTCTTCGCAACCGGCGAGCACCACAACCCGCCGTTCGCCGCGCCCGCCAACCCCACCGTCCTCCTCGCCCACGTCGCGGCGCAGACCGAGCGCATCCTCCTGTCGACGTCGACGACCCTCATCACGACGAACGACCCCGTCCGCCTCGCCGAGGACTACGCGCTCCTCCAGCACCTCTCCGACGGCCGTATGGACCTCATGATGGGCCGCGGGAACACGGGCCCCGTCTACCCCTGGTTCGGCAAGGACATCCGCCAGGGCGTCGAGCTCGCCGTCGAGAACTACGCGCTGCTCCGCGAGCTGTGGACCAACGACGTCGTCGACTGGAAGGGACGCTTCCGCACCCCGCTCCAGGGCTTCACGTCCGTCCCCCGCCCGCTCGACGGTGTCGCGCCGTTCGTCTGGCACGGCTCGATCCGCACTCCCGAGATCGCCGAGCAGGCCGCCTACTACGGCGACGGCTTCTTCCACAACAACATCTTCTGGCCCATGAGCCACACCAAGCAGATGGTCGCGCTCTACCGCCGCCGCTTCGAGCACTACGGCCACGGCAAGGCGCACCAGGCGATCGTCGGCCTCGGCGGCCAGGTCTTCATGCGCAAGAGCTCCCAGGACGCCAAGCGTGAGTTCCGGCCCTACTTCGACAACGCCCCCGTCTACGGCCACGGCCCCTCGATGGAGGACTTCTCGGAGCAGACGCCACTGACGATCGGCTCGCCGCAGGAGGTCATCGACCGCTACGCCGCGATGCGCGACCACGTCGGCGACTACCAGCGCCAGCTCTTCCTCATCGACCACGCAGGACTCCCGCTCAAGACCGTCCTCGAGCAGCTCGACCTGCTCGGCGAAGAGGTCGTGCCCGTCCTCCGCAAGGAGCTCGCCGCCGGCCGTCCGGCCGACGTGCCGGACGCCCCGACGCACGCGAGCCGTGTCGCCGCCGCCGGCGGCGGCCACGACTCGACCGTCTACGCGGACGCCGACGACGTCACGGGCGCCTCGCCGACCACGGACGCACGATGACGACGACGACGCGACGGCGGGCGACGTCGACGGCCGAGGCGTGGGAGGCACTCTTCCGCGCCCAGGTCGCCGTCGTCCGCCGCCTCGAGGCCGACGACGTCTGGGACGAGGTGAGCATGAAGGAGTACGACGTGCTCTTCACGCTCTCGCGCTGCAGCGCCGACGGCCTCCGGCTCAAGGAGCTCAACCGTGAGGTGCTCCTCTCGCAGCCGTCCTTGTCGCGCCTCGTCGACCGGCTCGTCGCCCGCGGTCTCGTCGAGCGGCACGCCGTCATCGACGACCTCCGCGGCACGCGCGTCGTGCTCACCGAGGAAGGACGCGCGACCCAGAAGCGCGTCGGACGTCGCCACGTCGCCTCGATCGACCGCGCGATCACAGGTTCGCTCGACACCTCCGAGCTCGCCGAGCTCGAGCGTCTCTGCGGCGTCCTGCGCGCGCACGTCGACCCCGCCCCCGCCAGCACCCCCGCCACCAGCACCTCGCAGGAGGACCTCTCATGACCCGCCGACTCGTCGCCGTGAGCGGCGGCCTCTCCCAGCCCTCGTCCACCCGGCTGCTCGCCGACCGGCTCGTCACCGCGGCCGCCGACGAGCTCGTCGCCCGCGGCCAGCAGGTCGAGACCGAGACGGTCGAGCTGCGCGACCTGGCGCACGACATCACCGACATGATGCTCACGGGCTTCCCGTCGCCGCGCCTCGGGGACGTCCTCGAGCGCGTCCGCACGGCCGACGGCCTCGTGCTCGTCTCGCCGATCTTCTCCGGGTCGTACTCGGGGCTCTTCAAGTCGTTCTTCGACGTCGTCGACCCCAAGGCGCTCACCGACGTGCCCGTGCTCCTCGGTGCGACCGCAGGCACGCCGCGGCACTCGCTCGCCCTCGAGCACGCGCTGCGTCCGCTGTTCTCCTACCTGCACGCCGACGTCGTCGGCACCGCCGTCTTCGCGGCGACCGACGACTGGGGCGCGACCGGCTCGGCGTACGACACCGCCGGCAAGCTCCAGGCCCGGATCGACAAGGCGGGGCGCGAGCTCGGCGCCAAGGTCGCGGCGTACGCGGGGGCCCAGGACGACGACATCTTCGCCGACGTCGTCCCCTTCGCCGAGCAGCTCGGACGCTGAGCGTCCCGCGCACCGAACCCGGGTAGTCTCGGACCAGGGCGCGCACGCGCCACCCAGAGCCGTTGGAGGAGCGATGGACACGTTCAACACCGAGCCCACCGAGGCGCACATGGACGACCGTCCGGTCGCCGTGAACGCCCTCATCTTCGTCGTCGTCATGGCGATCTTCGTGCTGGGCTTCTGGGCCATGGGCGAGGCCATCGCTCAGCACAGCGCGCTGCTCTTCTCGGGCGGGCTGCTCGGCTCGTGCCTCGCCGTGGGCCTCGCGCTCGGCGTCCGCAGGGACTGACGAACAGAAGAGGACGGCGGCGGCCCCGGGAACCCGGGACCGCCGCCGTCGTCGTCCGCGAGCTGCGCTCACGCGGTGACGCGCTGCATCACCTCACTCGCAGCCGCTGCAGGAGTCCTGTCGCGAACGGGTCGGAGAGCACGTAGAGCGACTGCCCACGCATCTCTGCCGCGACAGGCATCGCGGTCTCGAGCACGGTCGTGCGCTTGCCCCACCTGGGGAGCTTCGTCACCTTGCCGCCGAACATCTCGGTGACGTAGACATCGCCGCCGCGGGCGACGGCGAGGTTCGTCGCGCCGAGGAAGCCGGACGCGACCTGCGAGACCTTCCCCGTGCGGGGGTCGACCTTCCACACGCCGCCGAGCGCGCCGAGCGAACCGTCCTCCGGGCCGCCCGGGAGCGTCGAGACGTAGAGCATGCCGCGCGGGCCGACCTCGACGTCCGTCGGCACCGGGTCGAGCGCGAACTTCGCGCCGACGACGCAGTCCGGCATGCCGAGACCTGCGGCCATCTCTGCGGTCACCTTGACCTTCACGGGCGGGAGCACCGCGACCGTGCGGATCTTGCCACGGTGATCGACCGAGAAGATCGCGTTCGCGCCCGCGTCGGCGACGAAGAGCCTGCCCGCGTGCGTGACCGACTGGTACGGGTGAACGTCGATGATCCCGCCGTGCTTCTGGAGCTCGGGCGGGAGGCTGGCGGCGCAGCCCGCGTCGAGCCCGATGAAGCCGTACGTGTTCTTCGCGTCAGGGTTGTGCTTCTTCTCGAACGCGAGGACGTCGGCCACCTTCGTCGTGCGGCCCTTGCGGTCCGTGCGCCACAACGTCGAGGCGGACGGCTCGAACGTCGTCGCGTCCCGGGGTGTCGTCGCCCACAAGATCGTGCTGCCGTGGACGGAGACCGCCTCGGCCTGGACCCCGCCCGGTGCGACGAGCTGCCTCGTCATCCCGTCGCGACGGATAAGGTCGATCGCGCCGCTCGGCTGCCCGACGACGACGCCCTTGCCCGTGACGTCGAACGTCAGCGCGGCGACGAGCCCCGTCGCCACCGTCGCCGGCGGCGACGGGTCGTGCGTGCCGTGACCGTGACCGCGGCCGCCCGCGGCGGCCGACAGCGTTCCCGCGCCGAGGGCGAGCGCCGAGGCTGCGGCGATCGCCAGTGCTCTTCTGCTCCTGCGTGCCATGTCGTGTCCTGTCCGGTCGGTGCCGGACCCGGTCTGGGCCCGGCCCTGAAACCATCCTCCGACCGCACCGCACTCGTGGGGTCAAGGCGAAGGACCCGTGCGGCAGGGTGCTCCCACCCGAGACTTCACGCCGGGACGCGAACGCGTGAACGCACACGCGCGAACACGCCACGGTGCGGCGCGAGGAGCGCCGCGAGAAGGTACGCCGCGCCTTGGGCGAGCACGACGGTCGCACCCGTCGCGAGGTCCGCGTAGTACGACACGTACACGCCGACGACGCCGCACACGACCGCGACGAGGGGTGCGACGGCGAGCATCGACGAGAGCCGGTCGCACAGGAGATGTGCTGTCGCCCCCGGGATGACGAGCATCGCGACGACGAGCACGACGCCGACCGACTGGATCGCGGTGACCGACGTGAGCGCGAGCAGCACGAGCAGGAGCGCCCCGACGCGCCCGGGCGACCGGCCGAGCACCCGGAGCTGGACCGGGTCGAACGCGAAGGCCGTGAGATCGTGTCGACGTACGAGCGCGACGACGGCGACGACCCCCGCAAGCACCGCGACCTGGACGAGCTCGCCGCGGGAGACTCCGAGGACGTTGCCGAAGACGACGTGCATGAGGTCGGTCTGGCTCGGCGTCACCGAGACGAGCACGAGGCCGAGGGCGAAGAGCGTCGTGAAGACGATGCCGATCGCCGCGTCCTCCTTCGTACGGCCCGTCGTCCGCACGGCCGCGACGAGCACGACAGCCCCGAGCGCGAAGACGACGGCACCCACGGCGAACGGCAGCCCGAGGACGTACGCGAGCACGACGCCCGGCAGCACCGCGTGCGAGACGGCGTCGCCCATGAGCGACCAGCCCACGAGGACCAGCCAGCAGGACAGCAGGGCGCACACGGCGCTCGAGGTCGTGATGACGACGAGCGCGCGGAGCATGAACTCGTGCGACAGCGGGTCGGCGACGAGGTCGAGGATCGTCATGGCTGCTCCTGGGGCGGCCGGAGCCCGAACGCCTCGGCGAGAGCGTCTGGCGTGAGCGTCGTCGCGACGGGCCCGGCCACGACGACGCGCCCCGCGAGGAGCACGACGTCGTCCGCGAGGCCCGCGACGCCAGCGAGGTCGTGCGTCGAGACGAGCACGCCAGCACCCTCGGCCGCCCGTGCACGGACGACGTCCACGAGCAGCTCGGCCGACGCGACGTCCACGCCTGCGAGCGGCTCGTCGAGCAGCAGCAGGTCCGCCTCCTGGACGAGCGCCCGGGCCACGAGCACGCGGCGGCGCTGCCCGCCCGAGAGCGCACCGATCGGCCGGCGCGCGAGCCCCGCCAGCCCGACACGCTCGAGCGCGGCCGCGATCGCGGTTCGGTCCGCGGCGGACCGGCGGCCGAGCAGTCCACGCGGCGCGGGCCGACCCTGGGCGACGACGTCGGCGACAGTAAGCGGGAACGCTCGGTCGACCGTGTCGTCCTGGCCGACGAACGCGATCGCCCGACGCCGTCGGGCCGCAGCCGCGTCCGTGCCCCCGACCGTCACCGAGCCCGACGACACGTCGACCCCGCCCGTCACCGCCGCGAAGAGCGTCGACTTGCCCGAGCCGTTGGGACCGACGAGCGCCGTCACGCGGCCCGGGACGACCGTGAGCGACACGTCCGTGAGCGCCCGGACCTCGCCGCGCAGGACGGTGAGGCCCAGAACATCGAGCGCAGGTTCCCGCGTCACGCCGCACCTCCCGTGAGCCCCGAGACAATGAGCTCGACATCGTGCCGGAGCAGGTCGAGATAGGTCGGGACCGGGCCGTCCGGCGCGGAGAGCGAGTCCACGTAGAGCGGACCGACGTATCGCGCGCCGGTCGCCTCCGCGAGCCGCTGCATGGCCGAGGGGTTGACAGTGGACTCGCAGAACACCGCGGGGACGCTGCGCTCGCGGACGAACGTCTCGACGTCCGCGACCTGCTGCGGCGTCGCCTGCTGCTCGGCGTTGACGGCCCACAGGTACCGCTCCTCGAGGCCCACGTCCGCCGTGAGGTAGGAGAACGCGCCCTCGCACGTGACGAGCGCGCGCGATGCTTCCGGGACGGTCTCGAGCCGGGTGACGAGCTCGTCCCGGAGGGTCTGGAGGCGGGTCGCGTACGCCTCGGCGCGCCCCCGGTAGCCGTCGGCGTGCGCCGGGTCGAGCGCGGCGAAGGCCTCCGCCGCGCGGCGCGCGTACGCGGCGCCCGCCGACGGGCTCATCCACGCGTGAGGGTTGGGTCGGCCCTCGGCCTCTCCGCGCGCGACGGGGATCGTCGCAAGTCCCTCGGACAGGGTGACGCGCGGCACGTCGAGGCCGTCGACGAAGCGCGCGAACCAGGCCTCGAGCCCCAGGCCGTTGTCGAGGATGATGTCCGCGCCAGCAGCCCGACGCAGGTCCCCCGGCGTCGGGTCGTAACCGTGGATCTCAGCGCCGACCTTGGTGATGGACGCGACGCGCAGGTCGTCGCCCGCGACGTTGCGTGCGATGTCGGCGACGACCGTGAACGTCGCGAGGGCCAGCGGCCGTGGATCGTCCGCCACCGGATCCGCGCTCGTCCCGCACCCGCCGAGCAGCGCCAGGACAAGGACGAGCGAGGTCAGTGCCGCGAGGCGGCCGTGCCGCGGCGGACGAGGGGTGGGCATCGCCCCAACATAGTTTTCGGACTACCGAACTTCAAGCGGGGACGAGTTCTTGACGGGCTCTTCCGGCGTGCAGGCCCCCACCGGCCAACCGCCCAGGTGCTGACGGACGATCGCTGCGAGCGCGTCGACCCAGGGCTGGTTGCTGTTGCCCCACGGGACGTACGAGAAGTCGACGCCTCCGGCCTCGACGAAGGCTTCGCGGTTGAGCATGTCGATCTCCTCGAGCGTCTCGAGACAGTCCGAGACGAACCCGGGGCAGACGACGTCGAGCCGGCGGGTGCCGCTGCGTGCGAGCGCCGCCACCGTGTCGATCGTCGCGGGCCCGTGCCACTGCGCCGGTCCGAAGACGGACTGGAACGTCTCGACGACACCCTCGCGCGGCAGGCCCAGCCGCTGCGTGAGCGCGGCGGTGGTTCGCGCGCACTCCTCCGCGTAGGGGTCACCTGCCTCGATCATCGCGACGGGCACCGAGTGATAGCTGAGGAGCAGCCTGTCTCCTGCGGCGACGTCCGGGCGACCGCGCTCGACCCAGGAGGCCTCGACCGCGCGCGCGAGCGCGTCGATGTAGCCCTCGTCCTCGGGGAACGACCGCACCGTACGAATCTCGGGGGTGTCGCGCCGCCGCAGCCCGTGGCGTCGGAGCGCGTCGAGCGCCGCGCCCGCCGACGAGCCCGAGTACTGCGGGTAGAGCGGGACGACGAGGACGCGCTGCAGGCCGTCCGCCGAGAGGTCGTCGAGGACCGACGAGAGCGACGGAGAGCCGTAGGTCATCGCGACGCGGACATCGATGTCGCCACTCGCGAGCGCAGCCGCCACCCCGTCGCGCTGCGCGCGGGAGTGCACGAGGAGCGGCGAGCCGTCCGCGGTCCACACCGAGGCATACTTCGCGGCCGAGGCGCGCGGACGCACCGTGAGGACGACCGCTTCGAGGATCGGGCGCCAGAGGGCCGGGTGCGTCTCGACGACGCGTCGGTCGGAGAGGAACTCGCGCAGGTACCGCCTGACGGCGCGCGGCGTGGGAGCCTCGGGCGTGCCGAGGTTGAGCAGGACGACGGCAACGCGGGACATGCGGGCTCCTCGGGTCAGGAGCCACCGTGGCGGCGACTCACCGCCACACTAGGCTCGCCACGACAGGATCGTGACATCCAGCGACAAGGCGTCAGAACCCCGCCGCCGCGACTTTGCCGATACGTGACCGAACCCAGGCGCACCCCAGTCCTCATGTGTAGCATCAGCGATGCGCGGCCGTTCCGGCCGCACTGACCCACATTGCCGCACCAGGGGGAGACGACGGACCCATGAGCTTCATGGACAAGCTGCGCGGGCAGCTCATCGACATCATCGAGTTCCTCGACAGCTCGCGCGACACGATCGTCTGGCGCTTCCCGCGCCAGGGCAACGAGATCAAGAACGAGGCCAAGCTCGTCGTCCGCGAGGGACAGGTCGCCGTCTTCGTCAACGAGGGGCGTCTCGCCGACGTCTTCGGGCCCGGCACCTACACCCTGTCGACCCAGAACCTGCCGATCCTCTCGACGCTCAAGGGCTGGAAGCACGGCTTCAACTCTCCGTGGAAGGCCGAGGTCTACTTCGTCACGACCCGGCAGTTCACCGACTTCAAGTGGGGCACCCAGAACCCCATCATGCTGCGCGACCCCGAGTTCGGGGTCGTCCGTCTGCGCGGCTTCGGCACCTACTCGCTGCAGGTCGCCGACGCCGCCTCGCTGCTGCGCCAGCTCGTGGGCACCGACCCCAACTTCCGCACCGAGGAGATCGGGGAGTTCTTCCGCCAGAACATCGTCGGCGCGCTCGGCCCCGCGCTCGCCCACGCGAACGTCGCCGCCCTCGACCTCGCAGCCAACCAGAACGAGATCGCCGGTCGCCTCGCGACCGAGCTCACCGCGAGCCTCGCCGAGTACGGCGTCGCGATCCCCCGCTTCGTCATCGAGAACATCTCGATGCCCCCCGAGGTCGAGGCCGCGCTCGACAAGAAGACGCAGATGGCCGTCCTCGGGAACATGCAGCAGTACACGCAGTTCCAGGCCGCCAACGCGATCGAGACCGCCGCGGGCAACCCCGGCGGCGGTGGCGAGGGCATGACCATGGGCCTCGGCCTGGCCGTCGGCCAGCAGATGGCGCAGACGCTCGCCGGCGCCCAGGCCGCCCCGGCGGCCGCGCCCGCAGCCGCCGCGCCGCCGCCGCTGCCAGGCGCGGGAGCGCCCTGGTTCCACGCCACGGGCGGCGCCCAGTCGGGCCCGACGACGGTGGCTGAGCTCGGTGCGCTCGTCGCCGCGGGCTCGTTCACCCGCGACACGCTCGTCTGGCAGGACGGCATGCCGTCCTGGACCGCGGCAGGCTCGGTGCCCGCCCTCTCCTCGATCTTCGGTGCCGTCCCGCCGCCGCTCCCGCCGGCGATGCCGGGGGCCTGATCCGATGAGTATTCCTCCCCCGCTCCCGCCCGAGCAGGGCGCCGGCCCCCTCCCCGTGCCCGCCCCGTTCGTCGCTCCGACCGAGGACGCGTCGCTGCTCGCGACCCGGTGCCCGGGCTGCGGCTCGCAGCTCGGCTTCGCCGCCGGCACCTCGTCGATGCGCTGCCTCATGTGCGGCTACTTCGCCGAGATCGCCCACGACCCCGACGCCACGGTCGACGAGCACGACTACGAGACATGGGCCCGCAACAACGCGGGACGCGCCGTGGCAAGCCTCGGCGGGCACGTCCTGCGCTGCGAGGGTTGCGGCGCGACGACCGAGTCGACCGCGATCTCGTCGTCCTGCCAGTTCTGCGGCGGCCACCTCGTCGGCATCACGCCGACCGAGGGCGTCATCCCGCCCGAGGCCGTCGTGCCGTTCGCGCTCGACCACGCCAAGGCACGCGAGGCATTCACGACGTGGGTCTCCTCCCGCTTCTTCGGACCTCGCGCCCTCAAGGACGTCGACGCCGAGGAATCGCTCCGCGGCACCTACCTGCCGTACTGGACCTTCGACGCACGCACCACGAGCGAGTACGAGGGCCAGCGCGGCGACGACTACACCGTCAAGGTCGACGACGACCGCACCGAGACCCGCACCGAGTGGTCCCGCCGCTCGGGAACCGTACGGCGCACCTTCGACGACATCGTGGTGCCCGGTTCGGCGCAGCTCACCCCGAAGGAGGCACGGGGAGCCGGCAGCGCCGACCTCGTCAAGGCGCAGCCCTACCGCGCCGAGTACGTCGCCGGGTTCTCGACCGTGCGGTACGACGTCGACCCGCCCCGCGGCCTCGAGCGGGCCAAGGCCGTCATGGCGAGCACCATCCGCAACGACGTCGAGCACGCGATCGGCGGTGACCACCAGCGCATCTCCGAGATCCGCACGGCCTACGCCGCGGTGATGTTCAAGCTCGTCCTCATGCCGTTCTGGATCGCGACCTACATGTACGCGGGCAAGCAGTGGCAGGTCGTCATCAACGCCTCGACCGGCAAGGTGACGGGCAAGCACCCGGTCAGCCCGATCAAGGTCGCCCTCACCGTCCTCGCGGGCATCATCCTGCTCGTGGTCGTCGCGATCCTCTACGCGAAGTCACGGACCTGACCGACTCCGTTCCCACGTCGCGCAGCCGCGCACCGTTCCTCGGTGCGCGGCTGCGGTCGTCCTGCCCGGTGGCACCGCCCTCGACGTCGCGCGACATCCAGGGTGACGGTGGTCGGGACGGGCGGGCCGGCCGGCCGCGCGCAACGACGGGAGACGACCATGGGCATCGTCCGTGCCGAGCTGTTCTCGACCCTCGACCTCGTCGGGCAGGCGCCAGGCGGCCCCGACGAGGACCCGGTCGCGTTCACCTTCGGCGGCTGGCAGTTCCCGCTCCTGGACGACCTCACAGGCGAGCAGCTCGACGCCGCCTACACGGGCGTCGACGCGCTGCTGCTCGGCAGGCGCACGTACGACATCTTCGCGGGCTACTGGCCGCTGCAGCCTTCCGAGGGCCCCGACGGCACGATCGCCGAGCTGTTCAACCGCGTGCCGAAGTACGTCGTCTCACGGGGAAGGCCGCTGCTCGACTGGGAGCCGACGACCCTGCTCGGCCCGGACCTCACGGCCGAGGTCGACGCGTTGCGAGCGCGGCACGAGCTCGTGAGCGTCGTCGGGAGCCTCGGGATGCTGGGGACGCTGCTGCGGCTGCGGCTCGTCGACGAGATCGACCTGTGGGTCCACCCGATCCTTCTCGGCGAGGGCCGGACGATCTTCGGCACCGGCACCGCACCGTCGCGCCTCGAGCTGCGCGCCGACCCTGTCGGCAGCCCGAAGGGTGTCGTGCTGCTGCAGTACCGGGTGATCGACGGCGAGCCGGCGACCGGCGACATGTCGGTGCGCGCCTGACGGGCGATCGCCTCAGCCCTTGACGCACAGAAGGGTCGTGAGGCGGGCGACGACCTCGACGAGGTCCGACTGGGCGGCGACGACAGCGTCGAGGTCCTTGTACGCGGCGGGGATCTCGTCGACGACTCCCTCGTCCTTGCGGCACTCGACGCCCGCGGTCTGCGCCGCGAGGTCGGCGGCCGTGAACCGCTTGCGCGCGGCCGTCCGGGACATGCGGCGTCCCGCGCCGTGCGACGCCGACCAGTACGACGCGGGATTGCCGAGCCCACGCACGACGTAGGAACCCGTGCCCATGGAGCCGGGGATGAGCCCGAGCTCGCCCGTGCCGGCGCGGATCGCGCCCTTGCGGGTGACGACGAGGTCCGTGCCGTCGACCGTCTCGACCGCGACGTAGTTGTGGTGGACGTTGACGGCCTCGTCGAACGTCGGGGCGGCCGCGGCGAGGTGCGTCCGGACGACGTCGACGACGAGCGCCATCATGACCGCGCGCGAGCGCGCCGCGTACTCCTGCGCCCAGCGCAGGTCCGCGAGGTACGCGTCCATCTCGGGCGTGCCGCCGAGGAAGACGGCGAGGTCCCGGTCGACGAGGCCGTCGTTGTGCGGAAGCCGCTTCGCGATCGCGACGTGCTGCTCGGCGAGCGTCTTGCCGAGGTTGCGCGAGCCGGAGTGCAGCTGCAGCCACAGCTGCCCGGACTCGTCGACGCACAGCTCGATGAAGTGGTTGCCGCCGCCGAGCGTGCCGAGCTGGCGACGCACCTTGCCCTCGATGTCGGAGACCCGGCCGTGGAGCCCGTCGAAGCGCGACCAGAAGGCGTCGGCACCGCGCAGCGTCTCGGACATGCCCGCGCCGTTCGCGACCGGACGCAGGCGCGCAAGGTTGACAGGCTCCGCGTGCCCCTTCCAGCCGACGGGCACCGCGGCCTCGATCGCGGCACGCAGGGGCCCGAGGTTGTCGGGGAGGTCGTCGGCCGTGAGCGACGTGCGGACGCCGATCATGCCGCAGCCGATGTCGACGCCGACCGCGTTGGGTGAGACGGCGTCGCGCATGGCGATGACGGAGCCGACGGTCGCACCCTTGCCGAGGTGGACGTCGGGCATGACGCGCAGGCCCTCGACCCAGGGCAGCCCGGCGATGTTGCGGAGCTGCTGGAGGGCGGCGGGCTCGACGTCGTGCTCGTAGGTCCACATGAGGGTGGGGGCGCGCGCTCCGGAGAGCGTCACGGGGAACTCGTTCATGGGTCGATCCTTCCGGTGATCGGGTGGTGCAGGGTGGGTGGAACGCCGAGAGCCGCCGCGGAGCGGGTGCTCCGGGGCGGCTCTCGACAGCGACGACGGGGTCGTCAGGCTGGTCTGCGGGCGTGGCGGAACGGGGGCGCGTCGTCCAGGGACGACGGTCGCTTCACATACGTGGGCACGACGAGGTTGCGGCTGTCGGGCCGTTCGGTCGTCGTCGTGCGGGTCACGGTGCGTTCCTTCGCGTCGGGGCGCTGAGGTGCGCCGCGGACGACCGTAGCTGTGCACCAGGAAGGAGCGCGAGGTCATTTCCGGACGGGGGCCACCCCTTGCGGGATACCCTAGGGGGTATACGTTCAAGACATGAGCAGCCACGACCACACCCACGAGACCCACCACGCGGGACACGGCCCGGCCGAGCACGCAGGCCTCGCCACCGCTCACGACGAGACCGCCGTGCACGCGGACCACGTCATGGCGAACCACGCCCACACCGGCCACGGCGACCATGTCGGCCAGTTCCGTCGGCTCTTCTGGATCATGCTCGTCCTAGCCGTCCCCACGGTCGCGCTGAGCGGCACGTTCGCCGACCTCGTCGGCTACGACCTGCCACACACGGGCTTCCTCACGTGGGTCTCCCCCGTCCTCGGCACCTTCATGTACCTGTGGGGCGGCCGGCCCTTCCTCACGGGAGCGGCCGACGAGATGCGTCGACGCAGCCCCGGCATGATGCTCCTCGTCGCGCTCGCCCTCACGGTCGCGTTCGTCGCCTCGTGGGGCGCGACCCTCGGATGGCTCCACCACGCCCTCGACTTCTGGTGGGAGCTCGCGCTCCTCGTCGTCATCATGCTGCTGGGCCACTGGATCGAGATGCGTTCGCTCGCACAGACGACGTCCGCGCTCGACTCGCTCGCGGCGCTCCTGCCCGACTCCGCGGAGCGCGTCGAGGGCGACGGTGTCGTGCGGGTCTCCCCCGCCGACCTTCGCGTCGGTGACGTCGTCCTCGTCCGGCCCGGGGCCTCGGTGCCGGCCGACGGTCGCGTCGTCGACGGCTCGGCGCACGTCGACGAGTCGATGATCACGGGCGAGTCCCGCGCCGTGAAGCGTGAGATCGGCGACCACGTCACCGCGGGAACCGTCGCGACCGACTCCGGCCTGCGCGTCGAGGTCACAGCGACGGGCGACGACACCGCGCTCGCAGGCATCGGCCGCCTCGTCGCCGACGCGCAGGCGTCGACCTCCCGCGCGCAGCGCCTCGCCGACAGGGCCGCCGGCTGGCTCTTCTGGTTCGCCCTCGGCTCCGCCGCGCTCACCGCGCTCGTGTGGTCGCTCGTCGGCCTGCCCGACGACGCCGTCGTCCGCACCATCACCGTCCTCGTCATCGCCTGCCCCCACGCGCTCGGCCTCGCGATCCCGCTCGTCGTCTCGATCGCGACCGAGCGTGCCGCCCGCGGCGGCGTCCTCGTCACCGACCGTCTCGCGCTCGAGCGCATGCGCACCGTCGACACCGTGCTGCTCGACAAGACGGGCACTCTCACGAAGGGCGAACCGACCGTCACAGCCGTCGCCCCGGCAGGCGGCCACGACGAGGCGCACGTCCTCGCTCTGGCTGCAGCCGCCGAGCAGGACAGCGAGCACCCGCTCGCGACCGCGATCGTCGGCGCCGCACGCGCGCGCGGGCTCGACGTCCCCGCGGCGACGGAGTTCACGTCGTCACCCGCGGTCGGCGTCCGTGCGACGGTCGACGGCCGCGTCGTCGAGGTCGGCGGACCCCGCCTCCTTGCGCAGTCGGGGCTCGACGAGCTCGCGGACGTCGCACCCTGGCACGCCCAGGGCGCGATCATCCTCCACGTCCTCGTCGACGGTGCCGTCGTCGGCGCCCTGCGCCTCGCGGACGAGATCCGCGAGACCTCGCGCGAGGCGATCGACGCGCTGCACGCCGCCGGCGCCGAGGTGGTCATGGTCACGGGCGACGCCCGCCCGGTCGCCGAGCACGTCGCCGCCACGCTCGGCATCGACCGGGTCCACGCCGGCGTCCGACCCGAGGACAAGGCCGCCACCGTCGCCGCGCTCCGCGCGGAGGGCCGTGCGGTCGCGATGGTCGGCGACGGCGTCAACGACGCCCCCGCACTCGCGGCCGCCGACGTCGGCATCGCGATCGGCGCCGGCACGGACGTCGCCATCGGCTCCGCGGGCGTCGTGCTCGCGAGCTCCGACCCTCGCTCCATCCTTTCCGTCGTCGCCCTCTCGCGGGCGTCGTACCGCAAGATGCAGCAGAACCTCTGGTGGGCCGCCGGCTACAACCTCCTCGCCGTGCCGCTCGCCGCGGGCGTCCTGGCTCCGCTCGGGTTCGTCCTGCCGATGAGCGTCGGCGCGATCCTCATGTCGGCCTCGACCGTCGTCGTCGCGCTCAACGCCCAGCTGCTGCGGCGTCTCGACCTCACGCCCGGGGCGAGCACGCGCGACCTCCTCGGGTGAGGACGCGACCCGCGCGCCCCTGTCCGACGGTGGCGCGCGGGTGTGTGATGGGTGCATGAGGACAGGACGTCGCGCTGGACACAAGATGCGAGCGATGGGCCTGGTGATGTGCGCGGCCTCGCTCGCCCTCACCGTCGCGTGCTCAGTGCCCGGCGCCCCGGAGACCCCGTCGACGACGTCTGGTGCGCCAGTGACGACAGAAGCGCCGACGACGACGGAAGCCCCGACGACGACTGTGCCGCCCGCGTCGGCGCCACCGACGGAGACGCCCTCGACCGAGGCGCCCACCACCACGCCGCCCCCCGCCCCCGGGACCGTTCCGCCCGCCTGGCTCGGCACACGGTCCCTCCCGACCGACCCCGCGAAGGTGGCGCGCCTCACGACGCCGCCCGAGCTCGTCAGCCGCGCCTTCACGCTGCCGGACACGGTGCCCATGCTGCCCGGGACGGGCTTCGCGTCGAAGGTCGTCGCCCCCGCGCCTGCCGACGTCATCGCGCGCTCGACCTGGGCGAAGGGATGCCCCGTCGGGGCCGACGAGCTGGCCTGGCTCCAGCTCTCCTTCCACGGCTTCGACGGCCAACGGCACTCGGGCGAGCTACTCGTCAACGCGTCGGCCGCCGACGACCTCGTCGGCGTCTTCCGCGACCTCTGGGACGACGGCGTGAAGTTCGAGCGCCTGTCCATCACGACACGCGCCGAGCAGGACGCGACCCCGACGGGCGACGGCAACGACACGGTCGCCTTCGCGTGCCGCCCCGTCCGCGGCTCGACGGTCACGAGCCAGCACGCCTACGGCCTCGCGATCGACGTCAACCCGTTCCAGAACCCCTACGCCAGGGCGACGTCGTGCTGCCCGAGCTCGCGCGCGCCTATCTCGACCGCAGCGCCGGCATGCCGGGGATGATCACGCCCGACGGTCCCGTCGTGCGTGCCTTCGCGCGGATCGGATGGGGCTGGGGCGGCGGTTGGACCGGGCTCAAGGACTATCAGCACTTCTCCCTGCGCAACCGGTAGCAGCCACGCTTCCGCTCCTCGCGTCGCACGGGGACGCGCGGTGGGAGGATGGGTGCGGGCGGGACGACGGAAGGAGTCGACAATGACGACGCAGCAGCCCACGACCGTGTGGACCGACCCCCGTGAGCAGATCGCGGTCGGCGTGCTCATGACGAACGGGCGCCTCGCACCCCGCACGTTCCGTGACCGCGCCGAGGCCGAGGCCTGGGCGCAGCCCGACGAAGAGGTCGTCGAGTGGAACCTCGTCTGCGAGTGCGACCGTTGATCGACGTCGACTGGGTCGAGGTCCCTGCCGGCACCCTGCACCGCGGGACCCCCCTCGAAGAGATCGACGCGGTCGTCGCGCGGCACGGTGATCTCGGCCTGCCGCTGTCGTACTTCCTCAAGGAGGCTCCCCGGCACTCCGTCGAGGTTCCGGCGTTCTCGATCTCGCGCACACCGGTGACGCGGACGCAGTGGAACGCGGTCGCCGCCGTCGTCGCGCTGCCGCTCGACCCGGCGGACGGTCCCGACCTCCCCGTAGACGGCGTGGCATGGGACGACGCGCAGCTCTTCTGCGCCACCCTGCGGGATGCCACCGGCCTGCCCGTCCACCTGCCGTCCGAGATCCAGTGGGAGCGCGCGGCGCGCGGCGACGACACTCGCGAGTATCCCTGGGGTGATGTGTGGGACCCGCACGCCGCGAACACCGCCGCGCACGGCGTCGGCGCGCCGGTGCCCGTCGGCAGCCTGCCGCGCGGCGCGAGCCCGTTCGGCGTGCTCGACCTCGCGGGCAACGTCGACGAGTGGACCCGCGACCTCTTCGCGCCCTATCCCGGTGCCCCGGACGGTGTTCCCGTCGTCGAGGCGTGGGCGAACGACCGGCACGTCACCCGCGGCGGTCGCTACACGCAGGACCGCGACCTCGCTCGCTGCGCCCGCAGGCACTCGCTCTACGACGACCAGCGGGGTGCTGGCGTGAGGCTGGTCCTCGACGCTGACGCCTGACCGTCAGGCGTCGCCCCTCACGGCGGCGTCGGCCAGCCGGCACACCGTCGCGATCATGTCCCCGACGCCCGGCTGCTCGACCGGGAAGTGACCGCACTCCCGGAGCATGACGATCGTCACGGGCGCTGCCGTCCGTCGTGCGACCTCGAGGCTCAGGCCGGGCGGGGGTCACGTGTCCATCGCGGGGTGGACGAGGTCCAGGAGGAGGTCCACCCAGTCGTCGTCGGTGACGGATCGCGGTGCGGGCGACCGCGTGAGGCCGGAGAGAGGTAGCTCGAGCGCGACGGCGTCGACGGCCGGCGACGGGCTCTGCGAACGAGGTTGTCCGGTCCGTGTCGTCGACGTCCTTGGGTAGGGCACTTCGCTTCGCCAATGCCAGGCCGTCAAGCTCACCGACACGACAGATCGACGTCTCGCGCCCGCTCGACGGTCGGACAGCGTCTATCCACCGGGCCTGGACAGAACTGCCTCGGGAGACGACAACGCCCTGACGAGAACCTGTCTCGTCAGGGCGAGTTGTCGGGCTGACAGGATTTGAACCTGCGACCCCTTGACCCCCAGTCAAGTGCGCTACCAAGCTGCGCCACAGCCCGTAGGTCCGTTGCCGGACCTCCGCAGCCCTTGCGGGCCGTCAGAAATACTACCCCAGATTCGAGGTGCCACCGACCACGTCGACGCTCGTCACGGACGTGCGTCGTCCGGTTCGCCGGGAGCCTCGTCGGGGGCTTCGTCGGGCTCGTCGTCGAGCGCCGTCACCTGGCGGCTGCCGGGCAGCACGCGCATCGTGCGGAACGGCGAGAGCATGAGCGGCAGCGCCGCGAGGATCTCCCCCACGACGACGACCCAGAGCATCACGACGACGCCGAAGTGGTTGGCGATGAGGCCGCCGACGATGCCCGCGATCGGCATGCCGCCCCACACGATGAACCGGAACGACGCGTTCATGCGGCCGAGCAGGTACGGCGGGCACAGGCGCTGCCGGAAGCTCACCTGCGAGACGTTGAACCAGGTCTGGGTGACCTGCATGAGGAAGCCGCCGACGATGAGCGGGATGCGCGCGTCGACGCCGTCGTCCTGGAACGTCGACGCGAGCGGGATCGCGGCGAAGAGGAACGGCGTGAGGAACGCCGAGAACGCGATGATGCGGCCCTCGCCGATCACGTCGGTCGCGCGGCGTGAGGTGACGGCGCCGAGGATGCCGCCGACGGCGCTCGCCGACATGACGACGCCGATCGCGTCGGAGCCGAGCCCGAGCGTCGTGACGACGTAGTAGATGATCATCGACCAGCCCATGGTCGAGAACAGCGCGCTCACGCCCGTCGAGTAGACGAGCCGGTTGAGCAGGGGCGTGCGTGTGATGAAGCGCAGCCCCTCGGCGATCGCGGGTCCGAGCGGCAGGTGGGAGTCCTTGGGCGGCAGGACCTCGACCTTGCGGATGCGCGCGAGGAACGCGACGGACGCGAAGTAGGTGACGACGTTGACGCCGATGAGCACGGGCGCGGCGAGCACCTTGAGCAGCGAGCCGCCGACCGCCGGCACGGCGACGGCCGCGACGGAGTACGTCGCCTGGAGCTTCGTGTTGCCCTCGGAGACGTGCTGGAGCCCGACGAGCCCGGGCACGTACGAGAGGTGCGCGACGTCGAAGAACACCGTCGCCACCGAGATGATGAGCCCCGCCGCGTAGAGCATCGGCATGGAGCCGAGGCCGACGCTCGCGAGGACGACGACGGCCGCGAGGACGAGGCCGCGCACCACGTCGGCCCAGATGAGCACGGAGCGCTTGCGCATGCGGTCGACCCAGGCGCCGGCGGGCAGGCCGACGACGAGGAACGCCGCGGTCTGCGCAGAGGTGAGGTAGCCCATCTGGAGGGCGGACGCGCCGAGCGTCGTCACGGCGTAGACGGGCAGCGCGAGAGCGGTCAGCTGGGCGCCGACCTGTGCAAGGGCGTCGGCCGCCCACAGCCGTCGGAAGTCGGGATGGTGGACGAGGCTCTGCCGGGGTGTGCTGGCCACGCCCTCCATGGTCCCACCCGCTCAGGCCTCCAGGGGACGACGAAGGCCCTGAGTGGGCCACGTCACCGGGCCTCGCGAGGTCCGCAGGTGGGGCGTACGGTGACGAGCAGGGACGAACCGATGGAGGTGCACGATGGAGAGCTTCGACCACGTCATCGTCGGGGCCGGTGTCGCGGCCGACGCCGCCGCGCGTGGCATCCGCGAGGTGGACCCGGACGCGACGATCCTCGTCCTCGGGCCCGAGCCCGACGAGCCCTACGACCGACCACCCCTGACGAAGGACCTGTGGCGACCGGACCCGCCTGCGTCGATCGACCTCGGCACCGCTGCCGCGACGGGAGTGACCGTCCGCACGGGCCGCGCGGTCACCGCGCTCGACACGGCCGCCCGCACCGTGACGACCGACGACGGCACGACGATCGGCTACGAGCGGCTCGTGCTCGCGACGGGCGGCACGCCGCGCACGCTCACCCCCGAGCCGGTCGCGGGAGTCGGCACGTTCCGCTCGCTCGAGGACTACCGTCGCGTGCGCGTGCTCGCTGACGCAGGCAACCACGTCGTCGTCGTGGGCGGCGGGTTCGTCGGGCTCGAGCTCGCGTGCGGGCTCGCGGGCTCGGCCGCGCGCGTCACGCTCGTCATCACCCAGGACCGTCCGGCCGAGCACCTCGTGCCGCAGGTCCTCGTCGACAGGCTCGAGGAGGGTCTGCGCTCGCGCGGCGTCGAGATCCTCACGCACCGCCGCGCTGTGACGGCCGAGCCGGGTGCGCCCGGCACGGGCCCGGTCCTCGTGCTCGACGACTCCTCCTGGGTCGAGTCCGACGCGATCGTCGTCGGGCTCGGCGTCGTGCCGGCCGACGGGCTCGCGCGCGACGCGGGGCTCGACGTCGACGGCGGGATCGTCGTCGACGAGACCCTGCGTACGTCGGACCCGTACGTCCGCGCCGCCGGTGACGTCGCTCGCTACCCCGACCCGGTCCTCGGCCTCGTGCGCATCGAGCACGTCGACAACGCACATGCGACGGGCCGCAGCGCGGGTCGTGCGAACGCGGCCGAGCGCCTCGGGCAGCCGGCGGAGCCGCACACCCACACGCCGTTCTTCTACTCCGACTGGTTCGACGACGGCTGGGAGGCGGTCGGCACGCTCGACATGCGGCTCACGGTCGTCGAGGACTGGGCACCCGGCACGCCCGGTGCCGCCGGCGTCGTCTACCACGTCTCCGACGACGGGGCGCTGCGCGGCGTCATGCTGTGGAACGTCTGGGACCGTGCCGCCCGCGCCACCGAGCTGCTCGCCGAGCTCGGCTCCCCCGGCAGCGTCCCGGACCCGGCCGCGCTCCGCGGCCGCATCACGACGACCGACTGAGGGACGGACGACAGAGCCCGTGGCTGCTGCTGCAGCCACGGGCCCCGTCGTACGTCACCGCGTCAGTGCTTGCGCTTCTCGCGCACGCGCACCGAGATCTCGATCGGAGTGCCCTCGAAGCCGAAGGTCTCGCGGAGCTTCCTCTCGATGTACCGGCGGTAGCCGGCCTCGATGAAGCCCGACGCGAAGATGACGAAGCGAGGCGGACGCGACGACACCTGCGTCGCGAAGAGCACACGCGGCTGCTTGCCTCCCCGCAGCGGGTGCGGGTGCGCCGCGACGAGCTCGCCGAGGAACGCGTTGAGGCGGCCCGTCGGGATGCGCTTGTCCCAGCTCTCGAGCGCGGTCTCGAGCGCGGGCACGAGCTTGTCGGCGTGCCAGCCCGTCCTCGCCGAGATGTTGACGCGCGGCGCCCAGGTCACCTGGACGAGCTCGCGCTCGATCTCACGCTCGAGGTACTTGCGTCGCTCGTCCTCCATGAGGTCCCACTTGTTGTAGGCGACGACGAGCGCGCGGCCCGCGTCGATGACCTGCTGGACGACGCGGATGTCCTGCTCGCTCATCTCGACGGACGCGTCGACGAGCACGACGGCGACCTCCGCCTTCTCGATCGCGGCCTGCGTGCGCAGCGACGCGTAGAAGTCGGCGCCCGACGTCTGGTGGACGCGACGACGGATGCCTGCGGTGTCGACGAACCACCAGGTGCGGCCCTTGAGCTCGATGAGCTCGTCGACCGGGTCGCGCGTCGTGCCAGCGGTCTCGTCGACGACGACGCGCTGGCTGCCCGCAACCTTGTTGAGGAGCGAGGACTTGCCGACGTTGGGGCGGCCGACGAGCGCCACGCGGCGCGGCCCGTCGGGGCGCACGACGCCGTGCTGGGTCTCGAGCGGGAGCTTGCGCATCGCGGCGTCGAGGAGGTCGCCCGTGCCGCGCCCGTGGAGCGCGGAGACGGGGTGGGGCTCGCCGAGGCCGAGGCTCCACAGCGCGGCCGCGTCGGCCTCGCCACGGGGTCCGTCGACCTTGTTCGCCGCGAGGACGACGGGCTTGCCGGCGCGGCGCAGCAGGCGCACGACGTGCTCGTCGGTCGCGGTCGCGCCGACGGACGCGTCGACGACGAAGACGACGGCGTCGGCGAGCTCGACCGCGACCTCGGCCTGGCGGGCGACGGCCGCGTCGATGCCTGCGACGTCGGTCTCCCAGCCGCCCGTGTCGACGAGCGTGAACTCGCGCCCGGACCACTCGGCCTCGTAGCTCACGCGGTCGCGCGTCACGCCGGGCTTGTCCTCGACGACGGCCTCACGGCGGCCGAGGATGCGGTTGACGAGGGTCGACTTGCCGACGTTCGGGCGGCCGACGACGGCGAGGACGGGATGCGCCTTGGCGGCCTCGACCGCCGCGAGGTCGTCGTCGTCGAGGCCGAGGAGCGCGCGGTCCTCGTCGGCGAGGTCGTACTCCTCGAGGCCTGCACGCAGCGCGGAGGCGCGCTGTTCGTCGGCCTCGACGTCACCCGGGTCGTCGGCGAGGAACGCGTCCTGCGGGGTCTCGTCGGGGTCGGGCAGCGTCTGCTCGGGAGTGGTCATGGATCCATTGTCCCAGGCTTGGGGACCGCGCACGACCGTCGACCGCGCCACACTGCGCCACATCGCGCGTCGAGCGCCCATCCCCGACGTCCCCTCCGTCTGGTAGCACCCCCGCACGCTCCTCCGACCTGCAGAACCGCTACGAGTCGGAAAAGGGGCGGGTGACGCGTCAGGACGCGGGCGGCGGGACCGGTTCGTCGCCGGGGAGCGCGATCCCGCTGCGGGCCACCGCACGAGCGACCGTCGCGCGCAGCGCGTCCGCGACGGCTCGCGTGCCGTCGTCGAGCGCCTCGCGCCCGCTGCGTCCGGGCTCGCGCACGACGGCGACCGCCTCGCCCATCTCGACGACGAGCCGGGCCCGCGGCCTCGGCAACGAGCCCGCGCCACGCCCGGTGCGGCGAGTCCCGAGGATCGCGACGGGCACGACTGGAGCGCCCGAGGTGAGCGCGAGCCACACCGCGCCGCCACGCAGCGCCCCGGCGTCGCCACGGCCACGGTGCCCCTCCGGGAAGATGCCGAGCACGTCGCCGCGACGCAGCACCTCGAGCCCGAGCGCGAGCGCAGCGCGCCCGCCGGCGTCGGCGTCGACGGGGATCTGGCCCGACCAGCGCAGGATCCCGCCGACAGGCCCACGGAATGCCGACTGCTTGACGAGCAGGTGCGCGGGACGCGGCGAGGCACCGTAGAGCACGGGGCCGTCGAGCAGCCCGATGTGGTTGGCCGCGAGGATCACCGGACCCGTCGCGGGCACGTGCTGCGCGCCGACGACGTCCGTCGACCACAGCCCGTGCGTGATGAGCCAGCCGATGGGCCGCGCGCGACGCGCGGTGGCAGGCGACGGAGCGCCCTGGGCCGCGGTCACGCCGGGACCGCCGTCACGCTCGGGCCCCGGCCACGCTGCCAGCCCGGATCACGCCTGCGGACGCGCGCCCGTGAGCCGCGCGACGACCTCGAGCACCGCCTCGACAGTCTGCTCGAAGTCGAGGTCGGAGGAGTCGACAGTGACGACGCCGTCGGCCGCGACCTGGAACTCGACGACCGTCGAGTCGTCGCGGTCGCGGCGCAGCACCTGGTCGCGCGTCGCGGCGACGGAAGCCTCGTCGGCAGCTCCGTGCAGCTCCGTCGCACGGCGCGCGAGACGCGCCTCCTCGCTCGCCGTGAGCAGCACGCGCACGTCGGCGTCGGGTGCGACGACCGTCGTGATGTCGCGGCCCTCCGCGACGATGCCGCGCCCCTCGGAGAAGGAGCCCGCGACCGTCTGGCCCGCGATGACCTCGCGCTGCAGGCGACGCAGCTCGGCGCGCACGTCGAGGTTCGTCGCGACCGCGCTCACCCGCTCGGAGATCCACGTCTCGCGGATGTCCGCGCGCACGTCCGTGCCGTCGACGTCGAGCTTCTCGATCGTCGGGTCGACGCCCTGGTCGAGCGGCATCGCCCGCACGGCGTCAGCGACCGCAGCCTGGTCGGTGAGGTCGAGCTCGGAACGCAGGCACCACCACGTCGCGGCCCGGTACATCGCGCCCGTGTCGAGGTACGCGAGACCGAGGCGGCGGGCCACCTCGCGCGAGACGCTCGACTTGCCGGACCCGGAGGGTCCGTCGATCGCGACGACGACGGGCTGGGACATGAGGATCTCCACGTGGTGGTGCGGGCACGTGCGGAGCACGCTGATGGCGGGGTGGTGCGACGGCTCAGGACGCGAGGGTCAGAGCCCGACGGCCTTCATGAGGGTGCCGAGCTCGACCTGGCCGAGCACGCGGTGACGCCCCGGCGGGAGGTCAGCGAGGCGGATCGGGCCCATCTGCGTGCGCACGAGGCGCGTCACGGGGAAGCCGACCTCGTCGAACATGCGGCGCACGATGCGGTTGCGTCCCTCGTGCAGCACGACCTCGACGAGGCTCGCCTGCGGGGTCGAGTCGAGCACCTGGAAGCGGTCGAGCCGCGCGAAGCCGTCCTCGAGGTCGACGCCGTGGACGAGCATCTCCCCCACCTTGGGCGTCAACCGACCCTGGACCTCGACGACGTAGGTCTTGTCGACGCCGTAGCGCGGGTGCGTGAGGCGGTTGGCGAGCTCGCCGTCGTTCGTGAGGAGCAGGAGACCTTCGGAGTCGTAGTCGAGACGTCCCACGTGGAAGAGCCGCTCGGTGCGGTTCGCGAAGAACTCGGCGAGGCTGCGGCGACCCTCGGGGTCGTCCATCGAGGAGACGACGTGCTTGGGCTTGTTGAAGACGATCGTCACCTTCTCGGTGTCGAGCTCGAGGCGCAGGCCGTCGACGTGCACGCTCTGGCGCGCGGGGTCGATGCGGACGCCGAGCTCCATGACGATCTGGCCGTCGACCTCGACGCGGCCTTCCTCGATGAGGCGCTCGCACGCGCGACGGGAGCCGAGGCCCGCGTCCGCGAGGACCTTCTGCAGGCGCACGCCGTCGGCGACGTGGACGTCGCTCACGGGGGTCGGACGCTCACGCTCGGCGGGGGCGCGACGCTCCCCGACGGGGGACGCGTTGCGCTGGCCGCGTGCGGGCGCGCCCGCACGGCCCGGCTGACCCGGCCGTCCACCCTGCTGCCCGGGTCGGCCCGGCTGCCCCGGGCGTCCGCCCTGCGGTGCGGGGCGTCCGCCCTGCGCGCCGCCACGTCCCTGGCCGCCCTGACCGCCCTGTCCGCCACCCTGACGACCTGCGCCGCCCTGGCCACGACCTGCGCCGCGACCGCCGCCGGCCCCGCCGGCGTGGCCGCGTCCGCCGCGACCCGTGCTGCTGCTGCTCACTGCTGCTCCTCGTCCTGGGTGGTCGGCACGGTGCCGACCGGTGTCGCCGCGCGACCCGTGCCGTCGACGTCGTCAAGACCGTCGAGATCCGGCAGGTAGGGCGCTAGCGGCGGAAGATCGTCGAGCGAGGTCAGCCCCATCCGCTCCAGGAAGGAGCCGGTCGTCCCGTAGTGGTGGGCGCCCGTCGTGGGGTCGGTGCCGACCTCGTCGACGAGACCTCGCGCTACCAGGGTACGCATGACACCGTCGACGTTCACACCCCGCACCGCCGAGACCTGGCCGCGCGTCACCGGCTGTCGGTAGGCGACGATCGCGAGCGTCTCGAGCGCAGCCTGCGTGAGACGGGCCGTCTGGCCCTCGAGGACGAAGCGCCCGACGACGTCGGCGAACACTGGCGAGGAGAACATCCGCCAGCCTCCCGCGACCTCGCGGAGCACGAAGCCTCGGGGTGCTGCGGGGTCGAGGTACTCCGCCGCGAGATCGTCGAGCAGCGCCCGGACCTCGTCGACAGGAAGGCCCGTCGACGTGGCGAGCCTCACGGTGCTCACGGGCTCGTCGACGACCATGAGGACGGCCTCGAGGGCCGCGCGTGCCCCGCCGGGCAGGTCGTGGACGTCGAGCTCGGGTGTCTCCGCAGCATCGTCGCTCGCCGGACCCGTCGCCGGGCTCGCCGTCTGTCCCGCCGTCATCGCTGCTCCTCCGTCGTCGTGATGTCCTCCGCCGCGGCCGCGGCGCTCGCCCCCGGCGCGTCGTCGTCGCGCACCCCGTCGAACTCATCGATCGACATGGCCGCGACGACGTCGTCGGCCCCCGGTCCGTCCGTGCCCCCGAGCCAGCGCACCGTGAGCTCGCCGAGCGCTCCGGCCTGGTCGAGCCCGACCACCCCGTCGCGGAACAGCTCGAGCAGGGCGAGGAACCGCACGACGACGACGAGCGTGCCTTCTGCGTCCTGGGTGAGCGTCCGGAACGACAGCGTGCCCGCGCGCTGGAGACGCTCGACGAGCACTGCCGCCTGATCGCGCACCGAGACGATCGAGCCGTGCAGGTGCGACACGTCGACACCGGGCGGAGGCGCCTTGGGCGCGAGCGCCCGCGCGGCGAGCAGCGCGAGCCCCTCGGGCCCGAGCGTCCACACGAGCTCGGGCAGGAGCGCCGCGTGCTCGGGCTCGAGCCCGACCGATCGGGGCACGCTGCGTCCCTCGCGCACGAGTCGCTCCGCGAACGCCCTGGAGACGTCCTTGTACGCGCGATACTGCAGCAGGCGTGCGAAGAGCAGGTCTCGCGCCTCGAGCAGCTCGAGGTCCTCCGCGTCCTCGACCTCGCCCGACGGCAGCAGGCGCGCCGCCTTGAGGTCGAGGAGGGTCGCGGCGACGACGAGGAACTCCGACGCGGTCGACAGGTCCCAGCCGCGCACCGACCCGCCCGCGTCCTCGACGTCGCGGGCGGCGGAGTCCTGCGCGCGGATGTACGCGATGAACTCGTCCGTCACGCGCGCGAGCGCGACCTCCGTGATGTCGAGCCGGTGCTTGGAGATGAGCGACAGCAGGAGGTCGAACGGCCCCTCGAAGTTGTCGAGCCGGACGTGGAAGGCACCGTCGGCAGGCGCACCGTCGGCGGGCGCGGGGTCCGCCGCGCCGGCGACCGGGACGTCGGCGACGTCGCCCACGCCGCGCGTCACGCGCTCAGGCGGCGTCGCCGCGCGCGATGAGCTCGCGCGCAAGCTGACGGTAGGCCTGCGCACCCGCGTGCGACGGCGCGTACGTCGTGATCGGCTCGGCCGCGACCGACGCGTCCGGGAACTTCACGGTCCGCGAGATGACGGTGTGGAGCAGGTTGTCGCCGAAGGCCTCGTGGACACGCTCGACGACCTCCCGCGCGTGGAGCGTGCGGGCGTCGTACATCGTCGCGACGATGCCGTCGATCTCGAGGCGCGGGTTGAGACGGTCACGGACCTTCTCGATCGTCTCGATGAGCAGCGCGACGCCGCGCAGCGCGAAGAACTCGCACTCGAGCGGGATGAGCACACCGTGCGCGGCCGTGAGCGCGTTGACCGTGAGGAGACCCAGCGACGGCTGGCAGTCGACGAGCACGACGTCGTAGTCGTCGAGCACGGGCCGCAGGACGCGCGCGAGGACCGACTCGCGGGCGACCTCGCCGACGAGCTGGACCTCGGCCGCCGAGAGGTCGATGTTGGCGGGCAGCACGTCGAGGTTCTCGACGGACGTCCGCTGGATGATCTGCGTGATGTCCGCGGAGCGGTCCATGAGGAGGTTGTAGACCGTGAGGTCGAGCTCGTTGGCGTTGACTCCCAGGCCGACGGAGGCGGCACCCTGCGGGTCGAAGTCGACGACGAGCACGCGACGGCCGAGCTCTGCGAGGCACGCGCCGAGGTTGATCGTCGTCGTCGTCTTGCCGACGCCGCCCTTCTGGTTGCACATCGCGATGATGCGCGCGGGGCCGTGGCCGAAGAGCACAGCGGGCTCGGGGAACCGGGGCATGGGCCGTCCGACGGCGTCCGTCTCGTCGGTCGTCGTCGTGCTGGTCCCGGGCTCCTGGCTGCTCACGTCCCCACGGTAACGCAGCGGCGCCCGCCGCCCCGGATGCCACGCGGCCCGCCACGCCGGTCGATCGCGTGACGGACGCGACGCCTCAGCCGCGCGCCCGAGGGTGCGACGTGAGGTACATCTCGCGCAGGGCGTCGGGCGTGACGAGCGTGTAGATCTGCGTCGTCGTCACCGAGGCGTGCCCGAGCAGCTCCTGGACGACACGCACGTCCGCGCCGCCCTGCAGCAGGTGGGTCGCGAACGAGTGCCGCAGCGTGTGCGGCGAGATCTCGTCGGCCTGCGCGAGGCCCGCGCGCTGCGCGGCCTCCCGAAGGACGGCCCACGCGCTCTGGCGCGAGAGCCGGCGTCCGCGCGAGTTGAGGAAGAGCGCGGGCGTTCCTGTGCCATGAGCGGCGAACCCTGGCCGCGCCCGCACGACGTACGCCTCGACCGCGTCGCGCGCGTACGAGCCGAGCGGGACGACGCGCTCCTTGCGGCCCTTGCCGAAGAGGCGCACGGCCGAGCCTCGCGCGTCGAGCTCGAGGTCGTCGAGGTCGAGGCCGACGGCCTCCGAGATGCGGGCGCCCGTCGCGTAGACGAGCTCGAGCAGCGCCCTGTCGCGCAGCCCGCGCTCGCCGCCGACCGCGCCCGCGGCCTCGAGGATCGCGAGGACGTCGTCGACGGGGATCGCGCGCGGCAGCAGTCGCGGGCGCGCCGGCGGCTTGAGGCCCGAGGCCGGGTCAGCCCCCGCAAGGCCTTCTGCCTCGCAGAAGCGGGTCCAGCCACGCACCGACGCGACGGTCCGCGCGGTCGACGACGCGGCGAGCGGCGTCCGTCCGTCCGCGCCGGTCCGCACGACCTCGACGTACCCCTCGACGAGCTCGCGCGTGAGGTCGCGCGGGCTCGTCGCCCCCTCGGCGGCGACGTGCGCGACGAAGCGCTCGAGGTCGCGCCGGTAGGCGCCGAGGGTGTTGTCCGTCAGGCCTCGCTCGACGCGCAGGTGCGCGAGATAGCCCGCAAGAGGCACCGACAGGCCGCGCGGGACCTCGACGTCCGCGCGGGCACCTGCCCCGCGGGAGGCCTCGGTGCCGGGCGTCGTCTGCATGCGCACAGGCTACGCGGATCGCGTCCGGGCCTGGGTCGAGGCCCGCGTCAGAGCGGCAGGAGGACGTCGACGACGATCGCGACGGACAGGAGCGTGAGGTACGTGATCGACGCGTGGAAGACGCGCATCGCACGCGGCTTGCCGAGCGTCGGGTCCTGGAGGCGGCGCAGGAGCGTCACGCACTCGAGGAGGAACCAGCCGCCCAGGACGATCGACGCGATGCCGTAGACGAAGGTGAGGCCCGCGACGGGCCACAGCGCGACCGAGCACGCGATCATCGCGAGCGTGTAGAGGACCATCTCGACGGCCACGCGGCGGTCGCTGGCGACGACGGGGAGCATCGGCACGCCGGCGGTGGCGTAGTCCTTGCGGAACTTCATCGAGAGCGGCCAGTAGTGCGGGGGCGTCCAGAAGAAGACGACGCCGAAGAGGAGGAACGGCGCCCAGTCGAGGCTGTTCGTCACGGCGGACCAGCCGATGAGCACAGGCATGCAGCCCGCGACGCCGCCCCACACGATGTTCTGCGACGTCCGCCGCTTGAGGATGAGCGTGTAGAACACGACGTAGAGGAGGATCGCCGCGAACCCGAGCAGCGCGGAGAGCATGTTGACGAACGCGGCGAGCCACACGAACGACAGCACGCCGAGCACCGTCGCGAAGATCCACGCGCCCCTGACCGAGACCTCGCCCGTCACGAGCGGACGCTTCTTCGTGCGGTTCATCACCGCGTCGATGTCGCGGTCGAAGATGCAGTTGTAGACGTTGGCGCTCGCTGCGGCGAGCGTGCCGCCGAACAGCGTGTTGAACGCGAGCACAAGGTCCGGGACGCCACCCTGCGCGAGGAACAGCGTGGGGATCGTCGTGACGAGGAGGAGCTCGATGATCCTCGGCTTCGTCAGAGCGACGTACGCACCGACCGACGCGCGCCAGACCGCCGGGGAGGTCTCGGGGACGGCGCTCGGGGTCGAGGTCGAGGAAGACACGCGGGATCGGGTCCGTTCGTCGTGGTCCGCTCCGGGCGGCTCTCGCGAGGGCGCGGGCCGATGGTCCCGGGTGTGAGGGATGCGACCCATGCTAGTCCCGCGGGGCCTCCCCGGGCGCTGCCTCGCACGTCAGATGCGCCACAGCAGGTCGGGCAACGCGGGCCGGCGGCGTCCGACCCACGCGGCCTCGATGCCCACCGTTCGGATCGTCGACCGCAGAACAGGCCCCAGGGAACTAGTCTGGAAGGGTCGAGCCCCAGACCACCACCGTCACGATGATGTGGCGCGCCCCGACGCGCCGCAGGAAAGAGGTCCGGTGAACGCGTTCACCCCCGCCCACCCCTTCGCGTGGAACGACCTTGACCGACGCGCCGTCGACACGGCGCGCGTCCTGGCCGCCGACGCGGTCGAGAAGGTCGGCAACGGGCACCCCGGCACCGCCATCTCGCTCGCCCCCGTCGCGTACCTGCTCTACCAGAACTGGCTGCGCCACGACCCGACGGACTCGAGCTGGCTCGGTCGCGACCGCTTCGTGCTCTCCGCGGGCCACTCGAGCCTCACGCAGTACATCCAGCTCTACCTCGGCGGCTTCGGCCTCGAGCTCGGCGACCTCGAGGCGCTCCGCACGTGGGGCTCCCTCACGCCGGGCCACCCCGAGGTCGGCCACACGCAGGGCGTCGAGATCACGACGGGCCCGCTCGGCCAGGGCCTCGCGTCCGCGGTCGGCATGGCCATGGCGCAGCGCCGCGTGCGCGGCCTCCTCGACCCTGACGCCGCCCCCGGCGAGAGCCTCTTCGACCAGCGCGTGTTCGTCATCGCGTCGGACGGTGACCTCCAGGAAGGCGTGACGAGCGAGGCCGGCTCGATCGCCGGCACGCAGGAGCTCGGCAACCTCGTCGTCATCTGGGACGACAACCGCATCTCGATCGAGGGCGACACGTCGATCGCGTTCACCGAGGACGTCGCGGCCCGCTACGCGGCCTACGGCTGGCACGTGCAGGACGTCGACTGGACCGCCGGCGGCGAGTACCACGAGGACGTCGCGGCGCTCGACGCCGCGATCGCCGCGGCCGTCGCCGAGTCGTCGAAGCCGTCGTTCATCCGCCTGCGCACGATCATCGCGTGGCCGTCGCCCACGAAGCAGGGCGACCACTCCTCGCACGGCTCGAAGCTCGGCGGAGCCGAGGTCGCGTCCCTCAAGGAGGTGCTCGGCTTCCCGACCGACGTCGCGTTCGGCGTCGCGGACGAGGTCGTCGCGCACTCCCGCGGCCTGCAGACGCGCGGTGCCGAGGCCCACGCTGGTTGGGACGTCCGCCTCGCCGAGTGGCGAGCCGCGAGCCCGGAGCGTTCCGCGCTCCTCGACCGCCTCTCCTCACGCGAGCTTCCCGAGGGCTGGGCCGACGCCCTCCCCGTGTTCGAGGCCGGCAAGGCCGTCGCGACGCGCGCCGCCTCGGGCAAGGTCCTCACGGCGCTCGCCGACGTGCTCCCCGAGCTCTGGGGCGGCTCGGCCGACCTCGCGGGCTCGAACAACACGACGATGTCCGGCGAGCCGTCGTTCCTCCCCGCCCACCGCTCGAGCCACGAGTTCGCGGGCGACTCCTACGGCCGCACGCTCCACTTCGGCATCCGTGAGCACGGCATGGGCGCGATCCTCGCGGGCATCGCCCTCTACGGCCTCACGCGCCCGTACGGCGGCACGTTCTTCCAGTTCTCCGACTACATGCGTGGTGCGGTCCGTCTCGCGTCGCTCATGGGGACGATGGCGCAGTGCTCCCCCACCTACGTGTGGACGCACGACTCGATCGGCCTCGGCGAGGACGGCCCGACGCACCAGCCCGTCGAGCACCTCGCGGCGACCCGCGCGATCCCCGGCCTCTCGATCGTCCGTCCTGCGGACGCCAACGAGACCGCGGCCGCGTGGCAGGCGATCCTCGAGCGCGACAACGGCCCCGTCGGCCTCATCCTCACGCGCCAGAACGTCCCGACGTTCCCCCGCGGGACCGAGGGCTACGCGCCCGCCGAGGGCCTCGCACGCGGCGCCTACACGCTGCTCGACGCGAGCAACGGCGCACCTGAGGTCGTGCTGCTCGCGACGGGCTCCGAGGTCCACGTCGCGGTCGCCGCACGCGAGGTTCTCGAGGCCGAGGGCACCCCGACGCGCGTCGTCTCGGCGCCGTGCCTCGAGTGGTTCGACGAGCAGGACGAGGCGTACCGCGAGTCGGTGCTCCCCGCTGCCGTCCGCGCCCGTGTCTCGGTCGAGGCGGGCCTCGCGCTCAGCTGGTACCGCTACCTGGGCGACGCCGGCCGCGCCGTGTCCCTCGAGCACTACGGCGCCTCGGCCTCGGCCGAGAAGCTCTTCGAGGAGTACGGCTTCACCACGGAGAACGTCGTCGCGAAGGCCCGCGAGTCCCTCGCGGCCGCCGCGCGCTGACGCTCCGCACCCCACCCGGTGCGCGGCCCTCGTGGCCGCGCACCGGGCGTTCGCACCCCCGCCACGCGGGACGTGTCACGCAGCCCCGGCCGCTGGAACCAGGCCGACCCGCGACGTCGGGTACACGTCGCAACCCTGAGGAGCAGCCATGAGCTCATCCCCTCTCACCCACCTCTCCGGCTCGGGAGTCGCCGTCTGGCTCGACGACCTCTCGCGGCCCCTGCTCACGGGCGGCGGCCTCGCCGATCTCGTCCGGGAGAGCTCCGTCGTCGGCGTGACGACGAACCCCACGATCTTCGCGGGCGCCATCTCGGGCTCGGACGCGTACGACACCGACCTCCACGCGCTCGCCCACGAGGGCGCGGACGTCGAGGCCGCGATCACACGGCTCACGACGGACGACGTGCGCGCCGCGCTCGACGTCCTCGCTCCCGTCCACGCGGCGACGGGCGGCCGCGACGGCCGCGTGTCGATCGAGGTCGACCCGCGCCTCGCGCATGACGCCGACGGCACGGTCGCGCAGGCGGCCGAGCTCGCCGCGATCATCGACCGGCCCGGGCTGCTCGTGAAGATCCCCGCGACCGTCGAGGGCATCGACGCGATCACGCGCACGATCGCCGCCGGCATCTCCGTCAACGTCACGCTGATCTTCTCGATCGAGCGCTACCTCGCGGTCATCGACGCCTACCTCACGGGCCTCGAGCTCGCGCGCGCGGCCGGGCACGACCTCGCCGGCCTCCGCTCGGTCGCCTCTTTCTTCGTCTCCCGCGTCGACACCGCGGTCGATCCCCTGCTCGACGCGTCGGACGACCCGCGCGCCCCGGGCCTGCGCGGCACGATCGCGCTCGCGAACGCGCGGCGCGCATACCAGGTGCACCTCGAGACGCTCGCCTCGCCGCGTTGGGCGGCTCTTGCGGCCCTCGGTGCTCACCCTCAGCGCCCGCTGTGGGCCTCGACGGGCGTCAAGGACCCGTCGCTGCCCGACACGCTCTACGTCGACGCGCTCGTCGCCGACGGCACGGTCAACACGATGCCCCGGGCCACGCTCGACGCCGTCGCCGACCACGGCTCGACGTCCACGAACACGACCGACACGATCACCCCGGCGATCGAGGACGCCCTCGACCGTCTCGCCCTGCTCCGCGAGGTCGGTATCGACCTCGACGCGGTGACAGACACGCTCGAGCGTGAGGGCGTGGCGAAGTTCGCCGCCAGCTGGGACGACCTCCTCGCGACCGTCGCGACGAAGATCTCCCCGACCGACGCATCCCAGGAGGACGCCCAGTGAGCCCCACCGAGGTCACCGCCGAGCACAACCCACTGCGCGACAGCCGCGACCTGCGCCTGCCCCACATCGCGGGACCGTGCAGCCTCGTGATCTTCGGCGTCACGGGCGACCTCGCCCGCAAGAAGCTCATGCCCGCGGTGTACGACCTGTCGAACCGTGGCCTGCTGCCGCCCGGCTTCGCGCTCACGGGCTTCGCACGGCGCGACTGGGACGACCAGGACTTCGCGCAGGTCGTCCACGACGCCGTCAAGCAGTACGCACGGACGCCGTTCCGCGAGGAGGCCTGGGAGCAGCTCGCCGAGGGCATCCGCTTCGTCCAGGGCTCCTTCGACGACGAGTCCGCGTTCGAGGAGCTCGCCCGCACCGTCCAGGAGCTCGACGTGCAGCGCGGGACGCGCGGCAACCACGCGTTCTACCTCTCCGTCCCGCCGAGCGCGTTCCCGACGGTGTGCCGTCAGCTCGCGCGCTCGGGTCTCTCGAAGCCGCAGGTCGCTGAGGACGACGCCCAGCCGTGGCGCCGCGTCGTCATCGAGAAGCCCTTCGGGCACGACCTCGCCTCGGCACGTGAGCTCAACGACGTCGTCTCCGAGGTCTTCGACCAGTCGTCGGTGTTCCGCATCGACCACTACCTCGGCAAGGAGACGGTCCTCAACCTCCTCGCGCTGCGCTTCGCCAACCAGATGTACGAGCCGATCTGGAACAACCACTACGTCGACCACGTGCAGATCACGATGGCCGAGGACATCGGCATCGGTGGCCGTGCCGGCTACTACGACGGCATCGGCGCGGCGCGCGACGTCATCCAGAACCACCTGCTGCAGCTCCTTGCGCTCACCGCGATGGAGGAGCCTGCATCGTTCGCGGCCGACGACCTCGTCGCCGAGAAGATCAAGGTTCTCAGCGCGATGCGCCTGCCCGAGAACCTCGGCGAGCACACGGCCCGCGGCCAGTACGCCGCCGGCTGGCAGGCTGGCGAGGAGGTCAAGGGCTACCTCGACGAGGACGGCACCGACCCCGCGTCGACGACCGAGACGTACGCGGCGATCCGTGTCGACATCGACAACCGCCGCTGGGCGGGCGTGCCGTTCTACCTGCGCGCCGGCAAGCGGCTCGGCCGCCGCGTCACGGAGATCGCCGTCGTCTTCAAGTCGGCGCCGCACCTGCCGTTCGACTCGACCGAGACGAGCGACCTCGGCAACAACGCGATCGTCATCCGCGTCCAGCCGGACGAGGGCGTGACCATCCGGTTCGGCGCGAAGGTCCCTGGCACCGCGATGGAGGTGCGCGACGTGACGATGGACTTCGGCTACGGCCACGCCTTCACGCAGTCGTCCCCCGAGGCCTACGAGCGCCTCATCCTCTCGGTGCTCCTCGGCGAGCCGCCGCTGTTCCCGCGCCACGAGGAGGTCGAGCTCTCGTGGAAGATCCTCGACCCCATCACCGCGATGTGGGCCGCGGAGGGTGCCCCCGAGGCCTACCGCTCGGGCACGTGGGGTCCTACGTCGGCGGACGAGATGCTCGCCCGCGACGGTCGCGTCTGGCGACGCCCGTGACCCTCTCCGCACCGACCGTGACCCCCGGCGCCGTCCGCGCCTCGACCGCCTCGAGCGAGGAGAGCCACGCATGATCATCGACATGCCGAGCACGACGACGACCGCCGTCGCGAAGAAGCTCATCAAGCTGCGCCAGGAGGGTGGTGCCGTCGCCCTCGGGCGCGTCCTCACCCTCATCATCGTCACCGACGAGGCCGCGACGACCGAGGCGATCGACGCCGCGAACGTCGCGTCGCGCGAGCACCCGTGCCGCATCATCGTCCTTGCGTCGAGCACGACGACGACCGGCGTGGACGCGCAGATCCGCATCGGCGGCGACGCCGGTGCGAGCGAGGTCATCATCCTCACGGGCCCGGCGGCCGCGTTCGAGCACGCGGACACGCTCATCATGCCGCTGCTCCTGCCCGACGCACCGATCGTCGCGTGGTGGCCGCGGGAGGCTCCCGCGAACCCCGGCAAGGACGTCATCGGTTCGATGGCGCACCGCCGCATCACGGACTCCTACCGGTCGACGGACCCGCGCGCCACGATCCGTACGCTTGCCCGGTCCTACCGGCCCGGCGACACGGACCTCGCCTGGACGCGCACGACGATCTGGCGCGGGCTGCTGACCTCGACCCTCGACCAGCCGCCGTTCGAGCCCGTCACGAAGGTGACGGTCACGGGACAGGACGACCACAGCTCGCTCGACCTGCTCGGCGCGTGGCTCGGTGAGGAGCTCGACTGCGAGGTCGAGATCGTCCGCACGCCCGGCGCCCAGGCCGTCACGGCCGTGACGCTCACGCGCCCGTCGGGCGACATCACGCTCGCGCGTCCTACCGGCAAGATCGCGGTGCTCTCGCAGCCCGGGCAGCCCGACCACCGCATCGCGCTGCCGGTCCGGCAGCTGCACGAGTGCGTCGCCGAGGAGCTCCGTCGCCTCGACGAGGACGAGATGTACGGCGAGGTCCTCACGCTCGGCCTCGTGCGGGTCGCGCCGTGAGCGCAGTGCGCACGGTCGTCGTCCACCCTGACGCCGACGCGCTCGCCGTGACGACGGGGGCCCGTCTCCTCCTCCAGGTCCTTGACGCGCAGGCCGTCCGCGCACCCGTCCACGTCGTCCTCACGGGCGGCACGGTCGGCATCCGGCTCCTCGCCGAGGCCGCGCGCAACCCTCTGCGCGACCTCGTCGACTGGTCGGACGTCCACGTGTGGTGGGGTGATGAGCGCTTCGTCGGTGCGTCCGACGCGGACCGCAACGCGCTCCAGGCGCGCACGGCGCTCCTCGACTCGCTCCCGCTGCCCCCCGGCAACGTCCACGAGATGCCGGCTGCACGCCCTGAGGACCCGTCGTTCGGGCCCGACGAGGCCGCGGCCGAGCACGCTGCCGAGCTCGCCCGCTACGCGCCCGAGGGGGCGGCGACGCCCGTCTTCGACGTCGTGCTCCTCGGCATGGGCCCTGACATGCACGTCGCGTCGCTCTTCCCGGGTCACCCGGCCCGCGACGCAGTCGGCACCCCGACCGTCGGCGTCCACGACTCCCCCAAGCCGCCGCCATCGCGCGTCTCGCTCACCTTCGAGGCGATCAACGGGGCCCGTGAGGTCTGGGTCGTCGCCGCGGGCGCGGAGAAGGCCGACGCGGTGGCTGCGGGCCTTGCCGGCGACCCTGAGTCATCAGCGGCACACGTGCACGGCACAGAGCGCACGCTGTGGCTCGTCGACGCCGCGGCCGCCGGGACCGCGGCCACGGACGCCTGACGCGGCTCCTGAGGCTTCACGCAGAAGGCCGGCACCCCCGCGGGGGTGCCGGCCTTCTGCGTGGATGCAGACCCGTTCCGTGCCAGGGACGAGAGGCGGCTCAGCCGCCTCGGCGCGCCCGCAGCGCGGCGAGCGCCTCGTCGAGGAGGGCCGTGCCGTCCTCGTCGGTCCGCCGCTCCTTGACGTACGCGAGGTGGGTCTTGTACGGCTCGTTGCGCACGGGCGACGGCGGGGCGTCGGCGTCGAGCCCTGCGGGGTAGCCGCAGCGCTTGCAGTCCCACTGCGCCGGGATCTCGGTCGACGGGCCTATGGCGAACGTCGCACGGGTCTGGTGGCCGTTGGCGCACCAGTAGGACACTGCGTGCCGATCTGCGAGGTCTCCTCGCTCGGCCTCGCCCATCGGCCCTGCGCCGACGCGCGAACCGCGGATCGCGTTACCACCAGCCACGTGAGACTCCCCTGTCGTCGTGGTGCGTGAGCCGCCCGGTGGCGGCCCGGTTCAGAGCTTGGCGATGAGGCCGAGTGCGACGATCGTCAGGACCCAGACGACGACGAACCCGACGGTGAGGCGGTTGAGGTTGCGCTCGGCGACGCCGGAGCTGCCGACCGAGGCGGTCATGCCACCACCGAACATGTCGGAGAGGCCGCCGCCCTTGCCCTTGTGCATGAGGACGAGCATGACGTTCGCGAGGCTCGTGATGACCAGGATGACCTGGAGGATGATCTTGAGAATGTCCACGAGCGGAAGGGTCCTGTTCGTCTGTGCGTGATGCGGTGGCGTCTGCCACCGGGGTCAAGAGTAGGCCAGGGGGTCCCGGAGAGGCCAACGCCCCGCCGACAGGCGGGACGCGGACCTCTCCGGAGACCGGTCAGGCCTGCTGGAAACGCGCGATCTTCGCGAACTCCTCGGGGTCGAGCGAGGCGCCCCCGACGAGAGCCCCGTCGACGTCCTGCTCGGCCATGAGCTCGACGATCGAGCTCGACTTCACGGAACCGCCGTAGAGGACGCGCACGGCGTCGGCGACCTCGGCCGAGTAGAGCTCGGCGAGGCGCGCACGGATCGCGCCGTTGACCTCCTGGGCGTCGGCCGGGGTCGCGACCTCGCCCGTGCCGATGGCCCAGACGGGCTCGTACGCGACGACGACCTTGGCCGCGTCCTCGGCCGAGATGCCCTCGAACGCACCGTCGACCTGTGCGAGCGTGTACGAGACCTGCTCGCCGGCCTTGCGGACGTCGAGGCCCTCGCCGACGCACACGATCGGCACGAGGCCGTGCGCGAGGGCGTTCTTCGTCTTGGCGTTGACGAGCGCGTCGTCCTCACCGTGGAACTGACGACGCTCGGAGTGGCCGATCGCGACGTACGTGACGCCGAGACGCGCGAGGAACACGGGCGAGATCTCGCCCGTGTAGGCGCCGGACACGTGCGCGGACACATCCTGCGCGCCGTAGGAGAGGCCGGACTTCTCGGCATCGACGAACGTCTGCACCGAGCGCAGGTCCGTGAACGGGACGAGGACGGTGACCTCGGCGGCGGCGAAGTCGTGCTTGCCGTCCTTGAGGTGCCAGTCGAGCTTCTGGACCAGGTCGATGCCCTCGAGGTGGTCCTTGTTCATCTTCCAGTTGCCCGCGATGAGCGGGGTACGGGTAGCCATGATGGGTCTCCTAGGGGTTCAGGCGTCGAGGACGGCGATGCCGGGGAGCGACTTGCCCTCGAGGAACTCGAGGCTCGCGCCACCACCGGTCGAGATGTGGGAGAAGCCGGCCTCGTCGAAGCCGAGGATGCGCACGGCCGCGGCGGAGTCGCCACCTCCGACGATCGAGAACGCGCCGTCCGCGGTCGCGTCGACCATCGCCTGCGCGACGGCACGCGTGCCGCCGGCGAACGCGTCGAACTCGAAGACGCCCATGGGGCCGTTCCAGACGATCGTCTTCGCGTCCGCAAGCTTCGCGGCGAAGAGCTTCTGCGACTCGGGGCCGATGTCGAGACCCATGCGCTCGGCCGGGATCGCGTCGGCGGCGACGACGTCGTGCGGGGCGTCGGCGGCGAAGCCGTCGGCCGCGACGATGTCGACGGGCAGGACGATCTCGACGCCGCGCTCGGCAGCCGTCGCGAGGTAGCCCTTGACGGTGTCGATCTGGTCGACCTCGAGGAGCGACTTGCCCACGGAGTGGCCCTGCGCGGCGAGGAACGTGAAGACCATGCCGCCACCGATGAGGAGGCGGTCAGCCTTCTCGAGGAGGTTGGCGATGACGCCGAGCTTGTCGGAGACCTTCGAGCCACCGAGGACGACCGCGTACGGGCGGGCCGGGTCCTCGGTCGCCTTCTTGAGGGAGTCGACCTCCTTGAGGACGAGCTCACCGACAGCGGCCGGCAGGACCTGCGCGATGTCGTAGACCGACGCCTGCTTGCGGTGGACGACGCCGAAGCCGTCGGACACGTACGCGTCCGCGAGCTCCGCGAGGTCGGCGGCGAGCGACTGGCGCTCCTCCTCGACCTTGGACGTCTCGCGCGCGTCGAAGCGGATGTTCTCGAGGAGGACGACCTCGCCCTCGCCGAGGGCTGCGACGGCGGCCTTCGCACCCTCGCCGACGGTGTCGGACGCGAGCGTGACCTTCGCGCCGAGCAGCTCGCCGAGGCGGGCGGCGACGGGCGCGAGCGAGTACTTGTCCTCGGGGGCGCCCTTGGGGCGGCCGAGGTGGGCCGTCACGACGACCTTCGCACCGGCGTCGACGAGTCGCTTGAGCGTCGGCAGCGCGGCGCGGATGCGGCCGTCGTCGGTGATGGTCGTGCCGTCGAGCGGCACGTTGAAGTCGGAACGGACGAGGACGCGCTTGCCGCGCAGGTCGCCGAGGTCAGCGATGGTCTTCACCAGGTGCTCCTGATTCGTGCTGGATGGAAGGGGGTGGGACGGCTCGCACGGGCGCCGGAAAAGCGAGACGTCCGCGTGCGCGCCCCGGTGCCGGGGCGCGCACGCGGACGTCAGGCGCTCATCGTGCGTGCGCAGGGAGCGTCAGAGACGCGCGCCCACGTACTGCGTGAGGGAGACGAGCGAGCTCGAGTAGCCCCACTCGTTGTCGTACCAGGCGACGACCTTGACGAGGTCGCCGGACACCTTGGTGAGCTTCGAGTCGAAGATCGAGGTGTGCGGGTCCGTGATGATGTCGGAGGAGACGATGTCGTCCTCGACGAACTTCAGAACACCCTTGAGCGGGCCCTCGGCAGCGGCCTTGACCGCGGCGTTGACCTCGTCGATCGTGACCTCGCGCGAGGCCGTGAAGGTGAGGTCCGTGGCCGAGCCGGTGATCGTCGGCACGCGCATCGCGAAGCCGTCGAGCTTGCCCTTGAGCTCCGGGAGGACGAGGGCGACGGCCTTGGCCGCACCGGTCGACGTCGGAACGATGTTCTGCGCGGCGGCGCGGGCACGACGGAGGTCCTTGTGCGGGCCGTCCTGGAGGTTCTGGTCACCCGTGTACGCGTGGATCGTGGTCATGAGGCCACGCTCGATGCCGATCGCGTCGTTGAGCGCCTTCGCCATGGGGGCGAGGCAGTTCGTGGTGCACGAGGCGTTCGAGATGATGTTGTGCTTCGCGGGGTCGTAGTCCTCGTGGTTGACACCCACGACGAACGTCGCGTCCTCGTTCTTCGCCGGGGCGGAGATGATGACCTTCTTGGCGCCGGCCTCGATGTGCGCAGCGGCCTTCGTGGCGTCCGTGAAGAAGCCGGTCGACTCGATGACGATGTCGGCACCGAGCTCGCCCCACGGGAGGTTCTTCGGGTCACGCTCGGCGAGGGCACGGATGGCCTTGCCGTCGACGATGATCGCCTCGTCCGTGTACTCGACGGAGAGCGGGAAGCGGCCCAGCACGGTGTCGTACTTGAGCAGGTGCGCCAGGGTGTGGTTGTCGGTCAGGTCGTTGACACCGACGATCTCGATGTCAGCGCCGGACTCGACGATGGCGCGGAAGAAGTTGCGGCCGATGCGGCCGAAGCCGTTGATGCCGACGCGGATGGTCACGTTGCCCTCCTCGGGGCGCGTCGGCTGACACCGACGCACACAATTGTTGACGAACTGTACGTACGTCGATGTACGCGATGAGATGCGGACCGCGCTCCTCGTTGCCGAGGATTGTGGTCCGCACCACCGAACGGAACAAGCCTATACCGTCCGGGGGTCCTTCGATGGGACGAACGTCCGAGCGGACGCCGTCCTTCTCACGGATCGAGCAGCTCCGGGGCAAGACCCGCCTCGGTGTCGGGGATCCCGAGCTCCTCGGCGCGCTTGTCCGCGGTCGCGAGCAGCCGCCGGATGCGGCCGGCAACAGCGTCCTTCGTGAGCGGCGGGTCGGCGATCTGGCCGAGCTCCTCGAGCGACGCCTGCTTGTGCGCGAGCCGCAGCTCACCGGCCTCGCGCAGGTGCTCGGGCAGGTCAGCGCCGAGGATCTCGAACGCACGCTCGACGCGCGCGCCCGCCGCGACGGCGGCGCGCGCGGAGCGACGCAGGTTGGCGTCGTCGAAGTTCGCGAGCCGGTTCGCTGTGCCCCGCACCTCCCGGCGTGCCCGACGCTCGTCCCACACGACCGCAACCTCGGGCGCTCCCATCTGCACGAGCAGCTGGGAGATCGCCTCGCCGTCGCGCACGACGACGCGGTCGACGCCGCGGACCTCGCGGGCCTTCGACTGCACCCCGAGGCGTCGCGCTGCGCCGACGAGCGCGAGCGCGGCCTCGGGGCCTGGGCACGTGATCTCGAGGGACGACGAGCGCCCCGGTTCCGTGAGCGAGCCGTGCGCGAGGAACGCCCCGCGCCACGCGGCGGCCGACTCCTCGGTGCCGCCCGCGACGACCTGCGGCGGCAGCCCGCGCACGGGCCGACCCCGGTTGTCGAGCAAGCCTGTCTGCCGGGCGAGCGACTCGCCCTCGCGCACGACGCGGACGACGTAGCGCTGCCCCCGACGCAGCCCGCCCGGGGCGATGACGACGACCTCGCTCTGGTGGCCGTACACCTCAGCGATCGACGTCTTGAGCCGCCTCGCGACGACCCCCGTGTCCACCTCGGCCTCGACGACGATGCGTCCCGAGACGATGTGGAGCCCACCCGCGAAACGCAGGAGCGACGAGACCTCCGCCTTGCGGCAGCTCGTCCTGTCGACCCGGAGCCGCGCGAGCTCGTCCTTCACCTGTGCGGTCAGTGCCATGCGGACCATCCTGCCATCTGCGGGGACGTGCCCGGCCCCGTGCCCGTCCCGGAGGACGAGCGACGTGCGGACCCGGCCTCAACGAGGGGACACGTCGCCGAGCACGCCGTCGAACACGTCACGGTACGCCGCGGCGAGCCGCAACGTGTCGTGCCGCGGGCTGCCGTCACCGACGCGCACCTGCCGCATGACGGTGCGCGCACCCATGGCCCGCGCGACCCGCGTCAGCTGCTCGACGTCCTCGACCGACGACGGGTCCGCGAGGACCACGTCGACCCGCAGCCCCGGCGCGTGCTGGTGCAGGACGTCGAGGTGGTCCGTCGCGGTGAGCCCCTCGGTCTCCCCCTCCTCTGCCGCGAGGTTGAGAGTCACGCACCGGCGCGCGTCCGTCGAGTGGAGCGCCTCGGACAGCTCGGGGACGAGCAGGTGCGGCAGGACCGACGTGAACCACGACCCCGGCCCGAGGACGACCCAGTCGGCGGCACGGACAGCCTCGACGGACTCGGGGCACGCTGGCGGGTCCGCAGGGACGATGCGGACCTGCTCGATGCGCCCGTGCACGACCGCGACGTGCGACTGCCCCGTGACGATCCCGACGCTGCCGTCGACGGCACGCACGTCGGCCTCGATCGCGAGCGGCACCGACGCCATCGGCAGGACGCGACCCCGTGCCCCGAGCAGGCGCCCGACCCAGTCCAGCCCGTCGACCGTGTCGCCGAGGATGTCCCACACGGCTGCGATGAGAAGGTTGCCGACAGCGTGCCGGTCGAGCTCACCGTCGGACACGAAACGGTGCTGCAGCACGTCGCGCCACGTGCGTCCCCACTCGTTCTCGTCGCACAGAGCGGCCAGCGCCATGCGCAGGTCGCCGGGCGGCAGCACACCGAGCTCCTCGCGCAACCGGCCGGAGGACCCGCCGTCGTCGGCGACCGTGACGATCGCCGTGAGCTGCTCCGACATGAGCCGCAGCGCACCGAGGCTCGCCGACAGGCCGTGGCCGCCGCCGAGCGCGACGATGCGCGGGCCGTGCGGCGTGCGTGCGACCCGCACCGCGTCGCTACTCCTTGCCGAGGTCACGAGCCGTCACCACCACGCGGTGCCCAGCCTGGCGCAGCCTGCGCCCGAGCTCCTCGGACACCGCGACCGAGCGGTGCTTGCCACCCGTGCAGCCCACCGCGATCGTCGCGTAGGTCTTCTCCTCGGCGAGATAGCCTGCGAGCACAGGCTCGAGCGCCTCGAGGTACCTGTCGATGAAGGTCTGCGCGGGTACCTGGCCGAGCACGTAGTCCCGCACCGGCGCGTCGCGACCGTTGAGAGCTCGGAGCTCGGTCACCCAGTACGGGTTCGGCAGGAAGCGCATGTCCACGACCTGGTCGGCGTCGAGCGGCAGCCCGTACTTGAAGCCGAACGACACGATGTGCACGCGCAGGTGGTGGTCGAGGTCCGCGTGGATCGCCTGGCGCACCTCACGGCCGAGGTCGTGCACCGAAAGCTCGCTCGTGTCGATGACGATGTCCGCCTCGGCGCGCAGCGAACGGAGCATCTCGCGCTCCTGCGCGATGCCGTCCGTGAGCCTGCCGTCGCCCTGGACCGGGTGCGGCCGCCGCACGGACTCGTAGCGGCGCACGAGCACCTCGTCCGACGCGTCGAGGAACATCACGCGATAGTCGACGTCGAGCTTCTTGACGTCCGCGAGGAACGCCTCCAGGTGGTCGAAGAACTGCCGACCACGTACGTCGACGACGGCGGCGAAACGCGAGAGCGTGTCGCCCGCGTGCGCGGACATCTCGATGAGCGGGAGCAGCATCTGCGGCGGCATGTTGTCGACGACGTACCAGCCGAGGTCCTCGAGCTCGGCCGCTGCGCGCGACCGCCCGGCCCCCGACATGCCGGTGATGATGACGACCTGCGTGCGCTCGAGGCGCGGTGCGTGCGCGGACGCCTCAAGGGCGGGTATGTCCTCGGGGACGGTCGGCGGGGCGTGCTGGTCGGCGGGCTCGCGGGGTCCGTCGGTGCTCATGACCCCAGCATGCCAGCCCCGGGTCACATCGACGTCACGGCGTGGGAGCGCTCTGCCCCGACGCCTCCGTGAGAGGTGTCTCCACCGGCACGCTCTCAGCCGCCGCACCGGCGTCGGCGGACGGCGCGCCGCCGGACTGCACGAGAGCCGCGACGACCGCCGCGGCGGTCTGCGGGCCCATGCCCGGGACCGTCGCGATCTCGTCGACGCTCGCGGCGCGCAGCCGCTTGACCGACCCGAAGTGCGTGAGCAGCTTCTTCGCGCGTGCCGGACCGACGCCCGGGACCCCGTCGAGCACCGATGCCGTCATGGCACGCCCTCGACGCTTGCGGTGCGCCGTGATGGCGAAGCGGTGCGCCTCGTCGCGCACGCGCTGCAGGAGGTAGAGACCTTCCGAGGTGCGCTCCATGATGACCGGGTAGTCGTCGTCGGGCAGCCACACCTCCTCGAGACGCTTGGCGAGCCCGCACAGGGCGACGTCCGTGACGCCGAGCTCGTCGAGCGCCCGCCGTGCCGCGGCGACCTGCGGCTGCCCGCCGTCGACGACGACGAGGTTCGGCGGGTACGCGAAGCGCTTGCGGTCCTCGGCGGGCATCGCGTCGTCGTCGTCGAGCGCGCCGGTCGCAAGCTCGGGCTCCCCCACGTTCGCACGGTCGGCGAGGTAGCGCCGGAACCGGCGCGTGATGGCCTCGTGCATCGCCGCGGTGTCGTCGGGCACGCCGTTGCCGTCGGGACCCTTGATCGCGAACGTCCGGTACTCGCTCTTGCGGGCCAGCCCGTCCTCGAAGACGACCATCGACGCGACCTGGTGCGTGCCCTGGGTCGTCGAGATGTCGAAGCACTCGATGCGCAGCGGCGCGGAGTCGAGGTCGAGGGCCTCCTGGATCTCGCGCAGGGCCTGCGACCGCGTCGTGAGGTCGCCCGTACGGCGGCTGCGGTGGAGCGCGAGCGCGTGCTCGGCGTTCTTCAGCACCGTCTCCGCGAGCGTCGCCTTGGCGCCGCGCTGCGGAACCCGGATCTCGACCTTCGAGCCGCGGACACCCGTGAGCCATTCCGCGAGCCCTGCGGCGTCGTCGGGGATCGTCGGCACGAGGACCTCACGCGGGACGCCCTCGCGCCGCGCGTCGCGGTCGTCGGACTCCGCGGCCTCGCCGTAGACCTGTGCGAGCAGCTGCGCGACGAGGCCCTCGTCGGAGATCTCTTCGACCTTCTCGACGACCCATCCGCGCTGGCCGCGGATGCGTCCGCCGCGGACGTGGAAGACCTGGACGGCTGCCTCGAGCTCGTCGCCCGAGAGCGCGAAGATGTCGGCGTCCGTGCCGTCGTCGAGCACGACCGCGTTGCGCTCGACGACCTTCTCGAGCGCCGCGATGTCGTCACGCAGCCGCGCAGCACGCTCGAACTCGAGGTCTGCGGACGCCTCGCGCATCTGCGCGGTGAGCGGACCGAGGAAGCGAGCCGCGTCGCCTGCCATGAACGCGCAGAGGTCCTCGGCGAGCTCACGGTGGTCGGACTGGCTGATGCGACCGACGCAGGGTGCCGAGCACTTGTCGATATACCCGAGCAGGCAGGGGCGGCCGCTCTGCTCCGCGCGTCGATAGACGCCGGCCGAGCACGTCCGCACGGGGAAGACCCGCAGCAGGAGGTCGAGCGTCTCACGGATGGCCCACGCGTGGCCGAAGGGGCCGAAGTAGCGCGTGCCCGGGCGCTTGGCCCCGCGCAGGACCTGCGCCCGCGGGTAGGCCTCTCCCAGCGTCACCGCGAGGTACGGGTAGGACTTGTCGTCGCGGTACTTGACGTTGAACCGTGGGTCGAACTCCTTGATCCACGAGTACTCGAGCGCGAGCGCCTCGACCTCCGTGCGCACGACCGTCCATTGGACGCTCGCCGCGGTCGTCACCATCTGCTGCGTGCGCGGGTGGAGCGACGCGAGAGGCTGGAAGTAGTTCGCGAGACGCTGGCGGAGGTTCTTGGCCTTGCCGACGTAGACCACCCGACCGTGCTCGTCACGGAAGCGGTAGACGCCCGGGTCGGTCGGGATCTCCCCCGGCCGCGGCCGGTAGCTCGTCGGGTCGGCCATGGACCGTCAGGCCTCGGTCGAGGGCGCGGCAGCGGTCTTCGTCGTGCATTTTGCCGTCGTGGCCTTCGCCTTCGTCCCCGCCTTCGCCTTCGCGGCGGTCGTCGAGGCAGCGGCCTTCTTCGCCGTCGGGGCGGGCGCGAGCGGGACACCCTCGCCGAGCGCCTCGGCGAGGAACCGTCCCGTGTGGCTCGCGGGAACACCTGCGACGTGCTCCGGGGTGCCCTCCGCGACGACGATGCCGCCACCCGAGCCGCCCTCGGGGCCCATGTCGATGACCCAGTCGGCGTTCTTGATGACGTCGAGGTTGTGCTCGATGACGAGGACCGAGTTGCCCTTGTCGACGAGCGACTGCAGCACGGCGAGCAGGCGGCGGATGTCCTCGAAGTGCAGGCCCGTCGTCGGCTCGTCGAGCACGTAGATCGTGCGGCCCGTCGAACGGCGCTGGAGCTCGGTCGCGAGCTTGACGCGCTGCGCCTCGCCGCCCGAGAGCGTCGTCGCGGGCTGCCCGAGACGCACGTAGCCGAGCCCCACCGAGACGAGCGTCGTGAGGTGACGGGCGATCGCGGGGACCGCGGCGAAGAACTCCGCGGCCTCCTCGATGGGCATGTCGAGGACCTCGGCGACAGTGCGGTTCTTGTAGCGGACCTCGAGCGTCTCACGGTTGTAGCGCGAGCCGCCGCAGACCTCGCACGGCACGTAGACGTCGGGCAGGAAGTTCATCTCGATCTTCAGCGTGCCGTCGCCCGAGCACGCCTCGCAGCGCCCGCCCTTGACGTTGAACGAGAAGCGGCCGGGGCCGTAGCCGCGGACCTTGGCCTCCGTGGTCTGCGCGAAGAGCTTGCGCACGTGGTCCCACACGCCCGTGTACGTCGCGGGGTTCGACCGGGGGGTGCGACCGATGGGCGCCTGGTCGACGTGGACGACCTTGTCGAGGTGCTCGAGCCCTGTGACGCGCGTGTGGTAGCCGGCGACGCGGCGGGCGCCGTTGAGCTCGTTGGCCAGCACGGTGTGGAGGATCGAGTTGACCAGGGTCGACTTCCCCGAGCCCGAGACGCCGGTTACCGCGGTGAGCACACCGAGCGGAAAGCTCACGTCGATGTTCCGCAGGTTGTTCTCGCGCGCCCCGACGACCGTGAGCTGACGGTCCTTCTCGGTGCGGCGGCGCGTCGCGGGCATGGGGATGCTGCGACGGCCCGCGAGGTAGGCGCCCGTGACGGACTCCTTCGAGGCCAGCAGACCGGCGTAGTCGCCCGAGTGGACGACGCGCCCGCCGTGCTCACCGGCTCCGGGGCCGATGTCGACGATCCAGTCGGCCGTGCGGATCGTGTCCTCGTCGTGCTCGACGACGATGAGCGTGTTGCCGAGGTCGCGCAGGCGCGTGAGCGTCTCGATGAGCCGGCGGTTGTCACGCTGGTGGAGACCGATGCTCGGCTCGTCGAGCACGTAGAGCACGCCGACGAGGCCCGAGCCGATCTGCGTCGCGAGCCGGATGCGCTGGGCCTCCCCGCCCGAGAGGGACCCTGCGGCGCGCGCGAGCGTGAGGTAGTCGAGACCGACGTCGAGGAGGAAGCCGAGCCGCGCGTCGATCTCCTTGAGCACCTGCCCCGCGATGACCTTCTCGCGATGGCCGAGCTCGAGGCGGCCGAGGAAGTCGTGCGCCTCACGGAGCGACATCGCGCAGACCTCGGCGATCGAACGCCCCGAGACCTTGACCGCGAGGACCTCTGGCTTGAGACGCGTCCCACGGCACGTCGGGCACGGGACCTCGCGCATGAAGGCCTCGTACTTCTCCTTCGACCACTCGGACTCGGTCTCGGAGTGGCGACGCTCGAGGAACGTCATGACGCCCTCGAAGCCCGTGGAGTACTGGCGCTCACGACCCCAGCGGTTCTTGTACCTCACGTGGACCTTGTGGTCGCGTCCGAAGAGGATCGCCTCACGGGCACGCTCAGGCAGAGCGCGCCACGGAACATCCATCGAGAAGCCGAGCTCCTCGGAGAGCGCCGTGAGGACGCGCTCGAAATACTCCGAGGACGTCTGTGCCCACGGGGCGATCGCGCCCTCGCGAAGCGTGCGCTCCTCGTCGGGGACGATGAGCTCGGGGTCGACCTCGAGCCGCACGCCGATGCCCGTGCACTCGGGGCACGCGCCGTAGGGTGCGTTGAAGGAGAAGGTGCGCGGCTCGATCTCGTCGAGAGTGAGCTCGTGGTCGTTGGGGCACGCGCGGTGCTCGGAGAAGCGGCGCTCGCGCTCGGGGTCGTCGGCCGGCAGGTCGACGAGCTCGACGAGGACGAGACCGCCTGCCAGCCCGAGCGCCGTCTCGACGGAGTCGGTGAGTCGGCGCTGGACGCCCTCCCGTGCGACGAGGCGGTCGACGACGACCTCGATCGAGTGCTTGAGCTTCTTCTCGAGCTGCGGCGGATCCGTGAGCTGGACGACCTCGCCGTCGACGCGCGCACGGGCGAAGCCCTTGGTCTGAAGCTCCTTGAAGAGCTCCGCGTACTCCCCCTTGCGTCCGCGGACGACAGGGGCGAGGACCTGGTAGCGCGTGCCCTCCGGCAGCTCGAGCAGCCGGTCGACGATCTGCTGCGGGGTCTGGGAGGCGACGCGTTCGCCGCAGACGGGGCAGTGCTGCGTCCCGGCGCGCGCGAACAGGAGACGCAGGTAGTCGTACACCTCGGTGATCGTGCCGACGGTCGATCGCGGGTTCCGGTTCGTCGACTTCTGGTCGATCGAGACCGCGGGCGAGAGGCCCTCGATGAAGTCGACGTCAGGCTTGTCCATCTGCCCGAGGAACTGCCGCGCGTACGCCGAGAGCGACTCGACGTAGCGGCGCTGCCCCTCGGCGAAGATCGTGTCGAACGCGAGCGACGACTTTCCGGACCCTGAGAGGCCCGTGAAGACGATGAGCCTGTCACGGGGTAGGTCGAGGTCGACGCCCCGGAGGTTGTGCTCACGGGCGCCCTGGACGACGAGACGATCACTCACCCCGCCATCGTAGTGCAGAGAACCGCACTTTCGCACACGTGTTCGACGTCACGTCGCACCGCGGACGCGTCCACCACGTCGACAGCTCCCCTGCCAGGATGGCGGGATGACCGTCTACGCCGTGCAGTACACGTATACCGACGACACGCCGACGCTCGACGCCGTGCGCCCTGAGCACCGCGCATTCCTGCGCTCGTGCCTCGACGCCGGGTCGCTCCTCGCATCGGGGCCGCTCGAGGGCGGCCGCGCGCTGCTCCTGCTCGTCGCGCCGGACGTCGACGCGCTCGACGCGCTCCTCGCGCGCGACCCGTTCGCGGCAGCGGGCGTCATCGCGTCCGTCGAGTCCGCGACGTGGAACCCCGTGATCGGCCCGTGGGCAGAGCTCGCCTGAGCCCGCCTCGCAGCACACGAACGCCGGAGGGCGGTGGCACAAGCCACCGCCCTCCGGCGTTCGTGCGTGCGACAGGTCAGCGCGCGTCTGTGTCGTCCGGGGTTTCGGCCGACGTGCCTGACGCCTCCGTCGCGGCCGTCCCTGCCGTGACAGGCGCGGCCTCGCCCTCGTGGGCAGGCGCAGGCAGGTGGGGCTTGCCGTCGGAGTCGGTGGTGCCCTTGGCCGCGTCGCGGCGCGTCTTCCAGAGGCTCGCGACGGTGACGATGACGAGGGTGCCGATGATGACGGTCAGCGAGGTCGCGATGCCGATCTCTGGGGCCCACTCGATGTGCTTGCCGCCGTTGATGAAGGGGAGCTCGTTGACGTGCATCGCGTGGAAGATGAGCTTGAAGCCGATGAACGCGAGGATGACGCCGAGGCCCTGGGCAAGGTAGACGAGCCTGTCCAGGAGCCCGCCGATGAGGAAGTAGAGCTGGCGTAGGCCCAGGAGCGCGAGCGCGTTCGCCATGAAGACGACGTAGGGCTCCTGCGTGAGGCCGTAGATCGCGGGGATCGAGTCGAGCGCGAAGAGGAGGTCGGTGAAGCCGATCGCGACCATGACGAGGAACATCGGCGTGAGGAAGCGCTTGCCGTTCTTCTTCACGGTGAGCTTGTCGGAGTTGTACTCGTCGACGGTCGGGACCATCTTCTTGAAGAGAGCGACGATTGCTCCGCCGGGGACCTTGTCCTCGTGGTCGGACTCGGGCTGGACCTGCTTCCAGGCGGTCCACAGGAGGATCGCGCCGAAGAGGTAGAAGACCCAGGACCAGGCGTTGAGCGCGGCTGCGCCGAGGAGGATGAAGATCGTCCGCATGATGAGGGCGATCGCGACGCCGACGAGGAGGACCTTCTGCTGGTTCTCCCGCGGCACGCGGAACGACGTCATGATGAGCAGGAAGACGAAGAGGTTGTCGACCGAGAGGCTCTTCTCGGTGATGTAGCCCGCGAAGAACTCACCGCCGTGCTCGGGGCCGACGATGACCATGAAGACGATGCCGAAGACGATCGCGAGCGCGATGTAGACGGCGGACCAGATCGCCGACTCCTTGAACGTCGGCGCGTGGGGCGTCCGGACGTGCGCGTAGAAGTCGAAGATGATGAGGCCGAGGACAGCGGCTGCGGAGATGAGCCACACGGACATATGGATGTCGAGCACCGAGTTTTCCTCCGGTACGTAGCACGATGTACCGGAGGTCTCTCCCGCCCGGCGCGCATGCGCTGAGTCCGGACCGATGGCACCGGGGAGGCTACGGAGCCTGCCGTGATGACGACACCATCGTGATGGGGATACTCCCCTCCAACTCGTCCATGCTAACCGGTGACCTTGGTCCCGCGCGGCATGAGCCGCGTCACGGCCGGCGTGGCGCCAGCCTCACTCGGTCGCGGCCCGCATCTGGCGCAGCTCCTTCTTGAGCCCGGAGATCTCGTCGCGCAGCCGTGCGGCGAGCTCGAACTGGAGCTCGCCAGCCGCTGCGTGCATCTGGTCGGTGAGCTCCTGGACGAGGCTTGCGAGGTCGCCCGCCGCGGAGACCGCGGGGCGCTCCGAGCTCGCTGCGGCGTTCTTGCCGCGGCCGGCGGGCGTCTTGCGGTAGCCGCCGGCGAGGAGCTCGGCGGTGTCGAGGTCCTCGCGCGCGAGCATGTCGGTGACGTCGGCGATCTTCTTGCGGAGAGGCTGCGGGTCGATGCCGCGCTCGGTGTTGTAGGCGATCTGCCTCTCGCGGCGGCGTTCGGTCTCCTCGAGGGCGGTCTGCATGGCGGGCGTGATCTTGTCCGCATACATGTGGACCTGGCCGGAGACGTTGCGGGCCGCGCGGCCGATCGTCTGGATGAGGGACTTCGCGGAGCGCAGGAAGCCTTCCTTGTCGGCGTCGAGGATCGCGACGAGCGAGACCTCGGGCAGGTCGAGGCCCTCGCGCAGGAGGTTGATGCCGACGAGGACGTCGTAGACGCCGAGGCGGAGGTCGCGCAGCAGCTCGACGCGCGCGAGCGTGTCCACCTCGGAGTGGAGGTACCGGACCCGCACGCCCTTGTCGAGGAAGTAGTCGGTGAGGTCCTCGGCCATCTTCTTGGTGAGCGTCGTGACGAGGACGCGCTCCTCCTTCTCGACGCGCGTGCGGATCTCCTCGAGGAGGTCGTCGATCTGCCCCTTGGTGGGCTTGACGACGACCTCGGGGTCGATGAGGCCCGTCGGGCGGATGATCTGCTCGACGACGCCGTCGGAGAGTCCGAGCTCGTAGTCGCCCGGGGTCGCCGAGAGATAGACGGTCTGGCCGATCCGGTCGACGAACTCCTCCCAGCGCAGGGGCCGGTTGTCCATCGCGCTCGGGAGGCGGAAGCCGAAGTCGACGAGGTTGCGCTTGCGCGACATGTCGCCCTCGTACATCGCGCCGATCTGCGGGACGGTGACGTGCGACTCGTCGATGACGAGGAGGAAGTCGTCGGGGAAGTAGTCGAGGAGCGTGTGCGGCGGCGTGCCCGCCTCGCGGCCGTCGATGTGCCGCGAGTAGTTCTCGATGCCGGAGCAGCTGCCGACCTGGCGCATCATCTCGATGTCGTACGTCGTGCGCATGCGCAGGCGCTGGGCCTCGAGGAGCTTGCCCTGACGTTCGAGGTCGGCAAGTCGCGCCTCGAGCTCGGACTCGATGCCGGCGATCGCGCGCTCCATGCGCTCGGGCCCGGCGACGTAGTGGGTCGCGGGGAAGATGTGGATCGACGGGACGGTCGTGACGATGTCGCCCGTGAGCGGGTGCAGCGTGTGGATCGCCTCGATCTCGTCGCCGAAGAACTCGATGCGGATCGCAAGCTCCTCGTAGACGGGGATGATCTCGACCGTGTCGCCGCGGACGCGGAACGTGCCGCGCGTGAAGGCGAGGTCGTTGCGCGTGTACTGCATCTCGACGAACCGCCGCAGGAGGCCGTCACGGTCGATCTGGTCGCCGACGTCGAGCCGTTGCATACGCTCGACGTACTCCTGGGGCGTGCCGAGGCCGTAGATGCAGGAGACGGACGCGACGACGATGACGTCACGCCGCGTGAGCAGCGAGTTCGTGGCCGAGTGGCGCAGCCGCTCGACCTCGTCGTTGATCGCGGAGTCCTTTTCGATATAGGTGTCCGTCTGCGCGATGTACGCCTCGGGCTGGTAGTAGTCGTAGTACGAGACGAAGTACTCGACCGCGTTGTTGGGGAGCAGCTCGCGGAACTCCGTCGCGAGCTGAGCAGCGAGCGTCTTGTTGGGTGCCATGACGAGCGTCGGGCGCTGCACCTGCTCGATGAGCCAGGCGGTCGTCGCGCTCTTGCCCGTGCCGGTCGCGCCGAGCAGGACGATGTCCTTCTCCCCTGCGTTGAGCCGCTCCGTCAGCTGCGCGATCGCCGTCGGCTGGTCCCCCGCGGGCGTGTACTCGGACACGACCTCGAAGGGGGCGACGGTCCGCTGCAGATCGGTCTTGGGGCGCATGGTGCAACGGTACGCCGAGCCTCCGACAATCCCGCCTGACGCCCGCGAACGACGTTCGACGACCCGTGGTGACACAACTGCGCGTCGCAGCACCGGCTCCGCGTCGGGTCGCTGGTCAAACATCACCCGAGACGCAGCGTCAGCATCTAGCGCAACCAGACGAACTCTCACTACCCTTGACTTAGTTATCCTTCCTTACCAACGCCGACCACCCCGGAGCACGATGAGCACCCTCACCACAAACCTGCGCACCTCCCGCTGGCAGACCACCCGACGAGCACTCGCCGCCGTGGGCGTCGTGGCACTCGCCGTCGGTGGGGCCCTCGGCTCGATCGCCGTGACCGACGCCTTCGCAGCCCCCGCCGCCGAGACCGACGGCACGCCGGGTGGATGCATCACCTCGACGGACGCGCTGTTCCCGTGCCCGACGAGCGCGGAGCTCGACACGATCATCAACTCCAACGGCAACCCGATCCACAACGACAACGCGATCAACACGTTCGTCGGCGGAGACTTCACGGCAACCGCGGGCGCGACCGAGGCCGAGGGCCGCATGATCGTGCGGGGCAATGCGACGTTCGCGCAGAATCCCGACTACTACTTCGGCATCGCAGGCGTCGGCTCGCGCATCGTGGCCCCTCCCGGCACCGAGGTCCTCCAGGTCGGCGGCAACCTCACGGTGACGACGAAGCTCACGGTCGTGAGCTTCGCGGGCTCCACCAACTACCCCTACTGGATCGCCCACAGCGGCACGCTCACGGGCACGCCAAGCTTCCAGTCCCTTCCGGGCCAGCCTGCTGGCGGCGTCGTCAAGCGCGCCGGTATCGGCGCGCTGTACGACAACGCGGTGACGAACCTCACGGCCCGCTCCGCCTCCCTCAAGGCGCTGCCCACGACGGGAACCATCGCCCCGGACGGGCCCTACCTCAAGGCGACGGGCGACGGCACCTCGATGCTGCAGGTCTTCACCTACCCGGTCCACACCGGGACCGGCGCGGCCCCTGCCCAGGACCTCACCTTCGGTGGCATCCCCGCGGGCGCGACGGTCATCATCAACGTCCCCGGCACGGGCACCGTCGACGTCAAGCTCAACGGTGTGGACAGCGCCACCACGGCCACGGCCCGCGTCTCACGTAACATCCTGTGGAATGTTCCCGACGCGACGACCGTCGCCTTCTCGGGCAGCGCACAGACGACCGGCTCGATCATGGTCGGCAACCCTGCGTCGACGACGACGATCACCATCCCGGGCGCCAACGGCCGTATCTTCGTCGCGGGCAACCTCGTCCACGCGGGCAGCGGCGGCAACGAGCTTCACGCGTACCCGTTCACCGGCACGCTCCCGGGTTCGAGCCCCACGCCGACGGTCACCCCCACGGGCACGTCGACCCCGACGCCCACGGCCACCAGCACGGGCACGCCCACCCCGACGCCCACGGCCACCAGCACGGGCACGCCCACCCCGACGCCCACGGCCACCAGCACGGGCACGCCCACCCCGACGCCCACGGCCACCAGCACGGGCACGCCCACCCCGACGCCCACGGCCACCGGCAGCCCCACGGACGACCCGACCACGGGCGAGTCCACCGAGGAGCCGACCGACGGCACGACCACGGACGACCCCGACGGTGGTGTCGGGTCCGAGGAGGGCGAGCCCACCGACGGCACGACACCTGACGGCGACGAGTCGCCCGAGGGCGGTCTCCCCGTCACCGGCGCCCAGGCAGCACTCGGCTCGGGCATCGCGCTCGTGCTCATCCTCGGGGGCATCGCCCTCCTGGCAGTGCGTCGCCGCAACGCCTGAGCACAGCACTGAAGCATCACGACTGAGGGGCACCGACCGTCACGGTCGGTGCCCCTCAGGCGTTCGTCTCGAGCGCGCCGGCGGCGGCAGCGGTCCTGCTCCTGTCAGCCTTCCTGCTCCTGGAGCATCTGCTCGTCCAGTCGGCGCCACAGCTCGTCGACCTGGTCGCGCAGGTGCTCGACGCTGCCCGACCCGTCGAGGACGACGTCGGCCGCTGCGAGCCGCACCTCGTCGCTCGCCTGCGCGGCGAGGCGCCTGCGGGCCTCGGGAAGCGTCGTGCCCCGAGTCTCGACGAGACGTGCGATGCGGAGGTCCGCGGGCGCGTGGACGACGACGAGCACGTGGAAGTCGTCGGACTGCCCCGTCTCGACGAGCAACGGCACGTCGTGCACGATGACCACCCGGGGGTTCGTCGCGACGGCCCTCGCCTCGTCCTCGGCAGCCACGCGCGCGATCTGCGGGTGGAGGATCGCCTCGAGATCGCCACGGGCCTGCGGGTCGTTGAAGACGATGTGTCCGAGCGCCGCGCGGTCGAGGGCCTCGTTCTCGTCGAGCACCCCGTCCCCGAAGCGTTCGACGACGGCCGCAAGGCCCACGGAGCCGGGCTCGACGACCTGACGCGCGATGACGTCGTGGTCGATGACGACGGCGCCGAGCTCGCGCAAGCGCGTCGCGACGACCGACTTGCCGGCCGCGATACCGCCTGTGAGTCCGATGCGCGTCATGTCCACATCCTGCCCCCGACGCCGTCGGGCGGCAACCAGCACGGTGCGCGCCCGGGCGTACCCGCGCGACTAGGGTCGGAGGGTGCGAGGGTGTCCAGCCCCGCACGAGGAGGAGGCACGATGTCGGGGATGCACGCGGGCATGGGAGGCGGCCAGTTCCGGTCGTTCCGGCAGGACGCGTCCGTACGCGGCACGCGACTCCGGTCCGGGACGTTCCGGCGGGTCCTCGAGTTCGCGCGACCCTACCGGGCGCGGCTCGCCGTGTTCCTCGGCATCATCGCGGTCGACGCGGCGCTCGGCGCCGTCACTCCCCTGCTCTACCGCGCGATCATCGACGACGGCATCACCGCGGGCCGCCGCGACCTGGTCATCTGGTTCTCCGTGGGCGTCGGCGTCGTCTCCCTCGTCTCGGGCGGCCTCGTGCTCGTCCAACGGTGGCTGTCCTCGAGCATCGGCGAGGGCCTCATCCTCGACCTGAGGACCGCCGTCTTCGACCATGTGCAGTCGATGCCCCTCGCGTTCTTCTCCCGCACGCGCACCGGTGCGCTCGTGCAGCGCCTCAACGGCGACGTGCTCGGTGCGCAGCAGGCCTTCACGTCGACGCTCCAGAACGTCGTCTCCAACGTCCTCACCGTCGTCTTCGTGCTCGCCGCGATGCTCACCATGTCGTGGCAGCTCACGCTCGTCTCTTTCGCGCTCGTGCCGGCGTTCGTCGTGCCGGCACGGTGGATCGGCCCGCGCATCGCCCGGGTGACGCGCGAGTCCTACGGGCTCAACGCCGACGCCGCCCAGACGATGACGGAGCGCTTCAACGTCGCGGGCGCGCAGCTCGCGAAGATCTATGGACGCCCCGAGGACGAGTCGCGGACCTACCGCACGCAGGCGTCGCGCGTCCGGGACATCGGCGTCCGGCTCACGATGTACAACACGATCTTCCGCGTCTCGCTCGTCACCGTCGCGGCCGTCGCCGTCGCCGTCGTCTATGCGCTCGGTGGCCTCGCGACCATCTCGGGCTCGCTCACGGTCGGCGTGCTCGTCGCCCTCACGAGCTACCTCACCCGCCTCTACGGGCCGCTGACGTCCCTGTCGAACGTCCAGGTCGACGTCCTCACGGCGCTCGTGAGCTTCGAGCGCGTCCTCGAGGTCCTCGACCTCGAGCCGAGCGTCCGCGACGCCGACGATGCGCGCGACCTCGCGCCCGCGATCGCCGCACAGGGTGCGTCGGTCGAGCTCGACGACGTGACGTTCCGCTACCCCACCGCCGCCGAGGTGTCGCTCGCGTCGCTCGAGTCCGTGGCGACGCTCACGAACGACCCTGAGACCGACACTCTCGTCGGCATGACGTTCCGCGTCGAGCCCGGCCAGACGGTCGCGATCGTCGGGCCTTCAGGAGCCGGCAAGACGACGATCACGCACCTCGTCACGCGCATGTACGACCCGTCGGTCGGCGCCGTGCGCATCGCAGGAGAAGACCTGCGGGACGTCACGCTCGCCTCGCTGCGGGGGGCCGTCGGCACCGTGCCGCAGGACTCCCACATGTTCCACGACACGATCGCGGGGAACCTCCGCTACGCGAAGCCCGGCGCGACCGATGACGAGATCCTCGAGGCACTCCGCGCGGCGCACGTCCTCGACCTCGTCGAGTCCCTGCCCGACGGCATCGACACGGTCGTCGGCGACCGCGGCTACCGGCTCTCGGGCGGCGAGCGACAGCGTCTCGCGATCGCCCGCCTCCTGCTCAAGGCCCCTGCGGTCGTCATCCTCGACGAGGCGACCGCGCACCTCGACTCCGAGTCCGAGGCCGCGGTGCAGCGGGCGTTCGACCACGCGCTCGAGGGTCGGACCGCGCTCGTCATCGCGCACCGTCTCTCGACCGTGCGCGACGCTGACGCGATCCTCGTCGTCGACGCCGGGCGCATCGTCGCGCACGGCACGCACACCGAGCTCCTCGCCCAGGGCGGGCTCTACGCGGACCTCTACGACACGCAGCTCGCACCCGGCCGCGACGAGGCCGGCGCCGACCCCACAGTCTGAAGAACGCCGGAGGCCGGCCACCGCGTGAGCGGTGACCGGCCTCCGAAGAACCGTCAGGGACGGTGCTCGATCAGTTGCCCGTGAGCTTCTCGCGCAGAGCGGCGAGAGCCTCGTCGGACGCGAGCGTGCCCGCAGCCTCGTCCTGGGCCGGAGCCGAGGAGTAGGTCGACGGTGCCGACTCGGACGAGCTGGAGCCACCGGCCGCGGCCTCGGCGTCAGCCGTGATCGCGTCGGCAACCTGCTTGCGGTGAGCCTCCCAGCGCTCGTGGGCCTGGGCGTACTGCGCCTCCCAGGTCTCACGCTGCGCCTCGAAGCCCTCGAGCCACTCCTGCGTCTCGGGGTCGAAGCCCTCGGGGAACTTGTAGTTGCCCTGCTCGTCGTAGTCGGCAGCCATGCCGTAGAGCGCGGGGTCGAAGTCCTCGGACTCCGGGTCCACACCCTCGTTGGCCTGCTTGAGCGAGAGCGAGATGCGGCGACGCTCGAGGTCGATGTCGATGACCTTGACGAACGCGGAGTCGCCGACCTGGACGACCTGCTCCGGGAGCTCGACGTGGCGCTGAGCAAGCTCGGAGATGTGGACGAGGCCCTCGATGCCGTCCTCGACGCGCACGAACGCACCGAACGGGACGAGCTTGGTGACCTTACCCGGGACGACCTGGCCGATGGCGTGCGTCCGGGCGAACGCCTGCCACGGGTCCTCCTGCGTCGCCTTGAGCGACAGCGAGACACGCTCGCGGTCGAAGTCGACGTCGAGAACCTCGACGGTGACCTCCTGACCGACCTCGACGACCTCGGACGGGTGGTCGATGTGCTTCCACGAGAGCTCGGAGACGTGGACGAGACCGTCGACGCCACCGAGGTCGACGAACGCACCGAAGTTGACGATCGACGAGACGACACCGGGGCGGACCTGGCCCTTCTGCAGCGTCTGCAGGAAGGTCGAGCGAACCTCGGACTGCGTCTGCTCGAGCCAGGCACGGCGCGAGAGGACGACGTTATTGCGGTTCTTGTCGAGCTCGATGATCTTCGCCTCGATCTCCTTGCCGACGTACGGCTGGAGGTCGCGGACGCGACGCATCTCGACGAGCGACGCCGGGAGGAAGCCACGGAGGCCGATGTCGAGGATGAGTCCACCCTTGACGACCTCGATGACGGTACCGGTGACGACGCCGTCCTCCTCCTTGACCTTCTCGATCGTGCCCCACGCGCGCTCGTACTGGGCGCGCTTCTTGGACAGGATGAGGCGACCCTCCTTGTCCTCCTTCTGGAGGACGAGAGCCTCGACAGCGTCACCGACCTGGACGACCTCGCCCGGGTCGACGTCGTGCTTGATCGAAAGCTCGCGGGAGGGGATGACGCCCTCGGTCTTGTAGCCGATGTCGAGAAGGACCTCGTCACGGTCGACCTTGACGATGATGCCCTCGACGATGTCGCCATCGTTGAAGTACTTGATGGTGGCGTCGACGGCGGCGAGGAAGTCCTCGGCAGAACCGATGTCGTTGACAGCGATCTGCTTGGTGGTGGGGGTGGTCATTGAGTCAGGTGCTCCGATGCGGACAGGAAGTAGTACGGATGGTTGTGGATCTCCCGCGAACCCGTCGCTCCTCACGGAGGACATGGCTCACCCACGAGAGACCTCGTCAACCCTACCATCTCTCCCGGAGCGCGACGGAGCCCCTCCCGACGGCGTCGGGAGGGGCTCCGAGGTAGATCAGGCGAGGACGCGCGCCACGCGAAGGAGGTCCTCGGGAACCTGCTTGACGCGGCCGGCGATCTCCGGGAGCGGCACGAGCACGACCTCCTCACCCTGGAGCGCCGTCATGACGTTCGTCTCCCCCGCCGTGATCGCGTCGACGGCAGCGACGCCGAAGCGCGAGCCGAGGATGCGGTCCGTCGGGGTGGGCGTGCCGCCGCGCTGGACGTGCCCGAGCACCGTGAGTCGCGTGTCGAAGCCCGTCCGGGCCTGGATCTCGGCGGCGACGCGCTCGCCGATCGCGCCGGCGACGATCTCGCCGTACTTGCCGAGCTGGACCTCGTACTCCATCGACGAGCCGGGCTTGGCGTGCGCACCCTCGGCGACGACGACGATCGAGAAGTTCGCGTGCGCCTTGTGGCGGTGCTGGAGGAACTTCACGACGCGGTCCATGTCGAACGGCTCCTCGGGAGCCAGGACGATCTCCGCGCCGCCGGCGATGCCGGAGTTCACGGCGATCCAGCCAGCGTGGCGTCCCATGACCTCGACGACCATGACGCGGTTGTGCGACTCGGCGGTCGTGTGGATCCGGTCGATCGCCTCCGTCGCGATGTTCACCGCGGTGTGGAAGCCGATCGAGAGGTCCGTGCCCGCGACGTCGTTGTCGATCGTCTTGGGGATCGCGACGATCTTCACCCCGGCCTCGGCGACCTTGCTGGCCGCGTGCAGCGTGCCGTCGCCACCGATGCAGATGAGCGCCTCGATGTTCTCGGCCTCGAGCGTCTGGAGGACCGCGTCCATCGAGCCGTCCTCCTCACGCGGGTGGAACCGCGCGGTCGAGAGCAGCGTGCCGCCCATCGAGAGGACGTTGCGGATGTGCTGGCGCTCGAGGGGCTGGATGTCGCCGTCGACGACGCCCTTCCACCCGTTGCGGAAGCCGATGATCTGGTGCCCGTACTCTCCGAGCCCCTGCTTGACGATCGCGCGGATCGCAGCGTTGAGGCCGGGGCAGTCGCCGCCACCCGTGAGAAGGCCGATGCGCATCAGAGCAAACTCCCTCGCGTTGTGCGCGGGCACGACCGGCGGGGCGCCGGGTCGCGTCCTCACGCCGTTCGTGCCTCCCACATTACCCACGGTGGAGACCGATCTCCGGCGCCGAAGGTCCTTGCCGCGCCCGTGTCCCGCACCGTGGGACGATGGCGGGATGCAGCAGCGTGCCGGGTATCAGGACGTCCCGCCCGAGTCGGCCGGGCCTGCGGGTCGGGGCTGGTGGGACGAGAACGCCGCGGAGTACCTCGACGAGCACGGGACGTTCCTCGGCGACGACGACTTCTGCTGGTGCCCCGAGGGGCTCCGTGAGGCCGAGGCGCGGCTGCTCGGCGAGGTCGTCGGCGCGGACGTCCTCGAGATCGGGGCCGGCGCCGCCCAGTGCTCGCGCTGGCTCCGTGCCCACGGGGCCCGCGCGGTCGCGACCGACATCTCGGGGGGCATGCTCGCCGCCCGGCGTGCGCTGCCCGGCACGCCCCCTCTCGTCCAGGCCGACGCCCGGGCCCTGCCGTTCGCCGACGCAAGCTTCGACGCTGTCTTCACGGCCTACGGCGCGATCCCGTTCGTGCCCGACGCCCGCACCGTGCACGCCGAGGCCGCGCGCGTCCTGCGGCCCGGAGGCCGCTGGGTCTTCTCCGTCACGCACCCGATCCGCTGGGCGTTCCCCGACGATCCCTCGGAGCGAGGTCTCACCGCGACGTCGTCGTACTTCGACCGGACGCCGTACGCCGAGCGCGACGACGCCGGACGCGTCACGTACGTCGAGTACCACCGCACGCTCGGCGACCACGTGCGGGACGTCGTCGCTGCGGGCCTCGAGATCCTCGACGTCGTCGAGCCCGAGTGGCCCGAGGGCCACGACCGCGCGTGGGGCGGCTGGAGCCCCGTGCGCGGCCGCGTGCTGCCCGGCACCGCGATCTTCGTGACGCGACGCCGCTGACCGCACGGCGCCCCAAGGCGCCGTGCGGAGGCGCGGGCGCGCCGACGGCTCGGATCAGTGACCCGCGTCGTGCCAGTTCGGCCCCGTGCCCACCGAGACCTCGAGCGGCACCGAGAGCTTCGCCGCACCGCCCATCGCGGCACGAAGGAGCGCCTCGACCTCGGCGAGCTCGCCCGGGGCGACCTCGAGCACGAGCTCGTCGTGCACCTGGAGCAGCAGTCGCGAGCCGAGTCCCCGGGCCTCGAGCTCCTTGCGGACCTCGAGCATCGCGATCTTGATGATGTCCGCCGCCGAGCCCTGGATCGGAGAGTTGAGCGCGACCCGCTCCGCGATCTCGCGGCGCTGCCGGTTGTCGCTCGTGAGGTCCGGCAGGTAGCGGCGGCGGCCGAGGATGGTCTCGGTGTAGCCCGTCGCACGCGCAGTCTCGACGACCTCGTGGAGGTACGTCCGCACGCCGCCGAAGCGCGTGAAATAGTCGTCCATGAGTGCCTGTGCCTCGCCGACCTCGATGCTGAGCTGCTTCGAGAGGCCGAACGCCGAGAGTCCGTACGCGAGGCCGTAGCTCATCGCCTTGATCTTCGAGCGCTGCGCGGGGCTCACGTCCGTCGTCGCGACACCGAAGACGCGCGAGGCGACGTAGTTGTGGAGGTCCTCCCCCGAGCGGAAGGCCTCGATGAGCCCCTCGTCGCCCGAGAGGTGCGCCATGATGCGCATCTCGATCTGGGAGTAGTCCGCCGTGAGGAGCGTCTCGTAGCCCTCTCCCACGACGAAGGCGCGACGGATCCGTCGCCCGGCCGCCGTGCGGATCGGGATGTTCTGGAGGTTGGGGTCCGCGGAGCTCAGACGGCCCGTGGCGGCGACCGTCTGCTGGAACGTCGTGCGGATGCGTCCGTCCGGTGCGACGTACCGCAGGAGCGTCTCCACCGTCTGGCGGAGCTTGGTCACGTCACGGTGCGCGAGCAGGTGCTCGAGGAACGGGTGCTGCGTCTTCGCGAAGAGCTCGGTGAGCGCTGCCGCGTCCGTCGTGTAGCCCGTCTTGATCTTCTTGGTCCGCGGCATGTCCAGCTGGTCGAAGAGGACCTCCTGGAGCTGCTTGGGAGAACCGAGGTTCACCTCGCGGCCGATGACCGCGTAGGCCTCCTCAGCCGCGTGCCGAGCCTGCTCGCCGAACTCCGCGTCGAGCTCGCGGAGCAGGTCGACGTCGACCGCGACGCCCGTGTCCTCCATGAGCGCGAGGACGTCCGCGAGGGGCAGCTCGAGCATCCCGAGCAGCTTCGTTGCGTTGCGGTCCGCGAGGTCGTCGGCGAGCGCCTCACCAAGCGGCACGAGGACCGACGCACGCTCCGCGAGCACCGCACCCTCCCCGCCGTCACCCTCGAGGTCGAGGTCGAGCGCGCCCTGCGTGCCGCCTCCAGCCGCCGCTCCGATCTCACGGTGCAGCGAGCGGATCGCGAGGTCCTCGAGGTCGAACGTCCGCTGGTCCGGGTGGCACAGGTACGCCGCAAGTTCCGTGTCCAGCGTGACGCCGAGCAGCGCGTACCCCCGGCCCGCAAGCTCGTGCCAGCGCGCCTTGCCGCCGTGGACGACCTTGGGCTCGTCCGCGTCCCCGAGCCACGCACCGAGCGCCGCGTCGTCGGCCGGGTCGATCGTCGTGAGGTCGACGACGACCGCCGCTCCGGCCGCGTCGCCGAGCGCGAGCAGGTCCGCGTCGCCCGAGCCCGGGACAGCGCGTCCCCGCACCTCGAGCCCGAGCCGCTGCCCCGCCCGCGCGGCGAGCCACGCGCCGAGCGCACCCGCCGCAAGGTCCTCGACCTCGGTCTCGGGCCCTGCCGCGACGTCGTCGCCACGCTCCTCCGCCGGCATCATCGCGAGCAGACGGTCGCGCAGCGTCCGGAACTGGAGCGCGTCGAAGATCGTGTGCATCGCCTCGCGGTCCCACGGCCTGGCCTCGAGGTCCTCGGGAGCGTACGGCAGGTCGAGGTCCGTGAGCAGGTGGTTGAGCTCCCGGTTGAGGCGCACCTGGTCGAGGTGGTCGCGCAGGTTCTGGCCCGCGACACCCGTGATCTCGTCCGCGTGCGCGAGCACGCCCTCGAGGTCGCCATACTGCGTGATCCACTTCGCGGCCGTCTTCGGGCCGACCTTCGGCACGCCAGGGATGTTGTCCGCGGACTCTCCCACGAGCGCCGCAAGGTCCGGGTAGCGCTCGGGGCGCACACCGTACTTGGCCTCGACGGCCTCGGGAGTCATACGCGCGAGCTCCGAGACGCCCTTGACCGGGTAGAGGACAGTCACCGTGTCCGTGACGAACTGCAGCGAGTCGCGGTCCCCCGAGCACACGAGGACGTCCCAGCCGCGCCGGCCTGCCTCGAACGACCACGTCGCGAGGATGTCGTCGGCCTCGATCATCTCGCGCTCGTAGTGAGTGATCCGCAGCGCGTCGAGCACCTCGCGGATGAGCGGCACCTGGCCCTTGAACGGCTCCGGCGTCGCGTCGCGCCCGCCCTTGTACTCCGGGAAGCGCTCGGTGCGAAACGTCGTCGAGCCCGCGTCGAACGCCACGGCGACGTGCGTCGGCTGCTCGTTCTTGATGAGGTTCGCGAGCATCGACACGAAGCCGTGCACCGCGTTGGTGTGCTGGCCCCCCGTCGTCGTGAACTTGTCCGCGGGCAGCGCGAAGAACGCGCGGAACGCCATGGAGTGTCCGTCGATGAGCAGGAGGCGGGGTCGCACGTTGTCCGTCACACCTGACAACCTATCTCCCATGACCGACACTCACCCGGACGTCCGCACCCCCCTCACCGACGCGCAGCGCGAGCAGGTCGTGCGCTCGACGCACGGCACGCTCATCGAGCGGATGGGGATCGAGATCCTCGAGCTCACCGCCGAGCGCGCCGTCGCAACCATGCCCGTCGAGGGCAACACGCAGCCCGCTGGCCTCCTCCACGGCGGTGCGTCCGCCGCGCTCGCCGAGACCCTCGCCTCCTACGCCGCGATCGCCCACGCCGGTCGCGGCAAGGGTGTCGTCGGGCTCGACCTCAACGCGACCCACCACAAGGGCGTCCGGACGGGGACGGTCACGGCCGTCGCGACCGCGATCCACCTGGGCCGCACGCTCGCGAGCTACGAGATCACGGTCCACGACGACGCCGAGCGGCGCGTCTGCACGGCACGGCTCACGTGCATGATCCTCGACGAGCGCTGACAGGACCGGCAGCGCCGACGCGGCTGCCGTGGCGGTCGCGTCCCGCGCCGCAGCGCGGGGCACGGGGCCGACGGCCGCAGCCGCGAGGCTCAGCCCGCGGAGGTCAGACGGCGACGGGTCCGCGTGTCGACGCCGCCGTCGACTAGGGGCACGCCCACGCCGGGCGTCGACGGGGAGCCGAGCCCCGTCCGCTCCGCACGCAGCCGCGCCTGGAGCTCACGCAGGTCCACGGGACCCGAGTGCGTCTCGATGCGCGCCTTGCGCCGGCGAGCGATGAGGTCCTCGAGACCGCGCGACCCACGGCGCGCCGCAGGCTCGCCCTCGAGCCGACGGAGGAGCGTGGCCGTCTGCACGACGCGGTGCGCGGCAGCCGGCGCGAACCCGAGCCGCAGGAGGAAGCGCTGCACGCCGCGGGATCCTGGCAGCGGGACCGAGTAGACCTCGTCCGCCCCGACCTCGACCGCGATCTCCGCAGCGACGCCCATGAGCGCGTGCCCAGCGCCGCGCCTGCGGAAGGCCGGGGCGACGAACAGGGCCTCGACGTAGAGCACGGGCGAGTCGTGGTAGATGTTCGCCTCGACGATCCGACCGAGGAGGAAGCCGACGGCCTCGCCGTCCTGCCGGGCCACGAGCACCCGCCCCCCGGGGACCGAGAGCAGCACCCCGATCTGGCTCCGGACGCGTTCCGCGTCCGACGAGCACAGCTGCGTCGGTGTCGACGACTCGTCGCGCGCTGTCAGGCAGAGGCCCGCGACCTCGAGGAGATCCTCGGCCACCGCATGCCGTACGTCGATCGAAGCCCTCACCATCGACGCACCTCCTTCATCGAGTCCCCTGCTTGACCCATGACGCGCGACCCGGACGGGGGCGCGCAACCGAATGTACTCAGGTCACGGTCAGGTCACAACATGCGAGAGGCCCGGCTTCACGCCGGGCCCCTCGTCACGTTGTCAGTCCTTGCCGACCTGGTCGATGACAGCGTCCGCGACCTCACGCATCGTGAGACGACGGTCCATCGACGTCTTCTGGATCCAGCGGAACGACTCCGGCTCCGACAGACCCATCTTCGTCATGAGCAGACCCTTGGCACGGTCGACGTGCTTGCGCGTCTCGAAGCGCTCCTGCAGGTCTGCGACCTCGTCCTGGAGCGCCGAGATCTGCGTGTAGCGCGAGATCGCGATCTCGACGGCCGGAAGCAGGTCAGCAGGGCTGAACGGCTTGACGACGTACGCCATCGCGCCTGCGTCACGCGCCCGCTCGACGAGCTCCGTCTGCGAGAAGGCCGTGAGCAGCACGACCGGCGCAGCGTGCGCCTTCGCGATCCGCTCGGCTGCCGAGATGCCGTCGAGCTCGGGCATCTTCACGTCCATGACGACGACGTCCGGCTTGTGCTCGATCGCGAGCGCGACCGCGGTCTCACCGTCACCCGCCTCACCGACGACGTCGAAGCCCGCCTCGCGGAGCGTCTCGACGACGTCCATGCGGATGAGCGCCTCGTCCTCCGCCACGACCGCACGACGGACACGACCGGCAGCGGCCGGCTTCTCCGCCTCCGGCTCGAGGAGGGGCGGCAGGTCCAGCTCGATCTTCTCGGGGCTCTTCTCGTTCTCGGTCACGCCCACATCCTACGTGGTCGCGCTCCGCAGCGGCGCAGGACCACAAGGTGCGTCGCACCACGTTGCGGGCGATATGCTGGGGCGCCCGTCCCGGCCCCGATAGCCCAACCGGCAGAGGCGTTCGGCTCAAACCCGATCCAGTGTGGGTTCGAATCCCACTCGGGGCACCCGCGGCGCCCGTCGGCGCCGGCACGGCCCGGCCGCCTCAGGTGGCCGGGTCGTGAGCCGTCCACGGGACGGGACCGTCGCTCAGCGCGGCACGCGCCCCAGCACGCGGAGAACGCCACACATCACCCGGTGGCCCCGGTCCCCAGCATCGCGGTGCATGAGCGGGCAGCCCCCGACGAGCACCTCGATGCCCGCCTCCCGCGCACGGGCCGCCGCCGCCTCGTCGACGCTGCCCGCATCGATCGTCCTGTGCATCCACAGGTATCCGACGCCGAGGCGGACAGCCTGATCGACGGTGGCCGCCACCTGCGAGGGCGCGGTCGCCACGACGACGGCCGCCACCCCGCCGGGCACCGCAGCCAGGTCGGGATACGCAGGGTCCCCCTCGACCTCGGTCGCAGCCGGGTTGATCGGGACGACGTCGAACCCCGCCTTGCGCAGCCCGACGTACACGGCGTTGCCGCCGTGCGAGCCCGGCGTGCGTGACACGCCCGTCACCGCGATGCGCCCGGCCGCGAGGAACCGTGCACCTGCCTCGTCAAACTCGCTCGTCCGCGCCATGTCCTTCTCCTCACCTCGTCCGACGACGTCACGCTAGGCGCAGTCCGGAACGCCCGAAAGTGACCGAGGTCCCGACCGCGCGGTGCAGGCAGGACGACGAAGGCCCCGGACCGTGAGGTCCGGGGCCTTCGTCGTCAGTGCGGTGCGTCAGGCGATGCGGCCCGTCGACTCACCGATCTTGTGGACCGTGATGTTGTTCGTCGAACCGATGACGCCGACCGGGGCGCCCGAGACGACGACGACGTACTCGCCGTCCTCGACGAGCTCCTTCGAGCGGAGCGTCTGGTCGACGAGCTGCACCATCGCGTCGGTGTTCGCCACCTGGTCGACGAGCTCGGCCTGCACGCCCCAGCTGAGCGCGAGGACGTTGCGGACCGACGCGTCGGGCGTGAACGCGATGAGCGGGATCGACGAGCGCAGGCGCGACATACGACGCGCCGAGTCACCCGACTGCGTGAACGTCGCGAGGTACTTCACGCCCACGCGCTCACCGATCTCGGCAGCGGCACGCGTGATGGCGCCACCGCGCGTGTGAGGCGTCGAGCCGAGGGGCGCGATGCGCTCCCGGCCGTGCTCCTCGGTCGACTCGATGATGCGGGCCATCGTGCGCACGGCCTCGATCGGGTAGTCGCCGACCGACGTCTCGCCCGAGAGCATGACCGCGTCAGCACCGTCGAGGACGGCGTTCGCGCAGTCGGAGGCCTCGGCACGCGTCGGACGCGGCGCCGAGATCATCGACTCGAGGACCTGCGTCGCGACGATGACCGGCTTCGCGTTGCGGCGGGCGAGCTCGACAGCGCGCTTCTGGACGAGCGGGACCTGCTCGAGCGGGAGCTCGACGCCCAGGTCGCCACGGGCGACCATGATGCCGTCGAACGCGTCGACGATCTCCTCGAGGTTGTCGACCGCCTGCGGCTTCTCGACCTTGGCGATGACGGGGAGGATGCGACCCTCCTCCTCCATGATGCGACGCACGTCGTTGTAGTCGGCCGCGTTGCGGACGAACGACAGGGCGATGATGTCGGCACCGAGGCGGATCGCCCAGCGGAGGTCCTCCTCGTCCTTCTCGGACATGGCGGGGACGGAGACGGCGACGCCGGGCAGGTTGATGCCCTTGTTGTTGGAGACGGGACCAGCGACCTCGACACGCGTGACGACACGCGGGCCCTCGACCTCGATGATGCGGACGAGGACACGGCCGTCGTCGATGAGCATCGGGTCGCCGACACGGGCGTCGCCCGGAAGGCCCTTGTGGGTCGTCGAGACGAGCTCCTTGGTGCCCACGACGTCGTCCGTCGTGATCGTGAAGATGTCGCCCTCTTCGAGCCAGTACTTCTCGTCCTTCTCGAACTTGCCGAGACGGATCTTGGGGCCCTGGAGATCGACGAGCACCGCGACGGGGCGGTTCGCGGACGCCGCAGCGGCCCGCACGTTGTGGTAGACGAGCTCGTGCTCGTCCGGAGCTCCGTGGCTCCTGTTGATTCGGGCGACGTCCATGCCGGCGTCGACGAGGTTCTGGATCTGGTCCGCGGAGGCGGTCGCGGGACCGATGGTGCAAACAATCTTCGCTCTGCGCATGGCTCCAAGCCTAGTTCACGTGGGGAGGTTGGTTGTAGGACGTCTGGCGGTCGGGACGGTCCCGACATGTGGGCGGTGCGCACAGGGGCTGAGGAACCTGGCGCACGCCGGCCCCGGACACATGCCCGGGGCCGACCGTGTCAGGCTCGCAGCGAGGTGTTCGAGGCCTTGACGGGGGACGGAAGCTCTGTCGATCCCTGGAGGAAGGCGTCGACCGAGGCGGCCGCCGCGCGGCCCTCCGCGATCGCCCAGACGACGAGCGACTGACCACGTCCCGCGTCGCCCGCGACGAACACGCCAGGCACGCTCGTCGCGTAGTCGTCACCGCGCGCGACGAGCCCACGACCCGTGAGATCGACACCCGTCTGCCCGCTCAGCGCGGCGGTCTCCGGCCCGGTGAAGCCCATCGCGACGAGCACGAGGTCCGCCGGGATGATCCGCTCCGTGCCGGCGGTCGGCACGCGGCGGCCGTCTGCAAGGTACTCGGTCGTCGCGACGACGAGCCCCGTGACGTTGCCGTGCGGGTCGCCCTGGAGCTCGACGGTCGACGCGAGGTACGACCGCTCACCACCCTCGGCGTGGGAGGACGACACCTCGAAGAGCGTCGGCGTCGTCGGCCACGGCTGGTGCTCGGGGCGCGCCGTGGGAGGCTGCTTGCCGATCGCGAGCGTCGTCACGTACGCCGCACCCTGGCGCAGCGCCGTGCCCACGCAGTCCGAGCCCGTGTCGCCTCCGCCGATGACGATGACGTGCTTGCCCGTCGCCGTGATCTGGTTCGGCACCGAACGGCCCGCCGCCGCCTCGTTGCCCTGGTGGAGGTACTCCATCGCGGCATGGACGCCCGTGAGCTGCGCGCCCGGGACGCCCAGGTCGCGCGGGACGGTCGCGCCCGTCGCGACGACGACCGCGTCGTACCGCGCGTGCAGCTCGTCCCACGTGATGTCGGTCCCGACCTCGACGCCGCACCGGAAGCGCGTGCCCTCGGCCTTCATCTGCTCGATGCGCCGCTCGACGTGGACCTTCTCGAGCTTGAAGTCCGGCACGCCGTAGCGCAGCAGGCCGCCCGGCTCGTCGTCCCGCTCGAGGACGACGACCGTGTGTCCCGCACGCGTCAGCTGCTGCGCCGCCGCGAGGCCCGCAGGGCCCGAGCCGACGACCGCGACCGTGTGGCCGGTGAGCCGCTGCGGCACGACCGGCTGCACGAAGCCGCGCGCGAACGCCTCGTCGATGATCGAGACCTCGACCGACTTAATCGTCACCGGGTCCTGGTTGATGCCGAGGACGCAGGCCGACTCGCACGGGGCCGGGCAGATGCGCCCCGTGAACTCCGGGAAGTTGTTCGTCGCGTGCAGGCGCTCCGCCGCCTCCTGGTACCGACCGCGTCGCACGAGGTCGTTCCACTCCGGGACGAGGTTGCCCAGCGGGCAGCCCTGGTGGCAGAACGGCACGCCGCAGTCCATGCAGCGCCCCGCCTGCCGGCGCAGCATCTGCTGGTCGTCCGGGTTGCTGGCGCGGTACTCGTGCACCTCGCGCCAGTCCATGAGCCGCACGGCCACGGCACGGTCCGCCGGGAGCTCCCGCTCCCGGACCTTGAGAAAACCACGCGGGTCAGCCACGAGCCACCTCCAGGATGTTCTCCCAGACGCCAGGAGCGCCCGGGTCGAGCCCGTCGGACTCGGCCTTCGCCAGGGCGTCGCGCACCCGGGCGTACTCGGTCGGCAGCACGCGCGTCAGACGGGCGCGGGCCGCGGGAAGGTCGGCAAGCAGCTCGGCGGCGACCGGCGAGCCGGTCTCGGCGAGGTGCTGCTCGAGCAGGTCGGCGACGACGAGCAGGTCAGCGTCGTCGAGCGCCGTGAGCGCGAGCTCACGACCGGCGAGGGCCGCCTTGTTGACGGAGCCGGGACGCAGGTCGAGCACGTAGGCGGTGCCGCCCGACATGCCGGCGCCGAAGTTGCGGCCCGTCGGGCCGAGCACGAGGACCGTGCCACCCGTCATGTACTCGCACGCGTGGTCGCCCACGCCCTCGGTGACGAGCGACGCCCCCGAGTTGCGCACCGCGAACCGCTCGCCCACGAGACCGCGCAGGAAGATCGACCCTGACGTCGCGCCGTAGCCGATGACGTTGCCGGCGATGACGTCGGCCGAGCCCTCGAGCCGCGAGGCTGCGTCCGGGCGGACCGCGATGCGGCCGCCCGAGAGGCCCTTGCCGACGTAGTCGTTCGCGTCGCCCCACAGGCGCAGCGTCACGCCACGCGGCAGGAACGCACCGAGCGACTGGCCGGCCGAGCCCGTGAGGGTCACCTCGATCGTGTCGTCGGGCAGCCCCTCCCCCTTGTACCGACGCGTCACCTCGTGGCCGAGCATCGTGCCGATCGTCCGGTTGACGTTGCGGACCCGCGCATCGATGCGGACCTTCTCGCCACGCTCGAGCGCGGGCGCCGCGAGGCGCACGAGCTCGTTGTCGAGCGCGTGCTCGAGGCCGTGGTCCTGTGCCTGCGTCCGACGCAGCGACGCGCCCTCGAGCGGCTGCGGCCTCTCGAGCACGGGCGCGAGGTCGAGGCCCGACGCCTTCCAGTGGTCGACCGCCCGGCGGGCGTCGAGGACCTGGACCTGGCCGATTGCCTCGTCGAGCGAGCGGAAGCCGAGCGCCGCAAGGTGCTCGCGCACCTCGGCAGCGAGGAACTCGAAGAACGTCACGACGAACTCGGGCCTGCCCGAGAAGCGCGCACGGAGCTCCGGGTTCTGCGTCGCGACGCCCACCGGGCACGTGTCGAGGTGGCAGACGCGCATCATGATGCAGCCCGAGACGACCATGGGGGCCGTCGCGAAGCCGTACTCCTCGGCGCCCAGGAGCGCGGCGACGACGACGTCGCGCCCCGTCTTGAGCTGACCGTCGACCTGCACCGTGATGCGGTCACGCAGGTTGTTGAGGACGAGCGTCTGCTGCGTCTCAGCGAGCCCGACCTCCCACGGCGTGCCCGCGTGCTTGAGCGACGTCAGCGGGCTCGCGCCCGTGCCGCCGTCGTGGCCCGAGATGAGGACGACGTCCGAGTGAGCCTTCGCGACGCCCGCCGCGACCGTGCCGACACCGAACTCCGAGACGAGCTTCACGTGGATGCGCGCCGCCGGGTTGGCGTTCTTCGCGTCGTGGATGAGCTGCGCGAGGTCCTCGATCGAGTAGATGTCGTGGTGCGGCGGCGGCGAGATGAGCCCGACGCCAGGCGTCGAGTGACGTGTCCGCGCGACCCACGGGTACACCTTGTGCCCCGGGAGCTGACCTCCCTCGCCGGGCTTGGCGCCCTGCGCGAGCTTGATCTGGATGTCGTCGGCGAACGTCAGGTACTCCGAGGTGACGCCGAAGCGGCCCGAGGCGATCTGCTTGACCTTGCTGCGGCGCAGCGGGTCGTGCAGACGCTCCGGGTCCTCGCCGCCCTCGCCCGTGTTCGAGCGCCCGCCGAGCGTGTTCATCGCGATCGCGAGCGTCTCGTGGGTCTCCGCCGAGATCGAGCCGTAGGACATCGCACCGGTGTTGAACCGCTTGACGATCTCGCTCACGGGCTCGACCTCCTCGAGCGGGACCGCCTCGCGGTCCGGCGCGAACGTGAGCAGGCCACGCAGCGTGAGCAGCCGCTCCGACTGGTCGTCGATGCGCCGCGTGTACTCGCGGAAGACGTCCATCTGCCGCGTCCGCGTCGAGTGCTGCAGCCGGAACACCGTCTCCGGGTCGAAGAGGTGCTCCTCGCCGTCACGACGCCACTGGTACTCGCCGCCGGTCTCGAGGTCCTCGTGCGGCGGGTGGTTGCCCGAGGCCGGATAGGCCGCACGGTGACGTGCCGCGACCTCCTCCGCGAGCACGTCGAGGCCCACGCCGCCCAGGCGGGACGTCGTGCCCGCGAAGTAGCGGTCGACGAGCTCCTGGGAGAGCCCGACAGCCTCGAAGGTCTGAGCGCCCCGGTACGACTGGATCGTCGAGATGCCCATCTTGCTCATGACCTTGAGAACGCCTTTGCCGAGCGCCTTGATGACGTTCTTCACCGCCGTCGCGGGGTCGACCTCGATGAGGCCCTCCTCCGCGAGCCGCTCGACGGTCTCCATCGCGAGGTACGGGTTGACCGCAGCCGCGCCGTAGCCGATGTGCAGCGCGACGTGGTGCACCTCGCGCACGTCACCGGCCTCGACGACGAGCGAGACCTGCGTGCGCGTGTGCCGACGCAGCAGGTGGTGGTGAACTGCCGACGTCAGCAGGAGCGACGGGATCGCCGCCATGTGGTGGTTCGCGTCGCGGTCCGAGAGCACGATGAAGCTCGCGCCCGCCTCGATCGCGTCGTCGACCTGCTCGAAGATCTCCTCGAGCCGAGCCTCGAGGGCCTCTCCCCCGCCGTCGACACGGTAGAGGCCGCGCACACGCTCGGCCTTGAATACGCCCCGCAGGCGCGGGTCGCGGTCGATGCGGACGATCTTGGCGAGCTGGTCGTTGTCGATGACCGGGAACGGCAGGATGAGCTTGCGCGCATGCTCCGGGATCTCGACGAGAAGGTTCGGCTCGGGGCCGATCGCTCCCGCGATCGACGTGACGAGCTCCTCGCGGATCGCGTCGAGCGGCGGGTTCGTCACCTGGGCGAACATCTGCGTGAAATAGTCGAAGACGAGGCGCGGACGCGCCGAGAGCACAGCGACCGGGGTGTCGGAGCCCATCGCGCCGAGCGGCTCTCCGCCCGTGGCCCCCATGGGGCCGAGGATGACCCGGACCTCTTCCTGGGTGAACCCGAAGGCACGTTGCCTGCGCAGCACCGACGCCGGCGAGTGCGCGATGTGCTCGCGCTCCGGCAGCTGGTCGAGGAAGACCTCGTTCTCCGCGATCCAGCTCGCGTACGGCGCCTGCGCGGCGAGCCCTGCCTTGATCTCGTCGTCCTCGACGATGCGACCCTCGGCCGTGTCGACGAGGAACATGCGGCCCGGCTCGAGGCGGCCCTTGCGGACGACCGTCGCCGGGTCGAGCTCGAGCACGCCAGACTCAGAGGCGAGCACGACGAGCCCGTCGTCAGTCACCCAGAAACGGCCCGGACGCAGCCCGTTGCGGTCGAGGACCGCGCCAACGAGCGTGCCGTCCGTGAACGAGAGGTTCGCGGGGCCGTCCCAGGCCTCCATGAGGTTGGCGTGGAAGTCGTAGAACGCCCGGCGCGCGGGGTCCATGCCGACGTTGTTCTCCCAGGCCTCGGGCACCATCATCATGACCGCGTGCGGCAGCGAGCGGCCGCCGAGGTGGAGCAGCTCGAGCACCTCGTCGAGGCTCGCCGAGTCGCTCGCCCCGGGCGAGCACACCGGCATGAGCGGCGCGAGGTCGCCGAGCACGTCCGAGGAGAGCGTGCCCTGGCGCGCAGCCATCCAGTTGCGGTTGCCCCGCACCGTGTTGATCTCGCCGTTGTGCGCGACGAGGCGCATCGGCTGGGCGAGCGGCCACGACGGGAAGGTGTTCGTCGAGAAGCGCGAGTGGACGAGCGCGATGCTGCTCGCGAAGCGCGGGTCCGCGAGGTCCGGGAAGAACGGCGCGAGCTGGCCCGTCGTGAGCATGCCCTTGTACGTGAGCGTGCGGGCCGAGAGCGACGCGAAGAACACACCGAGCTCGTTCTCGGCACGCTTGCGCAGCCGGAACGTCCGGCGGTCGAGCGCGATGCCCTCGAGCTCCCGCTCAGGGTCCGCGACGAACAGCTGGCGGAACGTCGGCATCGACGCGCGCGCCGTCGGACCCACGAGGTCCGCGGTCACCGGCACGTCGCGCCACGCGAGGACCTCGAGGCCCTCCTCGGCGGCGATCGCCTCGATGCCGCGCGCCACGGCGTCGGCCTCGGAGGCGTCCTGAGGCAGGAAGCCGAGGCCGACCGCGTACGCCCCCGTGCGGGGCAGCTCGACGCCGACGACGGCGCGCAGGAACGCGTCGGGAACCTGCGTGAGGATGCCGGCGCCGTCACCCGAGTCCTCCTCGGCGCCGACGGCGCCGCGGTGGTCAAGGTTGAGCAGGGCCGTGAGACCCGCGTCGACGATGTCGCGGCCGGGCGTGCCACGCAGGGTCGCGACGAACGCGACGCCGCACGCGTCATGCTCGCGCAGGGGGTCGTAGAGGCCCGTGGCGGCCGGGGCACCGGTGCGCCACGGGCTCGGGACCTGGGAGGTCTCAGGGGTCGGCGGGGTCGACGACGACAGGGACATGGGATCCGTCCTCGGGGACGCGGCCGGCACGTGCCGGGCCGCGGAGCTGATGGGTGAGCACGGTCGCCCACGACCCGCCGACGCAGCGACCGCACCCTCGACGAGGGCGGGTCAGGCGCGACGGGAGGTGGACGTCAGGCGCTCACGGAAGCCCGAAGTCGGCGCCCCGGTTGTCGTCGACCTGGGCGCGACGGGTCTCCTTGGCGTCCGGGACCTCATGCACCGGCAGGACGTCGATGCGGACCGGCTCGAGCCCGGCGAAAGCACGACGCGCGCGCAGGCGTGCTGCGGGGGTGCTGCTCGGCGAGAGGCTCATGAGGACCGTCCTCGAGGTTCGTGCTGCGGCAGGGCGCAACGCCGGGAACTGGAGTTGTAGGACGACATCGGCCCGCGGTGGCCCATATTACACTCCCTTGACCCTGAGGACAAGAGGAGGAGGTCCGCGGGTGACGGGGGCGTGACCCCTGACGGGTTTACGACCCCCTGCCGTGCGTCAGACGTCGCGGGAGGTGCCGGAGCTGTCGTCGGCACCCGACACCGACGACTCGTCGGCGGCGTCGGAGGGCTCTGTTCCCTCGGACGTCTCGTCGGTCGCGACAGCGTCGTCGGACGCCTCGGCGTCGGACGCCTCAGGATCGGACGCTTCGGCCTCGGCGGTCGCAGCATCAGCCGCCCGGCCGCGGGCAGTGAGGACCCCGTCCTCGCGGCCCGGGGTGCGCCGGCCCACGACGACGAAAGCGATCGCGCCCAGGAGGAACAGCGCGAGCGACGTCCACACGTTGAGGCGCAGACCGAGCACGAGCTCGGCATCGTCGATGCGGAGCATCTCGATCCACACGCGTCCGAGCGTGTACGTGACGACGTACAGCCAGAAGACGCGCCCGTGGCCGAGCCGGAACCGCCGGTCGAGCCAGAGCAGAAGCGCGGCTGCCGCGAGGTTCCACAGAAGCTCGTAGAGGAACGTCGGGTGGAAGAGCGTGCCCGCCGGGTACCCGGAGATCGCGGGATCGATCTCGAGGCCCCACGGGAGCGTCGTCACCGCGCCGAAGAGCTCCTGGTTGAACCAGTTCCCGACACGACCGATCGCCTGCGCGACGAGCAGACCTGGCGCGACCGCGTCGGCGAACACCGCGAACGACACGCCCGCGCGCCGGCAGCCGATGTACGCGCCGACCGCGCCGAGCGCGATCGCGCCCCAGATGCCGAGGCCGCCGTTCCAGATGTAGAGCGCCGAGATCGGGTCACCACCCGGACCCCAGTAGGCGTCCGGCGAGCTGATGACGTGATAGATGCGCCCGCCGACGATGCCGAACGGCACCGCCCACATGACGATGTCGAGGACCTGGTCGGGGTCTCCCCCGCGCTCCTTCCAGCGGCGCATCGTCAGCCACGTCGCGACGACGATGCCGAGGATGATCGCGAGCGCGTACGCGCGCAGCGGGAGCGGCCCGAGGTGCCAGACGCCGCGGGACGGTGAGGGGATCGACGCGACGAGCGTCCCGGCGAGCGTCATGCCGTACCGCCCGTGCGCGCGGAGCGCACGCCGCCCGCGATCGAGCGGGCGACCGCCGACATCGCGGCGATGCCCTCGTCGATCGACGTCGCCTCGAGGAGCGGGCGCACGAACGCCGACCCGACGATGACGCCGTCGGCGTACGCGCCGACCTCTGCGGCCTGCTCGGCGCGCGAGACGCCGAGGCCGACGCAGACGTTCTCCGCGCCCGCGGCACGTGTGCGCGCGACGAGCTCGGCGGCCCGGGGCCCGACGGTCGCGCGCTCACCCGTCACGCCCATGGTCGACGCGGCGTAGACGAAGCCGCGCGACGCGGCCGCCGTCTCGACGAGTCGCTCGTCGGTCGAGCTCGGGGCGACGAGGAACACCTTGTCGAGGCCGTGCGCGTCCGCGGCAGAGATCCACTCCGACGCCTCGTCAGGAATGAGGTCAGGCGTGATGAGGCCCGCACCACCCGCCGAGGCGAGGTCGGAGGCGAAGCGCTCGACCCCGTAGCGGAGCACCGGGTTGAAGTACGTCATGACGAGCGTCGGGGCACCCAGATCTGCGAGACCCTCGACGACACGGAAGACGTCGGTGAGTCGGACGCCACCCTCGAGCGCGCGCGTCGCGGCCGCCTGGATCGTGCTGCCGTCCATGACGGGGTCCGAGTACGGCACGCCGATCTCGAGGATGTCGGCGCCTGCCTCGACCAGCGCACGGGCGGCCCGGAGCGAGCCCTCGACGTCGGGGAACCCGACGGGCAGGTAGCCGATGAGCGCAGGGCGACCCTCGGCGCGGAGCTCGGCGATACGTCGTGCGGTCGCGCTCACTGCGCCCCTCCTTCGGTGAGGTCGGCGCCGGCGTCGACGAGGTCGAACCACCGTGCCGCCGTCGCCACGTCCTTGTCGCCGCGGCCGGACAGGTTGACGAGGAGGATCGCGTCCTGCCTCCCCTGAGCCGCGAGCTCACGGCCGAGGCGAAGCGCCCCGGCGAGCGCGTGCGCCGACTCGATCGCGGGGATGATGCCCTCCGTCTGCGAGAGCAGCCGCAGCGCCTCCATCGCCTCCGCGTCCGTCACGGGCTCGTACTGGGCCCGTCCGATGCTCGCGAGGTAGGAGTGCTCCGGGCCGACGCCCGGGTAGTCGAGGCCCGCGGAGATCGAGTGGGACTCCTTCGTCTGGCCGTCCTCGTCCTGCAGCAGGTAGGACCGCGCTCCGTGGAGCACGCCCGGGACGCCGCCCGTGATCGACGAGGCGTGCCGTCCGGTCTCGACGCCGTCGCCTCCGGCCTCGAGGCCGAGGAGCCGCACGTCCGCGTCGTCGAGGAACGCGTCAAAGATGCCGATCGCGTTCGAGCCGCCACCGACGCACGCGAGCACCGCGTCGGGCAGGCGGCCGGTGAGCGCGAGCATCTGCTCGCGCGCCTCGACGCCGATGATCCGCTGGAAGTCGCGCACGAGCTCGGGGAACGGGTGCGGGCCTGCGGCCGTGCCGAAGAGGTAGTTCGTCGACTCGACGTTCGTCACCCAGTCGCGGAGCGCCTCGTTGATCGCGTCCTTGAGGGTCCGTGAGCCCGACGTCACCGGGATGACGGTCGCGCCGAGGAGCTTCATGCGGGCGACGTTGAGAGCCTGCCGACGCGTGTCCTCCTCGCCCATGTAGACGACGCACTCGAGGTCGAACAGCGCGGCTGCGGTCGCCGAGGCGACACCGTGCTGGCCCGCGCCCGTCTCCGCGATGATCCGCGTCTTGCCGATGCGCTTGGTGAGGAGCGCCTGGCCGAGGACGTTGTTGATCTTGTGCGAGCCCGTGTGGTTGAGGTCCTCGCGCTTGAGGACGATCCGGACGCCGCCCGCGTGCGCAGCGAACCGCGGCACCTCGGTGAGGATCGACGGACGGCCCGAGTAGCTGCGGTGCAGCTCCGTGAGCTCGGCCTGGAAGGCCGGGTCGACCTTCGCCTCCGCGTACGCGGCACTCAGCTCGTCGAGCGCCGCGACGAGGGCCTCGGGCACCCATCGGCCGCCGAACTCCCCGAAGTACGGGCCGGGCAGGTTCTGCAGCGACGGGGGCACGTCGGTTCCTTCCTCCAGGGCGGGTGCGGCCGTGGCCGCGCGGCACAGGTGCGTGCCGAGCCGTTCCGGCGCGGCGCCGGGACGGAAGATCAGTGACGCAGCGCGCGCACCGACGGGTGCGTGCCTGCGGCGACGAGAGCCGCGACCGACGAGCGCGGCGACGCGTCGGTGACGAGCGCCTCACCGACGAGGACCGCGTCCGCGCCGGCACGGGCGTAGTCGACGACGTCGTGCGGGCCCCGCACACCGGACTCGGCGATGCGGACGATGCCGTCGGGGATCGACGGAACGACACGAGCGAACGTGTCGCGGTCGACCTCGAGGGTCTTGAGGTTGCGGGCGTTGACGCCGATGACGCGGGCGCCCGCGTCGGCGGCACGCGCGACCTCGTCGGCGTCGTGGACCTCGACGAGCGCGGTCATGCCGAGCGAGTGGATGCGCTCCGTGAGCGACTCGAGAACCGTCTGCTCGAGCGCCGCGACGATGAGCAGCACCATGTCGGCACCGTACGCCCGGGCCTCCCACACCTGGTAGGGCGTGACGACAAAGTCCTTGCGCAGCACCGGGACATCGACCTTCGCGCGCACCGCAGCGAGGTCGGCGAGCGTGCCCTTGAAGCGTCGCTCCTCGGTGAGCACCGAGATAGCCGACGCGCCGCCGGCCTCGTACTCCGCGGCGAGGGCCGCGGGGTCGGAGATCTGTGCGAGCGCGCCCTTCGACGGGCTCGAACGCTTGACCTCGCTGATGACCGCGACACCGTCCTCGAGCCGCAGGCGAGGCACGCAGTCGATCGCGCCCGGCTGGCGCGCCGCGCGCTCCTTGAGCTGGTCGAGCGTCGTCAGCGCCTCACGAGCGGCGAGGTCCTCCCGGACGCCCGCGACGATGTCGTCGAGCACGGTCCGTCCGTCCGACATGTCGACCCCTTCCCTCGGCGGATGATGGCCCCATCGTAGGGCCGGACGGGAGTGGTCCACGCCACCGTCCGCCTGCCGGGAACCACCGTCCCCGTGGAACGCCGACGCGCGGCCACCGTGGTCCGGCGGCCGCGCGTGGCGGGATGGCTCGGCGTCAGGACGTCGTGTAGCCGGCGTCCAGCGACTCGAAGAACCCGCTCAGGTCGCCGTCACCCTGGAGCGCCAGGACGATGAGGACGGCAAAGAAGGCGATGCCGAGGACGAAGAGGACGGTCGCGACGATGCCGAGCCACATCCCGACCGTCCCGACGTTCCCGTTGTCCGCACGACCCTCTGCTGCGGCCCGACGGGACTTCACCCCCACGATGATGGCGGGGATCGACGTGAGCAGTCCGCCGACGACGAAGGAGATGATCCCGAGGATGAGTGCGGTCGTCCCGAGGGAGTTCTTCTCCTGGCTGGAGGTCGCCATGTAAGGCTGGCCGTAGGCGGGCTGGCCGTACGGCTGCTGACCATATGCAGGCTGGCCGTAGGGCTGCTGCTGGCCGTACGGCTGCTGTCCGTACGGCTGCTGCTGGCCGTCGGGCTGGAGGCCCGAGGAGGACGGCGTGCTGTACGGGTCAGGCAGCGACCCGCTGCTCGAGGTGTCCCCGCCGGACCAGCCAGACGACGTCACGCGCGAGCCCGCTCGATCTCGGACTTCTGACCGTGGCCGAGGACCTGGAGCACCTTGCCGACGACGATGCCGAGCGCGATGACGCCGAGACCGACCCAGAAGATCGCGGGCTTGGAGACGAGGACGCCGCCGGCCGCGACGAGGACGCCGAGGAGCACGAGCACGACGAGGGTCCACGACGCGGTCGTGTGGCCGTGGTTGTCGTTCGGCGGCGCCGGGGGGAGGTACAGGTGCTCGGAGGCACCCGACGAGTTGTTGTCAGCCATGGGCACAGGGTAGCGCGCGGACGGCCGCCCCGTCGTCGCGTCCGCGCCGATCGCGCATGCTCACGGACGGGAGTGCGTCGACCCGTCGGCGGCCTCGTGCCCATCGTCCTCAGAGGCGTCAGCCTCGTGCCCGTCGTCCTCGGGCGCGTCCCAGAGATCTGCGAGGTCCGGGGCGTTCCCCGCGACGGCGGGGACCGTCTCGCGAGACGGGGTGCCGCGCTCGTGGCGACGCGAGCCCGTGCGCCAGTCGCGCGTGCCGGCAGCCGCAGCCGCCGCGAGCACGAGCGCGAGCGCGCCGAGCGACGGCGCCGCCCACGCGACCGCGGCGACCTGCGGCTCCCCGACGAGGACGTCGACCCCCGTGGCGCTCGACGCGGCCGCACGCGCGACACCTGCCGGTGACAAGAGCACCGGGAGCGACGAGGCGAGCGCGACGACGCCGCCCAGCGCGACGACACCCGCGACGACCCAGCCGCCCAGGCGTCCGACGAGCAGTGACGCGGCGGCCGCAGCGAGCAGCACGAGGCCCGCAGCCTGCACGCCCGGTGCAGCCGTCCCACCCGTCACCGTCACCGCGACCGACGACGACAGCGCACTCGTTCCTACCGCCGACACCCACACCGGGGCCGACACCGCGAGGAGGCCGGTGCCGAGCAGAACCGACGCCAGCACCGTCGTGCGCCGCGACGCACCACGCACGCGCTCAGCCACGACGCACCGGCACGAGACGCGACGCGAGCTGGACCGCGCGGACGGCGGCGGCCGCCTTCGACCGCGTCTCCTCGTACTCCGTCGCCGGGACCGAGTCCGCGACGATCCCCGCGCCCGCCTGCACGCTCGCGCGGCCGTCGCGCACGACGGCCGTACGGATCGCGATCGCCATGTCCATGTTGCCCGCGAGGTCGAGGTAGCCGACGCAGCCGCCGTAGACGCCGCGCGCCGCCGGCTCGAGCTCGTCGATGAGCGCGATCGCGCGCGGCTTGGGAGCGCCCGAGAGGGTACCGGCCGGGAACGTCGCCATGAACGCCTGCAGGGCCGTCGCGCCCTCGCGCAGGCGACCGACGACCGTCGAGCAGATGTGCATGATGTGGCTGAAGCGCCGGACCGCCATGAGCTCGACGACCTCGACCGACGTCGGCTCGCACACCTTGACGAGGTCGTTGCGCGAGAGATCGACGAGCATGACGTGCTCCGAACGCTCCTTGGGGTCCGCGAGCAGCTCCTTCTCGAGCACGAGGTCCTCCTCGGGTGTCGCGCCGCGCGGTCGTGAGCCCGCGATGGGGTAGGTCGTCACGCGACCGTCCTGGACGCTGACGAGCGTCTCCGGGCTCGATCCGACGACCGCGAACCGGCCCCCGTCCGCGTCCGTGAGCTCGAAGCAGTACATGTACGGGCTCGGGTTGATCGTGCGCAGTGTGCGGTAGACGTCGAGCGGCGACGCCGGGCAGTCGAGGTCGAGCCGCTGCGAGAGGACCACCTGGAAGACCTCGCCGTCGACGATCGCGACCTTCGCCGCGTCGACCGCGGCCTCGAAGTCGGCACGCGCAGTGCGGAACTCGAGCTGCGGCTCGGGCCCGTCGCCGAGGGCGACGGGAATCTCGGCGCCCGCGGCACGGCCCTCGACGAGCCGCCGTTCCATCGCGTCGAGCCGTGCGACCGCGTCCGCGTACGCCTCCTCGACCCGCTCGTCCGTCGCGTCGTAGTTGATCGCGTTCGCGACGAGCCACACCGAGCCGGTGAGGTGGTCGACCGCCGCGACGTCCGAGGCCAGGCACAGCGAGACCTCCGGGACGTCGATCTCCGTCGGCGTCGTCCGGACGAGCGTCGGCTCCCAGTGACGCACGACGTCCCAGCCGAGCGAGCCCGCGAGCCCGCCCGTGAACGGAGGAAGGCCCTCGATCCGTGGCGTCGCGAGGACCTCGAGCGTCCGCCCGAGGACGTCGAGCACGTCACCGTGCGTCGGCACCCCGTCGGGGACGTCGCCGATCCAGCGAGCCTCGTCGCCCGCGACGGTGAGCGTCGCGCGCGAGCGCACACCGACGAACGACCAGCGCGACCAGCCGCCGCCGATGGGGGCGGACTCCATGATGAACGTGCCCGGTCGGCCCTCCGCGAGGGTGCGGTAGAGCGACACGGGTGTGACGTCGTCGACGAGGAGGCGTCGCACGACAGGGATGACGCGGTGGTGCTCCGCGGCGAGCGCGACGAAGTCCTCGCGCGCGGGCCAGGTCGTGCCCCACGCGAGCTGCTCGCCCGGGCCCCGGACGGCGCTCACGCGGCGCCCCCGACGACGGCGCCGAGGTCGCCCCCGGCCTCGAAGCACGTACGTGCGCCCGTGTGGCACGCGGCGCCGACCTGGTCGACGCGCACGAGCAGCGCGTCGCCGTCGCAGTCGAGCGCGACCGAACGCACGTGCTGGACGTGGCCCGACGTGTCGCCCTTGCGCCAGTACTCCTGGCGCGAGCGCGACCAGAACGTCACGCGGCCCTCCCTGAGCGTGCGGCGCAGCGCCTCGTCGTCCATCCAGCCGAGCATGAGCACCTCGCCCGTGTCGTGCTGCTGGACGATGGCGGCGACGAGACCCGCGTCATCGCGCTTGAGGCGGCTCGCGACGGCGAGGTCGAGCTGAGGTACGGAAGCGTTCTGGTCGGTCACGCGTCGGATCATCCCACGGGCTCGTTCAGCGCGTCTGCGCGATCCACGCCTCGTGCATGCGCGCATAGACCCCGCCCGCACCGACGAGCTCGCGGTGGGGTCCCACCTCGACGACGCGACCCGCGTCGACGACGACGACGAGGTCGGCGGACTCGGCCGTCGAGAGCCGGTGGGCGATCGTCATCGTCGAGCGCCCGGCCGCGAGCTGCTCGAACGCGCGAGCGACCCGGACCTCCGTCGCGGGATCGACTGCGCTCGTCGCCTCGTCGAGCACGAGGAGGTCGGCGCGCGCGAGGTAGGCGCGCGCGAGCGCGACGAGCTGCCGCTCCCCCGCCGAGAGCGCCTCGCCCCGCTGACCGACCGGGGCGTCGAGGCCGCCCGGACGGTCCGCGAGCCAGTCGCCGAGTCCCAGCGCCGTGACGGCCTCCTCGACGAGCGGCCGCGCATTCTCGCCCGGAGCGAGGTCCCGCGCACCGTACGCGATGTTGTCCGCGAGGGTCCCGTCGAAGAGGAAGCCCTCCTGAGGCACGAGGACGATCCGTGCCCGCAGGCTCGCCGCGCGCAGCCGGCGCAGGTCCGTCCCGTCGAGGAGGATCTCCCCCGCGCTCGGGTACATGAGCCGCGCGACGAGCTTCGCGAGCGTCGTCTTGCCCGAGCCCGTGCGTCCGACGACAGCGACGCGCGTGCGCGGCGGCAGCACGAGGTCGACGTCGTCGAGGACCGTCGGACCGTCCGGGTACGCGTACGAGACGCCGCGGAGCTCGACCGTCGCGGCACCACGCGGCGAGACCACGCCGTCCGCAGGATCCGCGACCGTCACGGGGGTCTCGAGCACCGCGAGGACCCGCCGCCAGCCCGCGACGGCGTTCTGCAGCTCGTTGAGGATCTCCGTCGCGAGCTGCACGGGCCCGGTGAAGAGCTGCACGAGGAAGAGGAACGCCAGCAGGCGGCCGAGCGAGATGTCGCCCGCCATGCCGAGGAACGTTCCCGCGACGACGACCGCGACGAGGACGAGGTTGCTCACGAGCATGCCGCCCGAGAACACCGCGGCGACCCGCACCTGCGCCCGCACCTGCGAGTCGCGGTGCGCCACGACCGAGTCGTCGACGCGGCGACGCGTACGTGCCTGCGCGGCGTGCGCCCGGATCGTCTCGGCGCCGAGCACGGCCTCGGAGACGGAGCCGAGCACTCCGCCCATCGCGGCGCGCACCTCGCTGAAGGCCCGGTTGACCCCGCGCTGCAGGCGCGGCAGCACGAGCGCGAGCGGGATGAAGCACGCCCACACGAGGAGCGTGAGCTGCCAGGAGTACACGGCCATGAGCGCCGTCGCGACCGTGAGCTGGAGGGAGGCGACGAGCAGCATGATGCCGCCCCACTGGACGAACATCGAGATCGTGTCGACGTCGCTCGTCACGCGCGAGACGAGCGCGCCGCGGCGCTCGGAGTCCTGGGAGAGCACCGAGAGGTCGTGGACGTGCCGGAAGGCCTTCACCCGCAGCGTCTTGAGGCCCGCCTCGGTGCGGCTCACGAGCCGCACGTTGACGAGCGCCGAGCACGTACCCGCGAGCACGATGACGAGCGCCGCGACCGCGACGAGCACACCGACCCGGCCCGCGTCGACGCCACCGGCTGCGAGCAGCCCCGTGTCGATCGACTGCTGCACCGCGATCGGCACGACGACGCGCCCGCCCGCCGCGAGAACCGCGAGGACGAGCGTGAGCCCGAGCCCGGTGAGCAGCTCGGGCGAGACCAGCACGCCGGCGCGCAACGTCCCGAGCACGCCGAGCGAGCTCGCGGTCGCGATGCGCCCGGCGGCATCCGTCACGGTCGCCTCGGGGGACCTGTCATCCGCGGCGCTCATGCGTCTGCCTCCTCGCCCGCCGCGGCGGCCTCGTCCGCGCGTCGCGCGGTCTCCCGTGCGTATGCCGTCGCGAGCCGCGCGTAGCCCTCGTCGCGCGCGAGGAGCTCGTCGTGCGTGCCGACGTCGACGACGCGACCTGCCTCGACGTGGACGACCGCGTTCGCGAGCGCGATGCTCGCCGCCCGGTAGGCGACGATGACGACCGTCGGGCCACCCTGCGCCCCGAGGCCGAGCAGGATGTCGCGCTCGACGCGCGGGTCGAGCGCGCTCGTCGCGTCGTCGAGGACGAGCAGGCGCGGGCGACGGACGAGCGCACGCGCGATCGCGAGGCGCTGGCGCTGCCCGCCCGAGAGGTTCGAGCCGCGCTCACCGAGGTGCGCGTCGAGCCCGCCCGGTAGGGCGCGGACCGTGTCGGCGACGTGCGCGCGCCCGAGCGCGTCCCATACGTCGGCGTCCGACGGCCCGCCAGGCTCGTCGGCGTCCATGAGCGTGACGTTGGCGCGCACCGTGTCCTCGAAGACGAACGTCTCCTGCGACACGTACGCGACGGCAGCAGCGAGTTCTCCGGGCGCGACGCGGCGCACGTCCGTCCCGTCGAGGCGCACCGCGCCGCGCGACGGGTCCGAGAGCCGGGCGAGCAGCGCGACGAGCGTCGACTTGCCGGCGCCCGTCGCCCCGACGACCGCCACGGTCTCCCCCGGCGCGACGTCGACGGTGACGTCGTCGAGCAGCGTGAGCGGACCGTCCGGTCCCTCGACCTCGACCCCGACGCCCTCGAGGCTCACACCGAGCGGGCCCGTGCCCGGCAGCGGGCCTGTCCCGGGGACGACCTCGTCGTGGGAGTCGAGGACCCCCGCGATGCGGTCGTGGCCGACGAGCCCGCGCGGAAGCTCGCCGAGCACCCAGCCGAAAGCGCGCACGGGTACCGCGAGCAGCGTGAGGAGGTACGCGGCAGCGACGACGTCGCCAGCGCCGACGTCACCCACGGACGCACGCCACACACCCACGCCCAGGACGAGGAGCGTGCCGAGCGACGGCAGCAGCTCGATGACCGGGTCGAAGAGTGCACGCACCCGTCCGACCTCGACATTCGCGGCCCGCGACGCGTCGGCGACGTCCGCGAAGCGCGCCTCCTCACGGGCCTCGGTGCCGAGCGACTTCACGAGGAGCGCGGCCGAGAAGCTCTCGTGCGCGACGTCGGACACGTCCCCGCGGAGCCGCTGCGCCTCGGTGACCGCGGGCGACATGCGCCGCTGGAACACCGCATTGACGACCATGACCGCAGGGAGCACCGCGAACGCCGCGGCCGCGAGCCACGGGTCGACCGCGACGAGTCGTGCCCCGGCGACGACGAGCATGACCATGACGCCCAGGGCGAACGGCAGCGGGTTGAAGACACCCGTCGCGGCCTCGGCGTCCGAGCTCACGTGCGCGAGCAGACGACCGGTCGGCCGACCCCTGTGCCACGCGACGGGAAGATCGAGGTAGCGGTGCGCGAGGTCCCTCCGGTGCGCCGCACCGAGCCGCGCGTAGCCTATGCCCGCACCGATGCGCCGGCCAGCGACGGCGATCGCGTTGAGCACCGCGACCGTCGCGAGACCGACGACGCCGAGCCACACGTCCGTCGTCGACGTCGCGGTGCCCGTGAGCGCCGGCACGACGACCTCGTCGGTCGCGCGGCCGAGCCGCGTCGAGATCTCGACGGTGAGCGCACCCGCGATCCCCGAGACGAGGATCGTCCACGTGTAGAGCCACGGCTCGGCGCGCAGGCCCCGGCCCATGAGGGCGAGCGACCGGCGCAGGCGCGAGCCCCTGAGGGCGACGGGGCGTCGGAGCTTGGGCGCAGGCATCACAGGACCGTCCGGGCTCGTGGGGGGTGGGGACCGGGCCATCCTCGCACGCGGCACCGACACTCGCGGGCGCTCGACGCTCCGCCGCCCCGCGGACGTGCCACGATGAGCGCATGACCTGGCACCAGCACGAGCGCGAGACCCTGGCGACCCTCCTCCACGAGGCGGGGCCCGACGCGCCCACGCTCTGCGAGGGCTGGCGGACGCGCCACCTCGCGGTCCACCTCGCGCAGCGCGAGCTCTCCCCGTGGATGGTGCTCCAGGCTGTGCCCGGCCCGATCGGCCGCCGCTCGGCGGCGACGTTCGACGAGGCCGTAGCCGCGTGCGCGGAGCCCACGACCTACCACGACACGATCGACCGGTGGGCGGCCGCGCCCGCCGCGTGGAGCCCGCGCGCCCTCGCCGGCGACGCTATCAACCTCGTCGAGTTCTTCGTCCACGGCGAGGACGTCCGCCGCGCCTCCGACGACGAGCCGGCGCCCGCGCCCGTCGCGCGCGACCTCGACCCCGCCGAGGAGGACGCGCTCTGGCAGGCCGTGCGCCGCATGACGCCGCTGCTCCTGCACCGCTGCCCCGTCGGCGTCGTCCACGTCCTCGACGACGGCCGTCGCTCACTCGTCCACCGTCCCAAGGAGGGTCGAGGCACCGTCGTCGTCACGGGAGGCGTCGGCGAGCTCGCGCTCCACGCGCACGGGCGTGGCGCCCGCGCGCTCGTGCAGGTCGTCGGGTCCGACGACGACGTCGCGACCCTCGAGCTCTTCGCGCCCACCGCCTGACGGCGCACCCCACGAACGACGAGGGGCGCGCACCGGCCGGTGCGCGCCCCTCGTCGCTCGTCGTCGCTCGGGCTCAGCGCACCGCGATGCCCGCGCGCCGCATGTCGTCCTTGACCTCGCCGATCGTCAGCGTGCCGAAGTGGAAGACGCTCGCGGCGAGGACAGCATCGGCTCCCGCGAGGGCCGCCTCCGTGAAGTGGTGAGCCGTCCCGGCACCGCCCGACGCGATGAGCGGCACGTTCACGAGCGAACGGACGTCGCCGAGCATCTCGAGGTCGAAGCCGGCGTTCGTGCCGTCCGCGTCCATCGAGTTGAGCAGCACCTCGCCCGCGCCGAGCTCTGCGGCCCGCACCGCCCACGCGACCGCGTCGAGCCCCGTGCCGCGCCGCCCGCCGTGCGTCGTCACCTCGTAGCCCGAGTCCGTCACCGTGCCCTCCGGGCAGCGGCGCGCGTCGACCGAGACGACGAGCACCTGGGAGCCGAACCTGTCCGCAATCTCCGTGAGGAGCTCGGGTCGCGCGATCGCCGCGGTGTTGACCCCGACCTTGTCCGCGCCAGCACGCAGCAGCTTGTCGACGTCGGCGACAGCGCGCACGCCCCCGCCGACGGTGAGGGGCACGAAGACCTGCTCCGCCGTGCGCCGCACGACGTCGTACGTCGTCTCACGGTCACCCGACGACGCCGAGACGTCGAGGAACGTGATCTCGTCCGCGCCCTCCGCGTCGTAGCGGCGCGCGAGCTCGACGGGGTCGCCCGCGTCGCGCAGGTTCTCGAAGTTCACGCCCTTGACGACGCGACCCGCGTCGACGTCGAGGCACGGGACGACCCGCACGGACACGCTCATGAGTTCTCCTTGGCTGGCTTCTCGGTGCCGTCGTCCGACCCGTCGGTCGCCTCGTCGCTGCCGTCGGGCTCGACGTCGGGCGCGACAAGGGTACTCGCGTGGAGGATGTCGACGACGTAGACGACCGTCTCGTCGGCCCACGGCGAGTCCGTGCCCCCGTACGCCGCCGACGGCGGCGCGACGATGAGGACCTGCGAGCCCACGCGCTGCTCGATGAGGCCGAGGTTCCAGGCCGCGACAGGCTTGGAGTCGCCGACGAGCGTGACGAACGGCGCACGGCCGCGCGACCACGTCGTGTCGATGACCTCGCCCGTCGACCACGCGACGGCCGTGTACTGGACGATGGCCGTCTGGCCGGCCGTCACCTGGTCGCGCTCGCCACGGACGAGCGTCCGCGCGACGACGGACGTCGGCGGCTTGACGTCCTTGGGAATCCTCACGCTCGGCGCACCGTCAGCTCCGAGCGTCACCGTCGGGAGCGAGGAGTCGTCGTTCGCGACGGCCTCTCCCGACGCGCGCCCGGCGAGCACGTCGACGACGAGCGCGAGCGGCGTGCCGTTCGAGGTCTCTGTGAGGAGGAGCCGCGCACCGGCCCGCTGCCCGTCGAGCAGGTCGTAGAGCGAGGGCCCGAGCAGCGTCTCGTCGAACGTGTAGACCTCGGGGAGCGAGTCGTGCGTGTTCATCACGGAGCTGCCGTCCGAGGCGTCCTGGGCGAGGAGGTCGAGGAGCACCGTCGACCCGTCGGTGAGCTCCGGGCCGTCCCCCTCCCACACGACCGCGCTGCGGCGGTCGGGGAACGTCAGCGGCGGCGTGTACGTGAGCGTCGGGACGCCGCCGAAGTCGCCGCTCACGGCGACGACGGGCGCCGGGGTCTCGGGCGCCTCGGGCTCGCCCGTGCATGCGGCGAGCCCGAGGGTCGCGGCGAGCGCGGCGACGACGAACGCCGCGGCGCGCAGGCCGGGCAGGGCCTGACGCCGTCTGACGGGGGTGGTCACTGGGGTGCTCCTGTCGTGCGGGCCGGGGGCACCCCGGCCGGCCTCACATCGAGGCGATGAGTCGGTCGACGCGCTCGTCGACGCTCGTGAACGGGTCCTTGCACAGCACGGTGCGCTGCGCCGCGTCGTTGAGCTTGAGGTGCACCCAGTCGACCGTGTAGTCGCGCCGGGCATCCTGCGCCGCACGCACGAAGTCGCCGCGGAGACGAGCGCGCGTGGTCTGCGGCGGCACGGAGACCGACTCGAGGACCTCGGCCTCGCTCGTGAGCCGACGCACGAGCCCAGCGTCCTGGAGCTTCGTGAGGAGCCCGTCGGTGCGCGAGACGTCGTGGTAGGCGAGGTCAAGCCGCAGGACGCGCGGGTCGCCGAGGGCGAGCCCGTGACGGGCACGGTACCGCTCGACGAGCCGATGCTTGACGACCCAGTCGAGCTCGGTCTCGACGCTCGACATGTCGCCCGCCCGCAGCGCCTCGACGCCGCGACGCCACAGGTCGACGACCTCGAGGTCCTCGGCCGAGGCGCCGTGCTCGTCGAGGAACGCGACGACACGCGTGAGGTACTCCTCCTGGACGTCGATCGCCGTGACGACCCGACCGTTTGCGAGCGTCACCGGGGCGCGCCCCGTGATGTCGCGGCTGATCTCGCGGATCGCGCGCACGGGGTTCTCGATCGTGAGGTCCCGAAGGTGGACGTGAGCCTCGAGCAGCCGCAGGACGAGGTCGGTCGAGCCGATCTTGAGGAACGTCGTCGGCTCGGCCATCGAGGAGTCGCCCACGATGACGTGGAGCCGCCGGTAGAGCTCGGCGTCCGCGTGGGGCTCGTCGCGCGTGTTGATGACGGGACGGGAGCGGGTCGTCGCGGACGACACCGCCTCCCACATGTGGTCGGCGCGCTGCGAGAGCTGGAACGTCGCCCCGCGCGGCGTCACCTCGATGCGGCCGGCGCCCGTGAGCACCTGCCGCGTGATGAGGAACGGCACGAGCTGGTCGGTGAGCCGCTGGAAGTCCGGGCCGCGACGCACGAGGTAGTTCTCGTGGCTGCCGTAGGAGTTGCCCGCCGAGTCGGAGTTGTTCTTGAAGAGGTGGACGCGACCTGCGACGCCCTCGTCGTCGAGGTGCTCCTGCGCCTCCGCGACGAGCTCCTCGACGATGCGGTCGCCGCCGCGGTCGTACGTGACGAGCTGGCGCACCGAGTCGCACTCGGCCGTCGCGTACTCGGGGTGCGAGCCGACGTCGAGGTAGAGACGCGAGCCGTTCGTGAGGAAGACGTTTGACGACCGCCCCCACGCGACGACCTTGCGGAACATCTGGCGTGCGACCTCGTCGGCCGAGAGCGTGCGCTCCCCCGTCGCCGCGAACGTCACGCCGTACTCGGTCTCGAGACCGAAGATCCTGCGGACGTCCCTCATGCGTCGGCCCCCTCGCCGGTCGTGGCCTCCGTCGTCGTGCTCGGCGCCCCGCTCGACGCGGAGCCCAGGAGCGTCGCGAGCTCGTGGTTCTCGACACGCCGGAACGCGCGCCGCGGCCGCGTGCGGTCGAGCACCGCGACCTCGAGGTCGGCGGCCTGCACGGCCGCGAGCTGCTCGTCGCCGTGCGCGAGGACCTCGGCCGCGAGCCGCAGCACCTCGCCGAGCGACAGCCCCGGACGCCACCGCTCGGCGACCTCCGCGGCCAGGGTCTCGGCGTCGCCGCCGAGCACGACGTGGTCGCGCAGGTCCGCGACCGAGCCGTCGTAGGAGAGCCGGTAGAGCGCGTCCTCGGCGGCGCTCGCGCCGACCTCGGCGACGACGAGCTCGACCTCGAGCGGCTTGGAGTCCGTCGTGAACGCCGCGCCGATCGTCTGCGCGTACGCGTTCGCGAGGCCGCGCGCGCGGACGTCCGCACGGTCGTAGGAGTAGCCGCGCAGGTCCGCGTAGCGGATGCCCGCGACCCGCAGCCGCTCGAACTCGTTGTACTTGCCGACCGCCGCGAACGCGATGCGGTCGTAGATCTCCGAGACCTTGTGGAGCGCGCGCGAGGCGTTGACGGTCGCGAACGCGATGCCGTCGGCGTAACCGACGACGACGACCGACCTGCCGCGCGCGATGCCCTTGCGCGCGAAGTCCGCGCGGTCCTTCATGAGCTGCTCGGGCGAGACGTAGAACGGCATGCTCATGCGCGGGCCTCCCGCCGCTCGGTGAGGACGGAACCCGTGACCTCTGCCAGGACGTCGTCCGCGACGCGCACCGCACCGGCGGGGGTCACGAGGACGACGACGGGCCAGATGTCCCGCAGCGTGTCGGGGCCGCCCGTCGCGGAGTCGTCGTCGGCCGCGTCGACGAGCGCCTCGACGACGACGCGCACCGCGCCGTCTCCGTCGAGACCGCGACGCCAGCGCTTCTTGAGCGACCCGCGCGCGTACGCCGCGCCCGAGCCGACCGCGTGGTGGTCCCGCTCCTCGTAGCGGCCGCCCGTGACGTCGTAGGAGACGATGCGCCCCCGGCCGACCTCCGGGTCGAGGCCCGCGAGCAGCGGCACGACCGCGAGCCCGCGCAGCGCGAGACCGAGCTGCGAGCGGAGCATCGTCGCGAGGCGGTTCGCCTTGCCGTCGAACGACAGCGGGCGCCCCTCGATCTTCTCGTAGTGCTCGAGCTCGAGCTGGAAGAGCCGCACGAGCTCGAGCGCAAGGCCCGCCGAGCCCGCGATGCCGACGACCGCGTGCTCGTCCGCGGGAAAGACCTTCTCGATGTCGCGGCTCGCGATGTACGAACCTGCGGTCGCCCGGCGGTCCCCCGCCATGACGACGCCGCCGTCGAAGGTCGCCGCGACGATCGTCGTGCCGTGCGGCACGCCGTCGACGACGCCCTCGCCGCCGACCGCACCCGGCAGCAGGTGCGGGGCGTGCTCGGTGACGAACTCGATGAACGACGACGAGCCCGGGCGGCCGAACGCCGCAGGAAGACGACCGTGGTCCTGGGTCATCGGCGGATCACTCGCCGCCCTTCTGGACGAAGCCGCGCACGAAGCTCTCGGCGTTCTGCTCGAGGACGTCGTCGATCGAGTCGAGCAGCGCGTCGACGTCGGAGTCCTGCGCGCGCACCTGAGGTGCGACGGGAGCCGGGGCGTCGTCCGCCGCGGGGTCGTGGGGCCTGCTGACGCGTTCCTGACCGGACATCGTTCCTCCTGCGTGCGCGCGGATCGTTGCTCGTCCCATCTCACCACAGGTGAGGGCCCGCGCGGGCGCGCGTCCGCTACGCGAGGAGCGCGGCGAGGAACGCGCCGACGTCGTCGCCGTGCGCGTCGAACAGCGGCCCGACCTGCGCGCGCGTCCCCTTGTGAGGGTCGAGCATCGGCACGCGCTGGAGCGCGGGCGCCCCGGGCACGTCGAGGACCACGGAGTCCCAGCTCGCCGCGTCGAGGTGCGGGCCGAAGCGCGCGACGACCTCGCCGCGGAAGTAGGCACGGGTGCTCACCGGCGGATGGTGGACCGCGTCGGCGACCTCGGCCTCCGTCGTCAGCCGGTCGACCGCTCCCGCGGCGAGGAGTCGTTGGTAGACGCCCCGCTCGGGACGGACGTCTGACCACTGGAGGTCGAACGCCGCGAGCCGCGGGCTCGCCCAGCCGAGACCCTCACGCTCGCGCATGCGGTCGAGCAGGCGGTGCTTGGCGACCCACTCGACGTCACGCGCACACTCGGCGAGCGAGCGCCCGAGGCGCACGAGGACGTCCTCCCAGCGGTCGAGGACCTCCTGCGTCGGCGCGTCGGGCGTGCCGTCGAGCGCCGCGACCTCGCGCGCCGCGTCGAGGTAGAGACCCTGCACCTCGAGCGCGGTGACCGTCCCGCCGCCACGCACGTAGAGCGGCGCCGCAAGGTCGAGGTCGCGGCTCACGCCGCGCACGTCACCGACCGGGTCCGCGAGCCGCAGACCCACGAGCCGCGCGGTCGCCGGCCCGAGCCGGTGAAGGTTCTCCGCGACCGCGAGCACGAGGTTCGTCATGCCGATCTTGAGGAACGTCGCCGTCTCGAGGAGGTTGGCGTCGCCGATGATGACGTGGAGCCGCCGCCAGCGTTCGCGGTCCGCGTGCGGCTCGTCGCGTGTGTTGACGATGGGCCTGCGCAGCGTCGTCTCGAGGCCGACCTCTGCCTCCATGAAGTCCGCACGCTGCGACATCTGGAAGCCCGCGTCCTCGCCGCGCTGGCCGAGCCCCACCCGCCCCGAGCCGACGATGACCTGCCGCGTCACGAGGAACGGCGTGAGGAGGTCGACGAGCGTCTCGAACGGCACCCCGCGGTCGACGAGGAAGTTCTCGTGCGTGCCGTAGCTCGCGCCCTTGCCGTCGCCGTTGTTCTTGTAGAGGTCGACGTCGATCCCTGCGGACGCGAGCTCGCGCGCCGCGCGCAGCATGACGCGCTCGCCGGCGACGTCCCACACGACGGCCTCGCGCGGCGTGAGGACCTCGGGCGCGGAGTACTCGGGGTGCGCGTGGTCGACGTAGAGGCGCGCGCCGTTCGTGAGGATCGCGTTCGACGTGCTCGGGTCGTCGTAGAGCGGCGCGGCAGGCCGCGCGATGCCCGTGACGGGGCCGGCAACGACGAAGTCCCCCGCGTCGGCGTCGCCCGTCGGCACGTCGCCCGAAGGCGCCGGGCGCGACGGGTCGTCCGTGAGGAGCGACGGGTGCGCCGAGGCCCGCTGGAGGTGGAAGCCGCGCGCGTCCGCGAGCGGGTCCTCGTCGAGATAGTCCCAGCGCGGTGGCCGCGGCAGCTCGGCGAGCGCCCGGTACGCATTGACGACCTGCGACGACATGAGGATCGGGTTCGCCCCGGGGTTGCCCGGGGACACGACCCCGTACTCGGTCTCGATCCCGACGACGCGCGTGACGCCCACGTCCGCCCTGCCCTTCAGCGTGCTCAGAGGTACTGGCCCGTCGGGCTCGTGGCCTCGACGGGACGTGCCTGGTTCTCGGTGGCGTGCTTGGCGTGCTGGACGATCGTCCGGATGAAGACGATCCGCTCGCCCTTGCGGCCCGAGACCCGGGCCCAGTCGTCGGGGTTCGTCGTCGACGGGAGGTCCTCGTTCTCGCGGAGCTCCTCGCCGAGCGAGCGCAGCAGATGGTCGACGCGCAGGCCGCGCTCGCCCGAGGCGAGCAGGTCCTTGATCGCGTGCTTCTTCGCGCGGTCGACGACGTTCTGGATCATCGCGCCCGACGCGAAGTCCCGGAAGTAGAGGACCTCCTTGTCGCCGCTCGCGTACGTCACCTCGATGAAGCGGTTGGCGTCGTCGGTCGCGTACATGCGCTCGACGGTCCGCTGGATCATGCCCGCGACGGTCGCAGCGGCGTCCCCACCGTGCTCGGCGAGGTCGTCCGCGTGGAGCGGGAGGTCCGTCGTGAGGTACTTGCCGAAGATCTCCCGCGCGCCCTCGGCGTCAGGACGTTCGACGCGGATCTTCACGTCGAGACGGCCCGGCCGCAGGATCGCGGGGTCGATCATGTCCTCACGGTTCGACGCGCCGATGACGATGACGTTGTCGAGACGCTCTACGCCGTCGATCTCTGCGAGGAGCTGCGGCACGATCGTCGTCTCGACGTCGGAGGACACGCCTGTGCCGCGCGTGCGGAACAGCGACTCCATCTCGTCGAAGAACACGACGACCGGGGTGCCCTCCGAGGCCTTCTCCCGTGCCCGCGCGAAGATCGAGCGGATGTGCCGCTCGGTCTCGCCGACGTACTTGTTGAGGAGCTCGGGGCCCTTGACGTTGAGGAAGTACGAGCGCACCTCCTCCTCCCCGTCGCGCGCCGCGACGAGCCGCGCGAGCGAGGCCGCGACGGCCTTGGCGATGAGCGTCTTGCCGCAGCCGGGAGGACCGTAGAGCAGGACGCCCTTGGGCGGGCGCAGCCCGTGCTCGCGGTAGAGGTCGGGGTGGTCGAAGGGCAGCTCGACCGAGTCGCGGATCGTCTCGATCTGCGGGGCGAGGCCGCCGATGTCCTCGTAGGAGATGTCCGGCACCTCCTCGAGCACGAGCTCGGAGACCTCAGCGCGCGGCACGACCTCGTAGACGAACGCCGTGCGCGTGTCCGCGACGAGCATGTCCCCGATGCGCACGCGCACGCACGTGAGCGAGCCCGCGACGCGCACGACACGTTCGTCGTCCGAACGACCGACGACGACGAGCCGCCCGTCGGCGAGGTGGTCCTTCACCGTGACGATCTCGCCGACCGGCTCGTAGCCCCCGACCGCGACGACGACGAGGGCCTCGTTGAGGCGCAGCTCCTGGCCAGGGCGCAGCGCTGCCGTGTCGATGCCGGGGCCGACCCCGAGGTGCATCTTCCGACCCTGCTGGAGGACGACGACCGACGACGCGTCGATCGCCTCGACGAAGACGCAGAACGAGCCCGGCGGGCGGGCGAGGTCCTCGAGCTGGCTGTTGAGCGTGACGATCTGCTCGCGCGCCCGCGTGAGAGCGTCGACGAGACGGTCGTTGCGCGCGGCGAGCAGCGCGAGCTGCTCGTCGGGGCGGCCGGGATCGGTCATCGTCGCACCTCCTGCGGGACGGGGCCGCCGGGCGGCGGCCCTCTGCCCCGACCCTATGCGCTCAGTCCTCGGCGTCGGGCCCGCGTCCCACATCGCGACGGACTCGCCGCACCTTCTTGTCCGAGACAGGGCGCTCGCCGATGTCCTCGGGCGACCAGTCGTCGGTCGTCGCGGGCGTGTAGCCCTTCGACGGACGGCGCTTGCGCTCGGGGGCCTCGATGCCGTCGGCCATGCGACGTGCCGTGAGGAGGAAGCCCGTGTGCCCGACCATGCGGTGGTTGGGTCGCACCGCGAGACCCTCGAGGTGCCAGCCGCGGATCATCGTCTCGAACGCCTCGGGCTCGCCGAAGCCGCCGTGCGAGCGCAGGTCCTCCGCGAGGCGCGAGAGCTGCGTCGTCGTCGCGACGTAGCAGACGAGCACGCCGCCCGGTGTGAGCGCCGTGTGGACCTCGTCGATGTTCTCCCAGGGCGCGAGCATGTCGAGGACGACGCGGTCGACCTCGCCCGGCCCGGCGACGAGCGGGAGCGTCGGCGCGAGGTCGCCCACGGTGAGGGACCACGCGGGGTGCGGGCCACCGAAGAACTGCTCGACGTTGCCGCGTGCGATCTGCGCGAAGTCCTCGCGACGCTCGATCGAGTGCACCGAGCCGAAGTCCCCCACGGCGCGCAGCAGCGAGAGCGTGAGGGCGCCCGAGCCGACCCCCGCCTCGATGACGCGCGCGCCCGGGAAGATGTCCGCCATCGCGACGATCTGGCCCGCGTCCTTGGGGTAGACGACGGCCGCACCGCGCGGCATCGAGAGCGTGTAGTCGCTCAGCATGGGGCGCAGCGCGAGGTATTCGACGCCCGACGTCGTCGTGACGACCGAGCCCTCAGGGCTGCCGATGACGTCGTCGTGGCGGAAGTAACCCCGGTGCGTGTGGAACTGGCCGCCGTCCTTGAGGACGACGGTGTGGAGCTTGCCCTTGGGGTCGGTCAGCTGCACGCGCTCGCCCGCGCGGAACGGTCCGCGCCGGACGGCCGCACCCGTGGCCTCGGCCGTGGGTGCCGCGGCAGGACGGACGAGCGCGCGGGGCGCGTCGCCCGTGGGCGCGGCGGTGGTCTCGGTCGGGGTGGGGTTCGCGTCGGTCACGAGGCAGGAGTCTAGTTGCCCTGCGCCGCACCGCCGCGCGGGGTCCGCCTGACGGGGGCGCGGAGCGCCGCGACGACCTCGGCGACGACGATGACGCCGACGATGCGCCCGTGACGGACGGCGACGATGACGGGGGCGTCCGACACCGCTCGGACAGCCTCGAAGAGATCGATCCCTGTGAGCGACGCCTCGACCGGCGCGGCCGGGGCGAGGGCTGTCGCGACCTCGAGCACGTGACCGTCGCGCCGTTCGGCGGGGGCCGCCGCGAGCGCCGCGCCGTCGGCCCACGCGATGGGGCGGCCGAGTGCGTCGGGCACGACGATCGCGCGCACGCCGTCGGCGAGGAGCGTCGAGAGCGCGTCGTCGATCGTCGCGTCAGGTTCGACGACGGAGACCGGATGGACGAGCTTGGCCGGGTCGAGCGTCGCAGCACGCGCGGCCGGCACGGCCGAGGCCGCGGCGCGGCCGGCGCCGTGCCACACGAGTCCGGCGAGGACGAGGCCCCACACGACGACGAGCGGGGGCGGCGCGTCCTGCGCGAGCAGCCACCACGCGAGCAGGACGACGACGATCGCGACGGCGATGCCGTAGCCGCTCGCGGCGGCGACGCGCGTCGCCGCCGCGCGGTCGCGCGTCATCCGCCAGACGATCGCCTCGAGCGCCGCACCGCCGTCGTAGGGAAGCGCGGGCACGAGGTTGACGACCGCGACGACGCCGTTGGCGGCGGCGCCCGCGAGGAGGACCTGGACGGTGACGAGGGTGGCCGTCGGCGCGGCGGACGAGCCGAGGACGACGGCGAGGATGCCGAGCAGGAGAGCGAGCAGGACGTTGACCGCGGGGCCCGCGAGCGCGGTGAGCAGGTGGCTGCGGGGCGTCGTGCCGCGCGGGTCGTACGCCGTGTGGCCTCCCCACGCCGTGAGCGTCACGCGCCTCACGGCGTGGCCGTGCCCACGCGCGACGAGCGCGTGCGCGACCTCGTGGAGCGCGACGGAAGCCAGCAGGAGGACGACGAACGCGACGGTCATGATCGTCACGACGGCCGCCGTCGGGATGCCGTTCGCGTGGAGGTCGCCGAGCGGGCGCGCGACGCGCGAGGCGGTGGGCACGTAGACGGCCGCGAGCGCGAGCGCGCCGAGCGGCCACCACGCGTCGATGACGACGGGCGCTCCCGCGACACGTCCGACGACGATGCCGCCGGACGGACGCCTGCCCCCAGGCCCGGTCCCGCTGTGCTCCTCCACAGGGAGCAGACTAGGCGCACCTGGGTGTCGGACCCGAACCCTAGGGTGGAGGCATGACCTCCTCCGCACCCGCCGAGACCCCTCGCGCGCGCCGCGCACCCGCGCTCTCACCGTCCCGTGCGAACGACTACCAGCAGTGCCCGCTGCTCTTCCGGCTGCGGACGATCGACCGCGTCCCGGAGGCTCCGAGCCCTGCGGCGGCGCGCGGAACCCTCGTCCACTCGGTGCTCGAGGGGATCTTCGACGTGCCCGCGGCGGAGCGCAAGCCGGCGCTGGCGCTCGAGCTTCTCCCCCGTGCGTGGGACGACCTGCGGGACCGCCGGCCGGAGTATGCGGGGATGTTCGACGACGACGCGGCCGTCGACACCTGGCTCGGCTCGGCGCGTGCGCTCGTCGAGCGGTACTTCACGCTCGAGGACCCGATGCGCCTCGAGCCGCGCGCACGCGAGCTCACGCTCGAGGCCCGGCTCGAGGGCGGGCCGCTGCTGCGCGGGATCGTCGACCGCATCGACGTGGCGCCGGACGGCGCCGTGCGGATCGTCGACTACAAGACGGGCAAGGCGCCGCGCCCCCAGTACGGTGGGTCGGTCGCGTTCCAGATGCGCTTCTACGCGCTCGTCGTGCTGCTCTCGCGCGGGACGATGCCGGCGATGCTCCAGCTCGTGTTCCTCGGGGACGGGCAGGTGCAGCGCAGCGTTCCGACGCCGGGCGACCTCGAGCGCACCGAGGCGAAGATCCGCGCGGTGTGGGACTCGATCGTCCATGACGCGCAGGAGGGCGACTTCAGGCCGCGGACGAGCAAGCTGTGCGACTGGTGCGCGCACAAGGCGCTGTGCCCCGCGTTCGGGGGAACCGCCCCGGAGTTTCCCGAGGGCGCGGTACCGCTCACGCTCGGGATCTCCTGAGCGCCGGGGGCGCCCTGAGCCGGAGCTGCGGCTACTCGTCGTCGCCGAGGTCGTCGACGATCCCGCCCGCGAGGACGTGACCGAGGAGGCCGAGGTCGAGCGTCTCGAGCGACCTCACGCGGCTGAGGCCGGGGTGCTGGGCGACGGGCACGTGGCCCCGCACGGCGATCGTCGCGGCGCCCGAGGCGAGCGCGGACGCGACGCCGGGGCGCGAGTCCTCGATCGCGACGCAGCGGGCGACGTCGACGCCGAGGAGGTCGGCGGCGCGCAGGTAGGGCTCGGGGTCGGGCTTGCCGCGCTCGACCTCGTCGCCCGTGACGACCACGTCGAACGTGCCGGCGGGCAGTGCGTCGAGCAGGTGCTGGACCATCTCGCGGTAGGACATCGTCACGAGCGCGCACGGCACGCCGCGCTCGCGCAGGTCGGCGAGCAGCTCGGCGGCGCCGGGGCGCCACGGGACCCTTGCGGCGAGCAGCGCCGCGACACGGCCCGTGAGGTCGTCGGCGATCTCCTGGCGTGTGAGGCTGACCCCGTGCTCCTGGAGGGCGACGGCGCTGTCGAGCAGGTTCATGCCGACGAGCTCGAGGCCCTGCGCGTCCGACCAGGTGCCGCCGTGCTCGGCCACGAGCTCGGCCTCGGCAGCGAGCCAGTAGGGCTCCGTGTCGATGATCGTGCCGTCCATGTCCCACAGCACGGCCTCGGGGACGAACCCCGGCGCGTCGACGAGAGTCGTCGCGAGCGTCGCGTCCTGCACGTCCAGCCTCCTTCTGCGGATCTCCCGACCGCTTCCTCCCTCGGCACCCTAGCCGGGGCAACCCGGACAGCGAGCGGTTTCCACACCTTCCGGACGGGCGATGTCGGTCACACCGGGTGCACCGTGCGTGCCGGACGCGGCCGCAGCTCGACCGCGGCGAGCACCTAGGCTGGAGGGATGGACGACTCCGAGCTCCCCGAGCAGGCCCCGGCACGGGACACGGTCCTCGTCGCCGCGTTCGAGGGGTGGAACGATGCCGGCGGAGCCGCGACCGCGGCCGTGCTCCACCTCGTCGAGCAGCTCTCCGCGACGAAGGTCGCAGACATCGACCCCGAGGAGTTCTACGACTTCCAGGTCAACCGGCCCGTCGTCGCGACCGAGGAGGACGGCTCCCGCTCGCTCACCTGGCCGACGACGACCGTCGCCGTCGTGACTCTCGGCGACCGTCGCCTCGTCCTCGTCCACGCGACCGAGCCCTCGATGCGCTGGCGCACCTACTGCACCGAGCTCCTGCGGATCGCCGACGGCCTCGACGTCGGAACCGTCGTCACGCTCGGCGGGCTCCTCGCCGACGTCCCGCACACGCGGCCCATCCCCGTGACGGCGACGAGCGACGACCCCACGACGCGCGCGCTGCTCGACCTCCCGTCGAGCGAGTACGAGGGTCCGACGGGCATCGTCGGCGTCCTGCAGTCCGCCGCGCGGGCGCACGGGCTGCGCTCCTTCTCCGTGTGGGCGGCGGTCCCCCACTACGTCGCACATGGTCCGTCACCCAAGGCGACGCTCGCGATCCTCTCGAGGCTCGAGGAGCTGCTCGGCCTCACCGTGCCGCTCGGCGACCTCGTCGACGACGCGCGCGCGTGGGAGGACGGGGTCGACGTCCTCGCCCGCGAGGACGAGGAGATCGCCGAGTACGTCGGGCAGCTCGAGGCCGCCAAGGACGCGGTCGATCTCCCCGAGGCGAGCGGGGACGCGATCGCGCGCGAGTTCGAGCGCTACCTGCGCCGTCGCGAGGACGGCAAGGGCGACGGCCCCGGGCGCCCGGACGGGCCAGCGGCCTGACGGCTGCTGACCGCCGAGGTCACGCGCTCCGCAGCCCGAGCTCGCGCGCGTGGACGACGGCCTCGCCCCGGGTCGAGATCCCGAGCTTGCGGTAGATGCTGCGCACCTGCGTCTTGACCGTGTTGCGGCTGACGAAGAGGTACGTCGCGATGTCGTCGAGCGTCGTCTCCTCGTCGAGGTGCGTGAGGACCACGCGCTCCCGTCGGGTGAGGTCGGTCCGTGGTGCGGCAAGGGTGTCGATCATGGTGGTCTCCGTCGTCAGGGCGCTCCGTCTCGAGCCCGTCTACCTCCTGAGACGGGCGGGCACAGGATTCATGACGCGACTTTCGTGACACGACTTTCCGCGCCGGATGGGGCTGGAGACCTACGGGTCGCCCGGGCGCCCATCGCGTCCCGTCGCCTACCGTGGGGCCCATGGACGTCCGCATCTTCACCGAGCCCCAGCAGGGTGCGTCGTACGACGACCTCCTGCGCACCGCCCTCGCCGCCGAGGCCCTCGGCTTCGACGCCTTCTTCCGCTCCGACCACTACCTGCCCATGGGCACCGACGGCCTTCCCGGCACGACGGACGCGTGGACGACGCTCGCGGGCCTCGCCCGCGACACGACGACGATCCGCCTCGGCACGCTCGTGAGCCCCGTGACCTTCCGGCACGCAGGCGCGCTCGCCGTCCAGGTCGCGCAGGTCGACCAGATGTCGGGCGGCCGCGTCGAGCTCGGGCTCGGCGCCGGCTGGTTCGCGCGCGAGCACGAGGCCTTCGGTCTGCCCTTCCCCGCGCGACGCTTCGGGATCCTCGCCGAGCACCTCGAGGTCGTCACGGGCCTGTGGGCGACGCCGCCCGACGCGACGTTCACGTTCCGCGGCGAGCACGTCACGCTCGTCGACGCGCCCGGTCTCGCGACGCCCGTGCAGCGTGCGGGCCGCGGCGGCGCACCGGGCGTCCCGATCATCGTCGGCGGCTCCGGGCCGCGGCGCACGCCCGAGCTCGCGGCGCGCTTCGCGGCCGAGTACAACGCCTCCTTCCCGGAGATCGACGCGATCCCCGGACGTTTCGCGACGATCCGCGAGGCCGCAGCTGCGGCTGAGCGTCCCGACGGCGACCTGCTGTGCTCGGTCGCGCTCGTGTGCGCCGTCGGACGCGACGAGGCCGAGTTCCGCCGCCGCGCGGACGCGATCGGACGGGAGCCCGACGAGCTCCGCGAGCACGGCGTGTGCGGGACCGTCGACGAGGCGGCCGAGCGGGTCGCCGCGCTGCGCGACATGGGTGTCGAGCGGCTCTACCTGCAGGTCCTCGACCTGCACGACCCGGACCTTCTCGAGCTCGTCGCCCGCGAGGTCCTGCCCCGCGCGAACGCCAGCTGACCCGAGTCACGGCTCGACTCGTAGGGCTCCAGCACCTTCGGACGGTGCTGGAGACCTACGAGTCGGCAGAGGTGGGGGCTAGATGCGGACGCCGAGCAGCGCGTCGAGCGTGCGCGCGACGACGCCCGGGGCGCCCTCGACGACCTCGACGTCGCTCAGCGCGGACTCGGTCACCGCGCGCTCGGCCCATGCGTCGACCGCAGCGAGCGCGCGCGGCGTGTCGAGATCGTCACGGAGCGCAGCACGGATCTCGACGAGCATGTCCGTCGCGTCCGGCCCACCGTTGCCCGAGACCGCCTCGCGCCAGCGCTCGAGGCGCGTCGTCGCGGCCGCGAGGTCTGCGTCGAACCACTCCCACTCGGCGCCGTGGTGGTGCGCGAGCAGCGCGACCCGCACCGCCATCGGGCTCACGCCCTGCTCGACGAGCCGCGAGACGAGCACGAGGTTGCCGAGGGACTTGCTCATCTTCTCGCCCTCGTACGACACGAGCGCCGCGTGGACGTTGACGACGGCGGCCTGCCCACCGAGCATCCGTACGTGCGACGACGTCATCTCGTGGTGCGGGAAGAGCAGGTCGGAACCTCCACCCTGGACGTGGATGCGGTCGCCGAGGCCCTTGCGCGAGATGACCGCGCACTCGACGTGCCAGCCCGGCCGGCCGCGGCCCAGGCTGCCCGCCTCCCACGCGGGCTCGCCAGGACGTTCGCGGCGCCACAGGAGCGGGTCGAGCGGGTCGCGCTTGCCCGCACGGCCCGGGTCCCCGCCGCGCTCGGCGAAGAGGTCGAGCTGCTGCGCGCGCACGAGGTGCGCGACCGTGCCGAACGCGTCGTCGTGCGAGAGGTCCGCGTAGACGTCGCCGAGCTCGTCACCGTCGACGACGCCCTCGGCGGGGTCGACGGGCACGCGGTACGCGGCGCCCGAGGCGAGCATCGCCTCGACGGCCTCGGCGACCTGCGGGACCGTCTCGACGACGCCGAGGTAGAGGTCGGGCGGCAGGACTCCGAGCGCCGTCATGTCACGCCCGAAGAGCTCGATCTGCTCGGCCGCGAGGTCGCGCCAGTCGACGCCCGTCGCGGTCGCACGCTCGAGCAGCGGGTCGTCGACGTCCGTGACGTTCGAGACGAGCCGCGTGCGCAGCCCCGCGTCGCGCCACGTCCGCAGCAGGACGTCGAACGTCACGTACGTCGCCGCGTGCCCGATGTGGGTCGCGTCGTACGGCGTGATCCCGCAGACGTAGAGCCCCGCGTCCGGGCCGTCGACCGGCTGGACGCGGTCGCCGCTGCCCGTGTCGAGGAAGGTCGGCGGGGTCGACGCACCAGGTGTCGTCGGGAGGGCAGGGATGTACGGGGTCGGCCAGGCATGCACCGACCCAGCCTAGCCGGGTCCGGGGGTCGGGGTCTCCCCTCGTCAGACCCCGGCGCCGGCAGCCGTGAGCGTGCCCGCTAGGAGCAGCACGACGACGACGCCCGCGAAGACGATCCGGTAGACGACGAACGGCAAGTACGAGCGCGTCGAGACGAGCTTGAGGAACCACACGATGACGACGTAGCCGACGACGAACGCGACGACCGTCGCGATGAGCGTCGCCCCGACCGACGGCGTACCGGGCTGCCCGAACTCGTCGAGCGAGCCGACGAGCTTGTAGAGGCCCGAACCGAGCACCGCGGGGATCGCGAGGAGGAACGAGTAGCGCGCCGCCGCCTCGCGCGTGTAGCCGAGCAGGCGGCCCATCGTGATCGTGCCGCCCGAGCGCGAGACGCCAGGGACGAGCGCGAGGGCCTGCGCGAAGCCGAACGCGACCGCGTGCCCCGCCGTGAGCCCCGTGAGCTCGCGTTCCTGCGGCCGGACGCGGTCGATGACGCCGAGGAGGACGCCGAAGACCGTGAGCGTGCCGACGGTGATCCAGAGGTTGCGCAGCGACGTGTCGATCGCGTTCTCGAAGAGGAGCCCGCCGACGACGATCGGCACCGAGCCGAGCGCGATCCACCAGGCCATGCGCGCGTCGGGGTCCCCCGCACCGAACCGGGCGGCCGCCGACGTCCCGTTGCGACCCACGAGCGCCCGCCACCATGCGGAGACGATCCGCGCGATGTCCTTGCGGAAGTACAGCAGCACGGCAGCCTCCGTGCCGATCTGCGTGATCGCCGTGAAGGCCGCACCGGGATCGACGTCCCCGATGAGCTCACCGACGACCCGCAGGTGCGCCGACGAGGAGATGGGCAGGAACTCGGTGAGTCCCTGGACGAGACCGAGGACGAGGGCTTCCCATGCGTTCACGGGAGACCACTCTAGGCGGGTGACGCGCGCGCGGCCTCCGCCCACGGTCGGACGTCGGACGATAATCTTCCCCGCATGGACACCCGATCTCTCGGCAGCACCGGTCTGCGCGTCTCCCCCCTCGGGCTCGGCACGATGACGTGGGGCCGGGACACCGACGAGCACGACGCGGCCGAGCTCCTGCGCGACTTCCTCGACGCGGGCGGCACGACGATCGACACGTCGGCGTCGTACGCCGACGGCGGCTCCGAGGAGGTCATCGGGCAGCTCCTCGCCGCGACGGGCACGCGTGAGGACGTCGTCCTCGTGACGAAGGCCGGGACGCGCACGACGTCGCGCGGCAACGTGCTCGACGCGGGCCGCGGCGCGATCCTCGACTCGCTCGACGCGTCGCTGCGCCGGCTCGGCACCGACCGCGTCGACGTCCTTCTCGTCCAGGCGCCCGACCCGCGCACGCCGCTCGAGGAGACTGTCGACGCGCTGCGGCGCGCGGTCGACTCGGGCCGCGCCCGCTACGTCGGCCTGTGCAACCACCCCGGCTGGAGCCAGGCCCGGGCCGCGACCCTCCTCGAGGCGTCGGGCACGGGGCTCGCGGCCGTCGAGGTCGAGTACTCGCTGCTCGAGCGCGGTGCGGAGCGCGAGGTCGTGCCCGCCGCGGCCGCGCTCGGCACGGGCCTGCTCGCGTGGTCGCCCCTCGGCCGCGGCGTCCTCACAGGCAAGTACCGCCGGACGATCCCCGCCGACTCCCGTGCCGCCTCGGCGCACCTCGCGGGCTTCGTCGCCCCCTACCTCGACGAGAGCGCGAGCGCCGTCGTCGACGCGGTCGCGATCGCGGCCGACGGCCTCGGCCGCACGCCCGGCGCGGTCGCGCTCGCGTGGCTGCTCGGCCGCCCGACGGTCGCCTCGGCGCTCGTCGGTGCCCGGACCCCTGCGCAGCTGCGGGCGGCGCTCGTCGCCGCGGAGCTCGTCCTGCCGCCCGAGGTCGCGCACGCGCTTGACGAGGTGAGCGCCCCCGCGCTCGGGTACCCCGAGCGCCGCTGACCGCCTCGACGACGCGCGAGAGCCCCGGCTGTGGCCGGGGCTCTCGCGACACGTGCGACGCCCGACGTGCGGGCGGGCTGCTCAGCGGTCAGGGCTGCTCAGCGGTCAGGCTGCTCAGCGGTCGGGGCGGGCGACGTCGTTGAGGTCGTCCTCCGAGAGGCCCTCGAGGTCGTCGTCGCTGTCCTCGTCGTCGTCATCATCGACGCTGTCGTCATCGTCATCGTCATCGTCATCGTCATCGTCGTCGCTGTCGTCGTCGCTGTCGTCGTCGTCATCGACGACGTAGAACGGCAGCGCCTCGCCGTACTCGGTCGCGAGCGCGTCGTCGTACACGTCGAACGCGTCCGCGAGCACGTAGTACGCCTCGTCGACCGCGGGGTCGTCGTCGGAGCGGCGGCTCACCACAGCGTGCAGGTGCGCCTCGAAGGCAGCGGTGAGACGGGCCAGAGCATCACGCGGGTCGACGGTCATGCCTGAACCGTAACGCGCCGACGTGCACAATGGCAGTCCGATACCTGACCCGGACCCCTGGAGGCCGCATGTCGAACGCCACCATCGCCCAGGCCGGCCGTCCTGTGCCCCGCACGGGCGAGTACGAGCACCGCGTCCTCACGGTCGGCCGCGACGTCTCGCGGGGCGACCTGCGCCGCATGCTGCTCGACGAGGCCGAGCAGGGACGCTGGGAGCTGGCCCGCACGATCCTCTACGTCGGAGGGGCACGCACCGTCTGGCTCCGGCGCCGCATCATCCGCGCCCGGTCGACGCTCGACGCGTTCTGACCCCCCTGCCCCCGACACGCGTGCCCGCGCCCCTCAGGGGGCGCGGGCACGGGCGTCACAGGTGCGTGAGCATGCGTCGCAGGACGCGCACCCCGAACTCGAGGGACTCGACCGGCACGCGCTCGTCGACGCCGTGGAACATGCCCGGGAAGTCGAGGTCCGCGGGCAGCCGCAACGGGACGAAGCCATAGCCCTTGATGCCCAGGCGCGCGAGCGACTTGTTGTCCGTGCCCGCCGAGAGCAGGTACGGCAGGACCGTCGCCCCCGGGTCCTCAGCGAGCACGGAGGACACCATGGTGTCGACGAGGTCGCCCGCGAACGGCACCTCGAGGCCGATGTCCTCGTGGATCGGTTCGATCCGCACGTGCTCCCCCGCGAGATCCCGCAGCACGGCCATCGACGCGTCGTGGCTCGCGGGGAGGAAGCGGGCGTCGATGACGCCCGTCGCGGACGTCGGCACGACGTTCGCCTTGTAGCCCGCCTCGAGCTGCGTCGGCGTCGCCGTGCCCCGCAGCGTCGCCCCGACGAAGCGCGCGGCCGGGCCGAGCGCGTCGAGCAGAGCCGGGATCGTGCCCTCGTCCTCGGGGTCGAAACGTAGGCCCGTGAGGTCCGCGACGCCCCGGAGCAGCTCGTCGACAGTGCCGGTGAGCTCGAGCGGCCACGCGTGCTCGCCGATGCGCGCGAGCGCCCGGGCGAGGTGCGTCACCGCGTTGTCCGGGTTGACCTGCGAGCCGTGCCCCGCGCGACCCTCGGCGACGAGCCGCAGCCACGCGAGCGACTTCTCCCCCGTCTGCAGGAGGTACGCACGGTGGCCCGCGACGTCGACAGAGTAGCCGCCGACCTCGCTCACGGCCTCGGTCGCGCCCGCGAACAGCTCGGGACGGTGGTCGACGAGCCACTGCGCGCCATGCACGCCGCCCGCCTCCTCGTCGGCGAAGAACGCGAGGACGACGTCGCGGCGCGGCCGCACACCGTCGCGGATCATCTCGCGGACGACCGCGAGGATCATCGCGTCCATGTCCTTCATGTCGACCGTGCCGCGGCCCCACACCATGCCGTCGACGACCTCGGCCGCGAACGGGTCGTACGTCCAGTCCTCGGCCCGGGCCGGGACGACGTCCGTGTGCCCGTGGAGCACGAGCGCGGGCGCGTCCGGGTCGGTGCCGGCCCAGCGTGCGACGACGCTCGCGCGCCGGGGCTCGGTCTCGACGTACGTGACCTCGAGCCCGACCTCCTCGAGCAGCGCCTGGACGTACTCGGCGGCCTCGCGCTCGCCCGGGCCGGAGCCGTCGCCGTAGTTGCTCGTGTCCATGCGGACGAGGTCGCGGCAGATCCGCAGGACCTCGTCCTCCGCGCGCGGGTGCTGCCCGGCTGTCGTCGTCATGGTCTTTCCTCTCCCGTGCTCAGGCGTCCGTCGCGTCCGCGAGGCCGCGGCGCACGAGCAGCGGCGTCGTCGACGCGGGCCGGCCGCGGAGCGTCTCGAAGGCGCCGACCGGGTCGGTCGAGTCGCCGAGCGCGAGCAGCTCGCGCCGGAAGCGCTCGCCGTTCGCACGCGTGAGGCCGCCGTTCTCCTCGAACCACGTCACCGTGTCAGCGTCGAGCACCTCCGACCAGATGTAGCCGTAGTACGCGGCCGAGTACCCGCCCGCGAAGACATGGTTGAAGTACGTCGAGCGGTAGCGCGGCGGCACGAGGTCCGGGTCGAGGCCGAGGTCGCGCAGCGCACGGTCCTCGAAGCCGAGGACGTCGTCGACCGACGTGGGCACCTGCTCGGGCGTGAGCCGGTGCCACGCCTGGTCGAGCAGCGCGGCGCCGAGGTACTCCGTCGTCGCGAAGCCCTCGCCCTCGCCCTCGCCGCGCGCGGCGAGCAGCGTGCCGACGAGACCCTCCGGGAGGGCCTCGCCCGTCGCGTGGTGCCGCGCGTAGCGCGCGAGCAGGTCCGGGTGCCACGCCCACATCTCGTTGACCTGCGACGGGAACTCGACGAAGTCGCGCGGCACGGACGTGCCCGACTGCGAGGGCAGGCGCACGTCCGAGAACAGGCCGTGGAGCGCGTGGCCGAACTCGTGGAACGCCGTGATGACCTCGTCCCACGTGAGCAGCGCGGGCTCGCCCGCCGCGGGGCGCGGCACGTTGAGGACGTTGAAGACGACGGGACGCTGGCCGAGCAGGTGCGACTGGTCGACGAGGTTGTCCATCCACGCACCGCCCCGCTTCGAGGGCCGCGTGAAGTAGTCGCCGAGGAAGAGGCCGAGGCCCGAGCCGTCCGCGTCGAGCACCTCCCACACACGCACCTCCGGGTGGTACCCGACGAGGTCGGGGCGCGCGACGAGCGTGATGCCGAACAGCTCGTGGGCCGCGGCGAACACGCCCTCGGTGAGGACGCGGTCGAGCTCGAGGTACGGGCGCAGGGCCGCGTCGTCGAGCGCGTACCGTTCGCGGCGCAGGTGCTCGGCGTAGTAGGCGCGGTCGGACGGCGCCAGGTCGGTCGCACCCGTGTCGGCGGCGAGCGCGGCCGCGAGGTCAGCGTGCTCCGCGCGCGCGTTCGCGACGGCACGGTGCACGAGCGGCTCGAGCATCTCCGCGACGGCCTCGGGCGTGCGGGCCGTGGCGTCCTCCGTCGCGTACGACGCGTGGTCGCGCAGGCCGAGGAGCTGTGCGCGCTCGGCACGCAGGCGCGCGAGCTCGAGGAGCGTCGCGCGCGAGTCCGCGCCCTCGTGCGTGCCGCGCGTCACCGACGCCTCGTGGACGCGCGCCCGCAGGCCGCGGTCAGTGAGCGAGCCGAGGACACCCTGCTCGGTCGGCAGCTGGAGGGTGAGCAGCCAGCCGGCCTCGTGGCCCGCCTCACGCGCTGCAGCCTCGGCGGCCGCGACGGCGTCCGGCGCGAGCCCGTCGAGCTCGGCCACGTCGGTGACGAGCACGGCACCCTCGTTGCCCGACGCGAGCACGACACGCCCGAAGGCGGCCTCGAGCTCCGCGATGCGCGAGTTGAGGCTCCGCAGCGTCGCCTGCTCCTCCTCGGGCAGGTCGACGCCCGCCCGACGGAAGTCGCGCAGCAGCGTCTCGACCGCGCGGCGGTCAGCGTCCGACGCCTCGACCTCGCCTGCCGCGATGCGCGCGTCGAGCTCCGCCACCCGCGCGTGCAGGCCCGCGTGCATGGCGATCGCGTCGTGGTGCGCCGAGAGCTCCGGAGTGAGCTCCTCCTCGAGGTCCTCGAGGTCCTCGGTCGCGTCCGCGCCGAGGAGCAGATCGAGGATGACGAGACCGCGGTGCAGCAGCTCGCCCGAACGCTCGAGCGCCTCGAGCGTGTTGACGACGTCCGGCGCGGCCGGGTCGGCGACGATCGCCTCGACCTCGGCGAGCTCGTCCGCCATGCCCGCGCGGATCGCGGGGGCAAGGTGCTCGTGCCGGATGCTCGCGAAGTCGGGGAGGCCGTACGGGAGGGACGAGGGCTGCGCGAGAGGGTTGGTCGCGTCGAGCGGGGAAGCGGTCATGCTCCCAGTCTCTCAGCGACCGGGGCTGCCGCGCACGACCGGCGCCCGCGCGTCAGACCGGACGGACGGCGAGGACTGCGACGTCGTCGCGGGCGCCCGTCGCCTCCATCTCCGCGAGCACGACGTCGACGAGGTCCCCGACGGGCGCCTGCCCGACGCCCGCGAGCACGCCGTCGAGCCGCACGAGCGACTCCGCGATCGACTCCCCGCGCCGCTCGACGAGCCCGTCCGTGAAGAGCAGCAGCGTCTCCCCCGGCGCGAGCGTCGCCGCGTGGTCGTGCCGTTCGTACTCGAGGACGCCGAGCATGAGGTCGCTCGACCCCTCGAACGTGCGCGTCGCGCCGTCCGGCCCGACGACGACGGGTGCGAGATGACCCGCGCTCGACCACGTGACGTACACCGAGCCGTCCGACTCGCGCGTGCCACGCAGCTGGGCGACGACCGCCGTCCCCATCGTGCCCGTGCCGAGCTGGAGGTTGACGTGGTCGAGACGCTCGAGCAGCTGCGCAGGCGTCTGGACGCGGTCGGCGACGAAGCCTCGCAGGATCGCGCGGAGCGACCCCATGCGGGTCGCCGCGACGATGTTGTGCCCGACGACGTCACCGATGACGACCGTCGTCACGCCCGAGGCGTGGATCGCGTCGTACCAGTCGCCGCCGACCTGCTGGTCCTCGACGGCCGGGACGTAACGCGCCGCGAGCTCGAGCCCGGGCACCTCGGGCAGGCTCGTGAGCATCGCCTCCTGGAGCGTGCGCGCGACCGCGTCGCGCGCCTGCACGAGCTCGACCCGCTCGATCGCCTGCCCGACGTAGCGCGCGAGCGCCAGCTTCATGCGGCGCGTGCGCGCGAAAGTTCGGTGCGGGCCCGACCAGCCGAGCCACAGCCAGCCGGCTCGACGGCCCACGCGCAGCGGCGCGTACGCCTCGCCGTCGACCTCGGCCGGCGCGTCGGCAGCGACCGCGGGAAATCGCTCGGCGAGCACGGCCCTGTCGTCGAGGAACACGCCCTCGCCGCTCTCAGCGGCGTACGGCCCGGGGTGATCGGACCCCGGCGAGATCTCCGTGCAGTACAACGGGCGGTCGGCGGGCAGGCCGCGCCTGTCGAGCGCCTCGTAGCGGCCGTCGTCCTCGACGACGACGGTGCAGTGATCGGCCTCGAGCTGCGTCGTCGCGAGGTCCCGCACCGCCTGCATCGTCTCCTCGAGCGTGCGCGTGCGAGAGAGCGCCTCCGAGAAGGCCAGGAGGATGCGGTTGATGCGCGTGATCTCCTGGAGCTCGGCCTCGGCCTCGACCGACCGCCGCAACGACGTGCGCGACCCGAGGTACGCCGCGAGGAGGACCGCGAGCTCGCCGAGCGCCCGCACGCGGCTCGGAGGCACGTCCGCGCGCGTCTGCGCGAAGAGCACCGCGACCCGTTCCCCCTGGGGGGTCGTCACGGGCACCGCGACGAAGCCGACCGGCTGCTCGGGCCGGGAGACCGCGGCCTCCTCGGGCGTGAGGACGACGAGGCGACCCGAGCGGAGCGACTCGTACGCGAGGTCCGTGCGCAGCGGGCCCGACGCCCCGTCGTCGAACGTCGACGCCGACGCGACGCGCGCACCCTCGGGCTCAGGCAGAAGGACCGCGGCGGCTCCGTCCCCGATGCACAGGGACGCGAGCACCGCATAGCGCTGGAGCTCGGGATCGTCGCTCGGCTGCGGCCCGTGCCAGGGCCGCACGACGTGAGCGGTCGTCCCCTGGTACGCGTCGGCCGTGGTCACGTTGGCCAGTCAACACGAAACGGGCGCGGACCGCGAGATGGTCCGCGCGTTCGAGCTCGACGCACCTCCTGGCCCGACAACGACGAAGCGGACCCAGGTGAACCTGGATCCGCTTCGCGTCGCTGTCTCAACGAGTGTCCGGAGGGGGACTTGAACCCCCACGCCCGATAAAGGGCACTAGCACCTCAAGCTAGCGCGTCTGCCATTCCGCCACCCGGACGGGTGACCATCACGACCCGAAGGCCGTGCGGTTGTTCAGTTGTCAAGCGAGTGTCCGGAGGGGGACTTGAACCCCCACGCCCGATAAAGGGCACTAGCACCTCAAGCTAGCGCGTCTGCCATTCCGCCACCCGGACAGGTGACCCTCGCGGAGTGACCCCCGCTCGGTGCTGGAAGAACATAGCACGGTCGACGGCCAGAAATCACATCGGCGTCGGCGCCTCCGCGCTGCCCGCCGCGGGCGGCTCGCGGGCCCCGTCGGGCAGACCTCAGCGGAAGTCGCGCGAGCGCGACGGGATCGCGAGCGACAGCGGTGCCAGATGCTCCGCGACGAGGTTCGTCGCCCCGTCAGCGCGCTCGAGGCGGCCCCGGACGACGAGCGCGGCCGCCGACCGCGCGACCGACCGGTGCCGCTGCCACAGCCCCGGCGAGCACACGACGTTGAGCAGCCCCGTCTCGTCCTCGAGCGAGAGGAAGGTCACACCGCGTGCCGTCCCCGGCCGCTGCCGGTGCGTGACGACGCCCGCGACCGCGACCCGACGCCCAGCCTCGTGGACCGTCGCCGCACCGACCGTGAGGACGCCCGCCGCGTCGAGGCCCTCCCGGACGAACTGCGTCGGATACTCCTCCGGCGAGACGCCCGTCGCCCACACGTCCGCGACCGACCGCTCGACCTCGCTCATCCCCGGCAGCATCGGGGCCTCGACGCCCACGCTCACGCCCGGCAGCGTCGCGGGCGACTCCTGCGCGACGGCCGCGGCCGCCCACAGCGCCGCACGCCGCGACCCCGCGTACGCGTCGAGCGCACCCGCCGTCGCGAGCGACTCGAGCCGCGCGACCGTGAGCCCGACACGCCGGGCCAGGTCAGGCAGGTCGGCGAACGGTTCCCGCTCGCGCTCCGCGACGATCCTCCCCGCGACGTCCTCCCCCACGCCCCGCACCTTCGCGAGACCGAGCCGCACCCCGAGCGAGCCGTCCTCGCACCGCTCGACCCGCGCCTCGACGCCCGAGCGCGCGACGTCCGGCCGCAGCACCGTGATCCCGTGCCGGCGCGCGTCTGCGACGAGGGACTGCGGCGAGTAGAAGCCCATGGGCTGCGCCGCGAGAAGCGCCGAGTAGAACGCCGCCGGGTGGTGCACCTTGAGCCACGAGCTCGCGTAGACGAGGTACGCGAAGGAGTACGCGTGCGACTCGGGGAAGCCGAAGTCCGCGAACGCCTTGAGCTTGTCGAAGATCTGCTCACCGACCTCCTGCGTGATCCCGTTCGCGGCCATGCCCGTGAGCAGCCGCGCGTGCAGCGCCTCCATGCGCTCGGCCGACCGCTTCGAGCCCATCGCCCGGCGCAGCTGGTCGGCCTCGGCCGGCGTGAAGTCCGCGACGTCGATCGCCATCTGCATGAGCTGCTCCTGGAACAGCGGCACGCCGAGCGTCCGCCCGAGCGACCTCTCGAGCAGCGGGTGGAGGAACGTCACCTTCTCGCGCTTGCGCGCACGGTTGATGTACGGGTGCACCGAGTTGCCCTGGATGGGCCCGGGCCGGATGAGCGCGACCTCGATGACGATGTCGTAGAACGTCCGCGGCTGCAGCCGCGGCAGCGTCGCCATCTGCGCGCGCGACTCGACCTGGAACACCCCGACCGTGTCCGCCGCGCACAGCAGGTCGTACACCGCCGGGTCGTCCTGCGGCAGCCCGTGCAGCGTGAGCTCGACCCCCTCGTGCTCCGCGACCTGCTCGAACGCGAGACGCAGCGCCGTGAGCATGCCGAGGCCCAGCAGGTCGAACTTCACGAGGCCCGCGTCCGCGCAGTCGTCCTTGTCCCACTGGAGCACCGTGCGGCCCGGCATGCGCGCCCACTCGACCGGGCACACCTCGACGACCGGACGGTCGCACAGCACCATGCCGCCCGAGTGGATGCCGAGGTGCCGCGGCAGCCGCAGCAGCTGCTCGGCGAGGTCGAGGACGTCCTCGGGGATCGTGCCCTCGGCTGCCGCGGACGGCGGCCGCTGAGCGGGCACGACGTCGCGCCCGTCGTCGCTCAGCACGAGCCCAGCGGTCCCGTCGGGCATCGGCACCGCCGCGACGGGACCGCCCCGGCTCACCGTCCACCACGGGCTGTCGTCCTCGGGACCGCGCAGGCTCCCCCAGCGCTCGATGCCCTTGCTCCACGCGTCCTGCCGGCCCACGTCGTGCCCGAGCGCCCGCGCCGCGTCCCGCACCGCCGAGCGCGGCCGGTAGGAGATGACGTTCGCGACCTGCGCCGCGTGCCGACGCCCGAAGCGCTCGTAGACGTGCTGGATGACCTCCTCCCGACGCCCGGACTCGATGTCGACGTCGATGTCCGGCGGGCCGTCACGCTCGGGCGCGAGGAACCGCTCGAAGAGCAGGCCGTGCGCGACCGCGTCGACCGCCGTGATGCCGAGCGCGTAGCAGACCGCCGAGTTCGCGGCCGAGCCGCGCCCCTGCGCGAGGATCCCCCGCTCGCGGCAGAACGTCGCGATGTCGCTGACGATGAGGAAGTAGCCCGGGAAGCCGAGCGCCGTGATGACCTCGAGCTCGTGCTCGAGGACGGGCCGCGCACGTTCGGCACGCTCCGTGCCGGGCTCGCCGTAGCGCTCGAGCGCACCCCGGCGGACGAGCTCACGCAGCCAGGACGCCTCGTCGTGACCGTCGGGCACGGGGTACGGCGGGAGCGACGGTGCGACGAGGCTGAGGTCGAACGCGCACTCGCGGCCGAGCTCGGCCGCCGTGAGAACCGCCTGCGGGTGCGCACGGTGGCGCGCGAGCATCTCGCGCGCCGAGCGCAGGTGCGCTGCCGGTGCGCCGGGGAGCCAGCCGTCCATGTCGTCGAGCGAGCTGCGCGCGCGGATCGCGCCGAGCGCCGCCGCGAGCGGCGCCTCGGCGGGCGTCGCGTGGTGGACCGCGCCCGTCGCGACGAGCGGCAGGCCCGCGTCCGCGGCGAGCGCGGCGAGCAGCGCGTTGCGCTCGGGGTCGCGCGGGTCGGCGGTGTCCGTGATCTCGACCGCGACGTTGTCCCGGCCGAACGCCGCCGTGAGCCGGTCGAGCGCGCGCCGCGCCCCTGCGGGGCCGTCGGAGGCGAGCGCCGCCCGCACCGCACCCTTGCGGCAACCCGTGAGGACGAGCCAGCGGCCGTCGGCGCGCGCGCCGAGATCCTCGAGGTCGTAGCGTGCGAGCCCCTTGGCTCCCGTCGCGAGGTGCGCGTCCGCGATCGCCGAGGACAACGCCGTGTAGCCGTCGGCCCCGCGCGCGAGGACGAGGAGGTGCTCCGCGCGCGGGTCGGGCACGCCCGTCGGCGCCTCGAGGACGGGCGGGCCGTCCGGACGGTGCGCGGGAAGGTGGAGCTCGGCGCCGAAGACCGTCGGCAGGCCCGCCCTGCGCGCGGCCTGCGCGAAGCGCACGACGCCGTAGAGGCCGTCGTGGTCCGTGAGCGCGAGCGCCTCGAGGCCGAGGCGCGCTGCCTCCGCGACGAGCTGCTCGGGCTGGCTCGCGCCGTCGAGGAAGCTGAACGCGGAGTGCGCGTGGAGCTCGGCGTAGCGCGCCTCAGTCATAGCTCGCCTCCCACCACCAGCGGCCTGCCGTGCCTGCGAGGAGCACGGCCGGGGTCTCGTCGTGCTCGGTGCGCACGACGACCTGGACGTGGACGAGCCGCTCCGCATCCTCGCGCCACCAGCGCTGCGCGAGCGGCCACGGACCTGCCCACGCGACGACCTCCCCCGCCGGGACCTCGGGCGGCGGCGCGGCCCGGCGCGGGCGCGCGACGGGCCGCGCGTCACCGCGAACGTGCCGTCCGACGACGGGCGTCCCCGCGTCCTCGGGCGCGGGCGGCAGCGCCCGCACGTGCGCGGGCTCGCCCGAGGCCGCCAGACGTCGGTCGACGACGACGGGACGGCCCGACGCGTCGAGCAGCCGCACCTCGACGGGCTCGGGCAGGACGCGCGTCGGGGCGGGCGACGGCAGCGCGCCCGGCCAGGGCCGGTCGAGCGGGCGCAGCGGCGGCGGCTCCTCGCCCCACGGGACGACGCTCACGCGGTCGCGCGCGGTGCGGCCGCCCTGGAGGCGCGCCGCGAGGACGCCGTCGGCCCCGAGCAGGCCCTGGACGCGGTCGAGCGCCCGCAGCGCGCGCAGCGACGAGCCCTGCGCCGAGCCCCAGAGACCCTCCTGGTGCTGCCCCGCGTCGAGCAGGTCCTCCGCCGTGACCAGGAGGCGGACGATGCCCGCGGCGTCGTCCTCGCTGCGGTGCTCGTGGCCGTCCTCGGTGTCCGGGGCGTCTGCCGTCAGCCAGCCCTCGAGCTGCCAGCGCACGCGGTCCGTGATGCGCGCGGCCGTGAGGCCGCCGAGCGCTGCGTCGTCCGTGCGCCACGTGCGCACGTGCTCGCGACCGTCGCCGCGCCACGCCGTGATGCGCAGGCGCGCGCACGTCGCGCCGCGCGCGACGAGCGCCGCGTGGAGCTCGGCCGCGAGCCGGCGCGCGGCGAAGGCCGCGGTGTCGATGCGGACGGCGGGCGGGTCGAGCTCGCACGTCGCCTCGACGTCGGCCTCGGGCCTGCGACGCGCGGGCGGGCGCAGGTCCTCACCGCGCCCGACGCGCTGCGCCCACACGCCCTCGGCGCCGAAGCGTGAGGCGACCGCGTGCGCGTCGAGCGCAGTGAGGTCGCCGATCCTGCGGACGCCGAGGCGGTCCCACAGGTCGACGAGCTCGAGCAGCACGGTCGCACGCTCGGGCGTCACGGCGACGTGGACGAGGTCCCGCAGGGGCCGCGGCGCGAGCATCTGCGCGCTGCGGCCGGACGGGACGAGCAGGTCCTCGCGCGCTGCGAGGACCGCCGCGAGCACCCCGTCCGCGATGCCGACGTGGCACTCGTGACCCGTCGCGTCCGCGACCCGCTCGACGAGCAGCCGCACGAGATCGGCCTCGGAGCCGTAGAACCGCGCCGCGCCCTCCGCGGGCAGGAGCAGGAGCCCGGGCCGTGCGACCTCGAGCCCCGCGACGACGTCCTCGACCGCGGTCGCGACAGGCTCGAAGAACCGCGCGTCGCGCGCGTCGTCGACGGGCAGGAGGACGAGCCCCGGGCAGGCCTCCTGCGCGTGACGGCGGCGCATGCCGCGCCGCACGCCCGCACGGCGCGCGGTCGGGCCGACCGCGACGATCCCGCGTGCGTCCTGGACCGCGACGGGCACGGCCGGAGAGTGACCGGCCGCGGTCGCGGCCGCGACGACGGGCCAGTCGGGCACCCAGACGACGGCCGTCCGGGTCGCGGCCGCGGGGGCGGTCCCGGCCGCGAGCAGCGGTTCCGCGACGCTCATGCGACCCGTCCGACGAGCCGCAGCGGGAGGGCGCCCTGCTCGGCAGACGCGGCAGGCGTGGGTGTGGGTGCACTCGGTCGCGCACCGCCGGCCGCAGCCACGCCTGTCACAGCACCGCCGTCCCCGACACCCGGCGTCGGCGCGTCGTAGCCGTCGCCCGGCGCGGGCAGGACGAGCGCCCGGCGCGTCCGCCCCGCCTCGACCCGCGCGACGTGAAGCTCCCGCGAGCGCAGCCGTCCCTCGCCCGTGCCGATGCCGCGCCAGCGCACGCCCGTGACCTGCAGGACGGCACGTGCGCCGGGCCAGGGGCTCACCGCGAGGATCGCGACGCCCCGCTCGCGTGCGCGGGCGACGAGGCGGCGGCGGTCGGCCTCGGCGAGGCCGACGTCCCCGACGACGACGACGTCGACGCCGTCGACGAGCGCCGCGAGGACCGTCGCTGCCTCGACGCCGGGGTCGGGGACGAGGAGGAGGCGGTCGAGGCTCACGCCGGCCTCAGCGGCCGCGACGAGGCCGAGGGCGGGGCAGCCGACGACGGCCGTCCAGGGCTCGTCGCCGAGCGCGACGCGCTGGGTCTCGACGTGCGCGAGCATCTCGAGGACGAGCGCGGCCGAGCCCGTCACCTGGGTGACGGCACCGCGGCGCAGGCCCTCGGGCAGGACGTCCGCGAGCGCGGACGGCACGGGCAGGGGCGGGCGCTCTGCGGTGCGGACGCCGAGCGGTGCGGCGGGGGCAGGTGCGGCCTGGGCGGGAGGAGCGGCGATCCCCTGCGAGGGCCCGTGCTCACGGCTCCGGCCGGGGGCCTGCGGGCCGCGCTCCGCGCTGCTGTGCTCCGCGCTGCGCTCCGCGCTCCGCGTGCGACGGCGGACGACGGGTGCGACGTCCGTGAGCGTCACGCGCCGGGCTCCCGTGCGGTCCTCCGCCCTGCGCAGCGCCGCGAGCGCACGCGCCGCGCGGTCCGTCCCTGAGGAGGCAGCAGCTGCAGTCGCCATGTTCGTCCTTCCATCCCCACCAGCATATCGAACAGATGTTCGACGTCGAGGACGGTACCCCCTGCGACCGACACTCGCGGGGCTCCCTGCTCAGGACCTCCCCGCGGCGACCTCCTCGAGGAACGGACGGTCGAGGAGCGACGTCCAGCGGCGGCCGGAGTCGACGATGCCGTCCTTCTTCCAGCGGCTCATGACGCGGGAGACGGACTCGGGCGTCGAGCGCGCAAGGCCCGCGAGATCGGCGCGCGAGAGCGGGACCTCGAGCATGACGCCGCGCGGCCCGCGGTCCTCGCCGAGCTTGTCGGCGAGGCGCAGCAGGGCGCGGGCGACGCGCTGCGGGACGGTCTCGGTGCCCTGCCCGCCGATGTCCGTGTGGGCACGTGCGAGCCGCGCGGCGACGTCGTCGAGGACGCGGAGCGCGACCCCGGGCTGCTCGAGGAGGACCTGACGAAAATCACCCTGGCCGATGCGCATGACGCACAAGCCGACGAGCGCGGACGCCGACTGCAGGTGGGAGGGTTCGCCGAGCGTGCCCATCGCGCCGAAGAGCTCGCCGGGCACGAGGACGTCGGTGACGGTCTCGGCGCCGTCGGCCGTCACCTGCGAGACGCGGACGCGCCCCTCGGCGACGACGTAGAGGGCGTCGGCCGGCTCCCCCGCACGGTAGACGGGCTCGTCGGGCAGATAGGTGCGTGTGCGCATGCGGGCGTCGACGCTGTCGAGCGCAGCCTCGTCGAGGCCCCGGAAGTACGGGGCGCGCGAGAGCACGTGGAGGCGGACCGGGCGGGGGCACTCGTGCGGGAGCGTGATCTCCTGCAGCGGGATCGTCCGCCGCGACCCGATCGCCGGGGGCTGCTCACGGTCCCGCGGTGCCATCGGTCCTCCGACCCGTCGTCGTGCGTGCCGACCTGCGGCGCGCGGCCCCACGCGGTGTGCGCTCCGGCCCGCGGCAAGGCTATCCCGCGCCCCGAGTGACGAGCATCACCGCAGGTCGCACCGGATGCTGCGGTTGATTGACGGCCGTCATGCCACCCGCACGCGCCGCTTCCTAGTGTCAGTGGTGCACCGCAGGAACACCCCGCGGAGCAGCACCGCAGGAACCGACCGGAAGAAGGCTCACCATGACCACCACCCCCACCCCCAGCACCCGCACGGTCCTGCGCGCCGAGGGCTTCAGCTGCCCGTCGTGCGTCGCGAAGATCGAGAAGCAGGTCGGCCGCCTCGACGGTGTCGCAGGCGTCGCCGTGAAGTTCGCCTCGGGCCGCATCGAGATCGACCACGACCCGGCTCTCGCCACCGTCGACGCCCTCGTCGCCGAGGTCGCCAAGGCGGGCTACACGTCCGTCCCCGCCGCGTTCTGACACCCGACGGCGCGGCCCGGGGCCGCGCCGTCACCGTCCGCCCCGCCAGGGGCGGGCTCCCCCACTCCCGACAAGGAGGCACGTCATGAGCTCCCTCACCCGCTGGCTGCGAGGCCCCTGGGGCGTCCCGACGCTCGCCGGGCTGCTCATCGTCGCAGCCGCGGTCACGTCGATGTCCGTCGGCGTCAACCCGTTCGGCAGCGGCCACGGCGTCACGCACGACGTCCCGGCGGCGCTCGTCGTCTCCGACGTCCTCATGGTCGCCGCGGCGGTCGTCGCAGGCGCCCGCATCGTCCGCACGGCCGTGCGGGCGCTGCTCGTCAAGGTCGTCGCGATCGACCTGCTCGTCTCGATCGCCGCCATCGGCGCGGTCGTCATCGGCGAGTACTGGGAGGCCGCCGCCGTGACCTTCCTCTTCGCGTTCGGGCACGCGCTCGAGGTCCGCACGCTGGACCGGACGCGCTCGGCGCTCGCCGAGCTCGTCGCCGTCGCCCCCGACGTCGCGGTCGTCCTGCGGGACGGCACGCAGGTCGAGGTGCCGGCAGGCACCGTCCGGCCCGACGAGGTCGTCGTCGTGAAGAACGGCGCGAAGGTCCCGGTCGACGGCGTCGTCGTCGACGGGACGGGCGCGCTCGACGAGGCGTCGATCACGGGCGAGTCGATCCCCGTCGAGAAGGTCGCGGGTGACCGCGTCTTCGCGGGCACCGTCTCCCACGGCGGGCTGCTCCAGGTGCGTGCGACCGGCGTCGGCGCGGACACGACGCTCGCGCGGATCATCCACCGCGTCGAGGAGGCGCAGGACGCCAAGGCCCGCACGCAGACGTTCATGGAGAAGTTCTCCGCCTGGTACACGCCCGGCATCATCGTCGCCTCGATCGTCACGGGCCTCCTCACGGGCGACGTCGTGCTCGCGCTCACGCTGCTCGTCATCGGCTGCCCCGGCGCGCTCGTCATCTCGATCCCCGTCGCCGTCGTCGCCGGCATCGGCCGCGGCGCGCGCGACGGCACGCTCGTCAAGGGCGGCGACCACCTCGAGACGAGCGCCCGCATCAGCGCGGTCGCGCTCGACAAGACGGGCACGCTCACCGAGGGACGCCCCGTGCTCACGGACGTCACGGTCCTCGACGACGCCCTCACGCGGGACGACGTCCTCCTGTGGGCCGCCCGCGCGGAGGCCGGCTCCGAGCACCCGCTCGCGCGCCCCGTCCTCGAGGCCGCCGCGGCCGAGGGGCTCACCGTGACGGGTCTGCCCGAGCACACCGAGCCCGTGCCCGGCAAGGGCGTCGTCGCGACGCTCGACGGCCGCCGCGTCGTCGTCGGGAACCTCGCGCTGCTCGAGGCCGAGGCCACGACGGACGAGGCCGCGACCACCGAGGCCGGCCGGCTCGCGGGCCTCGGTCGCACCCCCATGGTCGTCGCGCTCGACGGCCGCGTCGCGGGCGTCCTCGGCGTCGCCGACCGCGTCCGGGACGATGCCGCCGAGATGGTCGCGCGGCTCCACGCGAACGGCGTCCGCCGTGTCGTCATGCTCACGGGCGACGCCCGCCCTGTAGCCGAGGCCGTCGGCGCCGCCGTCGGCGTCGACGAGGTGCACGCGGCCCTGCTGCCCGAGGACAAGCTCGAGGTCGTCGAGCGGCTGCGCGCCGAGGGGTACGTCGTCGCGATGGTCGGTGACGGCGTCAACGACGCGCCCGCGCTCGCGGTCGCGGACGTCGGCGTCGCGATGGGCCTCGCGGGCACGGGGGTCGCGGTCGAGACCGCGGACATCGCGCTCGTCCAGGACGACCTGCTGCGTCTGCCCGACGCGATCCGTCTCGCGCGCCGCACGGTGCGCGTCATGCGGCAGAACATCGCGGTCGCGCTCGTCACGGTCGCCGTCCTGCTCGCGGGGGTCTTCGCGGGCGGCGTGACGATGGCGGTGGGCATGCTCGTCCACGAGGCGTCCGTCCTCCTCGTCATCGCCAACGCCATGCGGCTGCTGCGGGCCCGTCCCCTGCCGTCGCGGGCTGCGGCGGTCAGCGAGCGCGAGCTCGTCGACGCCTGAGCGAGGCACGTCAGCACGACGACGCGGGAACGGCGTCCGGCCACCGGCCGGGCGCCGCTCGTGCGTGAACCGTCGGGGGACGCGCGCCGGGGACGCGTGACCCGCGGCGTCTCCGGGGCCATGATGGGCGCATGGACCTCACGCGCCCCGTCGCCCCGGACCCCTACACGTCCCTGCCGGCCGTCCCGTCGTTCACGCTGACGAGCGAGACTCTCGTCGACGGTGCGGCCATGCCGGCCGAGCACACCGCCGACGGCGGGAGCACCTCGCCGCAGCTGTCGTGGACGGGCTTCCCGGCCTCGACACGCTCGTTCCTCGTCTCGTGCTTCGACCCCGACGCACCGACGCCCGCCGGCTTCTGGCACTGGACGGTCGTCGACATCCCCCTCGAGACGACGTCGCTCGACGAGGGCCTCGGCGAGTCCGACCTCATGCTCGACGGCGCGGCGTTCCACGTCCGCAACGACGGCGGCAGCTTCGACTACACCGGCGCCGCCCCGCCCGCAGGCGACCGCGCGCACCGCTACGTCTTCGCGGTCCACGCCCTCGACGTCGACACGCTCGACCTCGACGCCGACGCGTCCCCCACGGCCGTCGCGTTCACGGCGCTGTTCCACACGGTCGCGTGCGCGACGCTCACCGTCACGCACGAGCGGTGACGCGGCACGTCAGGGTCGCGGCCTCCGACGACGCCGACGCGCTGGCCGCGCTCGCGGCCCTGACGTTCCCGCTCGCGTGCCCGCCGGGCACCGACCCGGCGGACGTCGCGGCCTTCGTGCGCGGCAACCTCACGGCCCCGCACCTCGCGGCGCACGCCGTCGACCCGTCGTGCGACCTGCTGCTCGTCGCCGACGACGCGGCCCCGGGCGCGCCTCTCGCGTACGCGCTCGTGCTCGACGACGCGCCGCCCGCGACCGCCGTCGTGCCTGCGCCGTCCCGCATGCTCTCGAAGCTCTACGCGCACCCGGACATGCACGGCACGCCCGTCGCGTCGCAGCTCATGGCGGCGGTGCTCGACGCCTCCCGCTCGCGCGGGGCGGCGGCCGTGTGGCTCGGCGTCAACCAGCTCAACGAGCGCGCGCAGCGGTTCTACGCCAAGCACGGCTTCGAGGTCGTCGGGACCAAGCACATGCAGGTCGGCGACCGCACGCACGACGACTACGTGCTCGCGCGGGCCCTCTGACGGCGCGCCTCAGCCGAGGGTCGCGTCGGCCGCACGTCGGGAGACGTCGAGGACATCGCCCGACTCCGCGAACCAGGCCCGCTGGCGGCGCGCACCCCCGCCACGGGCCCACAGGCCACCGAGGAGCTCGGTGACGGCGTCGAGGTCGCCCGCGTCCTCGAGCGCGGGACGCACGTGCTCGACGAGGCTCCCGACGACGTCGTGCGCCGACGCCTCCGCCCACGTCGCCGGGTCGACGAGGACGTCGCCGAGGCCCGACCTGCTCGCCCGCCATGCGGCGGCGCGCAGCACCTCGGGGTGCAGCGCGGTCGGGACGAGGCCGTCGGCGTGCTCCCGCGCGGCCGTCTCGACGAGCGCGCGGGCGAGCGCCGCGACGAGCGTCGCCGTCGCGGGTGCGAGGCACACGTCGGCGACCCGGATCTCGACGGTCGGGTACCGCGCCGAGAGCCGCGCGTCGAAGTAGATCATGCCGACGTCGAGGATCGTCCCCGTCGTGAGCAGGCGCGCGACCGCGTCGTCGTACGCCGCGACGGACCCGAACGTCCGCACCGGGCCTGCCGTCGGCCAGCGGGACCACACCTGGGCCCGGTAGGACGCGTAGGACGTGTCGACGCCCTGCCAGAACGGCGAGTTCGCCGAGATCGCGAGGAGCGGCGCGAGCCACGGCCCGATGCGGTCGAGCACGGCGACACCCTCCGCGCGCGAGGCGACGCCGACGTGGACGTGGCAGCCGCTCGTCAGCTGCTCGTCGGCCGTGAGCCCGAACTGCGCCGCGGCACGGTCGTAGCGGCGCGACGGCACCCGGGTGCCGAGGACGTGGACGGGGCTCGTGCCGACGGCGGCGATGCGCGCACCGAGGGCCGCCGACGCCTCGTTCGCGCGGACGCGGCCCGCGCGAATCTCCGCGTCGAGCGTCGCGAGGTCCGGGCACGGCGGGGTGCCGGTCTCGATCTGCTCGAGCATGAGCTCGTGCTCGAGCCCGCCGCCGGGCACGTCGTCGGGGCCCTCGCGGACCTCGCGCGGCGCGGCGTCGAGCACGGCGCCGGCAACGGCGGTCGGGTGTCCTTGCTCGTCGACGAGGAGGAACTCCTCCTCGACGCCGACTGTCCTGGGAGCGGTCATCCTCCCAGCGTCCCAGCGCATGCCCCGCTGCGCGCGTCGGGGGGAGGTGTCAGTCCCGCACGCGCGTCGCCCACCCGGCGACCGCGACGGCCGAGGCGACGTTGAGCGAGTCGACCCCGCCCGCCATGGGGATCTTCACCGTGAGGTCGCACGCCGTGATGGTGCGCGGCTTGAGGCCGTCGCCCTCGGTGCCGAAGACGAGCGCGAGCTTCTCCGGGGTGTCGCGCTCGAGCACGTCGAGGCTCACCGAGTCGTCCTCGAGCGCGAGGGCCGCCACCGTGAAGCCGAGCTCGCGCAGCAGCTCGACGCCGTCGGCCGCCCCGTCCGCGGGGCCCGCGGGCCAGTGCTCGAAGCGGGTCCACGGCACCTGGAAGACCGTGCCCATCGAGACCCGCACGGCGCGCCGGTAGAGCGGGTCGGCGCACGACGGCGTGAAGAGGACTGCGTCGACGCCCATGGCGGCGCACGCGCGCATCGCGGCGCCGACGTTCGTGTGGTCGACGGTGTCCTCGAGGACGACGACCCGGCGGGCGCCCTGACCGTCGCGCGCGGACGCGAGCAGCTCGGCGACCGGCGCGAGCGGCGGCCGGTGCATCGACGCGAGCGCACCGCGGTGCAGGTGGAAGCCCGTCACCTGCTCGAGGACCTCGGCCGTGCCCGTGTAGACGGGCACGCCGGGGTGCTCGGCGAGCACGTCCGCCATCGACGGCAGCCACTTGTGCTCCATGAAGAACGACCGCGGCCGGTGCCCTGCGGCGAGCGCCCGCCGGATGACCGTCGAGGACTCGGCGATGTAGAGGCCCTTGCCCGGCTCGGTGCGCGAACGCAGCCGCACATCGGTGAGCGAGACGTAGTCCTCGAGCCCGGGGGCGGTGACGTCGGTGATCTCGACGAGGTCGACGTCGGCGGGCAGCACGGGGTGAGCGGGGGTCGTGGGCACGGTCCATTGTCGCGCACGCGCGGGGACCACGTGCCGTCCCGTGACCGCGACGGACGTGACGGGCCGCACGCCGTCGACCGACCACGGGACTGCGTCAGAGCAGGTTGTGGGCCCTCGCGGTGCGCGAGCCGAGGAACGCGCCGACCGCGCCGAGCAGCGCGAGGACGGGGATCGCGACGAACGCGGTGTGCGTGCCGACGGCGTCGGCCGCCGCGCCGAGCAGGAACGGCGCGAGACCGACGGTCGCCCCCGCCACGAACGTCGCGACGGCCTGCGCCCGGTCGGCCCCCTCGCGCGCGATGCCGAGCAGCAGCGCGATCGACAGCGGGTACTGCGCGCCGTAGCCGAGGCCTGCGACGACTAGGCCCGCGACCGCGACGCCCGGGGTCTGCGCGGTCCACAGGACCGCCCAGCCGAGGATCGCGACGAGGAAGCTCACGGCGAGCACGCGGTCGGCCCCGGCCCGGCGGGTGAGGACGGTGCCTGCGAAGCGGATCGTCGTCATGCCGACGAGGAGGCCTGCGGTCGTCGAGGTCGCGATGCTCGCGTCGGCCCCTGTCCGCTCGATGACGAGCGACGTCGACCAGTACGTCGTCGCGTTCTCGAGCGCCATGGCGGCGACGAGCGCGACGAGCAGGCCGCGCGAGCCCGGGGCGAGGCCCCGGCGCGCGGGCGACGGGGCGACGGCGTCGGGCTCCGGAGCAGCCGCGGGTACGGCGTCGGTGGCGTCCGCGCCCTCGCGCGGGAGCCGGGAGATCGCGACCGCAACCGTGACGGCGAGGAGGATGGTCACCGCGACCGCGGCACGCCAGCCCCAGCCGATCCCGACGGCGAGTCCGACCGCGAGCGGGCCGACAAGCCCGATCCCCGAGCCCGCGCCGTTGGCCTCGGTGATGACGGCGGGCGCCGAGGCGCCGTGCCTCCGCGAGAGGTTGAGCTGGGCGACGGAGAGCGCGAGGTTGCCACCGAGCGCGACGACAGCGAGCGACGGGAGCGTCGCGGCGATGCCCGGCCCGAGGACGAAGCCGGTGACGCCCACCGCGACGAGGGCGAGGCTCACGACGAGCAGACGCTGGGGGCCGAGCGCCCGCAGGAGGCGCGGCAGGAGCAGCGCCGCCGTGACGGCACCCACAGCCATGGCCGTGCCGTGCAGACCAGCGACGGCCTTCGACACGCCGAGGTCCTCGGCGAGGAGCGGCACGGACGGGCTGAAGGAGTAGATGAACCAGCCCCACACGACGAGCACCGAGTAGTGCGTGAGGGTGTAGCCGTCACGGCGGAAGGTCGTGGGAGCGAGGTCGGTCACGACAGGATCATCGCAGGCCTCGGAACGATCCGACGACACCGGCACCATGGGCGACGGCGGACGCTTCCGCACATGCGCGACGGCACGCCCCGGAAGGTCCGGGACGCGCCGTCGGGTGCGTCGTGCTGCTGGGCGCCGTGCGTCAGATCGCGGGCGGTGCCGGAGGCGTCGGCGGGGCGGGCGGCTGCTCGCCGTCCTGCACCGGCGCCTGGTACGGCTGCGCCGGCGGCTGCTGGTACGGCTGCGCGGCCGGGGCCGCGTGCGAACCCTGCTGCGTCGGCACGCCCGGCTGCTGGCCACGGGTCGCGTCCGGGTCGAACGGACGGCCAGAACGCTGACCCGCCGCCGTCGCGTCGACCGTTGCGGCCTCGGCCTGACGTCGCGCCTCGGCGAGCGCCTCGGCCGGGTTGCGCAGGCCCGAGGACTCGAACGAGAGACGCTCGCGACGGCGTGCCGCCGCTGCCTCGGCGTCGTCTGCCGGAGGCATGGGGACGGTCGGGACCGTGCCGCCGAGGCCGGCCGAGATCGCGCCGAGCGCCGCGGTGAACTCCGTCGGGACGAGCCAGAGCTTGGAGGACGAGCCGTTGGCGATCTCCGGAAGCATCTGCAGGTACTGGTACGCGAGGAGCTTGGGATCGGCGTCGCCGGCGTGGATAGCGTCGAAGACCTGGAGGATCGCGCGCGCCTCACCCTCGGCCTCGAGGATGCGCGACTGCGCAGAACCCTCGGCGCGGAGGATCGACGCCTGCTTCTCACCCTCGGCCGTGAGGATCTGGGACTGCTTGACGCCCTCGGCGGTGAGGATCGCGGCGCGGCGGTCACGCTCGGCGCGCATCTGCTGCTCCATCGAGCCCTGGACGGACGCGGGCGGGTCGATCGCCTTGAGCTCGACACGGTTGACGCGGATGCCCCAGCGCCCGGTCGCCTCGTCGAGGACGCCACGGAGCTGGCCGTTGATCTGGTCGCGGCTCGTGAGCGTCTGCTCGAGGTCCATCGAGCCGATGACGTTACGGAGCGTCGTCACGGTGAGCTGCTCGATACCGACGATGTAGTTGGCGATCTCGTAGACCGCCGACTTGGGGTCGGTCACCTGGAAGTAGATGACGGTGTCGATGCTCACGACGAGGTTGTCCGACGTGATGACGGGCTGCGGCGGGAACGAGACGACCTGCTCGCGGAGGTCGACCTGCGCGCGGACGCGGTCGACGAACGGGATGAGCAGGTGCAGGCCGGCCTCGAACGAGTGCGAGTAGCGGCCGAGGCGCTCCACGAGCCACGTCTGGGCCTGCGGGACGATGCGGACGGACTTGCCGATGACGATGAGGACGACGATCGCGATGATGATCGCGAGGACGAGCCCGAACGTCAGCTGGGGTGAGTCGCTCGCGGCGGCGAGCGTGGTCACGGGAAGGTCGGTCATGCTGCGGCTCCCTGCTGTGGTGTGCGGTGATGTGGTTCAGCGGCCCGTCGCGACGCGCGACGGTGCGGCGCGGCCACCGGGTACGGCCCGGCCGCGCGGGGGCTCAGGCGTCGGTCGTGCGCGCCGAGCCGGCGAGAACGACGATCGCCGTCGCGCCGGCGATCCGCACGACACGGACCTCGGCGCCGACCGGCAGGACGGCGTCACCCTCGGTCCGCGCGGACCAGACCTCGCCTGCGAGCTTGACGAGCCCGGCGCCCTCGGAGACCTCGTCGATGACGACGGCACCGCGGCCCGTGAGGGCCGCGACGTTGGTCTCCGGGAGGTCCTCGCCTCGGCGACGTAGCGACTTGAGGAGGAAGGGGCGCAGCGCGACGAGCAGGATCGCCGAGACGAGGGCGAACGCGACCACCTGCCAGAGGATGCTGCCGTCCGCCGCCGACACGATCGCGCCCGCGAGCGCACCGCCCGCGAACATGAAGAGCACGAGATCCAGCGTCAGCGCCTCGATCGCGATGAGCGCGAGCAGGATCGCGATCCACCAGTACCAGTCCACGACGTCCCCCTTCTGGCCGACGGCCATTTTACCGCTACTTTACCAGTCGAAGGCCTGTCTGTCCCGTGGAACGGCGCGTGCGTCTCAGCGTCCGCGCGCGGCGAACCTGTTGCCGTCGCGCGTGACGACGAGCGGCAGGCCGAACGCGTCGGAGAGGTTCTCCGACGTGATGACCTGGTCGATCGGACCGGCGAGGAACGCGCGCCCCTGGCGCAGCAGGAGGGCGTGCGTGAAGTTCGGCGGAATCTCCTCGACGTGGTGCGTCACGAGCACGAGGACGGGCGAGCGACGGTCGCCCGCGATCTCGGCGAGGGCCGCGACGAGCTCCTCGCGCCCACCGAGATCGAGGCCCGCAGCGGGCTCGTCGAGCAGCAGGAGCTCGGGGTCGGCCATGAGCGAGCGGGCGATCTGCACCCGCTTGCGCTCACCCTCGCTCAGGGTGCCGAAGGTGCGACGCTCGAAGCCGGTGAGGCCGAAGAGGCGCAGGAGATCGTTCGCGCGGCCGTGGTCGACCTCGTCGTAGCGCTCACGCCAGCGGCCCGTCATGCCGTAGGCGGCGGTGAGGACGACGTCCTCGACCGTCTCGACCGCGGAGATGGTCTCGGCGAGCGCGGCGCTCGCGAGGCCGATCCGCGGGCGGAGCTCGGAGACGTCGACGCGGCCGAGCCGCTCGCCGAGGATGACGGCCGAGCCGCTCGTCGGGTGCATGCGGGCAGACGCGATCTGCAGGAGCGTCGTCTTGCCCGCCCCGTTGCGGCCGAGGACGACCCAGCGGTCGGAGTCGTGGACGGTCCAGGAGACCTCGTCGAGGATGTGGTTTCCGGAGCGGCGGACGGTGACGTCGTGCAGGGCGAGGACCTCGGTCATGGCCCGAGCCTAACGGCGACGAACCCGCGACGTGGCACGGCACCCCGGCGTACCGTGGAGACGTGAGCGGCGCCACCTCGCCCGTGCCCCGTTCCGTGCGCCTCGCGCTGTGGCTCGCGGTCGAGGGCAGGCCGGCCCCGGGTGCGTCCTGGGGAGGTACGGCCGCGCCCGTCGCCGGCGCTGCGCGCGCCCTGGGCGCCGCGGCCGACGGCGACGACCCGCACACGCTCCGTGAGGGTTCCGGCGACCTGCCGCGTGGTGCGGAGTTCTGGGAGCCCTCCCCCGGTGCGCTCGTCGACGTCGTCGCGCGCTGGCTCGGACCCGGTTGCCGAGCGGTCGCGCTCCTGCCGTCCGACGACGACGGCGCCGCGCTGCCCGTGCTTGCGCCGCGCCACGCGCTCACGGCGGGCGAGTGCCTGCTCGTCACGTCCGACGGCGCCCACGTGCTCGCGGTGCCGCACGTCGAGCGCTACGGCTCGGCGTGGGAGTCGGGGCACGCGGTCGCGTGGTCGCTCCACGAGGTAGGGCCGTGGGAGCGCCGCATCGAGGACGCGCTCGGGTCGCTCGAGGACGCGCGTGCCGCGCTGCGGCACGCGCTCATCGTCGCCGCCCCGATGCTGCCGACCCTGGCCGACGACGCCTCGGGGCCGGCCGGGCCGCTGCCCGAGCTCGACGAGGAGGCGCTCGTGGCGCTCGCCGAGGCGGCGCGGGCGCGGGCCCTCGTCGCCGCGCTCCCGACCTCGCCCCGCGTCGCGGGTGTCGAGAGGGCTGCCCGACGGCTGCTGTCGGCCGTGACGTGGCACGTCACGGCTGCGCAGGAACCGCCTCAGCGGCCGTCGAGCACCGCGCGGTAGACCTCCATCGTGCGCTCGCCGATCGCCGTCCAGGCGAAGTGCTCCTCGACCCGGCGGCGGGCCGCCAGGCCCATCTCGGCCGCACGCTCGGGGTCGGAGACGACGCGCACGAGGGCGTCGGCGAGGTCGTTGACGAAGCGGTCCGGGTCGGTCGGCGTGCCGGTGCCGTCCTGCACCTGCTCGATCGGCACGAGCAGGCCCGTGACGCCATCGTCGACGACCTCGGGGATGCCGCCGGTCGCGGAACCGACGACGGGCAGGCCGACGGCCATGGCCTCGAGGTTGACGATGCCGAGGGGCTCGTAGATCGACGGGCACACGAAGACCGTGCACGCCGCGAGCAGCGCGACGAGCGTCTCGCGCGGGAGCATCTCCTCGATCCACACGACGCCCGAGCGGCGCTTCGAGAGCTCGGCGACCGCGGCCGAGACCTCTTCGGCGATCTGCGGGGTGTCGGGCGAGCCCGCGCACAGGACGAGCTGGACGTCGGCGGGCAGCTGCTCGGCCGCGCGCAGCAGGTACGGCAGGCCCTTCTGGCGCGTGATGCGGCCGACGAAGACGACCGCGGGGCGGCCGGGGTCGACGCCGAGACCGCGGACGGCGTCGTCGCCGACGCGCGCAGCCTCGCCCGTCGGGCGCTGCCACGCGTCAAGGTCGATGCCGTTGTGGACGACGTGGACGCGCGCCGGGTCGATCGACGGGTAGGAGCGCAGGATGTCCGCGCGCATGCCGCCCGAGACCGCGATGATCGCGTCGGCCGCCTCGTACGCCGTGCGCTCTGCCCACGACGACAGCGCGTAGCCGCCGCCGAGCTGCTCGGACTTCCACGGCCGCAGCGGCTCGAGCGAGTGCGCCGAGATGACGTGGGGCACGCCGTGGAGCAACGAACCGAGGTGGCCGGCGAGGTTCGCGTACCAGGTGTGCGAGTGGACGAGATCCGTCCCCGCGACCCCGGCCGCCATCTCGAGGTCGACACCGAACGTCGACAGCGCGGGGTTCGCGGCTGCGAGCTCCTCGGGTGCGGTGTAGCCCGTGACGCCGGGCTGCTCCGTCTCGTCGCGAGGACCGTCGAAGCAGTGCACGCGCACGTCGGCGTGCGCGCGCAGGACCGCCGAGAGCTCGGCGACGTGCACCCCCGCCCCGCCGTAGACGAAGGGAGGGAACTCACGGGTCAGAAGGTCGACTCTCACACGACGAACCGTAGCGGCCCGAGCGTCGCCGCACAGCCTCGGCACGCCCGCGTCCTGTCGCATGTGACCGGTGGATGACCAGACTGCGACATCCTTCGCGTCGGTGGTCCCGGAACTGCCCGTGTGCCACTAGGGTTTCGTCATGGCTGCTCCTCGGGTCCTGGCAATCGTCCTTGCAGGCGGAGAAGGAAAGCGGCTGATGCCACTGACGGCGGACCGGGCCAAGCCCGCGGTGCCGTTCGGCGGCATCTACCGCCTCATCGACTTCGCGCTGTCCAACCTCGTGAACTCGCACTACCTGCAGATCGTCGTGCTCACGCAGTACAAGTCGCACAGCCTCGATCGGCACATCTCGAAGACCTGGCGCATGTCGCACCTGCTGGGCAACTTCGTGGCGCCGGTCCCCGCGCAGCAGCGCGTCGGCAAGCACTGGTACCTCGGCAGCGCCGACGCGATCTACCAGTGCCTCAACATCATCCATGAGGAGAAGCCCGACATCGTCGTCGTCGTCGGCGCCGACCACGTCTACCGCATGGACTTCTCCCAGATGGTCGACGCCCACCTCGAGTCGGGCGCAGAGCTCACGGTCGCGGGCATCCGTCAGCCGATCGGGCTCGCCGACCAGTTCGGCGTCATCGACACCGACCCCGCGGACCCGACGAAGATCCGCGCGTTCCTCGAGAAGCCGACCGACCCGGTCGGGCTCGCCGACTCCCCCGGCGAGGTTCTCGCCTCGATGGGCAACTACGTCTTCACCGCCGAGGCCCTCGTCGAGGCCGTGACCCGCGACGCGGACGACGCTGCGAGCCGGCACGACATGGGCGGCGACATCGTGCCCGCGTTCGTCGAGCGCGGCACGGCAGCCGTCTACGACTTCATCCGCAACGACGTGCCCGGCTCGACCGACCGTGACCGCGACTACTGGCGTGACGTCGGGACGCTCGACGCGTACTACGACGCGAACATGGACCTCATCGCGACGCGACCCGTGTTCAACCTCTACAACGGCGACTGGCCGCTCTACACGGGCTACGTCGGGCTCCCGCCCGCGAAGTTCGTCCACGCGGGTGCCGGCCGGCTCGGTCACGCGGTCGACTCGATCGTCTCCCCCGGTGTCATCGTCTCCGGGGCGCAGGTCTCGGGCTCGATCGTCTCCCCCGGCTCGCGCCTGCACTCGTGGTCGATGATCGCGGACTCCGTCATCCTCGACGGCGTCACGGTCGACCGCTACGCCCAGGTCAACCGCTGCATCATCGACAAGAACGTCATCATCGAGGAGAACGCGCGCGTCGGCTTCGACGCCGAGTTCGACCGCGCACGCGGCTACACGGTGACGGAGTCCGGCATCACGGTCATCCCCAAGGGAGCGCGCGTCACGCGCTGACCCGTGCAGCACCACCCGACGACGACCCCGGCCGCACACGCGGCCGGGGTCGTCGCACGTTCGGGGTCGGCATGGTTCGGGGCAGGCGTGCGTCCGCGTGGCGGGCCGCGCGGACGGCGCGCCCGGAGCGTCCCTATCCTTGCTCCGTGACCACTCCCCAGGCCGATCGCTGGCTCCTCGTCATGGACGTCGACTCCACCTTCATCACCGCGGAGGTCATCGAGCTTCTCGCCGCCCACGCGGGCGCTCGTGAGGAGGTCGCGGCCGTGACAAGCGCCGCGATGCGCGGCGAGATCGACTTCGGCGAGTCGCTCGAGCGTCGCGTCGCGCTCCTCGCGGGACTTCCGGACTCGGTGTTCGACGACGTCCTCGCGGAGGTCACGGTGACGCCGGGCGCGCTCGAGCTTGTCGCTGAGGCGCAGTCGCGTGGCTGGGTCGTCGGGCTCGTCTCGGGCGGCTTCGAGGAGATCGTCGTGCCACTCGCCGCCCGCGCCGGCATTACGCGCGTCCGGGCCAACCGCCTCGAGTCCGAGGGCGGCACGCTCACGGGCCGCACGACCGGTCCGGTCATCGACCGCGAGGTCAAGGAGGAGACGCTGCGTGCGTTCGCCGCCGAGGAGGGCATCGACATGTCACGCACGATCGCGATCGGCGACGGTGCGAACGACCTCGCGATGATCGGTGCGGCAGCGATCGGCATCGCGTTCGACGCGAAGCCCGTCGTGCGCGAGCAGGCCCCGTTCAGCATCGACGGGCCGCGGCTCGACGCAGCGCTCGAGATCATCGACCGCGAGGTCGCAGCCCTCACGAGCTGAGCCCCGCCCCCGCCGGCAAGTTCTGTGCGCTCCTGCACGGCCGAGCCGTGCGAGCGGCCAAGGGGCCGCTCCCTGAGCCAGTTCATTGCGCACGGGCACCCCGTGGTGGTCCGCCGACGCAATCAACTCGGTCGGCAGCTGAGCCGACCCAGGCTCGTTGCGCGGACGCACCCCTCGATGGTCCACCGACGCAACGAACCGCACCGCGCGCCGGCACCCAGGTGGCGGCCCGGCACGCACGCGGCAACGTCTGCTCCGTAGACGACGAAGTCCCTCCCGCCGAAGGCGGGAGGGACTTCGCTGGTCCTCAGACCTGCGGGCGGAAGACTCCCTCGAGGCGTGCGCCCCCACGGCTCCAACCGTCCCACGGGCCCTCGGCCCGCAGGACGGAGAGCGACGCTGTCGGGACGCCCGCGCGCACCTGCGCGACGGCCGACGAGTCGGAGCCGTCACCCGCGAGGTAGGCCGCGAGGCCCGACACCGCAGGCTCGTGCCCGACGACGAGGACAGTGCGGACCCGGGCGTCGACCCCGCGCACGGCCTCGAGCAGGTCGCCCGCGGACGCCGCGTAGAGCTCGTCACGCAGGTCGACCTCGGGCTCGATCTCGCGCAGGCCGGCGCGCGCAAGCTCCCACGTCTGACGCGTGCGCAATGCCGTCGAGACGAGCACGACCTCGGGCAGCAGTCCTGCGTCCTGGAGGTGGTGCCCCACGGAGGACGCCTGTCGGCGCCCCGTGAGTGCGAGGGGTCGGATCTCGTCGGAGCCGCCCTGAGCGGGCTCGGCCTTCGCGTGGCGGAGGACGACAAGCGTCCGCGTCGTCGTGGGCATGGAACTAGAGTCCCATAGCGTGAACCCCGCCGTCGACGTGGACGATCTCGCCGGTCGTCGCGGGGAACCAGTCGCTCAGCAGCGCGGCGACTGCGCGGGCGGTCGGCTCGGGGTCCGTCTGGTCCCAGCCGAGGGGCGCGCGCTCGGGCCAGCCGCCCTCCATCTTCTCGAAGCCGGGGATGGACTTCGCGGCCGTCGTGCGGATGGGGCCGGCGGAGACGAGATTGACGCGGATGCCGTCGGGGCCGAGGTCGCGCGCGAGGTAGCGCGACGTCGACTCGAACGCGGCCTTGGCGACGCCCATCCAGTCGTAGACGGGCCACGCGAACGACGCGTCGAACGTCAGGCCGACGATCGAGCCGCCGCCCGTCATGAGCGGCTTGACCGCGACGGCGAGCGACTTGAGCGAGAACGCGGAGACCTCGAGGGCCGTGGCGACGTCCGCCCACTCGCCGTTGAGGAAGTTGCCGCCCATGACGGACTGGGGCGCGAACCCGATCGAGTGGACGGCACCGTCGAGGTGGTCGACGTGCTCGCGCAGCCGGTCGGCGAGCGTCGCGAGGTGCTCGTCGTCGGTGATGTCGAGCTCGATGACGGGCGCGGGCGCCGGAAGTCGCTTGGCGATCGCCTGCGTGAGACGCATCTGCCGGCCGAAGGACGTGAGGACGACCTCGGCCCCTTCGAGCTGGGCGAGGCGCGCGACGTGGAACGCGATCGAGTGGTCGGTGAGGACACCGGTGATGAGAAGCTTCTTGCCCTCGAGGAGGCCCATGGTCAGTTCCTTTCGTCGCGCGCGCGGGCGGCGACGGCCTGGGCCGTGCGCACCCTTGCGCGGTGAGTTCCGCAGAAGAGGATATCGGTGGTCAGTGGCCCATGCCGAGCCCGCCGTCGACGGGCACGACGGCGCCCGAGACGTAGCCAGCCTCGTCGGAGGCGAGGAAGTGGACGACGCCTGCAACCTCCTCGGGTCGCGCGAAGCGGCCCGCGGGGATCGACGCCTTGTACTGCGCCTGGCGCTCGGCCGGCAGCGCGTCCGTCATGGCCGTCTCGATGAAGCCGGGGGCGACGACGTTCGCGGTGATGCCGCGGCCGCCGAGCTCGCGCGTGATCGAGCGGGCCATGCCGACGAGCGCGGCCTTCGACGCCGCGTAGTTGACCTGGCCGGGGCCGCCGTAGAGGCCGACGACCGAGGAGATGAGGACGATGCGCCCTCGGCGCAGGCGGATCATGCCCTTGGAGGCGCGACGCACGCAGCGGAACGTGCCGGTGAGGTTGACGTCGATGACCTGCTCGAACTCCTCGTCGGTCATGCGCAAGAGGAGCTGGTCCTTGGTGACGCCGGCGTTGGCGACGAGCACCTCGACGGGGCCGAGCTGCGCCTCGATCTCCGTGAACGCGGCGTCGACGGCCGCGGTGTCGGTGACGTCCGCGATCGCGCCGACGACGCCCTCGGGCAGGTCTCCGCCGCGGTAGATCGTCGCGACGCGGTCGCCCGCGGCGACGAAGCGCTCGGCGATCGCGCGGCCGATGCCGCGGTTGGCGCCGGTGACGAGGACGGTACGGGGCTCGGCCACGAGGGGACCTCCAGGGGATGTCAGGGGCGGGTCGGCCCGGGTGAGCGGGCAGTCCTATCGAACGGGATCCGACAGGTGGTCAGACACGTCCGACGCTACCTGCGTGCGGGCGGCGCGCACGTGCACGGCGCACGCACGCGCCCCGCGCGCAGTTTGTGGGATTCCTACAACGTCGTGCCACGCTCGCGCGCCACGGCGCGCAGCGTGTCCGCCCCGGTCCCAACGAGCTCCGCGTCGGGGTCGTGCGCGACCTCCCAGTGGTCGATGCCGCCGAGGCCCTGCGCGAGCGCCCAGCGGGTCTTGGCCTCGATGGCCGTCGGGTCGTCGAACGTCCACCACTCGCGTCGCTGCGCGTCGTAGCCGTACGTCGCGTTGAACTTCCCGTCGACCGTGTCGTGGACGATCTCGAGGTCGCGCTCGCGCAGCCTGTCCCAGCCGAGCGCGGCCGAGCCGTCGTCCTGGGTCGCGAGGCCCTCGGCCGGGCCCCACGGCTCGCGCTCGCAGCTGCGCCAGCCGTAGCCGTAGTCGGCCATGCCGAGGTTGAGCTGCGCGGGGTCGACCCCCGCGTCGACGTACGTCGCGACGACGGTCTCGATGCCGCGACCGCTGCCGCGCGCCGGGTCGGGGTCCGGGTAGACGTTGCCCTGGTGGCCGGGCGTCGCGTCCCACGGGCCGCGCAGGTCGTAGCCCTGGAGGTTGCCGAAGTCGAGGGCGCGGAACATCTCGGGGGTGTTCCAGCCGCCCGCGACCGCGGCGTCGTGGCTCGCGGGGAGGAACGCGGAGATCTCGAAGGTCCGGCCGGTCTCGGTGCCGAGCTCGTCGAGCGCGCGGCGCAGCTCGGCGGCGAACGCGAGGAAGTTGTCGCGGTCGTGGTCGAGGTCGACGCCGTTGCCGGGCATCTGGGTCTCGGCCGGCATGGCGGGCCACTCCCAGTCGAGGTCGATGCCGTCGAAGATCCCGGCCGCGCTGCCGGGGCCGCCGCGGCCGTCGACGAGCGGCAGGTTGCCGCGCAGCCACACGTCGACGAGCGAGGCGACGAGCGCCGTGCGGCGCTCGGGGGTCGCGACGGCGTCGGAGAACGAGCGTGACCAGGCCCAGCCGCCGAGCGAGACAAGCACGCGCAGGTGCGGCAGGCGCTCCTTGAGGAGGCGCAGCTGGTGGAGGATCCCGGCGAGCGGCTGCTCGGGCGTGTCGGCGACGCCTGCGACGGAGTCCTCGGCGCTGAAGAGGTGGAGCATCTCGGCGACGAGGTTGCCCGCGACGTCGGTCTCGCCGCCGTGGGGGTCGAGGTGGTCGGAGAGGAACGCCGTGTACGGCTCGACACCGTCGAGCCCCCGCACGCCTCGTGCCCGGGCGGCGTCGAGAGCCTCGGCGGAGCCGGCGATGTTCGCGAACGCGTAGTTGAGGTGCGTGAGGTGCTCCCCCATGGCCCCGTCGACGAAGAGCCGTCGCAGGGTCGGGCCGCCCGGACCGGTCGCGCGCCAGCTCGCGTAGTAGCCCACGCTGCGGAGGCCGGCGGGGATCGGGGTGACGTCTGACAACGTGGGGCTCCTTCGCTCTGCGCACCGACGGGTCGTGCCCGTCGTGGGGGCGCGGCGGTGCGCCCGCACCCAGCATGGTCGGTGGTAGCGCTCCTATCCGGGAGGCTCGCGCCCCGCCGGAGGGCCTTGTCCTGCCATCGACCCGCGGCCTCCGTCCCGCCCCACGACGACTAGACTCGGACGGTGGGACGCAGAAGGTCGGAGCAGGTGCATCGCGTGAGCGACGCCCCCGAGCCTCTCGCGGTCGAGCAGGCGCGCCGCATGCGCTCCTACCTCGTCCAGATGGGCATCCGCGTCGTCTGCATCGCGCTCGCCGCGGCCGTGCCCTCGTGGCCGCTGCGCTGGGTGTGCATCGCCGCGGCCGTCGTCCTGCCGTACACGGCCGTGCTCGTCGCGAACGCAGGTCGCGACCGCCGGACGACGGGTCCGGTCATGCTCGACCCGCGGGCCCTGCCCGCGGCGCCCCACGACGACGCGGCGCCCGACGGCGCCGACGGCGGCACGACGCCGCCCACCACGACGGAGGACCGATGACCGCGACGGACCAGCCCACCCCCGCCGACGAGCTCGTCTGCTCGGGCAAGGGGTGCCGCGCCGACGCATCGTGGGCAGTCCTGTGGCGCAACCCCAAGATCCACACGCCCGAGCGCCGCAAGGTATGGCTCGCGTGCGACGACCATCGCGACCACCTGGAGAACTTCCTCGACCTGCGCGGCTTCCGGCTCACGACGATCCCCGTCGCCGACCTCGGACCGGCCGACGGATGAGCGACTCCCCCGCCGAGGTCCACCGCACGCGCTCGCTGCGCGAGTGGCTCGTCCTGCTCGTCGGCGTCCTCGTCGTCGCGGCGCTGTGCGTCGCCGCAGGCCGCTGGCAGTGGCACCGCTACGAGTCGAAGAAGGCGCGCGTCGACACGATCCAGGCGAACTTCTCGGCGACGCCGGTACCTCTCGGCGACATCCTCCCGGCGGCGGGCTCGACGCTCGCGGCAGGTGACCAGTGGCGTCCCGTCGAGCTCGAGGGCGCGTACGTCCCGGGCGCCGAGGTGCTGCTGCGCAACCGGCCCGTCGGCTCGACGCCCGGCTATCACGTGCTCGTGCCGTTCGAGGTCGCGGGTGACCCCGCCGTCACCGTCGTCGTCGACCGCGGCTTCGTGCCGATGGGCGCCGACGGCGCCTCCGCGGCCGAGGTCCCGGCGACGCCGGCGGGCCCGACGACGGTCATCGCTCGCCTACGTCTCGACGAGGACCCGAGCGACCGCGGCGCGCCCGCCGGCCAGGTGCAGCGCATCAACGTCGCACAGGTGCTCGCCGCCGCGGGCCTGCCCGCGACGACCCCGACGATCGGCGGGTACGGCGCGCTCGTCGTCGAGGACGGCGAACCCGCGCCCGGCCTGTTCCGGCTCCCAGACCCGGACCTCGACCTCGGCTCGCACCTGTCGTACACGTTCCAGTGGTTCGTCTTCGCGATCGGCGCGATCGGCGGGTTCCTCCTGCTGCTGCGGCGCGAGCGCCGCGAGGCGACCACGCGCGCGGCGCTCGCGGCCGGTCCGGTCGTCGTGCCCGACGACACCCCCGACGATGTCGCCGCCTGGCTCGACCCGTCCCGCCGACGCGCAGAGCCGTCCCGGCCACGCCGCCGTGCGAGCGGGCCGTCGGACGAGGAGATCGAGGACGCCGAGGCCGAGCGCCTGGGGCGCTGAGCATCTCTGGGCACGGATGACGTCCGATGGTGGCCCACACACCGATGCCGTCGAGTGCGTTGGCTTCATCAGCACACGCACGAGAGGGCAGGACATGGCGAAATCGGGCAAAGCCCGCGAGGCCGAGGGCAGGGACAAGGGCCGGCCAGCGCTTGCCACGACAGAGGAGCTACTGCGTGTCGACCGCTGTCAGGTCGGCGTCGGGGCGCGACGTCGTGATCGCGGAGTCGCGTGCAGCCGTCGGCACCGAGAGACGCGACGTCATGGTTCTGCCTACGGGCCGTTGGAAGCGTGGAGTGTTCTCGACTCACTGGTACACCCTTCTTCTCCCAGCCGTCGCACCTCCATGCAGCGCTGCCCACGTCGACGTGGCGCTGAGGATGTTCAGAATGGACAGGACTTCCCCGCGCCGTAGCGAGGTCGGGCATTCTTCGCTGACCCACGGTCGGCACCATGCGCCATGCTGGGTGGATGAATCGAGCAATCGATGTCGATCTTGTCCGGGCGCTGGTCGCCGAGCAGTTCCCCCACTGGCGGGGACTGCCGATCACGCAGGTCCTGCCGGGCGGATGGGACAACCGCACGTTCCGGCTCGGCAACGAGCTGACCGTGCGCCTGCCGAGCAGCGAGGCTTACGTACTGCAGGTCAAGAAGGAGCAGTACTGGCTACCGCTCCTGGCGCGACAGCTGCCCGTCGCGATCCCCGAACCTGTCGGCATCGGACGGGCCACCGAGCGTTTTCCCTACCCGTGGTCGGTCTATCGGTGGCTGCCCGGCCGAGCGCCGTCAGCCGACCTCGTCGCGCACGACGTACGCTTCGCAGCCACGCTGGGCGACGCGCTCGCCGCACTCCAACGGGCGGACCCTTCGGGTGGGCCTCTACCCGGCCCGCACAACTTCCGGCGCGGCGACTCGCCCGTGGTCTACGAGGCGGAGGCGCTCCGCGCGATCGACGCGCTGGGCGACACGATCGACGTCGTCGGCGTGAGCGAGGTCTGGGAAGCCGCGACCAGCACCCGCTGGCGGGGTGAACCTGTCTGGTTCCACGGCGACGTCAGCGAGGGCAACCTCCTCGTCGACGACGGGGGCGAGCTTGCCGCCCTCATCGACTTCGGGACCATGGGCATCGGCGATCCCGCCTGCGATCTGGTGATCGGGGTCGCGGCGATGCGCGGCGACGCCCGCGAGGCGTTCCGCGAGCACCGGGCGCTCGACGCCGATGCGTGGGCGAGGGCGCGTGGCTGGGCGATCTGGAAGGCACTGATCGTCGCAGCACGACTCACGGGGTCACACGCTCCCGAGTCCGAGGCACGCAAGGCCCGCCGCACCATCGACATGGTGCTCGAGGATCACCGGCGAGCCGCCTGAGGCTCGGCGAGCTCGTCATCTGTGCTGCACCGGCCAGAGCAGCAGGTTGACCAGAGGCTCGATGGAACCTGCTCTGCACACGACAGCGACGCGAACGTGGCGGACGCGACTACCTGGGCATTGTCGTTCTCCGACGTCGCGAAGCCTTCGCCCACGACACCCGTCAAACGTTCGTTTCACGGATGCACGCGCGTCGACGCGACGACCGTCGTGCGATCGGCAGCCTTCCCGACTCCCGACGCCCGGGCGACACGCTCATCGTGACCGCGTTCGACAGTCGCGGGCGCTCTGCCGCAGGGCCGCGCGGGCACCAATCCCTCTCGCGTCTACATGCTGAGCGGGACCTTCTGCGGTCCTTGGCCGCCGACGAACGTGCAGACCGCAGCCGCGACGCTCGCCACCGACGTCGCGCGCGAGGATCTCGTTCGGCCCGCGCGCGCGGGACCAGAGCCTCGACGATGCCCTGGCGATCAACGCCGAGCACATCGACGAGCGCACCCGCGTCCTGGCCGAGGCCGCATCCGCCGCCTCATGGGCGGGTCACGTCGCCCCCTACCTGCCGGGCCGAGAAGAGCAGCTCGCGGCGATCGCTATCTATTGCGACCGGTACGACGTCGAGCCCCCCCTCCCCGATCGGGCCGCGACCGCCGAACCCTGGGCGCCGGCGCGGTTGCCGTACTCGTCATAGGCCGCAAGCTCTGAGCCCTCCTCCGGCAGTGCGGGCGGGGTACCCCGACGTCGCGCAGCGTGAGGGTGGCCACGGCCGACCCGAATCGGTCAGCGCTCGCCACCGGCCACCTCGCGGGTCCGGCCGGGTTCTCGGCGACGTTGGCGGGAGCGCCGGTGACGGCAGCGCGCCGATCGTCACGACGACGACCGGCGACCACTGCCCAGTCCAGTCCATGCCCCACACGAACTCGAAGGTCGAGACCTACCAGGTCAGCCTCTCCACCACGTGTTCCGGCCGCTTCCGCACCGTCAGCGAGAGCGCGTGGCGCGACGGCAACGGCACCACGTTCCGCACCAGCCCACCGTCTGATGCCCGCTCGGTCCTCACCGTCTGACCGGGAAGCAATGCGCCCCGGCACCCGCACATGGCGGCCGCCGGGGCGATCGATCGGCACTCAGGCGAGCGCCACGAGCTCCCTGTACGTGTCGTTCCACAGGTCCTCGTCGCCGTCGGGCAGCAGGAGGACGCGCTCGGGCGTGAGGGCGTCGACCGCGCCCTCGTCGTGCGTCACCATGACGACCGCACCCTCGTAGCTGCGCAGCGCCCCGAGGATCTCTTCGCGGCTCGCAGGGTCGAGGTTGTTCGTCGGCTCGTCGAGCAGGAGGACGTTCGCGGAGGAGACGACGAGCGTCGCGAGCGCGAGGCGCGTCTTCTCGCCGCCCGAGAGCACCTTGGTGGGCTTGTCGGCGTCGTCACCCGAGAAGAGGAACGAGCCGAGGACGGAGCGCACCTCGGTGTCGGTGAGGTCGGGCGCGGAGTGGCGGAGGTTTTCGACAACCGTCGCGTCGAGGTCGAGCGTGTCGTGCTCCTGCGCGTAGTAGCCGATCTTCAGGCCGTGGCCGGGCACGACCTCGCCCGTGTCGGGCTGCTCGACGCCCGCGAGGATGCGGAGCATCGTCGTCTTGCCCGCGCCGTTCAGGCCGAGGATGACGACGCGCGAGCCGCGGTCGATCGCGAGGTCGACGCCCGTGAACACCTCGAGCGAGCCGTACGCCTTCGTGAGGCCCTCCGCGGTGAGCGGGGTGCGGCCGCACGGCGCGGGCTTCGGGAAGCGCAGCTTGGCGACCTTGTCGGAGACGCGCTCGCCCTCGAGGCCCTCGAGGAGCTTCTCAGCGCGACGCAGCATGTTCTGCGCGGCGACGGCCTTCGTGGCCTTGGCGCGCATCTTCTCGCCCTGGGCGGCGAGGGTCGCGGCCTTCTTCTCGGCGTTGGCGCGCTCGCGACGGCGACGCTTCTCGTCGGTCTCGCGCTGCTTGACGTACGCGTCGTAGCCGAGGTTGTACTGGTCGATCGTCGAGCGGGTCGCGTCGAGGAAGAAGACCTTCGTGCACACGACGCGCAGGAGCTCGACGTCGTGTGAGATGACGACGAGCCCGCCGGAGTAGGTGCGCAGGTACTCGCGCAGCCACACGATCGAGTCGTGGTCGAGGTGGTTGGTGGGCTCGTCGAGCAGGAGTGTGTCGACGCCGGAGAAGAGGATGCGGGCGAGCTCGACGCGGCGGCGCTGACCGCCGGAGAGCGTGCCGATGGGCTGGGCCAGGACGCGCTCGTCGAGGCCGAGGTTGACGGTGATGCGCTCGGCCTCGGACTCGGCGGCGTAGCCGCCGGCGGCGAGGAAGCGCTCCTCGAGGCGCGGGTAGCGATCGAGCGCTGCCGCCTGCGTCTCGGGGTCGGCCGAGGCCATCTGGCCCTCGGTGTCGCGCATCGCGCGCACGATCTCGTTGAGGCCGCGCGCGGAGAGCACACGGTCCATGGCGAGCTGCTCGGGGTCGGCGGTGCGCGGGTCCTGCGCGAGGTAGCCGATCTCGCTCGACCGGGTGATCGTCCCGCCGGTCGGCTGGGTCTCCCCCGCGAGCGTCTTCGTGAGGGTCGTCTTGCCGGCGCCGTTGCGGCCGACGAGCCCGATCCTGTCGCCTGACGCCACACGGAAGGTCGTCGGCTCGAGCAGGAGACGGGCTCCGACCCGGATCTCGACACCCTGGGCGGTGATCACTGCAGGTTTCCTCCGAACTCACGTGGCCCGCCCTGTACGACGGCACAAACGCGCTCGATCTTACCGGTGCGTAGCGTGCGGGACGACGTGATTTCGCCAACCCTGGAGGCCCCGTGACCGTTCCCGACACCGCCCGCACCCCCCGCCGCACGCCTGCCGAGCGCGCCCGTGACCTTGCGCTCGTCGCGACGTTCGCCGCGCTGATCGCCGCGTGCTCGCTCACGTCGATCGCGTTCTCGGCCGTGCCCGTGCCGATCACCCTGCAGACCTTCGCGGTGCTCCTCGCGGGTGCGGTGCTCGGTCCGTGGCGCGGCACGGCGGCGGTCGGCCTCTACCTCGCGGTCGGTGCGGCGGGCGTTCCGGTGTTCGCGGGCGGCGCGGGCGGGCTCGCGTCGTTCGCGGGTCCGTCGGGCGGTTACCTCATGGCGTTCCCGTTCGCGGCGCTCGTCGTCGGCCTCGCGGTGCGTGCGGCGGGCCGCCGTGGCACTGTCGGCACGGCTGTCGCCGTCGCCGTCGGCGCGCTCGTCGCGACGGCCGTGACGTACGCGATCGGTGTGCCGGTCCTCGCGGGCCGCACCGCGATGGACCTCGGTGCGGCGTGGACGTTCAACTGGGCGTTCGTGCCGTTCGATCTCGTCAAGGCCGGCCTCGTCGTCGTCGCGGCTCCCGCGGTGCTGCGCGCGTTCCCCGCGCTGCGCGGGGGTCGCGCGCCGCAGCCGTCGCCGTTCGCGACGGAGGTCGCGGCCGCGTGACGTTCATTCCGACGCCTGTGGGCGGGGCCGCGGCCCCGCCCACAGGCGTGCTCGAGCTCGAGGCGGCGGGCGTCGCGGTCGTCGACGCCGAGGGTCGCACGCGCACGCTCCTGCACCCGACGACACTCACACTCACCGAGCGGCGTGTCGCGGTCGTCGGGGCGAACGGCTCGGGCAAGTCGACGCTCGTGCGCCTGCTCGACGGGCTCATCGCGCCGACGACGGGCGCCGTGCGGGTCCACGGCCTCGACACGCGGCGCGACGGCGCGCGCGTGCGCGGGATCGTCGGGCTGCTCTTCGCGGACCCCGAGGCCCAGCTCCTCATGCCGACCCCCCTTGAGGACGTCGCGCTCTCGCTGCGGCACCTGCCGCTCCGTGAGCGCGCCGAGCGTGCGACGGCGCTCCTCGCGGACGTCGGCCTGGGCGGTCACCTCCACCAGCCCGTCGCGACGCTCTCGGGCGGGCAGAAGCAGCTGCTCGCGCTCACGTCCGTGCTTGCGGCCGAGCCCGCGGTGCTGCTCGCCGACGAGCCGACGACGCTCCTCGACCTGCGCTGGCAGGCGCACGTCGAGGCTCTGCTCGACGCGCTGCCGCAGCAGGTCGTCACGGTGACGCACGACCTCGACGCTGCAGCGCGGGCCGAGCGTGTGCTCGTCGTCGAACGGGGGCGCGTCGTCGCGGACGGGGCGCCGGCCGACGCCATCGGCGCGTACCGCGCGCTCATGGCGGGACCGCCGCCCGAGCTCGCGCCGGCCTCGTCGCGGGAGGCCCGATGAGCCGCGTCCGCGTCGCGACCCCGCTGGGGCTCCACGTCCCCGGGACGACGCTTGTCCACCGTGCGCCCGCGGGCCTCAAGCTCGTGGGGCTCGCCGCGCTCGGCACGGTGGTCGCGTTCGTGCGCGAGCCCCTCCCTGCGCTCGTGCTGCTCGCGGGCGTCGCGGGCGCGTGGGCGCTCGCGCGCCTGCCCCTGCGAGCGCTGCGCCAGCTGCGGGGCGTCGCGGTGCTTCTGCTCGTGCTCGCCGCGTTCCGCTGGTGGCACGCCGGACCGGGTGCGGCCGTCGGCATGGTCGCGGGTCTCGGCGCCGTCGTCCTGGCGGCCGCCGTCGTCACCGCGACGACGCCGACCGACGAGATCGTCGCCGTCCTCGTCCGCGGCCTGCGCGTCCTCGCGCACGTCCCGCTGCTCGGGCGCGTCGTGCGGCCCGAGTCCTTCGCGCTCTCCGTCGCGCTCGTCCTACGGACCGTGCCGACGCTCCTCGACCTCGCGCAGGGCGCGCGCGACGCGGCACGCGCCCGTGGCGTCCGCGGTCCGCGCGCGTGGCTGCTGCCGACGCTCCTGCGGACCGTCGGGCACGCCGTCCGCACGGGCGAGGCGATCCATGCCCGCGGCCTGCTGGACGCGCTCCGCCTGTCCTGACCTGGGGTTCATCTACCCGTCAACCACGGGTGCGACCGCTCCCGCAGCGCTACCGTGTGCACATGACGTTCAACGACGACGCTCGGTTCGACACGAGCAAGGCGAGCAAACGCTCGGGCGGCAGGAAGGCAGCCATCGGCGGCGGTGGCAGCATCGCTGTCATCCTGCTCGTCGTGGTCGCCCAGCAGTTCGGCCTCGACCTCTCGGGCCTCGTCGGCGGCGGAGGCGACACTGCGAACATCGCGGTCGAGGGCACCGGGGACAGCGACCTCTCTCGCTGCTCGACGGGTGCCGCGGCGAACCAGGACGACGAGTGCCGCGTCGTCGGCGCCGCGAACTCGCTCGACGCCTACTGGGAGGCGGAGTTCCCGCGCATCGCGTCGGCCCAGTACGCGTCCCCGCACGTCAACCTCTTCGAGGGCTCCGTCTCGACCGCGTGCGGCAACGCGTCGTCGGCCGTCGGCCCCTTCTACTGCCCTGGTGACCAGGACATCTACCTCGACACGTCGTTCTACAAGACCCTGCGCTCGCAGCTCGGCGCCGACGGCGGGAGCCTTGCGCAGATGTACGTCGTCGCGCACGAGTGGGGCCACCACATCTCGACGCTCACGGGCGCGATGGCCGCCGCGGAGCGCGGCGACTCGGGCCCGACGAGCGACTCCGTGCGCATCGAGCTCCAGGCGGACTGCTACGCGGGTGCGTGGGTCGGTGCGGCTGCGACGACGAAGGACGACGGAGGCACGACGTTCCTCAAGCCGCCGACGAAGGCCGAGATCGCCGACGCCCTCGACACCGCCCAGGCGATCGGCGACGACGCGATCCAGGGCCAGTCCGGCACGGTGCGCCCCGAGTCGTGGACGCACGGCTCCTCCGAGCAGCGCCAGCGCTGGTTCACGACGGGCCTCGAGCGAGGCGCGGGCGCGTGCGACACGTTCGCGGTGAGCGGCAGCAAGCTCTGAGCCGTTCGTCGTGATCGACCCCGCACCCGGCGGGCCCGCACCCGTCCGTCCCGGGCCTGAGGCGCGCGAGCTCGTCGACCGTCATGCCGCGCTCGTCGCACGGGCACGCGCGATCGTCGAACATGTCGACGACGTCGCCGTCGCGGTGGCCGCGTGGGTGCGGGCTGACGAGCAGCGACGGATCCGCGAGGAGCTCGGGCACGTCCCCGTCGGGCGGCTCGGTGAGACGACTGACCGCAACCTGCGTCTGACGGCCGTGCAGGCCGCGGGCTACGCGACCGCGGCGGACCTCCTCGGCGTCGACACGGCGACGCTCGACGCGATCCCGGGCGTCGGCGACGCGACCGCACGCGGCGTCGTCGCGGCCGTCGACCAGCTTGCCAAGGCCGCGGTCACGCTGCGGCCGCTGCGCATCACGCTCGACCGCGCGGGCCTGCCCGAGCCGCGCGAGGCGCGCGACCTGCTCGCGCTCCTGCGCCGGTTCCAGCGGGTCTCTCCGCTCGTCGCGCCGCACCGGCGCGCGCTCGACGACTACGTGCGCTTCGGCGGCCGAGCGGCGGACGACGCGGCACCCGCGCGGCACACGGCGCGCATGCTCTTCACGCTGCCGCGCACGCGCCGCACGACGCACGCGGCGCTCGCCCGGCTGCAGGAGTGGGACGAGCGGCTCGCCACCAGCGACCTCCCTGGGGTCGTCGCGCGGGCCGAGTCCGAGATCGCCGTCACGGACCCGGCCGGGCTCGCGCTCGCCGAGGACTTCGCGCGCCGGTCCGTCGAGTACTTCACGACCCTCCAGGAGATCGTCCCGCAGGCCGTCGACGTCCTCGCGACGCGCGGCCTGCTGCCCGCCGACCTTGTCGCGCGCGTCGAGGCGCACCCGCTCGACACGGCGCTCCTGCGCGTCGCGCTACGCGGCTACCAGGAGTTCGGGGCGCGCTTCGCGCTCGAGCAGGGCCGCGTGCTGCTCGGCGACGAGATGGGCCTCGGCAAGACGATGCAGGCGCTCGCCGCGATCGCGCACCTCGCGGCGGACGGACACAGGCGGTTCCTCGTCGTGTGCCCGGCGTCGCTGCTCGCGAACTGGGAGCACGAGGTGCACGACCGGTCGACGCTCGCCGTGCACCGCATCCACGGAGCCGGGCGCGCGGACGCGCTCGCCGCGTGGGAGCGCGAGGGCGGTGTCGGCCTCACGACGTTCGAGGGGCTCGCGCACGTACCTCTCGACGGCTCTGCACGGCTCGACGACGACGCGCCGTCGGAGAGCGCGGGCGCGGCCGGGCTCGGTCGCGTCGGCCTGCTCGTCGTCGACGAGGCCCAGCAGGTGAAGAACCCCAAGACTGCGCGGTCCAGGCTCGTCGCGGCGTGGGCGCAACGGTGCGCGCGCGTCCTGCTCATGTCCGGCACGCCCATGGACAACCGCCTCGAGGACTTCCTCACGCTCGTCGAGATGCTCCACCCGGGGCTCTCCGCCTCGATGCCGAGCCACCTCGGCCTCGTCGGGCCCGAGGCGTTCCGCAGCGCGGTCGCCCACGTCTACCTGCGACGCAACCAGGCCGACGTGCTCGTCGAGCTGCCGGGCGTCGTCGCGTCCGATGACTGGGTCGACCTCGGCGCAAGCGAGGAGGCCCACTACCGGGAGACCGTCGCGAGCGGCAACCTCATGGCGATGCGCCAGGCTGCGTGGCACAGCGCCGGCGCTCCCCCGGCCAAGCTCGACCGGCTGCTCGAGATCGTCGAGGAGGCCACGGGCGAGGGCCGCTCCGTGCTCGTCTTCTCCTACTTCCGCGCGACGCTCAACCTCGTCGCGTCCGCCCTCGCCACGCGAGGCGAGCAGGTCCACGGTCCGCTCACCGGCGACGTGCCCGTCGCTCGCCGCGGCGAGCTCGTCGACGCCTTCACGGCCGACGCGACCGCTGTGCTCGTCGCACAGATCTCCGTCGGCGGCACCGGCCTCAACCTCCAGGCCGCAAGCGTCGTCGTGCTGTGCGAGCCGCAGCTCACGCCGACGCTCGAGGACCAGGCGATCGCCCGCGCCCACCGCATGGGCCAGGTGCGTCCCGTGCGCGTCCACCGGCTGCTCGGCGCCGACGGCGTCGACGAGCGCATCGTCGAGATCCTCGACGGCAAGCGGGAGGTGTTCGACGACTACGTCCGCGTGTCCTCGCTCGCGCAGGCCGCCGTCGGCTCGACCGACGTCGCACGCGGCGACCTCGCCCGCGAGGTCGTCGCCGCCGAGCAGGCCCGGCTCGGCTACGGACCCTGGTGGGACGAGCTCAGCACTACTTAACACGCAGATTTCTGCATGTTACTTTCGGGGGATGGACCTCGACGAGAAGCAGATCGGCCACCGCCTCAGGGCACGACGGCTGCGCGCCGGCCTCACGCAGTCGGAGCTCGCCGATCGGGCGTCGGTCAGTCTTCGCGCGCTCAGCGACCTCGAGAACGGCAACGGCAGCTCGCTGCGCGTGGCGCTCGCCGCCGCACGACCTCTCGGTGGCCTGAGCCTGGTACTCGCGACCGAGCCCGTCGCCGCTCACAGGCGCGCCGCGCGACTGCCCTCAGCACGCTCGACCTCCCCGCGCCGCGAGGACCGCAAGTCCTTCGAACTCCATCGCTCGATCGTGCGCAAGCTGCGTGCGGACCCGGACGAGGTCACGCGCCGCGCCGCGGCCGGAGTCTCCCGGTTGCTCTCCTCCCCCCACCTGGGCCCTCAAGGACGGCGTTGGGTGCAGGAGTGGGCGGAGGCCGTCGAGTCCGGACCCGAGGTCCTCGAACGGCTGAGCCTCCGCGACGATGAGCACGGGGCGTCGCTCCGTCAGGTCTCACCATTCTTCGGCGTGCTCAGCACCGAGGAGCGTCTCGCGTCCCTGAGGCGCGCCTGATGCGCCGCAGCGAACTCGAGCACATCCTGCGCGCGGCGTCCGGTGTTGCACGACGTCCCGCGTTCCTCGTCATCGGCTCCCAGTCGGTGCTGGGCACCTGGACCGAGTCAGAGCTGCCGGCCGAGGCCACGATGAGTGCCGAGGTCGACCTCGCCCCCATCACCGAGATCGACCGGGCTCAGCTCGACGCCGAGGTACGCAGCGTGCTCGACGGCGTCTACCCGACCTCGCTGGATGCCGGTGTCGACCCGCAGTCGATCTCGGACATGCTCGACCTCATCGGTGAGTTCTCCGACTTCCACGAGGCGTTCGACGTGTACGTCCAGGGCGTCGGCGCCGACACCGCCGTCCTACCACGCGGCTGGGAGACGCGGCTGGTCGCTCTGTCGAGCGCCGAGACCGGCTACGCCATCGGGCTGTGCCTCGATCCGCTCGACGCCTGCTGCGCAAAGCTCGTCGCGGGCCGTCCCCATGACTACATCTTCGTTGCGGCCCTCCTCACCCACAGCCTCGTCGACGCCACTGCGCTACTCGATCGCTCGGCGCTGCTTCCGCCAGAGAACCCCCGGTCGGCGATGGCACGTTCGTGGGCCGCCGCACACAGCACCTGACCGAGACACCGCACCAACGACGCGAGGGCCGCACCCCCTAGGCGGGAATGCGGCCCTCGCGGCACGCGGAGCAGCAGGCTCAGACGTTGAAGCCGAGCGCGCGCAGCTGGTCGCGGCCGTCGTCCGTGATCTTCTCCGGGCCCCACGGCGGCATCCACACCCAGTTGACGCGGAAGCCGTCGGTGAGGCCGTCAAGTGCCTGGCCGGTCTGGTCCTCGATGACGTCAGTGAGCGGGCAGGCCGCCGACGTGAGCGTCATGTCGATGACGGCGTGGTTGTTCTGGTCGACGGTGATGCCGTAGACGAGGCCGAGGTCGACGACGTTGATGCCGAGCTCGGGGTCGATGACGTCCCGCATCGCCTCCTCGACGTCGGCGGCGTTCACCGGGCTGGGGGTCGTCATGCCTGCTCCTCGGGGTTGGGAGTGGTGGTGGAAGGGGTGGTGTGCGCGGCGGACGCGGTGGCCTGCGCCTCGCCGACGGTTCCGGTGCGCACGAGCGCGTCGCGCAGCGCGGCCCAGCCGAGCAGCGCGCACTTGATGCGGGCGGGGAACTTCGAGACGCCCGTGAACGCGGTGGCGTCGCCGAGGCGGTCCTCCGCGTCGTCGTCGTCGAGGCCCTTGCCGCGGGTCGCCATGAGGTCGCGGAAGAGGTCGCCGAGCGACTCCGCCTCCGCGACGCTGGCGCCGGACGCGAGCTCGGTCATGACCGAGAGCGACGCCTGGGAGATCGAGCAGCCCTGCCCGTCCCACGTGATCGAGTCGATGCGCGGGGCGCCGTCGACCGGCGTCACGGCGACGCGGAGCGTCACCTCGTCACCGCACGTCGGGTTGAGCTGGTGGGACTCGCCGCACGCGTGCGACGCGTCCGCGTCGAGCAGTCCGCGGCCGTGCGGAGCCTTGTAGTGGTCGAGGATGACCTGCTGGTAGAGCTGTTCCATCGCGCTGGCAGACATTGATGTTCCTCCTAGGACAGTCCGAAGAACGTCCGCACCCCGGCGAGGTGTTCCCGCAGGGCCGCGATGTCGTCGAGCGTCGTGTAGACGGATGCTGAGGCGCGTGTCGTCGCCGCGACGCCGAAGCGGCGGTGGAGCGGCTGCGCGCAGTGGTGGCCGACGCGGACGGCGATGCCCGCGTCGTCGAGCACCTGCCCGACGTCGTGGGAGTGCACGCCGTCGACGACGAACGACACGACGGCGAGGCGGTCGGACGCGTCCGTCGGGCCGATGACGCGCACGCCGGGCAGGTCGACGGCCTCGAGGAGCGCCTTGGTGAGCGCGACCTCGTGCGCGGCGATCGCGTCCATGCCGAGCTCGAGCAGGTAGTCGGCGGCCGCGCCCATGGCGACGGCCTGGGCGACGGGCTGCGTGCCGGCCTCGAAGCGCTGCGGCGGCGGCGCGTACGTCGTCGCCTCCATCGTCACGACCTCGACCATGGAGCCACCCGTGAGGAACGGCGGCATGGCCTCGAGAAGCTCGCGGCGGCCGTACAGCGCGCCGACGCCCGTCGGGCCGAGCATCTTGTGCGCGGAGAACGCCGCGAAGTCGACGTCGAGCGCCTTGACGTCGACGGGCAGGTGCGGCACGGACTGGCATGCGTCGAGGACGACGAGCGCCCCGACCTCGCGCGCCCGCGCGACGAGCTGCTCGACCGGCGTGATGGCGCCCGTGACGTTGGAGACGTGCGTGAACGCGAGGATCTTCGTGCGCTCCGTGACGACGCTCGCCGCGTCCTCGACGCGGATGCGTCCGTCGTCGTCGACGCCGAGCCAGCGCAGGGTCGCGCCCGTGCGGGCGCAGAGCTCCTGCCACGGGACGAGGTTCGCGTGGTGCTCGGCCTCGGTGACGACGATCTCGTCGCCGGGGCCGACCGCCAGGCGGCGTGCCGCGTCTCCCCCGCGCCCGGCGCTCGCGTTGCCGATCGAGTACGCGACGAGGTTGAGCGCGGCCGTCGCCCCCGACGTCCACACGATCTCGGCCGCGTCTGCGCCGACGAGGCGCGCGACGGACTCGCGTGCCTTCTCGAAGGCCTCGGTGGCCTCCTCGGCGAGCTGGTGCGCGCCGCGGTGCACCGCGGCATTGCGCTGGAGGTAGAAGTCCTGCTCGGCGTCGAGCACCGGGTCGGGCTTCTGGGCCGTCGCACCGGAGTCGAGGTAGACGAGCGGGCGCCCCTCGCGCAGGGTGCGCGCGAGCAGCGGGAAGTCGGCGCGCACCGCGGCGAGCTCGACGTCGCTGAGCATGTCCTACCGCCTCGTGGTCGTGGGCCGCACGCGGCCCGAAGAGTGTGTGTGGGTCGTGCGGCGGAGCGTCAGGGACGCTCCGCCGCACGGGTGCCGGGCCTGTGCCCGGCGTGGCTCACGCGTTCGTGAGGAAGCGGTCGTAGCCCTCGTTCTCGAGACGCTCGGCGAGCTCGGGGCCACCCTCCTCCGCGATGCGGCCGTCGACGAAGACGTGGACGAAGTCCGGCTTGATGTAGCGCAGGATGCGCGTGTAGTGCGTGATGAGGAGCGTGCCGACCTCGCCGCCTGCGGTGACGCGGTTGACGCCCTCGGAGACGATGCGCAGCGCGTCGACGTCGAGGCCCGAGTCGGTCTCGTCGAGGATCGCGATCTTCGGCTTGAGGAGCTCCATCTGGAGGATCTCGTGGCGCTTCTTCTCGCCGCCCGAGAAGCCCTCGTTGACCGAGCGCTCCGAGAACGAGGCGTCCATGCGGAGGTTCTCCATGGCGGCCTTCATGTCCTTGACCCAGTGACGCAGGGCCGGCGCCTCGCCGTCGATCGCGGTCTTGGCGGTGCGCAGGAAGTTCGACACCGAGACACCGGGGACCTCGACCGGGTACTGCATGGCGAGGAACATGCCGGCACGGGCGCGCTCGTCGACGCTCATCGCGAGGACGTCGGCGCCGTCGAGCGTCACCGTGCCGCCCGTGATCGTGTACTTCGGGTGGCCGGCGAGCGAGTACGCGAGCGTGGACTTGCCCGAGCCGTTGGGGCCCATGATCGCGTGGACCTCGCCGGCGTTGATGGTGAGGTCGACGCCGCGAAGGATCGGCTTGGGGCCCTCCTTCGTCTCGACGCTGACGTGGAGGTCGCGGATCTCAAGAGTGGACATTGTTCTCCTAGAAGCTTTCAGACGGTGGTGTCGACGTCGACGAGGACGCGGTCACCGTCGAGGGTCAGGGGGTACACGGGGATGGGCCGCACGGCGGGCGGCGAGTCCGGCTGGCCGGTGCGCAGGTCGAAGCGGGAGCCGTGGAGCCAGCACTCGATGAGGCAGCCCTCGACCTCGCCCTCGGACAGCGACACGGCTCCGTGGGAGCAGATGTCGCTGATGGCGTGGAGGTCGCCGTCGGAGTCGCGGACCACCGCGACCTCGACGATCTTCCCGGCATCGTCCTCGAGCTCTACGCGGTACGTGCCCTCGACGGGGACGTCCTGCGCGAGGCAGGCCAGCTGGACGGTCATGCGGACGCCGTGCCGGCCTCGATCGCCGTCATGGAACGCTCGAGCTCGGCCTCGATGGACGCGAGCAGGCGCTCCTCGACCTCAGGGACGCCGATCTCGTGGATGAGCTCGGCGAAGAACCCGCGGACGACGAGGCGACGCGCGTCGGCCTCGGGGATGCCACGAGCCTGGAGGTAGAAGAGCTGCTCGTCGTCGAAGCGGCCGGTCGCGGACGCGTGGCCCGCGCCCTCGATCTCGCCCGTCTCGATCTCGAGGTTCGGCACGGAGTCCGCGCGCGCACCGTCGGTGAGGACGAGGTTGCGGTTGAGCTCGTACGTGTCGGTGCCCTCGGCCGCCGCGCGGATGAGCACGTCACCGACCCACACGGCGTGCGCGCCGGTGCCCTGGAGCGCGCCCTTGTACGTGACGCGCGACTTGCAGCGTGGAACGGCGTGGTCGACGAAGAGGCGGTGCTCCTGGTGCTGGTCCGTGTCCGCGAAGTAGAGACCGATCATCTCGACCTCGCCGCCCTCGCCGGTGAACTCGGCGTCGGGGGTGATGCGCACGACGTCGCCGCCGAACGTCACGACGACGTGCTTGAGGCGCGCGTCGCGTCCCAGGCGGGCACGGTGCGAGGACGCGTGGACCGCGCCCGTCGCCCAGTCCTGCACGGAGACGACGGTGAGGTGCGCGCCGTCGGCGACGTCGATCTCGACGGTCTGGTTGAGCAGCGCGTCGCCGACGTGGTCGATGACGACGACGGCCTCGGCGTGGCGCTCCGCGCGGATGAGGAGGTGGTTCGACGTCGCGACGTCGCCCTGACCCTCGATGCCCTGGACGCGGATCGACGTCGCGGTGGACGCGACCTGCTCGGCGGGCACGGTGACGACGGTCGCCTCGGCGAACGTGTTCCACGCGGTGACAGCTGCGCGGTCGCCGGGGCGGCCGGCCGCGCCGAGCCGCTCGTCGTCGCGGCCGACGATCTCGACGGTGACCTCGGGCGCGGCGACGACGGTCGTCTGGACGCCGTGGCCCTCGATCGTCTCGGAGAAGAGCGGCTGCAGGCGGGAGACGGGGCTGAAGCGCCACTCCTCCTCGCGGCCCGTGGGGACGGGGATGTCCGCGAGGTCGAAGGACGTGACGCGCTCGGCGCGCGAGCCCTGCGGGACGACCGCTCCGTGCGTGTGCGCACCGTCGGCGGTCGCGCGCGAGTGGTCCGTGCTGAGGTTGGTGGGGGTGGCGGTGGTCATCAGCCGACGGAACCTTCCATCTGGAGTTCGATGAGGCGGTTGAGCTCGAGCGCGTACTCCATGGGGAGCTCGCGCGCGATGGGCTCGACGAAGCCGCGGACGATCATCGCCATGGCCTCGGTCTCCTCCATGCCGCGCGACATGAGGTAGAAGAGCTGGTCCTCGCTCACGCGGGAGACGGTGGCCTCGTGACCCATCGACACGTCGTCCTCGCGGACATCGACGTACGGGTAGGTGTCGGAGCGCGAGATCTGGTCGACGAGCAGGGCGTCGCAGAGGACGGTCGACGCGGAGCGCTTGGCACCCTCGAGAACCTGGACGAGGCCGCGGTAGGACGTGCGGCCGCCGCCACGGGCGACGGACTTCGAGACGATCGACGACGACGTGTTGGGCGCGGCGTGGACCATCTTGCAGCCGGCGTCCTGGTGCTGGCCCTCGCCCGCGAACGCGATCGAGAGGGTCTCGCCTCGTGCGTGCTCGCCGAGGAGGTAGATCGCCGGGTACTTCATGGTGACCTTGGAGCCGATGTTGCCGTCGACCCACTCCATCGTCGCGCCCTCGGCGGCCGTGGCGCGCTTCGTCACGAGGTTGTAGACGTTGTTCGACCAGTTCTGGATCGTCGTGTAGCGCACGCGGGCGTTCTTCTTGACGATGATCTCGACGACGGCCGAGTGCAGCGAGTCGGACGAGTAGATCGGCGCGGTGCAGCCCTCGACGTAGTGCACGTAGGAGCCCTCGTCAGCGATGATGAGCGTCCGCTCGAACTGGCCCATGTTCTCCGTGTTGATGCGGAAGTAGGCCTGGAGCGGGATCTCGACGTGGACGCCCGGGGGGACGTAGACGAACGAGCCGCCCGACCACACGGCGGTGTTGAGCGCGGCGAACTTGTTGTCGCCCGAGGGGATGACCGAGCCGAAGTACTGCTCGAAGATCTCCGGGTACTCGCGCAGGCCCGTGTCGGTGTCGACGAAGATGACGCCCTGCTCCTCCAGGTCCTCGCGGATCTGGTGGTAGACGACCTCGGACTCGTACTGAGCGGCGACGCCTGCGACGAGGCGCTGCTTCTCGGCCTCGGGGATGCCGAGGCGGTCGTACGTGTTCTTGATGTCCTCGGGGAGCTCCTCCCACGAGGTCGCCTGCTTCTCGGTCGAACGCACGAAGTACTTGATGTTGTCGAAGTCGATGCCGGACAGGTCGGCACCCCACGACGGCATGGGCTTGCGGTCGAAGAGGCGCAGCGCCTTGAGGCGCGTCTTGAGCATCCACTCGGGCTCGCTCTTGAGCGCCGAGATGTTGCGGACGACGTCCTCGGAGAGGCCGCGCTGCGCGAGCGCGCCGGCGGTGTCGGAGTCGTGCCAGCCGTACTCGTAGGCGCCGATCGAGGCGATGATCTCCTCGTCGGTCGCGGGAGCGTCCTGCTCCGCGACGTTCTCGGTGGGTGCGGTCATCTCATTCCTTCCGCGGTCCGGCCTGTCGGCCGGTGGTGGGTCCCGGTGGTGGTCGTGACGAGTGCGGCGTGCGCCGCGGTCCCGTCGTCCGGCGGGACGCCGGGCGGCGGCCCTACCGGGATGTTCGTGGTGCACACGTGCGCGCCGCCTGCGAGGGTCGACAGGCGCTGCACGTGGGTGCCGAGGAGCCGCGAGAACGCGGCGATCTCGGCGTCGCAGAGCTGCGGATAGCGGGCGGCGACGTGCTGCACGGGGCAGTGCCCCTGGCACAGCTGGACCATCTGCGTGCCGGGGACGGGGCGCACGGAGGCGACGAAGCCGTCCTCGGTGAGCGCCTCGGCGAGCTGCTGGACGCGGGCGGCCGGGTCGGTCGCGGTGAGCACCTCGGCGTAACGCGCCTCGCGCTCGGCGACGTGCGTGGCCGCGAACGACGTGACGGCGCTCGGGCCGCCGACGGCCTCGAGGTGGTTCATGACCTGGAGGGCGAACTGCGAGTAGCCGGCGGCGAGGGAGTCCTGGGCGGAACCGGTGGCGACGTAGCGGCGCGCGGGGCGCCCACGCTGGCCGGTGTGCCCGGACTCGTGGACCGTGACGAGGCCGTCGGACTCGAGGCTCGCGATGTGCCGGCGGATCGCGGCCGACGTGAGGTCGAGCCGAAGCCCGAGGTCGGCGGCGCTCACGGGGCCGTCGGAGACGACGAGCTCGAGCACGCGGTCGCGCGTGCTGTGCTCGCCCGCAGGCGCGGTCAGCCGCGCGTCGTGGTCGACGGTCATGCGCACACCCCTTCCACGTGCCGACATCGATATAGGCAACAGTGTCCTGCCCTAAATGGCCTGCCGCAAGCAAGGTGAGCCTCACCTGAGGACGTTGGTCCCGTCGCGTATCCGCACGATCCCGCCGCTCTCGGGCGGCGTCTCCCGCGCCTGAGACGCTCACCGCGCACGACGTGGTGTGGGACACATCGGCGCTCGGCGTGTCGTCCGGGGGCGCCCCGCCCGAGCACAGGTGGCGACCAGCCCCCTAGACTTGCCGACCGTGACAGCAGATCCCGTCGTCGAGGTGACCGGCCTCGTCAAGCGCTACGGCGGCACCGCCGTCGTCGACCAGCTCACGCTGCGCGCCGCGCGCGGCGCCGTGACCGCCGTCCTCGGCCCCAACGGCGCCGGCAAGACGACGACGATCGAGTGCTGCGAGGGCCTGCGCACACCGGACGCGGGCTCGGTGCGGGTCCTCGGCCTCGACCCGCGCACCGACGCGGTCGCGCTGCGCCCCCGCGTCGGCGTCATGCTCCAGGACTCGGGCCTCCCCGCGCAGAAGCGCGCCGCGGAGGTCCTCGCGCACGTCGCCCGCATGTACCGCGACCCGTGGCCCGTCGCCGACCTCACGGAGCGCCTCGGCCTCGCCACCTTCGCCCGGACGACGGTCCGACGCCTCTCGGGCGGCCAGCGCCAGCGCCTCGCGATGGCGTGCGCGCTCGTCGGACGTCCCGAGGTCGTCTTCCTCGACGAGCCGAGCGCGGGCATGGACCCGCAGAGCCGGCTCGCCGTGTGGGAGCTCGTGCGGTCGCTGCGCGCGCAGGGCACCTCGGTCATCCTCACGACGCACCTCATGGACGAGGCCGCGGAGCTCGCCGACGACGTCGTCGTCGTCGACCACGGCCGCGTCATCGCCCAGGGCTCCCCGGCCGAGCTCACGTCGACCGGTTCCGACCAGGTCGCCTCGCTCACGACGGCCGCTCCCCTGCCGCACGGGACGGCCGCGCGCCTGCGCGCGCACCTCGGCGACGGCTGGACGGTCGACTCCCCCGACGCGACGTCCCTGCGCGTCCATGGGCCCGTCGACCCGACCGCCCTCGCGGCCGTCCTCGCGCTCTGCGCGACGGAGGACGTGCTCGTCACGCGCCTCGACCTCGGCAGCCGCTCGCTCGAGGACTTCTTCCTCGACCTCACCGGACGGACCATGCGATGACCGCCCCCGCGCACCCTGGCGCCGCACCCGTCCTCGACCGGCTCCGCGCGCAGACCGCGTTCGAGCTCGCGTCGATCTTCCGCAACGGCGAGCAGATCATGGTGACGATCCTCATGCCGCTCGTCGCGCTCGTCGCCCTCGCAGCGTTCGACGTCGTCGACCTCGCCCGCGCGGACGGGCCGCGCGTCGACCTCGTCGCCCCGGGCGTCCTCGCGATGGGAGTCATGGCCGCGGCCTTCACGTCGCCGGCCATCGCGACGTCCTTCGACCGGCGTGGCGGCGTGCTGCGCCTCCTCGCGACGACCCCCCTCGGGCGCGTCGGCCTGCTCGGCGGCAAGGTCTGCGCGGTGCTCGTCCTCCAGGCCGTCCAGGCCGTCGTCCTCGGCGGCGTCGCCGTCGGCCTCGGCTGGCGCCCCGCGCCCCTCGAGGTGCTCGTCGCGGCGGGCGTCGGCGTGCTCGGCACGGCGGTGTTCACGGCCCTCGCGATGCTCGTCGCGGGCACGCTCCGCTTCGAGGCCGTGCTCGCACTCGCGAACATCCTGCTCATCGCCCTCACGCTCGTCGGCGGTGTGCTCGTCCCGACGGACTGGCTGCCGGGCGTCGGCGGTGAGATCGCGCGTCTGCTCCCGTCGGGCGCGCTCGGCGAGGCCCTGCGCGGAGCGTTCGGCGACGGCGTCGCATGGCGCGACATCGTCACCCTTCTCGGCTGGACGGGCCTGCTCACGTGGGCGACGAACCGCACGTTCCGCTGGTCCTGACCAGCACCGGTGTCCCCGGCACGACGCCCTCCCGTGACATGTCCCACGCGGGCGCGGCGCAGGTGGCCTCGCGCGGGCGCGCGGGCATAGCGTAGGGGCCGTGACGACGCCCTCGACGACCGCCAGCCCCACCGCGCCCACCAGGCGCCCGACGCTCCTGCAGCGGTTCCTCGCGTGGGTCGACGGCCATCGCCGCGGCATCCTCGTCGCGAACCTCGCCGCGCAGATCGGCATCATCGTCACGGGCGGGCTCGTGCGACTCACGGGGTCGGGGCTCGGCTGCTCGACGTGGCCGCAGTGCGAGCCGGGGAGCTTCGTCCCCGTCTACCACCCGGAGACGGCGTTCCACTCGGCCATCGAGTTCGGCAACCGCACGCTCACGGGCGTCGTGTCGATCACGGCGGTCCTCGTGGCCGTCGCGCTGTGGCGTATGCGCGACCGCGCCAAGGTGCTGCGCGTGCTCGGCTTCGCGCCGATCGTCCTCGTCGCGGTCCAGGCCGTCGTCGGCGGCATCACGGTGCTCGTCGACCTGCACCCGGCGATCGTCGGCTCCCACATGTTCCTCTCCCTCGTCCTCGTCGCGGTCTCGACGTACCTGCTCGTGCGCGCGGGCGAGGGCGACGCGCCCGGGCGCGTCGTCGTGCCGGCGCCGGGGCGGGCGCTCGCGCTCGCCTCGGGCATCCTCGCGGTGCCGATGCTCGTGCTCGGCGTCCTGACAACGGGTGCGGGCCCCCACTCGGGCGACGAGGAGGTCGGCTATCGCTTCGCGCTCGACCCCGCGCACGCGGCGAAGCTCCACGGGATGAGCGTGTGGCTGTACATCGCGGTCGTCGTGGCGTTCGCCGTCGTCGTCCTGCGGGCCGTCCGTCGGGTCCCGGCCGAGGACCGGCTCGAGCTGGTCCGTCCGCTGCACGCGCTGCGCGAGGTCGCGGGTGTCGTCACGCTCCAGGCCGTCATCGGCTATGTGCAGTACTTCGCGGGTCTGCCGATCGTGCTCGTGCTGCTCCACATGCTCGGCGCGGCCCTCACGACGGCCGTCGTCGTGCGCCTCGTGCTCTCCTCGCGCGTGCGTCCTGCGCTCGCGCCCACATCGCCGCTCGTCGCCGACATCGCCTGAGAGCTCCTCGAGCCGAGCACTTGACTCTGACGCGACGTCAACCTGTTGCATGGTGGACGACGACGAAGGAGGCAACATGCGCACGACGTCTGCGACCGAGTGGTCGCTCCACGAGCTCACACGACTCACGGGCACGACGAGCCGCACCTTGCGGCACTACGACGCGATCGGCCTTCTGCCGCCGTCACGCACCGGAGCGAACGGCTACCGCTTCTACGACGCCGACGCCCTCGTCCGCCTGCAGCGCATCCTGCTGCTGAGGGACCTGGGCCTCGGCCTCGCGGCGATCGCCGACGCGCTCGACGGGCACACCGACGAGGCTGCCGCGCTCGAGCGGCACCTCGCCGAGCTCGTCGCCGAGCGCGGCCGCCTCGAGCGACGGATCGCGGCGGTGCGGCACACGATCGCAGGACGACAGGAAGGAGGGCACCTCGTGCCCGAGGAGATGTTCGACGGCTTCGACCACACGGTCCATGCCGAGGAGGTGACGGCCCGCTGGGGCCGTGACGCGTGGGAAAGCTCGGACCGCTGGTGGCGTGACCTCGGCGACGAGGGCCGGGCCGGCTTCCAGGCCGAGCAGCGCGCGATCGCGGACGCGTTCGCCGACCTCGCGACGCGCGGGGTGTCCCCCGCCGACGCCGAGGCAGCCGAGGTCGCGGCCCGCCACCACGCGTGGCTGCGCCCGGCCGCACCGCGGGTGAGCCGCGGGTACTTCACGGGGCTCGCGGAGATGTATGTCGCGGACGAGCGCTTCGCGGCCGCGTACGGCGGGACCGACGGCGCGGCCTACGTGCGCGACGTGCTGCTCGCGTACGCGGAGCACGCGGCCTTCGACGAGGACTGAGCGAACGGCTCATCGCGTCCAGGCACCCCGCCGGGGTGCCTGGACGCCACCATCCGGCCGCACCGTCGAGCGCGGACCGGACGGTTGCGCCCACGCACCTCCCGGTGGTGCGCAGGCGCAAGCAACCCTGCACGGACGACGAGCCCGGACCCGCATGCGGGTCCGGGCTCGTCGAGGTGTCAGAGCAGCCTTGTCAGAGGACGGTGTCAGCCGATCGAGCGAGTGCCCGGCGGCGGACCGGGACGCCGCTGCGGCCACGGCGCGTCGGACGGCCTCAGCGTCGCGAGGTCCGCGGCGAGAGCCGCGTGGAGCGCAAGCACTCCGACGACCGTCGACGGGTTGTGCAGCCGTCCCGCGAGCACCCCGTCGACGGCTTCCTCGACGGGCAGCCACACGGGCACCATGTCGCGCTCCTCGTCCTCGCGGACGTGCCGCTCGGCCTCGGGCACAACCGAGAGCTCGCGCGCGAGGAACACCCGCAGCGCCTCGTTCGAGCCGCCCGGGGTCGTGTAGTAGTCGACGAGCACGTCCCAGCGCGCGGCGCGCAGGTCGGCCTCCTCGAGGAGCTCGCGCTGCGCGGCGAGACATGCGTCCTCGCCCGCGACGTCGAGCAGCCCCGCGGGCGGCTCCCAGAGCTCCGAGCGCACCGGGTGCCGGTACTGCTTGAGCAGCAGGACGCGACCCTCGTCGTCGAGCGCGACGACAGCGACCGCCCCAGGGTGGTCGATGACCTCGCGCGTGACGACGACGCCGTCGCCCAGGTCGACATCGTCGGCCACGACGTCCCACACGTATCCGCGGTGCACCGGCTTGCTCCCCGTCGTGGGACGGGGAGCAAGCCGGTCGAACAGCGGGTCGTCCACGTCAGTCCTGCGCCGCGATCGCGGCAGCGACGAGGCCCGAGAACAGCGGGTGCGCCTTCGTCGGGCGCGACTTGAACTCGGGGTGAGCCTGCGTCGAGACGTAGTACGGGTGGACGTCGGCGGGGAGCTCGACGAACTCGACGAGACCGCCGTCGGGCGACGTGCCCGAGAAGACGAGGCCGGCCGCAGCGATCTGCTCGCGGTAGGCGTTGTTGACCTCGTAGCGGTGGCGGTGACGCTCGGAGACCTCCGTCGCGCCGTAGACACCCGCGACGACCGAGCCCTCGGCGAGGACCGCGTCGTACGCGCCGAGGCGCATCGTGCCGCCGAGGTCGCCCGCGCCGTCGACGAACGCCTGCTGCTCCTCCATCGTCGCGACGACGGGGTGCAGCGTGTCGACGTCGAACTCCGAGGACGACGCGCCCTCGAGGCCGAGGACGCTGCGCGCGTACTCCATGACCATGGCCTGGAGGCCGAGGCAGATGCCGAGCGTCGGGACCTTGTTCTCACGGGCCCAGCGCAGCGCGCCGATCTTGCCCTCGATGCCGCGCACGCCGAACCCGCCGGGGACGAGGATCGCGTCGGCGCCCTCGAGCGCCTCCTGCGCACCCTGCGGCGTCTGGCACTCGTCGGACGCGACCCAGCGGATCGTCACCTTGGCGTCGTTGGCGAAGCCACCGGCGCGGAGCGCCTCGGTCACGGAGAGGTACGCGTCGGGCAGGTCGATGTACTTGCCGACGAGCGCGACCTCGACCTGGTGGGTCGGCTGGTTGACGCGCGTGAGGAGCGTGTCCCACTCGGCCCACTCGACGTCGTGGAACGGCACGCCGAGGCGGCGCACGACGTACGCGTCGAGGCCCTCGGAGTGCAGGACGCGCGGGATCGCGTAGATGCTCGGCGCGTCCGCGGCCGTGACGACGGCCTCGTTGTCGACGTCGCACATGAGAGCGATCTTGCGCTTGATCGAGTCGGGCAGCTCGCGGTCGGCACGCAGGACGAGCGCGTCGGGCTGGATGCCGATCGAGCGCAGCGCGGCGACGGAGTGCTGCGTCGGCTTCGTCTTGAGCTCCCCCGACGGGCCGATGTACGGCACGAGCGAGACGTGGAGGAAGAAGACGAGGTCACGGCCGAGCTCGTGGCGCACCTGGCGTGCGGCCTCGAGGAACGGCTGCGACTCGATGTCGCCGACGGTGCCGCCGATCTCGGTGATGATGACGTCGACGTCGTCGCTCGCCTGCGCACGCATGCGCGACTTGATCTCGTCGGTGATGTGCGGGATGACCTGGACGGTGTCGCCGAGGAACTCGCCGCGGCGCTCCTTGGCGATGACGTTCGAGTAGACCTGGCCGGTCGTGACGTTCGCCTTGCCCGAGAGCGGGACGTCGAGGAACCGCTCGTAGTGACCGATGTCGAGATCGGTCTCGGCACCGTCCTCGGTGACGAAGACCTCACCGTGCTGGAACGGGTTCATCGTTCCCGGGTCGACGTTGAGGTACGGGTCGAGCTTCTGCATCGTGACCCGGAGACCGCGTGCACGGAGCAGGCGACCGAGGCTCGAGGCGGTCAGCCCCTTGCCGAGTGAGGAGGCGACGCCTCCCGTGACGAAGATGTGCCGGGTCGTAGATTCCGACCGCCCGGAGAGTCGGTTCGCATGCTCTGCCACGGAACTCCACTCTAACAACTACCTGGCGCATCCGGGGACGGCGCGCGGTGCGAACGATGTCACACGCGGAGGTGATGACCCGCGTAGACCTGGCTGAGCTGACCGAGCACGGCGGCCGGCGTCGGAAGCGACGCGGCGCGCGCAAGCGCGTCCCGTCGCAGGTCAGCGGCCCGGAGCGGGTCGCTGAGCACCGCGGCGACCTCGGTCGCGATCGCGGTGGGGTCATCGACGGGGACGAGGACGGCGGCGTCGCCGACGACCTCGCGGGTCCCCCCGGCATCGGTGACGACGAGCGCGCAGCCCGCACGCAGCGCCTCCTGCACGGCGATCGGCTGCCCCTCCCACACGGCGGTCGAGACGACGACGTCGGCGGCCGTGAGCAGCGAGGGGACGTCGTCCCGCGGGCCGAGGAACCTCACCGGAGCGTCGAGGCGCGCAGCGTCGGCGCGCAGCCCGTCGAGCAGCGGGCCGCCGCCTGCGACGCACCACGTGACGTCCCGACCCTCGGCGAGCCCTGCGAGCACGCCCGCGGCCTCGAGAAGAGTCCCGAGGCCCTTCTGCGGGGCGAGACGGGCCACCGTGAGGACGAGCGCAGCCTCGGGCGCGAGCCCGAGCGCCGTCCGCACGCCCGCGCGGTCCGCCGCGACGACGCGCGTCGTCGGCGCCGGGACGAGCGCCCGCGCGGCGCTGCGCGCACCTCGCGCCCGGGAACGCTCGACGAGGTCGCCCGAGACGCCGAGGACCGCGTCGGCGCCACGCGCGACGACACGCTCGAGCACCTCCGAGATCCCGCGGACGGCCCTGCCACCGACGGGAAGGTTGTGGAGCGTCACGACGACGCGCGGTCGCCGCCGACGGGTCCGCGCGGCGATCACCGCGAACGCGCCCGCGCGCAGCCCGTGCGCGTGGACGACGTCAGCGCCGCCGAGAACTCCGCGCAGCCGGACTATCGCCGGAAGGTCTCCGGGCCCGGGCCGCGCAGCGATCGGCACCTCCGTCCACGGCAGGTCACCGAGCGAGCCCGAGACCGACGCGGGGCCCGCGACCCGGACGAGCGCGCCCGCGGACGCGAGCTCCTCTCCGATCTGCGCGACGTGCCGCACGACGCCGCCCGCACTCGTGCCGAGCACGAGCAGCACGCGAGTGCCACGCACGTCGAGGTCGCCCGCCGAGGTCATGACGCCACCCTGCCACGGCTGAGCCGTGCGAGCACGGCGCGCAGCGTGCGCAGGTCGGCGACGGCCAGGACGAGCGCGAGGACGACGACCGCGACGAGGCCACCCGCCGCGCCCCCGCTGATCGCTGCGGTGAGCGACGCGTCCGCACCGACGACCGCGTCAGTGACGGCTCGGCCGACCCACGACGCGACGGCCCCGCCGACGGCGATGGCTCCGACCGTGCGCAGGACGCCCGAGAGCACCTCGGCGCCGAGGTCGCGCCGCAGCGCGACGAGCGCGACGAGGCCGCCCGCGGTCATGCCCACGGCGTTGCCGGCCCCGAGCGCGAGCAGCGTTCCGGGGGCGTCGGCCGCGCCGTCGGTCGTCGTGACGACGAGGACGAAGGACACGACTGCCGTGACACCCCACGCGAGCGAGCCGGCCAGCATCGCCGAGCGCGAGCGCTCGAGCGCGTAGAGCGCACGTGTCGCGTGGTAGAGCACGGAGAATCCGACGAGGCCGGGCGCCATGGCCGTGAGAGCAGGCCCCATGGCGGCGACGACGGCATCCTGGCCGTGGCCCACGCGGCCGAACGCGACGGCGACCGCGGGCGCCGCGGCGACGAGGGCGACGGCGCCGAGTCCCGCGAGCGTCGCGACGGCGCGCGTCGTGCGCGCGGCGAGCACCGAGAACCCATGGCTGTCGCGGTCCCCTGCACGTTCAGCGAGTCGCGGGAAGACGCTCGTCGCGAGCGGCACCGCAAGCACCGCGTAGGGCAGCAGGTAGACGGCCTGCGTGTACTGGAAGACGGGCCACGTGCCCGTGCCGCCGTACGTGCCGGCGAGCCTCAGCGTGACGACGACCGCGAGCTGCTGAGCGAGCAGCGCCGTGACCCCCGCGCCCGCGAGCCTGCGTGCTCGTGCGGCGACGCCCTCCGGGAACGAGAACGTCGGCCGCAGGCGGACCCCCGAGCGCAGCACCGGCACGAGCAGCGGGAAGCTCATCGCTGCGACACCGGCGGTCGTCCCCCAGGCGAGCCACGCGACGGCGGCGTCCGGAAGCGCCGACGGGTCGCCCTGGTGGCCTTCGGCGGTGAGAGCGAACAGCCCGTACGCGCCGAGCACCACGAGCGTCGAGAGGACGGGCGCGAATGCGGGCCAGAAGAACCGCTTCTGCGCCTGGAGGACGCCCGAGAGCACGACGCCGACGCCGTACAGCGGCACCTGCAGGGCGAAGATCCGCAGGAACGTCGCCGTGAGCTCGACGGTAGCCGCGTCGTCGGGCGCGAGGACACGCGCGACGGGGTCCGCGAGCACCAGGACGAGCAGCGCGACCGGCGCGAGCGCGGCAAGTGCCCACGTGAGCGCGGCCGACGCGGTCCGGTCGGTTTCGGTGCGCAGGCCGCGCGCGAGCGGAACCGCGAGCAGCGGGACGAGCGCGCCCGCAAGGGCACCACCCGCGACGATCTCGAAAAGGACGTTGGGTACGGTGTTGGCGGACGCATAGGCCGTGCCGACCGCGTCGTAGCCGACGGTTCCTGCCTGCGCGACCCACCGGACGAAGCCGAGGACGCGGGAGAGGACCGTGACTGCCGTGATGAGCGCCGCCGCACCGACGAGGCTCCCGGCGAGCCGTCGGCGCGACTCGGCTGTCACCGCCGTCGGCCCCAGGCGTCGACCGCGGCGAGCACGGGCGTGCGTTCGATGACGGCGGAGAAGCTCACGCGCTCGGAGGCGAGCGTGAGGCCGACGACGCCCGCGAGCATCGCGGCTCGCACGGGCAGCGGCAGGCCTGTCGCGGCGACGCCGAGGTGGGCGCCGAGCGCGTTGGCGCCGCAGTCCCCGAGCATGTCGTCCTCCTCGAGGTCAGCCGTCACCGCGGTCGCGATCGGGCCGAGCGCGGGCGCCGCCGCGAGCCCCTGGCCACCGAGCGACAGTGCGAGCGACGTCGCGGCTCCCGCCTTGAGCGCGCGTCCGGGACGGAGGTCGAGCAGGTTGACGAGATTCGCGGAGCCCGCGACGAGCGCGGTGTCGACAAGGACGTCGACGCACCGGCGTGCGCCGCCCCGCTGTCCGCGATCACCGTCGACGACGAGCGCGGCGACGAGCGCGGACGCGCCGATCCCGGCGATCTTCACGGCCCCGGTCGTCACGCGCCCCTCACGGAGCGCGCCGAGATGGCCGCGCAGTCCCTTGCGGCGGTCCTCGGGGGCCTCGCGGAGGTCGTCGTTGAGGCCCACGGCACCCGCGCCGAGGGTCGCGACGGCGTGCGCGACGCCGGTGCGCGGCGCACCGGCGAGGAGGCCAGCGGCGAGCGCGGCGTCGGCGAGTCCTGCGGCGAGCGCGGGGCCAGCCTTGAGGTCGACCTTGCGGCCCGCGTAGTTCGTGCGTGCCCACGTCGCGGGGTCGAGGTCGGCGGTCGCACCGTCGAGCACGGAGCGCGACACGCGCGTGCTCACGGCACCGGTGACGGCTCCGAGAACGGTGCCGAGCGCGCGGCGCAGGCTCATCCCTCGGCCCCGTCGGTCGCGCCGTCGGTCGCGCCGTCCGTCGCGCCATCCGTCGCACCGTCCGTCGCACCGTCGGTCGGCTCGTCGGTCGTGGGCACCTCGGGTGCGGCCGCACGGCGTGCCGTGCGGTCGACCTCGGCGAGCCGCACGACGGTCGGGACGACCGCGGTCGAGCCCTCAGTCGTGCCGAAGTGGCCGACGGTGCCGGCGGCGCGCGCCGCGAGGGCGAGAGGCACCGAGATCTGACCGGTGAGCTCGCCGACGTCGTCGACGGTCGACACGGAGCTCGCGTCGTCGCCGCCGATGATCGCCTTGAGCAGCGGCGACGTGCGATCGCCCGCGACGACAGCCCCTTCGGCAAGCTCGACCGCGGCGCGCGGCAGCTCCGCCTGGATGAGGAGCGTCGTCGCGTCCTGCGTGCTCGGTGACGACGGCGTCACGTCGGCCTCCGGCGCACCGGGGGCGAGGATGACGATCATGTCGGCGGGCGCGAGGTCCTCGGAGTACGTGACGAAGTCGCCGGCGGAGAGCAGCCGCTGCAGCTGGAGGGCGTCGGCAGAGAACGCGTCACCCTCGTGCGCGAGCTGGACGAGCGAGAGCACGAGCGCCCGCGCGAGGTCCGCGTCGTGGGACCCGCCGCCCGCAGTCTCCGGCAGGTAGTCGGAGAGCGACGGGACGAGCGCCTGGCGGTAGCGCGCCTGCCCCTCGCTCGTCCACTGGTCGGAGACCCGCACGCTGCCCGAGACCTCGGCGCCGGCCGCGACGAGGTACGTCGTCAGCGCGTCGACGACGGCGTCGTCCGTGTCGGCGAGCTCGACGAACGAGACACGGCGGCCCGCGATCGTGCCCGCCGTGAGCTGCGACGCGGTCGCCGCGAGGAACGCGTCACGCGTCTGCACGTTCCCCTCGGTCTCCTGGAGCTTCTCGCGGAGCTTCTCCTTGTCGGCGCGCAGCGTCTCGACCTGGCCCGTGAGCTGGTCGCCGATCGCCTCCTTGAGGGGGCCCGCGCCGAGGACGATGCCGACGGCGAGCGCGAGGAAGACGGAGATGAGCGAGACGAGGTGGTAGCGGAAGTCGATCACGGCTGGAGAGGTCCTCGGGTCAGGGGGCTGGGCGTCACGGAGTTGCGGGGGCTCACGGCCCGGAGAAGAGCCCGACGAACCAGCTCCAGACGTCGTCGACCTGGGCGCCTGCGAGCCCGAAGATCGTCTGGCCGGCGGCCGTCGAGAGCAGCGCGACGACGAGGGCGACGAGACCGGCGACGACGAGCATCGTCAGCTGGAGGTTCGAGATCCGCTGGCGGTAGAGGCGCGAGACGCCCTTCGCGTCGACGAGCTTGCCGCCGACGCGCAGCCGGGTGAGGAACGTCGAGGCCATGCCCGAGCGCCCCTTGTCGAGGAACTCCACGAGGGTGACGTGCGTGCCGACCGCGACGATGACCTCGGCGCCCTTGTCGTCGGCGAGGAGCATCGCGACGTCCTCGCTCGTGCCCGTCGCGGGGAACACGACATGGTGGACACCGAGGCGCTCGACACGCTCGAGGCCCGGCGCTTTACCGTCCCGGTAGGCGTGGACGACGATCTCGGCACCAGACGTGAGCGCCTTGTCGGAGACGGAGTCCATGTCACCGACGATGAGGTCGGGCTTCCATCCCTCGTCGAGGATCGCGTCGGCTCCGCCGTCGACCCCGATGAGGATGGGCCGGTACTCGCGCACGTAGGGGCGCAGCGTCGCGAGGTCCTCGCGGTAGTGGTAGCCGCGGACGACGATGAGCACCTGGCGGCCCTCGATCGTCGTGCTGATGTCCGGCACACCGACGCCGTCGAGCAGGAGCTCCCGCTCGCGGCGCAGGTAGTCCATCGTGTTCGCGGCGAACGACTCGAGCTGTGCGGAGAGGCCCTCGCGCGCCTCGGCGAGTGCGGTCGTGACGATCTCTTCGTCCTGGAGAACTCCCTCTGCCACGAAGGCGTCGCCGAGGAACACCGACGCGCCGTCGAGCCGGACCTTGCGGCCTTCGGGCATCGTCATGATGTCCGGGCCGAGGTCGTCGACGAGCGGGATGCCCGCGGCGAGGAGGATCTCCGGCCCCAGGTTCGGGTAGCGCCCCGAGATGGAGCGCGCAGCGTTGAGCACCGCGGCGGGGCGCGCGGCGACGAGCGCCTCGGCGGCGACGCGGTCGATGTCGAGGTGGTCGATGACAGCGACGTCGCCGGGGCGGAGGCGCTTGGTGAGGTCCTTCGTCCGTGCGTCGACACGGACGGGGCCAAGGATGCCGGTGGTGGGCTCGGGGATCTCTCCCCGGCGGAAGGTGAGTCTCATCGAGGTCATCATCCCACGACCGCGGCACGCAGGAGCTCCGCCGCGTGGGTGCGCGCCACCGCCGAGTCCTGGCCGGAGAGCATCCGTGCGAGCTCGGCGAGACGGTCGTCGCCGGTCACGGTGCGGACGTCGGACTGCGTGACGACATCTCCGTCCGCGGCCGTCGACTTCGTCACGACGACGTGCTGGTCGGCGTACGCGGCGACCTGCGCGAGATGCGTGACGACGACGACCTGCGCGTCGCGTGCCAGCCGCGCGAGGCGCGCCCCGACCTCGAGCGCGGCGCGTCCACCGATGCCGGCGTCGATCTCGTCGAAGACGAACGACGGCGTCTCGCCGCCGGGGCTCGCCGCGAGGACGACCTCGACCGCGAGCATGACGCGCGAGAGCTCGCCGCCCGACGCGCCGCGGCCGAGCGGGCTCGCGGGGGCTCCGGCGTGCGGCACGAGGGAGATGGTCACGTCGTCGGCCCCGTACGGCCCGGGCGCGGTGGTCGCGACGTCGACGACGAGCCGGGCACCGGCCATCGCGAGGCCGTCGAGCTCCGCGGTGACGCGCGCCGCGAAGTCTTCCGCGCCGCGCCTGCGCGCGGCGCCGAGCGTCTCCGCGAGCTCCCCGAGCAGCGCGTCGAGCTCGTCGCGGCGGGTACCGAGGACGACGATCCGCTCGTCGCCGCCCTCGAGGTCGAGGAGGCGGAGGCCGGCGCGCGAGGCCCACGCGAGGACCTCGGCCGCGTCGGCGCCGTAGGACCGGGTGAGCGTCGTGAGCTCGGCGCGTCGCTCGTGGGCGCGTTCGAGCGCGGCCGGGTCGGCCTCGAGCCCGGCTAGGTGGGAGGAGAGCTCGGCGGCGACCTCGGCGAGCGCGTAGCCCGCCTCCGCGATGCGGGCAGCGAGCCCCGCGAGCTCCGCGTCGTGCTCCCCCGCGTGGTCGAGCGCCCGGCGCGCGTGGTCGACGAGCGCGACGGCGTCGGGCCGGTCCTCGCCGGACTCGTCGCCGACGAGAGCGGCGTGCGCCTCGGCCGCGCGCAGGCGGATCTCCTCGACGTTGCTCAGCCGCTCGACGAGCGCGTCGAGCTCAGAGTCCTCCCCCGCGCGCGGGTCGACCCGTTCGATCTCGGCGAGACCGAGGCGCAGCAGCTCGGCCTCGCGCGCACGGTCGTCGCGCTCGGCGACGAGGCGCGCGGCCTCCTCGAGCACCGCGGCACGCTCCGTCCAGGCGTCGCGGTAGCGGCCGAGGAGCGCGAGGTGGTCAGGGCCGAGGTAGGAGTCGAGAGCCTCTCGCTGCCGCCTCGGCGAACGCAGCCGCAGCTGGTCGGCCTGCCCGTGGACGGTGACGAGCTCGCCCGAGATCTCCGCGAGCACGGTCTGCGGGACGGTCCGGCCGCCGAGGTGCGCCCTCGAGCGGCCCGCGGCGGCGACGGTGCGCAGCACGACGAGTGCACCGTCGTCGTCGAGCTCGCCGCCGGCGTCCTCGACGCGCTCGCGCACGGCCGATCCGGCGGGCAGCACGAAGGTACCCTCGGCCGCTGCGCGCTCGGTGCCCGTGCGGACCCTCGCGGCGTCGGCCTTGCCGCCCATGAGGAGGTCGAGCCCCGTGAGGAGCATGGTCTTGCCCGCGCCCGTCTCCCCCGTGATCGCCGTGAGGCCGGGAGCGAACGGGATGCGGGCATGCGTGATGACGCCGATGTTCTCGAGCGAGATCTCCTCGAGCACGCTCATGCCTCCTGGTCGGGTGCGACGGGGGTCGTGCTGCGGTGCTCGGCCGAGGCGCGCGCTGCGCCTCGCCAGCCGACGACCGGAAGGTCGAACTTGTTGACGAGCCGGTCGCTGAAGAGCGCGTGGCTGAGGCGCGCGAGCCGCACGCGGTCGGTCCCGAGCGTCACCTCGATACGCGAGCCGGGCGCGACGTCGACGCGGCGTCGGCCGTCGAGCGTGAGGACGCCCGACGTCTGGGAGTCGGGCACGACCTCGATCGCGAACGCGGAGCGGGGCCCGACGACGAGCGGGCGCGCGAAGAGCGCGTGCGCGGCGAGCGGGACGAGCAGCATCGCGTCGACGTCGGGCCACACGACCGGGCCGCCGCCGGAAAACGCGTGCGCGGTCGACCCTGTCGCCGTCGCGACGATGACACCGTCGCAGCCGAACGACGACAGAGGTCGTCCGTCGACCTCGACGACAACCTCGATCATGCGTTCGCGGTCCGCCTTCTCGACCGTCGCCTCGTTGAGCGCCCAGCCGGTGAGGACGTCGCCCTGGGGGGTGCGGACGGAGACCTCGACGATCCCGCGCTCCTCGACCTCGTAGTCGCGCGCACCGATCCGATGGACGGCTGCGCGCAGGTCCTCTCGCTCGGCCTCAGCGAGGAACCCGACGTGACCGAGGTTAACCCCGAGGATCGGCACGTCCGTGCCGCGCGTGAGCTCGGCGGCGCGCAGGATCGTGCCGTCGCCGCCGAGGACGACGACGATCTCGGCGTCGCCGATGCTGTCGTGCCGGCTGCCCTGGAGGTCGCCGTGGACGGGCAGGCGCTCGTGGTCGTCGTGCAGCACGACCTCGAAGCCCGCCGCCGCCAGCTCGTGGAGCGTCTCCCGGAGCGCGACGAGCGCCTCGGGCCGCCCGCCGTGGGCGACGACGATCGCGGTGCGGGTCATGTGCTCACCGTCCATCTCGGTCGTGCGAAGGGATGCCGACCGTGCGAAAGGTCGCCCCGGACGAGTCTGCCACCGCGGCGCGCACCGCGGCCGCCGCGTCCGTGCGTGCCGCGTGCGGGTCGTGCGGCGCGTCCGGGGAGAACCAGCAGAAGAACTCTCGGTTTCCTGCTGGCCCGGGGACGGCCGACGCGACGACGCCGCGCAGTCGCGCCCCGTGCTCGGCGCCGCACGCGACGACGTCGAGCACCGCGTCCACGTGGTGCTCGGGGTCGCGGACGACGCCGCCACGTCCGAGCCGCGCGCGACCGACCTCGAACTGCGGCTTCACCATGAGGAGCAGCTCGGCGTCCGGGGCCGCGGCGCGGACGGCGGGCAGGACGAGGGTGAGGGAGATGAAGGAGAGATCAGCGACGACGAGAGCGGGCTCGAACGGCAGGTCCTCAGCGCGCAGCTCGCGCGCGTTGAGTCCCTCACGGACGGTGACACGCGGGTCGCGGCGGAGCTCGGGGACGAGCTGGTCGTGGCCGACGTCGATCGCGGCGACCGCGCGCGCACCGCGCTCGAGCAGGACGTGCGTGAAGCCGCCCGTCGACGCACCGACGTCGAGGCAGTCGAGGCCTCGCAGCCCGGGGGTGCGGACTCCTGTCGCCGCGAGCCTGTCGAGCGCGGCGAGCGCGCCGACGAGCTTGCCGCCGGCGCGCGAGACGAGCTCGCCGTCAGGTGCGTCGTCGACCGTGAGCGTGGCGTCGGGACCGACGGGCTGCGCGGGCCGCGACGCGAGGACGCCGTCGACGTGGACGCGGCCGTCCTTGACCTGCTGGGAGGCGCGGGCGCGGGAGCGGGCCAGGCCCCGCGCGACGAGCGCGACGTCGAGACGCTCGTGGGCCCCGTCGGCGTCGGTCGGGACGCCGCCGGTCGAGGTGGGAGGCACGGGGAGGCTCACGGTCGGGGGCGCGCCTCGCCGGGCGCGTCGGGCTCGTCGGCGAGGTGGTCGTGAAGCGTGCGGTGGACGTCCTCGAGCACGCCGGGGTGCTCGGCGAGGGGGCGCGCGGCGAGGTCGGCGAGCGGCGCGAGCGCCGCGTCGACCGTCGCGTCGCCGGTGGGGCCGTCGCTCATGTCCTCGGTGTCCTCTCGGTGGTTCTGTGGTGCGCGTCCACGCTAGCGGACGACGTGCAGGACGGCCCTGTTCCCACAGGTCGCTGTGGGAACAGGGCCGTCCTGGTGCTGCTCAGTGGCTGCCGACGGGAAGGTCGGGCACGACGGACGGGTCGAGCGGGGCGCCCGCGTCGGCCGACTCCCATGCAGCCGCGCAGGCCGCACGCACGAGGTCGACGGGCTCCGCGTCGGCGTCACCGCGCGTGTCGTCGAGCTCGAGCCGGCCGGCCTCGACCCGTGCGGCGATGCCGCGGCTCGTCCACCAGCCGTCGCGGACGACGGGCTCGGGGTGGGCGACGAGCAGCGCGCGCAGGTCCTCGCCGAGAAGGTGGGGCCGCAGGTGCGGCTCAGCGAGGATGTCGTCGCGCGCCGTGCTCACGCCGGTGAGGACGTGGAGCCCGACGTACCCGCCGGAGCGGGCACCGGCGAGGTCCGTGTCGAGGCGGTCGCCGACGACGAGCGGTCGGGCTCCCCCGGCACGCTCGACTGCCAGCTCGTACATGCGCGGTGACGGCTTGCCTGCGGAGTCGGGCTCGAATCCCGTCGCCGCGACGACCGCGCCGACGAGCGCCCCGTTGCCGGGAGCGTAGCCGCGCGCCGTCGGCAGCGAGAGGTCACGGTTCGACGCGACGAACCACGCGCCCTTGCCCACCGCGTAGGCGGCCTCGGCGAGGTCCTTCCACGCGAGGTCGGGCGCGAAGCCCTGGACGACCGCGTCGGGCGCGTCGTCGGCCGACGCGACGATCGTCATGCCGACGTCGCGCACCGCGGTGCGCAGGCCGGCCCCGCCGACGACGAGGACCTTCGAGCCACGCTCGAGCCGGCCCGCGAGGACCTGGGCGGCCGCCTGCGCGGCCGTCATGACCTCGTCGGGCGACGTCGGGATGTCGAGGCCCGTGAGCTGGCCGGCGACGTCCTCGGGCTCGCGCGACGCGTTGTTCGTCACGAAGACGAGCCGCATGCCTCGGGCGCGCGCGCCCGTGAGGCTCGGCGCCGCGTGGTCGATAGGCAGCGGGCCGCGGTAGGCGACTCCGTCGAGATCGACGAGCGCGAGGTCGAAGGCCTCGGCAAGAGGTGCGGCGGACCCGATGAGACCCGCGCTCACGCGCGCTCCTCGTCGTCGGTCGCCTCGGGCTCGTCGCCGATGGCGCCGGACTCGTCCGCGTCGGCGTCGTCGTCCGTGGCGTCGTCGTCCGTGCTGAGCGTGTCCGCCTCGGCGCCGTCGTCCACGGCGTCGATGTCGTCGCCTGCCTCAACGGCCTCGTCGGCGACGTCAACCTCATCATCGTCAGGGGTGAGGTCGGCAGACGCATCCTCCGCGTCCGCGTCCTCGTCCTCCTCCGGCTCGAGGTCGTCGAGGTCGAGGACGACGACGTCCTCGTCGAGCTCGATCTCGCCGATCGCGGCGGCAAGCTCGGCCGGCGTGACGCCCTCGAGCGTGGCGGCGGCCTCCTCGTCGCGTCCTACGGACTCGAGGATGTCGGCGCGGGCCTGCAGCACGCGCACCTGCTGGACGCGCGCGACGCCGGTGAGATCGATGTCAGCGAGCGTCACGAGCGCGGCGTCGGTCTCGCCGAGGTCCATGCGGGCACCGGCGACGACGATCGCGAGCTCGACGCGTCCCTCGGTGTCGAGCGTCTCGGCCTCGGGCGTCTGCGCGAGCGCGATCGCACGCTCGGGACGCCCGAGCCCGCGCTCGCAGTCCGCCATGACGGGCAGGTGCTCGGACGAGCCGTTGAGCCGACGCACGGTGCGCAGCTCGCGCAGCGCCTCGGCGTAGCGCTCGGTGCGGTACGCGGCGAGACCCGCGGTCTCCCGAACGATGTCGACGCGACCACCGCGTGCGACCGCAGCGACAGCGTGCTCGTAGGCAAGCTCGGGGTCGATGTCGAAGAGGCGCGCGACCATGACGAGGTGGCGGCCGACGGTCTCCGCGTTCTGCTTCGAGAGCGAGCGCAGGTTGGCCCGCGCCTCACGGTCGAGCTCGCCGATCGTCACGTCCTCGGGGATCTCGGGACCCGCGGGAACCTCGCGGCGGTCGTCGCGCATGGTGTCGCGGGGCGTGTCACGGCGCACCTCGTGCCGGTCCGACGTGTCACGGGCCGGGCCGTGCGCCCGATCTCCACGTGCCTGGTCGCCGCGGAAGCCGCCCTCACGACGGTCGTCACGCTGGCCGTGCGACGGGCGTTCGCCGAAGCGGCGCTCACCACCGTCGCGGCCACCGCGGAAGCCACCCTCGCGGGGGCCGCCGTCACGGGAGCCACCCTCACGGCCACCACGGAAGCCACCCTCGCGAGGACCACCGTCGCGCTGGCCGTAGGCGGGGCGGTCGCCGTAGCGACGCTCACCACCCTCACGGTTCCCACGGAAGCCACCCTCACGGCGCTCGCCACCCTCACGGTTGCCCTGGAAGCCACCCGAACGCGGTGCGCCGTCTCGGGGAGCTCCGTCGCGGCCACCGCGGAAGCCGCTGTCGCGGCTGCCCTGGAAGCCACCTTCACGACGGTCACCGTCGCGCTGGCCGTAGGCGGGGCGGTCGCCGTAGCGACGCTCACCACCCTCTCGGTTGCCACGGAAACCGCCCTCACGAGGGGCGCCGTCGCGGGTGCCCCGGAAGCCACCGTCGCGGCTGCCCTGGAAGCCACCTTCACGACGCTCGCCGTCGTGCTGGCCGTAGGCGGGTCGGTCGCCGTAGCGACGCTCACCGCCCTCACGATTGCCGCGGAAGCCCCCCTCACGAGAAGCACCGTCACGAGGAGCCCCGTCACGCGGTGCACCGTCGCGAGCACCGCGGAAGCCGCCCTCGCGACGGTCGTCGCGCTGGCCGTAGGCGGGGCGGTCGCCGTAGCGACGCTCACCACCTTCGCGGTTCCCACGGAAACCGCCCTCGCGGTTGCCCTGGAAACCGCCCTCGCGGCGCTCGCCACCCTCACGGTTGCCCTGGAAGCCACCCGAACGCGGTGCGCCGTCGCGGGAAGCTCCGTCGCGACCGCCACGGAAGCCACCGTCGCGGTTGCCCTGGAAGCCACCTTCGCGACGGCCACCGTCGCGCTGGCCGTAGGCGGGGCGGTCGCCGTAGCGACGCTCTCCACCCTCTCGGTTGCCGCGGAAGCCGCCCTCACGAGGAGCGTCGTCGCGGGAGCCCCCGTCGCGGTAACCGCGGAAGCCACCGTCGCGGCTGCCCTGGAAGCCACCTTCACGACGCTCACCGTCGCGACCGCCGCGGAAGCCGCCTTCACGACGGTCACCATCACGCTGGCCGTAGGCGGGGCGGTCGCCGTAGCGACGCTCGCCACCCTCACGGTTCCCACGGAAGCCACCCTCGCGGCGGTCACCACCGCGAGCTCCGGACCGATCCTCACGGCCTGCCTGCTCACGGCCTCCGCGGTAGCTGCGGTCGCCGCGCTCGGGGCGTCGATCCTGACGGTCGCCGCCAGCCTGCTGATCGTTCACGTTGGTCGCTTCCTTCCACGATGTTGTTATCAATGCATTGTCTCATCACGCCACCACACCTGGGGCGCTCAGCACAGTCACGCGCGTCACGACGGCCAGCGCACGGCCGACGGCGGTGCACGCCGCCCCCGCTCCCTAGGTGCGGTGCACGCCGCCCCCCGCTCCCACAGGTCGAGCCGTACTCGAACCACGAGCACCGGCGTCCGCCGGTCCATGCCCTCGATGAAAGGACGCGCTCCACCCATCGAATGGCCGGGATGCGTCAGTCCGTCGCTGACCGTGCAGGCGAGCAACGCTCGGACGCTGTGGACGGAGTGGGCGCGCCGGCGCACACGTCGCGGTCGGCGCCCGGTCACCGGCCACAGGGCCACAGGGCCCGCTCGGTCGCCGGGGTCACTGGGCACCGCTCAAGGACCATGGATCCCCGCGACCTGCACGCGCGGGCGAACGGTCGGGAAACGCAGAAGGCCCACCCCGAAACGGGGTGGGCCTTCGCGAATGAATGTCCGGCAGCGTCCTACTCTCCCACCCCGTCACCAGGGCAGTACCATCGGCGCTATGAGGCTTAGCTTCCGGGTTCGGAATGGGACCGGGCGTTTCCCTCACGCTATGACTGCCGAAACTCTATGGGGTTATCAACACACCGGTGATGACCCGGGAACCGCACAGTGGACGCGTAGCATAAAAACTGTTGTATCAAGTCATCGGCTATTAGTACCGGTCAGCTCCACGAGTCTTTCGTCCTCGCTTCCACATCCGGCCTATCCACCCAGTGGTCTACTGGGAGCCTCTCACCCTCAAAGGGGCACGGAAATCTCATCTCGAAGCAGGCTTCCCGCTTAGATGCTTTCAGCGGTTATCCCTTCCCAACGTAGCCAACCAGCCGTGCTCCTGGCGGAACAACTGGCACACCAGAGGTTAGTCCGTCCCGGTCCTCTCGTACTAGGGACAGGTCTTCTCAAATTTCCAACGCGCGCAGCGGATAGGGACCGAACTGTCTCACGACGTTCTAAACCCAGCTCGCGTACCGCTTTAATGGGCGAACAGCCCAACCCTTGGGACCTACTCCAGCCCCAGGATGCGACGAGCCGACATCGAGGTGCCAAACCATGCCGTCGATATGGACTCTTGGGCAAGATCAGCCTGTTATCCCCGGGGTACCTTTTATCCGTTGAGCGACGGCGCTTCCACAAGCCACCGCCGGATCACTAGTTCCGACTTTCGTCCCTGCTCGACCTGTCAGTCTCACAGTCAAGCTCCCTTGTGCACTTGCACTCGACACCTGATTGCCAACCAGGCTGAGGGAACCTTTGAGCGCCTCCGTTACATTTTAGGAGGCAACCGCCCCAGTTAAACTACCCACCAGGCACTGTCCCTGATCCGGATCACGGACCGAGGTTAGGTATCCAGAGCGACCAGAGTGGTATTTCAACGATGACTCCACCGACACTGGCGTGCCGGCTTCACAGTCTCCCACCTATCCTACACAAGCCGCACCGAACACCAATACCAAGCTATAGTAAAGGTCCCGGGGTCTTTCCGTCCTGCTGCGCGTAACGAGCATCTTTACTCGTACTGCAATTTCGCCGAGTTCGCGGTTGAGACAGCGGGGAAGTCGTTACGCCATTCGTGCAGGTCGGAACTTACCCGACAAGGAATTTCGCTACCTTAGGATGGTTATAGTTACCACCGCCGTTTACTGGGGCTTAAATTCTCAGCTTCGCTCAAGAGAGCTAACCGGTCCTCTTAACCTTCCAGCACCGGGCAGGCGTCAGTCCGTATACATCGTCTTGCGACTTCGCACGGACCTGTGTTTTTAGTAAACAGTCGCTTCCCCCTGGTCTCTGCGGCCCTCAAACGCTCCCCTGGCAAGCAGGTTCACGCCTCAGGCCCCCCTTCTCCCGAAGTTACGGGGGCATTTTGCCGAGTTCCTTAACCACGATTCTCTCGTCGCCTTAGTATTCTCTACCTGACCACCTGAGTCGGTTTAGGGTACGGGCGGCTGGAGCCTCGCGCCGAGGTTTTTCTAGGCAGCATAGGATCATCGACTTCCCTTAACGGTCCCCGTCAGCTCTCAGGCACATGAACGGCGGATTTGCCTACCGTTCGCCCTACAGCCTTGGACACGGTCTACCATCGCCGTGCTTCGACTACCTTCCTGCGTCACCCCTCGCGCTGACCTACTACCGGATCGGTTCGCGGCCTCACCGGAGCACCGGTCCCCCGAAGGGAACATGGTGCCGGCTCGGGCGCTTAGCATCACCGGATTCGATCTGGGCGGCTCTTCGCCGGTACGGGAATATCAACCCGTTGTCCATCGACTACGCCTGTCGGCCTCGCCTTAGGTCCCGACTAACCCAGGGAGGATGAACCTGGCCCTGGAACCCTTGGTCATTCGGCGGACGGGATTCTCACCCGTCATTCGCTACTCATGCCTGCATTCTCACTCGTGTAGGCTCCACCACTGGGTTACCCCGCAGCTTCAATGCCCACACGACGCTCCCCTACCCATCCACACGCCTGGACCACGAAGGCCTAGCGAAAGTGTGAATGCCACAGCTTCGGCGGTGTACTTGAGCCCCGCTACATTGTCGGCGCGGAATCACTTGACCAGTGAGCTATTACGCACTCTTTCAAGGGTGGCTGCTTCTAAGCCAACCTCCTGGTTGTCTGTGCAACTCCACATCCTTTCCCACTTAGCACACGCTTAGGGGCCTTAGCTGGTGGTCTGGGCTGTTTCCCTCTCGACTACGGAGCTTATCCCCCGCAGTCTCACTGCCACGCTCTGGCTTACCGGCATTCGGAGTTTGGCTGACGTCAGTAACCTGGTGAGGCCCATCGGCCATCCAGTAGCTCTACCTCCGGCAAGGAACGCGTGACGCTGCACCTAAATGCATTTCGGGGAGAACCAGCTATCACGGAGTTTGATTGGCCTTTCACCCCTACCCACAGCTCATCCCCCCAGTTTTCAACCTAGGTGGGTTCGGTCCTCCACGCGGTCTTACCCGCGCTTCAACCTGGCCATGGGTAGATCACTCCGCTTCGGGTCTAGACCCAGCGACTATGATCGCCCTATTCGGACTCGCTTTCGCTACGGCTTCCCCACACGGGTTAACCTCGCCACTGAGCACTAACTCGCAGGCTCATTCTTCAAAAGGCACGCGGTCACCCCTGCTAGGGAGGCTCCCACGGTTTGTAAGCACACGGTTTCAGGTACTATTTCACTCCCCTCCCGGGGTACTTTTCACCTTTCCCTCACGGTACTGGTCCGCTATCGGTCACTAGGTAGTATTTAGGCTTATCGAGTGGTCTCGACGGATTCACACGGGATTTCTCGGGCCCCGTGCTACTTGGGAACACCCTCGGGAGGTCACGCCATTTCGTCTACGGGGGTCTCACCCTCTGTGCCGGACCTCTCCAGATCCTTCGACTATGACGCGACTTTCTGACTCCCTGGACCAGCGGCAGCTGGTCCTGAAGGGTCCCACAACCCCGTACGCGCAACGCCTGCCGGCTTTGACACGCGTACGGTTTGGCCTCATCCGCTTTCGCTCGCCACTACTCACGGAATATCTCTTCCTGCCGGTACTGAGATGTTTCACTTCCCGGCGTTCCCTCCGCTCACCCTATATATTCAGGTGAGGGTACCTGGACATGACTCCAGGTGGGTTTCCCCATTCGGACATCCTCGGATCACGGTTCGTTTGCCAACTCCCCGAGGCTTATCGCAGGCTACGACGTCCTTCATCGGCTCCTAGTGCCAAGGCATCCACCATGTGCTCTTAGAAACTTGAACAACAGCTATTGCAGATACCAAAGATAAAGATCTTTGAATTACAAAGATGCTCGCGTCCACTGTGCAGTTCTCAAGCAACCACCGGCCCCGCGCACCCATGCCCGGCGCCTCCAGCCCGAACTCACAAGGAGTAGGGCTGGGGTTCGCCGGCCGGCGCGGTCCGAGAGGTACCTCCACACACCCCGAAAGGGTGTGGGCCTGTTCCCTCAGGACCCAACAGCGTGCCTGATCCACCCCACCGAGGTGACCACCGCGTTCCTTCCCCAACCGAAGCTGGAGCGTACTAGCAGCGCCCACCCCCTATGCGGGGAGGCGAGAGTCAATGTTCCACCCATGAGCGTCCACCTCGAGCACGTACGGCTCGAGCGTGGCACTGACCCGATCACCAGCCAAGGGCTGGGCGGGTTGTGGCTCCTTAGAAAGGAGGTGATCCAGCCGCACCTTCCGGTACGGCTACCTTGTTACGACTTAGTCCCAATCGCCAATCCCACCTTCGACGGCTCCCTCCCAAGGGTTGGGCCACCGGCTTCGGGTGTTACCGACTTTCGTGACTTGACGGGCGGTGTGTACAAGGCCCGGGAACGTATTCACCGCAGCGTTGCTGATCTGCGATTACTAGCGACTCCGACTTCATGGGGTCGAGTTGCAGACCCCAATCCGAACTGAGACCGGCTTTTTGGGATTCGCTCCACCTCGCGGTTTCGCAGCCCTCTGTACCGGCCATTGTAGCATGCGTGAAGCCCAAGACATAAGGGGCATGATGATTTGACGTCATCCCCACCTTCCTCCGAGTTGACCCCGGCAGTCTCCTATGAGTCCCCGCCATAACGCGCTGGCAACATAGGACGAGGGTTGCGCTCGTTGCGGGACTTAACCCAACATCTCACGACACGAGCTGACGACAACCATGCACCACCTGTACACCAGTCCGAAGACGCACACATCTCTGCATGATTCCGGTGTATGTCAAGCCTTGGTAAGGTTCTTCGCGTTGCATCGAATTAATCCGCATGCTCCGCCGCTTGTGCGGGCCCCCGTCAATTCCTTTGAGTTTTAGCCTTGCGGCCGTACTCCCCAGGCGGGGCACTTAATGCGTTTGCTGCGGCACGGAACTCGTGGAATGAGCCCCACACCTAGTGCCCAACGTTTACGGCATGGACTACCAGGGTATCTAATCCTGTTCGCTACCCATGCTTTCGCTCCTCAGCGTCAGTTGCGGCCCAGTGACCTGCCTTCGCCATCGGTGTTCCTCCTGATATCTGCGCATTCCACCGCTACACCAGGAATTCCAGTCACCCCTACCGCACTCTAGTCTGCCCGTACCCGATGCAAGCCCAAGGTTGAGCCTTGGGTTTTCACACCAGACGCGACAAACCGCCTACGAGCTCTTTACGCCCAATAATTCCGGACAACGCTTGCGCCCTACGTATTACCGCGGCTGCTGGCACGTAGTTAGCCGGCGCTTCTTCTGCAGGTACCGTCACTTTCGCTTCTTCCCTGCTGAAAGAGGTTTACAACCCGAAGGCCTTCATCCCTCACGCGGCGTCGCTGCATCAGGCTTTCGCCCATTGTGCAATATTCCCCACTGCTGCCTCCCGTAGGAGTCTGGGCCGTATCTCAGTCCCAGTGTGGCCGGTCGCCCTCTCAGGCCGGCTACCCGTCGTCGCCTTGGTGAGCCGTTACCTCACCAACAAGCTGATAGGCCGCGAGTCCATCCCCCACCGATAGATCTTTCCAGACCCGGCCATGCAGCCAGGTCTCGTATCCGGTATTAGCCACGATTTCCCGAGGTTATCCCGAAGTGAGGGGCAGGTTACTCACGTGTTACTCACCCGTTCGCCACTGATCAGGCGGAGCAAGCTCCACCGTCACCGTTCGACTTGCATGTGTTAAGCACGCCGCCAGCGTTCGTCCTGAGCCAGGATCAAACTCTCCGTAAATGTCTAGCGCCAGCCCCGAAGGACTAACAACCATACGAAGCGAACCCGAAGGTTCAAATAAACTGGCAATGACCGACTCATGTCGGTCCATTCCAAAGGAATCTCAACGATCAGGCACCGGGTCGCCATGTAGCGGCCGGCATCCCTCTCGCACGAGAGTTATTTGGCATTGACTATCAAGCACACTGTTGAGTTCTCAAGGAACAGACGCGCATCCTCTGCTCTTCCCTTGCGGGTCCTGCTCGGAGGCAACCGTTCAAACTTATCCGACCTTTTCTCGCTGTGCAAATCGGCGGGATCTTGCGATTCCTGCCGAACTGCTGCTCCGAGACCGGATCCCTCGCGAGGGGACAACAATGCTGTCCGAGCCTTGTGGGGGGGTGTCGCCTCCGGGGAGCGTCCGCCGGCCCGGAGGCCCTGCGTGTCGCATCCACCCTCGCGGGCTGACTCGGAATACTCTAGGCGAGTGCGTGCCGCGATGGCAAACCCGCAGGGTGTGACCGCGGACACGTGCCGCTGAGCCTCGCGATTCCGCGACTCTCGCTCCGGCCAGACCGCGACGGCACCCCGTTCCGGTGCCCGGGAGACGCGCGGAGTCGTCGGGAGACGTCCGACAGGAATGTGCTCCCACCTCCCGTCGCGATCCCACCCGTCATGTGCGACGGGCCGCCGCCCACCCGTGAGGTGAGCGGCGGCCCGTGCCGACCAGGTGCGGAACCCTCGTCCGTCAGTCAGCGATCTCCGCGACAACGAGCGTCTTCTTGCCCCGGCGCAGCAGCACGAAGCGGCCCGCGAGCACGTCGTCCGCCGTGAGGATCGCGTCCTCCGACATCACCTTGACGTTGCTGACGTAGACCCCGCCCTCGGCGATCGCACGACGTGCGGCCGAGCGACCGGCAACAACACCCGTCGCCGCGAGGACGTCGACCACCGCGTCACCGACACGCGCCGGCGCCGACGGCAGTCCCGAGACCGCCGCTGCGACAGTGTCGTCGTCGAGCTCCGCGAGCTCACCACGGCCGAACAGCGCCTGCGAGGCTGCGATCGCCTGGTGCGCAGCACGCTCGCCGTGGACGAGCGTCGTCACGTCGAGCGCGAGCGCCCGCTGCGCCTCACGCGCCGCCGGCCGCTCCGCGACCGCGGTCTCGAGCTCGGCGATCTGCTCCCGCGTACGGAACGTGAACGTCCGCAGCCAGCCCACGACGTCCTCGTCGGCCGCGTTGAGCCAGAACTGGTAGAACGCGTACGGCGTCATCATGTCCGGCGCGAGCCACACGGCGCCGCCCTCGGACTTGCCGAACTTCGTGCCGTCCGCCTTCGTGATGAGCGGCGTCGTCAGCGCGTGCAGCGCCAGCCCGTCCGACTTGCGCGCGAGCTCGACGCCCGAGAGCAGGTTGCCCCACTGGTCGTTGCCACCCGTCTGCAGCGTCACGCCGTGACGACGGTTGAGCTCGAGGAAGTCCATGCCCTGGAGGATCTGGTAGCTGAACTCCGTGAACGAGATGCCCTCGTCCGACGCCAGCCGGCGCGCAACCGTGTCCTTCGCGAGCATCGTGCCCAGGCGGTAGTGCTTGCCGACGTCCCGCAGGAAGTCGAGCGCCGAGAGGCCGCCGTGCCAGTCGAGGTTGTTGACCATGAGCGCGGCGTTGTCGCCCTCGAACGACAGGAAGCGCTCGATCTGCGCCCGCAGCCGCTCGACCCACTCGGCTACCGTCGCGCGGTCGTTGAGGACGCGCTCCCCCGACATGCGCGGGTCACCGATGAGGCCAGTCGCGCCACCCACGAGCGCGATGGGACGGTGCCCCGCGAGCTGGAGGTGACGCAGCAGGACGAGCTGGACGAGGTGACCGTGGTGAAGGCTCGGCGCCGTCGGGTCGAAGCCGCAGTAATACGTGACGGTGCCGTCCTCGAGAGCCTTGCGCAAGGCGTCGATGTCCGTGGACTGGGCGATGAGCCCGCGCCACTGGAGCTCGTCAAGAACGTCGGTCACGTCTACTCCTTCAGATCTCGGGCGCCGCTCGGCGCACCCGTCGATTGTGCCCCACCTGCGCGACGCCGCGGAGCCGCACGCCTGTACGCGGACACCGTCGGCTCACCGTCGAGCCAGAAGCGCCACGGGAACAGACCGGCGTCACCGCCCTCCCCCGACACCCCGACGCGCGGTCCCGACCGCACCGTCGACGGGTCGACCGGCACAGCAGGGACCCGCAACGCGATGCGGCCGGCGGGGTCGAGCACGTCAGCGCCGTCGGCCTCCGGCCCCAGGCCCAGCGCGACCGTGAGGCGCGCAGGACCGCGCGCCAGGTCGACGTCCGCCCGCGCCGTGCCGCGCGCGGTGCGGCGACGTCGCGCGAGATCCGCGCCGACGACGACCTCGCCCGCCCGCAGCAGGACAGCCGCCGCCTCGCCGTCCGGACCGCACACGACGTTGACGCACGTGTGCAGGCCCAGGTGCCGGTAGGCGTACAGGCGCCCCGGCGGGCCGAACATCACCGCGTTGCGGCGTGACCGGCCGCGGAACGCGTGCGAGCCCGGGTCCTCGACGCCCTGGTACGCCTCGACCTCCGTGATCCGCACCGCGACAGTCCCCTCGGCCGACACTGCGACGAGCAGCGCGCCCAGCAGGAGCGGCACCGCCTCGGTCGCGCGACACGCGAGCAGCGTGCGGTCCGGGACGACGAAACCGCCTGGGCCCGGCACGCTCACGGCGCCCCCGGCTCCACGACGTTTCCCTCACCGTCGAGCACGACGTCCGCACGCTCGCGCGTCCGGTTCACCCGGTGGTGCTCGGCCTCGGCGACCATCCAGCGTCGCCACTCCTCCGCCATCGCCTCACCGTCCCGCGCGATGCCCCGCGCGAGGCGGACGTCGTCAGGCGCCTCGACCCACACGACGAACGGCGCGAACGGCTCCGCGAGCAGGCTCGCCGAACCCACGCCCTCGACGACGAGGAAGTCCCCGAGCGGCACCGTGTGCCGCTCGACGTAACGGCCCAGCCCCCAGTCGTAGCGCCGGTAGCGACCCGGCGTGCCCTGCACGAGCGGCTCGAGCACCCACTCGCGCAACCGCTCTGGCCCCTGCTCGAGGCCCGTCCAGCCCTCGTAGAGGTCGTCCATGTGGAGGACCTGCGCGCCGAGGTGCGGCGCGAGCGCCGCCGCGAGCGTCGTCTTGCCCGAACCCGCCGGGCCGTCGACGCACACGAGTCGCATCGCGGCGAGGCCCGCGGGCGCGGCCTCGATCGCGGCGGCAAGGCGGGTGACGACGTCGTGCGGGACAGGCATGGCTCCTCCTCAGGGCCCGGGTGCGACGAGGGCGGGCCGGAAAACCGGCCCGCCCTCGTCGGCGACAGGATCTTGGAAGCCTCAGGCCTCCGCGAACGTGCGCAGCGCGGTCGCCCGCGCACGCGCCGCCTCGAGCTGCTCGGCCACGCGCGCCGGGGCGGTGCCGCCCACGGCGTCGCGGGACGCGAGCGAACCCTCGACACTGAGCACGCTACGCACCTCCGGCGTGAGGTGCGAGGAGATTCCCGCAAGATCCTCGTCCGTGAGATCCCACAGCTCGATCCCGCGGTCCTCGCACACCTTGACGCACGCACCCGCGACCTCGTGCGCGACCCGGAACGGGACCCCCTCGCGCACCAGCCACTCGGCGATGTCCGTCGCGAGCGAGAAGCCCTGCGGCGCGAGCGACGCCATGCGCTCCGTGTCGAAGGTCATCGTCGCGACCATGCCGCTGAACGCCGGCAGCAGGACCTCGAGCGTGTCGACCTGGTCGAACACCGGCTCCTTGTCCTCCTGCAGGTCACGGTTATACGCGAGCGGCAGCCCCTTGAGCGTCGCGAGCAGGCCCGCGAGGTCGCCGATGAGACGCCCCGCCTTGCCGCGCGCGAGCTCCGCGACGTCCGGGTTCTTCTTCTGGGGCATGATGCTCGACCCCGTCGAGAATGCGTCGTCGAGACGCACGAAGCCAAACTCCTTCGTGTTCCAGATGATGACCTCCTCCGCGAGACGCGAGAGGTCGACACCCACCATCGCCGCGACGAACGCGAACTCCGCCATGACGTCGCGCGACGCCGTGCCGTCGATCGAGTTCTCGACCGGCCCGTCGAAGCCGAGCTCCGCCGCGACCGCCGCCGGGTCGAGCCCGAGCGACGAGCCGGCGAGCGCCCCCGAGCCGTACGGCGAGCGGGCAGCACGCGCGTCCCAGTCGACGAAGCGCTCGACGTCCCGCAGCAGCGGCCACGCGTGCGCGAGCAGGTGGTGCGCGAGCAGCACGGGCTGCGCGTGCTGCAGGTGCGTCCGGCCCGGCATCGCCGCGCCAGGATGCGCGTCCGCCTGCGCGACGAGCGCGTCGACGACGTCGAGCACGAGCCCGACGATGACACGCGCCTCGTCGCGCAGGTACATGCGCGTGAGCGTCGCGATCTGGTCGTTGCGCGAACGGCCCGCACGCAGCTTGCCGCCCACGTCCGCCCCCGCACGCTCGATGAGGCCGCGCTCGAGGGCCGTGTGCACGTCCTCGTCGTCCTCGGCAGCGACGAAGGCGCCCGACGCGACGTCCGCCGCGAGACGGTCGAGGCCGTCGAGCATCGTCGCGAGCTCGGCGTCGTCGAGCAGGCCCGCCGCGTGGAGCACGCGGGCGTGCGCCCGCGACCCCGCGATGTCCTGCCCCGCGAGCCGCCAGTCGAAGTGCGTCGACTTCGACAGGGCGGCGAGCGCCTGGCTCGGACCACCCGCGAAACGGCCGCCCCACAGGCTCACCCGGGCACCCTCGTCGTGCGTCGTCATCGTCAGAGCTTCCCCGTGCCGAAGTCCACGCCGTTGCCGAACTTCACGTCGCGCGCCGCCGCGAGCTTCGCCGTGAGGCCGAAGATCTCGATGAAGCCCTTCGCCTGCGACTGGTCGAACGAGTCGCCCTCGTCGTACGTCGCGAGGTTGAAGTCGTAGAGGCTCGTCTCCGCGCGGCGGCCCGTGACCGTCGCCCGGCCGCCGTGCAGCGTCATACGGATCTCGCCCGAGACGTAGCGCTGCGTGTCGTCGATGAAGACGTCGAGCGACTTCTTGAGCGGCGAGAACCACATGCCGTCGTACACGAGCTCGCTCCAGCGCTGCTCGACCTGACGCTTGAAGCGGGCCTGCTCGCGCTCGATCGTCACGTTCTCGAGCTCCTGGTGCGCGGCGATGAGCGCCATCGCACCCGGCGCCTCGTAGATCTCGCGCGACTTGATGCCGACAAGACGGTCCTCGACGATGTCGATGCGGCCGACGCCCTGCGCGCCCGCACGACGGTTCATCTCCTGGATCGCCTGGAGCGGCGTCACCGCGACGCCGTCGATCGCGACCGGCACGCCCTGCTCGAACGTCAGGACGACCTCGTCCGCGACCGGCGGGAACGTCGGGTCGTCCGTGTAGGAGTAGACGTCCTTCGTCGGGCCGTTCCAGATGTCCTCGAGGAAGCCCGTCTCGACCGCGCGGCCCCAGACGTTCTGGTCGATCGAGAACGGGTTGTGCTTCGTCGTCGCGATGGGCAGCGAGTGCTTCTCCGCGTAGGCGATGGCCTTCTCGCGCGTGAGTGCGAGGTCGCGCACCGGCGCGATCGTCTTGAGGTCGGGGGCGAGCGACGTCGTCGCGACCTCGAAGCGCACCTGGTCGTTGCCCTTGCCCGTGCAGCCGTGCGCGACCGTCGTCGCGTCGAACTGACGCGCGGCGCGGACGAGGTGCTTGACGATCGTCGGGCGCGAGAGCGCCGAGACGAGCGGGTAGCGGTCCATGTAGAGGGCGTTGGCACGCAGGGCCGGCATGCAGTACTCGGCCGCGAACTCCTCACGGGCGTCGGCCACGTACGCCTCGACGGCGCCGCAGTCGAGGGCTCGCTGGCGGATGACCTCGAGGTCCTCCCCGCCCTGACCGAGGTCGACGGCGACGGCGATGACCTCGGCGCCCGTCGCCTCCCCGATCCAGCCGATGGCGACAGAGGTGTCCAGGCCGCCGGAGTAGGCGAGCACGACGCGATCAGTCATGGCGATTCTCTTTCTCGAAAGCTGTGGTTGGGGTGAAGTGTGTCAGGGATGAAGGGTGCCGGCGGACCGTGTCCGTCAGCCGCCCTCGGCGAGCCGCAGGAGGCGCGCGGCGATGGCCGCGCCGCCCTCCTCGCCCTCACGTGCGATGACGAGCACCGTGTCGTCGCCCGCGATCGTGCCGAGGACTCCCGGCAGGACCGAGTGGTCGAGCGCCGACGCGAGATAGTGCGCCGCGCCCGGCGGGGTGCGCAGAACGACGAGGTTGCCCGACGTCTCCGCCGAGACGAGCAGCTCCTCGCACAGCCGGGCGAGGCGCGCGACGAGCGACTCCGCGTCGGCCGACGCCTGGAGGCTCTGGTCGCCGCCCTCCCCCGGGACCGCGTACACCGAGACGCCGTCGGCCGTGCGCACCTTCTGCGCGCGCAGCTCGATGAGGTCCCGCGACAGCGTCGCCTGGGTGACCTGCAGCCCGTCGGCCGCGAGGCGACCCGCGAGCTCCGTCTGGGAGTGGATCGGCTCGGAGACGAGCAGCGCGCGGATGCGCGCGTGCCGCGCCGCCTTGGTCGACGGAGTGCCGGTGGCACCGCGGTCGTCAGTGGTCGTCACGCGTGCTCCAGGACCCAGGTGAGGAGCGCCTTCTGCGCGTGGAGTCGGTTCTCCGCCTCGTCCCACACGACCGACTGCGGGCCGTCGAGGACCTCGGCCGAGATCTCCTTGCCGCGGTAGGCGGGCAGGCAGTGGAGCACGACGGCGTCAGCCTTCGCGTGCGCGAGCAGCGTCGCGTCGAGCGCGAACGGCACGAACGGCGCCTCGCGCTCGGCCTGCTGGTCCTCCTGGCCCATCGACACCCACGTGTCCGTCGCGATGGCGTCGGCGCCCTCGACCGCGGCGACCGGGTCGCTCGTCACGAGCACCGAGCCGCCCGTCGCCTCAGCGATGCGCGCCGCGTCCGCGACGACCTGCTCATCCGGCAGGTAGCCGTCGGGCGTGCCGATGCGCACGTGCATGCCGGCGGTCGCCCCGCCCAGCAGGTAGGAGTGCGCCATGTTGTTCGCGCCGTCACCGACGTACGCGAGCGTCTGCCCCGCGAGGGCGTCGACGCCGCCGCGGTGCTGCGCGATCGTCATGAGGTCCGCGAGGATCTGGCACGGGTGGAACTCGTCCGTGAGCGCGTTGACGACGGGGACGCCCGCGTACGCGGCCATCTCCTCGACGCGCGCCTGGCCGAACGTCCGCCACACGATCGCGGCCGCCTGGCGACCGAGCACGCGCGCCGTGTCCGCGACCGGCTCGCCGCGGCCGAGCTGCGAGCCCGCCGCGTCGATGACGAGCGGGTAGCCGCCGAGCTCCGCGACGCCCACCGAGAACGACACGCGCGTGCGCGTCGACGGCTTGTCGAAGAGCACCGCGACCGCGCGCGGGCCCTTGAGCGGCGTCCGCAGGAAGCGGTCCGCGTGGAACTCGAGCGCCAGCTCGAGCACCTCGCGCTGCTCCGCAGGACTGAGGTCGTCGTCGCGCAGGAAGTGCCGGGTCATGCGAGCTCCTCGGAGGTGGGGACGGTGCAGGTGGCGAGGAAGCCGACGAAGTCGTCGACCTGGTCGCCCGTGAGGATGAGCGGGGGCGCGAGGCGCAGGGCGTCGGGAGCGACCGCGTTGACGACGAAGCCGGCCTCGAGCGCGGCGGCCGCGACCTGGGCCGCGACCGGAGCCGCAAGCTGGACGGCGACGAGCAGGCCCGCGCCGCGCGCACCCACGACGAGCGGGTTGCCGCACGACGCGACCTGCGCGCGCAGGTACTCCCCCGTCGCCCGGACGTGCGCGAGCAGCCCGTCACGCTCGACGACGCCGATCGTCGCGAGCGCGGCCGCCGCCGCGACCGGGTTGCCGCCGAACGTCGTGCCGTGCTGGCCACGGCCGAGGAGCGTCGCCGCCCGCTCACCGAACGCGACGACCGCGCCGATCGGGAAGCCGCCGCCGAGACCCTTCGCGAGAGTCACGACGTCGGGCACGATGCCCTCGCCGATCTCCGGGTCCTGGAACGCGAACCAACGGCCCACGCGGCCCGCGCCCGTCTGGACCTCGTCGAGCACGAGCAGCGCGCCGTGCGCCGCCGTGAGCTCACGGGCCCGTGCGAGATAGCCGGCGGGGTGGCGCCGCACGCCGGCCTCGCCCTGGAGCGGCTCGAGGACGAGGGCGCCCACGAGGTCGCCGTCGGTCGCGAACGCGGCCTCGAGGGCCTCGACGTCGCCGAACGGAAGGAACTCGACGCCCCCGGGCAGCGGCTCGAACGGCTCGCGGTACTGGGGCTTGCTCGTGAGCGACAGCGCGCCCATCGTCCGGCCGTGGAACGCGCCCTCGAGGGCGAGCACGCGCGGCCGCGCCGAGCCGTCCGGACGCCGGTTGCGACGCGACATCTTCAGCGCGGCCTCGTTCGCCTCGGTGCCCGAGTTCGCGAAGAAGACGCGCGAGCCCTCCGGGGCGCCCGCGAGGTCGAGGAGCCGCTCGGCGAGCGCGACCTGCACGGGCGTCGCGAAGAAGTTCGAGACGTGACCGAGCGTGCCGAGCTGAGCGCTCACCGCCGCCGTGAGCGTCGGGTGCCCGTGACCGAGCGCGTTGACCGCGATGCCCGCGAGCAGGTCGAGGTAGCGCCGGCCGTCGGCGTCCCACACGTACGCACCCTCGCCCCGCACGAGCACGCGCTGGGGGGTGCCGAACGTGTCCATGACCGCGCCCGCGTAGCGGCGCGTCCACGCCTCGCCGTCGGCCGCGGGAAGGTTCGTCGTCGTCGTGCTGAGGTCGCTCACGCGACCACCTCCGTGGGGTCGAGGTGGACGAGGGTGCCGTTGCCCGCGTCCGTGAACGTCTCGAGGAGCACCGAGTGCGCGACACGGCCGTCGATGACCGTCGCGCGCGACACGCCGCCCTCCACGGCCCGCAGGCACGCCTCCATCTTCGGGATCATGCCGCTCGCGAGCGACGGCAGGACAGCACGGAGCTCGGTCGAGGAGATCTCGGAGACGAGGGAACCGCGGTCCGGCCACGCCGTGTAGAGACCCTCGACGTCCGTGAGGACGATGAGCTTGCGCGCACCGAGCGCGATCGCGAGGGCCGCGGCCGCCGTGTCCGCATTGATGTTGAGGACCTGCGTCGGGTCCGAGACGTCCGGCGCGATCGTCGAGACCACGGGGATGCGGCCCGCGTCGAGCAGGTCCTGCACCGCCTGGGGGTTGACCGCGACGACGTCGCCGACGAGCCCGACGTCGACCTGGTCGCCCTCGACCGTCGCCGTGCGCCGCTCCGCCTGGAGCAGCGCGCCGTCCTCGCCCGAGAGACCCACCGCGTAGGGGCCGTGCGCGTTGATGAGGCCCACGAGCTCGCGCGAGACCTGCCCCGTGAGCACCATCCGGACGACCTCCATCGCCTCGGGAGTCGTCACGCGCAGGCCCCCGCGGAACTCCGACTCGATGCCGAGCCGGCCGAGCATCGCGGAGATCTGCGGGCCGCCGCCGTGGACGACGACCGGGCGCAGACCCACCTGGCGCAGGAAGACCATGTCCTCGGCGAACGCCGCCTTGAGGGCGTCGTCGACCATCGCGTTGCCGCCGTACTTGACGACGACGAGCGCGCCGTCGAGGTCGCGCAGCCAGGGCAGCGCCTCGACGAGGACCTCGGCGCGCTGGGCGGGCGTGAGGTCGAGAGGTGCGGTCACGGGAGGGGCTCCGTTCGGTGGCAGGGCTGGTGGGTGCGGGGGCGGCCCGGATCAGGTCGAGTAGGCGCTGTTCTCGTGGACGTAGTCGTGCGTAAGGTCGTTCGTCCACACGGTCGCCTCGGCGGAACCCGCGTGGAGGTCGACGACGACGTGGACCTCACGGTCCGCGGCAAGGTCGACGAGCGTGCGGGCCTCACCGACGCCGCCCGCACGGCACACCTGGACGCCGTTGATCGACACGTCGAGCGCGAGCGCGTCGTACGGGGCGACGTCCTCGGGAACCGTGCCGACCGCGGAGAGCACGCGGCCCCAGTTGGGGTCGTTGCCGAAGATCGCAGCCTTGAAGAGGTTGGAGCGCGTCACGGCGCGGGCGACGGCGACGGCCGCGTCCTCGCTCGTCGCGCCGACGACGCGCACCGAGATGTCGTGGCTCGCGCCCTCGGCGTCCGCGACGAGCTTGCGGGCGAGCTCCGCGCACACGGCCGTGAGCGCCTCGGTGAGCTCGGCGAGGCTCGCGGTGACGCCCGAGGCGCCGCTCGCGAGGAGGACGACGGTGTCGTTCGTCGACATGCAGCCGTCGGAGTCGACGCGGTCGAACGTCGGGGCCGTCGCGGCACGCAGCGCGGCCTGCGCCGTCTCCGCGTCGACGACCGCGTCCGTCGTGATCGTGCAGAGCATCGTCGCGAGGCCCGGCGCGAGCATGCCCGCGCCCTTGGCCATGCCGCCGACCGTCCAGGCACCGCCCGGGCCCGTGACGACAGCCGTCTTGGAGACCGTGTCCGTCGTCATGATCGCGACAGCGGCGGCGTCACCGCCGTCGGCAGCGAGCCCTGCGGCCGCGGCGTCCGCACCCGCGAGGAGTACGTCCATGGGGAGCCGCTCACCGATGAGCCCCGTCGAGGCGACGAGGACGTCGCCCGGCGAGACGTCGAGCAGCGCCGCGACGTGCTCCGCGGTGCGGTGCGTGTCGGCGAAGCCCTCGGGGCCCGTGCACGCGTTCGCACCGCCCGAGTTGAGGACGATCGCGCGCGCACGGCCGTCCGCGACGACCTGGCGCGACCACACGACGGGCGCCGCGACGACGCGGTTGGACGTGAAGACGCCGGCCGCGACGTCGAGCGGGCCGTCGTTGACGACGAGGGCGAGGTCCGGCTTGCCCGACGCCTTGAGACCGGCGGTGACGCCGGTGGCGCGGAAGCCCTGGGCAGAGGTGACGCTCACGGGGCAACTCCCTGGACGGTGAGGCCCAGGGTCTCGGGGAGACCCAGGGCGAGGTTGATGGACTGCACCGCGGCGCCCGCGGTGCCCTTGACGAGGTTGTCGATCGCGGTGACCGTGACGACGCGGCCCGCACGACGGTCGACGGCCACCTGGACGAGAGCAGTGTTGGCACCGAGCGTCATCGCGGTCGACGGCCACACGCCCTCGGGCAGGAGGTGGACGAACGGCTCGTCGGCGTAGGCGTCGGCCCATGCGGCGCGCACCTGCGCGTCCGTGAGCGAGGCGTCGACGAGGCGGGCCGTCGCGGTCGCGAGGATGCCGCGGGACATCGGCACGAGCGTCGGCGTGAACGAGATCGTCACGTCGGAGGCGCCCGCGGAGCGCAGGTTCTGCGCGATCTCCGGGATGTGCCGGTGCGTGCCGCCGACCGCGTACGGCGACGCCGAGCCGAGGGCCTCCGAGGCGAGCAGGTGCGTCCGCGGGGACTTCCCCGCGCCCGAGTATCCGTTGGCGAGGACCGCGACGAGATCGGTCGGCTCGACGACGCCTGCCGCGACGCCCGGCTGGAGGCCGAACGTGACGGCCGTGACGTTGCAGCCCGGGACGGCGATGCGGCGTGCACCGGCGAGGTGCGCGCGCTGGCGGCCGCCGCCAGGAATGAGGAGCTCGGGCATGCCGTAGGGCCACGTTCCCGCGTGCGCGGAGCCGTAGTAGTCCTCCCAGTCCTGCGCCGAGGCGAGGCGGTGGTCCGCTCCGAGGTCGACGACGAGCGTGTCCGTGGGCAGCTGCGCCGCGATCTCCCCGGACGCGCCGTGCGGCAGGGCGAGGATGACGACGTCGTGCCCCGCGAGCGTCTCGGCGGTCGTCGGCTCGAGGACGCGGTCCGCGAGCGCGCGGACGTGCGGCTGGTGCTGGCCGAGGGGCTGGCCGGCCGAGGAGTGAGCGGTGAGCGCGCCGATGCGGGCCTCGGGGTGGTCCGCGAGGATCCGGAGGATCTCTCCCCCGGCATATCCGCTGGCGCCGGCGACGGCGACTGAGAACGTCATGCGCATCAACATACACGCTCACGCATAAACATGCACCGACCGGCCGCGTGTCGCGGCCGGTCGGTGCACCGATCCTCTCAGAGCTCGCGCGGTTCCCGCCGTTCGGCGCTCACGAACCACGCGTACTGCTCGAGCTGCTCGAGGACCGCGTGGAGCACGTCCGCGCTCGTCGGGTCCTCCTCGTCGACCTCGTCGTGCACGCGACGGATCGTCGCCGTCGTCGTCTCGATCGCCGCTGTCACGAGGTCGACGACGGCCGCCGTGCTCACCTCGCCGCCCGGCATCTCGGGCAGCGTCGTCGACGCGGCGACGACGTCCGAACGCCCGTCCGGCACGGCGTGAAGCGCCCGCATCCGCTCGGCCACCGTGTCGCTCGACTCCCGCGCCACGTCGACGATCTCGTCGAGGATGAGGTGCGTGTCGCGGAAGTTCGCCCCCACGACGTTCCAGTGGGCCTGCTTGCCCTGGAGGCTCAGCTCGACGAGGTCGACGAGCACCGCCTGCAGATGCCCCGTGAGCCGCTCCGAGGCCCGGAACCCCGACTCGGCGTTCTCGCGTCGTGTGCGCCGCGGTCCCGCGTCCGCCGCGACCTTCACGGTCCGGGACACCCCGGCCTTCGCGGACGTCCTCGGCTTCTTCTTCGTCGTCGTCGCCATGACCTCTCTCCTCCGTACGTCGATGGGCACGGGGCGGACGGCTACGTCCCGGACGACACCGGGCGGCGCGGCTCGACCGCATCCCGACACTCTCGACCGTAGGCCTCGGCCCGGACCGCGGCAACAGGCCACGACCCTGGCCGAGCCCGCTCACAGCGATGCGAGCATGGTCCGGCGCGCGCTCGACACGCCGAGCTCGGCGACGTCTGCGACAGCGACGACCCCCGCGGGCGACCCGCCGAGCACGGCGACGCGGTCCGCGAGCGCAACCGCCTCCTCGACGTCGTGCGTCACGAGGACGACCGCGCGCGTGCGGCCCAGGCCGCCCGTCCGACGTTCCTCGTCGAGCCACGCCCCCGTCCGACGGCGGGTGAGCGCGTCGAGCGCTCCGAAGGGTTCGTCGAGCAGGAGCAGCCTGCGCCCCGCGAGCACCGTGCGGGCGACCGCGACGCGCTGGCGCATGCCGCCCGAGAGCTCGTGCGGCCATGCGCGCAGGGAATCGGCGAGACCGAAGCGCGCGAGCAGCACTGCGGCCCGCTCCCGACGCTCCGCACGCGGGAGTCGGCGCACCTCGCCGCCGAGCACGACGTTGCCGAGCGCCCGCCGCCACGGCAGGAGCGCGTCGTGCTGCGGCATCCACGCGACGTCCCGCGCTCCACCCGTCCGCGGGACGTCGAGCACGTCCGCGGCGACGCGAGCCACCCGCGGCTCGAGGCCCGCGAGCACGCGCAGCAGCGTCGACTTGCCGCAGCCCGACGCGCCGAGCACCGCGACGAGCTCGCCGTCACGCACCGTGAGGTCGACGTCCCCGAGCACCTCCCGGCCGCCGAGCGACACGGTGAGCCCGCGGACGTCGACGAGCGGCTCACCCTGCCCTGGTATGGGCGTGCCGTCGGCGACGTCCGCCGCGAGGAGGTCAGCCGAGGAGCTCATCGGTCCACGCCGCGTCGGTGTCGAAGTCGTCGGACGCCAGGTCGTGCTCGGTGAGGAACGCGACGAACGCGTCCCACGTCGCGGCGTCCTGCACGCCCCAGTCCTCGGGCGTGGGCGCGAAGTGCTCCGCGAGGTAGTGCGCGCTCGGCTCGACGAGCGCCCGGTCGAGCTCCGGGACATGCGCGAGCAGCGCGTCCGCCGCGCCCTGCGGATCGCGCATCGACTCCTGGTAGCCGCGTGTCAGCACGTCGAGCGTGCAGTCGAGCAGCGCGCGGTCGGACGCGAGCTTTGTCGAAGACACCGCGAGCAGCGGCGTGTACCAGCTGGGGATGCAGTCCGTGTAGTCGGCGAACGGCAGCGTCGCGACGTCCATGCCGTCGACGTCGCGCATGCGGATCGTGTCCCACGCCTCGAAGACCCACGTGGTGTCGTAGGCGTCCTGACCGAGGTCGATCCGCGGGTCGTCGCTCACCATGGGCACGCGCTCGAGCTTGGCGGGGTCGCCGCCGTCGCACGTGACGAGCGCGTCGATCAGCGCGTTCTCGAGCGCGCCGCCATAGCCGCCGTAGCGCTTGCCCTCGAGGTCGCGCGGCCGCGTGATCCCGTCCGCGGCGAGCGAGAGCAGGCTCGAGGTGTTCTCCCGGACGACGGCCGCGACCGCGACGACGTCGGCTCCCTTCTCCCGGGCGGGGACGAGCGCCTCGGCGACCGAGAAGACCATGTCGGCCTTGCCGGCCGCGACGAGCTGGAGCCCGGAGGTCTCCCCCGGCTCGACGATCGTGACGTCGAGCCCCGCGTCGCGGAACCACCCCTTCTCGAGCGCGAGGTAGAGGCCGAGGTGGTTCGTGTTGGGCGTCCAGTCGAGGACGATCGAGACGGGCCGCAGCGCCTGGGCCGTGCCGGCCTCGGCGTCGCCCGCGCAGCCGGCGGGGACGGCGAGGGCGAGCACGGCGAGCGCCGCGGCGGCGGTGCGACGGGCGGGGCGGGTCTTGCTGGTGCTGGTGCGGGCCACGAGGGCCTCCTTCGAGGATCAGCGGCGCTGCCAGGGCAGCGCCGCTCGGCACACGCCGTCGACGACGACGTACACGAGGGCGGTGAGCAGGGAGACGGCGGCGATCGCCACGAGGACGAGCTCGACGTCGTAGGACTTGCGGGCGCGCTGGACGACGACACCGAGGCCGCTCGACGCCGCGAGGTACTCGGCGACGACGGCCGCGCCGATCGCGTACGCGGCGGCGACCCGCAGGCCCGCGAGCGCGCCCGGCAGGGCCGCGGGCCCGCGCACGACGAGCAGCGTGCGCAGGCGTCCGCCGCCGAGCCCGCGGACCATGTCCGCGAGCGCGCCGTCGGCGTCGCGCATCGCGGCCGAGGCCGCGACGAGGACGGGGAAGAACACGGTGAGCGCGACGACGACGACCTTGGGAGCCATCCCGAGGCCGAGCCACAGGACGAGCAGCGGCGCGAGGACGACGGTCGGCACCGTCTGCGTCACGGTGATGAGCGGGCCGACGGCGCGCGCGAGCCACGTCGAGGCGTGCATCGCGACAGCGACGAGACCGCCGACGACGACGCCCACGGCGAGCCCGACGGCGGCCTCGGTGAGCGTCGTGCCGACGTGCGGCAGGAGCGTCGGCCAGTCGGCGACGACCCGGCGCGCGACGTCGGACGGCGCGGGCAGGACGAACGCGGGCAGAGCCCCCGAGCGCGCCGCGCGCTCCCACAGAAGCAGGAGCGCGGCGGCGAGCACGACGGGCGGCCAGACCGCGTGGACCGCCGCCCGGAGCCTCACGGCCGGTGCTTCGTCACGAGGTCGGCGATGCGCGGGCCTGCGTCGTGCGCCCCCTGGCCGACCTTGATGTGGCTCGTCACGGCGGCGGCGCCCGACGTGAGCGTCGCGTCGTGGACGGCGCGCAGGAGCGCCCACACCTCGTCGGGCGCTCCCTCGACGGTCGTGCCCATCGCGCCGACCTCGTAGGTGAGGCCGGAGGCCGCGATGACGGCGATCGCGGCGTCGACGTGGGCGTAGGGCGTGGGGGTCGGGCCCGCGCGGCGGGGTGCGACCTGGATCTCGGCGATCATGCGTTGCTCCTCGTTCGAGGGCCGTGCCGAACCGAGGCGCGCCGTGGCGCACGAACGTCCCGGCGCGTGGCGTCCGGGGGCGCGCGGGCCCCGGGGCGCGCACGGCAGGGTCGGGGACCCGCGAGCGGGCTCCCACGCTCCCTCCGCTGGCATGACCCAGTTCAGGTTCGCGGGTCGGCGGCTCGGGCACGTGTCCCATCCGCCCTCTCAGCTCGGTGTACCGAGCTCCCCGGCGTGTGACATGACGACCGTAGCCACCCATGGGATGAATCGCCCGACGAGGGGCACACCGTCTCACCCTGCGGTCGTCACGCGTGCCCGGCCGTGGCCCGCACGCCACGTCGGTGGTTGGCTGGGCGCATGAGAGCCATCCAGGCAGCGCGCGCCGGCGGACCGGACGTCCTCGAGGTCGTCGACCTCCCCGCCCCCTCCCCGGGGCCCGGCGAGGTGCTCGTCGACGTCGCCGTCGCCGGCGTGAACTTCATCGACACCTACCGGCGCAGCGGCGTCTACACCCAGCCGTTCCCGCACGTGCCCGGCGTCGAGGGCGCCGGCGTCGTGAGCGCCCTCGGCGCGGACGTCACCGAGGTCGCCGTCGGCGACCGTGTCGCCTGGTTCGACGCGCACGGCTCGTACGCCGAGCAGGTCGTCGTCCCCGCGGACCGCACCCTCGCGGTGCCCGACGACGTCGATCTCCCGACCGCCGCCGCGCTCGCGCTCCAGGGCCTCACGGCGCACTACCTCGCGACGTCGTCGTTCGACCTCGCCCCCGGGCGCACCGCGCTCGTGCACGCGGGCGCGGGCGGCGTCGGGCTCCTGCTCACGCAGCTCGCCGTCGCACGCGGCGCGCACGTCATGACGACCGTGTCGAGCGAGGCCAAGGCGGAGCTCTCACGCACCGCCGGGGCGAGCGAGGTCCTCCGCTACGACCTGCTCGACGACCTCGCGACGGAGCTCCCCGCCCTCGTGCGGTCCGCCCTCCCGGAGGGCGTCGACGTCGTCTACGACGGCGTCGGGCGCACGACCTTCGACGCGTCGCTCGCGAGCCTCGCCGTGCGCGGCACGCTCGTGCTCTTCGGCGGGTCCTCAGGGCAGGTGCCGCCCTTCGACCTCCAGCGCCTCAACACGGGAGGCTCGCTGTTCGTCACGCGTCCGACGCTCGCGCATCACGTCCGTACGCGCGGCGAGCTGCTCGAACGTTCCGACGAGCTCTTCCGCCTCGCGGGCGTCGGGGCGCTGCGCGCCCACGTCGGTCTCACCCTGCCGCTCGCAGAGGCGGCGGCCGCGCACACCGCGCTCGAGGGTCGGCGCACGACCGGCAAGGTGCTGCTCGAGGTCACGCCCGGAGCCGCGTCGTGAGCGACTTCGACGACCTCGTGGCTGACGTCCGCGCCTTCTCCGAGGAGCGCGGCTGGCCCGCGGTCCAGAGCCCCAAGAACCTCGCCATGGCGATCACCGGCGAGGCGGGCGAGCTCGCCGCCGAGCTCCAGTGGCTCGGCTCGGAGGAGTCCCGCACGGCAGTCGCCCAGGACGACGACCTCCGCGAGCGCGTCGCCATGGAGATGGCCGACGTCGTCATCTACCTCGCGCGGCTCGCCGACGTCACCGGGATCGACCTCATGGACGCCGCGCGTCGCAAGCTCGCGCGCAACCACGAGCGCTTCCCCGTCGGCTCCGTGCTGCGGCTGCGCAGCGACCGTCCGTAAGGGGACCCAGCCCCGGCACGGGACGCGCGTCGACCTTCCCGCTCCCCGGATCGTCCCAGCGACCTTCCAGACCCAGCGCCTATCCTGGAACCATGAACGGACATCACGGTCGCACCCGGGCGGACGACCTCGCATCGATCCTCGCGGACGGCGAGACGCTCTCCCGGATGCTTACCCTCCGTGACGAGTTCACGGCGTTCATGCTCCAGTACAAGTTCGCGATCGACGAGGTCCTCACGAAGGTCTCGATCCTTCGCGACGAGTTCACGCACCTCCACCACGAGAACCCCATCGAGCACGTGACGTCGCGCCTCAAGTCGCCGGAGTCGGTCCTCGACAAGGTCGAGCGCAAGGACATCACACCGGACTTCGAGTCGATCCGGGCCTCGATCCTCGACATCGCGGGCGTCCGCATCATCTGCTCGTTCGTCCCCGACATCTACACGGTGCTCGAGGCGCTCCGCCGCCAGGACGACCTCACGGTGCTCGCGGTCAAGGACTACATCGCCGAGCCCAAGCCGAACGGCTACCGCTCGCTCCACCTCATCGTCTCCGTGCCCGTCTTCCTCTCCTCGGGCACCGTCCCCGTCACGGTCGAGATCCAGATCCGCACGAGCGCGATGGACTTCTGGGCGTCGCTCGAGCACAAGATCTACTACAAGTACGACCGCCAGGTGCCCGGCGAGATCCTCGACCGCCTGCGCCAGTCCGCGCTCGTCGCGGCCGAGCTCGACGCGACGATGACCGACCTGCGCGACCAGGTCAACGCCCTCGACGAGCGCTACGCGGACGGGGACACGGCCATCGCACCGAGCCTGCCGGGCGCGGTCCCCGCGAACGCCTCGTTCGTCCCCGTGCCGCAGCTGCTCGAGCGCCTCGTCGCGATGCGCTCGCGCCGCGACTGACGCACCAGGCCGGGACCTCGGTCCCATGAGGTGAGCCTCACCTCATCCGTAGCGTCGAGGCATGGACCTCGCGCTTCTCCCCCTCGGCCTCGACGCGGTCGTCGCGCGCGTCGACGTCGACGGCCCGCTGGGCGCACGCCTCGCCGAGCTTGGCCTGCGCCCCGGCGCCCGCGTCCGCCCGACCCACGCGGCCGCCGCCGGCGCCCGGGTCGTCGCCCTCGGCGCCGACCGCATCGCGCTCGACCGGTCGACGTGCGGCCGCGTCGAGATCGTCCTGCCGTGACCTCGAGCTGCCACGAGGCCCCCGGCCCCGGCACGACGGCCGTCATCGGCGCGCCCGTCGTCGTCCTCCTCGGCAATCCCAACGCCGGCAAGTCGACGCTCTTCAACAGCGCGACCGGCGCCCGCCAGCACGTCGTCAACGCCCCGGGCACGACCGTCGAGGTCGCCGAGGGCACGTGGCGCACCGCGCACGGCCACGTCCGGCTCGTCGACGCCCCAGGTACGTACTCGCTCGTCGCACGCTCCCCCGACGAGGCCGTCGCGGCCCGCGCCGCGACGGGCGCCGACGGCACGGTGCCCGACGTCCTCGTCGTCGTCGCCGACGCGACGACCCTGCCACGCTCGCTCGTGCTGCTGGGGCAGGTGCTCGCGCCCGGCACGCTCGGCGAGCGCACGCGCGTCGTCGTTGCGCTGACGATGCTCGACACTGCCCGCGCCCAGGGCGTCACGCTCGACGCGCCGACGCTCTCCGAGGCGCTCGGCCTGCCCGTCGTCGGCGTCGACCCACGCTCGGGCGCCGGACTCGGGATGCTCGCGGACGCGGTGCTCGGCGACGCGGCGTTCAGCGACGCGGGCTCAGACGACCTGCCCGACGACGACGCGGCCCCGGCCGCTGTTCGCACACCTCCCCCGGCGTCCGACGACGCCCCCGACGTCTTCGCCTGGGTCGGCACCGTCCTCGAGGTCCTCGGCGACCGCGCGACGCCGCGCGTCCGCACGACGCTCTCGGATCGCGTCGACGCCGCCCTCCTACGCCCGTGGGTCGGCCTGCCCGTCTTCGGCCTCGTCATGTGGGCGCTCCTGTGGCTCGCGACGACCGCGACCGCGCCCGTCATGGACGGCGTCGGCCGGCTCGTCACGTGGCTGGGCGAGCTCGTGCGGCCGCTCGTGCCGGGCCCCGCGTGGGTCGGCGGGCTCGTCATCGACGGCGTCCTCCAGGGCGTCGGGACAGTCCTGTCGTTCCTGCCGTTGCTCGCCATCGTCTTCGGCGCGATCGCCGTGCTCGAGGACTCCGGCTACCTCGCGCGTGTCGCCGTCGTCACCGACCGCGCCGTCCGGCGCCTCGGGCTCGACGGGCGCGCCGTCCTCCCCCTCATCCTCGGCTTCGGGTGCAACGTCCCGGCGCTCACCGCGACCCGCACGCTGCCCGACGCCCGCGCGCGACTTCTCGTCGGCCTCGTCGTCCCGATGACCACGTGCCCCGCGCGCCTCACCGTCTACCTGCTCGTCGCGACCGCTGTCGTGCCCGAGCACGCGGCAACCGTCGTCGCGGCCGCGTATCTCACGAGCGTCGTTCTCGTCGTCGGCGGCGCCTGGCTGCTGCGAAGCACGCTCTTCCGCGACCTCGTGCCCGAGGGGCTCGTCCTCGCGTTGCCCGCCTATCACCGGCCCGGGCTGCGCTCGACCGCGCAGTCGATCGCGACCCGCTGCGGGTCGTTCGTCCGGCGCGCGGGCACCGTCATCGTCGCGACGCTCATCGTCCTCTGGGTGCTCCTCGCCGTCCCCACGACGGGCGATCACGCCATCGCCGACGTTCCCGTCGCCGACAGCGCGTACGGCGCCGTCGCCCACGGCCTCGCGCCCGCGCTCGCGCCCGCAGGTCTCGACGACTGGCACGTCGCGGGCGCCCTCGTCACGGGCATCGTCGCCAAGGAGGTCGTCGTCGGCGCGCTCGCCCAGGCATACGCGATCGACGAACCCGCGGACGCCGGACCCAGCACGCTCACGGAGCACCTGCGGGCGTCGCTCGAGGTGTCGTCGGGCGGAGCCGCGATCGCTGCGGGCCTCGCGCTCGTCGTGCTCGTCCTCGCCTACACGCCGTGCGTCGCGACGATCGGCGAGCAGCGCCGCCTCTTCGGCACGCGCGTCGCCGTGCTCGCCGCGCTCGGACAGCTCGCGGTCGCCTGGACGCTCGCGGTCGTCGTCTTCCAGGTCGGCAGGCTGCTGTGACGGTCCTCGACGACGTGCTCTCGCTCGCGCGCGACGGGCTCACGCCGCCGCGCACCGCCGAGCGCCTCGGCCTGCCCCTGGGGTTCGTCGAGGCCGCGCTCGACCACTGGGAGCGCGCCGGTGCGATCCGGTCCGCGACCGCCGCGTGCCAGACCTGCGGGACCGTCGAGACGCCCGCGTGCGTGACGTGCCCCGTCGCGTCGCTGCGGCAGCGCTGAGACCCTTCGCGCCTCGTCCATCTCCTCCCGCTGCTCCCTCTGGGTGCACCCCCGGTGGTGGCGAGCACGTCCCGGACGCAGACTCGAGGTGTCGGAACCGTCGATCTGGGAGGTCCCATGCGCACGTTCACGCCGAACATCTGGTTCGCGGGCGACGCCGAGGAGGCCGCGGAGCTCTACGCCCGCGTGCTGCCGTCTACTCGCATCACCCGCACCGACCGCTACCCCACCGAGGGCCTGCTCCCCTTCCAGGAGCAGCTCGCCGGCAAGGTCCTCACCGTCATGCTCTCGGGCCCCGGCTGCGACCTCGTCCACATCAACGCCGGCCCCGAGTTCCGGCCCACACCCGCGTCGTCGTTCACCGTGACGTTCGGCGCGGCCGACGACCCGGGCGCGGTCGCCGCGCTCGACGCCGCGGCCTCCGCCCTCGCCGAGGGCGGACGGGTCCTCATGCCGCTCCAGCAGTACCCGTTCAGCGACCGCTACACGTGGGTCGAGGACCGGTACGGCGTCTCCTGGCAGCTCACGGTCGCGTTCCCCGACGCACCTGCCGAGGCGTCGATCGTCCCGACGCTGCTCTTCGGCGGTCCCGCGCAGGACCGAGCGGCCGAGGCCATCGCCGAGTGGACCGCGCTCCTGCCCGGCTCGGAGGTCGTCCGCACCGTGCCGTACCCGGAGGCCACGGGTCCCGCTGCCTCAGGCGCCGTGATGTTCGCCGAGGTCCGCCTCGCCGACCAGCGCGTCTTCGTCATGGACGCGGGCTCGGCGCAGGACACGACGTTCACGCCCGCCGTCTCCTACCAGCTCGCGTGCCCCGACCAGGCCGAGATCGACCGCCTCTGGACGGCCCTCTCGACCGTCCCCGAGGCCGAGCAGTGCGGCTGGTGCGTCGACAGGTTCGGCGTCTCGTGGCAGATCGTCCCCGCGAACATGGACGAGCTCATGGAACGCCCGCACGCGTTCGAGCACATGATGGAGATGAAGAAGCTCGTCATCGACGACTTCTGATCCCCCGCGCCGTCCAGGCTCGCAGCACGACGAAGGCCCGGTCGCCCGGGGCCTTCGCGTGCTGCGAGCCTGACGTGCGCTCAGCGCAGGCGGTCGCTCAGCGCAGCTGAGCGCCCAGCTCCTTCGCGGCGCGGTCGACGACGCGGCCGCGGACCTCGGCGGTCTGCTCGGCCGTGAGCGTCGCGCTCGCGCCGCGCAGTCGCAGGGCGACAGCGACCGACTTGCGGCCCTCGCCGACCTGCGCGCCCGTGAAGACGTCGAACACACGGACGTCCTCGGCGAGGTCGCCCGCTGCGTCTGCGACGACCTTGCGCAGCGCGTCGGCCGGGACCGCGGCGTCGACGACGAACGCGAAGTCCTCCTTCGCGGGCGGGAACGTCGAGACGGGGACGGCCTGGACGGGCCCGGTCGCGCTCGCGCCGATGACCGCGTCGAGGTCGAGCTCGAACGCCGACGCGCGCGCCGGCAGGTCGAGACGCTCGAGCACCTGCGGGTGGAGCTCACCGGCCCAGCCGACGACCTCGCCCGTGGCGAGCTCGAGGCGCGCACAGCGGCCCGGGTGCCACGGCATGCGCTCCGCGTCGTTGACGGCCGTGAGCTCGACGCCGAGCGTACGCCCGACGAGGCGAGCGGCCTCGAGGGCGTCCTCCCAGCCGGCGGCGCGGCCCTGGCCCCACCAGCCGGCACGCTCGCGCGCGCCGACGAGGACACCGGCGACGTGGCGCGGCTGGTCCGGGACGGCCGCGGCGATCGACGCGAGCTCGTCGTCCGACGGGCGACGCGCGCCCGGCAGCTGGGGCGCCGCAGGCGCACCCTCGCGCGGGAGCGTCACGAGCCCCGTCTCCGAGACCGCGAGGTCCGTGAAGCCACGGCCGACGTTGCGGCGCACCGTGCCGAGCAGCGTCGTCAGCAGGTTCGTGCGCAGCTCGGGAGCCTCGTCGGACATCGGGTTCGCGAGGCGCACCGCACGACGGCGCGCGTCGTCCGCGGGCAGCCCGAGCGCGTCGTGCTGCGCGGCGCCGACGAACGGGTACGACAGCGTCTCGACGAAGCCCGACTCGGCGAGCGCGCGGGCGACCGAGCGCCGCGCACGCTGGGAGTGCGTGAGGCCAGTGCCGCCGGGCGCGGTCGGCAGGACCGGCTCGATCGCGTCGTAGCCGTCGATGCGCGCAACCTCCTCGACGAGGTGCTCCGGACCCGTGAGGTCGGGGCGCCACGTCGGAGGCGTCACCGCGACGGTGTCGCCGTCGCCGTCCGCGAGCGTGCAGCCGATCTGCTCGAGGATCTCCGCGATCCGCTCGCGCGGGTGCTCGACGCCCGTGAGGCGTGCCGTCTCCGACCACGCGAACGTCACGGCCGCGGGCGGCTGCGTCGCGTCGAGGTCCGAGACCGCAGCGTCGGCCGTGCCGCCGCCGTGCTCGACGAGCAGGTCGACGACGCGCTGCGCCGCGACGGGCGGCAGGAGCGGGTCGACGCCACGCTCGAAGCGCTTGGCTGCCTCCGAGGGGATCTTGTGGCGGCGAGACGAGCGCGCGACCGTCACCGTGTCGAAGTGGGCGGCCTCGACGAGCACGTCGGTCGTCGTCGCCGACACCTCCGAGACCTGCCCGCCCATGACGCCCGCGATGCCCTGGACGCGAGAGGCCCGCGCGCCGTCCGGCGAGTCCGTGATGAGGAGGTCCTCGGCCGTGAGCGTGCGCTTCGCGTCATCGAGCGTCGTGAACGTCTCCCCCGCGTGCGCGCGGCGGACGACGATCGGCGCGGCGACCTTCGCGAGGTCGTACGCGTGCAGCGGCTGGCCGAGGTCGAGCATGACGTAGTTCGTCACGTCGACCGCGAGCGAGATCGAGCGCATGCCCGCCTGCGTGAGGCGCTTCTTCATCCACGCCGGCGTCTCTGCGGTCGGGTCGATGCCGCGCACGATTCGCGTGACGAAGCGGTCGCAGCCCACCTGGCCGTGGATCGGGGCGTCGTCGTCGACCTCGACGACGAAGCCGTCGGCCGTCGCGGCAGGCGTCTCGGCGAGGCCCGGGTCCGTGAACGCCGCGCCGGTCGAGTGCGAGTACTCGCGGGCGACGCCGCGCATCGAGAAGCAGTAGCCGCGGTCCGGCGTGACGTTGATCTCGAGAACCTGCTCGCCGAGGCCGAGGAGCTCGACAGCATCGGTGCCGTTCGGCTGGCCCGTGTAACCGAGCCGGTCGAGCACGATGATGCCGTCGTGGTCCTCGCCCAGACCGAGCTCGCGCTGCGAGCAGATCATGCCGTCGGACACGTGGCCGTACGTCTTGCGCGACGCGATCGCGAACGGCCCGGGCAGCACCGCGCCCGGGAGCGCGACGACGACGCGGTCGCCCTCGACGAAGTTGTGCGCGCCGCACACGATGCCGCGCGGAAGCGTCGGCTGCCCGGCCTCGTCGAGCACGTTGTGCGCGCCGACGTCGACCTGGCACCAGTTGATCGTCTTGCCGTTCTTCTGCTCCTCCTTGACGAGGGACAGGACGGTGCCGACGACGAGCGGACCCGTGACGGCGGCACCGTGGACGGCCTCCTCCTCGAGCCCGACGCGGACGAGGTCGGCGGCCAGCTGCTCGGCCGTGAGGCCGGCGGGGAGCTCGACGTGCTCGCCGAGCCAGCCCAGTGCGATGTTCGGCATCAGAACCCCATTCCGAACTGACGTGAGAAGCGGACGTCGCCCTCGATGATGTCGTGCATGTCGGTGATCGCGTGGCGGAGCATGAGCGTGCGCTCGAGGCCCATGCCGAACGCGAAGCCCGTGTACTCGTCCGGGTCGATGCCCGCTGCGCGCAGGACGTTGGGGTTGACCATGCCGCAGCCACCCCACTCGATCCAGCCCGCGCCGCCCTTCTTCTGCGGGAACCAGAGGTCCATCTCCGCGGAGGGCTCCGTAAACGGGAAGAAGCTCGGGCGCAGACGCGTGCGCGCCTCGGGACCGAACATCGCGCGAGCAAACGCGTCGAGCGTGCCCTTGAGGTGAGCCATCGTCAGGCCCTTGTCGACCGCGAGGCCCTCGACCTGGTGGAAGACCGGCGTGTGCGTCGCGTCGAGCTCGTCCGTGCGGAACGTCTTGCCCGGGCACGCGATGTAGATCGGCACGTCGCGCGCGAGCATGGTGCGCGCCTGGACGGGCGACGTGTGCGTGCGCAGGACGAGGCCCGAGGCCTCGGCGCCCGCGGGCGGCTCGACGAAGAACGTGTCCTGCATCTGGCGCGCGGGGTGGTCGACGCCGAAGTTCAGCGCGTCGAAGTTGAACCACTCGGCCTCGACCTCGGGCCCCTCGGCGATCTCCCAGCCCATGCCGACGAAGAAGTCGCCGACCTGCTCCTGAAGGAGCTCGAGCGGGTGGCGGGCGCCCGCCTGGACCCGGTCGGTCGGCAGCGTGACGTCGACGGCCTCGGTGACGAGGACGCGCGCGGCGCGCTCGGCCTCGAGGACCTCGGTGCGTGCGGCGAGCGCCTGGTTGAGGCGGCCGCGCGCGGGGCCGAGGATCTTGCCGGCCGTCGCCTTGTCGGGGCCCGCGAGCTGGCCGATCGCGCGGTTCGCGAGCGCGAGCGGGCTGCGGTCGCCCGCGTGGGCGAGGCGGACGTCCTTGAGGGCGTCGAGGTCGGGTGCCGCGGCGACCGCGGCGAGCGCGGCGGCGAGGGCCGCCTCGACGCCGGGGGCGTCAAGAGGCGACAGGGGCGACGTGTCGGAGGTGGACATCGAAGGCCTTCCAGGGACGAACGGACGGCCGGGCGCCAAGACGCGGCCCGGCCACCGGGACAGTCTAGTGACCGCGGGCGGCCACGCGTGCGGCCGTCCGACGTCGCGGGAGCTCAGAGCGCCGCGATCCCCCACGTCACGGCGTGCGTCGCACCCGGCGCGAGGACGATGAGATCCGTGCCGTCGTTGAACGCGCCGGGCGGGCACGTCATGGGCTCGACCGCGAGGCCCACGCGGAAGTCCTCGGGTGCGAGGTCCGCGCCCGCAGGCGTGTGGACCTGGACCCACGGGCTCGCAGCGTCGAACGTCATGACGACGCCCGTCCCCTCGGTTGCGCGCACCTCGACACGAGCGATCCCGTCGGCGTCACGCGCGACATCCGTGAACGCGTGATCGATGAAGGTCTCGGCGAGCGTCCGCCCCGCGCGGAAGTCGAGCTCGCCGCCGCCATAGGCCGCAACGTCGCGCACCGCGACGGGCGAGAGCCGTTCGGGCGTCACCTCGAGCACCTGCGCGGCCGGCAGCGTGAGCGTCCAGCGCTCGAGCGTGCCCTCGCCCGCGACGAGGTACGGGTGCGGACCCGTGCCGTAGGGCGCGTCGCCGTCACCCGTGTTCGTCGTCGTGATCGTCCACGCAAGACCAGCGTCCGTGAGCGTGTACGTCGCACGCGTGACGACGCGCCACGGGTAGCCGGACTGCGGCGCGATCTCGGTCTCGAGCGTCACCGACGCCTCGGACCGCTCGACGAGCGTCCACACGGCCCACGCGGCAAGGCCGTGGAGCGCGTGCGAGCGCGCGGGCTCGGTGAGCGCCAGCTGGTGCGTGCGACCGTCGAACTCGTAGCGACCGTCCGTCACGCGGTTGGGCCACGGAGTGAGGACGGCACCACGGTAGTGCGGACGGACCCGGTCCTCGGCGAACGGGACGACGAGCGGCCGGCCCTCGTGCTCGAGGACCCTGAGCGTCGCGCCGACGTCGGCGACGACCGCGCGGTAGGGGCCGTGCTGAATCTCGAGCTGGTTGCCGGAGGCAGGAATGTTCACGTTCCCACGATAGGGCAACGCAGACCGCGACGGTCCCTCCGAGGTCCTAGCCACGCCGCGCGCGCTGCGCCCGAGCGCTGCCGTAGAGGCAGACGGTCGCCGCCATCGCGAGGTTGAGCGACTCGGCCCGCCCACGCAGCGGCGCACGCACGACATGGTCGGCGAGCGCGCGCTGCTCGTCCGTGAGGCCACGCGCCTCGTTGCCGAAGACCCACGCGGTCGGCGCCGCGAGGTCGGGGCGCCCGGCGGGCGCCGTGCCCGCGACGTCGAGAAGGTCGTCGAGATCGTGCTCGCCCGTGCCGTCCGCGGCGAGGACCTGCAGGCCCGCGGCGCGCAGCCTCACGACGACGTCCTCAAGAGCGCGCGCGTCGTCGCCCGCGACGACGGGGACGTGGAAGAGCGAGCCGGCCGTCGACCTCACGACCTTGGGGTTGTGCGGGTCGACGCTGCTGCCGGCAAGGACGACGCCGTCGCCCCCTGCGGCGTCGACGGCCCGGATGACCGTCCCGGCGTTGCCGGGGTCACGTGCCTCGACGAGCACCGCGACGAGCCGCGGCCCGCGCTCGAGCAGCGCGTCGAGCGAGGAGGGGCGAGGCTCGAGCACCGCGAGAACGCCCTGCGCGTCGGGGCTCATCGCCTCGAGGACCTCCGGCGTCCCCGTGCGCAGCCACAGACCGTCGCACGCGTCGACGATCTCTGCGTAGCGCTCTGCGGCAGCTTCCGTGAGGTAGACCTCGCGGACGTCGTCGCGCGCGTGGAGGACAGCCTCGCGGACGCCCTGGGGGCCCTCGACGAGGTAGCGCCCGGCCCGGGAACGCGCAGGACGCCCGGACAACGCCCGGATCCCTCGCACCCGCTCAGCGCGGGGGTTGGAGAGATCAGGCATCGTCCGGGCGTCCTTCAGATCAAGGGCTGCTCAGGGAGCAGGCTGCTCTCAGGCAGCGTCCTTGGGCGCGTTGATGTCGGCCGGGAGGGCCTTCTTCGCGACCTCGACGAGCACCTTGAAGGCGTTCGCGTCGGTGACGGCGAGGTCCGCGAGGACGCGACGGTCGACCTCGACACCCGCGGCCTTGAGGCCCTGGATGAAGCGGTTGTACGTCATGTCCTCGGCGCGGACCGCGGCGTTGATGCGCGTGATCCAGAGCTGACGGAAGTCGCCCTTGCGCTTCTTGCGGTCACGGTAGGCGTAGACGCCCGAGTGCGTGACCTGCTCCTTGGCCTTGCGGTACAGGCGCGAACGCTGACCACGGTAGCCGCTCGCCTGCTCGAGGACGGAACGACGCTTCTTCTGGGCGTTGACTGCCCGCTTCACGCGTGCCACGTGATGCTCCTTGTAGGTAGGGGGCTCACAAGCTCACCTCGGGGTGCTGACGCACCCCACGAGGGTCACTTGCCGAGCAGCTTCTTGATCTTGGGGGTGTCGGCGGCCGAGACGACCTGGTCGGTGCTCAGGCGGCGCGTGCGGCGGCTCGACTTGTGCTCGAGCAGGTGGCGCTTGTTGGCCTGCTCACGCATGACCTTGCCGGTACCGGTGATGCGGAACCGCTTCTTGGCACCGGAGTGCGTCTTGTTCTTCGGCATGGCTGCCGTTCTCCTCGTGGTCGGTCGCCCACCGGGTGGTGGGCGACGTGGGCGGGGCGGGACCGTTCGCGCTGGCCGTCGCCTCTGCGTCAGGACGTGCGGGTCACTCGCTCTTCTTCGGCCGCGGGGCGACCGGCTTCGGAGCGGGCTTGGGGGCGGCCGGGCGGGCCGTCGGCTTCGGCGTCGCGGCGGGCTTGGGAGCCGCAGCGGGCTTCGGGGCCGCAGCCGGCTTCGGAGCCGCTGCAGGCTTGGCCGCCGCAGGCTTCGGAGCCGCTGCAGGCTTGGCCGCCGCAGGCTTGGCCGTCGCAGGCTTCGGAGCCGCGGCCGCCTTGACCGGAGCGGCCTTCGGGGCCGCCGGCGCCGCGGCTGCGGGAGCCTCGACGACGGGCGCCTCGGCGACAGGGGCCTCGACGACCTCGGCCTCGGCCTCGAGGATCTCGGTCTCGACAAAGGTCTCCTCGCCGGAGACGTCGGCGGGCTGGTCGGGACGCGGCTCGCGACGACGACGGACCTCGCCCTTGACCTCGGACTTCTTCTTCGTCGGGCCGAGGACCATCGTCATGTTGCGACCGTCCTGCTTCGGCATCGACTCGACGAAGCCGAGCTCGGCGACGTCGTCGGCCAGACGCTGGAGCAGGCGCACGCCCATCTCCGGGCGCGACTGCTCGCGGCCACGGAACATGATCATGACCTTGACCTTGTCGCCGGCGGACAGGAAGCGCTCGACGTGGCCCTTCTTCGTGCCGTAGTCGTGCGGGTCGATCTTCAGGCGGAAGCGGATCTCCTTGAGGACGGTGTTGGCCTGGTTGCGCCGGGCCTCACGCGCCTTCATGTCCGCCTCGTACTTGAACTTCCCGTAGTCCATGAGCTTGCACACGGGGGGACGCGCGTCAGGCGCGACCTCGACCAGGTCGAGGTCAGCCTCCTGCGCAAGGCGCAGGGCGTCCTCCACGCGGACGATGCCCACCTGCTCGCCCTGGGGGCCGACCAGGCGGACCTCAGGGACGCGGATCCGCTCGTTGATGCGGGGCTCGCTGATGTGAGTCTCCTCAGATCTGTAAACTGTCGGGCCCGGGAACGGAGAAGGCCTCCGACCCGGGATGCAGGTGGAGGCCTCTGATTGTCCGACCGCGCACGCCACGAGGGCACGCACCCACCGCGAGGTGGCGTCGGACCTGACCCGTCTCCTGTCGGCGCGAGGCCAGTCGGTGATCGGGTGGGAGGGAGCTCCGCTTGCGTGCCGTGTCGATCAAGGATCTTCACGGCGGTCCAGCAGGAAACGATAGCACAGGACCCGCCCGACCTCCGAAGCCCGGCGGCGTGCGTTGCGCCACTCGCCCGACCCCCGGCGACGACACGCGCCGATGCAGTCTGGATCCGATCCTTTTTTGGACAGGTTCCAAAGAATGTGCAAGACTGCAGGTCATGACCACCGAGCACGATGTCCCGGACACGCAGGACGACGAGGCGCTGCTTCGCTCCGTCGGGCTCCGCGTCACCGCGCCCCGGCTCGCGACCCTCGCCGCCCTCGCCACCCAGCCCCACGCGAGCGCCGACCAGGTGGTCGCGAGCGTCCGCGCCCGCCTCGGCAGCGTCTCCGTGCAGGCCGTCTACGACGTGCTCCACGCGCTCGACGAGCGCGGCCTCGTCCAGCACATCGAGCCCGCCGGGCACCCCGCGCGCTACGAGCGCCGCCACGGCGACAACCACCACCACGTCGTGTGCCGCACGTGCGGCGCCGTCGCCGACGTCGACTGTGCGACCGGCCACGCCCCCTGCCTCATCCCCACGAACGACCACGGCTTCACGATCGACACCGCCGAGGTCCTCTACTGGGGCACCTGCCCGTCCTGCCGCGCCGCCGGCTGACACGAGCACGGGGCCGGCCCGTCCGCCCCGACCATCCGTACCTGTTCCGCACCACCACCACGAGGAGAACCCTGTGACCCAGCAGTTCACGACCCGCCAGAACGGCGCCCCCGTCGCGAGCGACCAGCACTCGCTCACGACCGGCCCCGACGGCGTCACCGCGCTCCACGACGCGTACCTCGTCGAGAAGCTCGCGTCGTTCAACCGCGAGCGCGTGCCGGAGCGCAACCCGCACGCCAAGGGTGGTGGCGCGTTCGGGCGCTTCGTCGTGACCGAGGACGTCTCGCGCTTTACGAAGGCCGCGGTGTTCCAGCCGGGCGCCGAGGTCGAGACCCTCCTGCGCTTCTCCTCCGTCGCGGGCGAGCAGGGCTCCCCCGACACGTGGCGCGACGTCCGTGGCTTCTCGCTGCGCTTCTACACGACCGAGGGCAACTACGACATCGTCGGCAACAACACCCCGGTGTTCTTCATCCGCGACGCGATCAAGTTCCCCGACTTCATCCACTCCCAGAAGCGCCTCGGCGCCTCGGGCCTGCGCGACGCCGACATGCAGTGGGACTTCTGGACCCTCTCCCCCGAGACGGCCCACCAGGTCACCTACCTCATGGGTGACCGCGGCCTGCCGCGCTCGTGGCGCCACATGAACGGCTACGGCTCGCACACGTTCTCGTGGGCGAACGCCGAGGGCGAGAAGTTCTGGGTCCAGTACCACTTCAAGTCCCGCCAGGGCGTCGAGGGAATGTCGAACGAGGAGGCCGAGCAGCTCGCCGGCTCCGACGCCGACTTCTACCGCCGCGACCTCTTCGAGGCCATCGAGCGTGGCGAGACCCCCGTGTGGGACCTCTTCGTCCAGGTCATGCCGTACGACGAGGGCAAGACGTACCGCTTCAACCCGTTCGACATCACGAAGACGTGGTCGCACGCCGACTACCCCCTCATCAAGGTCGGCGAGCTCACGCTCGACCGCAACCCGGTGAGCTTCTTCGCCGAGATCGAGCAGGCCGCGTTCTCGCCGTCGAACCTCGTGCCCGGCATCGGCATCTCGCCCGACAAGATGCTCATGGGCCGCGTCTTCGCCTACCCGGACGCGCAGCGCTACCGCATCGGCGCGAACTACAACCAGCTCCCCGTCAACCAGCCGCACGCCGCCGAGGTCGTGAACTTCCAGCACGAGGGCCAGATGCGCTACCACTACGCACCCGCCTCGATGCCGGTGACGGCGACGAACTCCCAGGGCGCCCCGGCGGCCGACGAGGCCCGCGCGGGCGAGGTCGCATGGCAGACGGACGGCGAGCTCGTGCGCGCCGCGCAGACGCTGCGCTCGGAGGACTCCGACTTCGGCCAGGCCGGCACGCTCTACCGCGACGTCTTCGACGCCGACGCCAAGGCGCGCTTCGTCGCGACCCTCACGGGCCAGGGCAAGGGCCTCACGGTCCCCGAGATCCGTGAGCGCTTCTTCTGGTACTGGGGTCAGGTCGACGCCGACCTCGGCGCGCAGCTCCGCGCCGCGGTCGAGGGCTGACGCCCCCGCCGTCCCTCCCGTTCCGCCCCGTCCCCAGCTCGTCCGGGGGCGGGGCGGTCCGCGTCCCGGGGCCGCCCCGCGGCATGTGCGTCGCACGGTGACGTATGCGGGATGATGGTCCTATGAGCGAGCACACGCACGACGACGTCACCCAGCAGGCGGTCCGCGACATCGCCGAGGTCAACGCGGTCGAGGTCATCACGACCGCCGCCGTCCACCTCATGAGCGCGGCCGCGGTCAAGCTCGGCCTCGCCGAGGGCGAGGAGCACCTCACGGACCTCGACGAGGCGCGCAAGCTCATCACGGCGCTCGCCGGCCTCGTCGTGACGTCGGCCCCCGACATCGGCAACCAGCACGCGCGCTCGCTGCGCGACGGCCTGCGCACGCTGCAGCTCGCGTTCCGCGAGGCGAGCGTCATCCCCGACGCGCCGGGCGAGGGCCCGGGCGAGAAGCTCACGGGCGCCGTCTCCTGACACCTGTCCCGCTGGGCACGCACCCCTGACGGCACGATGCCTGCCACCGCTCGGCGGTGGGAGGCATCGTCGCGTTCGGGTGGTGCGGCGCGGGCTCAGGCCTTGCCGACGCGGATCTCGAGGGAGTCGACGCGCTCGGAGATCACCGTGCTCGCGGCGAGCGCCTTGTTGATCCACGCGAGCACGCGGTCGAGGCCCGCGCGGTCGAGGCCCGCGTCGATGCCGAGGACGACGGCGACCTCGGCGGAGCGGCCCGGCTGGGCGTCGGCGCGGACGACGTGCTGCGCGGGCAGGCAGGCCGCGCGGACCGCCTCACGCACGGCGTCGTCGACGACGCCGTCGACGACGGCAGCCCGCCACTCCTTGCCCTGCGCGAGCGCCCACACCGCGGGCCGCGGCACGAGCACCGTCACGGGGCCGCCCGGGTCGACGACGAGGAGCGCCCAGTCCTCCTGGACGGCCGAGAGAGCAGCACGGTTCGCAAAGCCCGGAACCGGCCGCGCGTCGGCGCGCCATGCCGTCATCGTCGCGACCGAGGAGAACACGGGCAGCGCCCGGCGGCCGTCGGGCGCCTGGAGCGCGACGACGCCCGCGGACGCCTCCTTGTCGGCCTCCTGGCCGTGCTCGGACGTCACCCCGGCCTCGAGCTCGGCGAGCACAGGGACGAGCACCCGCGCGGAACCGAGGGCCGCGACGACGGCATGCATCGACGCCGACGACGGGTCGGCGCCGTACGCGTCGAGCGCCGCGGCGAGCGCCGGGTCGGCCGAGCCGTCGTCGCCCGCGAACGGGTTCGCGCGCAGCTCGCGACCACCCCACGGCACGCCGGCCGAGTCGGCGGGGCCGTCGGCCCCCTCGCGGACCGAGGCGACCTGCTCGGGCACGGCACGCTGGTGGCCGTGCGCGTCGGCGTCCCGGACGACACCGTCGCCGAGGTGCGCGGGCTGCCCCTGCACGTCGGCGTGCGCGTGACCGTCGTGGGCGTGGCCGTCGTGACCCACGGTCACGGCCTGCCCGCCACGTCGAGCGCCTCCGGAAGCGTGAACGCGCCGTCGTACAGCGCCTTGCCGACGATCGCCTGGTCGACGCCCGCGGGGACGAGCGCACGCAGCGCACGCAGGTCGTCGAGGCTCGAGATGCCGCCCGAGGCGACGACGGGCGCCGCCGCACGGCGCGCAACCTCGGCGAGCAGCTCGACGTTGGGGCCCTGGAGCATGCCGTCCTTCGTGACGTCCGTGACGACGTAGCGCGAGCAGCCGGCCGCGTCGAGGCGCGCGAGGACCTCCCAGAGGTCGCCGCCGTCCTCGGTCCAGCCGCGCGTCGCGACCGTCGTACCACGCACGTCGAGGCCGACGGCGACGCGGTCGCCGTGCTCGCCGAGCACGCGCGCCGTCCACTCGGGCTTCTCGATCGCGGCCGTGCCGAGGTTGACGCGCGCCGCGCCCGTGCTCAGCGCACGTTCGAGGGACTCGTCGTCGCGGATGCCGCCCGTGAGCTCGACCTGGATGTCGAGACGCCCGACGACCTCGCGCAGCAGGTCCGCGTTCGAGCCACGGCCGAACGCCGCGTCGAGGTCGACGAGGTGGAGCCACTCCGCGCCTCCGGCCTGCCACTCGAGCGCCGCCTCGAGCGGGTCGCCGTAGCTCTTCTCCGACCCGGCCACCCCCTGCGTGAGGCGGACGGCCTGACCGTCGACGACGTCGACGGCGGGAAGGAGGACGAGACGGTCGGACATGGGTTCTCCGTGGGTCGATCGGGTACGTGCGGCCGGGCGCCGGCTCAGCGCAGCGTGCCGAGCCAGTTGGTGAGCAGCTGGGCGCCGGCGTCGCCGGACTTCTCGGGGTGGAACTGCGTCGCCGCGAGCGGGCCGTTCTCGACGGCCGCCACGAAGCGGCCGCCGTGGTCCGACCACGTGACGAGCGGCGGATGGAAACGGGTGTCGGACGGTTCGTCCGTGCCGAGCGTGAAGGTCTGCGCCGCGTAGGAGTGGACGAAGTAGAAGCGCTCGTCCTCGATCCCCGCGAAGAGCCGCGAGCCCACGGGGGCGTCGACGGTGTTCCAGCCCATGTGCGGCACGACGGGCGCGTCGAGGCGTTCGACGACGCCTGGCCACTGCGCGAGGCCCTCGGCGTGCTCGCCGTGCTCGACGCCCTCGTCGAACATCACCTGCATGCCGACGCAGATGCCGAGGACGGGCAGGCCGCCCGCGAGCCGACGCTCGACGATCCAGTCGCCGCGCACGCCGCGCAGGCCCGCCATGACGGCCGAGAACGCGCCGACGCCGGGCACGACGAGGCCGTCGGCCGCCATCGCGGCGTCACGGTCCGCCGTGAGCTCGACCTGCGCCCCCACGCGCTCGAGCGCGCGCACGGCCGAGCGGACGTTGCCGAAGCCGTAGTCGAGGACGACGACGCTGGGTGCGGTCACTGGTCCTTCCGCATCTTCTTGGCGATCTTCTTGAGGGCACGCATCGCGCCGAGGCGCGACATCGACGTCGAGTCGGCGACACCCTGGAGGTCCGCGACCGTCTTCTCACCGAGGATGAGGTCCTCGAGGTCCTGCGGGGCCGAGTCGAGCAGCAGGCCGGCGGGGATGTCCGCGCCGCGCTCGCCGCCCTCCCACCGGGTCGCCGTGAGCTGCGAGCCCGCACGCGTCACGAGGACGACCTCGGAGCCCGCGAGGAGCGCCGAGACTGCCTGCGCCGCCTTGGACGGCGCCGTGCCACCGAGGTCGCGGAGCACCGCGATCGCGCCGATGCGGCTCGCCACGACGTCCGCAGCGACCTGCGCGAGCGCGCACACCGCGACGAGCGGCTCCGAGCCCGCGACCTGCGTGAGCAGGAGCGCGAGCGTCGGAGACTGCCCACCACCGAGCGCGTCGAGCCCCGAGAGGTCGTCGGGGATCTCGAACGAGATGTCGTCGGGAAGGTCGTCGGACATCAGAGCGCGCCCTTCGTCGACGGGATGCCGTCGACGCGCGGGTCGAGCGCGACCGCCGCACGCAGCGCGCGGGCGAGCGCCTTGAACTGCGCCTCGACGATGTGGTGCGGGTCGCGGCCCGAGAGCAGCGTGACGTGCAGGCAGATGTTCGCGTGGTGCGCGATCGACTCGAGGACGTGCCGCGTGAGCGAGCCCGTGAAGTGCCCGCCGATGAGGTGGTACTCCTGACCCGCAGGCTCGCCCTCGTGCACGAGGTACGGGCGGCCCGAGACGTCGACGACCGCGCGCGCGAGCGCCTCGTCGAGCGGGACGTGCGCGTCGCCGAAGCGCGCGATGCCGCGCTTGTCGCCGAGCGCGACCTTGAGCGCCTCGCCCAGGCAGATCGCCACGTCCTCGACCGTGTGGTGCGCGTCGATGTGCGTGTCACCCTCGGCGCGGACCGTGAGGTCGATGAGCGAGTGCTTGCCGAGCGCCGTGAGCATGTGGTCGTAGAACGGCACGCCCGTCGAGATCTCGGTGCGGCCCGTGCCGTCGAGGTCGATCTCGACGAGCACGCTCGACTCCGAGGTGGCGCGCTCGATGCGTGCGGTGCGCTTGGTCGCGGTCACAGTCCTGCTACCTCCACGAGGGCGTCCTTGAACGCCGTCATCTCCTCGCGCGTGCCGATCGACACGCGCAGCCAGCCGTCGGGACCAGTCTCCCGGATGAGGACACCCCGATCCAGCAGGCCCTGCCAGACGGCGTGCCTGTCGGGGAACGTCCCGAAGAGCACGAAGTTCGAGTCGGTCTCGGCGACGTCGAGCGGGCGCCCGCCGACGCTCTGCGCGCGCAGCCACGCGACGGTCGCGTCGCGCTCGTCGCGCAGCTCGGCGACCTTGCCGAGGAGCGAGGGCGCGTGCGCGAGCGCGGCACGTGCGACGGCCTGCGTCACGGCCGACAGGTGGTACGGCAGGCGGACGACGCGCAGCGCGTCGACGATCTCGGTGCGTGCCGCGAGGTAGCCGAGGCGCGCGCCCGCGAGCGCGAACGCCTTGGACATCGTGCGGCTCACCGCGAGGTTCGGGTACTCCGCGAGGAGCTCGAGCGCGCTCGGCACGCCGTCGCGACGGAACTCCGCGTAGGCCTCGTCGACGACGACGACCGCGGGGGCCCCGTCGACGTCGACCGCGAGCGCGGCGTCGAGCACGGCCCGGACCGTCGCGAGCGGCAGCGCCGTGCCCGTCGGGTTGTTGGGGCTCGTGAGGATGATGACGGACGGCTGCTCGGCGCGGACGAACTCGACCGCGTGGGCCGGGTCGAGCGTGAAGTCCGCCTCGCGGTGGCCCACGACGTAGCGCGAGTGCGTGTCGCGCGCGTACTCCGGGTACATCGAGTACGTCGGCGCGAACGAGACGACCGTGCGACCCGGGCCCGCGAAGGCCTGCAGGACGTGGAGCATGACCTCGTTCGAGCCGTTCGCGGCCCACAGCTGCTCGGCGACGAGCGGCACGCCGGACTCGACGCCGAGGTACGCGGCGAGGTCGCCGCGCAGCCCGAGGAAGTCACGGTCCGGGTACCGGTTGAGGGTCGTCGCCGCGTCCGCCACGGCGGCCGCGATGCTCGCGACGACCTCGGGGCCGGGCGCGTACGGGTTCTCGTTGACGTTGAGGAGCACGGGGACGTCGAGCTGCGGGGCGCCGTAGGGCACCTCGGCGGCGAGCTCGGGTCGGATCGGCAGCCTCAGGGCACGGTCGGGGGTCGTCACCCCGTGATCCTAGGTCGCAGACGTGGGACGACGGGACCTGATTCCACGCTCTGGGCCGCCCCGTCGCGCCCACCACATGCCGCCGGGACGCAGGGTCCGTCCACCGCGGGGCCGGGCCCGTCCACGGATGTCGGTCCCGGTCCGTAGGCTGGGAACCATGTCCGACGACCCGCAGACCACCGACGACGCCTCCCCCTCCGTGTCCCCCGCGCCCGACGGTTCTCGGTCCGACGGGTCCGTGGCCGACGGGACTGTGGCCGACGAGACTGTGGCCGACGGCGCGACGGCCGACGAGGGCCGCACCGAGCCGCGGCGCGGGACCCCCGGGCGCTGGGGCGTCGAGCCCGACTGGTCGCTCCTCGAGGGAAAGCCCCGTCGTCACGTCGAGGAGTCCGGGCCTGGCTGGGGCGCGAGCCGCCTCGACGCCCGGACGCTCGCCGACCGCGCCGGGGCCGACGAGCCCTCGTGGTCGAGCGGTTCCGCCCTCGCTCCCGACCCTGTCGCGGCCCCCGCCCCTGTCGAGGCGCAGGCTCCCGGTGCTGCCGTCGCCACGCCGACGCCAGCGGTCCATGATGCCCGCGCCACCGCACCCGCACCGGCCGCAGACGCCGCGGGAGCTGCGCCGTCCGCGGCGGTCGAGGCCCCCGCCCAGGCGGCGCCTGTCACTGCTCCCACCCAGGTGGCGCCCGACGGCGCGAGCACCGCTCGCGCCGTGCCGACCACCGACCCGACGATGTGGGACGACGACGGCATCCCGTTCGCCGAGCCGCCGGCCGACTGGGACGAGATGCCTCCCCCGCCCGAGGACGCCTGGGGCGGCGCACCGTCAGGCCGCGGCGGGCCGTCGACGAGCCCGGCTCCGCGCCAGGGGGCACGCCCCGACCACCACGGTGCTTCCTCTGCCACGCCCCGTGCTGCGGCTCGGACGTCGCGCCCGCAGCGCGCCGGGCTCGACGGGGCCGTCGGGCGCGAGGCCGCCGAGACCGTCCTGCGACGCCTCGTCGGACGCGAGGACGCCCGCCTGCGCGAGGACCAGTGGACCGCGATCGAGGCGCTCGTCGCCCACCAGCGTCGCGTCCTCGTCGTCCAGCGCACCGGCTGGGGCAAGTCCGCCGTCTACTTCGTCGCGACAGCGCTGCTGCGCGAGGCCGGCGAGGGCCCGACCGTCATCGTCTCCCCGCTCCTCGCGCTCATGCGCGACCAGGTCGCCGCCGCCGAGCGTGCCGGCATCCGCGCCGTGACGATCAACTCCTCGAACGTCACCGAGTGGGACGACATCCACGAGCAGATCGCGGCGGGCGAGGTCGACGTCCTCCTGTGCTCCCCCGAGCGGCTCAACAACCCCGACTTCCGCGACACCGTCCTGCCGCGGCTCGCGGCCGACGCGGGGCTCGTCGTCGTCGACGAGGCTCACTGCATCTCCGACTGGGGCCACGACTTCCGGCCCGACTACCGGCGCATCCGCGACCTCGTCGCGAACCTCCCCGTCGGCATCCCCGTGCTCGCGACGACCGCGACCGCGAACGAGCGCGTGACCCGCGACGTCGCCGAGCAGCTCGCCGTCCACGCGGGCGCCCCCGCGGGCGAGGACGTGCTCGTCCTGCGCGGCGCGCTCGACCGCGAGTCGCTCCACCTCGCGGTCCTGCCCGTCACCGACCAGCCGACCCGCGTCGCGTGGCTCATCGACGCGCTGCGAGCGATGCCCGGCTCAGGCATCGTCTACTGCCTCACGGTGTCTGCGGCCGAGCAGGTCGCCGAGCAGCTCCGCGGCGCAGGCCTCGAGGTCAGGGCGTACACGGGCCGCACCGACACCGCCGAGCGCGAGCAGCTCGAGGCCGACCTCAAGGCCGACCGCGTCAAGGCGCTCATCGCGACGAGCGCGCTCGGCATGGGCTTCGACAAGCCCGACCTCGGCTTCGTCATCCACCTCGGCGCCCCGAGCTCGCCCATCGCGTACTACCAGCAGGTCGGCCGTGCCGGGCGCGGCGTCGACCGCGCGACCGTCGTCCTCGTCCCGGGCGAGGAGGACCAGCGGATCTGGGAGTACTTCGGCTCGCTCGCCTTCCCCGCCGAGGAGCAGGTGCGCACCGTCATCGGCGCGCTCGAGCAGGGCGGCACCATGTCGCTGCCGCAGCTCGAGACGCACGTCGACCTCAAGCGCGCCCGACTCGAGACGATGCTCAAGGTCCTCGACGTCGACGGTGCCGTCCAGCGCGTGCGCGGCGGCTGGACCGCGACCGGGCAGCCGTGGCACTACGACACCGAGCGCTACCGGCGCGTCGACGAGGCACGGCTGCGCGAGCAGCGCGCCATGCTCGACTTCGAGCGCACCGAGGGCTGCCGTATGGCGTTCCTCCGCGCCCAGCTCGACGACCCCGAGCTCGAGGCCGGGTGGCGCTGCGGCCGCTGCGACCGTTGCGGCACCGTCACGCTGCCACCGCTGCCCGACCGTGCCGCGATCGGCGCGGCCCGCGAGCGCATGGACCGGCCCGGCATCGAGATCTCGGCCCGGCGCCAGTGGCCCAGCGGCATGACGAACCTCGGCGTCGACCTCGCAGGACGTCTCGCGGCCGACGAGCTCGCCGAGCCGGGGCGAGCCGTCGCACGCCTCGACGGCCTCGGCTGGTCGGCTCCCCTGCGCGAGCTCTTCGCCGCCACGACCCCCGACGGCGAGGTGCCGCGCGCCCTGCGGACCGCGGCCGCACGGGCGCTCGACGAGTGGCCCGGGGCCCGCACCGTCGACGGCATCGTCCTCGTCGCCTCCGCGACCCGGCCACAGCTCGTCGGGCACCTCGCGCACGGCCTCGGCCGCTACCTCGGCAAGCCCGTCGTCGGCGAGATCGCACCCGCCGCCGGCAGCGCGCCCGGACGGCACGACGTCAACTCGGCGCTGCGCCTCGCGGGCGTCGTCGAGCGGCTCCAGCCCCGCCTGAGCGACGCAGCCCTCGCGGGCCTGCCCGGCCGGTCGATCCTCCTCGTCGACGACTACACCGAGTCCGGCTGGACCCTCACCGTCGCGGCGCGACTGCTGCGCCGCGCCGGGGCGGCCTCGGTCCTGCCGTTCGTGCTCGCGCAGGCCTGACCACCGGCGGCACCTCCCGGCATGCGTACCGGGAGGTTTGCCACGCCCGTCGTCCACGTCGGTGTCGGTGCCACGCGCTACCGTCGGAGCATGCCTGCACCTGAGCTCGATGCCGCAGACGTCCGCCTCGCCGCGCTGCTGCGCGGCGTCAACGTGGGCGGCCGCAACATCCAGATGTACGAGCTGCGCGACACGGTCGGGGCCCTCGACGTCCGCAACGTCCGCACGGTGCTCGCGAGCGGCAACGTCCTCCTCGACGCGGCCGCGAGCGTTCCCGTCCCGGAGGTCCGGGCACGGCTCGAGCAGGCGATCGGCGAGCACTTCGAGTACGAGGCGCTCGTCGCCGTCGTGCCGCTCCCCCTCGTCGCCGAGATCGTCGAGGGCTCTCCCTGGCCCGACGACGACGCGTGGCACACGTACGTCGCGTTCTCGACCGAGCCCGGGCTCCTGCGCGAGGCGACGACGGTGACCGAGGAGCAGGTCGAGGCCGAAGCGGAGGCGGCCGCGGCCGCCGAGGACGCCGCCGAGGCCGCCGAGGCCGCGAAGGATGCCGCCGCCGGGGCCGGGACGGCAGCACGCGTCGCAGCGCTGCCCGGCGGCATCACCGAGCCCGGAGCTCCCGCACCGTCCGACGCCCCCGCCGGCACCCGCCTCGCCGAGGTCCGCGCACGCGCCTCGTCCCGCAGGACGCTCGCCGAGACGCTCGCCGCGAACGAGGCCGCGGCCGCACGCGTCACGGAGCTCCGCGAGCGCACGGGACGTACCGAGGTGTGCTCGGTCGTCGCCGCGAGCTTCCTCGTCGGCGGCGCCGAGCGCGACGAGGCGAACGGGGACCTTCTCGAGAGCTGGCAGCACCCGTCCGAGGACCTCGCCGCCCGGCTCGCGGAGATCGGGCTCGACGTGCTGTGGTGGCGCTGCCCCCGCGGCTCGTCCCTCACGACACCGCTCGCGAGGACCCTCGCCCGCTCACGCTTCTCCCGCACGACGACGCGCAACGTGCGCACGCTGCGCCGCTTCGCCTGACGCCGACTCACCTGACGTCGCGTCGCCTGTGACCGGCGTTGGGCGTCCGGCACCCCGTCGTGCGTCCGTGCCCCGCCCTACAACAGCGGCGCCGCGCACCGGAGCCAGCGGTCAGGCGTCCGCGACCTCGGGCGGCCACACGACCGTGAAGCGCTCGGCGAGGACGATGCTGTCGCCGCCGAACGGCACGCCCGTCCGCACGCTCATCCGCTCCCAGTAGGCGCGGTGGCCGGCTCGCCAGGTGGCGAGCGAACCGTCGCCCTCGCCCTCGGACCGCGCGAAGTCCTCGCCGACGTCGTCGAACGGGACGGCGTCGACCGCCGTCGTCCGCAGGATGCAGCGCGGCACGCCGGACCCGTCGCACATCACCCAGTGGTCACCCACCGCGGGTGCGATCTCGCCGACGTGCGTGACCTCGGCCTCGAGGGTCGCCGTACCGCGCTTGCGACCCTCGAGCACGAGGCCGAGCAGCTCGTCGGCGAGCGCCGGCCCGTCACCGAACACGTCGAACGCGACGGGCGCGGTGCCCGCGGGCACCGCGCCCGTCGCGACGTAGGCGTCCCACATGGCGTTGGCCGCGTCGAGGTCGACTGAAGGCTCGGTCATGACGACCACGCTACAGCGCGGCCCCTACGCCCGCGGCCCGCGCCGTCAGCGGCTGAAGCGGGCGCTGACCGCCTCGCCGTGTGCCGGGAGGTCCTCGGCGTTCGCGAACGTCACGATGCGGTCGGCGATCGCGCCGAGCGCGTCGCGCGAGTACTCGACGACCTGGACGGCGCGCACGAAGGAGTGCACGCCGAGGCCGCTCGAGTAGTGCGCGCAGCCACCGGTCGGCAGGACGTGGTTGGAGCCGGCCATGTAGTCGCCGAGCGGCACGGGTGAGAACGCGCCGACGAAGATCGCGCCCGCGCTCGTCACGCGGTCCGCGAGCGCGGCGGCGTCGGCCGTCTGGATCTCGAGGTGCTCGGCGCCGTACGCGTTGACGACGGCGAGGCCCTGCTCGACGTCGTCGACGAGGACCGTCGCCGACTGCGGGCCGCCGAGGGCGATCGCGACGCGCTCGGCGTGCTTGGTGGCCGCGGCGCGGCGGGCGATCGCGGCGTCGACGGCGTCGGCGAGCTCGACCGAGTCGGTGACGAGCACGGAGGCCGCCATGGGGTCGTGCTCCGCCTGGCTCAGCAGGTCGGCCGCGACGTGCTCGGCGTCGGCCGTCGCGTCGGCAAGGACCGCGATCTCGGTGGGTCCGGCCTCGGCGTCGATGCCGACGACACCGCGCACGACGCGCTTGGCCGCAGCGACGTAGACGTTGCCCGGCCCCGTGATGACGTCGACGGGCTCGGCGAGGATCTCGCCGTCCTGGGGCTCAGAACCCACCGCGCCGTACGCGAACATCGCGACGGCCTGGGCTCCGCCGACGGCGTAGACCTCGTCGACGCCGAGCAGCGCGCACGCGGCGAGGATCGTCGCGTTCGGCAGGCCGCGCTCGTCGGCCTGCGGCGGGCTGGCCACCGCGAGCGACGCGACGCCGGCCTCCTGTGCCGCGACGACGTTCATGATGACCGACGACGGGTAGACGGCGAGCCCGCCCGGCACGTAGAGGCCGACGCGCTGCACGGGGATCCACCTCTGGCGGACCGTCGCGCCGGGCGCGACCTCGACCGTGAAGTCGGCGGGGCGCTGCGCCGAGTGGACGGCGCGGACGCGCGTGATGGTCTCCTCGAGCGCCGAGCGCAGCTCGGGGTCGAGACCGTCGAGCGCACCAGCGATCTCGGACGCGGGGACCCGCAGGTGCTCGGGCCGCACGTGGTCGAGCTTCTCGGCATAGTCGCGCAGCGCGGCGGCGCCGCGCGTGCGGACGTCCTCGACGATCGGGGCGACGATGCGGCTCGCGTCCTCGACGCCCACCTCGGGGCGCGGGAGGACGGCGGAGAGCTCACGGGCGGACAGGGAGCGACCACGCAGGTCCAGACGGTTGATCACACCCCGAGGGTAGCCGCGCACCCGCACCCGGCGCAGGGACTTATCGCTGGGCGGACGTCCCGGCGGGCGTGACGCTCCTCGCGTCGACGCCGTGCTCGTCGAGCAGCGCGAGAAGCGTATCGTGACCGTCGGCGACGGTCCAGAGCACGGCCGCGAGCCCCGCGGCGCGGGCACCCTCGACGTTCTCCGCGGTGTCGTCGACGAGGAGCACGGACCCGGGCTCGACGCCGAGGCGCCGGACGACCTCGTCGAAGAACGCGCGCTCCGGCTTGGCCGCGCCGACGTCGCACGAGTAGTGGGACGAGTCGAGCAGTGCGTCGTAGCCGAAGGACTCACGCATCCATGCGGCACGCACCGGCTCCTGGTTCGAGCCGAGGTGGACCCCATAGCCGTTGCGTCGCAGCGCGTCGACCACCTCGAGCGACCCGGCGACGGGCAACGTGCGGCGCCACACGGCCACGTGGACCTCCTCGGCGTCCGCCGTGGCCCCGAGGTCGTCGAGCACCCGCGCGAGGCCTGCGAGGAAGTCCGTGCGACCCGCGTACGCGACGCGCTCGAGCAGGTCGACGCGCGCGAAGAACTCCTCGACGTCGTCACCCACGAACGCCTGGGCCCACGTTCCCCACTCGCGTGCGGGCACGTCCTGGAGCACGCCGTCGGCGTCGAGCAGGACGTGGGTGACCCGGGTCCCGCCGGTGTCCGGCATGAGCGGCCTCAGGCGTCGCGTGCGACGCGGGCGGACCTGCGCCCTGCCGGCGAGGACACCTCGACGACGTCGCCGGGGACGAGCTGCCGTCCACGGCGCGTGTCGACCTCGCCGTTGACCTTGACCTCGCCGTCGGTCACGAGGTCACGGGCCTCGGCGCCGGACTCGGCGAGGTCGGCGAGCTTGAGGAACTGGCCCAGGCGGATGGACTCGTCGCGGATCGTCACGTCGTGCATGCGCCTATTCTCGCAGCCGCTGCGGGCGCCCCACGACGATGCGACACGTCGGACGTCAGTGCGTCATGTACCCCGAGCCGAGCACCCGGTCCGGGCGCACGACGAGGACGACGCGCGAGGGGTTGGGGTCGAGCGACCGGTAGCGCACCGCGTAGCGGCGCACGGCCTCGGCGACGTCGGCCGCGTCGTCGGACACCGTTGCGGTGCCCTCGAACGTGAGCCAGCGTCCGCCGTCGACCTGGCACACGGCGACGCGCGCGACGCCGGCCGCCTCCGCAGCGGCGATGTTGCGTGCCTTGACGCTCGTCCGCTCGGTCGTGATGCGCACGAGCTGCGCGTCGGCGTCCCACGTGAACGCGACGGGCACGACGTGCGGCGTGCCGTCGGCTCGCAGCGTCGTGAGCGTCGCGAGGTGCCGCTCGGTGACGAAGACGGTCTGCTCGGGGGTGAGAGGACGCACGGGACGCTCCTGGGTCGGGTCGGACGGTCAGTGTTCGACGGATTGACGCTCTCCCCCGTTCGACGGGAGGAACGCGTCAATCCGTCGCGCGAGGGAGGACGGGGCCGCGGCGGGGCGCCGGACGGGTGACGGTCGACCGATCGTCAGCCGAGGCAGCTCGGGCCGAAGAGCACCTTGAGGTCGCCGAACAGCGCGGGCGTGCGGTCGACGCGGAAGCGGTCGGCCGCGCGCAGGAGCGTCGAGCGCCCCGGACGTGTCACACGGATGTGCACCTCGGAGGAGCCCGGGTGCGCCCGCAGGATGTCCCGGAGCTTCTCGATGTCGGCCTGGGTGCAGCGCGACTCGGGCACGATGACGCGCACGGGCGCCTCGGGCCCCGCCGTGAGGTCCGGCAGCGAGAGCTCCATCGCCTGGAGCGACATCGACTCGTCGCGCCGCCGCACCCGACCGCGCAGGACGACGATCTGGTCCTCGGCGAGCACCGTCGAGTACGCCGTGTACGTCTCGCCGAAGAACATCACTTCGATCGAGCCCTCGAGGTCCTCGATCGTCACGGCGGCCCACGGGTTGCCGTTCTTCGACATCTTGCGCTGGAGGCTCGTGATGAGGCCCGCGATGACGACGGTCGAGCCGTCGGGACGAGCCTCGTCGGCGAGGAGGTTCGCGACCGACGTCTCCGCGGCGCGCTCGAGCACGTGCTCGAGCCCCGAGAGCGGGTGGTCGGAGACGTAGAGGCCGAGCATGTCGCGCTCGAACGCGAGGAGCTGCTTCTTGTCCCAGTCGGGCAGGTCGGGCACCTCGACGGAGAAGCCCACGGCGTCGTCGTCGGCGCCGCCGAAGTCGGCGAAGAGGTCGAACTGCCCCTCGGCCTCCTTGCGCTTGACGCCGATGACGGCGTCGACGGCCTGCTCGTGCACCATGACGAGCGCGCGGCGCGTGTGGCCGAGCGAGTCGAACGCACCGCCCTTGATGAGCGACTCGATGGTCCGCTTGTTGCACACGACGGCCGGAACCTTGTCGAGGAAGTCGGTGAACGACGTGAAGTCGCCCTTCTCCTCGCGCGTGCGGACGATCGCGTCGACGACGTTCGCGCCGACGTTGCGGATCGCGGTGAGGCCGAAGCGGATGTCGGCGCCGACGGCCGTGAAGTTCGCGGCCGACGAGTTGACGTCGGGGGGCAGCACCGTGATGCCCATGTGGCGGCACTCGCCGAGGTAGAGCGCGGACTTGTCCTTGTCGTCCTTGACGGACGTGAGGAGCCCGGCCATGTACTCGCCCGGGTAGTGCGCCTTGAGGTACGCCGTCCAGTAGGAGACGAGCCCGTAGGCCGCCGTGTGCGCCTTGTTGAAGGCGTAGTCGGCGAACGACTCGAGGACGTTCCACAGGGCGTGCTGCGCGTCCTTCGAGTAGCCGTGCGTCGTCATGCCGCCGAAGAAGTCGGCCTGCTGCTTGTCGAGCTCGGACTTCTTCTTCTTGCCCATCGCGCGGCGCAGGACGTCTGCCTGTCCGAGCGAGAACCCCGCGACCTTCTGGGCCGCGGCCATGACCTGCTCCTGGTACACGATGAGGCCGTAGGTGCCGTCGAGGATCTCGCCGAGCGGCTCCGCGAGCTCGGGGTGGATCGGCGTGATCTCCTGGAGCCCGTTCTTGCGCAGCGCGTAGTTCGTGTGCGAGTTCACGCCCATGGGGCCAGGGCGGTAGAGGGCCAGGACGGCGGAGATGTCCTCGAAGTTGTCAGGCTTCATGAGCCGCAGGAGCGAGCGCATGGGGCCGCCGTCGAGCTGGAAGACGCCGAGCGTGTCGCCGCGCGCCAGGAGCTCGTAGCTGCCGACGTCGTCGAGCGCGAGGTCCTCGAGGACGAGCGGCTCCTTGCCGTTCATGACGATGTTCTCGAGCGCGTCGTCGAGGATCGTGAGGTTGCGCAGCCCGAGGAAGTCCATCTTGATGAGGCCGAGGCCCTCGGACGTCGGGTAGTCGAACTGCGTGATGATCGCGCCGTCCTGGGGCCGACGCATGATGGGGATGATGTCGATGAGCGGGTGGCTCGACATGATGACGCCGGCCGCGTGGACGCCCCACTGGCGCTTGAGCCCCTCGATGCCTCGTGCGAGCTCGACGACGCGCTGCGCGTCCGGGTCGGCGGCGTGCAGGGCGCGGAACTCCGAGGCCTCGGCGTAGCGCTTGTGCTCGGGGTCGAAGATCCCCGAGAGCGGGATGTCCTTGCCCATGACGGCGGGCGGCATAGCCTTCGTGAGCTTCTCGCCCATCGCGAAGGGGAAGCCGAGCAGGCGCGAGGAGTCCTTGAGGGCCTGCTTCGCCTTGATCGTGCCGTACGTGACGATCTGTGCGACGTGGTCCTCGCCGTACTTGTCGGTGACATAGCGGATGACCTCGGTGCGCCGACGCTCGTCGAAGTCGACGTCGAAGTCAGGCATCGAGACACGCTCGGGGTTGAGGAAGCGCTCGAAGATGAGGCCGTGCTCGAGCGGGTCGAGGTCCGTGATGCGCATCGCGTACGCGGCCATCGAGCCCGCACCGGAGCCACGGCCGGGCCCGACGCGGATGCCCTGGGACTTGGCCCAGTTGATGAAGTCGGCGACGACGAGGAAGTACCCCGGGAAGCCCATCTGGATGATGACGTCGGTCTCGTACTTCGCCTGCGCGCGCGAGGCCTCCGGGACGCCGTTCGGGTAGCGCGCCGCGAGGCCCGTCTCGACCTCCTTGACGAACCAGCTCGTCTCGTCCTCCCCCGCCGGGACGGGGAAGGTCGGCATGTAGTTGGCGCTCGTGTCGAAGGACACCTCGCACTGCTCGGCGACGAGCAGCGTGTTGTCGCAGGCCTCGGGGTGGTCCTTGAAGAGCCGCCGCATCTCGGCGGGCGTCTTGACGTAGTAGCCCGTGCCTTGGAACGCGAAGCGGTTGCCGCCCTGCTCGTACGTCGGCTCCGTGAGCGCCGAGCCCGAGTTGATCGCGAGGAGTGCCTCCTGGCTCGCCGCGTCCTCCTCGCGCACGTAGTGGAGGTCGTTCGTCGCGAGCAGCGGCGCCCCGATCGCCTTCGAGAGCTCGAGCAGCTGGGACTTCACGCGCGTCTCGATGTCGAGCCCGTGGTCCATGAGCTCGACGTAGAAGTACTCCTTGCCGAAGAGGTCCTGGAGCTCGCCCGCGACCCGCACGGCCTCGTCGTACTGGCCGAGGCGCAGGCGCGTCTGGATCTCCCCCGACGGGCAGCCGGTCGAGGCGATCATGCCCGCCGAGTAGCGCTCGAGCAGGTCGCGGTCCATGCGCGGCCACTTGCCCATCTGGCCCTCGAGCGACGCGAGCGACGACGCCCGGAAGAGGTTGTGCAGGCCCTCGTTGTTGCGCGCCCACATCGTCATGTGGGTGTAGGCGCCGCGTGCCGAGACGTCGTCGGACTCCTGGCCCTGGTCGCCGAAGCGCACGCGGGTCTGGTCGAAGCGGCTCGTGCCGGGCGTCACGTAGGCCTCGACGCCGAGGATCGGCTTGATACCGGCGCTCGTGGCCTGGCGCCAGAAGTCGAAGGCGCCGAAGAGGTAGCCGTGGTCGGTCGTCGCGATGGCCGTCTGGCCCTGCCGCGCGACCTCCGCCATGAGGTCTCCGACGCGCGCCGCACCGTCGAGCATCGAGTACTCGGTGTGGACGTGGAGATGGACGAAGTCCTCAGCGGTGCTCGGCATGCCCTCGAGTCTAGGGCGAGCCACGGACGCCCGAGGCCGCCCCGGTCGCGTCAGCGCACGAGGTCGACGAACGCGTCCTGGTGCTCGATCCCCGCGTCGAGGTAGAAGTCGCCGACGACCATGTAGCCGAGCGACTCGTAGAACCCGAAGGCCTGACGCTGCGCCGAGAGCACCGACCTCACGCGACCGTCGACCGCGTGGTCGTCGAGCGCGACGGCGTGCGCCGCGAGCATGAGCAGACGCCCGACGCCCGTCCCGCGGGCCACGGCCCGCACAGCGACACGACCGACGTGGATCTCGCCGGGGTGCTCGGGGTCCGCGAGCACACGCGCAGTGCCGAGGACGTCGCCGTCCGCGCCGAGCGCCATGAGGTGCGTCGTCGTCGGAGCGTCGTCGAGCGCGTCGATCTCCTCGGCGAGCGGCACCTGCTGCTCCTCGACGAAGACCTCGAGCCGCACCGCGAGGCAGTCCGGGCGCCGCGTCGCGTCGTCAAGACGGACGACGGTCACGGGACCCTCGACGAGGACGACGCGCGTGCCGTCGGCGCTCACCGGTAGCCCTCGGCGACGACGTCGAGCGCGTGCGCGAGGTCCGTCGGATACTCCGACGTCACCTCGATCCAACGTCCGTCGGACGGGTGCGCGAAGCCGAGGCGCATCGCGTGCAGCCACTGCCGCGTGAGCCCCGTGCGCTCCGCGAGCCGCGGGTCCGCGCCGTACATCGTGTCGCCCACGCACGGGTGACGCAGCGTCGAGAAGTGGACCCGGATCTGGTGCGTCCGGCCCGTCTCGAGGTGCACCTCGACGAGGCTCGCCGACGGGAACATCTCGAGCACCTCGTAGTGCGTCACGGACGGCTTGCCGTCGGCGACGACCGCGAACCTCCAGTCCGAGGAGGGGTGCCGGCCGATGGGCGCGTCGATCGTGCCGACCGACGGGTCCGGGTAGCCCTGGACGAGCGCGTGGTAGACCTTCTCGACCGTGCGCTCCTTGAACGCGCGCTTGAGCACCGTGTACGCGTGCTCGCTCTTCGCGACGACCATGAGGCCGCTCGTGCCTGCGTCGAGACGGTGGACGATGCCCTGGCGCTCGGAGGCGCCCGACGTCGAGATCCGGTAGCCCGCCGCAGCGAGTGCGCCGACGACGGTCGGCCCGGTCCAGCCGGGCGACCCGTGCGCCGCGACACCGACGGGCTTGTCGATGACGACGACGTCGTCGTCGTCATAGCGGATGATCATGCCGGGAACGGGCTGCGGAGGCTCCTCGACCCGGGCGTTCGGGTCGGGCAGCTCGACCTCGAGCCACGAGCCGGGCGTGAGGCGGTCGGACTTGCCGACCGTCCGCCCGTCGAGCTGGACCCCCCCGGCCTCCGCGATCTCCGCGGCGCGCGAGCGCGAGAGCCCGAGCAACCGGGCGAGGCCCGCGTCGACGCGCTCGCCCGCGAGGCCGTCCGGCACGGGCAGGGTGCGGGAGGTCACGGGCGCTCGTCCTCGACGGCGGCGGGCGCGTCGGCGACCGGCTCGTCGGAGGCATGCTCGTCGGAGGCATGCTCGTCGGAGACGGGCTCTTCCGTGTCGGCAATGCCGTCGGCGGCCGCCCCGTCCGCGACCGCCCCGTCCTCGACCGTCGTGTCGACGACCGCGGCACCGTCCGCCTCCGCCGCACGCTCGTCCCCGAACGGCACGCCGCGGAACGACAGCCACACGACGACGACGGCCGCGCCGACGATCGCGATGTCCGCGACGTTCCCGACGAAGAAGCCCGCGTAGTTGATGAAGTCGACGACGTGCCCGTGGCCGAAGCCGGGCTCACGCGCGAGCCGGTCGATCAGGTTGCCGACCGCGCCGCCGAGGATGAGCGCGAGCGCGAACGCCCACGAACGCGACGTGATGCGTCGGGACCCCAGGACGATGACGACCGTGACGCCCACCGCGAGGAGGGTGAGCACCCACGTGAAGCCCTCACCCATCGAGAGCGCCGCACCCGGGTTGAAGACGAGCTTCCACCCGAGCAGCTCCGCGAGGAACCAGTCCGTCGTGGCGCCCGGGTCGAGGCGAGCGAGCGCAAGCTGCTTGGTCGCCTGGTCGAGCCCCACGACGACGAGCGCGCCGAGGAGGATCGGCCACAGCAGACTGCGTGGGCGGGCAGGTGCCGCAGCACCCTCGGGCGTCGTGACCCCGGCAGAGGGCGTGGTGTCGTCAGTCATGGCCGCACCAGTCTGCCACGGTCGCGCACCGTCGCGGCGCCACCGCCGCCGCAGCGCGCAGGACTGCGCTCAGCGACGCTCGGCGAGCTGCTTGCAGCGCACGCACATCGCGGCCCGCGGGAAGGCCTCGAGACGTGCCTTGCCGATCGGGCCGCCGCAGACCTCGCACGTGCCGTACGAGCCGTCGGCGATGCGTGCGAGCGCACGACGGTTCTGCTCGAGCAGGTCGCGCGTGTTGTTGACGAACGTCAGCTCCTGCTCGCGCTCGAGCGCGCTCGAGCCCGAGTCGGCCTGGTCGTCGCCCGCCCCCTCGCCCGAGTTGCGGAGCAGCTCGGTGAGGTCGGCGTCGGCGGCCTCGAGCTCGATCTCGAGGCGTTCGGACTCGGCGATGAGGCCGAGCGCGAGCGCCTTGACCTCCTTGGTCGTCCACGGTTCCTCGCCCTCGCGCACCTGGAACTGCTTGACGTCCTTCGTGAGTCGCGGGAAGCGCTCGGCGAAGGTGGGGGCGGGCGTGGCGTCCTGGATCGACATCGGCAGGCCTCTCTTGACGACGGGAATGCTGAGGATAGACGCAGCGATCGGGACGGACAACTGCGCATTCGTGCTGCAGCGTCCGTCCCGACCGCGACGGGGTGCCCGGAGGTCCGGGCGGGGCCGTCAGATGGAGCGGCCGGAGTCCTTCTCGCCGCCGGGCATGACAGCCCCGCGGTTGTTGAGGTCCCCGAGGAGGTTCTCGAGGTAGCTCTGCAGACGCGTGCGGTAGTCGCGCTCGAACTGACGCAGCTCGTCGATCTTGCGCTCGAGGAGCCCACGCTCCTGCTCGAGCTGGCCGAGCGTGCGGGCCGAAGTCTCCTGCGCGTCCCGGACGATGCGCTCGCCCTCGTTACGCGCCTCGGTGACGAGACGGTCGCCCTCCTCCTGGCCAGAGCGCACGTAGTCGTCATGCAGCTTCTGGGCGAGCTGGAGCATGCCGGTCGCGGACTCGGGCTCCGAGACGCGCGCCGGAGCGACCGGGGCGGGTGCCACGACGGGGGCCGGCTCAGGAGCCGGTGCCGGGGTGGGCTCGGGGGCGGAAGCCACCGGGGCCGGCGTGGCCGCAGCGGCGGCAGCCTGCGCGGCAATCTGACGCGTGAGCTCGGCGACCCGACGCTCGGCGGCGGCGAGCTTGCTCTTGAGGTCGCCGTTCTCGCCCTCGTAGGCGCGCAGCGTGTTGAGCACCTCGTCGAGGAAGTCGTCGACCTCGACGATGTCGTAGCCCTCGCGGAACTTCGTCGCCGTGAACTTCTTGTTCAGGATGTCGTCCGTGGTCAGCAGTTCCATCGGGTCACCTCTGTTGCAGTCGTTGCGGATCCTGACGGACCTGACGTCAGGTGCGCCGAGGATCACGCTAGCGGAAAAAGTGGGGTCGGTGGTCATCGACCACCGCGGTCACGTCGCTTACAGCGTGCGCTGGACGATCGCGAGGACGTTCATGAGCAGCGAGCACGCAAGGAACAGCACGATGAACGACAGGTCGATCTGGACGCGGCCCAGGCGCAGCGGCGGGATGAAACGCCGCAGGAGCTTGAGCGGCGGATCCGTGAGCGTGAAGACGAGCTCGCACAAGACGAGCACGAAGCCGCGCGGACGCCAGTCCCGTGCGAACACCTGGACCCAGTCGATGACGATGCGACCCAGGAGGACGAGCAGGTAGAGCCAGAGCAGGAACGACAGGAGCGAGAGGACAAGTTCCACGGGGGCGATGGCTCAGCTCTGGTTGAAGATCCCGGCACGCGCGGTCTCGCCGCGGTCCTCGCCGGCGATCTCGACGTTCTCGGGAGACAGGAGGAAGACCTTGTTCGTCACGCGCTCGATCGAACCACGCAGACCGAAGATCAGGCCTGCCGAGAAGTCGACAAGACGCTTGGCGTCGGAGTCGTCCATGTCGGAGAGGTTGATGATGACGGGCGTGCCCGACCGGAACGCCTCACCGATCTGGCGCGCGTCGTTGTACGAGCGGGGGTGGACCGTCGTGATGCGACGCAGCTCCGCGGCGGGGGCGACCGCCTGGACACCGCGGCTGATGGGGGTCACCTGTGCATGCGTCTCGCTCACGGTCTCCACCTCGGGCTCGAAGTCCTGGTACTCCTCGACATACTCGTCGTGGTACTCCTCGGCGTACTCCTGGCCGCCGCGGTCGTCCGCGAGGCCCAGGTACAGCATCGTCTTGCGCAGCGCTCCGGCCATCGCCTTGCTCCTCCGTCGTCGTCCAGTGCACCCATGAGGGTGGATCCACGCTAACCGTCGGCGGTCGACGGATCCTGCAGCGACACGCCCGACGGCGCGGGTGCGATCACCTGCCAGGGCCCGGCCTGCGGCCTCTCAGCCACGGGCGTCGAGCAGATGGACGACTCCGGCGAGCCGCCCTGTCGTCCCGGCCCCGCCCGGCGCTGTCGCACGACGGTGGGAGAAGAGCGAGGCGTCCTCGATCGTGCACCTGCCGTCGCGCACGACGTGCCCGACACCGAGGTCGCGCAGGCGGGCGTCGACCGCCGCGGGCAGGTCGAGCGCTGGTGTCCCCCACGACGTCGTCGACCAGGCACCCGGTGCGAGGGACGCGACCGCGTCGCGCATCGCGTCCGGCACCTCGTAGCAGCGACCGCACGCGCTCGGGCCGACGACGGCTCGCACGTCCGCGGGCGAGGCTCCACGGCTCCGCATGACGTCGAGCACGGCGCCGACGACGTCGAGCTCGACGCCGCGCCGGCCGGCGTGCGCGACGCCGACGACGCGGGCGCGCGGGTCCGCGAGGACGACGGGGACGCAATCGGCGACGAGGACGGCGAGCGCGAGACCTGGGACGGTCGTCACGAGCCCGTCCGCCTCCCCGACGGAGTCGAGCGTGGCCGCGGCCGGGTCGTCGACCTCGCGGACGTGCGCGCCGTGGACCTGCGTCGCATAGACGACGGGAGCTCCGAGCGCGCCGGCGAGCAGCGCCCGGTTGGCCCGCACGCGGTCCGCGTCGTCACCGGCGTTGAGTCCGAGATCGAGCCCGGGGCCATCGGGAGCCGCCCACGGCGCGGGCGACACTCCGCCCGCGGCCTCCGTGAGGACGCCGCGGACCCCGGCACCGAGCGCAAGCTCGGTGAACCGGGGTCCGCGGGGTGCGTCGCTCAACGCGTCACTTGAGGAAGTCAGGGATGTCGAGGTCGTCGTTGCGACGACGCGGCGTCTCCTCGTCGAAGACGCGCGGCACCTCGAGCTGTCCGGTCGCCTGCGGGCCGTCGGCGTCGCCGAGGAACGCGGGGACCTGCTCGCCAGGGCCCGTCGTCGCGTAGGGCGACGCGGGCCGGACGGGCTGCGGCTCGACCGGGTGGACGGCCTGCGGCTGGACCGCTCGCTGCCACGACGGGCGCTCGGCGTCGTCCTCGATCGGGAGGATCGGGCGGACCTGCGAGTGGGCCCCCGTCTGCGCCGAGGGCTCGCGGCGCACGGGTGCGGCGGGCGCTGCGGGCGCGGCTGCGGGGCGACCCGCCGCCGGCTCGACCTGGCCGAGGCCACGGCCGTCCTTGCGGGGCTGCGGGGCGCCGCCGTCGAAGCCCGCGGCGATGACGGTGACGCGCACCTCGTCGCCGAGGGCGTCGTCGATGACCGTACCGAAGATGATGTTGGCCTCGGGGTGCGCGGCCTCGTGGACGAGGCGCGCGGCCTCGTTGATCTCCTGGAGGCCGAGATCCGAGCCACCCTGGATCGAGATGAGGACGCCGTGGGCGCCGTCGATCGAGGCCTCGAGGAGCGGCGAGGAGATCGCGAGCTCGGCGGCCTGGACGGCGCGGTCCTCACCGCGCGCGGAGCCGATGCCCATGAGCGCGGAGCCCGCGCCCTGCATGACGGACTTCACGTCGGCGAAGTCGAGGTTGATGAGGCCCGGCGTCGTGATGAGGTCGGTGATGCCCTGGACGCCCGAGAGGAGCACCTGGTCGGCCTGGTGGAACGCGCTGAGCGCGGAGACCGAGCGGTCCGCCATCGACAGCAGGCGGTCGTTGGGGATGACGATGAGGGTGTCGACCTCGTTGCGGAGCGCCTCGATGCCGGCCTCGGCCTGGTTGGCACGGCGGCGGCCCTCGAACGAGAAGGGGCGCGTGACGACGCCGACCGTGAGCGCGCCGAGCGAGCGGGCGATGCGTGCGACGACGGGCGCGCCGCCCGTGCCGGTGCCGCCCCCCTCGCCCGCCGTGACGAAGACCATGTCGGCCCCGCGCAGGACGTCCTCGATCTCTTCCGCGTGGTCCTCGGCGGCCTTCTTGCCGACCTCAGGGTCGGCGCCTGCGCCGAGGCCCCGGGTGAGCTCGCGACCGACGTCGAGCTTGACGTCCGCGTCCGACATGAGGAGCGCCTGCGCGTCGGTGTTGATCGCGATGAACTCGACGCCCTTGAGCTCGACCTCGATCATGCGGTTGACGGCGTTGACGCCACCGCCACCGATGCCCACCACCTTGATGACTGCCAGGTAGTTCTGCGGTGTTGCCACGGGAGGAGCCTCTCGGTCGGTCACAACCTTCACCCTCAGGTAGAGGGTTATAGTTATGTCAGTTTCTGCTAGGTCGACGGTAGGTCGGACCTGCGCGCGGACCAAGCACCTCGGCGTCGCGTGTCGCGCGTGTCGTCCGCCACGCCCACCGCACCAACCCCTGCGGTACGCACGGACGCGCCGTTCAGCGCGTGATCGGCGCCGTGGGCGCAGAGACGTCGAAGACCTTCGAGCCCTTCGTCTTCTTCGCCGTACGGAGCACCTCGACCACGCGCACCTTGAGCGCGGCGTCCGACTTGCCGCCCCACAGGACCGTCGCTCCCCCGCGCAGCGTCATGCGCACGTCGTCCGGGCTCTCGGCCGAGATCGTCGCGACCTCGGCCGCGAGGTCCGCAGGCAGGGCGTTGAGGAGGATGAGGGCCGACTCGAGCGTCCGGCGCCCCTCGTCGGCGATGTCGAACGTCATCGTCGGCAGCCCCTCGGGCGCCGCGTCCGCACGACCCACCTGGACGCCCTCGTCGTCGAGCAGGACGACGCCCGAACCCTGCGGCACCGCCGCGACCGGCTCGCGCGAGACGAGCGCGACCTTGAGCCCGCGGGGCCAGTCACGCGTGAGACGCACGTCCCGGACGCCCGGGACGTCAAGGATCCGACCGCGCAGCGCAACCGTGTCGAGCCGCGTGATCGGCACGTCGACGACACCGCGGACGACCTCCGCGACATCGCCGGGCTCGATGACCGTCCCCTCCCCCGAGATGACGACCTCGTCCGCGTCGAGCGCGAAGACCGGCGAGAAGAAGACGCCCCACACGAGCGCGCCGAGCGCCGCGAGACCCAGCGCGACCCACGCTCCACGCACCCACCACCTGCGACGACGCTGAGCGTCCCGCTCCGCGAGCCGCGCAGCAAGCCCTGTCGAGACGACCTGACGGCGCGGCCCGGCGACGAGCGGCACCCCGCCCGTGCGCGGCGACGCGAGCGCGGTCGACGCCGCGCTCGACGCCGCGCTCGGTGACGTACGGCTGCTGCCTGCTGAGGCCGAGCCGTGACCGCCCGTGCCCGACGTCCGCGCGTGTCCCGCGGTCCGCGGCTCCCGGACCGGCCGGCCTCGTGTCGCGGCCGCGCGCGGCTCGGCCGGCGAGACGCTCGGCTGCTGCGCGACGCGCGACGCGCCCGGACGCGCACCGACCGGCGACGACGGATCGGCGCCCTCACGGGTGTCGCGGGTGTCCTTCCCTGGTGCCTCGGGGCGCGCCGGACGCGGCGCCGGGGGGCGCTGCGGCGGCGTCGGACGCGGACGGGCAGGAGGCTTCACGAGCGCGCGACGAGACTCTCGAGGAGCACAGGCGCCAGCTGCGTGACGTCGCCCGCACCGACGGTGAGGACGAGGTCCCCCGGCCGTGCGAGAGCCGCGACCGCGTGCGCCGCAGCGACGCGGCCCGCGACGTGCCGACCGCGACCACCCATGAGGTCCGTGATCGTCGCGCCCGTCACCGTCGGGTCGTCGTCCTCGCGCGCGGCGTAGACGTCCGTGACGACGACCTCGTCGGCGAGCGCGAGCGCGTCGGCGAACTCGCGCGCGAACGTCCGCGTGCGCGAGAAGAGGTGAGGCTGGAAGAGGACGAGCACGCGCCCGCCCGCGGCGGCAGGACGTGCGGCACGCAGGAGCGCCGCGACCTCGGTCGGGTGGTGCGCGTAGTCGTCGACGACGCGCACGCCGCCGGCCGTGCCACGCTCCTCGAAGCGGCGCCCCGTGCCGAGGAACCGTCCGACGCCCGCGACAGCCGTGTCCGCGTCGACGCCGAGCCGCATCGCGGTGACGAGCGCCGCAGCCGCGTCGAGCGCGTTGTGCAGGCCAGGGACCTCGAGCACGACGTCGAGCGTGCGGTCGGCGGGCACGAGGCCCGTCGCCGCAGGCACGTCGAGCGTGAAGCGTCCGCCGTCGCCGTCGGCGACGTGGTCGCGCACGACGACGTCCGAGCCCGGCCCGCCGTACGTGAGGGCGGTGCCGCCCGTCGCGCGATGCGCGCGGACGAGCGCGGCAGCACCCGGGTCGTCACCGCACGCGACGAGCAGGCCCTCCGGCCTGATGCGTGCCGCGAACTCGACGAACGCAGCCTCGAAAGCCTCGCGCGTGCCGTAGTGGTCGAGGTGGTCGGGCTCGACGTTCGTGACGACCGCGATCTCGGGGCGGTAGTTGAGGAACGAGCCGTCGGACTCGTCCGCCTCCGCGACGAGCACGTCGCCCGCGCCGAGGTGGCCGCCCGGGACGGCGCCCGCGTGCGTGCGCACCGAGCCGCCGATCGCGAACGACGGGTCGCGGCCGGCCTCGCCGAGGACGACCGCGATCATCGCGGACGTCGTCGTCTTGCCGTGCGCGCCCGCGACCGCGACCGCGCGCGTGCCGTCCATGAGCAGGGCGAGCGCCTCGGAGCGGTGGAGCACCCGCAGGCCGCGCTCGCGCGCGGCGGCGAGCTCCGGGTTGGTCTCCCGCACGGCCGTCGAGACGACGAGCGTGTCGGCGTCCGCGACGTGCGCGGCGTCGTGCCCCACCCACACGGTGAGGCCCTCGGCGCGCAGCGCGTCGACGACGTCGGAGGCGTGCGCGTCGGAGCCCTGGACGGGCACGCCGCGCGCGGCGAGCAGCTGCGCGACGACGGAGACCCCGGCGCCGCCGATGCCGACGAGGTGCGTGCGACCGAGCTCGGCGAGAGCGAGCGGGACGGCGGTCATCGGGCACCTCCGGCGGCGGCGAGAACGAGGTCGACGACCGCCGCGGTCGCCTCGGGACGGCCGACGCGCATCGCTGCGGCCGCCATCTCCTCGCGGCGCCCACGGTCGCCGAGCAGCGGCAGGAGCGTCGAGCCGACCCATGCCGGGGACAGGAGTCGGTCCTCGACGAGGAGCCCTCCGCCCGCGTCGACGGCAGGCTGTGCGTTGAGCCGCTGCTCGCCGTTGCCGATGGGCAGCGGCACGTACGCGGCGGGGATGCCGAGCGCCGTGAGCTCGGCGACCGTGCCCGCGCCCGCGCGGCACAGGACGAGGTCCGCGACGGCGAGCGCCCGCTCCATCTCGAGCAGGTACTCGGCGACGACGTAGTCGTCGCCGAGGCCCGCGGCCCGGACCGCGGCACGCACGTCCGCGTCCTTGCCGCGGCCCGTGAGGTGCAGGACCTGTGGCCGCCCTGGTCCGAGCGCCGCGATCTCCGCGGCCGCGCCGGCCACCGCCGCGTTGAGGCTCTGCGCCCCGAGCGACCCGCCCGTGACGACGAGGATCGTGCGCGCGGGATCGAGGCCGAGCGCCGCTGCCGCGTCGCGGCGCGCTGCGGCTGCGTCGGAGCGCCGAGCGAGCGCGAGGTCCGCGATCTCGTGGCGCAGCGGGAGCCCCGTGAGGCGTGCGCCGCGCAGCGGCGTGCCCGGGAACGTCACGGCGACGGCCGCGGCCCTGCGGGCGCCGAGCCGGTTGGCGAGGCCCGGTCGCGCGTTCTGCTCGTGGACGACGACAGGCACGCCGCGACGACGCGCCGCGACGTACGCGGGCGTCGACACGTAGCCGCCGAAGCCGACGACGACGCGCGCCCCGGTCTCCGCGATCGCGTCCTCGGCGACCTTGATCGCCGCACGCAGGCGCGACGGCACGGAGAAGAGCTCCGCCGACGGGCGACGCGGCAGCGGGACGCGCGGCACGTGGACGAGCCTGTGACCGCGGGCGGGCACGAGGTCGGCCTCGAGGCCCTCGGCCGTGCCGAGCACGGTGATGCGCGTCGCGGCGTCGCGGGCACGGAGCTCGTCGGCGACCGCGAGCAGCGGGTTGACGTGGCCGGCGGTTCCGCCTCCGGCGAGCAGGACGGACTCAGGCACGGGTGGATCTCCCCTTCCGGGAACGACGGACGGACCCGCCGACGACGGCGAGCGAGCGGCGCACGACGCCCGCGCGCGCGGCGAAGGCCTCGCGCGCCCCGGGCTCGTCGCGCGCGAACGAGAGGACGACGCCCATCGCTGCCATCGTCATGATGAGCGCCGAGCCACCCGCGGACACGAGCGGCAGCGGGATGCCGATGACGGGCAGGGCGCCGATGACGACGCCGATGTTGACGAGCGCCTGGCCGATGATCCAGCACATGATGGCACCCGTCGCGATCTTGACGAACGGGTCGGGGTGGCGCACGACGATCCGCGACATCGCCCACGCGAGCGCGCCGAAGAGCAGGAGCATGAGGATCGTCCCCTGGAGGCCGAGCTCCTCGCCGACGACCGCGAAGATGAAGTCGTTGTGAGCCTCGGGCAGGTAGTGCCACTTCTCGCGGCCCGCGCCGAGCCCGACACCCGTCCAGCCCCCTGTGCCGAGCGCCCACAGGCCGTGCTTAGTCTGGTAGCAGGCGTCGCCCACACCGCAGTCGCGGCCGAGCCACGCATCGATGCGCCCGAGGCGGTTCTTGTTGGTCTGGAGCAGGATCATCGCAGCGATGCCGGCTGCCATGAGACCGCCGCCGACCGCGAACATCCGCATGGGTACGCCCGCGACCCAGAGGGCGCCCGCGACCAGGAGCATGAGGATGATCGCCGTGCCGAGGTCGTGCCCAGAGAGCACGAGGAGGATCGCCACCGCAGCGACGGGCACGGCGGGCACGATGACGTGCCACCACTGGCGCAGCAGCTCTCCCTTGCGCGCCAGGACCGCGGCGAGCCACACGGCGAGCGCCAGCTTGACGATCTCCGAGGGCTGGATCGTGAAGGTCGTGCCCGGGATCTTGATCCAGTTCGTGTTGCCGAGCGCGGAGACGGACAGCGACGGCACGAAGATCAGAGCCTGCAGCGCGAGCGACGCGGCGAGGATGATCCACGCAAGCTTCTTGTAGACGATGGGCCGCATGCTCGCCGTCACGGTGAGGGCGACGACACCGAGGACCGCGTAGACGGCCTGCCCGAGGAAGATCGAGTAGGCGTTGCCCTCGCGGGTGATCGAGCGCACCGACGACGCCGAGAGCACCATCGCGAGCCCGAAGACCACGAGCAGCACCGTCAGGCCGAGGACGAGGTAGTAGCTCGTCACCGGGGTGTCCCAGGACCCGAGGAGCGATCTGCGCCGGGTCGGCGCAGCGTCGGTGCGCCCCGCCGTCTCGTTCGCCGTCATACCTGCCCCCTCAGTCGTCCTCCGCGGGCCTGCCCGCGACCTCCCGCGCCGCCGCGGCGAAGTCGTCGCCACGCTGCGCGTAGCTGCGGAACTGGTCCATCGACGCGCTCGCCGGAGCGAGGAGCACGGTGTCGCCCGGACGGGCGAGCCCCGTCGCAGCCTCGACCGCACGCGCCATCACCGTCCCAGTGTCGGTCGGATCGACGCGGACGACGGGGATCTGGGGCGCGTGTCGCTCGAGCGCGCCGAGGATCTCGGTCGCGTCGACGCCCAGGACGACGGCCGCGCGCACGCGGTCCGCGCGCTGCACGACGAGATCGTCGAAGGTCGCACCCTTGGCGAGACCGCCGACGAGCCAGACGACCGTGCCTGCGTCGAACGACGCGAGCGACGCCGACGCGGCGTGGCCGTTCGTCGCCTTGGAGTCGTCGACGTAGCGGACCGTGCCGCCCGCGACCCGCGCGGTCGCGACCGTCTCGATGCGGTGGTGGCCGCCGGCGAACGCACGCAGGCCCGCGCGGACCTGCGCCGCGGTGACGCCGTGCGCCCGGGCGAGGGCGGCGGCCGCGAGAGCGTTCGCGACGACGTGCGGCGGGACGCCCGCAGGACCGCCGAGGTGGGCGAGATCACCGAGCGTCGCGAGCTCATCGGCCGCGGCGTGGCGCGCCGGGTCGTCGGCCGCGGTGTGGAACGCGCGGTCGACGAGGAGGTCGTCGACGACGCCGAGCTCCGAACGTCCCGGCGCGCCGAGCGAGAAGCCGACGGCGCGGCAGCCCTCGACGACGTCGGCGTCCTCGACGAGCCCGCGCGTCACGCGGTCCGCGGCGTTGTACACGCAGGCACGCTGCGCCCGCGCGAAGATCCGGCCCTTGTCGGCGGCGTAGCGCTCGAACGAGCCGTGCCAGTCGAGATGGTCGGGGGCGACGTTGAGCACCGCGGACGCCTCGAGCGACGTCGTGCGCGTGAAGCGCAGCTGGAAGCTCGAGAGCTCGACCGCGAGCACGTCGACGTCAGGGTCGAGCGCGGCCTCGACGACGGGGGTGCCGACGTTGCCGACCTCGGCGACGCGCTCCCCCGCGGCCGCGAGGATCGACGTGAGCATGCCGACCGTCGTCGTCTTGCCGTTCGTGCCCGTGACGCCGAGCCACGGCGCTGGGCCGCGACCACCCGTGCGGTCGACGCGCAGGCGCCATGCGAGCTCGACCTCGCTCCACACGGGCACACCTGCGTCGAGCGCACCGGCGAGCAGCGGGTGGTCGGGGCGCCAGCCCGGGGAGGTCACGACGAGGTCGACGTCCGCGAGGTCGACGAGGCTGCCGTCGCGGACGTCCGCGTCGGGCGCCGAGGCGTCGACGGTCGTCACGCGACCGGCACGCCCGTCGAGCGCCGCGACGACCGCACGCCCCGTGACGCCGAGGCCCGCGACGACGACGTGCGCGTCCGCGAGCGGGACGCGCGGCTCGACGACCTCGGTCACGCTCCTGACACCCACTCGGCGTAGAAGATGCCGAGGCCGACGGCCGCGAAGATCATCGCGATGATCCAGAAGCGGATGACGATCGTCACCTCGCCCCACCCCGAGAGCTCGAAGTGGTGGTGGAGCGGCGCCATCTTGAAGACGCGCTTGCCCGTGAGCTTGAACCCGCCGATCTGGATGACGTCGGAGAGCACGATGAGCACGAAGAGACCGCCGATGATCGCGGCGAGCACCTCGGTGCGCGAGAGGATCGAGAGGCCGGCGAGCGCGCCGCCGAGCGCGAGCGAGCCGGTGTCGCCCATGAAGATCTTTGCGGGCGACGCGTTCCACCACAGGAAGCCGAAGCACGCGCCGGTGATCGCGGCCGCGACGATGGCAAGGTCCCACGGGTCGCGGACGTCGTAACAGCTGGGACCGGCCGAGGCGGGCGACGCGCACCGCTGGTTCCACTGCCAGATGCCGACGAACGTGTATGCGCCGAACACCGCGAGCGAGACGCCCGTCGCGAGCCCGTCGAGGCCGTCGGTGAGATTGACGGCGTTCGACCACGCCGTGATGAGGAAGTTGGCCCAGAGGACGAAGAGCACGAGGCCCACGGTCACACCGGCGAACGCGAGGTCGATCCCGGTGTCCCGGATGAAGGAGACCTTCGTCGAGGCGGGCGTCCGGAACCCGTCGTCGGGGAACTGCAACGCGAGGACCGCGAACGTGATGCCGATGACGCCCTGCCCGACGATCTTGCCGATCGGCGAGAGGCCGAGGCTGCGCTGGCGAGAGATCTTCGTGAAGTCGTCCGCGAAGCCGACGAGGCCGAGGCCCGTCATGAGGAACAGCACGAGGAGCGCCGACACGCTCGGCAGGCGGCCCGCGACGAGGCTTCCCGCCGCGACCGCGAGGAGGGTCGCACCGATGATGACGACGCCGCCCATCGTCGGCGTGCCGCGCTTGGTGAGGTGCGAGGTCGGTCCGTCCTGACGGATGAACTGGCCGTACTGGCGCTTCTCGAGGAAGCGGATGAACAGGGGCGTCGCGAGGAGCGCGACGACGAGCGACGTTCCGCCCGCGACGAGGAGCGCGATCATGCGTCGACCCCTGTCCCGGCGAGCTCGTCGGCGAGGCGCCATACGCCCGTGCCGTGCGAGGCCTTGACGAGGACGACGTCGCCCGGGCGGAGCTCGTCGGCGAGGAGCGTGCGCGCGGCGTCGACGTCGGCGACGTGGGCGACCTCGTCGCCCCACGACCCCTCCATCATCGCTCCCTCGCGGATGGCCCAGGCGCCGTCGCCGACGACGACGGTGAGCTTGACGTTGAGCCGGACCGCGAGCCGCCCGACCTCGTCGTGCCGTTCCCGGGAGTCGTCGCCGAGCTCGAGCATCTCCCCGAGCACCGCGATCGAGCGGCGCTCACGCCCGGCGAGGACCGCGAGGGCCCGCAGCGCGGCGCGCATCGAGTCGGGGTTGGCGTTGTAGGAGTCGTCGATGATCGTCACGCCGTCGGCGCGCTCGGTCACCTGCATGCGGTGGGGGCTGACGGCTCGGGCGTCGGAGAGCCGCGCCGCGACGGCCTCGGGCGAGAGCCCGAGCTGCAGCGCGACGGTCGCCGCCGCGAGTGCGTTCGTCACGTGGTGCTCGCCGACGAGGCGCAGCGCGACGGTCGCGGTCGCGTCCCCCGCGACGAGCGTGAACGACGCGTGGCCGTCGCGATCGATCCGTACGTCCTGGGCGCGCACGTCGGTGCCCGTCACGGTGCCGAAGGTGACGACGGGGCCGTGGGCCGCCGACGCCATCGCGGCGACCCTCAGGTCGTCCGCGTTGAGGACCGCGGTGCCGCCCGGTCGGACTCCTGCGACGAGCTCGGCCTTCGCCTGCGCGATCGCCTCGACGCCGCCGAACTCGCCGAGGTGCGCGGAGCCGACGACGAGGACGACCGCGACGTCGGGCGCTGCGATGCCCGTGAGGTAGGTGAGGTGACCGATCCCGCTCGCGCCCATCTCGAGGACGAGGTAGCGCGTCGACGCGTCGGACTCGAGCACCGTGAGCGGCAGCCCGATCTCGTTGTTGAACGATCCCTGCGGGACGACCGTCGGCGCCTCGGCCGCGAGGACCTGGCCGACGAGGTCCTTCGTCGTCGTCTTGCCGACGGACCCGGTGATGCCCACGACCTCGAGCGGACCTGCGGCGCGCAGCCGCGCGAGCACCTCGCGCGCGAGGGCGCCGAGCGCCGACTGCACGTCCTCGACGAGGACCGCGGCGGGCGCGTCGACCTCGCGGGAGACGAGCACGACGGAGGCGCCGGCAGCGACGGCCGCTGCGACGAAGTCGTGACCGTCGGCGTGCTCGCCGGGGAGCGCGACGAACAGCGCTCCGGCGACGACGAGCCGGGAGTCGATGACGACGGGCCCCGTGACGCGCGCCGCGGTGTCGCCGAGTACGCGGCCACCCGTCGCGTCGGCGATCTCGTGGATGCCGAGCTCGATCATGTGCCTACCGTTCTCCCGTTCGTCCGCGCGGAGCGCGTTCCAGCTCTGTCGTGTGCGGCCGTCAGCGGGGCCGTGCGGCGAGCGCCGCCCTGGCCTCGACACGGTCGTCAAGGGCGATGTCGACACCGCCGACGTCCTGCACGGTCTCGTGCCCGCGCCCCGCGACAAGCACCGTGTCGTCCGGGCCGGCCTCGAGGACCGCCCGCCGCACGGCCTCCGCCCGGGGCGCGACCTCCAGTATCGCAGGCCGGTCGCCCGGCGCGCGCGCCGCGACGGCGTCGATCGCCCCCGCGAGCACCGCGGCGCGGATCGGCGCGGGGTCCTCTCCGTGCGGGTCGTCGTCCGTGACGACGACCGTGTCCGCGCCGAGCGCCGCGACCCTGCCCATGACCGGACGCTTGCCCGTGTCGCGCTCGCCCGTCGCACCGAAGACGACGACGAGCCGGCCGGGCGTCGTCGGACGCAGGGTCGCGAGCGCGAGTCCGAGCGCGTCGGCGTTGTGCGCGAAGTCGACGACGACGCGCGGTGACGTCGCGAGGACCTCCATGCGTCCGGGGACAGCGGCGTCGAGGCCGTCGCGCGCAAGGGCGTCGGCGACGTCCGCGACGGTCGCGCCGCCGACGAGCGCGAGGACGATCGCGAGCGCCGCGTTCGCGACGTTGAAGTCGCCCGGCATCGTCACGTGCGCGTCGAGCCGCTCCCCTGCGGGCCCCACGAGCGTGAAGCGCGAGCCCTCGACGCCCGCGACGAGGTCGGCGACGCGCCAGTCGGCGTCACCGCCGTGCGTCGCGACGGTCGTCACGGGCACGCCTGCGGACGCGGCGAGCCGTCGGCCCGCGTCGTCGTCGACGACGACGACGCCCCGGCGCGAACGCTCGGGCGTGAAGAGCGACGCCTTGACGGCGAGGTACTCCTCGAGCGTGCCGTGGAAGTCGAGGTGGTCCTGGCTGAGGTTCGTGAACCCGACGACGTCGTAGACGATCCCGTCGACCCGGTGCAGCGCGAGCGCGTGCGAGGAGACCTCCATCGCGAGCGCGTCGACCTCGACCTCCGCCATCGCGGCGAGCCAGCCCTGGAGCTCGGGGGCCTCGGGCGTCGTGAGCCTGCTCGGGACGTCGCGGCCCGCGTAGCGTGAGACGACGGTGCCGACGAGGCCCGTGCGACGGCCGAGCGTGCCGAGCAGGCGCTCGAGCAGGAACGTCGTCGTGGTCTTGCCGTTCGTGCCTGTGACACCGAACGTCGTCATGCGCGACGCGGGCTCGGCGTGCACGAGCGCGGCGAGCCTGCCGAGGACGAGACGGGGTTCTGCAGCGACGAGCAGCGGCACGCCCGCGTCCGCGAGGACGTCAGCGCCCGCAGGATCCGTGAGGACGGCGCGCGCGCCGCGTCCGAGCGCGGCCGGTGCGAAGCGCGCGCCGTGCACGTGCGCGCCCGGCAGCGCGGCGAAGAGGTCGCCCGGGACCGTGCGGCGGTCGTCGAGGACGACGGAGGACACGACGACGTCCGGGTCGCCGCGGAGCTCGAGGCCGAGGTCCGCCGCGAGCCGTCCGACGGGAACCTCGGCAAGGCGAGAGGGCAGCGTGCGTGGGTCGTTCACGGGTGCGAACCTACCCGCCCGACGGGACCCGTCCGCGCGACGCGGACCGTGGGGCGCGTGAGAGGTTCGTGCAGGCTCACCACTCGGTCGGGATCTTCGTGGCCTTCGAGCCGCTCGGCTCGACCCCGAGGTGCTGCAGCGCGAACGCGGTGACGTCGGCGAACACCGGCGCGGCCGACTCGCCTCCGTAGAGGAGCTTGTCCGCCCAGAGCGCGACCGACACCGCGATGCGCGGGTCGTCGGCCGGCGCGACGCCGTTGAACGACGCGACGAAGTGGTCGTACGTACCCGTGAGCGGGTTCGGCGCCTGCGCCGTGCCCGTCTTGCCCGCGATCCGGTAGCCAGGTACCGCAGCCTTCGAGCCCGTACCGTCCGAGACGACGGTCTCCATCATCGCGAGCACCGTGTCAGCGGTCTCCTCCGAGACGACGCGCGTCGTCTCGGCGGGCTTCACGGCCTCGTAGGTGCCGTCCTCGGCCCGGTAGCCCTTGATGATCCGAGGGGTGTTGCGCACGCCGCCGTTCGCGATCGTCGCGAAGACCTCGTTGGACTGGAGCGCGGTGACGGCGACGCCCTGACCGAACAGGACGTTCCACTTCGTGCGGCCGTCCCACTTCTCGACAGGGTGGAGGATGCCCGCGGACTCGCCGGGCAGGCCGATCCCCGTCTTCTGGCCGAAGCCGAACTTCGAGAGGTAGTCGTAGCGGACCTGCACGGGGATCTTCTCGCCGATCATCACGGTCCCCGTGTTCGAGGACTCCGCGAAGACTCCCGCGAGCGTGAGCCGCTGGTCGGGGTGGACGTGGGAGTCGCGGATCGTCTGCCCGTTCTCCGTGAGGTACGTGTAGGGCACGGTGAACTGCGACGTCGGGGTCCATGCACCCGTCTCGAGCGCGGCGGCCATCGTGATGACCTTCGCGGTCGAACCGGGCTCGAACACGGTCGAGATCGCGCGAGAACCCCAGTTCGACGGGTCCGTGCTCCCGAGGTCGGCCGGGTCGACCGTGCTCGTCTCGGCGAACGCGAGGACCTGGCCCGTGCGCGTGTCCGTGACGACGATGTTCCCGTACGTCGCACCGTAGGCACGCCGCGCCTCTTCGATCGCGTCCTGCGCCTTCCACTGGAGGTCGGAGATGATCGTCAGCTCGACGTCGCGGCCGTCGACCGCCTCGATACGCTCCTTCTCCCCCGTCGGGATGAGCGCTCCGCGCGGGTCCTGCTCGAGGAGGTAGGAGCCGAGGGTGCCCTTGAGCGCACCCTCCTGGGACTGCTCGACGCCCGCAGAGCCGACGCCCTCGGAGTTGACGAAGCCGAGGATGTTGCCCGCGACGTTGCCGTTGGGGTACTTGCGCTCGGAGGTCTCCTCGGCGTTGAGGAACGGGACGCGCAGCGCCTTGATCGCGTTCCACGTCTCGGGGAGCGCGCCGCGCGCGATGTACTTGCCCCGACGGTCGCCGACGAGGTCCGCCGCAAGCTCCGCAACAGGCCTGTCGAGGATCGGGGCGAGCACCTCGGCGAGTGCCTCCGCGCCCTGTCCCAACAGCCGACCGTCCTCGTAGCGCTTCCAGTCGGGCACGAGCGTCTGGTCGACGAGGATGTCGTAGCGCGTCACCGACGTCGCCATGACCGTGCCCTCCGCGTCGAGGATGTCGCCACGGCGCGGCATGAGCTCGCCCGAGACGAGACGCCCCTGGAGAGCCTCGGCCGCAAGGTCGGGGCCCTCGACGGCCTGGACGTAGACGAGACGGCCCGCGAAGACGCAGAGGATCGTCAGCACACCGATGAGCAGCGCGCGCTGCCGCGCGTGGGGCGAGCCCGTGCGCGCGCCGAGCCATGCGGGGAGCACGTACGCGGCGGCCGGGGCTGCCGCGGGGCGCTGCCGACGGTCCGCGGGCCGACGCTCGGGGGCACGGCGCGCGGCACGACGCTGCGGGACGCCCTCGGAGCGCACGGACGCGGCACGCGCGGTGCGGACCGTCGACGACGCTCGGCCGGAGGTCGTGCGGGAGCTCGTGGTGCGGGCGGTCGCGCGCGCTGCGGTCGTACGGCTCGCCGCCGCCCGTGCCGACGGAGCGCGGCCGGTCGCGGGATCCACGGCCGGGGTCCGCGGCGTGCGGGACGAGGTGGTGCGGGCCGCTGCCGTGCGGTCGGTGCCCGTGCTCGACGATGCGCGCGACGCAGCTGACTGCGGCTGCATGGTCCGTGGCTGCGTCGTCCGTGGCTGCGTCGTCCGCTGAGCCGTCGTGCGGCTCTGCGCCGGGCGCGGGGTCGGTGTCCGGCCCGCGGCCGGGCGCGCCGACGCGCCGGGTGCCGACGAGCGCGACGCCTCGGTGCGCGCTGCGGACGGACGACCCGTCGCCTGCCGTGCCTGCGTCTGCCTGTCCCCCGCCCGCGGTGCGCCGCGGGTCGGACGCCGGTCCTCGCTCATGCCTGACCTCAGTCCTTCGCCTGCGCCGGTGTGACGTCGCCGATGACCTTGCCGTCCGCGAGCCGCACGAACGCCGGCGTCGAGTCCTGGACCATCCCCATCCGGGTCGCGTGCTCGGCGAGCGCGTGCGGCGAGGAGGCCGCGTCGATCTGCGCGAGGAGCGCCTGCTCCTCCTGCGCGAGCTGGGAGATCTCTCGCTGGAGGCCACGCTGCTCGTAGGAGCCGTGCGCCATCGTCGTGTTGAGCAGGAGCACGGCGACGAGCGCCGCACCGAGCATCGCGATGCACAGGAGGATGAACGGGATCCGCGAGCGGGACGTCGCGGGGCTCGCCACGAGACGGATGCGGCTCGGCGCCGCCGGCTGCGGGGTCGGGGATGCGAGCGGCCGCGGGGCGTACGCGGTGCGGGCCGCGGCCTGCTGGGCGCTCATCGCGTGGCCTCTCGGGTCGGACGCAGGTGGTCGGGGGTGGGGCGGGTGCGTCGGGCTGCGCGCAGCCGGACGGACTGCGCACGGGGGTTGCTCGCGAGCTCGTCCTCGTCGGCGTCCTCGGCGCCGCGCGTGAGCAGCTCGAGGTACGGCTTGTGCGTCTCCGGCTCGACCGGCAGCCCCGGAGGCGCCGACGACGTCGCGCCCGCCTGGAGCACGCGCTTGACGAGCCGGTCCTCGAGCGACTGGTAGCTCTCGACGACGATCCGGCCGTCGACCGCGAGCACCTCGACGGCCGCAGGGACAGCACGGGCGAGCACCTCGAGCTCACCGTTGACCTCGATGCGCAGCGCCTGGAACGTGCGCTTGGCGGGGTGTCCCCCGGTCTTGCGCGTCGCGGCCGGGATGCACGCGCGGACGAGGTCGACGAGCTCGGCGCTCGTCGTCCACGGCCGCTCCTCGCGGCGACGGACGACCGAGCGGGCGATCTTGCCGGCGAACCGCTCCTCGCCGTACTCGCGCAGGATGCGGGTGAGGTCGCGCTCGTCGTAGGTGTTGAGGACGTCGGCCGCGGTCGGACCGGTCGTCGGGTCCATGCGCATGTCGAGCGGGGCGTCGTGCGCGTACGCGAAACCGCGGTCGACCTCGTCGAGCTGGAGGGACGAGACGCCGAGGTCCATGAGGACCCCCTGGACCCCGTCGAGCCCGAGGTCCGCGACGACCTCGCCGATCTCGTCATACACGGCGTGCACGGCGGTGAAGCGGTCGCCGAAACGTGCGAGGCGCTCGCTCGCGAGGGCGATCGCCTGCGGGTCACGGTCGATGCCGACGACGCGCGCCGTCGAGACCTGCTCGAGCACGGCCTCCGTGTGTCCGCCCATGCCGAGCGTGCAGTCGACGAGCACCGAGCCTGGCGTCGCGAACGCGGGGGCGAGGAGGTCGACGCACCGCTGGAGGAGGACGGGGCGGTGGCGGTCGGACGTCTCCCGCTCGGGCTCGTGCGTCATGTGGCGTCTCCTCTCGGGTGCGGTGCTGGCGGCGGGTCAGGTGGTGCGGGTGGCAGGTCGGGAGGGGCTGGGCCTCCGCCCGACCAGGTCTCCCACCGCGACCCCGCTGGCGCCGGGGAAGTGCGCCAGATGGGGCGGGAGGAGGCCTCGTCGTACGGACGTGGCGCCTCGGGTCAGAACGGGAACGGGGGCAGCACCTCCTCAGCGGTGTCGGCGTAGCCGGACTCCTGCTCGGCGAGGTATGACTCCCACGTCGGGCCGTCCCAGATCTCGACGCGCGTGCCCATGCCGATGACGGCGAGGTCGCGGTCGAGGCTCGCGTACTCGCGCAGCGGTGCGGGGATCGAGATGCGGCCCTGCTTGTCGGGGATCTCGTCGCTCGCGCCCGAGAGGAGGACGCGGAGGTAGTCGCGCGACTGCTTGCTCGTCACGGGGGCGAGGCGGATCTGCTCGTACATCCGGCGGAACTCCTCCATGGGCAGGAGGTAGAGGCAGCGCTCCTGGCCGCGGGTCATGACGAGGCCGGAGGCGAGCTGTCCGCGGAACTTCGCGGGGAGAAGGAGACGACCCTTGTCGTCGAGCCGGGGCGTGTACGTCCCGAGCAGCAGGCTCGGCGCCCCAGTGATCGTCTCTGCCATCCGGATGCACCTCCCCTACGTCCCCGGTTGCCCCACTGTACTCCACTTCCCTCCACCGACAAGGGTCCAGGGCGCGAACTTCACCCCTGTAGCACACGTCTTCGCAGGTCAGAACAGGTGGAGAGAAGTGGAGGGAAGTGCCGGTCCAGACGCGGCGCGCAGTCACCGCATGACTCCCACCCACCCCGAGCCACACGCGAGGAACCGCAGAACTCTGCGGGTCGCGCAGGTTGCGCGCTCCGCGTCGCACGCCCGGTGGAGGAGAGTGGGGAACCAGGGGTTCACCCCCCAGCCCCACCGCGCCGGCACGCACGCGGCTTCCGACTCCGCGCGCCGCCCGGACCGATGTGATCCGGAGCACCCGAATCGTCTACGCTGCCACTCACGACCGAGGAGGACACGTGAGGACGACACCGCCGACGCCCGACGAGCTCAGCGAGATCACGAGCACCTGCGACGAGATCCGCGCGCGGCTCTCGCACGTGCTCTCAGGCAAGCCCCAGGTCGTCATGACGACGATCGCCGTGCTCCTCGCCGAGGGCCACCTCCTCGTCGAGGACGTCCCCGGCGTCGGCAAGACGACCCTCGCGCGCGCCCTCGCCCGCACCATCCGCGGCACCGTCGGGCGCGTGCAGTTCACGCCCGACCTCCTGCCCGGCGACCTCACCGGCATGACGATCTACCGCACGCACGACGGCACGTTCGAGTTCCGCCCCGGACCGATCTTCGCCAACGTCGTCATCGGCGACGAGATCAACCGAGCCTCGCCCAAGACGCAGTCAGCCCTCCTGCAGTGCATGGAGGAGCGCCAGGTCACGGTCGACGGCGCGACCCACGAGCTCCCGCGCCCGTTCCTCGTCGTCGCGACGCAGAACCCCATCGAGATGGAGGGCACCTACCCCCTCCCTGAGGCGCAGCGCGACCGCTTCACCGCCTGCATCTCCGTCGGCTACCCGTCCGCGGACGCCGAGCTCGAGATGCTCGAGCGCCGCGAGACCATCGACCCGCTCGACGAGCTCGAGCCCGTCACCGACGTCGCGACGCTCGGCCGCTTCATCGACGTCGTCCACCGCGTCTTCGCCGCGGACGCCGTCAAGCGCTACGCGATCGACCTCGTCCGCACGACGCGCGAGGACCCGGACGTCCGCCTCGGCGCCTCGCCCCGCGCGTCCGTCCAGCTGCTCCGCGTCGCCCGTTCGGTCGCCGCGCTCAGCGGCCGCGAGTACGTCACGCCCGACGACGTCCAGATGCTCGCGACCGCGGTCCTCGCGCACCGCCTCGTCGTCAACCCGTCCGCCCGCGCCTCGGGCCGCAGCGCCACCGACATCGTCGCCGGGGTGCTCGCCCGCGTCCCCGTCCCCACGCCCGCTCGCCGATGACCGCACGCCCCGTCACCCGCACCGTCCGGCTCACCAACCGTGGGACCGGGCTGCTGCTCGCCGGGGTCGTCCTCGCACTGGCCGGCTTCGTCTCGGCCCTCACACCCGTCACCGTCCTCGGGCTGCTCCTGTGCGTACCGGTCGCCGTCACGACGATCATGCTCGTCGTGCTGCAACCCTCGGGCCGGTTCACCGTGAGCCGCACGTTGCGCCCCGTCCCGGCGCACGTCGGCGACGAGGTCAGCGTCTCGACGCTCATCGCACCCCGGCACCTCAGCCCGTGGACCTCCGACCTCCTCCACGGCTTCGCGCTCGCCGAGGAGGTGCCACCGAGCCTGCGCTCCGGCAGCCCGCTGCGAGCGATCGTCCGCGCCCGCTACGAGGACGTCCACCTCGAGTACGCGCTGCACCCAGCCGTCCGGGGCCGGTGGCCGCTCGGCCCGCTCGAGATCACCCGGGTCGGCCCGCTCGGGCTCTGCCGCGCGACCTCGACCCTCGGCGACCCGTCCCTCGTCCCCGTCCGTCCCCGTCTGCTGCCCATGACGGCAAGCACTGCGCTCGCCCAGGCCGGCATCTCCCCCATGCAGGCCGGCGCGAACGAGCCGAGCGACGAGGACTCGTCGCTGCGCCGCTACGTCCCCGGCGACGACCTGCGCCGAGTGCACTGGAAGAGCGCCGCACGCCACCGAGAGCTCCACGTCCGCGTCGACGAGGGCGCGAGCCTCACCCCCGCGACCGTCGTCATCGACCTCCCGGTCGCGCGCCGCACCGCCCACGACCCCGTCCTCGAGCGGATCGTCTCCGTCGGCGCGACGCTCGCGATCCACCTCGTCGAGACCGGGCACGCCGTCCGCCTCGTCGCCGTCGGTGACGCCGGGCCCGCCTCGGGGACCGCAGGCAACCGCGTCGTCTCGACCGACGACGCCGCCCGGGCCCGCATCCTCGACCCGACGATCGACCTCACCCCCATGCCGGTCGGTGCCACCCGCACGACGTCGCGCTCCACCCGACTCACCGAGGTCGTCGCCGCCCGGCGCGGCGCCGAACAGCTCGTCGTCGTCCTCGGCGGCGACGGCGAGGCCATCGACATCGAGCTCGCCGCGTACGGGGACGAGGCCACGTCGTCCGCGAGCCGCATCGCCGTCGTCGTCACGCGCGCCCACGGCGACAACCCCGTCGCGAGCCTGCTCCGCGACCGCGGGTGGCGCACCGTCGTCCTCACCGACGACGATCTTGACGACGCCTGGCAGCAGCTCACCGGGGTCCGCGCATGAGCACGTCCGTCGAGTACCTTCCCGCCCCCGGTCGCACGATCGCCTCCGGGGTCCTCCTCGCGATCGCCGTGAGCGCCTCGGCGATCGGCCTCTCCGCAGTCATCGTCCCCGGCGCATGGCGCACCGAGGTCGTCACCCTCGTCCTGCTCGTCACGGCCGTCATCGTCCTCGTGCGGCTCGGCCTGCGCGCCTGGCGCGGCGCCGACGTCGGGACGTTCGCCGCCCTCCTGCCGACGCTCGCCGGGGCGCTGCTCAGCGCCTGGCTCGTCGTCGGGCGCTTCGGCACCTCGGAAGCGACCGCGACGACACCGGCGCTCTTCGACCCCCTCGTCGGCCCGTCCGACGTCGGCAACGTCATCGGGCTGCTCCGCACGATCCCCGAGCTCCTCACCATCTACGCCGCCCCGGTCGACCCGCTCGAGCCCGTCGTGCTCCTCGTCGTCGTCGGCGCGCTCGGCGTCCTCGTCCTCGCGGACGTCGTCATCGCCGTGAGGGTCCCAGCCCTCGCCGGCGTCGCCGTCGGGCTCCTGTGGCTCCCACCCCTGCTCATCGTCCAGGACATGCCCCTCACGGCCGTCGTCATCACGGGCCTGAGCCTCCTCGGGCTGCTCGCCGTCGACGACCCCCAGGCGATCGTGCGGCGCTACCCCGCTCCCGGCCGCGACCGATGGACCCGGGACCGTGACCGCGCGGTGCGCACCTACGGGCCACGCGCCGTCCGGTGGGGAGCCCTCACCGCCGTCACCGTCGTCGGGACGCTCACGCTCGGCGCCGTGCTCCCGCACGTTCCCGGGTGGGGCAGCATCGAGGCACCGGACGTCCGCTCGGGTGTCGGCCAGGTCGGCGAGAACCTCGACCTCGCCCGCAGCCTCGGCGAGCGCTCGCAGCGCAAGGCCTACAGCTACACCATCTCCTCTCCTGCGGAGCGAGGCCCGCTCCGCACCGGCACGCTCTACAACTTCGACGGCCGCACCTGGAAGCCCGAGCCCGCGCAGGGCACCGCCGTCGACGACGGCACCCTCCTGTGGCCCGGCGCACTCGCCGGCAACCTCCGGGCCCCCGTCAAGCTCGAGCTGCGCAGCGAGGAGATGCGCGGAAGAGCGCTCCCCGTGCCGCTCGACCCCCGCTCGGTCGACCGCCCCGGCGCCTCGAGCACCTACGACACGACCCGCGACGTCGTCGCGACGACCCCCGACCTCTCGGCGGGCGACGAGGCCACCATCACGTTCCTCCCGCGCGACCTGTCCGCCGACGTCCTGCGCGCCACGACGGCGCCCCGCAACGGCGACGCAGTCCCGTCCGCCGACTATCAGGCCGTCGAGGGGTCCTACGCCCTCCCCGGCGCCGACGAGATCGCGACGATCGCCGCCGGGATCGTCGAGAACGCCGAGACCGACTACGACCGCGTCGTCGCGCTCCAGGACTACCTGCGGACCGATCCGAAGTTCCGGTACACGCTCGAGGTGCCCGCGCAGACGAGCAGCGACGCCGTCCTCGACTTCCTCGAGGACGGCCGTGGGTACTGCGTGCAGTTCGCCACCGCCATGGCAACCATGGCCCGCTCGCTCGGCCTGCCCGCGCGGCTCGCCGTCGGCTACCTGCCCGGACGGTCCGAGTCCGGCCGCTACGTCGTCCGCGGCCGCGACGCGCACGCCTGGCCGGAGGTCTACTTCTCCGAGATCGGTTGGGTCCGGTTCGAGCCCACGCCCGGCTCGCAGTCGGGTCTCGCCCCCGACTACACGGTCCCCGAGCCCGACGCGACGGTCGCACCGACCGAGGAGCCGACGGTCGCGACCGCGACGCCCAGCCAGACCCCGACCGGACGCCCGACCGGACCGAGCTCGCGACCCACCGCCCAGCAGCCCTCCGGCGCCGGCGGGACTCGCACCTGGCTCGTCGGAGGCCTCGCCACGCTCGTCCTCGTTCTCGCAGGCGGCGGTGCGTTCCTCCTGCGCCGCCGGGCGGAGGCACGCCGCGACGTCGAGGCCGCCTGGCGCGCCGTGCTCCGCGCGGCCCACCGCGACAACCTTGCCCCGGCTGCCGGAGAGACGACACGTTCCTTCGCCGAGCGGGTCGGCGGCCCGACCGGCGGGATCGTCGCGCTCGCCCGCGCGGTCGAGCGCGCACGATACGCTCCCGGCTCACCCGTGCCGGCCCCTGACGAGGTCGCGGATCTGGAGAAGTCCGCGCTCGAGGAGCTCGCTCTCCTCCGTGCGCGACGACGGGCTGGCTCCGTCGACGGTCCGGGGGCCGACGGGGGCGCGGTCGACGCGACCGAGGCCGTCGCTGTCGACGAGGTCACGGCGTCTCGACGCTGAGCGCGCCGCGATCGACGAGGTCGCGCCGCCACGACCGAGACCGCCACGGTCGACGAGGTCACAGTGTCATGACGCAGAGCACGCCGCGGTCGACGTGGATACGGCGTCATACCGTCGCGCCGTCACGCCGTCACGCCGTCGCGAGGCTGAGCACGCGATCACGGAAGGCCGGACCGAGCGTCAGCGCGGCAGCGTGCGCTTGTCCGGGCGTGCAGGCATGCAGACGTGCGGACGTGCGGACGTGAGTGCAGCCTGCGCAGGACGACGGAAGGGCCCCACGCACCGTGTGCGTGGGGCCCTTCCGTGAGCTGAGATCCGACTGTCAGAGGCCGCTGTCCCTGCGCTTGTCCCAGCGCTGCTCCATACGCTGCATGAAGCTCTCGCCGCGAGCCTTGCCCTGGTCACGCCCACGGGCGCGCGCCTTGACATGGCCGGAGTCGGTGACGACGCCCTGGGGTCCAGCGGGCTCCGCCGACGCGGACGGTGCAAGAACCGCGTACGCGACGCCCCCGAACATCACGAGGAAGCCGAGGATGCCGACGACGACGAGGCTCTTGAAAACTCCGAGGACAAGGAGGACGAGCCCGACGAGGACACTGACGACGGCGATGACGACCTTGCGCCCCGTGCGTCGACGGGGTGTGGTGAGCGTCGTGGCGAGCTTCGGGTCGTCGGCGGAGAGCTGACGCTCCATCTGCTCGAGCACGCGCTGCTCGTACTCGGACAGTGGCATGGGCACCCCGCTTCATCGTTCGGTTCAGGCGGTCACCCCCAGGATAGGTCGGTTCCGGCAGAAGTTGTACCCGGTGCCCGGGTGACGGTCGGCACCTCGCCCCTCGTAGGGACCTTGCCCACCCCTCCAGGCGTTCCACGACGTGCAACCGGGGCGTCCCACGACGCACAGCCGTGGAGACTCGCGACACCCTGAGCGTCGCGCAGAACCGGGCGGCCCACGCCGTCACCCGTTGCCGGACGAGACCTCTCGGTCGACGCGGTGGACGAGGCTCGCGGCGCCCGGCCCGATGGCCGCACGCCCGAAACGTTCACGCACCAGGTCCATCGCAGCCTCGGCCTCGCGCCGCCTCTCGACGGTGCCGTCCGACGCCTCCTCGAGCGTCGCCTGCAGCGGGACGCCCTCCCGGGCCGCAAGTCCTTCGAGCCGGACGCCGACGAGCCGGACCGGGAGCCCCCGCAGGTCGACGCCCGCAAGGAGCTCACGCGCCGCGAGGTAGATCTCGCGCCCGACGTCCGTCGGGGCATCGAGCGTCCGTGACCGGCTGAGCGTGCGGAAGTCGCTCGTGCGGACCTTGAGCGCGACGACGCGGCCGACCTGGCCGTGCCGGCGCAGCCGGGCCGCGACATGGTCCGCGAGGCCGAGCAGCCGGGCCTCGACCTCGGTGAGGTCCGAGCGGTCGTGGTCGAACGTCGACTCCGCCCCGAGGCTCTTCTCGACGCGGGTCGGCTCGACGGGACGCGGGTCACGACCCCACGCGAGATCGTGGAGGCGCGCCCCCGCCGACCTGCCGATCGCTCCCTGGAGCACCTGGACGTCGGTGTCCGCAAGCTGCGCGACCGTCGTGAGGCCGAACCGCGCGAGCCGCTCCTCCGTGCGCTCCCCCACGCCCCACAGCGCCCCGACGGGCAGGGAGCGCAGGAACGGGACGGTCGCTGCGCGCGGCACGAGGAGGAGGCCGTCGGGCTTCGCGTGGACGGACGCGAGCTTCGCGACGAACTTCGTCGAGGCGATGCCGACCGAGCACGTGATGCCGAGCGTGCGGGCGATCCGCTCACGGATGCCCTCCGCGATGACCACGGGAGGACCGAGCCTGCGCCGTGCGCCACGGACGTCGAGGAACGCCTCGTCGACGCTCAGCTGCTCGACGATGCTCGTGACGTCACGCAGGATCGTCATGACCTCGCGGGAGACCTCGTGGTAGAGCCCGTGCTCGGGGCGCACGACGACGGCCTGCGGGCACAGCCGGACCGCCGCCGCCATCGGCATGGCCGACCGCACGCCGAACGCCCGGGCCTCGTACGTCGCCGAAAGCACGACGCCACGCTCGGCGCCGCCGACGATGACCGGTCTGCCGCGCAGCTCGGGTCGTCGTGCGAGCTCGACGAGCGCGAAGAACGCGTCCATGTCGACGTGGAGGACGTTGCAGCCCTCGTCCTCGTCGCCCCACGAGCGCCCGCGGAGATCGGCCCGTGGACCGCGGCTCATCGCTGCTCCCCCGTCGTCCGGGAGGTCACGACGCCCGGACGACGCGCAGCGCGCGCGTCCCGTCGGCTGCGGGCACGGCCTCGACGAGCTCGTCGATCGCGTCCCGGAAGTCCTCGGCGTCCGCGAGCGCCCGCTCGGCGCGGGCGTCGTCGACGAGGTCGACGCGGCCGCCCTCGACCGACGAGCGGACACGCGCAGCGTCGGCGAAGACGGCGGCCCAGCCGGCGAGCTCCGGCACGCGGTCCGCGAGCTGCTCCCACGCCGACCGGTCGCGGCCACGGCCGCGCGGCGGCACGACGACCGCGAGCACGGCGCCCGCGGCACGCAGCGCAGCGAAATGGGCGTGGAGAAAGCGGTCGACCGGGTCCTGCGAGAGCTGGGCGGCGAGGATCTCGGCGTCCGAGCGCCGCATGAGCGCCGACTCCTGGACGCCGCGCAGCGCGAGACGTCCCTCGGTCGCGCGGTCCCTGCGCGGGGTCATCGTCGTCACGGTCACGTCCACCACCTCCTGCACCCATCATCGAACAACTGTTCGAGTCCGTCAAGCCCTCGGGAGCCGTCTACGGTGGACCGCATGGCCCGCCGCACCTCCCGACGTCGATCGAACACCGAGCCACCGACATTCCAGCTTCCGACCGGCCCCGTCGCTGTCACGACGGGCACCGTCGAGCTCGTCGTCGACCGCGACGACCCTCGCGGCGTCACCGTCCACGTCAACGGCGTCCCCAGCTCCTACGTGCACGAGGACCCGACCGTCCTCGCGTTCGAGTACATGGAGCACATGGGGGCGCTCCTCGACGCCGTGGCCCCGGGCCCGCTGCGCGCGATCCACGTCGGCGCGGCGGGCTGCTCGCTCCCGCGCTGGGTCGAGGCCCGCCGCCCCGGGTCGCGCCAGGTCGCGATCGACCCCGACCCGACGCTGCTCGAGCTCGTGCGCGGCTGGTTCGACCTGCCGCGCTCCCCCGTCCTGCGCCTGCGCGCCGAGGACGGTCGCAGCGCCCTCGCGTCGTCCGCTCCGGCGAGCGCCGACGTCATCGTGCGCGACGCGTTCGCTGGCGACACGACGCCCGCCCACCTCACGACCGACGGATGGACGGACGAGGTGCTCCGCGTCCTGCGCCCCGGCGGCCTCTACCTCGCGAACGTCGCAGACCGCGCGCCGCTGCGCACCGTGCGCAGCGAGGTGGCGACGCTCCTCGCCCGCCTCTCGGGCACCGGGGACGACGAGGCGCCGTGCTGGTCGTCGGTCGTGCTCGTCGCCGAGCCCGCCGTCCTCAAGGGACGCCGCTATGGCAACCTCGTGCTCGCCGCGGTGCGCGCGGGCGCGCCGGGGCCCGACCTCACGGGGCCACAGGTCGAACGCGACCTGCGGCGGCTCGCCGTGCCCGCGACGCTCGTCACGGGCAGTGCGCTCGAGCGCTTCGCGGCCGGCGCCGCACCGTTCGTGGACCCTGCCGCGGCAGCGGCCCCGGCAGGGCACGACGGCACTGCCGGGCACGACGGCGCTGCCGTGCACGACGGCACGATCGGGGGCACACCCGCGGTCGAGGGCCCCTCATCGGCAGACGCCGCACAGGACACCCCCGGCGCGCCCTGAGGGCGGGTCCTGTCAGTCCTCGTCGGGACGCGCGCCGTCCGCCGGCTCGTCCTGCGCCGCGAGGAACTCCTCGAACGCCGCCCCGATCTCGTCCGCGGACGGGATCTCGACCGGCTGCGCGAGGAGGTTCGCACCGCCGTTGGCCTCGACGAACGCGTCGTAGCGACGCTCGAGGTCGGCGACGACCTCACGCACCTCCTCGGAGGTCGACGCGCGCTCGGCGATCTCCTCGGCCGCGTCGTGCGCGGCCTCCTCGAGGTCGTGGGCGCGCAGCGAGAGCCCCGTGACGTGCTCGACCCGCCGGACCGCCTCGAGCGCCGCGGGCGGGAAGTGACCCTGCGCGAGGTAGTGCGGCACGTGCATGGTGAGGCCGAGCGCGTCGCGCCCCGACTCACCGAGACGCCGCTCGAGCATCGCGCCGAAGCTCGCGGGGACGCGCACCTTGCCGAAGACCCGCGGCTGGACACCCACGAGCTCGGGCCGCGTCGCGCTCACGCTCGCCCCGACGGGACGCGTGTGCGGCGTCGCCATGGGGATGCCCTGGACGCCGACGACGAGCGACACACCGAAGCGGTCGACGACCTGCTGGAGGCCCGTCGCGACACGCTCCCAGCGCAGGTCCGGCTCGGAGCCGTGCAGGACGAGGAACGCCGTGCCCTCCGCGTCGTGCGCGACGTCGACGACGAGTCGCGGCGCGGCGTACGACGTCCAGCGGTCCTCGTCGTAGTCCATGAGCGGGCGGCGCCCGCGGTAGTCGTGGAGCTCGTCGGAGTCGAACGTCACGAGGCGCTCGGTCTCGAACGCCTCGGCGAGGTGGTCGGAGACGAGCTCGGCAGTCCGGCCCGCGTCGACGAACCCCTCGAGGGCGTGGAGCAGGACCGGCCCCGTGCCGCCCTCGCGCACGCCGAGGCGCGCCGCGACGCCCTCGTCGATCTCGTACAGGTCCGTCGGATCGAGCACCGGTCCTCCTTCGTCGGTCGTGGCCCACGTGCGGGCCTCACGCGTGTCAACGCACGTCCGCGCCGCTGCATTCCCGCACGGGCCCCGGAGGACCGACTGGCGGGACCGGGGTCCGTGGACGTGCGCGAGGGACCATAATGGATGGCCACGTGCGCGCAGGTCGCGCCGTCCCAGTCCCAGGAGGCCCGGTGTCAACGTCCCGTTCGTCCGAGATCCTCTCCGAGCAGGAGGTCGTCGACCGGCTCTACGCCCGGCTCGACGCACTGCGCGCACAGACGCGTGACCGGCTCGCGAAGGTCCGCCGGTCGGGGCCGTCGGGCTCGCCCCAGAACCGCTCGGAGCGCGACGCGTTCGCGACGCTCTACGAGGACCGCGTCGCGCAGCTCGAGGCCGTCGAGGACCGCCTGTGCTTCGGTCGGCTCGACCTCACGGGCGACGAGGTCCGTCACATCGGCCGCATCGGGCTCAACGACGACCAGCACCGGTCGATCCTCACCGACTGGCGCGCTCCCGCCGCGCAGGCCTTCTACCGAGCGACCGCCGCGCACCCCGACGGCGTCCTGCGACGCCGCCACCTCGTGACGCGCGCACGTCAGGTCGTCTCGCTCGAGGACGAGGTCCTCGACCTCGACGCGCTCGTCGACGACGAGGTCCACCTCTCGGGCGAGGGCGCGCTGTTCGCCGCGATGGCCGCCCAGCGCACGGGCCGCATGCACGACATCGTCGCGACGATCCAGGCCGAGCAGGACCGTATCATCCGCGCCGACCTCGCCGGCGCCCTCGTCGTCCAGGGCGGCCCGGGCACGGGCAAGACCGCCGTCGCGCTCCACCGTGCGGCCTACCTCCTCTACGCGCACCGGCGTGTCCTCGAGCGTTCGGGCGTCCTGCTCGTCGGCCCGTCGTCGGCGTTCCTGCGCTACATCGACCAGGTCCTGCCCTCGCTCGGCGAGACGGGCGTCGTCGCGACGACGATGGGCGACCTCCTGCCCGGCATCTCGGCCCGCGCCGAGGAGCCCACGGACCTCGCCGCGCGGCTCAAGGGCGACGCCTCGATGGCACGCGTCGTCGCAAGCGCCGTCCGTGCGCGCCAGCGCATCCCCGAGCACGACGTGCCGTTCCGGCTCGAAGGGGTCGACCTCGTCATCCGGCGCGACGACGTGCGCGAGGCCGTCGCGCGTGCGCGTCGGACGAACAAGCCCCACAACCTCGCCCGCGTGACGTTCGTCAAGGAGATGCTCTCGCGGCTCGCGTCGCAGTACGGGCGCGCGACGGGCGTCGAGCTCGAGCAGGAGGACCGCCGTATGGTCCTCGACGACCTCCGCGCGCACCGCGACGTCCGCGTGACGCTCAACCTCGCGTGGTTCCCCCTCACGCCGCAGCGCCTCGTCGAGGACCTGTGGACCAAGCCGCACCGGCTCTCCGAGGCCGCTCCGCAGCTCTCCGACGCGCAGCGCGCGGCGCTCGCCCGCGAGCCGGGCGCGCCGTGGACCGTCGCGGACGTCCCGCTGCTCGACGAGGCCGCCGAGCTGCTCGGCGAGGACGACCAGGCCGCGCGCGCCCAGGCGAAGGCCGACGCCGCCGCCCGCGCCCGCGACCTCGAGTACGCGCAGGAGGTCCTGCAGGGCACGGGCGCCGGCGCGCTCGTCTCGGCCGAGGTCCTCGCGGACCGCTTCGCCGCGGGCGGCTCGAACCTCACGACCGCGGAGCGCGCGGCCGCCGACCGCACGTGGACCTACGGGCACGTCGTCGTCGACGAGGCGCAGGAGCTCACGGCCATGGCGTGGCGATCCCTCCTGCGGCGCGTCCCGACGCGCTCGTTGACGATCGTCGGCGACGTCGCCCAGACGTCGGCGGCAGGCGGCGCCCGGGCATGGCGCTCGATGCTCGACGGCCCGCTGCGCGGCGGCTGGCGGCTCGAGGAGCTCACGGTCAACTACCGCACGCCCGCGGTCGTCGCCGACGCCGCGCGCGACGCGGCCGTCGCCGCGAGCCTCCCCGTATCCCCGATGACCTCGGCGCGCGAGGTCGAGGACTCCCTCCACGTGCACTGGTCGACGAACGTCGCCCGGGAGGCCGCGCAGGTCGTCGCGGCCGAGGTGCGGGCCGGGACGACGTCCGACGGGGTCGGGCGCGTCGCCGTCGTCGCCGAGCCCCGTCGGGCTCCGGCGCTCCGCGCCGCGCTGCGCGCCGTCCTGCCCGACGCGGCGCTGCGGGCGGCCCGCGGCGACGACGAGCTCGACGCTCCCGTCTCGGTCGTCGACCCGCGCACGGTCAAGGGCCTCGAGTACGACGTCGTCGTCCTCGTCGAGCCCGACGAGCTCGCGCCGTCGGACCTCTATGTCGCGATGACGCGGCCGACGCAGCGGCTGCACCTCGTCCACTCCCACGACCTCCCACCGCGCATCGCGGACGCCGTCGCGAAGCGCTGAGGAGACGCCCGTTCCATGGTGCGGACCCGGTTTGGACCGGCCACCGGACGGGTCGATACTGGCCCCGTGCCTACCGCCCTTCTCCTCGAGAACCTCCATCCGCTCGCGACCCAGATCCTGCAGTCCCACGGGATCAAGGTCGTCAACCGCACCGGCGCCCTCGACGAGGACGACCTCATCGCAGCACTCGACGGTGTCGACATCCTCGGCATCCGGTCCAAGACGACGGTGACCGCGCGCGTGCTCGAGCACGCACCGCAGCTCAGCGTCATCGGTGCGTTCTGCATCGGGACCAACCAGATCGACCTCGCCGCGGCCGCGACCCGTGGCATCGCGACCTTCAACGCGCCGTTCTCCAACACGCGCTCGGTCGTCGAGATCGCCATCGCCGACATCATCTCGCTCACTCGCCGTCTCACCGTCTTCAACGACGAGATGCACGCGGGCGTGTGGAACAAGTCCGCGACCGGCGCGCACGAGATCCGCGGTCGCACCCTCGGCATCATCGGCTACGGCAACATCGGCACCCAGCTCTCGGTCCTCGCCGAGAACCTCGGCATGTCGGTCGTCTTCTACGACTCCGCCGAGAAGCTCGCGCTCGGCAACGCGCGCCGCATGGAGACGCTCGAGGAGCTGCTCGAGGTCGCCGACATCGTCACGCTCCATGTCGACGGTCGCGCGGGCAACGCCGGCATGTTCACCGCCGAGCACTTCGCCCGCATGAAGCAGGGCTCGCTGTTCCTCAACCTCTCGCGCGGCTTCGTCCCCGACTACGCGGCGCTCCGCGACGAGATCCTCGCGGGCCGCATCGCGGGCGCGGCGGTCGACGTCTTCCCGGTCGAGCCCAAGCGCAAGGGTGACCCGTTCGTCTCCGAGCTCCAGGGCCTGCCGAACGTCATCCTCACCCCGCACACCGGCGGCTCCACCGAGGAGGCGCAGGAGGCGATCGGCCAGTTCGTCGCGACGAAGATCCGTGACTACCTCACGACGGGCTCGACGACCCTCTCGGTCAACCTGCCGAACCTCGCTCTCGAGAACACGGGCGCGAGCCGCGTCGCCTATCTCCATCGGAACGTGCCCGGCGTGCTCGCGAAGGTCAACCAGATCCTCGCCGCGCACGACGTCAACATCGAGGGCCAGCTCCTCGGGACGCGCGGCGACATCGGCTACGTCGTCACCGACGCGGGCTCCGACGTGTCCGCCGACGCGATCGCCGAGCTCACGCAGCTCGACGAGACGGTGCGGCTCCGCGTCCTCGACTAGGACCCGCCTCCCGCGAACGCCACAGGGCCCGCGTTCCCCTCACGGGGAGCGCGGGCCCTGTGGCGTCGCGAGCATCGTGACTGTCGCGACGGACGGTCGTCGGCTCAGCCGGACTTGCGGCGGAACGTCCGCTGCGTGCTGCCGCTCGTCTCGGAACCGTGGACGGCCCCGGTGTTCGCGGCCCGCTCCGCAGTGCGGTCGTTGCCCTTCTTCGCGGCGAGCGCCGCACGGAACTTCTCCTTGACGTCCTCAGGGACGGATCGGTCGTCGTGGTCAGCCATGGGCGCCTCCTTGGGAACGGCCGCGGGTGCGGCACTCCACCTTCTCGCGTCGACAGGCTCGACGCCAACCTTTTGCGCGGCGCGGACGCCCGCCCTCACGCCTCGGGCGCGTCGCTCTCGGCGTCCTGGCCCGCGGGGAGCGTGGCTCCCTCGCGGTCCGCGCGGAGCAGGGTGATCGCGGCCTCGAAGTCCTCGAGCGAGCCGAAGTCCTGATAGACGCTCGCGAAGCGGAGGTAGGCGACGACGTCGAGCTCGCGGAGCGGCCCGAGGATCGCGAGCCCGATCTCGTTGGCGTCGATCTCAGCGCTGCCAGAGCCTCGGATCGACTCCTCGACACGCTGCGCGAGCAGCGCGAGGTCGTCGTCGCTCACGGGACGGCCCTGGCACGCCTTGCGGACGCCCGCGACGACCTTGTCGCGCGAGAAGGGCTCGGTCGCACCGGAGCGCTTGACCACCGTGAGGCTCGAGGTCTCGACCGTCGAGAAGCGCCGGCCGCACTCGGGGCACTGGCGACGGCGCTTGATCGAGAGCCCGTCGTCGGACGTGCGTGAGTCGACGACGCGGGAGTCGGGGTTCCGGCAGAACGGGCAGTGCATGTGCGTCCTCGGGGATGTCACTTCGGGGGGCATCGCGACGATAGGCCCACGCCCCGCGCCACGCAAGGCGGCGCGCCGCTCCTCAGTCTGCGTCGACGACAGGGACGACGAGCTGCTGACCCGCCGCGAGGCTCGAACCCGTGAGGCCGTTGAGCCGTGCGATCTCCTGCAGCGCGTCGCGCACGTCAGCCCCGGGCGCCGTGACGGACGAGGCGATGGCCCACAGCGACTCCCCTGCACCAACCGTACGGACCGTCACCGCCTGCGCCCCCGCAGGGGCGTCGGCCGTCGCCCCGTTCGCGAACACGAGCGCTCCGGAACCGAGGACCGCGGACACGAGCAGACCGAGGACGATGCGTCCACGGCGCGTGATCCGGAGCGGCGCAAGCTCGGGCGCCGGCGCAGCGGCACGGGCAATGCGGGGCGAGGCCGCCAGGCTCATGGTGCTCATCTCGGTGCTCCTCCGTCGGTCGAGGTGAACCTCGAACGCCTGTTCGTCGAACTGCTGTTCTATTTCTAGCAGGGTCCGCCACGGATGTCGAGACACGCTCGAACGGATGTTTGAACCCGCCGGTGTCCTCCCCTAGGCTGACGAAGGACAGCCGACCACGAGCCTCCGACATTCGGGGGTCGACGAGGGAGCAGCACGTGACGCAGACCGCCTCCGGGCCCACCGGGCCCGACCTTCCCGTGACGCGGGCGCTCACGGGACGCCAGCGCGCGGTGCTCGAGTGCATCCGCGCGTCGCTCGACGAGCGTGGCTACCCCCCGACGATGCGCGAGATCGGTCGGTCCGTCGGACTCACGAGCCCGTCGAGCGTCAAGCACCAGCTCGAGGCACTCGAGCGCAAGGGCTATATCCGCCGCGACCCCCACAGCCCGCGCGCGCTCGAGATCGTCCAGGCGGACGACGCCCGCGTCGTCGCCACGTCGGTGCCCTCCCCGGTCGAGCCGGACGCCCGGCCGCGGATCGTCCACGACTCCGCCGCCGAGGACGACTCGCGCCCCACCCCGTCGTACGTCCCGCTCGTCGGCCGCATCGCCGCAGGCGGCCCGATCCTCGCCGAGCAGGTCGTCGAGGACGTCTTCCCCCTGCCCCGCCAGCTCGTCGGCGACGGCGAGCTCTTCATGCTCAAGGTCCAGGGCGACTCGATGATCGACGCGGCGATCTGCGACGGCGACTGGGTCGTCGTCCGGCGTCAGCCCGTCGCCGAGAACGGCGAGATCGTCGCCGCGATGATCGACGGCGAGGCGACGGTCAAGACGTTCAAACGCACGTCCGGCCACGTCTGGCTGCTGCCGCAGAACTCCGCGTACGCGCCCATCCCCGGCGACGGCGCACAGGTCCTCGGCCGCGTCGTCTCGGTGCTGCGCTCCCTGTAGCCCGACCGCACCCGGACAGCGACCACGGCAGCATGACGAAGGCCCCCTCCGCGGAGGGGGCCTTCGTCATGCTGCCGTGGTGCTCAGAATCCGAACTCGCGTGCGACCGCACGCAGGTGGTCCGCCGACGCCTTGAGGCCGTCGTACTCGGCGTCCGACAGCGGCACCTGCAGCTGCTCGTACACGCCGCGACGCCCGACGATCGACGGGACGGACAGGCACACGTCGGAGATCCCGTAGTAGTCCGTGAGGAGCGAGGAGACCGGAAGGACCGAGTGCTCGTTCGTGAGGATCGCCTCGATGATGCGCGTGCCCGCGAGCCCGACCGCGTAGTTCGTCGCGCCCTTGCCCTCGATGATCTTGTACGCCGAGTTGACGACCTCGTCTGCGATGCGCGCGCGGTCGTCGTGCGTGAGCGGTCCGTGGTGCTCCGACTGACGGTTCCACTCGAGGAGCGGCACGCCACCGATCGTCGCGGAGTCCCACAGCGGGATCTCGGTGTCGCCGTGCTCGCCCGCGATGTAGGCGTGGACGTTGCGCACCGCGACGCCGCAGTGCTGCGCGATGAGGAAGCGCAGGCGCGAGGTGTCGAGCACCGTGCCCGAGCCGAACATCTGGCTCGGCGGCAGGCCCGAGATCTTCAACGACGCGTACGTCACGACGTCGACCGGGTTCGTCACCATGATGTAGACGGCGTTCGGCGCGGCCTCGACGAGCCCCGGGAGGATCTTCTTCATGAGGTCGATCGTCGCGCCCGCGAGCTCGGTCCGGGTCTGCCCCGGCCTCTGCTTCGCGCCCGCCGTGACGACGACGACGTCGGCGTCCGCGCAGACCTCGACGTCGGCCGAGCCGATGACCTGGGCCTCTGGCACGAACTGCACGCCGTGCGAGAGGTCGAGCACCTCCGCCTCGACCTTGGCGGCGTTGATGTCCATGAGCGCGACCGTGCGCGCCGCGCCGCGCATGAGCGCCGCGTAGGCGAGCGTCGAGCCGACGGCTCCTGCTCCCACGACGGCCAGCTTGGTCGTGCGCAGCGCCGTGTGCTCGTCGGGGTGCGGCGTGATGTTCGGCATCGTTCCTCCAGGGTTGAGCAGCGGGTCGCGCGAGCGGCCCGCAGGTCCTGGTCCAGCCTAGCGAGCGGGCTCGCCCTCGGTGAGCCGTCTCAGGGCGCCGAGGACCGTCGCGCGGTCGGTCGTCGGCCACAGCGGGGGCATCGAGCGCGTGAGGAAGCTGCCGTAGCGCGCGGTCGCGAGGCGTGAGTCGAGCACCGCGACGACGCCGCGGTCCGTCGAGGTCCTCACGAGGCGACCTGCGCCCTGCGCGAGCAGGAGCGCCGCGTGCGTCGCCGACACCGACATGAAGCCGTTGCCACCCGCTGCGGCGACTGCCTCGGTCCGCGCGGAGCGCACGGGGTCGTCGGGCCGCGGGAAGGGGATGCGGTCGATGAGGACGAGGCTGCACGAGCGCCCAGGCACGTCGACGCCCTGCCACAGAGAGAGCGTTCCGAAGAGGCACGTCGCCTCGTCCTCGGCGAACTGCTTGACGAGCGTCGGCAGGACGTCGTCGCCCTGGCACAGCACGGGAACGTCGAGCCGCTCGCGCATCGCGGCCGCGACGGTCTCGGCGGCGCGTCGGGACGAGAAGAGCCCGAGCGTGCGACCGCCCGCGGCCTCGACGAGCTCCGCGATCGTGTCGAGCTGCGCCTCCGTCGCGGGTTCGCGGCCCGGCGCGGGCAGGTGCTTCGCGATGTAGAGGATGCCCTGCTTGGCGTAGTCGAAGGGTGTGCCGACGTCGATGCCGTCCCAGCGCGCCTCGGGCCCGTCGCCGCCGGCCGAGCCGAGGCCGAGCGAGCGCGCGACGTGCTCGAAGGACCCGCCGAGGCTCAGCGTCGCCGACGTGAAGACTCCCGTGCGCTCCGCGAGCAGCGACGTCCGCACGAGGCCCGAGACGCTCATGGGCGCGACGTGGAGGCGCGTCGCACCACCCGCCTCCCACGAGCCGCGCGAGCACCACAGGACGTCGTGGCCCGACGGGTCCGCGGCCATGCGCTCGGCCGTCTCGAAGAGGATGAGCATGCCGGCCTGCGCGACCTTGAGCGCGCCGTCGGCGTCCGCCTTGGGCTCGGGCTTGAGCGCGGTGACGAGCTCGCGCGCCTCGTCGCGCACGGCACCGACGGCCGCGCTCACGCCCTCGGGCAGGCCGTGCGGGAAGCGCCCCTCGGGCAGGTCCATGAGCAGCGCGCCAAGGTCGGCGGCCGCACGGTCGAGCGCCGCCGTCCCGATTCCCTGGCGCCGCGCGAGCCGCGCCGCCTGGTCGATCGAGAGCGTCGAGAGCTCGAGCGTCGCCTGGTTCGTGATGCGGTCCGTGAGCTCGTGCGCCTCGTCGACGACGAGCGCCGAGTGCTCGGGCAGGACTCCCGGCGAGCCCGAGGCCGCGATGCCGAGCATCGCGTGGTTCGTCACGACGACGTCAGCCTCGCGCGCGAGCGCCCGCGCCCGTTCGGGGAAGCACTGCTCGACGAGGGGGCACCTGGAGCCCAGGCACTCCATCTTCGTCACGGACACCTGCCGCCACGCCCGCGCGCTCACTCCCGGCACGAGGTCGTCACGGTCGCCCGTCGTCGTCTCCTGGGACCACTCGCGCAGCCTCACGACCTCACGGCCGAGGCGCTTGATCGCGCTCTCGTCGCGCGGTCCGTCGTCGTCCTCGAGCGGGTCGGGCGCCGAGCCCGCGTCCGACAGGTCGAAGAGCGTCGAGCCGGGCTCCTCGGGGTAGCCGCCCTCGACCTTGTGGAGGCACAGGTAGTTCTGCCAGCCCTTGAGCAGCGCGATGCGCGGCGGGCGCGGCAGGCTGTCCGAGAGAGCGTCCGCGACGAGCGGGAGGTCCCGCGTGAGGACCTGCCGCTGGAGCGCGAGCGTCGCGGTCGAGACGACGACGCGCTCGCCGGCCGTCACCGCGTGGTGGACGGCCGGGACGAGGTAGCCGAGCGACTTTCCCGTGCCCGTGCCCGCCTGGACGAGCAGGTGCTCGCCCGTCGCGAACGCGGTCGCGACGCGCTCCGCCATGGTCCGCTGCCCCTCGCGGGGGCTCCCGCCGAGCGCCGCGACCGCGGCTTCGAGGAGCGGTCCGACCGCTGCGGCGACGTCGGTCTCGGTGTCGTCGGGCGTCGGGGTCACCGCGTCATCCTAGCCATCGCGCCGCCCGTGCGGGCGCGCCTCAGGACGGGCTGTGGGCGACCGCGACGGCGTCGAGCTCGGTTGCGAGCGCCTCCCCTGCACGACCGCGCAGGCGTGTGCCCGCGGGCGTGTGCTCCTCGAGGTCGATCTCCCCCTCGTGGTGCATGCGGTGGACGAGGTCGCCGCGCGTGTAGGGCACGGTGAGGTCGATCTCACGGTCGGGCCGCGGCAGCGCCGCGGCGATGTAGGCGAGGAGCTCGGGGATGCCCGCGCCCGTGTGCGCCGAGACGACGAGCGTGCGTCGCTCGCGGCCACGGACGCGCGCGATGACGTCCGGGTCGGCCGCGTCGGCCTTGTTGAGGACGATGACCTCGGGCACGTCGAGCGCGCCCGGGATCTCCGCGAGGACCTCCCGCACCGCCGTGATCTGGCCCTCGGGGTCCGGGTGGGACGCGTCGACGACGTGGAGCAGCAGGTCCGCGTCGGCGACCTCCTCGAGCGTCGAGCGGAACGCCTCGACGAGCTGGTGCGGGAGCGACCTCACGAAGCCGACGGTGTCGGCGAGCGTGTAGATGCGGCCGTCGGCCGTCTGCGTGCGGCGCACCGTCGGGTCGAGCGTCGCGAACAGTGCGTTCTCGACGAGGACGCCCGCGCCCGTGACCGCGTTGAGCAGAGAGGACTTGCCGGCGTTCGTGTAGCCCGCGATCGCGACCGCGGGGATCGCACCCTTGCGACGCGAGGACCGCTTGGCCTCGCGCGCCGGGGCCATCGCCGCGATCTCGCGGCGCAGCTTGGCCATGCGGTCGCGGATGCGCCGGCGGTCGAGCTCGATCTTCGTCTCACCGGGTCCGCGCGAGCCCATGCCGGCCCCCGCGCCACCGACCTGGCCACCGGCCTGGCGGGACATCGAGTCGCCCCAGCCGCGCAGTCGCGGCAGGAGGTACTCGAGCTGCGCGAGCTCGACCTGCGCCTTGCCCTCACGGGACTTCGCGTGCTGCGCGAAGATGTCGAGGATGAGGGCCGTCCGGTCGACGACCTTGACCTTGACGACGTCCTCGAGCGCGCGACGCTGCGAGGGCGCGAGCTCCCCGTCGATGACGACGGTGTCGGCGCCGACGGCCGCGACGATCTCGGCGAGCTGGGCGGACTTGCCCTTGCCGAGATAGGTCGACGGGTCGGGCGTCTGGCGGCGCTGGAGCAGCCCGTCGAGGACCTCGGACCCCGCGGTCTCGGCGAGGGCCGCGAGCTCGCGCAGCGAGATCTCGGCGTCGGTCGCGGACCGGCCGTACCAGAGGCCGACGAGGACGACCTTCTCGAGGCGCAGCTGGCGGTACTCGACCTCGGTGACGTCCTCGAGCTCGGTCGAGAGCCCGCCGACGCGACGCAGGGCCGCGCGCTCGACGAGGTCGAGCTGCTCGCCGTCCGCCCGGGTGTGGACCGTGCTGCCCTCGTCGACGGCGGTCCCCGCCCGGGCCAGCACGCGCGCGACGACGTCGTCGGCGATGTCGCGCTCGGTGCGCGAGGGCTCGGGTGCGGGATGCGTCATGGAGGTCCTTCCGTCGGTGTGGTGCGGCACCAGCGTGTCACGCCCAGGCCCTGCGGGACCAACGATTTCGCAACCGGCGTGACCGATCGCACGGGCCGGGCGCGGTCGCGGGCCCCGGGAGGGCCCGGCCGACGCACTAGGCTCGCGGGGTGAGCGAGGACCACTACTTCACCGCCCGGCCCGCGTCCGCCGACGAGCGCCGTCACGTCACCGTGACGCTCGCCGGCCGCGAGCTCGAGGTCGAGACCGCGGCGGGCGTGTTCTCGCCCGGGCACGTCGACCTCGGCACGCGCGTCCTGCTGCGGACCGTGCCGAAGGCTCCCGCGACGGGCGACCTGCTCGACCTCGGCTGCGGCTGGGGCCCTGTCGCGCTGACGATGGCCCTCGACTCGCCCGGCGCCCGCGTGTGGGCGGTCGACGTCAACGAGCGCGCGCTCGACCTCGTGCGCCGCAACGCGGCACGGCTCGGGCTCACGAACGTGGAGGCCGTGCGGCCCGAGGACGTCCCGGCGGACGTGCGGTTCGCCGCGTTGTGGTCGAACCCGCCGATCCGTGTCGGCAAGGACGTGCTCCACGACATGCTGCGCACATGGCTTCCGCGCATCGCGCCCGGCGCCGAGGGCCTGCTCGTCGTCCAGCGCAACCTCGGCGCGGACTCGCTCGCGGCATGGATCGACCGCGAGGTCGCGCCCGGCACGTCGAAGCTCGCGTCCGCGAAGGGCTTCCGCGTCCTGCGCGTCCCCGGCCCCGAGGCCTGAGCCCGGCTAGAGCATTGGGGCCCGCTCCCGACCGGAGCGTCGGGGGCCTGGCTCCCGGCTAGAGCGTCGCGCCGCGCACGAGCGCCGCGACGTCGACCTCACCGTGCGCGACGAGCTCGGCCGGTCCGGCAAGCTCGACGCGGTCGCCGTCGAGCATCGTCACAGTGACCGTGCCGCCCGGCACGTCGACCCGCCACACGCTCGGGGCCCCGGACCCCGCCCACGTCGCGACCGCGAGCGCCGCGGCGCACGCGCCGGTGCCGCACGAGCGGGTCTCGCCGACGCCGCGCTCGTGCACGCGCATGCGGACGTGCCCGACGACGCCGTCCGGCGTCGCCTCCTCGCCGAGCGGGACGACGAGCTCGACGTTGGTGCCCTCTGGAGGGACCGGCGTGACGGCCGGTGCGCGCGTGAGGTCGAGCGCGTCGAGCTCGGCGTCCGAGGCGAGCGCGACGACGGTGTGGGGGTTGCCCATGTCGACGCTCAGCGCGGGCCGCTCCCCCACGAGCCCTGCCGCGCTCACGAGCGCGTCGTGCCCGGCCGTGCGCGCGGCCTCGCCCCCCGGCAGGTGCCAGACGCCCATGTCGACCGCGTAGCCCTCGACCACGCGCGTGACGTACCGGACGCCGGCGCGGGTCCCGATCGCGAGGCGCGCGCCGTCCGAGAGGTCGGCGAGGCCGAGGTGCTCGAGGAAGCGCACGAAGACGCGCACGCCGTTCCCGCACATCTGGGCGAGGGAGCCGTCGGCGTTGCGGTAGTCCATGAACCACTCCGCGGCCGGGTCGGCCGCGAGCACCGCGGCGCCCTCGGGCAGGTCCGCCGAGCGCACGACACGGATGACGCCGTCACCGCCGACGCCCGCGCGCCGGTCCGCGAGCGCACGCACGAGATCCGCGTCGAGCTCGAGCGTCCCGGTGCGGTCGTCGAGCAGGACGAAGTCGTTCTGCGTGCCGTGGCCCTTGGTGACGGCGAGCGTCGCGGGTGTGGTCATGAACCCAGGCTACGGCGCGTGGGCTCGCCCGTGCGGGGCACGTCCAGCGTGCCCGCGTCCGCGCGGGCGACGACGTCGAGAGCGCGCTCGAGCAGGTCGGGGGCACCCGCGGGGAGCCACACGGTGCGCGCGTCGCGGCCGAACCAGCCCATCTGCTTGCGCGTGAGGCGGCGGGTCGCGGCAGCGGTGGCCTCGCGGGCCTCGGCAGCGGTGAGGCGGCCGGCGAGGTGCTCGAGCGCCTCGGCATACCCGACGGCGCGACGGGCCGTGCGGCCCATGCCCGCGGCGTCGAGCGCCCGGACCTCGTCGAGCAGCCCCTGCTCCCACATCCGCTCGACGCGGGCCTCGACGCGGGCGTCGAGCTCGTCCCGCGGCGAGTCGAGTCCGATCTGCACCGTGGGCCGCAGGTGCTCGGCGACGGGCAGATGGGAGCTGAAGAGGCCGCCGGTGATCTCGATGACCTCGAGCGCGCGCACGATGCGCTTGGTGTTGCCCGGCAGGATGCCCGCGGCGGCGACGGGGTCGAGCCTCGTGAGCTCGTCGTGCAGCGGGCGCGGACCCTCGCTCTCGGCGCGTGCCTCGATGCGGGCGCGCACGCCGGCGTCGGTCGGCGGGAAGTCCATGCGGTCGAGGAGCGACCTCACGTAGAGCCCGGAGCCACCGACGACGATCGCGCGGCAGCCGCGCGCGTCGAGCGCCGCGAGGTCCGCGCGGGCCTCGCGCTGGTAGACGGCGACCGACGCGTCCTGCGCGGGGTCGAGGACGTCGAGCTGGTGGTGCGGCACGCCGCGACGCTCGGGGGCCGTGAGCTTTGCGGTGCCGACGTCCATGCCCCGGTAGAGCTGGTAGGCGTCGGCGTTGACGACCTCGGCCGCGCCCAGGGCGAGGGCCAGGTCGACCCCAAGGTCGGACTTCCCGGTCGCGGTCGGGCCGACGACGGCGACGACGGTTCTCTCGCTCACGAGGCGAGATGTTATCCCGCGGATGTCCGTGGCGTTCGCTAGTGTGACGCCGATGCAGGTCGTAAGCCTGCCCGCCACGAGCAAGGGGACGACATGGGTTTCTTCACCAAGCCGGGGGCCGAGCCCCTCGCGACGAACGCACCGGTGACGCAGGAGCGCATCCAGGCTCTCCTCGAGGCCTCGGGATGGCGCTTCGGCACGGACGACGACGGTGACACCTACGGCTTCTGGGACGGTCACCAGTTCTACTTCTTCCTCATGGGCAAGCAGGAGGAGATCCTCCAGATCCGCGGGCGCTACGCCGGCACCGTCCCGCTCTCGGAGCAGACCTCGGTCCTGCCGCTCGTCGACGAGTTCAACCGCGACCGCATCTGGCCGAAGGTCTACACGCGGCCGGACGACTCGGAGACGGGCGTCTACACCGAGGTCTCGACGGACCTCGAGCACGGCGTCGCGGACGACCAGCTCGACCAGCTGCTCAAGTGCGGCATCTTCACGGGCATCCAGTTCTTCGACCACCTCAGCGAGGCGCACCCCGACTGGGCCCCGGCGGACTCGGAGTGACCTCCGCGGCCCGCGAGGGCGCACCAGACTCGCGGGCCGCGTTCCAGGTCGACCTCCACGGCGTCGTCGACCTCCTGGCCCGCCATCTCTACTCGAGCCCGCGCGTCTACCTGCGCGAGCTCCTCCAGAACGGCGTCGACGCGCTCACCGCGCGCGGTCTGCTGCCCGAGGCTCAGCGCGGTGCGGGCGGCATCCTCGTGACGCCGTGCGCCGACGGGTCGCTCGAGGTGCGCGACGACGGCGTGGGCCTCACGCCGACCGAGGCCGTCGAGCTGCTCGCGACGATCGGCCGGTCCTCCAAGCGCGACGAGGACCTCGGTGCGGGACGTGAGGAGTTTCTCGGCCAGTTCGGCATCGGGCTGCTCTCCGCGTTCATGGTCGCCGAGACGATCGAGCTCGTCTCGCGCTCGGCCCGCGACACCGGCGCGCCGCCCGTGCGATGGCTCGGGCACGCCGACGGCCGCTACGAGCTCGCCGAGATCGCGCACGACGACCCGGACGTCCCCGCGGACGGAGGAAGCCTCGTCCGGCTGCACCCCCGCCGCGACATGGAGCACTGGCTCGCGGCAGAGACCGTCATGGCGCTCGCCGAGGACGTCGGCGGGCTGCTGCCCGTCCCCGTGATCGTCACGACGACGCTCGAGGACGGGACGTCCGTGGGGCGTCGCGTGAGCGCTCCCGCGCTCCCCTGGGCCACGGGCACGGCGCCGGCGGTCGAGCGCGACCGACGGCTCACCGCGTACGCCGAGCGCACGCTCGGCTTCACGCCGCTCGCCCGCATCGACCTCGACATCCCGCTCGCAGGCCTCACGGGCGTCGCGTACGTCCTGCCCGCGGCGCTCGCGCCGACGAGCACTGCGCACCACCGTGTCTACCTGAGGCGCATGCTGCTCTCGACTGCGACGGCCGACCTGCTGCCGCCCTGGGCGTTCTTCGTGCGGTGCGTCGTCGACGTCGCGGCCCTGCGCCCGACGGCCTCCCGCGAGGGCCTCTACGACGACGAGGTGCTCGTCGCGACGCGTGACGCGCTCGGCCGTCAGGTGCGCGCGTGGCTGCTCGCCACGCTCGCCGAGCGCTCACCGCTCGCGACGGCGTTCCTGCGCACGCACCACCTCGCGGTGCGCGCGCTCGCGCTCCAGGACGACGAGATGCTCGAGCTCGCGGCCCAGGTGCTCCCGTTCGAGTCGACCCTCGGCACGACGACGCTCGCGGACGCGGCCGACCGGCTCGCGGGCGAGCGGCTGCTCTTCACGACCGACCTCGAGGAGTTCCGTCGGCTCGCGCCCGTCGCCGCCGCCCAGGACCTGCTGCTCGTCAACGGCGGCTATGTTTACGACGACGAGCTCCTTGCCCGCGTCGCGGCGCGCTTCCCCGCGTGGCGCGTCTCCCGCGTCGCGGCGGACGACGTCGCGCACACGCTCGAGGAGGTCGAGCCGCTGCGCGAGCTCGAGGTGACCGACGCGCTCGCGGCGGCGTCCACGGCGCTCGGGTCGGCCGACTGCGACGTCGTGCTGCGCCGCTTCGAGCCGACGACGCTGCCCGCGCTGCTCCTGCGTGACACCGAGGGCGACCACGCACGCGCCGCGGCCGCGACGGCCGCTGCGGCGGACGACCTGTGGGGAGGCATCGTCGCGGGGCTCGCGAAGCCCGCGCGTCCCCGGCGGCTCGTCCTCAACGACGACAACGCGACCGTGCGCGCGCTGCTCGCCGGCGACGCCGGCCCCGTGCAGGACGCGGGCGTCCACGCGCTCTACGTCACGAGCCTGCTCGCCTCGGGCCGACCCCTGCACGACGGCGAGGCGCGTCTGCTCGACGGCGCGCTACGTACCCTGCTCGACGGCGCGTTCGCGCCGCCGTCGTCGACCGACCCCTCTGCACCGCCGCACGAAGGAGACCCCCGATGACCCGTTCGAGCTTCGAGGCCGGCACGGCCCTCAACGCCGTCAACAACCTCCCGTACGGCGCGACGCGCTCGGCCGCGGCCCTCGCCGAGGTCGAGCAGATCGAGGCCGAGGGTCCCGCCGAGGTGCTCGCCTACGCGTACAACACCCTCGTCGACTCCTACGTGTGGGGCGAGGAGGTCGACAAGGCCTTCGTCCCCTTCACCCGCGCGCTGCGCCTCTACGACGAGCGTCCCGACCTCTTCGACGAGCAGGACTCCCACTCGCTGTTCTGGTCGTTCAAGTGGATGACCGGGCACCTCATCGACTTTCCGACGGTGACCGCGGAGCAGATCGCGGCGACGCTCGCCGACATGGAGCAGCGCTTCGCCGTCTCGGGTCGCGGCATGAACGCAGTACGGCTCAGCGCCTACAAGTGGCTGCGACACTCGAGCCCCGACGACGCGGCCGTCGACGCCGCCTACGACGCGTGGGTCGCCACGCCGCGCGACGACTACTCGCAGTGCGAGGCGTGCGAGCCTGGCGACCGGGCCGCCTACCTCGTCGACGTCGGACGGAGCGAGGAGGCCGCACGCCTCATCGAGTCCGTGCTCCCCGACGACCCACACTGTGCGACCGAACCTGCCGACATGCTCTCCTACCTGCAGCTCGCGTACCTCGAGCTCGGTGACGTCGAGGGCGTGCGGCGCGCCCACTTCCGCGGCGTCCGCCACCTCGACGGCCCCTACGACCTCTCGGGCCCGACCTCGCGGTATGTCGAGGTGCTCGCGCGCACCGGGAACACCGAGCGGGCGCTACGCATGCTCGAGCGCATCGCCGACGTCGTCACCGGATCGCGCGACCCGGGCGCGCGCCTCGCCGTCCTCACCCACGTCGGGATCGCCGCCCGCGTGCTCGAGGCGGACGAGCCGCGGACCGCGGTGTCGCTCCCGGGCGTGCCGGCGTCCGACGTCGCCGGCCTCGCGGCCTGGGTCGACGTGCAGGCCGACGAGATCGCGGCCGCGTTCGACGCCCGCAACGGCAACGACGTCGCCTCCCGGCACCTCGCTGACGCGCGGGAGCGGGCGGGCCGGACGCTCGACGTCGACCTCGGCGTGCTGAGCTTCGACGCGGCCCCGGCGGCGGGCGCCGCGCCGGCCGCCGCCTCCGAGGACGACAGCGACGAGGACGTGGTCGAGAGACTCCTCGAGGCGGCGGCCGAGGCCGAGGAGGACGAGCCGCTCGCCGCGGCCGGCCTCTACCGCGAGGCGGCCCGGGAGGCCGAGGCGGCCGGGCTCCTCCACACGGCAGGCATCGCCCTCGCCGAGGCTGCGGCCCTCGCGGCCCGGCTCGACGACCACGACGGTGCAGCGACCGGCTTCCGACGTGCGCTCGCGCTCCTCGTCGCGGACGAGGTCGACCCACGCGACATCGGCCAGATCGCGCGGGCCGCGGCGCGCTCGACGACCCGGGACGACGACGTCACGGCGCTCCTCGGGACGATCGACAGGCTCGTCGCGCAGCTCACGGAGCCCGCGGCGGACGCCGCGACGGCGCCCGGCCACGGCAGCGCGCTCCCGGAGCGGGAGGTCCGCCTCAACGGGCTCGAGGCCCTCGAGCTGCGCGACACCCGCGCCCGGCTGCTCGCGACGGTGGGTCGCTTCACGGAGGCCGCCGCCGAGGCCCGCGCGACCGCGGAGGCGCACCGCGCCGCGGGGGTTCGGGTCGACGAGGCCCACGCAACGTGGCTCCTCGGGAAGAGCCTTGCCGCCGCGGGCGACCTCGCCGGCTCTCTCGAGCCGCTCGCGGCGGCCGCGACGCTCTTCAGCGCGACGAGGCAGACGCGGCTCGCGTCGTCCGTGAGCGACGAGGCGCTCGACGTGCTCGGCCGCCTCGGTCGTGCGGACGAGGGGCCTGCGCTCCTCGCGCGCATCGCGGACGACGCTCGCTGACGGACGTGGGACCGGCCCCGTCACGCGGTGAGCGAACGGTGCCGGTCCACGCCGCGACGTCCCCGTGGAACGACTAGCCTGCTGGCATGTCCTTTTGGAGCCGTCGACCCAAGAACACGCCGGAGCCGTCCGCACAGCGGCCCGCGAAGCCCGAGCCCGTGCCCGTCTCGCCGTTCGACGGGGCCGACCCCTCACCGACCACGTCGGACCCCGGTCTGTTCCCCACGCCGATCACGTCCGAGCGCCTCGCGCAGATCCTGCGCGCTGACGGCGCGCACTTCGGCGTCGACGACGACGGCGACTGCATCGGCTTCTGGCAGCTGCGCATGTTCCTCTTCGTCCTCTACGGGGACGTGCCGACCTTCCTCCAGATCCGCGGGACGTGGAGCCGCGAGGCGAGCATCGAGCGCCTCGACGAGATCCTCGACTTCATCAACGACTGGAACACCGAGCGGATCTGGCCGAAGGCCTACGTCCGCGTGCGCGACGACGGCGCCGTCTCCGTGAGCGCCGAGGTCGCGGTCGACCTCGAGAAGGGCGCCAACGACGCCCAGATCCGTCAGATCGTCAGGTGCGGCCTCGCCTCGGGCACGTCGTTCTTCGACGCGCTCGACGAGCGCTACCCCGACCCCGTCGCCCAGTCCCCCGCCCTGTGAGGTCCACCGTGCACACCCCCAACACCGGCCCCGTGCCGCTCCCGCTGACCCGCGAGATGGTCCAGGGCATCCTGGATGCGCACGAGTTCCACTACGTCACGGACGACGACGGCGACTTCGGCGGGAACTGGGACGAGCACCGCGTGTGGTTCATGCTCATGGGCGACAAGGAAGAGATCTTCCAGGTCCGCGGCACGTGGAGCCGCTCGGTCGAGCCCGAGCACAAGGCGACGCTCCTGCGGGCGCTCAACGAGTGGAACCGCGAGCGCGTCTTTCCCAAGATGTATGCGCGCGTCAACACGGAGACGGACCTGCTCGACGTGCACGCCGAGTCCTCGACCGACCTCGAGCACGGTGTGACCGCGGAGCAGCTCGACGTCATCCTCATGTCCGGCCTCGAGACCGCGATGATGGCGTTCGAGCACCTCGACACGCAGGCGCCGTCCTTCGGGCTGCCCGAGCTCCCGCCGGCGGGCGAGGAGCAGTCCGAGGGCTGAGCCGCCGCGACGCAGGTCCGACGACAGACGCCCGCCACGATTCTTCGTGGCGGGCGTCTGTGCGTGCGGGTCCGGCGGTGCCGGCCCTCGGGCCCGAGGTGACGGGCGTGTCAGGACCGTCGGACGACGGGGTCAGGACCGCCGGACGACGGGGAGCCCGAGGACGACGGGCGTGCCGGGTGCGGGTGCCGAGCCGTGCGAGTGCTCGTCGCCGCCGAGGCCGAGGCGGGCACGCTCGCGCGTGACCCACGCGTCGCCCGAGCGCGTGCGACGGACCTCGAAGCGGTCGTCGCCCTCGGTGCGGTCGGCGACGAGGTGGTAGGGCGCGGTGCGCGTGATGCGCGTGACGACAAGATCGCCCGGACGCGGCAGGCGCGGGCCGACGTCGTCGGCGAGGCGCGGGTCGTCGATGCCCTCGACGGCGTGCGGAGCACCCGCGGGCAGCTCGACGTGGACGAGCCTGTTGTCGCGGGCGCGACCCGTGACGCGGTGGGTCTCGGAGTCCTTGCGGCCCGTGCTCTCGGCGACGAGGACCTCGACCTCGCGGCCGAGCTGGGCCGCGGAACCCTCCTCGGAGATGCGGTCCTGCAGCGCGACGAGACGCTCGAAGCGCTCCTGGACGACCTCCTTGGGCAGCTGGTCCGGGAGGTCTGCGGCGGGCGTGCCGGGCCGCGGGGAGTACTGGAACGTGAAGGCGTTGGTGAAGCGGGCGGCCTCGACGACGCGGAGGGTCTCGAGGAAGTCCTCCTCGGTCTCCCCCGGGAACCCGACGATGATGTCGGTGCTCACGGCCGCGTCGGGCATGCGCTCACGGACCTTCTCGAGGATGCCGAGGAACTTCTCCGAGCGGTATGAGCGTCGCATGGCGCGCAGGACGCGGTCGGAGCCGGACTGCAGCGGGAAGTGGAGCTGCGGCATGACGTTGTGGGTCTCGGCCATCGCGTCGATGACGTCGTCCGTGAACGCGGCGGGGTGCGGGCTCGTGAAGCGGACGCGCTCGAGGCCCTCGATCTGGCCGCACGCGCGCAGGAGCTTCGCGAACGCGCCACGGTCGCCGAACTCGACGCCGTAGGAGTTGACGTTCTGGCCCAGCAGCGTGACCTCGATCGCGCCCGCGGCGACGAGGGCCTCGACCTCGGCGAGCACCTGGCCCGGTCGGCGGTCGCGCTCCTTGCCGCGTAGGTGGGGCACGATGCAGAACGTGCACGTGTTGTTGCAGCCGACGGAGATCGACACCCAGCCCGCGTAGACGGACTCGCGGCGCGTCGGGAGCGTCGACGGGAAGACCTGGAGGGACTCCGCGATCTCGACCTCGGCGGCCGCGTTGTGGCGCGAGCGCTCGAGAAGGACGGGCAGCGCGTCGAGGTTGTGCGTGCCGAAGACGACATCGACCCACGGGGCACGGTCGACGATGCCGGCGCGGTCCTTCTGCGCGAGGCAGCCGCCGACGGCGATCTGCATGCCGGGGCGGTCGCGCTTCATCTCGGCGAGCTGGCCGAGGTTGCCGTAGAGCTTGCTCGCCGCGTTCTCACGGACGGCGCACGTGTTGATGACGACGACGTCGGCGCGGCTCGCGGCCTCGTCGACGGCGCTCGCGCGGACGTAGCCGGCCTCCTCGAGCATGCCGGACATGTGCTCGGAGTCGTGGACGTTCATCTGGCAGCCGAGCGTGCGCACCATGTAGGTGCGTGCGGCAGTGGCGTCGGCTGCGGGTGCAGCGGGCGCGGCGTGGGGTGCGGGCGTCGTGGACATCGCCGTCCATCCTAAGCCGCGGTCCGACCTTGCCCCGCGCGGCCCCTCCCCCGACCGCGCGACCGCACCGGGGTGATCGGCAGGGTGACTTTGCCGGGTTGTGACGCGTTCGTGACCCCTTGCTGTGGCGCACGTCACAGCAGGTCAGTACGGTCGACAGATGGAAGACGTCACAGGCGGGACCATCGATCCTGGCGCCAGGCCGCTCGTCGAGCTCGTCGACGTGCAGAAGCACTTCGGCGAGCTCCACGTGCTCAAGGACATCAACCTCACCGTCAGCAAGGGCGAGGTCGTCGTCGTCATCGGGCCCTCCGGCTCGGGCAAGTCGACGCTCTGCCGCACCATCAACCGGCTCGAGCCGATCGACTCCGGCACGATCCACGTCGACGGCTCCGAGCTCCCCGAGGAGGGCAAGGCGCTCGCGAGGCACCGTGCCGACGTCGGCATGGTCTTCCAGTCCTTCAACCTCTTCGCGCACCGCTCCGTCCTCGACAACGTCACGCTCGGCCCGGTCAAGGCCCGCGGCATCCCCGCCGCCCAGGCGAAGGCCGAGGCCATGACGCTGCTCGAGCGCGTCGGCGTCGCGAACCAGGCGAGCAAGCTGCCCGCGGCGCTCTCGGGAGGCCAGCAGCAGCGCGTCGCGATCGCCCGCTCCCTCGCGATGCACCCCAAGGTCATGCTCTTCGACGAGCCGACCTCGGCCCTCGATCCCGAGATGATCAACGAGGTCCTCGACGTCATGATCGACCTCGCGCACGAGGGCATGACGATGATCGTCGTCACCCACGAGATGGGCTTCGCCCGCAAGGCGGCCGACCGCGTCGTCTTCATGGCCGACGGTCAGATCGTCGAGGAGGCGTCGCCCGAGGAGTTCTTCACGGCTCCGCGCTCCGCCCGCGCCAAGGACTTCCTCTCGAAGATCCTCACCCACTGATCCCCCGTCACCGACGGCCCCGCCGTCACCTTCCGCAGCACGGTCGACACAAGGAGAAGCACATGCGCACCAAGGTCATCGCCGCACTCGGGTCCGTCGCGCTCGCCGCCACCCTGCTCGCAGGGTGCGGGGGCGACGACGACGACAAGATCACCGTCGGTATCAAGTTCGACCAGCCCGGGCTCGGGCTCAAGTCGGGCGACACGTACTCCGGCTTCGACGTCGACGTCGCACGCTACGTCGCCAAGGAGCTCGGCTTCAGCGCCGAGCAGATCACCTTCAAGGAGTCCCCGTCGCCGCAGCGCGAGAACCTCCTGCAGTCCGGACAGGTCGACATGATCGTCGCCACCTACTCGATCACGGACACCCGCAAGGAGAAGGTGTCGTTCGCGGGTCCGTACTTCGTCGCCGGCCAGGGCCTCCTCGTCCAGGAGAGCAACACCGACATCACGGGGCCTGAGACCCTCAACGGCAAGAAGCTCTGCTCCGTGCAGGGATCGACGCCCGCGCAGAAGATCAAGGACGAGTTCGCGTCCGAGGTACAGCTCCAGGAGTTCGACACGTACTCCAAGTGCGTCGAGCAGCTCGCCGCGGGCACGATCGACGCCGTGACCACCGACGACATCATCCTCGCCGGCTTTGCGGCCCAGACCCAGTACAAGGGCAAGCTCAAGGTCGTCGGCACGACCTTCTCCCAGGAGAACTACGGCATCGGCCTGCCCAAGGGCTCCGACAGGTGCCAGAAGGTCACCGACGCGATCACGAAGATGATCTCGTCCGGCGAGTGGGCCAAGGCCCTCGAGGCCAACACGGGCGCGGCCTACACGCCCAACAAGGACCTCAACCCGCCGACCCCCGCCGCCTGCTCCTGACCACGTCCCGTCGGCCGCGCACGCGCGCGGCCGACGGGCCCTCCCCAGGAGGTGATCGACCTGGCCCCGCTCCACGACACCGTCGGGACGCTCTTCAGCGACTACGACGTGCTCGGCGCGTTCTGGATGACAGTGCGTCTCACGGGCTACTCGCTTGTCGGCTCGCTCGTCCTCGGCACGCTGCTCGCCGTCATGCGCGTCTCACCGATCCCCTCGCTGCAGCTCGGTGGCTCGATCTACGTCAACCTCGTGCGGAACACGCCGCTCACGCTCATCATCGTGGGCTGCTCGCTCGGCCTCTACACCCAGCTCGGACTCGTCCTCGCCGACCCCGACTCGCACACGTTCATCGTCGACCAGAACTTCCGCCTCGCGGTCGTCGGGCTCTCGCTCTACCACGCGGCGTTCGTCTGCGAGGCGCTGCGCTCGGGCGTCAACACGGTGCCGCTGGGCCAGGCCGAGGCCGCCCGGTCGATCGGCCTGACGTTCACCCAGTCGCTCACGCTCGTCGTCCTGCCCCAGGCCTTCCGCGGGGCCGTCGCGCCGCTCGGCAACGTCGTCATAGCGCTTACGAAGAACACGACCGTCGCCGCGACGATCGGCGTCGCCGAGGCTTCCTACCTCATGAAGGTGATGATCGAGTTCCGGCCCGACGTCCTCTTCCTCATCTTCGGCATCTTCGCCCTCGGGTTCGTGTGCCTCGTCCTGCCGGTCGGGATCCTCATGACGGCGCTCTCGCGCAGGCTGGCGGTGGCCCGATGACCACTGCGTCCCCGCTCTTCGACGCTCCCGGCCCCCGCACCCGGCGCCTCTTCGCCGTCGCCAACGTCGTCGCCGTCGTCGTGCTCGGGGCAGGCCTCGCGTGGGTCGTCTGGACGCTGGGGCGCAACGGACAGCTCACCGCCGCGAAGTGGACGCCGTTCCTCGAGAGCTCGACGTGGATCGACTACCTCCTGCCCGGCCTCCTCGGCACGCTCGGCGCCGCCGCGATCTCCGTCGTGCTCGCGGGCGTTCTCGGGATCGTCCTCGGCCTCGGGCGACTCTCGGAGAACCGCTGGATCTCCGGGACCGCAGGCGCGATCGTCGAGTTCTTCCGCGCCGTCCCCGTGCTGCTCATGATGGTCTTCTCGTACTGGCTGCTCGTCAGCTACCGGCTCGTGCCGTCCGACCAGCTCGCACTCACGGCCGTCGTCATCTCGCTCACGGTCTACAACGGCTCGGTCGTCGCCGAGCTCGTACGCTCGGGCATCACGTCGCTGCCGCGCGGACAACGCGAGGCAGGCCTGTCGATCGGTCTCACGCACGGGCAGACCGTCCGGACCATCCTCCTGCCCCAGGGAGTCGTCGCGATGTTGCCTGCACTCGTCAGCCAGCTCGTCGTCGTCGTCAAGGACTCCGCTCTCGGCTATCTCATCGGGTACGCCGAGCTGCTGCGGCAGGCCGAGTACCTCGCGACGAACTTCGCGAACTACATCCCCGCAGTCATCGTCATCGCCGCGATGTTCATCGTCGTGAACTTCTCCGTCGGACTCTTCGCCGACAGGCTTGCGCGCCGCCTGCGCTCGCGCACCTCGGGCGCCGTGACCACACAGGTGCCGGGGCTCGTCGCAGCCGACGACTGAGGTCCCATCTGGCGCCCGTGCGCGCCGCTGTCACGCCGTCCGCGTCGTCCCGTCCGGGACGACGCGGACGCTGCCGTGCACGGGTCGGGAGTCCGTCGGCGGCTCTCCGACCTCGTCGACCGTGTGCCCGCTGCACGGAACTGTCGTGACGTCGGCACGCTCGACCCGCTCCACGGCGAACCATCGCATCGCGTCGCGCAGCCGGCACCAACCCACGAGGTACCACGCACCGCCGCGCCGAGCGAGGAGCACCGGCTCGACGTCGCGGAACGTCGTCGAACCCTTGCCGGAGGTGTAGCGGATCCGCACGACGCGCTGGGAGGCCATCGCCTCCTCGAGCGCGGACCACACACGGCGTGACGCGCGGGACGACGGCGAGTCGACCCACACGCGGCCAGCGAGGTCGAGCGCCCGGGCCCGCGTGCGCGGATCGAGGACGTCGACGATCTTTTCGATCCCGGCAGCGGCGAGATCGGCATAGGGCGCGTCACGCGACGCAGAGACGGCAGCCATGAGGGCGACCGCCTGCGCCGGGGACAGGGTGACCGGCAGAAGGGACGTCCCTGCCGCCAGGCCGTAGCCGCCACCCGGCCCTCGGCGCGACCACACCGGCGCACCGCTCGCCTCGAGCGCGTCGAGGTCACGCTTGACGGTACGTTCCGAGACCCCGAACTCGGCCGCGATCTGCGCGGCCGTGCAGCCGCGTGCGCCGCGCCTGCGGAGAAGCTCGGTGAGGGCATGGAGGCGCTCTGCGCGTCTCACCGGGCACCCCGCGACAGATTCATGACAGAGATCGTGACACACCGCTGTCCGGGTGGCGTGCGACGGTCGTACCATGACCACCACGACGCACCGTCCGACCATCCTTCTCGTCCCCGGCTACTGGCTCGGGGCATGGGCATGGGACGAGGTCATCGAGCACCTTCTCCCGCACCACCCTGGCACCGTCCCGGTGACCCTGCCTGGCCTCGACCCCGACGATCCTCGGCGGAGCGAGGCAACCCTCGAGGGGCAGGTGTTCGCGCTCCTCGACCTTCTCGCGCTGCACGGCGTCACCGAGGCGCAGCCGGCCGTCCTCGTCGCGCACAGCGGTGCGAACGCGCCCGTGAGCCTCCTGCTCGACCGGCACCCCACGCTCGTCGCACGCGTCGTCTGGGTCGACTCGGGGCCCCTGGCACCCGGGCAGGCCGAGGAGCCCGGGAGCGCCGAGGAGCCGCGCGAGCCGGGTGCGGGCGAGGTCCCCGACGGGGTCGACGCCGCGCTCGAGCTGCCGCCGTTCGACGTGCTGGCCCAAGGTGCGAGCATCGAAGGGTTGGACGCCGCGATGCTCGCGAGATTCCGTGCCCGCGCCGTGCCCGAGCCGGGAGGCGTGGTGCGTGCGGCGGTGACGCTCACCCACGATGCGCGCCGCGCGGTGCCGACCACGCTCGTGTGCTGCTCGATCCCTGGCTCTCAGGTGCGTGAGCTTGCGGCTGCGGGCCACCCGATGTTCGCCGAGGTCGCGCTGCTCGAACAGGTCGATGTCGTCGACCTACCGACGGGTCACTGGCCCATGTGGAGCCGCCCGCGCGAGCTCGCGGAGATCATCGCGGCCGAGGCCGCCCGGGTGGGCTGACCCGCCGGGCGAAGTCAGCCGGCCGTCGCGGTCGCCCGGAGCTCGCGGACGACGGTGACCCGCACCTCGCCCGGCACCGCCTGGGTCTCGGAGATCGCCGACGCGATCCGCTCGGCGAGCGACGTGAGCTCGTCGTCGCCGACGACGTCGGGCTCGACGACGACGCGGACGTCGTGGCCCGAGGAGAGTGCGAGGGCGCGTGCGACGCCGGGGTGGGCGGCCACGGCGCGTTCGAGTGCCTCGAGCCGTTCGACGTGCGTCTCGGCGTCCTCGCGCCGCGCGCCGGGTCGCGACGCGGAGATGGCGTCGGCGATCTGCACGACGACGGCCTCGACGGACTCGGCCTCGACCTCGCCGTGGTGGGCGGCGATCGCGTTGACGACGACGTCGCTCTCCCCGCACCGTGCCGCGAGCTCTGCGCCTGCGCGGGCGTGGGATCCCCGCTCGCCCGAGGGCACGGCCTTGCCGACGTCGTGGAGGAAGGCGGCGCGCGCGGCAACCTCGGCGTCAGCTCCGATCTCGGCGGCGATGGTCCTCGCGAGCAGCGCGCTCTCGACGAGGTGCTGCTGGACGACCTGGCCGTAGGACGTACGGAGGCGCAGCCTGCCGATGTGCTCCTCGAGGTCGGGGTGGAGCGGCCGGATACGGGCCTCGTCGATCGCAGACCGTGCGGAGTCACGGCTGCGTTCGGCGGCCTCAGCCGTCACGGTCGCGACGACCCGCTCCATGCGCTCGAGGTTGATCCTTCCGTCCGCGAGCATGCGCTCGAGGCTCTGCTGCGCGATCTCACGACGCTCGGCGTCGAAGCTCGAGAGCTGCACGTGGTCGTCGGACTCGTCGACGATGAGGTTGACGCCCGTGAGCGCCTCGAACGCCTTGATGTTGCGTCCGTCGCGGCCGATGATCGGGCCCTTGAGGTCGGGCGAGGGCAACGGGACGACGGTGACGGAGAGCTGGCTCGAGGTCGGGACCGCGAGCCTCTCGACGGCGGTCGTGAGGATCTCTCTCGCGCGCGCTGCGGACTCCGTGCGCAGTCGACGTTCGCTCCTGCGCAGACGCGACTCGACGTCACGAGCTGCCTGGTCGGCGAGGGCGTCGGCGAGGCGTGCCCGCGCGTCGGCGACGGTCGTGCCGGCGAGCTGGGCGAGGTCCTCGGCCACGCGAGCCTCGTGCGCTGCGCGCTGCGCTGCAAGCTCCGACTCCTGGACGCGGAGGGTCTCGGTGCGGGTGTCGAGGCGTGCCACGAGCTGTTCGACCCGCGCGCTCGCATCGGCGAGTCGGGCGCGGTCAGACTCGAGCCGCGAGCGTTCGTCGTCGAGCCGCACTGTCCGCCGGTCGGCCTCGACGGCCCGGGACTGAATCTCGTCCTTGAGCGAGGCGACGTCCTCGCGGGCCTGGGCGCGCACCGCGGCGGCCTCGCGACGCGCGACGAGCACGAGGACGAGCGCGACGAGACACGCGAGCAGCAGCACGAGCACGAGCAGAAGCGCGGGCCAGTCCTCGATCACGTCAGCTCCTCCCCTGGGCGGACATCGTCGGACACGGTGGCGTCCATCCTCACGGGTGAACGTAGCGGAGCGCACGATCGTTCCGCCTGACGAACGTCCCGCAGAGAGCCTCGTGCGACCGACGTCACTGAAACGCACGAGGTCACGGCACCCACGGGCGGGTCAGTCGGACCGGTCGGTCTCTGTCGAATCGTCGAGCGCACCCTCGAGGCCCGCACGCGCGGCGTCGAGGCAGAGCGTGGGCGGATAGCCCTTCCGGCCGAGGAAACCGACGAGCCGTCGCAGCGCGACGTCCCGCTCGAGCCCCACGAGCCGACGGGCGCGCACGCGGGCGAGGTCGAATGCCGACCGCCGCTCGTCCTCATCGTCGACCTGGATGAGCGCCTCCTCCGCGACGTCCGCCGCGATGCCCTTGCGTCGCAGCTCCGTCGCGATGCGCCGGCGTGCGGCGCCCGACTCCTGGCTCCGTGTCCGCACGATCGCCTGCGCGAGCGCCGCGTCGTCGATGAGACCGACGTCGGTGAAGCGGTCGAGCAGCCTCTCGGCGACGTCCTCGGGGACATCGCGCGAGGCCAGCCCGGCCGCCAGCTGCTGACGTGACCGCGCCGACGCCGTGAGCGACCGCAGAAGATACTCCCGGGCCGCGTCCTCGACCTCGAGGTCGGTCGGCGCAGGCTGCGAGACCCCGCGCTCGTCCATCGGCGCACCACGCTCCGTCCGCCGCAGACGCGGCGCCCGTCGCGGAGCGGCAGGTTCCGGGGTCCCGCCGGCCGGCACCGCGGCGATCGCTGCCCTGAGGGCGTCGATCGTCACGGCGCCGGACCGGCGGGTCCGGGGCGTGGTCCCGGGTGCGGGCGCTGACCCGTCGCCGGACGTGCCCGTCACAGGCTCGCGGGTCAGAAGTCGACCTTCGCGGCCTTGGCCCGGCCCTTCTTCGGGGCCGCCTCGGCAGCAGGGGCCTCGGGGTCTGCCCCCGCGACGCCCTCGGCAGGGGCCTCGGACGGCGGGATGATGCCCAGCTTCTCCTTGATGCGGCGCTCGATCTCAGCAGCGAGCTCGGGGTTGTCGCGGAGGAAGCCCCGCGAGTTCTCCTTGCCCTGGCCGAGCTGGTCGCCCTCGTAGGTGTACCAGGAGCCGGACTTGCGGACGATGCCGTGCTCGACGCCGAGGTCGATGAGGCTTCCCTCGCGCGAGATGCCGACACCGTAGAGGATGTCGAACTCCGCCTGCTTGAAGGGCGGGGCCATCTTGTTCTTGACGACCTTGACGCGCGTGCGGTTACCGACCGCGTCCGTACCCTCCTTGAGGGTCTCGATGCGGCGGATGTCCATGCGGACCGACGCGTAGAACTTCAGCGCCTTACCACCCGTCGTCGTCTCCGGTGAGCCGAAGAACACACCGATCTTCTCGCGAAGCTGATTGATGAAGATCGCGGTCGTGCCCGTCGAGGACAGGGCGCCCGTGAGCTTGCGGAGCGCCTGCGACATGAGGCGGGCCTGGAGACCGACGTGGCTGTCACCCATCTCGCCCTCGATCTCCGCCTTGGGCACGAGCGCGGCGACCGAGTCGACGACGATGATGTCGATCGCGCCCGAGCGGACGAGCATGTCCATGATCTCGAGCGCCTGCTCGCCGGTGTCCGGCTGGGAGACGAGGAGCGCGTCCGTGTCGACGCCGAGCTTCTTCGCGTACTCCGGGTCGAGCGCGTGCTCGGCGTCGATGAACGCAGCGATGCCGCCCTGGCGCTGCGCGTTGGCGACCGCGTGGAGCGCGACTGTCGTCTTGCCGCTCGACTCGGGGCCGTAGATCTCGACGATGCGCCCACGAGGCAGGCCTCCGATGCCGAGCGCGACGTCGAGCGCGATCGATCCCGTCGGGACGACCTCGACCGCGGGGCGGTCGTCGTCACCGAGACGCATGATCGAGCCCTTGCCGAACTGGCGGTCGATCTGGCTGAGCGCTGCCTCGAGCGCCTTCTCGCGGTCCGCGGATGCTGCCATGGTTCACCTCTGTCGTTCGGGGCGGCGCGTGCCGCCGGAGAAGCTCTGCGATCTTGATGGGCCCGACACTAGGACGACCCACCGACATTCACGTGCGATCGCTGCGAGGACGTGGACCGCCCGGCCGCCGTCGACCTCTGTGGTCAACAGTACCGAACACATGTTCGACCGTCGAACGTGCTGCTCCGGCGTGTCGCGCGGCTGCGTGTCGCCGCAGGTCCGGAACGCCCCGGGGGGCCGAGGGTCGGCGCGTCCGGCACCAGCCGGTGCGTGCGCGGCAGGCAGCAGACCTCCGGACTCAGCGCGGCGGAGCCTGCCGGTGCGGGTCGCTCCCCCAGCGCTCGGCGTCAGGCACCTGCATGGCGTCGCACAGGGCGTGCCACACGAGACGCGGCTCGACGCCGTCCTCGATCGAACGCGCGGCGGTGCGGCCGCCCAGCTCCTCGAGCACCTGGTCCCCCGCGATCGACCGCCCGTAGGCGCGCCCGAAGACGTCATCGACCAGGTCCCAGAACTCGCGATACCTCACGCCCCCAGGGTGCCACGCCGTCGTCGCCCCGTTCGCGCACGTCCCACGCCGAATGTCGGTGGTCCGCGCCACAATGGTCCCCGTGACACCCACTCCCCGGACCACCGACCTGCTCGCCGGGTTCGGCGCGCCCACGCGCGCCTGGTTCGGTGGCGCGTTCGCCGCGCCGACGCAGGTCCAGACGGAGGCCTGGTCCGCGATCCGGGGCGGATCCCACGCCCTCGTCATCGCACCGACAGGCTCGGGCAAGACGCTCGCGGCGTTCCTCTGGGCGATCGACCGCATCCTCGCGCGCGACGCGTCGTCGGACGGACCGCGGACGGACCGCATCCTCTACGTCTCGCCGCTCAAGGCTCTCGCAGCGGACGTCGAGCGCAACCTCGCGAGCCCGCTCACGGGCATCCGCAACGCGGCGGCGGCGGCCGGCACGTCGCTGCCGCCCGTCACCGTCGGCACCAGGACGGGTGACACCACGCCCTCCGAGCGACGCCGGCTCGCGGTGCATCCGCCCGACATCCTCATCACGACGCCCGAGTCGCTCTTCCTCATGCTCACCTCGTCCGCACGCGAGGGGCTGCGAGAGGTCGGCACGGTCGTCGTCGACGAGATCCACGCCGTCGCGGGCACCAAGCGCGGCGCCCACCTCGCGCTCTCCCTCGAGCGGCTCGACCTCCTTCTGGACTCGCCCGCGCAACGCATCGGTCTCTCGGCGACCGCCCGCCCCACGTCCGTCGTCGCAGAGCTCCTCGCAGGTCACCGCACGACAGCCGACGGAGGCCGTCCGGTCGTCGTCGTCGAGCCACCCGCACGGCGCCAGGTCGACCTCGAGATCGTCGTGCCCGTCGAGGACCTCACTGACATCGGAGCGACGCCGCTGCCCGGTGCCGAGGCAGCCGACGACGGCCCCGACCTCACGGGCGCCGCGACGTCGCCGCTCGCGCGCGCATCGGTGTGGCCCCACGTCGAGGAACGCATCGTCGACCTTGCCACGACGAGCCGCTCGACGATCGTCTTCACGAACTCCCGACGGGGTGCCGAGCGCCTCACCTCGCGTCTCAACGAGATCTGGGCACGACGCCAGGGGCTCGACGTGCCCGACACGGGCGCGTCGCAGCCCGCGGCCGTCCCTGGTCAGGCAGGAACGTCAGCGGGGGTCGACGGGGTCTTCGCGCGTGCGCACCACGGTTCGATGTCCCGTGCCGAGCGCTCGTTCACGGAGGGCGAGCTCAAGGCCGGCCGTCTGCCCGTCGTCGTCGCGACGAGCTCTCTCGAGCTCGGCATCGACATGGGCAGCGTCGACCTCGTCGTCCTCGTCGGCTCCCCGCCCTCGGTCGCGTCAGGCCTCCAGCGCGTCGGGCGCGCGGGCCATGCCGTCGGGGTGCCGAGCCACGGCGTCCTGGTGCCGACGCACACGGGCGACCTCGTGCCGGCCGCCGTGACGGCCGCACGCATGCGGGCGGGCGAGCTCGAACCGTTGCGGCTCGTGCGCAACCCGCTCGACGTCCTCGCGCAGCAGATCGTCGCGATGGTCGCGCTCGAGGACTGGCCCCTCGACGAGCTCGAGGCGACCGTGCGCCGCGCCGCGCCGTTCGCACAGCTGCCGGGCTCGGCGCTGCGCGGGGTCCTCGACATGCTCACGGGCCGCTACCCGTCGGAGGCGTTCGGCGAGCTCCGCGCACGGCTCACCTGGGACCGCGGGCGGGACGTCCTCCAGGCGCGACCGGGCGCTCAGCGGCTCGCGGTGACGAGCGGCGGCACGATCCCCGACCGCGGGCTCTACGGCGTCTTCCTCGCGGCATCTGCGCCCGCCGGCGCCACGGACGAGGTGCGCGCCGACACGACGCCCCGCTCGCGCGGTGGACGCCGCGTCGGCGAGCTCGACGAGGAGATGGTGTACGAGTCACGCGTCGGCGACACGATCACGCTCGGCTCGACGACGTGGCGCATCGACGAGATCACCCCCGACCGCGTCCTCGTGACGCCCGCGCCCGGCCTGCCGGGCCGCATGCCGTTCTGGAAGGGAGACTCCCCCGCGCGTCCCGCAGAGCTCGGGCGCGCGATCGGCGCGTGGACGCGCACGACGGTCGCGCGAGTCATCCCCGTGGCCCCGGCCCGCACGGAGTCGGCGCTCGCGCACCTCGCGGAGGAGGGGCTCGACCCGTGGGCGGCCGGCAACGTCGTCGGGCACCTGCGTGAGCAGCACGCCGCGACGGGCGTCGTGCCGGACGACCGCACGATCGTCGTCGAGCGCTTCCGTGACGAGATCGGCGACTGGCGCGTCGTCGTCCACAGCCCCTTCGGGGCGCGCATCCACGCGCCGTGGGCGCTCCTGCTCGGCGCCCGGCTCCGCGAGCGTTACGGGGTCGACGTCGCGGCCATGCACGCGGACGACGGCATCGTCCTGCGCCTGCCCGACATCGGGCTCGACGGCGTCGGGGCCGACGGCACGTGGTCAGGAGTCCTCACGGACGGCGCTGCGCCCGAGGTCGCCGACGAGCTCTTCACGGACCCCGCCGACGTCGCGGGGCAGGTGCGCGACGCGCTCACCGGCTCGGCGCACTTCGCGGCACGCTTCCGCGAGGCCGCGGCGCGTGCGCTCCTGCTGCCCAGGCGCTCGCCCGACCGTCGGCAGCCCCTGTGGCAGCAGCGGCAGCGCTCCGCGCAGCTGCTCGAGGTCGCGGCGGGCTACCCCGAGTTCCCGATCGTCCACGAGGCCGCGCGCGAGTGCCTCCAGGACGACTTCGACGTCGAGTCGCTCACGACGCTCATGGCGGACGTCGCCGCGGGGCGCATCGACGTCGTCCACGTCGACACGACGCAGCCCTCGCCGTTCGCCCGCTCCCTCCTGCTCGGCTACACCGCGCAGAACCTCTATGGCGCCGACGCGCCGCTCGCCGAGCAGCGGGCCGCGACGCTCGCGCTCGACCCGACCCTGCTCGACGAGCTGCTCGGAGGCTCGTCGGGCGCCCAGCTCGCGGACCTCCTCGACCCGACGGCCGTCGAGCAGGTCGCGGCCGAGCTCGACGGGCTCGCCCCGGAGCGCCGCGCACGCGGGCACGAGGGGCTGCTCGACCTGCTGCGGCGCCGCGGGCCGTCGTCGCTCGCGGAGCTCGTCGCGCGGTCGGAGGACGGCGCGGACGTCGCCGAATGGCTCGCGACGCTCCGGTCGTCACGCCAGGTCGCCGTCGTGCGGCTGCCAGGTCTCGCGCACGCGACCGCAGCTGACGACGCCGAACGGTGGCTCGCCGTCGAGGACGCGGCCCGCGTGCGGGACGCGCTCGGCGCAGCGCTCCCGGTCGGGCTGCCCGACGCGCTCCTGGCACCCGTCGACGATCCGCTCGGTGACCTCGTGCGGCGGCACGCCCGCACGCACGTGCCGTTCCCCGCGGACGACGTCGCGGCGCGCTACGGCCTGCCCGTCGCCGTCGTGAGGGAGATCCTCGACCGGCTCGTCGCGGCGGGGGAGCTCGTCCGCGGCCGCATGCTGCCGGCAGTGCTCGGCGGCACGGGCGCGGAGTACGCGGACCGTGACGTCGTGCGACGGCTGCGCAGGAGGTCGCTCGCGCTGCTGCGTGCCGAGGTCGAGCCCGCGCCCGCGGCGGCGCTCGGGCTGTTCCTGCCGCGCTGGCAGCGGATCGGCGACCTGCGCGGCCGCGCCGGGCTGCTGCGCGCGATCGAGCAGCTCGCAGGCGCGCCCGTGCCGGCCTCGGACCTCGAGCAGCGGATCCTTCCCGGCCGGGTCGTCGACTACTCCCCCGCCCTGCTCGACGCGCTCACGACGAGCGGCGAGGTGCTGTGGGCCGGGCACGCGCCGCTCTCCGCACCCGGCAAGGGCGCGGGCGACGGCATCGTGAGCCTCCACCTCGCGGACACCGCGCCGCTCACGCTGCCCGTGCCGTCCGACGTTCCCGGTCCGGCCGCGACGGCCTACGTCCTCACCGCGCTCGACGGCTCGGGTGCACACTTCCTCGACCGGGTCGTCGACCGCGCCCGCCTCGCGGCCGAGGACGCGGACGACCGGGCCGCGCTCGGGGACGATCCCTCCGAGGCGGTCCGGGAGGCACTGTGGCACCTCGTGTGGACGGGGCGCGCGACGAACGACTCGCTCGGCCCGCTGCGGGCTCTCCTCGGCGCGTCCTCGCGCGCCCCACGCACCCCGGCTCGGCCGGTCCACCGTCCGCGCGGACGCTTCGGGCTCGCGGCGCTCTCGCGCCCGCCGTCGTCCGAGGTGCTCCACGGCGGTGGCCGCTGGTCGCTCCTGCCCACCGTCGAGCCCGACCCGACGGTGCGCGCGCACGCGCTCGCCATGGTGCTGCTCGACCGGCACGGCATCGTCACGCGCGCGCTCGCGCCCGCTGAGCAGGTCGTCGGACGCTACCCCGACCTCTACAAGGTGCTCACGGCGCTCGAGGCCGCAGGGCAGGTCCGTCGCGGCTACTTCGTCGAGCACCTCGGCGGCTCGCAGTTCGCTGTGCCCGGTGCGGTTGACGTGCTGCGGGACGACGCGCGTGCTGTCGAGCGGCGGACCGCGGGTGCGCCGGCCGAGGCCTCGGTCCGCGACGGTGCGGCGGTCGAACCCGGCATCGTCCTCGCGGCGTGCGACCCTGCCAACCCGTACGGGGCCGCGCTCGTCTGGCCTGCAAGCACGACCGAGGTGCGCCACCGCCCCGGGCGCAAGGCGGGCGCCGCGGTCGTCCTCGTCGACGGCGTGCTCGCCCTCTACGTCGAGCGCGGCGGGCGCACGCTGCTGTCGTTCACCGACGACGCAGGTCTGCTCGGGCGCGCGGCGCACGCGCTCGCCGCCTCCGCCGCGACGGGCTACCTCGGGCGCATGACGGTGCGACACGTCGACGGCACCGAGGTGTTCGGGCTCGGCGGGCCGGTCGTCGAGGCGCTCACGGGCGCGGGCTTCGCACTCACGCCGCGGGGCCTGCGCGTCCGCGGAGCGGTCCGGCCATGACGCCGTCGCAGGGAGGCATCCGTGCCCGAGGGTGACGTCCTGCGGCTCACGGCCGCGCGCCTCGACGCCGCGCTGCGCGGCGCGGTCCTCGTGCGAGCCGAGCTCCGCTGGGCCGACCTGGGCGACGTCGACCTCACGGGCCGCGAGGTCACCGAGGTCACCGCGTACGGCAAGAACCTGCTCGTGCGCACGACGGACGGCTGGACGGTCCATGCTCACCTGCGTATGGAGGGCCGCTGGTACGTCGCGCGCACGGGGACGCCCGAGGCGTCGGGCAGGGCGCCGCACGTCAGGGCCGTGCTCGCCTCAGCACGGTGGACAGCGCTCGGCGAGAACCTCGGCATGCTCCACGTCGTCCGGACGCGCGACGAGGGCCGCCTGCTCGGGCACCTCGGGCCCGACCTCCTCGCGGACGACCTCGACGTCCCCGCGGCGGCGCTGCGGCTGCGCGACGCGGGCGACGGCCCGGGGGTGAGCGTCGCGGAGGCTCTCCTCGACCAGCGTCGCGTCGCGGGCATCGGCACGATCTACGCGGCCGAGTCGCTCTTCGCACGTCGCACCGACCCGTGGCGGACCGTCGGCACCCTCGGTCCGGACGAGCTTGCCGCGCTGCTCCTCACCGCGCGCACGCGCATGGCGCGCGTCGTCGCGCACGGGCTCGGCGCGCTCGACGCCCGGGCCCACGGACGCGTCGGGCGGCCGTGCGTGCGCTGCCGCACCGCGATCGCGGTGGGACAGGCACGCAGGCCGCCCTTCGAACGTCCGATCTTCTACTGCCCGCGGTGCCAGGCACCGCAGCCAGGTGTCAGCCGATCGGTGTGAGCTCCCGCCGGGCCGGGATCCGGCCCACCGCGGTCGCGAAGTCGTCCGGGACCGTGTCCGGGACGAACAGACCCTCGGCGACCGCAACCCGGTCGCTCACCTCGCGCAGCACGGTCGACAGCGGGACGTCGAGCGCCTCGCAGATCGAACCGAGCAGCTCCGAGGAGGCTTCCTTCTGGCCACGCTCGACCTCGCTGAGGTAGCCGAGCGACACACGTGCCGCGGACGACACCTCGCGCAGGGTACGACCCTGCCGCTGGCGCGCGTCACGCAGGACATCACCGATCTCTCGTCGCAGGACGATCATCTGGCGCCCCCTCTCCGTCGTTCCACTCCGCTGCGTCACGGTCTGGTGAGGATACAACGTCCCACGGACAGCCTCGCGACGTCCGGCCGGTCCGCGCGCAGCGCGAGACGGCCCCTTCGTGGCGATCGTGGCTGTCCTGGTCGTCGTGTCCATGTCCTGTCCAACTACCGCAGGGCCGCGAGTGTTCCCGATGTGCCGGGACTCACCCGGTGACGATCTCGTGAAGCATCTCGAGCGCGGCGGCCGTCGCCCGGGCGCGGATCTCCGTGCGGTCGCCCGGCAGGTCGAGCCGGCGCTCACGGACGAGGCCGTCGAGCGACGCCGCGACGTGGACCCGACCTGCGGGGACCCCGTCCTGTGGGCCGGGGCCCGCGACGCCCGTCGTCGCGACGCCGCACCGTGCGCCGAGCACGCGCGCCACGCCGAGCGCCATCTGGCGCACGACCTCCGGGTCGACGGGCCCGCACGTCGCGAGGAGCGCCCGGTCGACGCCGAGGACGGACGCCTTGACGTCGGTCGCGTACGCCACGATCCCGCCGCGGACGACGTCCGAGGCCCCCGCCGGGGTGACGAGGGCGCTGCACACGAGGCCGCCCGTGAGCGACTCCGCGACCGCGACGGTGAGGCCCCGCTCGCGTGCCGCGGCAAGCACGGCTCCGGCCGCCGCGACGAGGTCCGGCGCAAGGTGTTCGAGCGCGAGGGGGTCCGTCGCGCCGGGTTCCTGCTCGACAGGTTTCGTCACGCGTGGCCGTCGCGCACGACGGGGTTGCGCAGGGTGCGGACGACGTAGTCGACGCCCGTGACGAGCGTGACGGCGACCGCGAGGCCCATGACCGCGTATCCCGCGGTGTGGACGAGCTCCGGCAGGACACCGCGCGGCAGGAGGAGGATCGCGAGGGCGACCGACTGCAGGACGGTCTTAAGCTTGCCGCCGCGCGACGCGGCGAGCACGAACCGGTCCATGACGAGCAGGCGCATGACCGTGATGCCGAGCTCGCGCACGAGGATGAGGATGGTCACCCACCACCACAGCTCGCCGAGCAGCGAGAGCCCGACGAGCGCGGTACCGATGAGCGCCTTGTCGGCGATCGGGTCGAGAAGCTTGCCGAGGTCGGTGACGAGGCCCCGGCTGCGTGCGAGGTGGCCGTCGACCTTGTCGGTCGCAGCCGCGACGACGAAGAGGACGGTCGCGACCGACCGCCAGAGCGTCGAGCCACCGCCGTCGACGAGGAGCGCCCACGCGACGAACGGGACCATGGCGATGCGGGCCGCCGTCACCGCGTTCGCGATGTTCCACTGCGTGCGCCACATGCTCACGTTGCTCTGCGTCATCCTCACAGGATAGGCGCTGGCACCCACCGCGGCGGGCGGTAGTCTCCCCTGTGTGATGCGCCATGCCCAGAACCGCTCCGCCCACGCGACGGCCCCCCGGAGATGGGCCGCCGTCGCGGCATCCGTCGCGGTCGTGGGGGTCGCCACGGCGCTGGTCGCACCCGGCCTCCTCGACGGCCGCACGGACGCCGACGTCCCGGTGACGACGACCGGCGCGCCGGCGCCGACGGCCACCTCACCCTCCCCGGAGCCGTCGCCGACGCCCACGCAGGTCCCGGACGTCGACCTCACGATCCTCGCGGCGGGCGACGTCCTGCCGCACTCGCCCGTCATGGCGTCCGCCCGCATGGGTTCGGGCTACGACTTCAGGCCGTTGCTCGCGGGCCTCGACTCGTGGGTGCAGGGGGCGGACCTCGCGCTGTGCCACATGGAGGTCCCGGTCGCTCCCGAGGGCAAGCAGGTCTCCGGCTACCCGATGTTCGGTACGACGCCCGCGCTCGTGCGCGACCTTGCTGCTCAGGGCTGGGACGGCTGCTCGACCGCGTCGAACCACTCGGTCGACAAGGGGTTCGCGGGCCTGGCACGCACGCTCGACGTCTTCGATGCCGAGGGTCTCGGCCACACCGGCACGGCCCGCACGAAGGCCGAGTCCGCGACGGCCCAGCGCTACGTGCTCGAGTCGGAGGGTCAGAAGACGGTCGTCGCGCACCTCTCCGCGGCCTATGGCACGAACGGCATGCCGGTCGACGGCGACAAGCCGTGGTCCGTGACGATGCTCGACGCGGACGCGATGATCGCGTCCGCGCGCGCCGAGCGTGAGCGTGGCGCCGACCTCGTCCTCGTCTCGATGCACGCGGGCGCCGAGTACGTCACGGCCCCCACCGAGGCCCAGAAGGAGTTCGCCGACGCGCTCGCGCGCTCGGGCCAGGTCGACCTGCTCATCGGTCACCACGCGCACGTCCCGCAGCCTTTCGCGGAGCTCGACGGCGGCCCGGACGGCGCCGGCATGTGGGTCGGCTACGGCCTCGGCAACATGATCTCCAACCAGGACGGCAACTGCTGCGTCGCCCAGACCGCCAACGGTCTCCTCATGCTCGCGAAGGTCCACCGCACGGCCGGCGGCCCCGCCCGCGTCACGGGCGTCAGCTGGGTCGGCATCACCGTCGACCGTCTCGGCGGTCACCGCGTCCATGCGTTCGCGGACCTCGACGGCAAGGTCGGCAAGCTCTCCGCGGCGGCACTCGCGACCCGCGAGGAGGACGTGCGACGCGCGGTCGACGGCTCCGCCCCCGAGCTGCGCGAGGCGCCCATCGCGACCGCGACCGTCACGGTCGAGAAGCGCGCGACGCAGAACGACTGAGCGCCGGTCCCCGACGGCGACCGACGGCCCACCGCCTCGGTAGCTGCCGTCGCCGAGCGCCAGGAACCGTCAGCGTCCCGTGAGCGACCAGGCGTCCTCGGAGCCGTCCTCGTCGTCGCCGTCGTTCCAGTCCTCGACGACGGGCGGAAGACCCGAGTCGACGCCGTCCGCGTAGCGGTCCACGGGAGCCTCCTGGTCGAACGCCCGCTCGCCGGTCGCGGGCGCGTCCTCGCCACGGAGCATCGCGAGCGCGGCCGGCAGGCCCTCGGGCTGGACGAGCACGTCGCGCGCCTTCGAGCCTTCCGACGGGCCGACGATCTCGCGCGACTCGAGCAGGTCCATGAGGCGTCCGGCCTTGGCGAAGCCGACGCGCAGCTTGCGCTGGAGCATCGACGTCGAGCCGAACTGCGACGTGATGACGAGCTCGGCAGCCTGGAGCAGCACGTCGAGGTCGTCGCCGATGTCGTCGTCGATCTGCTTCTTCGCCGCGGCGACCGTGACGTCCTCGCGGTAGACGGGCTTGAGCTGCTCCTTGACGTGCGCGACGACCGCCGCGATCTCCTTCTCCTCGACCCACGCGCCCTGGACACGCGCGGGCTTGGCCTCGCCCATGGGCATGAAGAGCGCGTCACCCTGACCGATGAGCTTCTCGGCGCCGGGCTGGTCGAGGACGACGCGGGAGTCGGTGAGGGAGCTCGTCGCGAACGCGAGGCGGGAGGGCACGTTGGCCTTGATGAGGCCAGTGACGACGTCGACGGACGGGCGCTGTGTCGCGAGGACGAGGTGGATGCCTGCGGCGCGCGCGAGCTGCGTGATGCGCTGGATCGAGGCCTCGACGTCGCGCGGGGCGACCATCATGAGGTCCGCGAGCTCGTCGACGACGACGAGGAGGTACGGGTACGGCGCGATCTTGCGCTCCGAGCCAGGCAGAGGCGTGACCTTGCCCGCGCGGACCGCCGCGTTGAAGTCGTCGATGTGCTTGTAGCCGAACATCGCGAGGTCGTCGTAGCGCGCGTCCATCTCTCGCACGACCCACTCGAGGGCTTCCGCGGCCTTCTTGGGGCTCGTGATGATGGGCGTGATGAGGTGCGGGATGCCCTCGTAGATCGTCAGCTCGACGCGCTTGGGGTCGACGAGGACCATGCGCACCTGGTCAGGGGTCGCGCGCATGAGCAGCGAGACGATCATCGAGTTGACGAAGCTCGACTTGCCGGCGCCCGTCGCGCCGGCGACGAGGATGTGCGGCATCTTGGCGAGGTTCGCGACGACGTAGCCGCCCTCGACGTCCTTGCCGATGCCGATGACCATGGGGTGCTCGGTGCGGCGCGCGACCGAGGAGCGCAGGACGTCGCCGAGGACGACGGTCTCGCGGTCGGCGTTGGGGATCTCGATGCCGATCGCGGACTTGCCGGGGATGGGCGAGAGGATGCGGACGTCCGCGCTCGCGACGGCGTAGGCGATGTTCTTCGAGAGGTTGGTGATCTTCTCGACCTTCGTGCCGAGGCCGAGCTCGACCTCGTAGCGCGTGACCGTCGGGCCGCGGGAGAAGCCCGTGACCTTCGCGTCGATGCCGAACTGCTCGAAGACGTTCGTGAGGGACTCGACGACGCGGTCGTTCGCGGCGGAGCGCACCTTGTGGGGCGGGCCGGTGAGGAGAGTCTCCTCCCCCGGCAGGACGTAGACGATGTCGCCGCCGAGCATGGGCTGCTCGCCGCGGGGCACGGCGGTCGTCGGCGGCGCCTCCGGCTCGGGGGCAGGGACGTGCGCCGCGACGTTCGCGGGTGCCGTCGGCGCGGTCGGCGCGGTCGGGGAGGCAGCAGGCGGCGCGGGGACGTCGGGCACGACGTCGTGGCCGAGGACCGCGGTCGCGTCGGTCGCGCCGGGTCCGCCCTCGCGCATCGCGGCGGACTCGAAGGGACGTGCGCCCTCGCCCTCGGCGAGAGCCGTGGTGGGGGTCGAGTCCGCGTCCGGCTCACGGCGTCGTCCGAAGCGTCGGCGGCGCGGCGCGGCCTCGATCTCGTCGGAGCCGTCGTGGCGGGAGACGCCCGCAGCGAGCTCGAGCGGTCCCGCGTCGTCGGCCTCCTCGCCCTCGGCCACCTCGAGCCGGAGCAGCCTGCGCACGCGCGGGACGATCTGGTTGATGGGCGTCGCTGTGAGAACGAGCAGCCCGAAGAACGCGAGCAGGAGAAGCACCGGCACGGCGATCCACGCGCTGAGCGCGGCGACGAGCGAGTTGCCGACCGCGTAGCCGAGGATGCCGCCGGCCTCCTGGAGACCCTCCCAGCCGGCCTTCGGTGCGGGACGGCCGGAGGCGATGGCGACGATGCCGCACACGGCGACGAGGATCGCGGTGATGCCGATGGCCTTGCGGCTCGTCTCCGCGCCCTCCTGCGGGGCGCGCATGAACCGTACGGCGAGCCAGCCGAGCAGGACGGGCAGGACGACGCCGACGACGCCGAGCAGGCCCGCCACACCGAGGTGCACCCACTCCATGACGTAGCCCTCGAGCCCGAACCACTCGCGGCCCGCGACGATGATCGTCAGCGCGAGCAGGAGCAGCGCGACGCCGTCGCGCCGGTGCGCGGGGTCGAGGTCGCGCGCGCCGCGGCCGACGCTGCGGAAGCCGCCGCCGACGAGGTGCGCGGTGCCCATCCAGGCGCCCTTGGCCATGCGGAGCGGCAGCGCGGGCTGCGTCGGCTCCGGGTCCGGGATGCGCCTGGACGACGACGAGCCCTTCGCGGACGAGCCTCTTGAGGACGAGCCGCCGGACCGTGCGCCGCCCGAGCCACCCGAGCCGCGCGACGGCGCGCCGGCGCTGCGCGCCGGCGTCGAGCCGCGCTTCGCGGAGGGTGCTGAGGAGCCACGTGTCGCCATGGTCCCGAACCTACCAACCACCACCGACACAGCCCGGGAGCGGCACGGCGGAGAACGTCACACACCCGGGTACGGCGAAGCCCCCGGACCGTACGGTCCGGGGGCTTCGCCGAGCAGCAGCCGTCAGGCCTCGACGACCACCGGGACGATCATGGGGCGGCGACGTAGACGGTTCGAGACGAACCGCCCGACGACCCGGCGCATGACCTGCTGGAGCTGGTGCGTGTCGACGTTCCCGCCCGCGGCCGCCTCCTCGAGGGAGTCGGAGAGCTGCGGGAGGATCGAGTCGAACACGGCCTCGTCCTCGGCGAACCCGCGCGCGTGGATCTCGGGGCCCGCGACGATCTTGCCGGTCGAGGAGTCGATGACCGCGAAGATCGAGATGAAGCCCTCCTCGCCGAGGATCCGGCGGTCCTTGAGCTCGGCGTCCGTGAGCTCGCCGACGCTCGAACCGTCGACGTACACGTAGCCGCACGGCACCGCACCGACGATCGACGCCTTGCCGTCGACGAGGTCGATGACGAACCCGTCCTCGGCGAGCACGACACGCTCGGGCGGGACGCCCGTGCGCACGGCGAGCGCCCCGTTGGCGACGAGGTGGCGCACCTCGCCGTGGATCGGCATGACGTTGCGCGGCCGCAGGATGTTGTAGCAGTAGATGAGCTCGCCCGCGCTCGCGTGGCCCGAGACGTGCACCTTGGCGTTGCCCGAGTGCACGACGCGCGCACCGAGGCGCGTGAGGCCGTTGATGACGCGGAACACCGAGGACTCGTTGCCCGGGATGAGCGAGGACGCGAGGATCACCGTGTCGCCGGGGCCGACGGACACCTTGTGGTCGCGGTTGGCGATGCGGCTGAGCGCGGCCATCGGTTCGCCCTGCGAGCCCGTGCACATGAGGACGACCTGGTCGTCCGGGAGCGTGTCGACCTTCTTGAGGTCGACGAGCAGGCCGTCGGGCACGTGGAGGTAGCCGAGCTCGGACGCGATCCCCATGTTGCGGACCATCGAACGGCCGACGAACGCGACCTTGCGGCCGTGGGAGTGCGCCGCGTTGAGGACCTGCTGCACGCGGTGGACGTGCGAGGCGAAGGACGCGACGACGATGCGGCCGTCGCACTGGTCGAAGACACCCTCGAGGACGGGGCCGATCTCCTGCTCGCCCGTGACGAAGCCCGGGACCTCGGCGTTCGTCGAGTCGACCATGAAGAGGTCGACGCCCTTCTCGCCGAGGCGCGCGAACGCGCGCAGGTCGGTGATGCGACCGTCGAGCGGGAGCTGGTCCATCTTGAAGTCGCCCGTGTTGAGGACGGTGCCTGCCGGCGTCGTCACGGCGACGGCGAGCGCGTCGGGGATCGAGTGGTTGACCGCGATGAACTCGCAGTCGAACACGCCGATGGACTCCGTCTGCCCCTCCTTGACCGCGAGGGTCACGGGGGTGATCCGGTGCTCCTTGAGCTTGGCCTCGATGAACGCGAGCGTGAGCTGCGAGCCGACGACGGGGATGTCGCGGCGCATGCGCAGGAGGTACGGGACACCGCCGATGTGGTCCTCGTGGCCGTGCGTGAGGATGATCGCCTCGATGTCGTCGAGACGGTCGGCGATGTACTCGAAGTCCGGGAGGATGAGGTCGACGCCCGGCTGGTGGTCCTCGGGGAAGAGGACGCCGCAGTCGATGACGAGGAGACGGCCGTCGAACTCGAGGACGGACATGTTGCGTCCGACCTCACCGAGCCCGCCGAGCGGGACGACCCGCAGCCCGCCTGCGGGGAGCGGCGGGGGTGCGGGCAGCTCGGGGTGAGCGTTGCTCATGGGGGTGCCTTTCAGTGGGACGGGTCGAGCAGTCCCGCAGCCACGAGGTGACCGCGGACGACGGCGACCTCGTCGTCGGTGGCTGCCACCTGGGGCAGCCGGAGGTTCCGGGTGGGCACGAGGCCCAGGAGCTCGCACGCGGCCTTCGCCATGACGGCCTGGAAGCCCGCGCCGTTGACGGCGTCGATGGCCTCGGTGATCGTCGAGAAGACGGACCAGGCGCGTGCGTGGTCGCCCTCGTCGAAAGCGCGCGTGATCTCGGCGAGCTGGTCGCCCACGACGTGGCCGACGACGGAGACGATGCCGCTCGCGCCGTACGCGAGGTAGGCCGGGTAGAGGGCGTCGTCGCCGCAGTACCAGGCGAGGCCGGTCGACGCGATGAGCTTCGACGCGCCGTAGATGTCGCCCGTCGCATCCTTGATCGCGACGACGTTGTCGTGCTCGGCCAGGCGCGCGATGGTGAGGGGCGCGAAGCGCACTCCGGTGCGACCGGGCACGTCGTAGAGCATGACGGGCACGTCCGTGGCCTCGGCGACCGCGAGCGCGTGACGGTAGACGCCCTCCTGGGAGGGGCGCGAGTAGTACGGGGAGACGACGAGGAGGCCGTGCGCGCCTGCCTCGGCGGACTGCTCGGCCATGCGGATGGCGTGGGCGGTGTCGTTGGAGCTCGCGCCCGCGACGATGCGCGCACGGTCGCCGACGGCCTCGACGACGGCCGCGACGAGCTCGGCCTTCTCGGGGGCGTGGGTCGTGGGCGACTCTCCCGTCGTGCCGTTGATGACGAGACCGTCGTGACCGTGGTCGACGAGGTGCTTCGCGAGCGAGACCCCGGCCTCGACGTCGACGGCGCCGTCCGGCGTCATCGGGGTGACCATCGCGGTGAGCACTGCGCCGAACGGGCGCGCGGGGGTCTGCGTCATGGAGGTCAACCTATCGCGACACGACCACCGGGCGCTGCTGGGCACGCTCTGCGGGCATCGGCACGCGCCCAGGTCCGGACCTCCTCTCGTCGAGCCGTGGAGGTTGGTAGCATCGCGGCCTATGGGGCAGGGGAACGACGACGTCGTGCGCGTGGACGCGGACGCAGCTACGCACCGGAGCGACGAGACCGCCGGGGAGCACGTGCACCCCGGCAGGCGGACCGTCCTGCGCGGCGTCGCGACCGTGGCGGTCGCCGGGGCGCTCGGCGCCGCGGGCGGCGCCGTCGCCGAGGCCTCCCGGAAGGACCACCGCTCCCCCGTCTACCGCGTCTCGCCTCGGCCGGAGACCCGCACGACCGCGTGCGGTGCACGCGTCGTGTGGCGGACGGGGTGCGCCGAGCCGTTCGTCGCGCTGACGTTCGACGACGGGCCCGACCCCCGGTGGACGCCGACCGTCCTCGAGCTCCTCGCGCGGCACGACGCCCGCGCGACGTTCTTCCAGCACGGCTCGGCCGCGCTCGAGCACCCGGACGTCGCCCGCGCGGTCGTCGACGGTGGCCACGAGGTCGGCTCGCACGGCTGGGACCACACCGACCTCACGCGCTTCGAGCCCGCCGAGTGCCTCGACGTGCTCGGGCGTACGCACGACGCGCTCGTCCGGGCGACAGGCACGACGCCTCGCTGGCTGCGCCCGCCGTACGGGCGGATGGACGCCCCCGTGCTCTACGCCGCGGCCGAGCTCGGCTACGACGTGGCCCTGTGGTCGCACCACCTGCCGACCGACGGCGCCGAGGCGAAGGTCGACCGCGACCTCGCGACCGCGAGCCCGGGCATGGTCATCCTCTGCCACGACGGCCGCGGCACCCCTGCGCCGTCGCTCTACGTCGCGGTGGAGCGGCTCGTGAGGACGCTCACGGAGCGCGGCATGCGCTTCGTGACGATGAGCGAGATCTACGACGCAGCACCCGCGCACGCCTGACCGGCCGAGCCGCCGCCTGCCCCGACGACCGGTCGTGCGCGCGGCCCCGGCTCAGGCGCCGGTGCGCTCGTGGCGTTCGGCGGCGTAGCGCTCGACGGCATAGCGCTCGACGGCGTAGCGCATGCCGTTCGCAGCGGTCGTCCAGCCCGTGCCCGGCTCGCGAGCGACGAGCGTCCAGCCCTCCCCGATCTCGGGTGCCCGGACGTCGACCTGGTAGACGTCGTCGATCATCGTGACGACGAGCTCGTCGGCGAGGTCGATGGCCTGCGCGTACACCTGCCCGCCGCCGATGATCCACGCGCGCTCGCCCGCGACGCGCTCGAGCGCCTCGGCGAGCGTCGGGACGATCTCCGCGCCCGGCGCCTCGTAGCCGGTGTCGCGCGTGAGGACGATGTTGCGGCGCCCCGGCAGGGGCCGGACACGGTCCGGCAGCGACTCCCACTGCTTGCGACCCATGACGACCGCGTGCCCGCGAGTCTGCTCGCGGAAGAACGCGAGGTCCTCGGGCAGGTGCCAGGGAAGGTCGCCCCCCATGCCGATGCCGCCCGCGGCGTCCTGGGCCCAGATCATGCCGAGCCACGTGCCGGGCGGGCGCTCGTTCACACCGCCACCTGGGCGGAGATCGCCGGGTGGTGCGCGTAGCCCTCGACGACGACGTCGTCGAAGCCGTAGTCGAGGATCGAGGCGGCCTTGCGCAGCTCGAGCGTCGGGAACGCGAACGGCTCGCGGCTCAGCTGCTCGCGCACCTGCGCGTGGTGGTTGTCGTAGACGTGGACGTCGCCGCCGGTCCACACGAAGTCGCCGACCTCGTAGCCCGCCTGCTGCGCGACCATGTGCGTGAGCAGCGCGTAGGAGGCGATGTTGAACGGCACGCCGAGGAACATGTCTGCCGAGCGCTGGTAGAGCTGGCACGAGAGCCGGCCGTCGGCGACGTAGAACTGGAAGAACGCGTGGCAGGGCGCGAGCGCCATCCTGTCGAGCTCTGCGACGTTCCACGCCGAGACGATGTGGCGTCGCGAGTCAGGGTTCGCCCGGAGGTCCTCGACGACCTTGGTGATCTGGTCGACGTGCCCGCCGTCGGGCGTCGGCCATGAGCGCCACTGGACGCCGTAGACGGGGCCGAGCTCGCCGTCGGCGTCCGCCCACTCGTTCCAGATGCGGATGCCGTGCTCCTGGAGCCAGCGCACGTTGGAGTCGCCACGGAGGAACCACAGGAGCTCGCCGACGACCGAGCGCACGTGGACGCGCTTCGTCGTGACGAGCGGGAAGCCCTGCGCGAGGTCCCAGCGCAGCTGCCGGCCGAAGACCGAGCGCGTGCCAGTGCCGGTGCGGTCAGCCTTGGGCGTGCCGTGCTCGAGCACGTCGCGCAGGAGATCCTCGTACTGGGTATCCGGGCTCCGGGTCATGCCGGGAAGCCTACGGGATCACCCTGCGCCGTCCTCGGACGCGGCGCATGATGGACGCATGGCCCCGACGACGCAGCTCCCCCACGACCTCCCCACCGGTTCCCTCGTCGGCGGCGCGTGGTTGCCGGCGTCGAGCACGTTCGAGGTGCACGACCCCGCGACGGGCGACGTGCTCGCCGAGGTCGCCGACGCGGACGGCGCGACGGCGCTCGCGGCGCTCGACGCCGCGGCCGAGGCCGCTCCCGCGTGGCGCGCCACGTCCCCACGGGCACGCGCCGACGTCCTCCACGACGTCCACCGCACGCTGCTCGCGCGCGGTGAGGAGATTGCCGCACTCATCACGTCCGAGGGCGGCAAGCCGCTCGCCGAGTCGCGCGCCGAGCTCGACTACGGCGCCGACTACGTCCGCTGGTACGCCGAGCAGGCGGTGCGTGTCGACGGCCTCGTCCGCACGGCCCCTGCGGGCGGCGTCCGCCAGATCGTCTCGCGGCGCCCCGTCGGGCCCTCGCTGCTCGTCACGCCGTGGAACTTCCCCCTCGCGATGATCGCGCGCAAGGTCGCGCCCGCGCTCGCCGCAGGCTGCACCGTCGTCGTCAAGCCCGCACGCCTCACCCCGCTGACGACGCTGCTCGTCGCCGAGGTCGTACGCACGACGCTCGCCGCGCACGGCCTGCCGACGGGCGTCCTCAACGTCGTCACGGGCACGAGCGCGAGCGCGCTCGTCGATCCGCTCCTCGCCGACCACCGGCTGCGCAAGCTCTCGTTCACGGGCTCGACCGAGGTCGGCCGCACGCTCCTCGCGGGCGCGGCCCAGGGCATCGTGCGCACGTCGATGGAGCTCGGCGGCAACGCGCCGTTCCTCGTGTGCGACGACGCCGACCTCGACCTCGCTGTGACGAGCCTGCTCCAGGCGAAGATGCGGAACTCGGGGCAGACGTGCGTCGCGGCGAACCGCATCTACGCGCAGGACGGCATCGCCGACGAGCTCACGGCCCGGCTCACCGACGCGTTCGCGCGGCTCGTCGTCGGCCCCGGGTCCCGTGACGGCGTCACGGTCGGCCCGCTCATCGAGGCGTCGGCCGCCGACAGCATGGAGCAGACCGTCGCGGCCGCGCTCGCCGACGGCGCGCGCGTGACAACGGGTGGCGACCGCCCGGGCGGCCCGGGCCACTTCTTCGCGCCGACGATCCTCGCCGACGTCCCCGCCGACAGCGCCGTGCTGCGCGGGGAGATCTTCGGCCCCGTCGCGCCCGTCACCCGCTTCGGCACGCTCGACGAGGGCATCACGCTCGCGAACGACACCGACGCGGGCCTCGTCGCCTACGCCCACACGCGCGACCTCCACGCCGCGATGCGGCTCGCGGACGAGCTCGAGGCAGGGATGATCGGACTCAACCGCGGCATGGTCTCCGACGCGAGCGCGCCCTTCGGCGGGGTGAAGATGTCAGGCCTCGGGCGCGAGGGTGGCGAGGCAGGTCTCGAGGAGTACCTCGAGACCGTCTACGTCGCGCTCTGACCAGGATCCGGGACGTCCGTGCGTCCGTATCGTGCACACCCGGTCGCCCCGCGACGAAGGTGCACCTAGCCTGAGGCCCCCACGACTGACGACCGGAAGGCCGCCATGAGCGAGCTCAGCACCCCCACGCCCGACCCGACCCTCGCCGGCCCGCGCTACAGCTCGTCGCTCGGCGCGATGATCTTCGCCTCCCGCTGGCTGCAGGCCCCGCTCTACCTCGGCCTCATCATCGCGCAGGTCGTCTACGTGTGGCAGTTCCTCAAGGAGCTCTGGCACCTGCTCGTCGGCGGGTTCACGGGCGTCCACACGACCGAGGACCCCGTGACCCACGCGGTCGTCGAGCACGCGTTCGGCGCCGAGGAGATCATGCTCGCCGTGCTCGGGCTCGTCGACGTCGTCATGATCTCCAACCTCCTCATCATGGTGATCGTCGGCGGGTACGAGACCTTCGTGTCCCGCATGCGCCTCGACGGGCACCCCGACCAGCCCGAGTGGCTCAGCCACGTCAACGCCAACGTCCTCAAGACGAAGCTCGCGATGTCGATCATCGGCATCTCGTCCGTCCACCTCCTACGGACGTTCATCGAGTCGAGCTCCGGCCGCATCACGGGCGAGATCATGCTCTGGCAGACCGTCATCCACCTCGCGTTCGTCGTCTCGGCGCTCGCGCTCGCATGGATCGACCGCATGTCGCTCACGGCGCACCAGCGCGCCGCCAACGCCGCCGCGGCCCACTGACGCGCCGCACGCAGCAGCTCGCAGGCACCCGCTCGCAGCGGGACTGTCAGCGGGACGTCCGCGGTCGGGAGAGACTGGACCCATGAGCCTGTTCTCCCCGACCGCGGACGTCTCCGTCCGCCCGGCTGTCCCGGGCGACGAGGTCGCGATGGCCGACCTCCAGATCGCCGCGTGGCGCGCGACGCACGCCGAGGCGCTCGGCGCCGACGTCCTCGACCGTCTCGACCTCGACGGCTTCCGCACGCAGTGGGCGACGGCCGTCGGCACGCCGCCCGGCCCCGGCTTCGCCGTGCTCGTCGCGTGCGCCGGCCCGCGGGTCGTCGGCTACATCGCACTCTCCCCCGGCGCGATCGCCGGCTTCGAGGTCGCGCCCGACGAACGTCGCAAGGGCCACGGCTCACGCCTGCTGTCCGCAGCCGTCGACCGGCTGCGCCAGGACGGAGCCGAGGAGGTCTCGGCATGGGTGCTCGCGGGCGACGACGGCCGCGCGCACTTCCTCGAAGGCGCGGGCATGGCGCACGACGGCCGACGTCGGACGCTCGACGTCGGCGGGCGCGAGGTCGTCGAGAGCCGCTGGAGCGCGACGCTCTGACCGCCCCTCAGCCCTGCGACCGCCCGTGCAGCCGTGCCGCGTCACGGAGCATCGCGCGGGCGCGGCGCCGGTCCCCCGACGCGTCGTACGCGAACGCGAGGTGGTACCAGGCACGCCAGTCCTCAGGGGCGGCCTCGGCCCGGGCCTTCACCTCGGCGAACGCCTCGTCGGCCGCGGCGCGGTCGATGCGGCCGCCGGGCGAGCGCGGGAGGTCGTCGACCGGCAGCTCGTCCGCGGCCGCGAGCTCGTCAGCCATGCGCTGCACGTGCGCGGCGAGCGACCACTCGCGCCATATGAGAGAGATGACGAGCAGCGGGATCGCGAGCACGCCGACGCCGAGCGCGATGCCGATCGGCTCACCCGTGCGGAGAAGCGCGACGCCGCGCCCCGCGATCGCCCACGCGTAGATCCCGAGGAGCACCGTCACCGCGAGTGCGGGCACGAGCCCGCGACGCACCTTGCCCACGGTCAGGAGAGGTCGAGGACGTTCTCGAGGCCGACCGTGAGGCCCGGCCGTGAGCCGATCTCACGGACGCCCAGGAGCACGCCCGGCATGAACGAGACCCGGTCGAAGGAGTCCTGACGGATCGTCAGCTGCTCGCCGACGTTGCCGAGGAGGATCTCCTCGTGCGCGACGAGCCCGCGCAGACGCACCGCGTGCACACGGACGCCCTCGACATCCATGCCGCGCGCCTCCCAGCCGTCCTCGGTCGCGTCAGGGCTCGGCGCGAAGCCCGCCTCCGCGCGAGCGGCGGCGATCGCGTGCGCCGTGTGGCGCGCGGTGCCGCTCGGGGCGTCGACCTTGTCGGGGTGGTGGAGCTCGACGACCTCGACCGACTCGAAGTAGCGCGCCGCCTTCGCGGCGAACGTCATGGCGAGGACCGCGGACAGCCCGAAGTTCGGGGCGATGAGCACGCCCACCCCCGTGCCCTCCGCCGCCCTGCGCGCGAGGTGCTCCGTCACGCGCCCCCGGGACGCGTCGTCCCAGCCGGTCGTGCCGACGACGACGTGGACGCCCGCGTCGATCGCGGCGTGCACGTTGGCCTCCGTCACCGCGGGGATCGTGAAGTCGACGACGACGTCCGCGCCGCTCGCCGCGAGCCCGCCGGCGATGTCGTCGCCAGCGTCGAGCCGAGCGACGAGCTCGAGGTCTGGCGCCGCCTCAACAGCCACGCAGACGTTGGTCCCCATGCGTCCCGCGGCACCGAGCACCGCCACCTTGATCGTTGAAGTCACGGGACCACCCTAGACGTCCTGCGCGGCGCGGGCGTGCGCGTCCCAGGGCTCAAGCCGGACATGGCGGCTGTCGACACACGAGCATGAGCCTTCCCGACTTCACGCGCGAACCAGTCGCCACACGGGTGTCCGCCACAGCACTAGTCGTCCTCGTCGGCACGCTCGCCGTCACCACCGTGGCTCTCCTCGCCCGCCAGGCCGGCGACCCGATCCCGACCCTCGGCCACGGCCCTGCCGTCCTTGTCGCATCGCTGCTCGTCGTCCTCCTCGTGAGGACGCCGCGCGGCGTGGTGCGCTCCCTCGCGCTCGGAACCGTCGTCGCGCTCGTCATCGCCGGGACCCTCGTGCCCGCGGTGACGTTGCGTCACGACACGCTCGCCGTCTACACGGCTCTCGGCCAGGTCGTCCCGGACCCCGCCACCGGACCCGACGGCTACCTCGTCGCCCTCCTTGCATCCGCGACGGTCATCGGCACGGCGTTCGCCGCATCGCGAGCGTCCGTCCAGGTCGCGCCCGTGAGAGCGTCGCCCACGACACGTACCGTCTGGCTGACGATCGCCGGCGGGCTGGTCGTCCTCCTCGGGATCCGCGCGCTCTTCCTCGTCCTGCCCGACGGCGAGGCGGTCCTCAGCACGACGCTGGGCGATCTCCACCTCACGCGGCTCCGCCTCGAGCCGTGGCCGCTCGTCCTTGGCGTCGTCGCCACCGTCAGCCGCGCCGCGCGAAGCGGGGCCGACATGCGCTGGTCGGTAGCGCTCCTCGTCGCGACCGCGTTCCACGTCGGCTCACCCACGCGCTGGGGTACCTCGGTCTCAGGACCGCTCGACAAGGTGCTCTACACCTTCGGTGTCGTCAACCACTCAGTGTCGAACGGCTGGGACGGGTCGGCCGTCCTCGCCGCGCTCCTCATCGTCGCCGCAGGCGCGGCGATGATCTTCGCGGCGCGCCTCGACCGCGCTCCCGCACCCCTCACTGGCGACACCGCCTGACCCCGCCCGGACATAGAGATCAGGGGCGGAGGCTGCCACAGGGCAGCCGCCGCCCCTGATCCTGGGAGCTGCGCGAAGAGTGCGGGTCAGCTCCCGAAGGGACCGACGCGGACCGTCGTGCGCGGGCGTGACGCAAGCTCCTGCGCGAGCGACTGGACGTCCGCGAGCGTCACGGCCCCGACACGCTCGAGCGCCTCGTCGACCGAGAGCAGCTCACCGTACGTGAGCTCGGACTTGCCGAGACGCGTCATGCGCGAGCCCGAGTCCTCGAGCCCGAGGACGAGCCCGCCGCGGAGCTGGCCCTGCGACCTGCGGAGCTCGGCCTCCGTGATACCGCTGTCAGCGAGCTTCTCGAGCTCGGCGACGAGCAGAGCCGTCACCTCGTCGACCCGCGACGGCGCACAGCCTGCGTAGAGGCCGAAGACGCCCGCGCCGGCGTAGCCGGACGCGAACGAGTACGTCGAGTAGGCAAGGCCGCGCTTCTCGCGGATCTCCTGGAAGAGACGCGACGACATGCCGCCGCCGAGCGTCGCGTTGAGCACCGTCATGACGTACCGACGCTCGTCGGACGCCTTGAGACCGACCGTGCCGAGCACGACGTTCGCCTGCTCGACGGGACGCGAGATCTCGACCTGCGCGACCCCGGCGGGGAGCACCACGTCACCCAGGTCGTCGCCGCGTCGCGGACGCGGCGCCGCACCGGCGTCGAGCGTCCAGCCGCCGGCGACGGCCGCCTCGGAGACCTGTCGGCAGAGGTCGTCGTGGTCGACGCTTCCTGCCGCCGTCACGACGAGCGTCTCGGGACGGTAGTGCCACCGGTAGTGCTCCCACACGGCGTCCCGCGGGACGTCGCGGATCGCCTGGGGCGTACCACCGATCGGGCGTCCGAGCGGCGTGTCGCCGAGGACCGCCTTGGAGAACTCCTCGTGGACGACGTCGGTCGGGTCGTCGTCGTTCATGGCGAGCTCTTCGAGGATGACGCCGCGCTCGGTCTCGAGCTCGCCCTCCTCGAGCCGCGCCGACGTCATCATGTCCATGATGACGTCGACCGCCATGGGCAGGTCCTGGTCGAGCACCCGTGCGTAGTAGCAGGTGCTCTCCTTGGCGGTCGCGGCGTTGGCCTCGCCCCCCACGGCGTCGAAGGACTCGGCGATCGCCATCGCGTCTCGGCGCTCGGTGCCCTTGAAGAGCAGGTGCTCGAGGAAGTGCGTCGAGCCGAAGTGGCCCGACGTCTCGTCACGGGAGCCGACGCCGACCCACATGCCAATGCTTGCCGAGCGCTGGCCCGGCATGGACTCGGTGAGGACGCGAATACCGCCGGGCAGGACGGACCGTCGAATGACGGTGCCGTCCTGCCCGGCGGTCAGCTCGCTCCCCGGCTCACCCGCACGGGTGAGAGGAAGGTTCCAGCTCACGTCAGGCGTCGTCCCCGGCGCCCTCGTCCTCGACGACCGCGTGGAGCGACAGCTTGCCGCGCGGGTCGATCTCGCCGATCTCGACCTGGACCTTCTGGCCGATCGCAAGGACGTCCTCGACGTTCTCGACACGCTTGCCGCCGACGAGGCGACGGATCTGGCTGATGTGCAGCAGACCGTCCTTGCCGGGCGACAGCGAGACGAACGCGCCGAACGTCGTCGTCTTGACGACGGTGCCGACGAAGCGCTCACCGATCTCGGGGACGTGCGGGTTGGCGATCGCGTTGATCGCCGCGCGCGCGGCCTCGGCGGACGGGCCGTCGGTGGCACCGATGTACACGGTGCCGTCGTCCTCGATCGAGATGTCCGCGCCGGTCTCGTCCTGGATCTGGTTGATCATCTTGCCCTTCGGGCCGATGACCTCGCCGATCTTGTCGACGGGGACCTTCACGGTGATGACGCGCGGGGCGAACGGCGACATCTCGTCCGGCACGTCGATGGCCTCGTCGATGACGTCGAGGATCGCGAGGCGAGCCTCCTTCGCCTGCGTGAGCGCACCGGCGAGAACCTCGGCGGGGATGCCGTCGAGCTTCGTGTCGAGCTGGATGGCCGTGACGAACTTGCGCGTGCCGGCGACCTTGAAGTCCATGTCGCCGAACGCGTCCTCGGCACCGAGGATGTCGGTGAGCGCCGCGTAGCGGGTCTCGCCGTTCACGGTGTCGGAGACGAGGCCCATGGCGATGCCCGCGACGGGCGCGCGCAGCGGGACACCGGCGTTGAGCAGCGACAGGGTCGCGGCGCAGACGGAGCCCATCGACGTCGAGCCGTTGGAGCCGAGAGCCTCGGACACCTGGCGGATCGCGTAGGGGAAGTCCTCGCGGCCCGGGAGCACGGGCACGATCGCGCGCTCGGCGAGCGCGCCGTGGCCGATCTCGCGGCGCTTGGGCGAGCCCACGCGGCCGGTCTCGCCGGTCGAGTAGGGCGGGAAGTTGTAGTGGTGCATGTAGCGCTTGCGCGTCTCGGGGGCGAGCGTGTCGAGCTGCTGCTCCATGCGGAGCATGTTGAGCGTCGTCACACCGAGGATCTGCGTCTCGCCACGCTCGAAGAGCGCCGAGCCGTGGACGCGCGGGAGGACCTCGACCTCGGCCGAGAGCGTGCGGATGTCCCGCAGGCCACGGCCGTCGATGCGGAAGCCGTCCGTGAGGATGCGCTGGCGGATGAGCTGCTTCTGCAGCGAGCGGTACGCCGCCGAGAGCTCCTTCTCGCGACCCTCGAAGTCGCCCGAGAGCTGCGCGACGATCTCAGCCTTGATCTCGTCGAGGCGGTTCTCGCGGTCCTGCTTGTCCGCGATCGAGAGAGCGTCCCCGAGGGCGGCGGTCGCCGCGGCCTCGACGGCCGCGAACGCGTCGGCCTGGTAGTCGGGGAACGTCGGGAAGACCTGGGTCTCCTTGGCCGCGGCCTGCGCGAGCGCGACCTGAGCCTCGACGAGCGCCTTGATGAAGGGCTTCGACGCCTCGAGACCCTGGGCGACGACCTCCTCGGTCGGCGCGACGGCGCCCTCGTCGTGGATGAGGTTCCACGACGCCTCGGGGGCCTCGGCCTCGATCATCGCGATCGCGACGTCGTCACCGACGACGCGGCCGGCGACGACCATGTCGAAGGTCGCGCGCTCACGCTCGGAGTAGCGCGGGAACGCGACCCACTGGCCGTCGATGAGCGCGATGCGCACACCGGCGACGGGGCCCGAGAACGGCAGGCCGGAGAGCTGCGTCGACGCCGAGGCGGCGTTGATCGCGAGCGTGTCGTACGAGTCGTCCGGGTGGATCGCCATGACGGTGAGGACGACCTGGACCTCGTTGCGCAGGCCCTTGACGAAGAGCGGGCGCAGCGGGCGGTCGACGAGACGGCACGCGAGGATGGCCTCGGTCGAGGGGCGGCCCTCACGACGGAAGAACGAGCCGGGGATCTTGCCCGCGGCGTACTGGCGCTCCTCGACGTCGATCGTCAGGGGGAAGAAGTCGAAGTGGTCCTTCGGGTACTTGCCGGCCGTCGTTGCCGACAGGAGCATGGTGTCGCCGTCGAGGTAGGCGACGACGGCGCCGGCGGCCTGCTTGGCCAGGCGGCCCGTCTCGAAGCGGACGGTGCGGGTGCCGAAGCGACCGTTGTCGATCACGGCCTCGGCGAACTGGATCTCGGGACCCTCCATGGGGTGCCCTCCTCTCGTTCGGCCCCGCGACCCCACGGTCTTCGATCGAGGCCCACGCAACGCTGGTGCGGTGTCGGGGGCCACTACCGAGGACCGGACGAGGCGGTCGGGGCGGGTGGTGCGGGTGGGTGCGACGGCCGGACGGCCGTCACGGGTGGTGCGGGTGGTGCAGGTGGTGACACCGAGCCAGCCCGGACCCATGGGGTCCGGGCTGGCTCGGGAAGTGTCAGCGGCGCAGGCCGAGGCGCTCGATGAGGCTGCGGTAGCGCGCGATGTCGACCTTCTGGAGGTAGCCGAGGAGGCGGCGACGCTGGCCGACGAGGAGGAGCAGGCCACGACGGCTGTGGTGGTCGTGCTTGTGCTCCTTGAGGTGCTCCGTGAGGTCCTTGATGCGCTGCGTGAGCATCGCGATCTGGACCTCGGGGGAACCGGTGTCGCCCTCGTGGGTCGCGTACTCGGACATGATGGACTGCTTGGTGGCCTTGTCGAGGGGCACGATTCTCCTAGTGTTCTGCTCGTTGCGCGGCGCGCCGGGGCTGATCCTCCGGGCACTCTCTGTCCGCGGCCGTTCGAACGGCGAGGTCAAGCCTACCAGCACGGCAGGGCCGGCCCGTGGTGACGCACACCACCCAGGACGCAGGCCGCGGGCCGCGCAGCGCCCGGCTCAGCGGGCGGTCGTCACGGCGCTGATCCGCACCGTCTTCCGGTCGAGCGTCTTGACCGTGACGGTCCCCGAGAACTTCTTCGGGAGCCTCACCGTGTACCGCACGAGGTGCTTCGTCCTGCTCGACGACGTCGAGAACGTCGCGACCCGCTTGGTGCCCGTGTAGACCGCGACGCGTCCGTAGCCACGTCCGCTCGCCGCGGTCACCTGGATCGTCCGGACGTCCTTGGACCTCGTCACGCGCAGGCGCGCGCTCTTCGCCTTGGTCGACCAGGCCACCCCGCGCAGGTAGCGCGTGTCACGGACCGTCGACCAGCCGACCTTCCCCGTCGACCGCTGCACCGAGCTCGGCGCGACGTGCCTCGTGATGAGGGGGAACGACGCCCGCGCCGAGCGACCACTCTTGCCCACCGCGACGACCGCGACCTCGGCGGTGCGTCCGTAGCCCAGGCGCAGCGTGTAGGAACGGGACGTCGTGCGCTTGGCGACGCGCCATGCACCGAGCTTGGCGCCGTGCGCGGCGGAGCGGACGAGGACCTCATAGCTCGTCGCGCGGGCCGCCGCGTTCCAGCGCAGCGTCGAGTCGGCCACGAGACGGACCGGCGCGACCGTGGCGCCGGGCGCCCGGAGCGTCGGCTTGGCGGGTGCGGCCGGGAGCGGCGTCGGGACGGGCGTCGGGGCGGGGGTCGGGACGGGCGTCGGGGCGGGGGTCGGGCTCTGCGTGCCGCCGCCTCCGGGCGGGGACGAGACCGGGTCGCCGGTCGTCGCCCAGCGCGGGAACGCGAGCGACGTGAGCGCGACGCGCGACGCGCTGTCGAGCGTCCGCACCGTGACGGTCCCGGAGACGGCCTTCGGAACGTCGACGACGCGGACGGCCGCGGGCGCGACTGTCGGCGCGTCCCAGCTGACCTCTCCGAGCACGGTCGAGCCGACGGCGACGCTCGCACGACCGTTGCCGGGGCCCTCCTCGCCGACGAGGACGATCCGGCGCGCGCCACGCACCGAGGTCACCTTGACCGTGGCGCCCTTGCCGGTCGTCGCGCGCAGCGCGCCGTCGACAGCACCGTTCGCGGTCTGCGCCTTCCAGCTCGGCGAGAACGCGAGCGAGGACTGCGCGACCGGACGGGTCGCGCGGACGAGGTCGACCATCGCGCCACGCTCCCCCGAGGCCGCGATCGCCCGCACGACGACGAGACGGTTGACGCCGGGGCTCACGGTGAGCGTCGCCCTCGGGTTCGTCACGGTCGCGATCGTGCGCCAGCCACGAGCGTCGGCGAACGCGGCGCCGTGCGACGCCGGGCGCTCGAGGAGCTCGTAGCCGACCGCGCCCACGACGGGCTGCCACGTGTAGACCTGCTGAGTCGTCAGCTGTGCGGGGCTCTGCTGGGTCGTGTGCGCGTCGGGCACGGGCGCGGGCAGGACGGGCTGCGCAGGGCCGTGCTGTGCGAGCGCCGCGTCGACGAGCGCGTCGACGCGGTCACGGATGCTGCCGAGCTTGGCGTAGAGCGTCTTGCCGGGGCACGCCGTGATGTTCGTGTCGCGGTGCCCCTGGATGACGTTGACAGTGATCGTCTCGCCGGGCTTGGCGTGGACACCGCTCTTGGTGCTCGTGCCGGTGTAGAGCCGCGCGGTTCCGCGCGGGTCGAGCCCGTGCTCGTACGCCTTCCACGCGAGGAGCTGTGCGATCGACTCGAGCATGGCCGCCGAGGGTCCGTCGACCTTGCCGTTGGGCTTGCCCACGGGGAGGTTGTCGGCGTTCTCGAAGTTGCCGATCGCGGAGATGCCGATCGTCGTCGTGTTATAACCACCGGCCTGCGCACCGATCGGCAGCGTGTCGATCGCACCGTAGCGGCCCTCGTAGAGGGTCCCGAAGCGGTCGACGAGGAACTGGTAGCCGATGTCCGGCCACTTCATCGACTGCGTGTGGTAGGCGTACACGCTGCGGACGAGCTTCGCCGCGTCCTTCTGCGCATAGTCGTTGCGGTTGACCGTGTGGTGGACGTACATCGCCGCGAGGCTCGCCGACTGGTCCTGCGGGCCCCACGAGCTGCGGAGCTTCTCGTCGGCACCCCACTCGGCGCGCGTGACGACCTTCGGTCGCAGCACCGCACCTGTCGCGGCCGAGGCCGTCGCGAGCGCGCCCGTCGTACCGACGGCGGCATCCGCGCGCGAGCTGCCTGCGTCGACGAGGTCGATGCGCAGCCCTGCCGGCTCGCGTCCCGAGGCAGTGCGGACGCGTGCCTGGACGCCGTCGGCGCCCGCTGAGACGAGGGGCTCGGTGCCCGCGCGGTCGGACGTCGCGAGCGCCTCGCTCACCGGCAGCGCGACCCACTCGCTCCACTCACCGCCCTCGCGGATGCGCACCGTGATCTCGAGGATCTCCTCGCCCGACGACGCGTCCCACGTGACACCGGCCGCGGTGAAGGTCCCTGTGCGCGTGAGCGGCGTGAGCGCCGCCAGGTCAGGGTCGCTCGCGTCGCTGAGCGGCGCGAGCTCCTCGGCCTCGACGACAGGAGTGGGTGCGAGCGCGTCCTCGACCGCGACGGCATGCTCGGTCGCCGCGTCCACGAGGCCCTCGGGCGGTGCGTCGAGCGCGCCCGGCTGGGCCGCGGCGCGCGCGTCGACCCCCTCGATCGCGACGCTCGCGAGCTCGGGCGTCACGGGTGTCGCGACGGCGACGGGCATCGAGACGACCGGAAGCGCGAGGCCCGCCACGGTCAGAGCGGCGACGGTCGCAGCCGAGACGAGCCTGCGCATGCGAGTTCCCCTGATCAGTCGGCGTCGGTCGGCGTTGACGACCGACCCGCGACGAACGATAACAAGGCGGCGGGGATTCTCACAGGCCACAGGCGTCCCTCGAGACACGCTGCGCGACGGGCACGAGCACCGTCACCGTGCCGGTCCACTGCTGGCCGCGACGACGACGCAGGTCAGCGACGCGCGGCGGGGCGATCGTCGGCCGCGAGCACCTCGCGCACCTGCTCGACGTCCGCGTCCATCTGCGTGACGAGCTCCTCGACGGACGTGAAACGCAGCGTCGGGCGCAGGTGCCGGACGAGTTCGAGCTCGACGACCTCGCCGTAGAGATCAAGATCCGTGCGGTCGAGCACGTACGCCTCGACACGGCGCTGGGTCCCGTCGAACGTCGGGTTCGTACCGATCGAGACGGCGGCGGGCAGAACGGCCTCCGGACCTCCCCCGGCGCGGAGCATCCAGCCGGCGTACACGCCGTCCGCAGGCACGAGCCCCTCGACGTCCTGGGAGAGGTTCGCCGTCGGGAAGCCGATCGTGCGGCCCCGGGCATCGCCGTGGACGACCTCGGCCCGCAGCCGGTGGTGCCGGCCGAGGATCCGCGCCGCCCGGGTCACGTCGCCGTCGTCCAGCAGGCGCCGGGCCGCGGTCGACGACCAGCGCCCGCCGCCGACGCCGAGGTCCTCGACCGTGACGACGTCGAAGCCGTGCTCGGCCCCGAGCGCGGCGAGCGTCTCAAGGTTGCCGGAGTTGCCCGCGCCCAGACGCACGTCGCGACCGACGACGACGGCCGACGCCCCGAGCCCGCGCACGAAGCAGGACTCGACGAACTCCCGCGGCGACTGCGCCGCGAGCTCGAGCGTGTAGTCGAGCTCGAGGACACCGTCGAGACCCGTCGCGCCGAGCAGCTCGCGCCGCTGGGACGGGCTCGTCACGAGGCGCAGGGGCTCCTCGGGCAGGTGCACCGCCCGCGGGTGCGGCGTGAACGTCACCGCGACCGCGGCAGCGCCACGGGCCCGGGCACGCTCGACGACGACACCGAGCACCTCCTGGTGCCCGAGGTGCACGCCGTCGAAGTTGCCGATCGTCACGACCGTCGGGCCGAGGTCCGTCGGGACCTCCGCGAGCGAGCGCCACACGCGAGCCCTGCCGTCGTCGACGGGCACGTCCTCGGGCGTCACCTCGTCGGGCGTCATGAAGACGGTCACCGGCTTGAGCCACGCCCCCGAACGCTCGAGCACCGCGACGAGCCTGCCGGCGCCGTCGACGCCCGCAACGGTCGACGCCGTCGTCGTACCTCGCGCGAGACGCCGGCCGTGGACCACCGCGAGAGCGTCCTCCGCGGTGAGCGTGTGCCTCGGCATCGTCCCGGCCAGCGCGTCGGCCGCGCCGACGACGGGCACCGGGAGGTGCTCGAGCTCCGCCCGGGCCACCAGGGCGTCGAGCGAGTGCGCGTCCTCGATCCGCACGCCGCCCACGCGCGTGCGCCGCAGCGCCGTGAGGTGCGCACCCACGCCGAGCGCCGCGCCGAGATCCCGCGCGAGCGCACGCACGTACGTGCCGGACGAGCACTCGACCGTCGCGTCGACGTCGAGCATCGTCACGCCGTCGACCTCGACCCGGCGCGGCTCCCCGAGCTCGAACCGCGCGACGGTCACCGGTCGCGCCTCGAGCTCGACGTCCTCCCCGGCCCGCGCGAGGTCGTACGCACGCCGGCCGTCGACCTTGATCGCTGAGACCGTGCTCGGCACCTGGAGGATCTCGCCAGTGAGGCCCGCAGCGACCTCGAGCAGCGCGTCGGCAGTCACGTGGCCTGCGTCGGAGGTCGTCACGACGTCGCCCTGCGCGTCGTCCGTCGACGTCGACCGGCCGAGCCGGATCGTCGTCACGTACTCCTTGTCCGCTCCCACGAGGTACGTGAGGGCGCGCGTCGCGCGCCCGACCCCGAGGACGAGGACGCCCGTCGCCATGGGGTCGAGCGTCCCCGCGTGACCGACCTTGCGCGTCCGCGCGAGCCAGCGGACCTTCGCGACGACGTCGTGGCTCGTCATGCCGGCCGGCTTGTCGACGACGACGACGCCGTCCGGCGCGGGGGGCCAGGCACGGGTGTCAGGGCGGCGAGGAGCACGGGGGGTCACGTCGGCCAACGGTATCAGCGAGCGTCGGCCCCACCCCCGCCCGCACGGGCCTGCGCCACGTGATGGACGGCACGCCGTCACGACCCCCGAGACGGCCGCAGGGCCCGGAGCATGCGCTCCGGGCCCTGCGGGTGGTCGTGCGAGGCTCAGGCCTCGTCGTCCTCGTCGTCCTCAGGACGGCGGTACGGGTCGGCCTCACCGGCAAAGGTCGCGCCACGGCGCGACTGCTCGAGCTCGGCGTCACGACGACGCGCCTCGTCGAGCGCGGCCTCGAGGTGGGCCGCGGTCTCCGGGACCGCGTCGAGGTGGAACTCGATCGTCGGCGTGAGCCGCGTCCCGAGCTGCTTGCCGACCTCGGAACGGATGATGCCCGTCGCGCTCTTCAGAGCAGCGGCGGAACCCGTCCGGGCGTCCTCGTCACCGAGGACCGTGTAGAAGATCGAGGCGGACTGCAGGTCACCGGTGACACGCACGTCGGTGATCGTCACGAAGCCGAGACGCGGATCCTTGATCCGCGTGTCGAGCATGCGCGCGACGACCTCCTTGATGCGGTCGGCCACCTTGCGTGCGCGGGGGCTGTCAGACATGTGCGTCTCCCTTCACGACCGTCGTCGACGGTCGAGGTCCTGGATCCCGGGGGCGCCGGAGCACCGGTGCCACGAGGGCACCGGCGCTCCGGCCCGGAATCACGCGCGAGGCTTCTCGCGCATCTCCCACGTCTCGATGACGTCCTCGGCCTGGAGGTCGTTGAACGACCCGAGTCCGATACCGCACTCGTAGCCCTCGCGGACCTCGGTCGCGTCGTCCTTGAACCGCTTGAGCGACTCGATCGAGAGGTTGTCGCCGATGACGACGCCGCCACGCAGGACGCGCGCCTTGGTGTTGCGACGGATGATGCCCGACCGGACGATCGAACCGGCGATGTTGCCGAACTTCGAGGAGCGGAAGACCTCGCGAATCTCCGCGGAGCCCAGCTGCACCTCCTCGTACTCCGGCTTGAGGAGGCCCTTCATGGCCGCCTCGACGTCGTCGATCGCCTGGTAGATCACCGAGTAGAACTTGATGTCGACACCCTCGCGGTCCGCCATCTCGGCGACACGCTCCGCGGTGCGGACGTTGAAGCCGATGATGACGGCGTTGTCGACCGTCGCGAGGTTGACGTCGTTCTGCGTGATCGCACCGACACCGCGGTGGATGACACGCAGCTGGACCTCTTCGCCGACGTCGATCTTGAGCAGCGAGTCCTCGAGGGCCTCGACCGCACCGGAGACGTCACCCTTGATGACGAGGTTGAGCGTCTCGACCTTGCCGAGCTCGAGGGCCTTCGTGAAGTCCTCGAGGCTGATGCGCTTGCGACGCTTCGCGAGGGTCGCCGCACGCTCGGCCGCCGAACGCTTCTCAGCGATCTGGCGGGCCGTGCGGTCGTCCGACGCCACGAGGAAGTTGTCGCCAGCGCGCGGCACCGACGTGAGACCGAGCACCTGGACCGGACGCGACGGGGTCGCCTCGTCGACGGTGTTGCCGTGCTCGTCGAACATCGCACGCACACGGCCGTAGGCCGTGCCCGCGACGATCGCGTCGCCGACGCGGAGCGTGCCCTGCTGGACGAGGACCGTCGCGACCGCACCGCGGCCCTTGTCGAGGTTCGCCTCGATCGCGACACCGCGCGCGTCCTTGTTGGGGTTCGCACGCATGTCGAGCGCGGCGTCCGCCGTGAGGAGGACCGCCTCGATGAGCTCGTCGATGTGCAGACCCTGACGCGCGGAGACGTCGACGAACATCGTGTCGCCGCCGTACTCCTCAGCCACCAGGTTGTACTCGGTGAGCTGCTGACGGATCTTCGCGGGGTTCGCGGACTCCTTGTCGATCTTGTTGACCGCGACGACGATCGGGACACCGGCGGCCTGGGCGTGGTTGAGCGCCTCGACCGTCTGCGGCATGACGCCGTCGTCGGCCGCGACCACGAGGATCGCGATGTCGGTGACCTCGGCACCACGGGCACGCATGGCCGTGAAGGCCTCGTGACCCGGGGTGTCGATGAACGTCAGCGCACGGTCGATGCCCTCGTGCTCACGACGCACCTGGTAGGCACCGATGTGCTGCGTGATGCCGCCGGCCTCGCCCGAGACGACGTCGGTCCGGCGGATCGCGTCGAGAAGACGCGTCTTGCCGTGGTCGACGTGGCCCATGACGGTGACGACCGGAGGACGCGGGAGCAGGTCCTCGTCGGACTCGCCCTCGAGCTCGGCGTCAAGGTCGATGTCGAAGGCCTCGAGCAGCTCGCGGTCCTCCTCCTCGGCCGAGACCATCTCGATGACGTAGCCGAGCTCGGCGCCGAGCGACCCGAAGGTGTCCTCGTCGAGCGACTGCGTCGCGGTCGCCATCTCACCGAGGTGGAAGAGCACCGTGACGAGCGAGGCGGGGTTCGCGTCGATCTTGTCGGCGAAGTCGTTGAGCGACGAGCCGTGACGCAGGCGGACGATCGTCGAGCCGTCCCCACGGGGGACCTGCACGCCGCCGAGCGACGGCGCCTGCATCTGCTCGAACTCCTGCCGCTTCGCGCGCTTCGACTTCCGTCCGCGCACGGGGCGGCCGCCGGCGCGCCCGAAGGCACCCTGCGTGCTGCCACGACCGGCACCACCGGGACGACCGCCGCCACCGCCGCCGGGACGACCGGCGAAGCCGCCGCCGCCACCAGCACCGGGGCCACCGCCGCCGGGACGAGCTGCACCGCCGCCGCCACCGCCGTAGCCGCCGCGACCGCCGCCGCCACCGGGACGTCCGCCACCCGCACCTGCGCCGGCACCCGCGCCCGGACGACCGAGCTGCGTCTTGCCGGGCATCATGCCGGGGTTAGGACGGGGACCACCCGGACGCGGGGCGCCCGGACGGGGACCGCCGGGACGGGGACCGCCGGAGCGCTCGCCCGTCGCGGCAGCGTCGGACGCCGCAGGAGCCGGACGCGCACCGGGACGGGGCATGCCCTGGCTGGGCGCGAACGGGTTGTTGCCCGGGCGGGGACCGCCGGAGCGCTCGCCACGGGGCATCCCCTGGCTGGGCGCGAACGGGTTGTTGCCCGGGCGCGGACCGCGAGCGGGACGCTCGGACGCGGGGCCGGGACGGGGCGCGCCGGGACGCGGCGCGGCCGGGGCCGCGGCCGCAGGGGCGGACGGGGCCGGAGCTGCAGGTGCGGGGGTCGGTGCCGCCGGGGCGGCGGGCGCGGGCGCCGCAGGTGCCTCGGCGACGGGCGCGGGCGCCTCGGGTGCCGGGGCGGCCTTCGCGGGCGCCTTGGGCGCCGCAGGACGCTTCGCGGGCGCCTCGGCAGCGGCCTCGGGGGCCTTTGCCGGGAGCGCGTCGCGCAGACGACGAACGACGGGTGCTTCGATGGTCGACGACGCCGACCTGACGAACTCACCCATGTCGTTGAGCTTCGTCATGAGCTCCTTGCTCTCCACACCGAGCTCCTTGGCGAGCTCGTACACGCGGATCTTTGCCACTTCTCTCCTGTCTGGGTCCCGCCCCGGACAGGGAGGGACCTACTTAGTGCTGGGGGCTCATCGCTGAGTACTCATCGGGTGCCCATCGGCCTCTGACCCGCTTTCCTTGGTGAAGTCCTGACCGAGCGCGACCTGGTGGTCACGCGCGTCCAGCGTTGTCCTGCCACGCGTGCTCGACCGCAGAGGTGATCCGCAGCGCACGCACCACTGCCCGCCGTCTGTCGGCGAGCTCGTGGCAACGAGGGTCCGGGTGGACCCACGCTCCCCGCCCCGGGAGGGACCGACGCTCGTCGACGACGACCCTGGGGGTCGCGCCGGGCGAGGCGTCGTCCACGACGAGGCGGACGAGCGCGTCACGCGCGTCCTTCCGTCGGCACCCCACGCACGTCCGGACCGGGCCCGCCACGGGCGCCTCGAGGGCGCGCGGGGACGAGGTCATGTGGTCCGTCGAAGGGGGTGCGTCAGGCACGGCGCGTGATCGCACGTCGTCCAGTCTAGCGCCCCTCGCCGTCGGCGTCGGCAGGCGCGCCCTCGGTGCCCGCGTCGACGACCCCGTCGGAGCGGATGTCGATGCGCCAACCCGTGAGCTTCGCGGCGAGACGGGCGTTCTGCCCCTCCTTGCCGATCGCGAGCGAAAGCTGGTAGTCCGGCACGACGACGCGCGCGGCACGAGCCGCGAGGTCGACGACCTCGACCGACGTGACCTTCGAGGGCGACAGCGCGTTCGCGACGAACCGCGCCGGGTCCTCGGCCCAGTCGACGATGTCGATCTTCTCGCCGTGGAGCTCGGCCATGACGGCGCGCACGCGCTGGCCCATGGGGCCGATGCAGGCGCCCTTGGCGTTGACGCCCGGAACCGTCGAGCGGACCGCGATCTTCGTGCGGTGACCCGACTCACGGGCGATCGCGACGATCTCGACGGTGCCGTCGGCAACCTCGGGCACCTCCATCTCGAAGAGCCGTCGCACGAGCCCCGGGTGCGTGCGCGACAGGACGATCTGCGCGCCCTTGAGGCCGCGCGTCACCTCGACGACGAACGAGCGCAGCCGCTCGCCGTGGACGTAGCGCTCCGTCGCAACCTGCTCGTGCTGCGGCAGCACGGCCTCCGTGCCGCCGACGTCGACGAGCACGACACGCGGGTCGCGGCCCTGCTGGATGATGCCACCGAGGAGCTCGCCCTCCTTGTCGCGGAACTGCCCGAGCACCTGGTCGTCCTCCGCATCGCGCAGACGCTGGACGATGACCTGGCGCGCGGTCGCGGTCGCGACGCGGCCGAAGCCCGAGGGCGTGTGGTCGAACTCAGGTCCGAGCTCGCGCAGCGTGCGCGTCGTCGGCTCGGCGTCCGGGTCCTCCGGGTCGGCCTCGACCGGGACCTGCGTGACGATCTCCTCGCGTGCGAGGACCGTGACGCGGCCCGAGCGGCGGTCGACCTCGACGCGCGCGTGCGCGTATGCGTCGGGGGTGCGCAGGTAGGCGGAGCGCAGGGCCTCCTCGATCGCGGAGACGAGCACGTCGAGCGGGATCTCCCGCTCGCTCTCGAGCAGCCGCAGCGCGGTCATGTCGATGTCCATCGATCAGTCCTCCACGTCGTCGTCGTCGCCCAGGTCGACCTCGTCGATGCGACGCATCTCGAGCTCGACACGACCGCGACGCACGTCGGCGAGCGGCAGGCGGTGGGTGGTGCCGGCCTCGTCGTCAAGGACGAGCGCGTCGTCCTCGACGTCCGTGAGGCGGCCGGTGACCTCGGCCCCGTCGCGCGTCTCGACGCGGACGAGCCGGGTGCGGGCGCGGCGGAAGTGCCGCGCCTCGGTGAGCGTGCGCGTCGCGCCGGGCGACGACACCTCGAGCTGGTAGGCGTGCGGCAGGACGTCCGACGCATCGAGCGCGTCCGAGACGGCGCGCGAGACCTCGGCGACGCGCTCGAGCGGCAGCGAGCCGACCTCGTCGTCGCGCAGGTCCACCGTCACGCGCACGACGCTGCGCGTCGCAGGACCCGTGATCGTCACGTCCTCGAGGAAGAGGTCGGCGGACGCGACGGCGTCGGCGATCGCCGCGGTCACGGCCGCGGCGAGGTCCTCGTGCTGAGGTGCCATGGGAGTCTCCTGTCGATCCAGGCGCACCCGCACCTGACGAACGACCGGTGTGATGTTGTGCGCGCAGCCCACAGCCTATCGGGTGAGCGGGCCCTGGTCGCGGTCCTCACCCTGGCGGAACGTGCGACGTGCCTCACGCCGCACGGCGAGCGAGGCCCGGGACAGGGCCGTCCGCGTGGCATGATCGGCTCCGATGGACACGCCTTCCCGCCCTGCTCCCGTGCGCCGCGCCGCCCGCGCCACGGCCCTCGTCGCGCTCGCGCTCGCCCTGGCGGGCTGCGGGGTCCGGCTCGAGACCCCGCCGCCGAGCGAACCGTCGCTCACCGCGGTCGAGGCCGCCCGTCGCGCGGCCGTCACGGACGTCCTCGACGTCCGTGCGACCGCACGCGCCGCGGCCGCCGGTGCGAAGGACCGCACCGCGAAGATCCTCGAGGAGGTCGTGCGCGCCGCCGACGTGCAGGAGGTCCAGCTCGGCGGCGTCTACGACTCGGGCCTCGTCGCGGCCGACGGCTCGCCCGCTCCCCTGCCGACCGGCACGGCCGCGGGCGACGACCCGGCGGCCGTCGTCGAGCTCCTCGGGCAGGCCGCCTCGCGCGCCCGTGCCGGGCTCGAGACCTCGGAGGACCCCGGCTTCGCACGTCTCACGGGGTCGATGAGCATCGCGCACCTCGTCGCCTCGCGCGCGCTCGCCGCCGCGGCCGACGTCGAGGCGCCGGAGACCGAGCTCCCCGCCGTCGCGCCCGTGCCGACCGCCCTCGAGGGCGTGCCGGCTGCCGACCTTACGGCGCTCGTCGTCGCCGAGGACTCCGCCGGCTACATGCTCGAGGTCCTCGCGTCCCGCCTCACGGACCCGCAGCGCTCTGCGGCGCTCGCCCGCGCCGCGACCCACCGCTCGCGCGCCGACGCCTGGGCCAGGGCTGCCGGGCTCGCCGGCACGCCCGAGGACCCGCGGCGCGTCGCATACGACCTGCCCGACGGCATCACCGCGGCCGAGCCCGACACCGCGCTCGTCGGTTCGGCCGAGGCAGCTCTCACGACCGACCTCGTCACGCTCGTCGCCGTCGTCCCGGCCGCGACGCGCGCCGCGATGATCGACCTCGCCGCCGACACGTGGTCGGCCGCGCTCACGTGGGGCGCCGCGCGCGTCCCTTTACCCGGTATGCCGGAGCTCGCCACCGCGAAGGGCTGACGCCCCGCAGGAACACGCCGGCTCAACGCCCGACGAGCCCGAGGTCGAGCGCGCGCACGACGGCCCGCGTCCGGTCCCGCACGCCGAGCTTGAGCATGATCGCCGAGACGTGGTTCTTCACCGTGCCCTCGGCGAGGTGGAGGCCACGAGCGATCTCCCGGTTCGACCAGCCCGCGGCGAGCAGCCGCAGCACCTCGCTCTCCCGCGGCGTCATGGTGACGGCCGGACCCGCCGGGACGTGCTCGGCGAGCGGCGCGGCCGCGAGGCGGTCGAGCACCCGGGCCGTCACCGCGGGCTGCACGAGCCGCTCGCCGCGTGCGAGCGTCCGGACCGCCTCGACGACCTCGTCGAGCGTCACGTCCTTGAGCAGGTAGCCACGCGCCCCGGCGCGCAGCGCCGCGACGACGAGGTCGTCGTCGTCGAACGTCGTGAGGACGAGCACAGCAGGCCGGTGCTCGGCCTGCGCGAGGGCCTCGAGCGTGCCGAGCCCGTCGAGCACGGGCATGCGGAGGTCGAGCAGGAGGACGTCGGGACGCAGCGCTGCGACGACCTCGAGCGCCTCGCGCCCGTCGGACGCCTCCCCCACGACCTCGATGCCGTCAGCAAGGCCGAGGAGCGCCGCGAGCCCCGCGCGGACGAGCGTCTGGTCGTCCGCGAGGACGACCCGCACGGACGCGCTCACGCGACGTCCCGGGTCTCGGCGCAGCCGTCCAGCGGGACACGCACACGCAGGACGAGCCCCACGCCCGCGGCCGCGACGACCTCGACGTTCCCGCCGAGCGCGTCGACACGCTCTCGCATGCCGCGCAGTCCGTTGCCCTCGACGACCCCGTCGGCGCCGCGACCGTCGTCATGCACCTCGACGAGCACCTCTCCGCCCGAGCGACGTACGAGGACGTCGACGCGCCCGGCACCCGCGTGGCGCACGGCATTCGTCACGCCCTCCTGGACGCAGCGCAGCACGACGTGCGCGCAGCCCGGCACGAGGTTCCCGACGCCCTCCGTCGCGACGACGACGCGCGGGTGCGGCACGGCGTCCGCAACCGCCGCGAGCGCCGCGACGAGATCCGTCGGCTCGTCGTCCCGGAGTCGCGCGACGACGGCGCGCACGTCGCCGAGAAGCGACTTCGCAGCCCCGCGCGCCGCCTCGACGTGGACCGCCGCCTGCCCGTCGGTGAGGTGGGAGGCGACCTCGAGGTGCACCGCGAGCCCCGCGAGCTGGTGGCCGACGAGGTCGTGCAGCTCGCGCGAGATCCGCAGCCGCTCGGCCGCGCGCGACGCCTCCGCGAGATCGTCGCGCGCTGCCCGCAGCTCCTCGTGCGCGGCGGTGAGCTCTGCGAGCGCCTCGGCGTTCTGCTCCCGCAGGCGCCGCTCGGACGCCGACGAGTAGCCCGTCACCGCCGCGAAGACGACGAGACCCGCGTACATCGTCGTGAGGATGAACGCGAAGGACGGCGAACCCTCGGACCGCAGCGCGACCACCGCGATGAGCGCGACGTACCCGACGCACACCCCGACGACCCAAGGGCGCGCCAGGGAGAGCCCCACGGTGGCTGCCGCGACGGAGAGCGGAACTCCCGAGACCCCTCCGCGCGGGTCGAGGAGGAACGCTACGGCAGCGGCGAGGACGACCCCTCCGACGAGCCACACCTCCGGGACACGCAGCTCGTCCTCGGCGAAGGCCAGGACGACGAACAGCACGAGGCCCACGAGGTAGGCGACCCACCACGCGCCGGAGAGCTGCGGCGAGCCCGGCGTGAGCACGTACATCCCCGGCATGAGGTAGGCCCCCGTGCCCGCGACCGCGAGCAGCAGGCCACCCACGTTCCTGCCGCCGGACCTGCGCAGCGGCGCGGGTGCCGTCGCGTCGGGCGCGTCGTCACGCGCGCGTGTCGGTCCTGTCACGTCACCACCCTACGGAGCGGAGGCGGGTCCTGACCCGTGCCAGGAGTCATGGGTCACGACCCGGACGGCCATGACCGACGGCACTGTGGCGGCCCTGGTCGACCCACTAGCGTCGAGGACGGCGGGGAGGAGCCCGTCACGGAGGCCGGCCCGACCGGCCCGACCCAGGAGGCACCATGCACGTGATCGAGGCACACGGCCTGCGTCGCACGTTCGGCGACGTCGTCGCGGTCGACGGGATCGACCTCGTCGTCGAGCCGGGCGAGGTCGTCGCCGTGCTCGGCCCCAACGGCGCCGGCAAGACGACGACGATCGAGATGCTGCTCGGCATGCGCACACCCACTGCGGGGACCGTCACGGTCCTCGGCGGGGAACCGACCGACCGCGCTGTCAGGGCGCGTGTCGGTGCGATGCTCCAGGACACCGACGCGCCCGGCTCGCTCACCGCGGCCGAGGTCGTCGACCTCGTCGGCGCCTACCACCCCGTCCGTATCCCGACCGCGCTCGCGCTCGAGCGCGCCGACCTCACCGAGCATGCGCACAAACGGGTCTCCCAGCTCTCGGGCGGACAGCGTCAGCGCCTCTCGTTCGCGATCGCCATGGTCGGCGACCCCGACGTCCTCTACCTCGACGAGCCGACCGCAGCGCTCGACGTCGCCGCGCGCGTCGAGCTGTGGGAGCACGTCCGGGCGTTCGCGGCGCTCGGCCGGACCGTCGTCTACTCGACGCACAACCTCGCTGAGGTCAAGGGGACCGCGAGCCGCGTCGTCGTCATCGACCGCGGCCGGATCCTCGCCGACGGCACGCCCGACGACGTCCGGCGGCTCGTCGAGGGCGCGACGATCGCCCTGACGACCGATGCCTCCGCCGCCGTGCTCGGGGCGCTGCCGGGCCTGCGCAGCGTCGAGGACCCGGGCGGCGCCGTGCGTGCCGTCGTCCTTCACGTCACCGACCCCGTCGCCGCGCTGCGCACGCTGCTCGCCTCGGACGCGCACGTGAGCGCGCTCGAGGTCACCGAGGCGAGCCTCGAGGACGCGTTCTTCGCCCTCACCGGGTCCGCGCACGCCGACGCTCGCACCCCCCAGACGGCCGAGGAGGCCCTGCGATGACCACGCTCGACCACGTCCGCTCCCCCGAGGCCTACGCGGGCCCCGGCCCCTTCGGCGTCCTCGCCGCCCAGGTGCGCGCCGAGGTGCTCCGCTACCGGCGTCTGCCCGAGTACGTCGTCGGGGTCGTCGTCCTGCCCGTCATCCTCTTCGCGATGTTCGGCCTGCCCAACGCCGAGCAGACGCTCCCGGGCGGCACGAGCGTCGTCGCCCTGCTGTTCGTGTCCTTCGCGTGCTACGGCATCGTCTCGCAGGCGCTCTTCACGTTCGGCGCCGACCTCGCCGAGGAACGCCAGCAGGGCTGGCTGCGTCGCCTGCGCGCGACGCCCATGCCGATGGGCGTGTACTTCGGCGGCAAGCTCGCACTGTCGCTCGTCTGGTCGCTCGTGACGATCACGGGCATCGCGCTCCTCGCGCAGCTCGCGGGGGACGCCGGGTTCTCGCCCGCACGGCTGGCGACGACCGTCGGCGTCCTGCTGCTGGGCACGGTGTGCTTCTCCCCCATGGGGTCCGCGATCGCCTACTGGGCACGGCCGCGTGCGGTGACGACGATCGTCAACCTCGTCTTCCTGCCGCTGTCGTTCCTCTCCGGGTTCTTCTTCCCGCTCTCGCAGCTGCCGGACGTGCTCCAGGGGGTCGCGCCGTGGCTGCCGACGTACCACTTCGGGCAGCTCGCCTGGGGTGCCATGGCTCCGGCCGACGACATCTCGCTGTTCGGCGCGACGACCGGCGGATCGACGTGGCTCCACGTGGTCGTCGTCGTCGGCTGGGGCGTCGCGTGCACGGTGCTCACGGCGCTCGGCTACCGCCGTGACCTCGACCGCGAACGCTCCTGAGCACACCCCTTCCCCCTCGCGACTCGTAGCGGTTCTGCACACTCCCGCAGCGTGCAGGGACGCTACGAGTTGCCAAGCTCCTTCGACTCGAAGGTTCTGAGCACCGTTCGATGGTGCTCCAGCCCCACGAGTCGCCACGGTTCGTCGACTCGTAGCGGTTCCGCACACTCCCGCAGCGTGCAGGGACGCTACGAGTCGCCAGGGGGACGACGGCGGCCTCTGCACACGTCATGTGCAGAGGCCGCCGTCGTGCTTGACCGGGATCAGTCGGCGAGGAGCTCCGCGACGCGCGCAGCGACAGTCTCGACGACCGCGGCGACCTCGAGCTGCTCGGCCTCGCCCGCACGCGGACGGACCTCGACCACACCATCGGCGAGGCCGCGGCCCACGACGACGAGCAGCGGGACACCCAGGAGCTCGGCGTCGGCGAACTTCACGCCCGGCGACACCTTGGGACGGTCGTCGTAGAGCACCTCGACGCCGCGCGCCGAGAGCTCCGTCGCGATGCGCTCGGCCTCCGCGAAGACGGCCGCGTCCTTGCCCGTCGCGACGATGTGGACGTGCGCGGGGGCAACGTGGGCGGGCCAGGCCAGGCCCCGCTCGTCGTTGTTGGCCTCGGCGAGCGCCGCGAGCACACGCGTCACACCGACGCCGTAGGAGCCCATCGTCACGGTGACCTGCTTGCCGTTGACGTCGAGCACCTTGAGCCCGAGCGACTCGGAGTACTTGCGACCGAGCTGGAAGATGTGGCCGATCTCGATGCCGCGCGCGAACTCGAGCTCGCCCGAGCCGTCGGGCGCGACGTCACCCGGGCGGACCTCGGCGGCCTCGACCGTGCCGTCGCCGACGAAGTCGCGGCCTGCGACGAGGTCGACGACGTGCGCGTCGACCGCGTTGGCGCCCGTGACCCAGCGCGTGCCGGTGACGACGCGGGGGTCGAGCAGGTACCGGGTCGCGTCCTCGTCACCCGTGTGGGCGCGACCGAGGACCTGCGGGCCGATGAAGCCCTTGACGAGCGTCGGGTTCTTCGCGAAGTCCGCGTCGGTCGCGGGCTCGACCTCGGCCGGCGCGAACGACGCCTCGGCGCGCTTGAGGTCGATCTCGCGGTCGCCGGGCACGCCGACGACGACGATCTCGCGCTCCCCGTCCGGGTGGGTGAGGGCGAGCACGACGTTCTTCAGCGTGTCCGCGGCCGACCACGTGCGACCGTCGGTGCGCGGGTGGGAGGCGTCGAGCAGCGCGACGAGCGAACCGATCGTCGACGCGTCGGGCGTCGGGACGACCGACGCTGCGGGGACCTCGGAGAAGTCGAGCGCGGCCGGGACCGGCGTGACGACAGCCTCGACGTTCGCGGCGTAGCCGCCGGCCGTCCGCACGAACGTGTCCTCGCCGATGGGGCTCGGCGAGAGGAACTCCTCCGAGCGCGAGCCGCCCATGGCGCCCGCGGTCGCGGCGACGATGACGTACTCGAGACCGAGGCGCGTGAAGATCCGCTCGTACGCGTCACGCTGCGCCTGGTAGGAGGCGTCGAGGCCCGCGTCGTCGATGTCGAACGAGTACGCGTCCTTCATGATGAACTCGCGCCCACGGATGAGGCCCGCGCGCGGACGCGCCTCGTCGCGGTACTTCGTCTGCACCTGGAAGAGCGTGAGCGGCAGGTCCTTGTACGACGAGTACAGGTCCTTGACGAGGAGCGTGAACATCTCCTCGTGCGTCGGCGCGAGCAGGTAGTCGGCGTCCTTGCGGTCCTGGAGCCGGAAGAGGTTGGGGCCGTACTCGGTCCAGCGGCCCGTCGCCTCATAGGGCTCGCGCGGCAGCAGCGCGGGGAAGTGGACCTCCTGCGCACCCGCCGCGACCATCTCCTCGCGCACGACAGCCTCGACCTTCGCGAGGACGCGCAGGCCGAGCGGGAGCCACGAGTAGATGCCGGGGGCCGCCCGGCGGATGTAGCCCGCGCGGACGAGGAGCCTGTGGCTCGCCACCTCCGCGTCGGCAGGGTCTTCGCGCAGCGTGCGCAGGAACAACGTGGACATCCGCAGGAGCATGGGGTCGATCCTACCGCCGCCGGGCGCCACGACCGCGCGCGGGTCCCGCGTCAGAAGAGGACGGTCGCGAACGTCCCGACCTGCTCGAAGCCGACCCTCCGGTACGTCGCGATCGCACGCTCGTTGAACGAGTTCACGTAGAGCGAGACGACGCCGAAGCGTTCGAGCGTGCCCGCGACGACGGCCGCCATCGCGGGCGCCGCGATCCCCTCGCCCCTCCGCGCCGGGGTCACCCACACGCCCTGCACCTGCGCGACAGGGCCCGCGATCGCCCCGAGCTCGGCCTTGAAGACGACATGCTCGCGCGCCGGGAGCCCGCTGCGGACAGCGGCACCCACCACTGCGTCCGTCGGTCCGAGGTCCACGCGCGCACCCGGCGCGGTGCGGACGAACGTCCGTCCCTGCTCCGCGAGCGACCGCACCCGCTCGACGTACGCCCCCGGGGCCGCACCGAGCGGCGAGTAGCCGACCTCCTCGAGGAACATCGCGACGCTCGCGGGCAGCAGCGCCGCGAGCTCGTCGGGCGACGCGAGCCTCACCTCGGGGTCGGGCTCGATGTCCGGGGAGCGGTCGAGAACGAGCGACGGCTGCTCGGGACGCACGTCCCGCACCGGCCCCCACGAGGAACCGAGCCGGTCCCACAGCCCGAGCACGTGCTCTGCGGGCCCGACGATCGACGACGCCCTCCGTCCGCCACGTCGGAGCTCGACGCCGAACGCGTCGAGCGCGGACTCGGCCTCGGCGCCCACGAGGTCACCCAGCACGGGCACGACGTTCGCACCGACCCAGCACAGCGCGCGCGGCTCCCCCGTCGCCGGGTAGAGCCAGCCGTGGCCGCCCGCCACCGCGAGCCCGCCGAGCAGGGCAGGTCGCAGCCGCGACGCCGCGAGGATCGAGGCCACGGGGTCCGCCGCGCACAGCGCGAGCGCGGCCGGGACGTCCGCGTCCGTGAGGACCCGGACCGCAGATCCCGTCGCGGCGCCCTGGCCGCGGAACCACCGTCCCATGAGGCGATTGTGCCGCACGTCCCGTCGTGTCGCGGGGACCGGCGTGCATCGTGCGTGGGAACGCGCGAAGCCCGGCGGGAGGACCCGCCGGGCTTCGTCCGTGGTGGTGCTGGGGTCAGCGACCGACGCTCACCGACGGGGCCGTGCCCTCGACGGGCTCCATCGAGGCCGCGATGCGCATGGCCTCCTCGATGAGGGTCTCGACGATGGCGTGCTCGGGGACCGTCTTGATGACCTCGCCCTTGACGAAGATCTGACCCTTGCCGTTGCCCGACGCGACGCCGAGGTCGGCCTCGCGCGCCTCGCCCGGGCCGTTGACGACGCAGCCCATGACCGCGACGCGCAGCGGGACCTCGAGGCCCTCGAGGCCCGCGGTCACCTGCTCGGCGAGCGTGTAGACGTCGACCTGCGCGCGCCCGCACGACGGGCACGAGACGATCTCGAGCTTGCGCTCCTTGAGGTTGAGCGACTGGAGGATCTGGATGCCGACCTTGACCTCCTCGACCGGCGGGGCCGAGAGGGAAACGCGGATCGTGTCGCCGATGCCCCTGCTGAGCAGGGCGCCGAATGCCGTCGCGGACTTGATCGTGCCCTGGAACGCAGGGCCGGCCTCGGTCACACCGAGGTGGAGGGGCCAGTCGCCGCGCTCGGCGAGGAGCTCGTAGGCGCGCACCATGACGACGGGGTCGTTGTGCTTGACGGAGATCTTGAAGTCGTGGAAGTCGTGCTCCTCGAAGAGCGACGCCTCCCACACGGCCGACTCGACGAGGGCCTCGGGCGTCGCCTTGCCGTACTTCTGCAGCAGGCGCGGGTCGAGGGACCCGGCGTTGACGCCGATGCGGAGCGACGTGCCGGCGTCCTTGGCCGCCTGCGCGATCTGCTTGACCTGGTCATCGAACTTGCGGATGTTGCCCGGGTTGACGCGCACGGCCGCGCAGCCGGCGTCGATCGCCGCGAAGACGTACTTCGGCTGGAAGTGGATGTCGGCGATGACGGGGATCTGCGACTTCCTCGCGATGATCGGCAGCGCCTCGGCGTCGTCCTGCGACGGGCACGCGACGCGCACGATGTCGCAGCCCGCGGCCGTGAGCTCGGCGATCTGCTGAAGGGTCGCGTTGATGTCCGTCGTCGGGGTCGTCGTCATGGACTGCACCGAGATCGGTGCGCCTCCGCCGACGGGGACGGACCCGACGTTGATGCGACGGGTGGGTCGACGCGGGGCCAGGACGGGAGGTGCTTCCTTGACCGCCGGCATGCCAAGACTGATCGGTACGCTCACCCCGCCAGTATCCCCCGTCCGGGCGTCCTGACGTGCATGACACCAGCCACGTGCACGATTCCCACGCAGCCGCGGTGGCGCACGTCACGCGCCGGGCTGTCGCGAGGGCGTCAGCCGATCGTCACCGGTCGCACGATGTCGGCGACGACGAGCAGCACGCTCATCCCGATGAGCAGGACGAAGACGCCGTAGGCGACCGGCATCATGCGGGCGGTGTCCGCGGGCCCCGGGTCGGGCCGTCCGCGACGGCGCGCGATCTGGCGCTTCGCACCCTCGTAGAGCGCCCCGGCGACGTGCCCGCCGTCGAGCGGGAGCAGCGGGACGAGGTTGAAGACGAAGAGCGCGACGTTGAGGCTCGCGAGGAGCGAGAGCCACACCGCGACGCGGTCGCCGATGCCGACCTCGTCGCCGCCGATCGTCCCGACCTCGCCCGCGACGCGCCCGACGCCGACGATGCTCATGACCGACTCCGCTGAGCGCTCCCCACCCGTGACGAGCGTCCGCGCGACGTCCCAGACCTGTCCGGGCAGCGTGACGACGATGCCGGCGGTGCCCGAGACCTGCGCCCAGAGCTGCTGCGGCACGGCTGCGAGCGACCTGTCGGCCTCGACCGTCGGCTGGACGCCGACGTACGTCGACGTCACTGTCCGCTCCGAGCCGTCGTCGGCAAGGATCGGTGCTCCGGTGGCGTCGACGACGGCGCGCGTGAGCTCGACGGGCACGAGGTCGAGGGTGAGCCGCTCCCCCGCGCGCTCGACGACGACGGTCGTCGGGTGCGGGCCGACGGCCGCGATCTGTGCCGTGAGCTCCTCCCAGCCGTCGACGGAGCGCCCGCCGTACTCGACGACGCGGTCGCCAGGCTCGAGGCCCGCGAGCGACGCCGGCGACCCGGGGGCCCCGTCCGCGCACGTGTCCGTCACGGAGGTCGTCGTCGGCGCGCACGGCACGACCGCAGCGAGCGTCGACGTCGCGCTCGCGACCCCCCAGCCGAGCGTGACGACGCTGAGGAGCACCGCCGCGATGACGAGGTTCATGAACGGCCCGCCGAGCATGACGACGAGCTTCTTGGGCGCCGAGAGGTTGTAGAACGCCCGCGCCTCCTCGCCCGGGAGGATCTCTTCGGCCGAGACCTCGCGTGCGTCCTCGGCCATCTCCTCGAAGCGGCCGCGGCGAGGCGTCGCACCGACAGGGACGGGCCGCGCGGGTGCGTACATGCCCACGAGACGCACAAAGCCGCCGAGCGGGATCCACTTGAACCCGTACTCGGTCTCACCGCGCGTCCACGACCGGATCGTCGGACCGAACCCGACCATGAACTGGCTCACGCGCACGCCGAAGCGCTTGGCGGGCACCATGTGCCCGACCTCGTGGAGCGCGATCGACGCGAGCATGCCGACGACGAACACGAGGACGCCGATGACGTAGCCCATGCGACCACCTTCCTTCCGACGGCCGCGCGGCCGTGAGCGTGCGCCTCAGGCGCGGGCGAGCAGCTCGTGGGCACGCGCACGCGCCCACGTCTCAGTCTCGAGCACGAGGCTGGGAACGAGATGGGAGGTTCCAGGGCCGTCGTGCTCGCCGAGCACCTGCTCGACCGTCGAGACGATGTCGAGGAAGCCGATGCGCCCGGCGAGGAAGGCGTCGACGCACTCCTCGTTGACCGCGTTGAGCACCGCAGGGTGCGTCGCGGACGCGGCGACGGCCTCGCGCGCGAGCCGCACCGCACGGAACGTCGACTCGTCGAGCGGTTCGAAGGTCCACTGCTGAGCCTGCGCCCAGTCGCACGCGGGCGCGACGTCCGCGACGCGCTCGGGCCACGAGAGGCCGAGCGCGATGGGCAGACGCATGTCGGGCGGCGAGGCCTGCGCGATCGTCGAGCCGTCGTGGAACTCGACCATCGAGTGGACGACGGACTGCGGGTGGACGACGACCGTGATGTCCGCGACAGGCACGTCGAAGAGCAGGTGGGCCTCGATGAGCTCGAGACCCTTGTTCATCATCGACGCCGAGTTCACCGTGACGACCGGACCCATCGACCAGGTCGGGTGGTTGAGCGCCTGCTCCGCCGTGACGGCGGCCATCTGCTCCCGCGTCCAGCCGCGGAAGGGGCCGCCCGACGCCGTGAGGATGAGCCGGCGCACCTCGTCGCGTCGGCCACCGCGCAGGGACTGGGCGATCGCCGAGTGCTCCGAGTCGACCGGCACGAGCTGGTCCGGGCGCGACACCGCGTCCTTGACGAGCGCGCCGCCGACGACGAGCGACTCCTTGTTCGCGAGCGCGAGCGTCGAGCCCGCGTGGAGAGCTGCGAGCGTCGGCGCGAGGCCGACAGATCCGGTGATGCCGTTGAGGACGACGTCCGCGCCCGACGCTGCGACCTGGGTCGCCGCGTCCGGCCCGCCGAGCACCTCGACGCCCCGTGCGTCCTCGCCGAGCTCGGCGAGGAGAGCGTCACGCCTGGACGCGTCAGCGACGGCGACGACCTCTGCGCGCGTCTGGCGCACCTGGCTCGCGAGCAGCGCGACGTCGCCCCCGCCCGCGGCCAGGCCGCGGACCCGGAAGCGCTCGGGGTTGCGCGCCACGACGTCGAGCGCCTGCGTGCCGATCGACCCGGTCGACCCGAGCAGCGCGAGCGACCGCGGCTCCGCGGTCACTCGACCCCCAGCAGCACCTCGACGGCACGGGTGAGGAACGCGTCGACGGCGCCGACACCGTAGCCGTCTCGGCCGCGCCGCGTCCGGAAGCGAGCCTCGCGCACCTCGGCGCTCGTGAGCGCCTCGCCGCGGTCGAAGTAGCCGACGAGGCGCGCGCACAGCGCGTCGACGTCGTCGGCGTCGTACGACGCCTCGCCACGCGCGCCGGGCGCGAAGCGCTCGCCGTCGGGACGGCCGAGACGCCCGTAGAGGGTGCGCGCCTTCTCCGCGAGCTGCGCCATCCACGCCTGCTGGCCGTGCGTCGCGACGAACTCGGCGCGCTCGCGCGCGACGAACGCCGCCTCGAGCCTGTCGAGCGCCGCGTCGACCGCAGTCGTCTCGTAGGCGTTGCGTCGCACGACGGGGAACGCGACCCGGTGGATCGCCGCCGCGTCGAGCGTCGCGCCGCCGGGGACGTCGCTGCCCTCGTACTCGGCGCGGGCACGCGCGAACAGGGCGTCGACCTCGTCCGCGGCGTACCCGCGGCGCAGCCCCGTCGTCGTGGGGAAGGTTCCGGTCATGAGGCCTCCTCAGCAGCCAGCTGGCCGCATGCGCCGTCGATGTCGGAGCCGCGCGTGTCACGGATCGTCGTGGGGATGCCGTGGCCGCGCAGGCGGGCCACGAACTCCTCCTCGACGGCCGGGTCGCTCGCGGTCCACTTCGAGCCAGGGGTCGGGTTGAGCGGGATCGGGTTGGCGTGCACCCAGCCGTGACCGCGCGCGTTGAGCTTCTTGCCGAGCAGGTCGGCCCGCCACGCGTGGTCGTTGATGTCGCGGATGAGCGCGTACTCGATGCTCACACGCCGGCCCGTGACCTCGTAGTAGGCGCGCGCCGCGTCGAGCGTCTCGTCGACCGACCAGCGGGTGTTGACGGGGACGAGCTCCGAGCGCAGCTCGTCGTCGGGCGCGTGAAGCGACAGCGCGAGCGTGAGCGGCAGGCCCTCCTGGGCGAGCCTCTTCATCGCGGGCACGAGCCCCACGGTCGACACCGTGATGTTGCGCGCCGACATGCCCATGCCGTCGGGCACCGGCGCGACGAGCTGGCGGATCGTGCCCATGACGGCCTTGTAGTTGGCGAGCGGCTCGCCCATGCCCATGAACACGAGGTTCGTCAGACGGCCCGGTCCGCCCGGGATCTCTCCGCGGTCGAGCGAGCGCGCAGCCTCGCGGACCTGCTCGACGATCTCCGCGGTCGAGAGGTTCCGCGTGAGTCCCAGCTGGCCGGTCGCGCAGAACGGGCACGCCATGCCGCAGCCGGCCTGGCTCGAGACGCACAGCGTCGAACGGTGCGGGTAGCGCATGAGCACGGACTCGACGCGAGCCTGGTCGAACATGCGCCACAGCGTCTTCACGGTCGTGCCACCGTCGGCCTCCATGACACGCGTGCTGCGCAGCAGCGGCGGGAAGAACGCCTCGACGAGCCGGTCGCGCGTGGCCGCGGGGAGGTCGGTCATCTCGGCGGGGTCAGCGCTGAGGTGGCCGTAGTAGTGCTGGCCGATCTGCTTGGCCCGGAACGCCTTCTCGCCCACGCCCGTGACGACCTCGACGCGCTCGGCGGGTGTGAGGTCGGCGAAGTGGCGCGGCGGCTTGCCGCGCCGCCCTGCAGCGGGGGTCGAGAGGTCGAGCGTCACGGGTACGCGGCGGTCGGTCATGTGAATCAGCTTCCGGTGGGACGGTTCAGCCGCCGAGGGCGGCCGACAGCATGAGGTACGCGAAGGGCGCGGTGAGCAGGAGCGAGTCGAGACGGTCGAGGATCCCGCCGTGGCCGGGCAGGAGCGTGCCCATGTCCTTGAGGCCGAGATCGCGCTTGAGGAGCGACTCGGCGAGGTCGCCGAACGTCCCGGTGATCGGGGTCGCGAGGCCGAGCACGAGGCCCCACCACCACGGTGCGTCGAGCAGCACCATGCCGACGACGCCGACGAGGGAGGCGAGGAGGAACGAGCCGGCGAGGCCTTCCCAGCTCTTCTTCGGAGAGATCGCCGGCGCGAGCGGGTGCTTGCCGAAGCGCACGCCCGCGAAGAACCCGCCCGTGTCGCTCGCGACGGGCAGGAGGATGAAGAGCAGCACGCGCCACGTGCCCTCGGGCTGCGCGAGCATGAGCATCGCGAAGCCCGCCATGAGCGGCAGGTAGGCCGTCGCGAACGTCGCCGCCGCAGCGTCGCGCAGGCCGCGGGGGCCGTAGCCGTCGAGCGCGCGCCACACGAGCGCTCCGAGGACCGTGAGCACGAACGACACGAACATCGCCTCCGTGCCCGCGACGTACGCGGACACGAGGATCCCGGCCGCACCGACCCACAGCGGGGCGAGCGGCAGGTGGACGTCGCGCCGGACGAACGCCTGGGAGAGCTCCCAGAGCGCGCCGCCGACGGCGAGGACCGCGAGGCCCACGAAGGCCGGGGGCCACACGAAGAGGGCCAGGCCGACCACGACGAGAAGGCCTGCGCCGACCGCGACCGCCGTGGGCAGGTCGCGGCCGGAGCGGCCGGCGGTCGTGGTGGGCGTCGCGCCCTCGGGCATCTCGGTCATCAGACCTCGAGAAGCTCCGTCTCCTTGGCGGCGAGGATCGCGTCGACCTCGTCCGTGTGACGCTTCGTCAGGCCGTCGAGCTCCTTCTCGGCGCGCGTGACCTCGTCCTCGCCCGCGTCGCCGTCCTTGACGAGCCGGTCGAGGATGTCCTTCGCCTTGCGGCGCACGGCACGGATCGAGACGCGGGCGTCCTCCGCCTTCGCCTTGGCGAGCTTGACGTAGTCGCGGCGACGCTCCTCCGTGAGGGAGGGCAGCACGACGCGGACGACGTTGCCGTCGTTGGACGGGTTGACGCCGAGGTCGGAGTCGCGCAGCGCCTTCTCGATCGCGGACATCGCGGTCTTGTCGAAGGGCGAGATGAGGACCGTCCGGGCCTCCGTGACGTTGAACGACGCGAGCTGCTGCAGGGGCGTGGGCGACCCGTAGTACTCGACGAAGATCTTCGCGAACATCGCGGCGTTCGCCCGACCCGTGCGGATCGCGGCGAAGTCCTCCTTGGCGACCTCCACGGCCTTGTCCATCTTCTCCTCGGCCTCGAGAAGGGTCTCGTCGATCACCGGTGCTCCTTGTCTGAGCCGCCCGGAGGCGGCACGTACGGGTTCGTCGTGCAGAGGTCTGGTCAGGTGCGTGCGGGCTCTCAGCCCGCAGTCACCACGGTCCCGATGTTCTCACCCAGGAGCGCCCGGGTCACGTTGCCGGGCTCGCTCATGCCGAACACGCGCATCTTCGCGCCGTTGTCCATGCAGAGGCTGAAGGCGGTCGAGTCGACGACCTTGAGGCCGCGCTGGAGCGCGTCGGAGTACGTGAGCGTGTCGAGACGCGTCGCGCTCGGGTCGGTGTTGGGGTCCGCGGTGTAGACGCCGTCGACACCGTTCTTGCCCATGAGGACCTCGTCGCAGCGGGTCTCCAGCGCGCGCTGGACGGCGACCGTGTCGGTCGAGAAGTACGGCATGCCGGCGCCCGCGCCGAAGATGACGACGCGGCCCTTCTCCATGTGGCGGATCGCGCGCAGGGGGATGTAGTTCTCGGCGACCTGGCCCATGGCGATCGCGGTCTGCACACGCGTCGAGCGGCCGGCCTGCTCGAGGAAGTCCTGGAGGGCGAGGCAGTTCATCACCGTGCCGAGCATGCCCATGTAGTCGGCGCGCGCGCGGTCGAGCCCGCGCTGCGAGAGCTCAGCGCCGCGGAAGAAGTTGCCGCCACCGACGACGATCGCGATCTGCACGCCGCGGGCCGCAGCGGCGGCGATCTCGGCGGCGATCCGCTGGACGACGTCGGGCGCGAGACCGATCTGGCCACCCCCGAACATCTCGCCCGAGAGCTTGAGAAGGACTCGGCGGGGTGCGACGGACTCGGTCATCGGGACTCCTCGGTGCTACGTGGGTGGCGTTGGGCAGGTGCGCCGTCGGCCCGGCCCCGGGAGCGGGGCCGGGCCGACGGTGATGACGACCGGGTCAGTTGCCGACGCGGAAGCGGACGTACGACACGATCGTGCCGCCTGCCTCCTTCGCGACCTGACCGACCTTCTTCGACGGGTCCTTCGCGAGCGGCTGCTCGAGCAGGACGACGTCCTCGAAGAACTTGCCGAGACGGTTCTCGGCGATCTTCTCGATGATGTGCTCGGGCTTGTTGCCGCCCTCGTTGCGCGCGGTCTCCGAGGCGATGCGACGCTCGTTCTCGACCTTCTCCGCGGGGACGTCCTCGCGGGCGAGGAACTCGGGGGCGAGCGCTGCGACGTGCTGCGCGACGTCCTTGGCGATCTCTGCGCCGGGGAGGTCGGTGACGACGAGGACACCGATCGAAGGCGGCAGGTCCTTGGCCGTGCGGTGGACGTAGCTCGTCACCTTGGCGCCCGAGACGGACGCGACGCGGCGCAGGACGACCTTCTCACCGATGCCGGCGGCCAGCGTCGTGATGGTGTCCGCGACGGTGCCCGCGGCGGTCGGGGCGGCGAGGGCGCTCTCGACGTCGGTCGCACCCGCGGCGACGACGGCCGCGAGGACCGTGCTCGCGAGGTCGATGAACTTCTCGTTCTTCGCGACGAAGTCGGTCTCGCAGTTGAGCTCGATGATCGTGCCGGTCTCGCCCGCGTCGGTCGTCTGGATGTCGACGGCGACGAGGCCCTCGGTGGTCTCGCGGTCCTCGCGCTTCGAGACGCCCTTGAGGCCCTTGATGCGGAGGAGCTCGAGCGCCTTCTCCGAGTTGCCGTCAGCCTCGTCAAGAGCCTTCTTGACGTCGAGCATGCCGGCGCCCGTGCGCTCGCGCAGAGCCTTGATGTCAGCGGCGGTGTAGTTCGCCATGGGTGGTCACCCTTTGCGTTCGGTCTGGACGGTGGTCGGTGGTGGACCGGTGCGGCCGGGCGGTAGACCGCCCGGCCGCACGTGGGTCACTCGGCCGCGGGGGCCTCAGCAGCCTCGGCCACGACGGCCTCGGCGGCGGGCACCTCGGCGGCGGGAACCTCAGCAGCGGCAGGGGCCTCAGCAGCGTCGCCCGCGAGGAGCTCCTGCTCCCACTCGGCGAGAGGCTCGGCCGGCGCCTCGGAGCCGGAACGGCCCTGGGCGCGCGAGACGAGACCGTCCGCGACGGCGTCGGCGATCACGCGGGTGAGGAGACCGACGGCGCGGATCGCGTCGTCGTTGCCCGGGATCTTGTAGTCGACGACGTCGGGGTCGCAGTTGGTGTCGAGGATCGCGACGACCGGGATGTTGAGCTTGCGCGCCTCGTCGACCGCAAGGTGCTCCTTGTTCGTGTCGACGATCCACACGGCGGAGGGAACCTTCGCCATGTCGCGGATGCCGCCGAGCGTCTTCGTGAGCTTCTCCTTCTCACGACGGAGCACGAGGAGCTCCTTCTTCGTGAGGTTCGAGCCGGCGACGTCGTCGAAGTCGATCTGCTCGAGCTCCTTCATGCGCTGCAGACGCTTGTGCACGGTGCCGAAGTTCGTGAGCATGCCACCGAGCCAGCGGTGGTTGACGTAGGGCATCCCGACGCGCGTGGCCTGCTCGGCGACGGCCTCCTGGGCCTGCTTCTTCGTGCCGACGAAGAGGATCGAGCCGCCGTGGGCGACCGTCTGCTTGACGAACTCGTAGGCCGTGTCGATGTACGACAGCGACTGCTGGAGGTCGACGATGTAGATCCCGTTGCGCTCCGTGAAGATGAATCGCTTCATCTTCGGGTTCCAGCGACGGGTCTGGTGACCGAAGTGGACACCGCTCTCGAGGAGCTGGCGCATGGTCACGACTGCCATGGCACTTCCTTCCGGCACGGTGGCGGATCCTCCGCCCGTCCGTGCACGTCCAGCGGCCCTGTCGGGCCGCGAGGTGGTTGTCGACCCTGCACCGGGCGGCGAGGGTCCCTGGCACCCCGTCACGCGAGCACCGGCCGAGGCCGGACCACGTCGCGTGACCCTGGGCGGCCCGGCGCGAGACGCGACGGACGTTGACCAGGAGGGAGGTGCGCGATGTCTCCGGGGCGCGTGCAGGCACGGCACACCCGGAGCAGGATCCATCGTACCCGACGCCGCCCTGCTCGACGGACCGCGCCCGGTGTGACGAAGCCACCACCCGGCGCCTCCGGTGCCTGCCCCGACCTGACCACCGCCGGGCCGTGCGCGGCACCCGTCCACAGCACGGCGCCGACGATGTGCAGCAGGTCGACACGGCAGGTCGGATGGGGCGATGACCGCACCCGAGGCCCGTCCTCAGATCCCACCCACGCTCACCCGTTCCGGACCGCTGCGGCGATCGAGCTCACGGGTGAGGCTCGTCGCCGCCCTCGGTGTCGCGACGCTCGTGTGCGCGCCGGCGGCCTCGGCGGCCCGCTCCCCCGCAGCCACGACATCGGCCCCGGACCCCGTGGCCACCGCGCTGCCCTGGCGGACGCCCGTGACCGGCACCGTCGCACGGACCGCGCAGATCCCCAGCAGCCCGTGGGCGTCCGGTCATCGCGGGCTCGACATGCTTGCCACGCCGGGCGTCGGCGTCGTCGCGCCGGCGGACGGCATCGTCGGGTTCGTCGGGCGCGTCGCCGGACGCGGCGTCGTCGTCCTCGAGCACGACGGAGGTCTGCGCTCATCCTTCGAGCCCGTGTCGACGGTCGTCACCGTCGGGACGCGCGTCGCCGCCGGGGACGTCGTCGCCCGGGTCGACGGGGCACCCGGGCACTGCGCCCCGCTCACGTGCCTCCACTGGGGCGTCCGTCTCGGAGAGCGTTACCTCGACCCCGCCGCGCTCCTCGCGCGACCGCGGATCGTACTCATGCCGTTGCGGGCATGAGTACGCCGCAGGCGCCGTCCCCCGGACGGTGCCCGCGGCGTACGAACGTGCCGGGCTTCCCTGGGCCCGGCAGTGAACCCGTCAGCCGCGCTCGACCTCGCCGAGGAGCTGACGGAGCCGCACGACGGCGGCCGAGTGGACCTGCGAGATCCTCGACTCGGTGACCCCGAGGATCGCGCCGATCTCTGCGAGCGTCCGGTTCTGGAAGTAGTAGAGCGTGAGGACGAGCTTCTCGCGGTCCGTCAGCTGGCAGATCGCGCGGCCGAGGAGATACTTCGACTCCTTCGCCTCGAAGCTGCGCGCCGGGTCGTCGCCGTGACCCTGGACGACCGTGTCGAGGATCGACATCGGCTCGGCACGCTCGGCGCCCACGGCGAGCAGCTCGTCGAGCGCGACGACGTTCGCACGCGAGACCTGCGCGTGGACCGCGCGGACGTCGACGACCGGCACACCGAGGTGCGTCGCGACCTCGTCGTCAGTCGGGCGACGGTGCCACAGCGCCTCGAGCTCCGCGTGCGCGCGGTCGATCGCGCGCGCCTTCGAGCGCACCGAGCGCGGGACCCAGTCGATCTGACGAAGCTCGTCGATGACCGCGCCACGGATACGTGCCGACGCGTACGTCTCGAACTTGATCTCGCGGTCGAGCTCGAACTTCTCGATCGCGTCGATGAGACCGAACATGCCGTAGGAGACGAGGTCGGCGTGCTCGACCGAGCTCGGCAGACGCATCGCGATGCGGGAGGCGACCATGGAGACGAGCGGCGCGTAGTGCACGATGAGCTCTTCGCGACGCTGCGGGGAGCCGGTGCTCTTGTACTCGACCCAGATCTCCGCGACGGCGTCACGAGGCGCGAGGTCCGCCTCGAGGTCGGCGAGGACGATGTCGGTGGCGTCGTGCTCCGTTGCAGGACGCGGAAGACCGGTGGTGGTCATGGTGTCTCCGGCTGTTCTCACGCGCGGGGGTGCGCGAGCTCGTAGGACGAGCGAAGCCGCTCGGCGCTGACGTGGGTGTACTTCTGCGTGGTGGCGAGGGCCGCGTGACCCAGCACCTCCTGCACCCCGCGGAGGTCGGAACCCCCGGCGAGGAGATGAGTGGCGGCGGAGTGCCGCAGCCCGTGCGGGGCGATGTCGACGACGCCGGCCAGCCCGGCGAGGTTGTGGACGACCTGACGGATCTGGCGCTGTCCCCAGCGCTGCCCGCGCGTCCCGAGGAGGAGAGCGGGCTCGGCCGCGTCCGTGACGAGGACGGGGCGGCCGCTCTCGAGCCACGCGTGCACGGCACGGCCGGCCGGCAGCCCGAACGGGACGATGCGCTCGCGCGCACCCTTGCCCATGACACGGACGGTGCGCTCGGCGAGCTGGACGTCGGCGACGTCGACGCCGACGAGCTCGCCGACACGGATGCCCGTCGCATAGAGCATCTCGACCGCAGCCCAGTCGCGCAGGTGCGCGGGGTCGCCGCTCTCTGCGCGCGAGCGCGCAGTCTCCATGAGCTTGCGCGCCGCGTCGACGTCGAGGACGGTGGGCAGCATGCGGTCGCTGCGCGGGCTCGCGAGGCGCACCGCGGGGTCCGACGTGACACGTCCTGAGCGGCAGGCCCACTCGAAGAAGGAGCGGACTGAGGCGCCCCGGCGGGCCAGGGTCGCACGGGAGAGGTTCCGCTCGCTCATGTCTGCGAGCCAGGCGCGAAGCAGCGCGAGGTCGACGTCGGCGGGGCCCTCGATGCCGAGCGATGCGGCGTACGTCGCAAGCTGCTCAACGTCGCTCCGGTAGGCGCGCACGGTGTGGGCAGCGAGGCCGCGCTGGACGCCGAGGTCCACGCAGAAACGGGCGAGCGGCTCGTCCCACCCGCCCGCAGCCTGGTACCCAGAGGTCGCGTGCACGAGAAGAGAGTGGCCCGACCTGCGGCGTCGATCAAGTACCTGTTCGTGGGAAGCAGTCACGAGATGTCTGGTTCGTACGAGAAACAGGCGAACTACTGAGCCGCATCACAGAAAACGCACGAGTCGTGGCGCGATCAAACTCGGCGCGCTTGAGCCAGATCGCGCCAGAACTTGTTCACCGATCGCGCCGACCGCCCGTCGCGGCCCGCACGATCCGGCCACCCGTGACGCGTCGGGCGATCTGCCCAGGTCACAGCACCTAACGCGCAGCCGGACGGCGTCCTGTCACGGTGAGCGCCCACCCTCCTGCGGCCCGAGCGACGAGCCCCGCGAGCTCGAGCTCGCCGAGCGCGGCCAGCACGTCCGCGGCCGACAGCCCGACCGTCGGGACGAGCTCGTCGAGCGTGCTCGTCCGCCGGGCGTCCAGACCGTCGACGACCATGCGTGCGGCCTCTCCGAGGCCGTCCTGCGGATCGGTCCCAGCCCCATGCCCACCAGGTCCGGACGGAGCGCCGCCGGGCAGGAGCTCGAGGACGTCGGCCACCGAGGTCACGCACACGGCGTCCTGCTCCCGGAGCAGGCGGTGGCATCCCGTCGACGCCATCGACGTCACCGGGCCGGGCACCGCCCCGACGGGCCTCAGGAGCCCTGCGGCGAGCGATGCCGTCGAGAGTGAGCCCGAACGCCACGCGGCCTCGACGACGACCGTCGCCGACGCGAGCGCCGCTATGAGCCGGTTGCGACGCAGGAAGCGCGAGCGCGTCGGCGTCGCACCGACCGGAACCTCCGCGACGACGGCTCCGCCACGCACGAGCACCCGCTCGAGCAGATCGGTGTTGCCGGCCGGGTAGAGCCGGTCGACCCCGCCCGCCATGACCGCGACCGTCGGACCGTCACCGGCGAGCGCCCCGCGGTGCGCCGCCGCGTCGATCCCGTACGCGCCGCCGGAGACGACCGGGTGGCCGCGATCGGCGAGGCCGCACGCGAGATCGGCGGCGACAGCGGTGCCGTAGCTCGTCGCGGCCCGCGCGCCGACCAGCGCGACAGCAGGCGGACCGGCGAGCGCAGCGGGGTCTCCACGGACCCACAGGCACGCGGGAGCCTCCGGCCCGAGGTCGTCGAGCCCCGTGGGCCACGCGTCGTCGCCACGGACGAGCACCCGGCCACCCAGCCGTTGCAGCGCGAGCGCGTCACGGTCGGTGTCGATGCGTCCGAGCCTCGGCCCCCAGCGGTCGACCGCCGCCAGGAGCCTGCGGGCCGAGAGCTCGTCGGGCGCATCCTCGAGCCGGTCGCGCAGGCGCGCCACGGCCCGCGCACGCGTGCCAGGCTCGCACGCAGCCCGCAGCCACGCGAGCGCCGCGACGGGGCCGACCGCGAGCAGGAGCGTCCCTGCGGTCCGGTCACCAGGCTCGACGAGGCCGCTCCAGGCGGCCGCTGCCCGACGCACGGCCGCGCGGTCCCTGTCGGGCGCTCCGGGCGGCACGAGCCCCGTCACGCGACCGCTCCGCGCGTCCGCAGTGCGAGCGCCCGCCCGACGTCCTCACGTCCGGGACGCTCGAGCCCCGCGAGGTCGGCGACGGTCCACGCGATGCGCAGGACACGATCGGCGCCCCGCAGCGAGATCATGCCGCGGTCGAGCGCCCGGTCGACGTCGGCGAGCACCCCGCCTCCGCGGCCGAGCATGCCCCGGAGGTGTCGGCCCGGAACCTCGCCGTTGAGCCGCCACGGCGTGCCCGCAAGACGCTCCTGGGCGGCGAGCCGGGCCGTCGCGACCCGGGCCGCGACGGTCGCGCTCGACTCCCCCGGCTCCGCCCGGTCGAGGTCGACGCGGCTCACGCCCGCGACCTCGACCTGGAGGTCCACGCGGTCGAGCAGCGGCCCCTGGACGCGCGAGAAGTAGCGGCGCCGCTGCACCGGCGTGCACGTGCACTGCAGGCCCTGACCGACGGCGAGCCCGCACGGGCACGGGTTCGCGGCGAGGACGAGCTGGAAGCGCGCGGGGAACCGGGCGGAGCCGCCCGCCCGGTGGATAACGAGCTCGCCGTCCTCGAGCGGCTGGCGCAACGTCTGCAGGACGCGCGCGCCGAACTCGGGACACTCGTCGAGGAAGAGGACGCCGCGGTGCGCACGCGAGGCCGCACCTGGCCGTGGCACGCCGCTGCCACCTCCGACGAGCGCGGCGGCGGTCGCGGTGTGGTGCGGGTCCTCGTACGGCGGGCGACGCACGAGGCCGTCGCCTGCGTCGAAGGTGCCCGCGACCGAGTGGACCGCGGTCACCTCGACCGCCTCCGCCTCGGAGAGGTCCGGCAGCAGGCCAGGCAGGCGTGAGGCGAGCATCGTCTTGCCTGCTCCCGGCGGCCCCACCATGAGCAGGTGGTGCCCGCCTGCGGCAGCGATCTCGAGGGCGGCCCGCGCCTCGTGCTGTCCCAGGACGTCCTCGAGGTCGCCCGCGGGCTCGTGCTGCACCCGTGCAGGCCGCATCGCCGGGGTCGGCACTGCGGCGGGCTCGGCGATGTCCGCCCCGTAGGCGTACGCGAGCTCCGCGAGGCACGACACGCCACGGACCTCCGCGCCCGGCACGAGCCGCGCCTCGGCGACGTCGGCCGCTGCGACGACGACCCGTCGCACGCCTGCCGCGACCGCCGCCGCGACCGCGGGCAGCACGCCCCGGACCGGGTGGACGCGACCGTCGAGCCCGAGCTCGCCCAGGTGGACGACGCCGCGGGGGGCAGAGACGTCGACGATCCGCGCCCCCGCGAGCACGGCGACGGCGATCGCGAGGTCGAAGCCCGCGCCGTGCTTGGGCAGCGATGCCGGCGAGAGGTTGACCGTGACACGCATCTGCGGCCACGGCAGGCCGCTCGACGTCACGGCAGCGCGCACACGGTCGCGCGCCTCGCTCAGGGCCGTGTCCGGCAGCCCGATGAGCGTGAAGCCCGGCACGGTCGCAGCCAGGTGAGCCTCGACCCCGACGACGTGCCCCGTCATCCCGACGAGCGCGACGCCGCGCGACGTCCCGAGGCCCATCAGAGGATCCCACGCAGGTGCTCGACCCGCGGCGGCTCGCCCGGGCACAGCCACACCGCGACGACGTCGACACGCACGCGCGCGGGATGCTGGGAGTGCTCCGCGAGCCACTGCCCCGTGAGGCGTCGCAGGCGCGCCGCCTTCGCGGGCGTCACCGCCTCGGCAGGATGCCCGAACCCCGTGCCGGTCCGGGTCTTCACCTCGACGACGACGAGGTCGTCCCCCTCGAGCGCGACGATGTCGAGCTCCCCGGCGTGCCCGCGCCAGTTGCGCTCGAGCACGCACCACCCGTCGTCCTCGAGGCGCCGGGCCACGAGGTCCTCCCCCGCGCGTCCCACCGCCTGCCGGTCCGTCGTCCGTCCGTGCGCCACCATGGCCACCACCTCCGTGACAGAGGGTGGGGTGCCTGACGGGCAGGTCGCATCCGCGCCCTGCCGATCCGTGGACGGGGTGTCGTAGAGCCCTCCCTGTGGGCAGCCACGCCGGACGCGGCCCGGCGGGCCGCGCACCGTCAGATCGAGAGCTCGGGCCGAGCCAGCTCCTCGACGTTGACGTCCTTGAACGTCACCACGCGCACCGACTTCACGAAGCGCGCCGTGCGGTAGACGTCCCACACCCACGCGTCCGCGAGCGTCAGCTCGAAGTACACCTCTCCCGCGGCCGACCTCACCTGGAGGTCCACCTGGTTGGCGAGGTAGAACCGTCGCTCGGTCTCGACGACGTAGGAGAACAGGCTGACGACGTCCCGGTACTCCCGGTAGAGCGCCAGCTCCATGTCGGTCTCGTAGTTCTCGAGGTCTTCCGCACTCACGCGACCATCATCCCCCATCCGGGACGGCACCGGGCACCGCGTCGCGCGGCGGCAGGCTCCACGACCGACGGTGCTCGTCGCACGGACCGACGCGACGCAGCTCCGCGAGGTGGTCGGGCGAGCCGTAGCCCTTGTTCGACGCCCAGCCGAAGCCCGGGTGGCGGGTGTGAGCCTCCGCCATGAGGCGGTCGCGCGCCTGCTTCGCGAGCACGCTCGCCGCGGACACCGACGCGCAGCGCAGGTCGCCCTTGACGAGCGTCCGCACCTCGCGCACGACAGCGTCGTCCTCAGGGTCGTCGGCCGCGAAGAGGTCGTCCTGGCCCGCGGCCGTGAGCCAGTCGTGCGAGCCGTCGAGCAGCACCGCACGCACCGTCGGACCGGCGACCTGCGCGGCACGCAGCGCACGCAGACCTGCTGACCGCAGCGCAGCGACGATGCCGTGCGCGTCGATCTCTGCGGGCGAGGCATGCCCGACGCCCCACGCGAGCACCCAGCCCGCGACGGCAGGCTCGATGCGTGCGCGCGCGGACGGGCTTAGCAGCTTGGAGTCCGTGAGACCCGCCGGGAAGGGCTCGGCGAGAGTCGTCGTCGAGACGACCGCGCACCCCACCGTCACGGGCCCGGCGAGCGCGCCGCGCCCGACCTCGTCCATGCCCGCGACGACCTCGACGCCCTCCGCGAGCCACGCGGACTCGACGAGCGTGTCGGGCGGCTGCCTCACGGTGTCGGGGACGGCGCCGGGACGCCTGCGAAGACGTCGCCCGGGTTGCGCATGAACGCGATGCGGTCGATCGGCCACACCTTGGCGAACGCGACACCCACGACGTTGTCGAGCGGGACGAAGCCACCGCCAGCCTTGCCGCCGTTGTACCGCGAGTCGCCCGAGTGCTGCCGGTTGTCGCCGAGGACCCACAGCGAGTCCGCCGGCACCGTGACGTCGAACTCCGTCTGGCTCGGGATCGCCCCGGCCGCGAGGTATTCCGACTCGTCGATCGGGACGCCGTTGACCGAGACCAGGCCCGCGTCGGTGCAGCACGTCACGCGGTCGCCCGGGAGCCCGACGACCCGCTTGATGAGGTGCTCCCCCGCGTCCTGCGGCCGCAGACCGACGATCGTCAGCGGTGTGCTCAGCCACGACGGCATGTTGTCGGCACGGCTCACCGGCACGCCGTCGAGCCAGCCGCCAGGGTCCTTGAAGACGACGACGTCGCCGCGCGAGAGGTCGAACGGTCCCGGTGTGAGCTTCGAGACGAGCACGCGGTCACCTGCGACGAGCGTGTCCTCCATCGACTCCGACGGGATCATGAACGGCTGCACGAGGAACGTCTTGACGACGAACGACAGGACGAGCGCCGAGACGAGGATGATGACCGTCTCCTTGACCGCCGCGGAGAACCGCGACCGCCGGTGCATCGTCCCGCGTGGACGCATCTGCCCCGGGTCGTCGGGCGAGCCGTCGCCCGCGGGCGACTCGTGCGTGTCGTTCTCGTGGATCACGGGGTCCACTGTCGCACCCCGCGCCCCTCGAGGCACAACCGGGCCGCGGACCGGGCACGTCGCTCGACCCGGTCGCCCGGGCCACGGCCCAGCAACGGGAACGCCCGAGGGCGGGCGACCTGTCGGTCGCCCGCCCTCAGCGGTGCTGCGTGGGACTCAGGCCTTGGGGCCGAAGTCGCGCTTCTCCTTGATGCGCGCGGCCTTGCCGCGGAGCTTGCGGAGGTAGTAGAGCTTGGCGCGACGGACGTCACCGCGCGTGACGACCTCGATCGACTCGATGACGGGCGAGTTCACGGGGAACGTACGCTCGACGCCGACGCCGAAGGAGATCTTGCGGATCGTGAACGTCTCGCGGATGCCGCCGTTGCGACGCGAGATGACGACGCCCTGGAACGCCTGGACGCGCGAGCGGTTGCCCTCGACGACCTTGACGTTGACCTTGAGGGTGTCGCCGGCGCGGAACTCGGGGATGTCGGTGCGCAGCTGGGCTGCGTCGACGGAGTCAAGGATGTGCATGATTGCTCCTCGTCCTGCCACAGGTCAGGGACGTGATCGTGGGCCTGCGAAGGGCCCGTCGGTCCGAAAGGGTGGTGCGTGACGGGCGGACCCGTCCTGGCGTGAGGCGCTCCCCTGTGGCAGAGGCCGGCGCGCACCGACGTCCTATCCTGCCACATCGGGGCCTGTCGGCGGTAACCCGCCGGGCGCGGGCCCCACGTGCGTCGCGTCACGCGACGTCGCGCTACTCCCCCGCCGGACGCACGCCGTCGGGGTGCACCCACCAACCGAGGTCGCCGAGCGTCGCCCGGTCCTTCTTGTCAAGCCGAGCGGGGTCGAGCGCCGCGATCATGTCAGGTCGACGCTCCGCGGTGCGCGCGAGCGCCTGGTCGCGCCGCCAGCGGGCGACCTTGCCGTGGTGACCGCTCATGAGGACGTCGGGGATCACGAGACCCTCCCACTCGACGGGACGCGTGTAGACCGGGTACTCGAGGAGCCCCTCGGCCGAGTGCGACTCCTCGACGACCGACTCGGCGTTGCCGAGCACGCCCGGGATCAGCCTGGCGACGGCCTCGACCATGACGAGCGTCGCGACCTCGCCCCCGTTGAGGACGTAGTCGCCGATCGACGCCTCCTCGACGATAACGCCGCGCGCCCGGTGGTGCTCGGCGACGCGTGCGTCGATCCCCTCGTAGCGTCCGCACGCGAAGACGAGGTGCTCGCGCGTCGCCCAGTCCTCGGCGGTGCGCTGCGTGAACGTCGGCCCGGACGGCGTCGGGACGACGAGCGTCGCGCCCTCCGTGAGGACGTCGTCGAGCGCCGCACCCCACACGTCGGGGCGCATGACCATGCCGGCGCCGCCGCCCGCGGGCGTGTCGTCGACCGTGCGGTGACGGTCGTGGGCCCAGTCGCGCAGGTCGTGGACCCGCAGGTCGAGCAGGCCCGACGTGCGGGCCTTGCCGACGAGCGAGAGCTCGAGCGCGTCGAGGTAGGCGGGGAAGATCGAGACGACGTCGACGCGCACGCTCAGCGCTCCTCGTCGCTCGCGCGGTCGTCGGACGAGCCGGGCGTCGGCGGGACGACCTCGAGGTTCGCGACGTCGGACGCGAGCAGGCCGCCGGGGGGCGTGAGGACGACGCGGCCACCCGCGACGTCGACCGTCGGGACGATCGCGTGGACGAACGGCACGAGCGTCCGCTCGCCGCCCGTCTCGAGGACGACGAGCATGTCGTGGGCCGGCAGGTGCTCGAGGCCCTTGACGGTTCCGACGACGGTGCCGTCGGCGAGCTCGGCGCGCAGCCCGACGAGCTCGTGCGGGTACCACGCGTCCTCCTCGTCGGAGTCCTCTGCGTCGACGACGAGCTCGATGCCGCGAGCGTTCTCCGCAGCCGTGCGGTCGGGGATCTCGACGAACGCCGCGTACCAGCGATCGCCCGCAGTACGCGTGTACTCGATCGTGAGCGGGCCGGCCGAGGCGGGGACGGTCTCGAAGACCGTGCCGTCGGCGAGCCGCTCGTCGGGGATGTCGGTGCGGAGCTCGAGCGCGATCTCGCCACGCAGCCCGTGGGGCTTGCCGAGGCGGGCGACGGTGAGGCGCTGGCTGGTCATGGGGGCTCCGGTCGTCAGGTGGTGGGACGCGTCAGGCCCGGCCCTTGGAGGGCCGGGCCTGACGTGGTCGTGCTGGGGTCGCGCGTGCTCAGCGGCGGTCGACGTCGACGACGTCGACGCGCACAGGCTCGTCGGCGAGAGCGCCGACGACGGTGCGCAGAGCGCGCGCGGTGCGCCCGGAGCGTCCGATGACGCGACCGAGGTCGTCGGGGTGCACGCGCACCTCGAGCAGGTCGCCGCGGCGCGTGGCCTTGGCCTTGACCTGGACGTCGTCAGGGTTGTCCACGATGCCGCGGACGAGGTGCTCCAGGGCGTCGGCGAGCATCAGGCCTGCTCCTCCGAGGACTCCTCCGCGGGAGCCTCGTCGGCGGGGGCCTCGGCCGGGGCGGCGGCAGCAGCCTTGGCCTCGGCGGCCTTGGCCTTTACCTTCTCGGCCTGCTCGGCGGCGGCGGCGATCGCGGCGGCGGGGTCGACCTTGTCACCCTTGACGCGCAGCGTGCCCTCGGCACCCGGGAGGCCCTTGAACTTCTGCCAGTCACCCGTGATCTTGAGGAGGACGGCGACCTGCTCGGTCGGCTGTGCGCCGACGCTGAGCCAGTACTGCGCACGCTCCGAGTTGATCTCGATGAGCGAGGGCTCCTCGGTGGGGTGGTACTTGCCGATCTCCTCGATGACGCGACCGTCGCGCTTGGTGCGCGAGTCGGCGACGACGACACGGTAGAACGGGGCGCGCATCTTGCCGAAGCGCTTGAGGCGGATCTTGGTGGCCACTGTGTGGTCTCTCCTGGTTCGTGTATGGGCGGACCCTCGCGCACGCCGGTGGGGCCGGAGGTCGTGAGCGTCCAGGACGCGGCGTCGCACGGAGAGAGGGGCCGGGCACACCGAGTACAGCGCACCATTCTGCCAGATGCCCGGCGCTGCTCCAACCACTCGCCACGCACGTTCTGCGTGCGCCGCGTCACCCCTCCCCCTCCCGACGGATTGACGGGAAGGTGCGGGATCAGGACCCGGCGGGGCCGGGACCCTCAGCGGACGCGGCGGCCGCGGAGGACGACGGCGCTCGGCGCGGCGAGCACCGCGACGTCGTCCGCAGGGTCGGCCGGGAACACGACGACGTCGGCCTCCGCACCCTCGCCGAGCGGAGGCACACCGAGGTAGTCGCGTGTCCGCCAGCTCGCCGCAGCGAGGACGTCGGCCGCCGGGATGCCTGCCGCGGCAAGCTCGGCGCACTCGGCGGCGATGCGCCCGTGGCCGATCGTGCCACCTGCGTCCGTGCCGACGAGCAGCCGCACGCCCGCGTCGAAGAGGTCCCGCACGTGCTTGAACCGGCGCACGTGCATGCGGCGCATGTGGGCGGCATACACCGGGTAGCGGCCGTCGGCCTGCTGCGCGATCGCCTCGAAGCGCTCGATCTGCAGGAGCGTCGGCGTCACCGCGATCCCCCGCGCCGCGACCTCGTCGATCATCGACGCGGTGAGGCCCGTGCCGTGCTCGAGGCAGTCGACGCCCGCCGCGAGCAGCCCGGGCAGGGCCTCCTCGGCGAACGTGTGCGCAGTGACGCGCGCACCGGCCGCATGCGCCCGCGCGACGGCGTCCGCGAGGACGTCGTCGGGCCACAGCGGTCGCAGGTCGGCCGTCGCGCCCTCGGAGCGCTCGATCCAGTCGGCGACGATCTTCACCCATCCGTCGCCACTCGCGGCCTCCTCGGCCACGGCGTCGGGTAGCTCCCTCACGCCCGCGAGCTCGCGGCCGTAGTCACGCAGGTAGCGCTTGGGCAGCGCGAGATGCGCGCCGCAGCGCACGAGGCGCGGCAGGTCGGGCTCGTCGTGCACCCATGCCGTGTCGAGCGGCGAGCCCGCGTCCCGCACGAGCAGCACGCCGGCGTCGCGATCGGCGAGCGCCTGCGCGCGCGCCGCCGCCCGGTCGGTCGCTCCGGTCGACTCGAGACCCACGTGGCAGTGGACGTCGACGAGCCCTGGCACCGCCCAGCCCTCGACGCGCGTCGCGTCGCCGCGTGGCCGATCGAAGGTGAGACGACCGCCGACGACCCAGGCCTCGGCCCGCACGTCGTCGTCACCGAGCCGCACGGGCCCGGCGAGGTGGAGCGTCTCCACGCGGCTCACCTCCCCGTGCTGCGCGTCAGCCGCCGAGCAGCTTGCGCAGCTCGTCCATGTCCGGGGCCGCGTCCGACGCCGCACCGCCACCGCCGAGCCCGAACGCCGAGCCTGCGGCCGCCTGCGGCGCCTCGGCGATCCCGGCTTCCTGCTGGGCCCGCTTGGCCGGATTGCCCGAACGCGCCTTCTTGCGGGCCGGTGCCTGCGCGCGGCCCTTCGACTTCTTGCCGCCCATGCCCGGCAGGGCACCCATGCCGGGCATGCCCGCGCCACCGCCGCGTGCCATCTGCTTCATCATCTTCTGAGCGCCCTCGAAGCGCTCGAGCAGCTGGTTGACCGCCGACGCGGTCGTGCCCGCACCCTTGGCGATGCGTGCGCGCCGCGAGCCGTTGATGATCTTGTGGTTGCGGCGCTCACCCGGGGTCATCGACCGCACGATCGCCTCGACACGGTCGACCTCGCGCTCGTCGAAGTTGTCGAGCGCCTCACGCATCTGGCCCATGCCCGGCAGCATGCCGAGCATCTTCTTCATCGAGCCCATGTTGCGCATGGCCTGCATCTGGGAGAGGAAGTCCTCGAGAGTGAAGTCGTCGCCCTGCGCGAGCTTCGCCGCCATCTTCTCGGCCTGATCGGCGTCGAACGCCTTCTCGGCCTGCTCGATGAGCGTGAGGACGTCACCCATGTCGAGGATGCGCGACGCCATGCGGTCAGGGTGGAACGCCTCGAAGTCGGTGAGCTTCTCACCGGTCGACGCGAAGAGGATCGGGCGACCCGTCACGCGGGCGACCGAGAGCGCGGCACCGCCGCGCGCGTCGCCGTCGAGCTTCGAGAGGACGACACCCGTGAAGTCGACGCCCTCGGCGAACGCATTCGCCGTGGCGACCGCGTCCTGACCGATCATCGCGTCGATGACGAAGAGGACCTCGTCGGGCTGCGTCGCGTCACGGATGTCACGCGCCTGCGCCATGAGCTCTGTGTCGACGCCGAGGCGGCCGGCGGTGTCGATGATGACGACGTCGTGCTGGCGCGAGCGCGCCGTCTCGACGCCGGCGCGCGCGACGGCGACCGGGTCGCCCGTCGGGACCTCGTCCTCCCCCGCGACGCCCGGGTGCGGCGCGTACACGGGCGCGCCCGCTCGCTCGCCGACGACCTTGAGCTGGGTGACCGCGTTGGGACGCTGAAGGTCAGCCGCGACGAGGAGCGGCGTGTGGCCCTTCTCCTTGAGGTGGAGCGCGAGCTTGCCCGCGAGCGTCGTCTTGCCGGCGCCCTGGAGGCCCGCGAGCATGATGACCGTCGGCGGGTTCTTCGCGAGCGTGAGACCGCGCTGGCCCTCGCCGCCGAGGATCGCGACGAGCTCCTCGTTGACGATCTTCACGACCTGCTGCGCCGGGTTGAGCGCGCCCGAGACCTCGACGGACAGCGCCCGCTCGCGTACCGCGGCGGCGAACTCCCGCACGACGGGGACCGCGACGTCGGCGTCGAGGAGCGCGCGACGGATCTCGCGCACGGTCGCGTCGATGTCCGCCTCGGAGAGGCGTCCGCGCGAGCGGAGGTTCTTGAACGTCGACGTCAGGCGGTCGGACAGGGTGGCGAACACCGGGGCATCCCTCACGATCACGGGGCTGTAGGTCAGCCGCCAGCCTACCCGTCCATGGCCGCGAGTCCTCGCGCGGCGAGGTCGTCGACGAGACGGGCCCGCCACGCGGTCCAGCCGTGCGGACCGAGCGACGACGAGTCGGCCTCCGTGAGGGCCCGCAGGATCCGCAGCAGGTCGGGGCGCCCGGCGACGGCCTCGCACAGCTCGGCGACCGTCGCCGGGTCGTCCGGGTCCGCGCTCGTCGCAAGGCGCGCGAGCGTGAGGTGGTGGCGCACGAGAAGCGTGACGTCGCTGACCACGCCGTCGTCGACGCCGCAGCGGCCGAGGATCTGCGGCACCAGTGCAGCGCCCGCGACGGAGTGGTCCGCCGCGCCCGCCCGCTTGCCGATGTCGTGGAGGAACGTCGCGAGCAGCAGCGTGCGGCGCTCGTCGGGCGCGAGACCGTCGACGTGCCCGGCGCGCGCCGCGACCTCGACGAGGTGCCGGTCGACCGTGTGCCGGTGCGCGGGCGAGCGCTGCGGACGGTTGCGCACCCCCGCCCACTCGGGGATCCACGTCGTCACGACGCCCGCGAGGTCGAGCGCCTCCCACACGGGCACCTGCGCCTCCCGGCCGCCGAGCAGCGCGAGGAGGTGCTGTCGCGCGACGGCGGGCCAGGGTTCGGGCAGCGGAGGGCACGCGCGCAGGTTGCCCGCCGTGACGGGCGAGAGGGGCAGGCCGGTCCGCACCGAGGTCGCGGCCGCGCGCAACGGGAGCAGCGGGTCGCGCTCGGGCGCGGCGTCCACCGCGAGGACGAGCTCGCCGTCGAACTCGACGAGGCCGTCCGCGACGGCCCGCAGGCGCGGCGCGACGCGCCGACCCCGGACGACGCGCGGTCCCAGCACGACCGTCCGCGTGAGTGCGTGACGCGCACGGCGCGCAGTCGTCTCGAGCGCCGCCGTCACGGTGCGGCCCGCCTCCGCGAGGCCCGCGAGCAGCTCGTCGGTCGCGGCGAGGGCGGCGTCGTCCGAGTCGGGCGAGGCACGCTCCGCGCGAGCGTCGTCGCCCATGGCACCGCTCTCCCCCGGCGCGAGCCCCAGGACCCGCGCGACCTCGGCCTGGTCGGCCTTGAGCAGCAGGTTCGTCGGGCGACCCGTGACGGACGCGAGCGCGTCACGCACCGTGAGCAGGTGCCCGAGCGCAGCGTCGACGTCGCCGTGCGGCCGGTCCGTGAGCCACGAAGCGGCGAGCGCCGCGAGGACCGTCGCGTCCCGTAGCCCGCCGCGCGCCTCCTTGAGGTCTGGCTCGACGAGGTACGCGAGCTCACCCTTTCGCTCGGCCCGCTCGCCCACCGACGCGAGCAGCTCGGGCAGACGGCGCCGCGCCGCGCCGCGCCAGTCCGCGAGGACAGCGGACGCGGCCCGCGCGGTGAGAGTCGCGTCCCCCGCGGCGTGCCGGGTGTCGAGGAGCCCGACGACCGCGGGCACGTCGCTCGTCGCCACGCGGCGGCACTGCGCGAGCGAACGCACCGCATGGTCGATCTCGAGCCCCGCGTCCCAGAGCGGGTACCAGAGCCGCTCGGCGACGCGCCGCACCCGGTCGGCGTCGCGGCTGCGGCCCTCGTGGAGCAGCACGAGGTCGAGGTCCGAGCACGGCCCCGTGTGGCCGCGCGCGAGCGACCCGACGACCGCGAGGGCGAGCCCCTCACCGTCGTCGCCGTCGAGCACCTCGTCCCACAGCCCCGCGAGGAGCGTGAGCGTCACGTCCGTCGCGCGCTCCCGCAGCGCCGCCGAGGCGGTGTCCGTGAGCGGGGCCGGGGACGAACGCCACAGGTCGAGCCGGAAGGACCGCAGGTCCCGCACCCCGGCGGGGTGCGGGACCTGCTGCCCCGGGCCGACCTCACACGGCGTGAGGTCGTCGGGCACGGTCGCTCCTCTCAGAGGGCGTCGGAGCCGGACTCACCGGTCCGGACGCGGACGACGTCCTCGACCGGCACGACCCACACCTTGCCGTCGCCGATCCGGCCCGTCTGGGCCGCGCCGACGATCGCCTCGACGACGGCCGCAGCCACGGCGTCGTCGACGACGAGCTCGACACGGATCTTCGGCACGAGGTCGACCGTGTACTCCGCACCGCGGTAGACCTCGGTGTGGCCCTTCTGCCGGCCGTAGCCGCTCGCCTCGCTCACGGTCATGCCGCGTACCCCTGCGGCCTCGATGGCCTTCTTCACCTCGTCGAGGCGGTGGGGCTGGATGACTCCGGTGATGAGCTTCATGTTTCTCACGCCTCTCGGATGACTCGGCCGGAGCCGATCGTCTCGTATGCCTGCTCGCCGTGCTCGGCGAGGTCGATTCCCCCGACCTCGGCCTCCTCGGAGACCCTCCAGCCGATCATCTTCTTGATGCCGAACCCGAGGACTCCGGTGACGACGCCAGAGACGAGGATGGCGACGAGCGCGATGACCACCTGGACGACGAGGAGCTTGACGCCGTCGCCGAAGAACAGGCCGCCCTCGGAGGCGAGGAACCCGATGCCGACGGTGCCGACGAGGCCACCGACGAGGTGGACGCCGACGACGTCGAGCGAGTCGTCGAAGCCGAGGCGGTACTTGATCCCGACGGCCATCGCGCAGCAGGCGCCGGCGATCGCGCCGAGGACGAGCGACGTGACCGGGTTGAGCACGCCGGCGGCCGGCGTGATCGCGACGAGGCCGGCCACGATGCCTGACGCGGCACCGAGCGAGGTCGCGTGACCGTCGCGGATCTTCTCGACGAGCAGCCAGGCGAGGATCGCCGCGGCCGTGGCCGACGTCGTGTTGACCCAGGCGAGGCCCGCGGCACCGTCGGCCGCGAAGGCCGAGCCCGCGTTGAAGCCGAACCAGCCGAACCACAGCAGCGCCGCGCCGAGCATGACGAACGGGAGGTTGTGCGGGCGCATCGGCTCGGTGCCGAAGCCCTTGCGCTTGCCGATGATGAGCGCCAGGACGAGGCCCGCGACACCGGCGTTGATGTGGACGACCGTGCCGCCCGCGAAGTCGACCGGGGCTACCGCGGCCGCGCCGTCGACGACGCCGAAGATCTTCGCGGCGATGCCGTCCTCAGAGCCGGACAGGAGGCCACCGCCCCACACCATGTGGGCCATCGGGAAGTACGCGAGCGTCACCCAGAGCGGCACGAAGACCATCCACGAGCCGAACTTCACGCGGTCGGCGATCGCACCCGAGATGAGCGCGGTCGTGATGATCGCGAACGTCACCTGGAAGGCGACGTCGATGACCTGCGGGTAGTTCCCGACCCCCGCGATCCACTCGCCGTTCGCGTCCTGCAGGGTCCCGACGAGACCGAACTGGTCGAACGGGTTGCCGAACAGGCCGAGCACGGACGAGCCGTACGACATCGACCAGCCCCACAGGACGTAGATGACGCCGATGACGGCCATCGCCCCGAACGACATCATCATCATGTTGAGCACGGACCTGCTCCGGACCATGCCTCCGTAGAAGAAGGCAAGACCGGGCGTCATGAGCAGCACGAGGGACGCTGACATCAGCATCCAGGCGGCCGCTCCGGTGTCGAATTCCATGACGTTCTCCCATCGCCAGCCCCTCGGCCGGCCCGGGACCTACATTCGTGCGCGCACGTTTCGACGGCGGGCGGGCGATGTTCCAGACGTGTGACACTCGGTGCCCGCGCGTGAACATCATGTTTCACGCCGCTCGATATGCGTTAAAGATCCGTTGTGGATGGGAGCGCTGCCTCACGTGCGTCGCAGACGACGAAGGGCCGCGACCTCGCAGGTCGCGGCCCTTCGTGCTGCCCACGGGGCGTCAGTCGCCGAGCAGCCCGTCGACGAACGCCTCGGGCTCGAACGGTGCGAGATCGTCCGGGCCCTCGCCGAGGCCGACGAGCTTGACCGGGACGCCGAGCTCGCGCTGCACCGCGACGACGATGCCACCCTTCGCGGTGCCGTCGAGCTTCGTGAGCACGATGCCCGTGACGCCCGCGACCTCGCCGAAGACGCGGGCCTGCATGAGGCCGTTCTGACCCGTCGTCGCATCGAGCACGAGAAGGACCTCGCGCAGCGGGGCCTCCTTCTCGATGACCCGACGGATCTTGCCGAGCTCGTCCATGAGCCCCGACTTGTTCTGGAGGCGGCCGGCGGTGTCGACGAGCACGACGTCGACGCCGTCGGTGCGCCCGCGCCGCACGGCGTCGAACGCGACGGCGGCGGGGTCCGCGCCGTCCTTGTCCGAGCGCACGACGGGCACGCCGACACGCGATCCCCACGTCTCGAGCTGGTCGGCCGCGGCCGCGCGGAACGTGTCCGCCGCACCCAGGACGACCTCGGACCCCTCGGCCACGAGGACGCGCGCGAGCTTGCCGACCGTCGTCGTCTTGCCCGTGCCGTTCACGCCGACGACGAGCACGACCGACGGCACGCGCGCACCGTCCTCGCCGAGGGTCGGGTCGGTCGCCAGCGACCGGTCGAGGCTCGGGTCCACGAGGTCGAGCAGCGCGGTGCGCAGCATCGCGCGCACCTGCGCAGGGTCGGAGACGCCGTAGACGCGGACCTGCGTGCGCAGCGCGTCGATGAGCTCGGCCGACGGGCCCGCGCCGACGTCGGCGAGCAGGAGCGTCTCCTCGAGCTCGTCCCAGTCGTCCTCGGAGAGGTGGTCGCGCGAGAGGACCGCGAGCAGGCGCGCGCCGAGCGGCGAGCCCGAGCGTGCGAGCCGCGCCCGCAGACGGGCGAGGCGGCCCGTGACGGGCTCGGGGACGTCGAGGGCGGGCGCCTCGACCTCGGCCGAGGCCTCGGGAAGCGTCGGCACGGTGTCGACAGGGGCAGTCTCGGCGTCGGTGTCGGTCGCCTCGGGCGTCGTCGGTGCGGGCCGCTCAGCGGGTCGGGGCTCCTGCGGACGACGCGAGAGTCGGGGGGCGAGCAGCGCGGCACCGCCGGCAAGGCCGAGGAGCACGACGCCGAGGACGATCCAGATCCAGAAGTTCTCGGGCATGGCCCTAGTCTCTCAGGTCGAGCCGGGTGGCTGCGCGGCGCTCCGCGCGCCGGATCAGCTCGCGCGGGACGTCGTGCGCGAGGCCGCGGCCTTCGCCGCGGTCGCGGCGCGCCCGACGCGGTCGACGAGGACCTCGGCGTCGAGATACCCCGTACCAGGCGTGACGTTCGCGGCGAAGAAGTCGTCCAGCGACGTCTCGACCGGCTCGGCGCTCACGACGCGCTCGAGCTCGTCGCTCGCGGCGGGCGTCGTCAACGGGCGCCGGCGGCGCACGACGTCCCACGCGCGGCGCGTGTCCTGGCGCAGACCGCGCGCACCACGTCCCGTGCCGAAGCGCTCGGTCGTCAGGAAGGCGGCTGCAGCGATGACGAGAGCTGCTGCAGCAAGGGCGACGACGAAGGTGAGGATGTACTCGGGCACCACTCTATTGTGGGACGACTTTGCGGCCCGGGCCCGTGCGCGCGCCCCGTTGCCCGCGACCCGCACAGGATCTCCACGGCCGGACGACCGCGCCCGCACGCGCCGTCCCTCAGGCCACGTCCTCCCGCAGCCGCTGGCTCACGACGGTCGTCACACCGTCGCGCATCGTCACGCCGTAGAGCGCGTCCGCGATCTCCATCGTGCGCTTCTGGTGCGTGACGACGATGAGCTGGGAGTCCTCCTGCAGCTCACGGAAGACCTCGAGGAGGCGGCCGAGGTTCGTGTCGTCGAGCGCGGCCTCGACCTCGTCCATGACATAGAACGGGCTCGGCCGCGCCTTGAAGATCGCGACGAGCAGCGCGACCGCCGTGAGGGAACGCTCGCCACCCGAGAGCAGCGAGAGCCGCTTGACCTTCTTGCCCGCGGGGCGCGCCTCGACCTCGAGGCCCGTCGTCAGCATGTTCTCCGGGTCCGTGAGGACAAGGCGCCCCTCGCCGCCCGGGAACATCCGAGCGAAGACGCGCTCGAACTGCGCGGCGGTGTCGCGGAACGCGTCGGCGAAGACGCGCTCGACGCGATCGTCGATCTCCTTGACGATCTGCAGCAGGTCGGCGCGCGAGCGCTTGAGGTCATCGAGCTGCTCGACGAGGAAGCGGTGACGCTCCTCGAGCGCGGCGAACTCCTCGAGGGCAAGAGGATTGACGCGGCCGAGGCGCGCGAGGTCTCGCTCGGCGCGTGCGAGACGCTTCTCCTGCTCGGTGCGCACGTAGGGCCGCGTCACGGGGGTGCCGTCCTCGTCGACCTCGGGCGTGCCGTCCTCGGCGAGCGCGGGCACGGGCCGGTCAGGGCCGTGCTCGTCGACGAGGACCTCGGGGTCGAGGCCGAGCTCGGCGACGGCGCGCTCGTGGAGCTGCTCGATGCGCAGGAGCTGCTGGGCGCGGGCGAGCTCGTCGCGGTGCGCGACGTCGGTGAGATCGCGCAGGCGACCCGCGTGGGACTCGACGCGGGCGCGGACCTCGGCAAGACGGCCGTCGCGCGCGGTGCGCTCGGCCTCGGCCTGCTCGCGGGCGACGGTCGCGGCCGCGAGCGACTCCTCGGCCGTGCGGACTGCGAGGGCTGCACCCGTCGCGACGGCCTGCGCGCGCGACGCCTGCGCGGCCCGACGGGCGGCACGTCGCTGAGCCTTCTCGGCGGCCTGCCGCTCGGCAGCCGCCGCTCGGTCGAGCGAGGCGGCACGGCCCGCGAGGGCGCGGGCGCGCTCCTCGCTCGTGCGCAGCGTGAGGCGGGCCTCGGTCTCGGCGGCCCGCGCCTCGGTCGCGCGCTGCTGGGCGGCGTCGCGGGCGGCGGTCGCCTCGGCGACAGCCTCCTCGGAGTCGGCAGGCTCGGCCTCGGCGACCTCGAGGCGTGCAGCGAGCTCGGCGTGCTCGGCCTGCTCGGCGACGAGCGCGGCCTGCGCCTGCTCGAGAGCGGCCCCCGCCCGGTCGGCCTCGGCCTGCGCGGCACGGACACCCGCGCCGAGATGACCGAGCCGCTCGGCGATCGCGGCGATCGCGGCGTCGGACTCGTGGAGCCGGTCGAGCGCCTCCTCGTGGACGTCGGACGCCTCGGCCTCGCGGGCCGCGGCGGTCTCGATCCGCGCGGCGAGGTCCGTCTCGCGCCGCTCCGCGTCCGCGAGCGCGGCCCGCGACGCGTCGAGCGCAGCCTGGAGATGGAGGACGGACGGCGCGGCGGCCGAGCCGCCGTGCGCGCGGACAGCGCCAAGGACGTCGCCCGCGCGCGTCACCGCGGTGAGCGCGGGGTGCGCGGTGACAAGGGTGCGCGCGGCGACGAGGTCGTCGACGACGACGTGGCCCGCGAGCAGCGTGCGAACGGCGCCAGCGAGGGCAGCGGACGTCGTGACGACGTCGGCGAGCAGGACGGAGCCGTCGGGCACGGTCGGACCCTCAGGAGCATCGACGCCCGCGACGACGAGGCTCGCGCGGCCGGCGTCGTCGGTGCGCAGCCAGCGCACGACGTCGACCGCTCCCCCGACCGAGCCGACAGCGAGCGCGTCAGCAACAGGCCCGAGCGCGGCCGCGACGGCCTCCTCGTAGCCGGGCTCGACCGTGAGGAGCGCCGCAAGGGAGCCGAGAACCTCGGCGAGCGCCACGTCGTCGGACGCGAGCACCGCGCCGACCGCGTCCTTGCGGTCGAGGCTCAGCTCGAGCGTCTCGGTGCGAGCACGCGCCGTCACGGCGTCCTGGCGTGCCGTCGCTAGCCGCTCGCGCAGGTCCGTGAGCGTCGCGCGCGCAGCCTCGAGCACCTCGAGCGCGGCCTCGTGCGCCGCGTCGAGCCCTTCCTCGCCCTCCTCGACGTCCTCGACCTCGGTCTCGAGGAGGCCGAGCTCACCCGCGGCGGCCTCGCCGCGCGCCCTGGCGGCGTCGGCCGCCTCGCGCAGCCGCTCGATCTCCGCGGCGCGTGCCTCCGCGCGCGAACGCTTCGCGGCAACCTGCCCGGCGAGCCGGGCGAGCCCCTCGCGACGGTCGGCCGCTCCCCGAAGGAGCGTCGCGACGGCCCGCTCGGCGTCCTTCGCGGCCGTCTCCGCGACGGTGCGCGCCTCGAGTGCAGCGTCGAGCGTCGCGCGCGCCGCCTCGACCTCGGCCTGCAGCTCCGCCTCCGACGCGCGCACACGCTCTGCCTGCTCCTCGAGCACACGCGGGTCCGAGCGCTGCTCGGCGGGCTCAGGCGCCCCGAGGAGTCGCACGCGCTCCGTCGCGAGCTGCTGCGTGCCGCGCAGCCGCTCGCGCAACGACGAGAGCCGGTACCAGGTCTCCGCGATCTCCGTGAGGCGCGGCGCGGCCTCGGCCGCGGCAGCCTCGAGCGCCGCGAGCTCGCTTCGCGCCTCGGCGAGCTCCCGCTCGACGCGCTCCGTCTCGGCGCGCAGCGCCGTCTCGTCGGCCTTCTCCTGCTCGAGCGTCGAGGTGAGCTGGACGAGGTCGTCCGCGAGGAGCCTCGCACGCGCATCACGCACGTCCGCCTGCACCGCCTGGGCACGCCGTGCGACCTCCGCCTGCTTTCCGAGGGGGCCCAGCTGCCGCCGGATCTCCGTCGTGAGGTCGCCGAGACGCACGAGGTTGCCCTGCATCGAGTCGAGCTTGCGGAGCGCCTTCTCCTTGCGCTTGCGGTGCTTGAGGACGCCCGCGGCCTCCTCGATGAACCCGCGACGCTCCTCCGGGGTCGCCCGCAGCACCGAGTCGAGGCGACCCTGCCCGACGATGACGTGCATCTCGCGGCCGAGGCCAGAGTCCGAGAGGAGCTCCTGGATGTCGAGCAGCCGGCACTGCGCACCGTTGATCTGGTACTCGGACCCGCCGTTGCGGAAGAGGGTGCGGGTGATCGTCACCTCGGAGTACTCGATCGGCAGGGCACCGTCGGAGTTGTCGATCGTCAACGACACCTCGGCGCGACCGAGCGGCGGACGGCCCGACGTCCCCGCAAAGATGACGTCCTCCATCTTGCCGCCACGCAGGGTCTTGGCGCCCTGCTCCCCCATGACCCACGCGAGGGCATCGACGACGTTGGACTTGCCCGAGCCGTTGGGCCCGACGACGCACGTGACACCGGGCTCGAGGCTCAGCGTCGTCGCTGACGCGAAGCTCTTGAACCCGCGCAGGGTGAGCGTCTTGAGGTGCACGGGGACGAGCCTATCGGCGCATGCAGCAAGAAAGGCTCAACCCCGGCCCCCTCAGCTGAGGACGGAGCGCACCTCACGGGTCTCAAACCTTGCCGAAGAGTGGGTCGTCGACCCCGTGCCGTCGATCGGACGCCACCCGTCCGTGCCCATGACCCGGAACCGGCCCGACCACGTCGTCGTCAACGTCACCCGGTACTCGCCGACCGTCGTGTACGTGTGCGTCACGGTTCGGTCCGGGTACGCCGCACCCGGTTCCCTCGACGTCACCGGCTCACAACCGTCTCCCGAGTCCCACGAGAAGAGTGTCGGAGTCAGCTCGAGCTCGACCTCCGTCCCGAGCACGGTCGTCCGCATGTGCTCGACGCCCGCGTCCGTGAAGTACGTCATGGGGACCTGCACCGTGAACCACGTCGTCACCGGCGCGATCCGCGCCCGCTTCGCGGGGATCTTCAACGTCCTGAGCTCGCGGGCCATCGCCTCGGCAAGATCGTCCACCGGTTCGATCTCCCGCGCACAGGGACCGTTGAGCAGCCGCCAGCCCGACCAGTCCTCCGCCGTGCCACCCGACGGCCGGACCCGGTACTTCATGGGCGTCACCACGACCGAGCCCTCCGGGCAGACGAACGCCGTGGGCGCCTCGCACCAGGCCCGCAGATCAGGCTCCGCCACCGGGATCGTGATGATCTGGCAGTCCTCGATCTGCCACGGATGTCTCTGAACCAGAGTGTCGGGCGGCGCCGGTTCGTCACGAGGGGTTCCGGTGCCGCCTACGTCCTCGTCGCGAACACGGACCTTCGAGTCATCGTCGAAGTCCGAACCCAGCCCAGCGAGGCGGACAAGAGGCAACACCTCGGCACCCGCCATGGCCGCTGCACAAGGACTCGACGCGAGGCATCCGAGCGAGGACGCCGCGAGGAACGCACCCCAGACCCCGGCACGAAGTCGACGCCTCGTGGCACGCTCAACGATGGGCCTCACTCGTCAACAGTGGTGTCAATGGCGGTGACCGCAAACTCGTCCCCGACCGCGACTTCGACGAGCGCATCGCCGTCGAAGGACCTGAGCTCCGACTTCTCTCCATCGTGCTCGGTGATCGTGGTCAGCGTCTGCGTCATCGTGAGTCGCCACGCCTGGTGTCCGGGGTTCGTGCTCTCGAGGAGCGTGGCGACCTGGATCGCGAACTTGCCACCGGTCACTTCTGCATCGGCCTCGGCAAAGGTAACGATGTTGTCGTCGAGCAGTTGACACATGTGGCAGTTTTTGCCGGACACCGACCGAAGGGGCGCCGGATCCCCCGACTCGAGCCCGTACTCGTAAGCCTTGAAGAAGTTCTCGATGGTGACGAACGATGCGTCGATCTCGTCGGCAGGCAGCGGCTGGAGCCCGGCGGGGTTTGGCTCGACACTCGGGGTCGGCGCCGGCGCCGGCGACGCCGAGGGGGTCGCTGCCGCGGTCGGTGCGGCCGTCGTCGGAGCGGGCCTCAGCAGGGGCTCGTCCTCACCGCACGCGCCGAGCACGAGCGCGAGCACAGCGCTCGCGACGCACGCGACCACAGCGCGTGAGCGGGCATCGTGCGGACGAGTGGCAGGCGTGGGCATAGCGTCCTCCGGGTCGGGTTCGTCGTCGAACCTAGGGCCCATCTCGGACGAACGCATGCGGAGGTGTCGGACTGTGGACAACCTGACACACATGAGACCGCGCCGCCGACCGCGGGCACGGTCGACGGCGCGGAGCAGTTCACGCTGCGCGGGCTACACCGTCACAGGCCCGGGAACCACAGGCCGATCTCGCGTGCGGCCGACTCGGGCGAGTCGGAGCCGTGGACGAGGTTCTGCGCGACGGGCAGGCCCCAGTCACGGCCGAGGTCGCCACGGATGGTGCCGGGCGCGGCGGACGTCGGGTCGGTCGTGCCCGCGAGCGAGCGGAAGCCCTCGATGACGCGGTGGCCCTCGACGACGGCCGCGACGAGCGGGCCCGAGCCCATGAAGTCGACGAGGGGAGCGTAGAAAGGCTTGCCCTCGTGCTCGGCGTAGTGCTCCTCGAGGAGCGCGTCCGGCGCCGTGCGCAGCTCGAGCGCGACGAGGCGGTAGCCCTTCGCCTCGATGCGGCGCAGGATCTCACCGGTGAGGCCGCGGGAGACGCCGTCGGGCTTGACGAGGACAAGGGTGCGCTGGATGGAACTCATACGTCCGACCTTACCGTCCGGACCCGGCGCGCACCGCAGGTCCGCGTTGCGCCGAGGGGTGAGACGTCAGGCGTCGGGAGCGGTCTCGGGGTGAGCGGCGTCGTACTCGGCGCGCTCCCGGTCGATGCGCCCGCCGAGGCGCAGCGACATCACCCACAGCACCGCGAAGACGGCCCCGACGATGAACATCATCGGCACGACGAGTCCGGTCGCGAGGACGACGACCTGCACGACCGAGCCCGCGACGAGCCCTTCGGGGCTCCCCACGAAGCGAGAGAGGACAACAAGAACGACCATGAGGATGGCGCCGGCCGTCCAGATCGTCGCGTCCGACATCTCCGGAACGGCGTCCACACCGGCGCCCGTCACGCCCTGGAGACCCATCGCGACGAAGCACGCGAAGAGCACGACGAACGCCTCGAGCACGAGGATCGTCGAGGTGAACTGCTTGCGGGCGGACGGCTTGGCCTCGATGGGCTGGCCGGGGACGGGGAGACCGGAGGACGCGTGCACGCCCCGAAGGATACCCGCGCCTGCTGGACGCGGGCCCGGACCCGCCGCCCCCGGCCTGTGGCTCAGACCTCGCCGAAGCCCGACGTGACGAGCTCGACGACCGCGTCGACCGACTCCGACGCACCGGCGCCGTGAGCCGTGACCTCGAGCTCCGCGCCCGCTGTGGCGCCGAGCGCCATGAGCGCGAGGACGCTCGTCGCGTCGACGCCGCCGAGCGTCACCGCGGCGGGCAGGCCCGCCGCGAGCTTCGCGACCTCGGCCGCAGGCCGGGCGTGCAGGCCGTGCGGGTTGACGACGGTGACGCTCCGGGCGACGACGCCGTCCGCGCCGTCGTCGGACGCAGGAGAGCCGGGCACCGGACCGTCGGGAACCGGACCGTCAGGCACCGCCCCCGCCGCCTGCGCGACCGAGCCGGCAGCCCCACGCACGACGCCGACGAGCTCCTCCGCACCCGCGCCGCCCTGGGCCGCGACGGCCGCTGCGACCGCACCCTCGACGAACGGCCCGGGAGCAAGGTGCGTCCGGGCCGCGACGTCGTCGTCGACCATCTCGAGGACCGTCTGCGTCGTCAGCACGGCCGAGCCGAGGTCCGCAAGCACGAGGACCTCCCCCGGCGCACCGACGACGGCAGCCTCGATGCGCTCGAAGTCGGTCCCGAGCGAACCGTCGGCAAGGCCGCCGACCGGGACGATGTCGACGTCGGGCGCCATCTGGCCCGCGAGCTCCGCGAGCCCGCAGGCCAGCGCGTCCGCGTGCGAGACGAGGACGATACGCGTCCGTGCAGCGGTCATCCCCGGGCCACCTCAATCGCTGCGGTGAGCAGCACGACGGTCGAGCGCGCACCCGGGTCGAGGTGCCCCTGGCTGCGCTCGCCGAGGTAGCTCGCACGGCCCTTCGTCGCGAGGAGCGGCACCGTCGAGGCGGCACCCTCCTCCGCTCCCCGCAACGCGGCCTCGAGCACACCGGTCGGGTCGGCCCCGGCATCGCGCGCCTCCGCCGCCGCGGCGGCGGCGGGCGTCCACGCGTCGACCATCGTCTTCTCCCCGACGGCGGCCTTGCCGCGCGCGACGAGGCCCTCGAGCGCGGCCTCGAGCAGCGCCACGACGTCGTCCGGCCCGAGCTCGGGCACGGCCGTGACCTTCGCGGCCCGCAGGAACGCCGTGCCGTACAACGGCCCCGCCGCCCCGCCGACCGTCGACATGAGCGTCGTCGCGACGAGCTTGAGGACGTCGCCCACCGTCTCGGCGGGCGCGTCCGGGACCTTCGCCGCGACGGCCTGGAAACCGCGGTCCATGTTGACGCCGTGGTCGGAGTCGCCGATCTGCCGGTCGAGCTCCGTGAGCTCGTCCTTCGCGTCTGCCACGGCCGCTGCCGCCGCCAGCACCCAGGCGCGTGCCCACGCCACGTCGAGAACCCCCGTCACGGCGCTCACCAGCGCAGCGCCGGCGTGTGCACGGGTGCGTCCCACAGCCCTGTGAGCTCGTCGTCGAGCCGCATGACCGTCACCGAGCAGCCCTGCATCTCGAGCGACGTCACGTACGAGCCGACGAGCGACCGCTCGACGGTGACGCCACGCTCCTCGAGCAGACGGCGTGCCGCGCGGTAGACGACGTAGAGCTCCGAGGACGGCGTGCCACCCATGCCGTTGACGAACAGCAGGACCTTCTCGCCGCTCGCGAGGCCGAGGTCGTCGGCCACCGGGTCGACGAGCATCTTCGTGATCTCGTCCGCGGGCGCCGCCTTGATGCGGTGCCGTCCCGGCTCGCCGTGGATGCCGATGCCGATCTCGATCTCGTCGTCGGCCAGGTCAAAGCTCGGCCGTCCGACGTGCGGGACCGTCGGCGCGTGCAGAGCGACGCCCATCGACCGCACCGCGGCCGACGCCCGCTCGGCGAGCGCCGCGACCGTGTCGAGGTCGTCGCCGCGCGCCGCGGCCGCGCCCGCGATCTTCTCGACCATGACCGTGCCGCCGACGCCGCGGCGACCCGCCGTGTAGAGCGAGTCCTCGACCGCGACGTCGTCGTGCACGAGCACCGTGCGCACCGTGACGCCCTCGGCGTCCGCAAGCTCCGCGGCCGTCTCGAAGTTCAGCACGTCGCCCGTGTAGTTCTTGACGATCGCGAGCACGCCCCCGCCCGCGTCGGCCGCGACGAACGCCGCTCCGACCTGGTCGGGCGTCGGCGAGGTGAAGACTGCACCCGGCACGGCGGCGTCGAGCATGCCCTCGCCGACGAAGCCCGCGTGCAGCGGCTCGTGCCCCGCACCACCGCCCGAGACGACCGCGACCGTCCCGTGCGGCGGACGATTCCGCCGCAGGACGAAGAGCGGGTCCGTGCGAACCTCGACGAGGTCCGCGTGCGCGAGGCCAAACCCTTCGACGGACTCGTCGACGGCCTTGGCGGGATCGTTGAGCAGCTTCTTCATGGCACACCCTCCGTCTGAGCGGTGCACGGGAGCGCCCGGCACCGTCGCCTACGGGCGTCCGAGCAGGATGCGCGCCTCCGCCGCGAGGATGACCGAACCTGCGACGACGACGCCGGCTCCCGCGCCGACACCCACCGTGTCCTCACTCTCCGCCAAGGTCGCAGCCGTGTCGAGGGCAGAGGCGAGGTCTGGGAGGACGTGCACGCGATCCTCGCCGAAGACCTCCTCGGCGAGCGCCCCGAGCTCCTCGGCGGGCGTCGCGCGCACCGAGTGCACCTCCGTGACGACAAGCTCGTCGACGTGCGGCTCGAGCACCGAGAGGATGCCCTCGGCGTCCTTGTCCGCGAGGATCGCGACGACCGCGACGACACGCGTGAGGCCGAACGTCTCCTCGAGCGCCTCGACGAGCGTCTCGGCACCGGCAGGGTTGTGCGCGGCGTCGATGATGATCGTCGGACTCGACCGAAGGACCTCGAGCCGGCCGGGCGACGTCGCCGCCCGGAACCCCGCCTCGACGACCTCCGCAGGCAGCGCGGCGCCGCCCGTGACGAGCGCCTCGACCGCCGCGAGCCCGAGCAGCGCGTTGTGCGCCTGGTGCGCGCCGTGCAGCGGCAGGTAGATCTCCTGGTAGATGCCGCCCGGCGTGCGCAGGTCGAGGAGCTGGCCACCGACGGCGACGCGCCGCTGGACGACCTCGAGCTCGAGACCCTCGCGCACGAGGCGCGCACCGCGCGCACCCGCCGCGTCGACGATCTCGCGGTCGGCCGCCTCAGGCTGCTCCGAGACGATGACAGTCGCACCGTCCTTGATGATCCCGGCCTTCGTCCGCGCGATCTCCGCGACCGAGTGCCCGAGCCACCGCTCGTGGTCGATCGAGATCGGCGTGATGACCGCGACCTCGGCGTCGACGACGTTCGTCGAGTCCCAGCTACCGCCGAGACCGACCTCGATGATCGCGACGTCCACCGGGGCGTCCGCGAACGCGGCGAACGCCATGACGGTGAGCACCTCGAAGAAGCTCAGGCGCGGTCCGCCCGCGGCGAGCGACTCCTCGTCGACCATCCGCACGTACGGCTCGACATCCCGGAAGATCTCGACGAATCGCCGCTCCGTCACGGGCTCACCGTCGATCGCGATGCGCTCGGTGATGCTCGTGAGGTGCGGGCTCGTGAACCGACCGGTCCGCAGGCCCTGCTCGCGCACGAGCTGCTCGACCATGCGGGCCGTCGACGTCTTGCCATTCGTCCCTGTGAGGTGGATCGACTTGAAGGCTCGCTGCGGGTCGCCGAGCAGCTCGCACACCCGCTCCACGCGTCCGAGCGTCGGCTCGAAGTCGTGCTCGGGGTTGCGGCCGACGATCTCCGCGTAGACGGCCGCGAGCTCGGGGCTGCGGCCGTCGTCGGGCTGCGTGTTCTTCGCCATCATGCGTCCCGCTTCTCGACGTGCACGGACGGCTCGCCTGCGACGACCGTGAGCTCGACCGCCAGGGTCTCCGACGCGACGAGCTCGCGGTTCGCCTCGAGTGCCGCGACCTTGTCCGCCGCGACAGTGAGCGTCAGCGCGATGCGGTCGCCCACGTCGAGACCGGCCGCCTTGCGCGCGTCCTGCACCTCACGGACGACGTCGCGCGCGTAGCCCTCGGCGAGCAGCACGTCGTCGAGCGCGAGGTCGAGGACGACGAAGCCGCCGCCCGCGAGCACGGCAGCACCGACCTCGGCATCCGCGGCGCCGTCGCCGACGACCGTCGCAAGCTCGTACTCGGCCGGCTCGAGCGGCACGTCACCGTCGGGGGTGACGACGACGACCGTGCCGTCGGCCTCCTCGCGCCAGTCCCCCGCCTTCGCGGCCTTGATCGCGGCCTGGACGCCACGGCCCAGGCGCGGGCCTGCAGCCCGCGCGTTGACCGCGAGCCGCTGGACGACGCCATAGCGCGCCCCAGCCTCCGCGTCGAGCCGCTCGAGCTCGACGGCCTTGACGTTGAGCTCGCTCGCGATGATCTCCGCGTACGGCGCGAGGGCCGCCGGGTCCTCGACGACGACCGTGAGGCGCGAGAGCGGCTGGCGCACACGCTGCTTGTGCGCCTTGCGCACTGCGTGGCTCGACGAGACGACGGCACGCACGCGGTCGATCGCGGCGACGAGCGCGTCGTCGGCCGCGAGCACCGTGCCCGCAGCCGTCGCGACGCCTGCCTCGTCGGCGAGCACGGGCCAGTCGACGAGGTGCACCGACCGTCCACCCGTCAGACCCCGCCAGACCTCCTCCGCGAGCAGCGGCGCGAGCGGCGCCATGACGCGCGTGAGCGACTCGAGAGCCGTCCACAGCGTGTCGAACGCGTCGTCGTCCTCCGCCCAGAAGCGGTCGCGCTGGGTGCGCACGTACCAGTTCGTGAGCGCGTCGAGGTAGTCGCGCACCGACTCGCACGCGCCCGCGATGTCGTAGACGTCGAGCTGGGCCGTCACCGTCCGCACGAGGTCCCCGGTACGAGCCAGCAGGTAGCGGTCCATGTCGCCGAGCGACGCGGCACGCTCGGGCGTCACGGCCTTCGCCGTGTAGCCCTCGCCGCCACGGGCCGCGCCCGCGTAGAGCGTGAAGAAGTAGTACGTCGACCACACCGGGAGCAGCACCTGACGCACCGAGTCGCGGATGCCGTCCTCCGTGACGATGAGGTTGCCGCCGCGCAGGATCGGGCTCGACATGAGGAACCAGCGCATCGCGTCCGAGCCGTCACGGTCGAGGACCTCGGAGACGTCCGGGTAGTTGCGCAGCGACTTGCTCATCTTGCGACCGTCGGAGCCCAGCACGATGCCGTGCGAGACCGCCGTGCGGAACGCCGGACGGTCGAAGAGCGCCGTCGACAGGACGTGCAGCAGGTAGAACCAGCCGCGCGTCTGGCCGATGTACTCGACGATGAAGTCGCCCGGGAAATGGTGCTCGAACCAGTCGGTGTTCTCGAACGGATAGTGCACCTGCGCGAACGGCATCGAGCCCGAGTCGAACCACACGTCAAGGACGTCGGGGATGCGGCGCATCGTCGCCCTGCCCGACGGGTCGTCCGGGTTGGGACGCACGAGGTCGTCGATGTACGGACGGTGGAGGTCAGGCTCCCCGGCCTCGTTCGTCGGCACACGGCCGAAGTCCGCCTCGAGCTCCGCGAGCGAGCCGTAGACGTCCGTGCGCGGGAACGCCGGGTCGTCCGACACCCACACGGGGATCGGCGTGCCGAAGTAACGGTTGCGCGAGATCGACCAGTCACGCGCACCCGCGAGCCACTTGCCGAACTGCCCGTGCTTGATGTGCTCGGGCGTCCAGGTGATCTCCTCGTTGAGCTCGACCATGCGGTCACGGAACTCCGTGACGCGCACGAACCAGCTCGACACCGCCTTGTAGATGAGGGGGTTCCGGCAGCGCCAGCAGTGCGGGTAGGAGTGCTGGTACGTCTCGTGACACAGCACGACCGCCCGGCGCTCGGCCGGGATCGCCGCGAGCGGGCCAGTGCCGTCCTTGAGGTCACGGATGATCAGCGGGTTCGCGTCGAAGACCTGCTCGCCGACATAGTCGGGCACGAGGGCCGTGAAGCAGCCGCGCGCGTCGATCGGCACGACGGGCACGATGCCGGCCGCGTCGCACGCGTCCTTGTCGTCCTCGCCGAACGCCGGGGCGAGGTGCACGAGACCCGTGCCGTCCTCGGTCGAGACCCAGTCCGCCGCGAGCACCTGGTGCGCGGCAGGGTTCTCGGCGTCGTCCGCGAAGTACGCGAACGGCGGCGTGTAGCGGCGCCCGGCAAGCTCAGCGCCCGTGAGGGTGCGCAGGACGGCCGCCTGCGGGTCGTCGCCCAGGCCGAGCTCCGCGGCGTACGCGCCCAGGCGCGCCGCGCCGAGCAGCACCTCCTGGCCAGTGACGACCGAGCCCTCGCCCGCACGCACGACGACGTACTCGACGTCCGGCCCCACCGCGAGCGCCAGGTTCGACGGCAAGGTCCACGGCGTCGTCGTCCAGATGAGCGCAAGCTCGCCCGACTCGAGCCGCACACCCACCGTGAGCGCCGGGTCCTGACGCGACTGGTACACGTCGTCGTCCATGCGCAGCTCGTGGTTCGACAGCGGCGTCTCGTCGCGCCAGCAGTACGGCAGCACCCGGTAGCCCTCGTACGCAAGGCCCTTGTCGTGCAGGCTCTTGAACGCCCACAGGACCGACTCCATGTACGTGACGTCGAGCGTCTTGTAGTCATTGTCGAAGTCCACCCAGCGCGCCTGGCGCGTGACGTACTCCTGCCACTCCTTCGTGTACCGGAGCACGGACGTGCGGCACGCCTCGTTGAACGCCGCGATGCCCATGGCCTCGATCTCGGACTTGTCCGTGATCCCCAGCACGCGCTCGGCCTCGAGCTCCGCCGGCAGACCGTGCGTGTCCCAGCCGAACCGGCGCTCCACACGGCGGCCACGCATCGTCATGTAGCGCGGCACGACGTCCTTCGCGTAGCCCGTGAGCAGGTGGCCGTAGTGCGGCAGACCGTTCGCGAAGGGCGGGCCGTCGTAGAAGACGAACTCGTTGTCGCCGTCCGTGCCCGCGGGACGCTGGTCGATCGACGCCTGGAACGTGCCGTCGGCGTCCCAGTACGCGAGGACGTCGCGCTCGAGGGAGGGAAGATCCGGGCTCGCCGGGACGGCGGAGTCGCGGTGGAGGGGGTACGCCATGACTAGCTCCTGCGGGTGGTCGCGTGCTGCTGCAAAGTGCTGCAGGGACGACGTCACCGCCGCGGTACCACCCCGCTTGACCCCACCTCGCTCCGAGGAGCGCGGCACGGACCGCTCGACCGGCTGTCACGGGCCGTCCCCGTCCGGCTCTACTGAGACTCCCAAAGGAGTCCGTTCTTCCGGAGGCTCGCCGGTGATGGCCGGGTCGACGCCTGTGGGCACCACCTTACCCTCACCCGCCGGCGACGTGCCGAGGGGATCGCGCCGCGGGCGGTCGCCCGCGTCAGGCTCGGGCAAGCCTGCGTCGCGTGAACGCCTCGATGTCACGAGCGACGAGCTCCTCGACCGTCGCGATCGCGGGGCCGAAGATCGAGCGGACGAGGGCGTCGTCGCGGGTCATGGTCGTGCTGGCAGGGGCGCTCAGGAGAGTCGTGGGCATGGCGGGTCCTCGGATGCGGTGCGGGTGCGGGCTGGGGTCGCGTCGTCAGCGACAGCGACAGCACGCACCGGCGAGGAGCGCCGGGGCCGCCGCGGGCACGACGACGCAGCACATTCGCTGCGTCGGGGTCCCGTGGCTCTGGCTCATGGGCACGAGGATGCCGGAACGCGTCGGGCATGCGAAGCATCGCCGTCGGCGTCCCGGATGGTGAGATCTGGCGCAGGGTAGCGCCCTGGTTCTTTGCATCTGGTCCGGGGCCGTCGGCGCCGGGTCCGGGCCGTCGGTGCCGGTGCCGTCAGGCCTAGTTGCGGGCGACGAGCGTGTTCGACGCCTGCGCGCGCGGCCGGATGATCATCGAGTCGATGTTGACGTGGTGCGGACGCGTGAGCGTCCACACGACGGCGTCGGCGACGTCCGACGCGACGAGCGGTGCGTCGACACCCGCGTAGACGGCGGCGGCCTTCTCCGCGTCGCCGTCGTACCGCACGAGCGAGAACTCCTCCGTCGCGACCATGCCCGGCGCGATCTCGATGACACGCACGGGCTCTCCGACGAGCTCGAGGCGCAGCGTGCTCGCGATGATGCGCTCGGCGTGCTTCGCGGCGACGTAGCCGGCACCGCCGGGGTACGTGTCGTGCGCGGCCGTCGAGGTGAGGACGACGACGTCGCCACGCCCGGACTCGCGCAACGACGGCAGCAGGGCGCGCGTGAGACGCAGCGTGCCGAGAACGTTCGTCTCGTACATCTGACGCCACCGATCGAGGTCGGCATCGGCGACGGAGTCCGTCCCGAGGGCGCCGCCCGCGATGTTGACGACCGCGTTGAGCGGGCCGTCGGCCGTCACGCGCGCGACGGCCGGAGCGACCGAGGCGTCGTCCGTGACGTCGCACGCGATCGCGGTCGCGCCCGTGCGAGCCGCGAGCTCCTCGAGCCGATCGACGCGTCGGGCAAGGGCGAAGACGTCCCAGCCGGCGGCGCGCAGCAACTCGACCGTCGCGAGGCCGATCCCCGAGGACGCACCGGTGACGACGGCCCGCAGGCTCGGCGTCATCGGATGCGTGGCGCGGCGGCGGCCGGCGCGCGTCGGGAGCTTCTCGACGGTGTCCTCGCCGTGCTCGTCGACGTCGTAGGGGTTGATGGGGCGCACCACAGTGGCGTCGGCAGGATCGGCGTCAGGAATGGGCTCGATGTCGTGGGTTGCCACCGTCCCGTCCGTCGCGTCGGCGGACACCGCGGAACCGGACGTCGGACCGCCGAGGAGGCCGCGTACGCGCTCGGCGATCTCGTCGCGGACGAGGCGCATGCGCTCCACCCCTTCGACGCCGCGCTCCGACGGCTCGTCGAGCACCCACCTCACGACCGGGGTGCCGTCGTGCGCCTGGACGTCGGCCTGCTCACCAAGCACGACGACGACGTCGGCCGCCGCGATCATCTCGTCCGTGACCAGCTGCGGGACGTGCTCGGAGATGTCGACCCCGACCTCAGCGAGCGCGGCGACGGACTCGCCGTTGAGCGACTCCCCGGGCGCGGTCCCGGCCGAGACGAAGGTCGCGCCGGGCGCGAACGCACGCGCGAGCCCCTCCGCCATGGGCGACTTGCCGCCGTTGCGGCTGCACACGAACAGGACTGACCCGGGGACCTCGCTCATGACATCCATGGTCGCACCACCCACGGACATCGGTCGCCACGAACGCCTGCCCTGCACCCTCCCGACACCTGACGCGGGGCCTGTGGACAACGATTCTATCCACAGATCTCAGCCTGGAGATGCGATCGAACACACGTTCCATATCGTTGATCACATGACACCGGACCCGCACCCCGAGGAGCGCGAACCCACGCGCTCCGTCGCCCCTGACGGGGCGCTGTTCTCAGGTGCGCCGGGAGCGTTCGTCATGCCCGGCGCCCTGGACAGCGCGAGCGGCAACGACAGCACTGATGGCTTCGACGGCGCTGATGGTAGGGCCGGCAGCAGTGGCAACGGCACCCGCGACTACGGTGGCGGCACTTCACCCAACGTGACGCGGAGCGCCCAGGACGGGCGCGGCGGGAGCCAGGGCGGCTCGGACACCCGTCAACGAGCGGGGACCTCGAGCACCCCGCTCCCTGAGCTCACCTCCCACTCCGACTTCCTCGCGTGGCAGGAGCATCTCGCCGACGCGCACGGCGCAGCCTTGCGCGTCATCGAATCGATCGAGGCGGAGCAGCGTGCGACGTCGGCCCTACGACTGCAGACCATGGCGGTGCTGGCGCACCTCAGCGAGGCCGCTGCCCAGGTGGTGTGGGACCCGGTCGCCGGAAGGTCTCGCGTCCAGACCCGGGCCAGCGAGATCCACGCGGCGCGAAGATCGACGGTCGCCGAGGTCGCGACACGCACCCGTACGGCCGAGGGCCACGTCGTGGCCGAGTGGGACCTGGCACAGCACGTGACGGTTCAGCACCCCCATGCCGTCGACGACCTGGCCGCGGGACTGCTGTCGGCGCAGCACCTCAAGGTCATCGCCGAGGAGAGCGCCGTCGTGCCGGTCGAGCACCGCGAGTCCTTCGGGAAGATGCTCGCGACGCAGGCCCGCAACCGGACTCCCGGCCAACTCCGGGCATGGGCGCGCCGACATCGCGAGCTGGCACAACCCGGGTCGCTCAACCTCCGGCACCGAGCAGCGCGCGCAGGCAGGTACGTGACCCTCGAGCCGGGCAGGGACGGCATGGCGTGGCTGAGCGCGCACCTCTCCGCGGTCGCGGCAGCTGCGGTGTTCGACAGGCTCACGGCCGCAGCAGTGGCCTGCCAAGGACCGGAGGAGTCACGGACCCTGGCGCAGCTGCGGGCCGACGCCCTGGCGGACTACGTGCTCGCCGAGGCGCCGGCCCCAGGACCCGAGGGGTGCACCGCAGTCGCCGAACCTGCGGACGGCATGGCGACGTTCAACGTCAACACCTCGCCGAGGCAGCTCCGCCGAGCCGGTCACCCGCCTTCGGAGGCCGCCGAAGGACCTCCATCGATCCCCGTCGTCCCTTTCGAGGAGTCCGCCCGCGCGGTGCTCGCCCGGACTCCGCTCGAGCGGAAGATCGCGGTCTCCACACACCTCGCCGACGCCGATGACGTCCGCAACGTCATGTCCCGCGCGTGCGACGCAGACATCTTCGGGATCAGGCCTGCGGTCTCGGTGACCGTTCCCCACACCCTTCTGCTCGCTACGGCCTCCACGTCCGAGGCCGATCCGGCTGAGGGCCGATCGCAGGATCCGCGTCCGCGAGAGCCACGTCCTCACGCGGGCAAGACGCTCGAACCGCATTCACACGGCGCGCATCCGCACGACCCACACCTCCACGGCGCGCATCCGCACGACCTGTCGCCGCAGACACCCGAGCGAAGCCCAGCGGCCGACTCCTTGCCGACGGCCGCGCTTCGTCCGACGGCCGAGCTCGTCGGCCACGGTCCCCTCGACGACGACACCGCCCTCGAGCTGCTCGCCGCTGCGCCGTCGCTCCGCCGGATCCTCACCGACCCGCACACAGGCATCGCGCTCGACTTGTCCCGCACGGCCTACGCCACTCCGGCACCGCTCCGGGCGTTCCTCGCGCTGCGTGACGTCACGTGCCGTTTCACCGGGTGTCGTCGGCCTGCGATGCGTTCCGACGTCGACCACGTCCACGACTGGGCCGACGGCGGAGAGTCGAGTGCCGACAACCTCGTGCACCTGTGCCGGGCGCACCACAGGCTCAAGCACACCTCGGGGTGGACGAGCCACGTCCTCACGATCGACGACCTCGCCAAACTGGACCCGGCCGACCACGCGGACTCTCCCGAGCTCGCTGCTGTCGTCGCCAGCGCCAGGGTGGCCGTCACCTCGGTCGTCGACACCAGCCCCTCGGACAGGGGCGAGATCGAGCGCCGGCTCGCTCCATCCGTTGTGCGCTGGACCGATCCGCACGGCCACGTCACCGACACGGTCGCGGAGCTACGTCCCGGGCGCTCCGATGCGGTCGCCGCGCCACCACACGGCACGCAGGCGCACGCCGAGAGCCCGCCCCCGGGCACGCCAACAGGCTCGTCACCAAGTCCGCCCACGGACCCGTCACAGCGCCCACTCACCGGCCCGCCACCTTCCCCGCCAACAGGCTCGTCACCGAGCTCGCCCACCGGCCCGCCACCTGACCCGCCAACAGACTCGTCGCCGAGTACTCCCACCAACCCGCCAGCCGGCCACGAAGGAGAAGCACCGCCACCGTTCTGACCACTCATCTGTCGATGCGCATCTGCAGCGGCACCTCTGCCCGCTGGATTCTGCCAGTCCGTAACTGATCGCGAGCGCGTACTCGGGCGGTTCGTCCGGCGTAACCGTCCACAGGTGAGGCCTGCCCCGGTCCTCGTGCACTCGTGCCCCTAGGCTGGGTCCCGCGGCGGCCGCCGCCTGCACACTCGGAGGAGCAACGACATGACGATCGGTTTCATCGGTGCCGGCACGATGGCGTCCGCGATCATCTCGGGAATCGTTGGCCGTGGTGTCGTCGCGGCGCACGACGTCGTCGTGCACGACCCGCACGGCGCAGCCTCGGCGGCTCTCGCGGAGAAGCTCGGCGTGCGCGTCGCCGACTCCAACGAGGCGCTCGTCGACGCCGTCGACACGGTCGTCCTCGCGATCAAGCCGCAGGTCTTCGGCCAGGTCCTTCCCCCGCTCGCGTCGGCCCTCGCGGAGAACGGCACGCTCGTCGTGTCGATCGCCGCCGGGACCCCGCTCGCACGTATCGGGTCGCTCCTCGGCGAGCACGGCAGCTCGCAGCCCGTCGTCCGCGTCATGCCGAACGTCAACGCCCAGATCGGCGCAGGCATGGCCGCCGTCGCCGGTAACGACGTCGCGACCGAGGCCCAGGTCGCCGAGGTCGTCGAGCTCTTCCGTGCTGTCGGCGACGCGATCGAGCTGCCCGAGTCGTCGTTCTCGATGTTCACCGCGATCGCGGGCTCGGCACCCGCCTACGCTTTCCTCTTCATCGACGCCCTCGCGCGCGGTGCCCTCAAGGCCGGGATGCCGAAGGCGCTCGCTACGCGCATCGCCGCGCAGACAGTCTTCGGGTCCGCCCAGATGATCCTCGAGTCGGGCGAGCACCCGTGGACGCTCGTCGACAAGGTCTGCTCTCCCGGCGGCACGACGATCGCCGGGCTCATGGCGCTCGAGGACGGCGGCTTCGTCTCGACCGTCGTCGACTCGGTGAGCGCGACGATCGAGCGCGACCTCGAGCTCGGCGCCGGCGGCTAGTCTCCGAGCGCGAGGTCGCGCGCGATCGTCGCCGGCAGCTAGTCCTCGACCGCAGACCGCCTCGGGCGGCGACGTCGGTCGCGGTCCGCCGCCGGTCGGCGGTCTCGTCAACCTCGTCCGGCAGCCGGGCCGTGTCCGGGACCGAGGCCGGGTCGAGGTCGGGGTCGGGGTCGGGGTCCGGGTCCGGACATGGGATCGAGGTCGGGTCCAGGTCGGAGTCCGGGTCCGGGTCCGGGTCCGGCAACGGGAACGCGTCCGGGTCGGAGTCTGGGTCGGAATTCGGTTCGCAGTCCGGTTCGCAGTCCGGGTCCGATTCCGAGCTCGAGTCCGGGGACCACGATGCCCACAGCGACCCTCGGTCATACCCGACGCGCGACGGTACGCTGGGAGTCGACCCACCCGGCACCGAGTCGTCGGGCGGCGCGGCCCGGATATGGGCCGTCGGTCGTGGATGCCCTTCGCGCGTCCGTCCCTCAGCCACCGTCGTGCGTGACGACCGGGCGAGCGCGTGGCCCCCCGACAGGACCCTTCGTCGCCGGGCCGCCGACGTTCCCGCCGCGGACGCTTCGCGCACCACGCCCCGTCTCGCGCGAACTCTGCACGCGCCGCCACTCGGAGACCTTGTGCCTCGTTCCTTCACCGCTCGGTCGGCTCGCACCACGGCACCTCTCGGTCTGCCTGGCGTCGGGCGGCACCCCAGCGCCTCGCGGTCCCCCGTGGCGGCGCCGAACCCCCGCTCGTCGGCTCTCAGCTCGTCAGAGCCCAGCCCGTCGGGCCCACGCAGGTCAGAGCCCCGCTCGACAGAGCCCGCCTCGTCAGAGGCACACCCGTCAGAGCCCCGCTCGCCGGAGCTCGGTTCGCCGGAGCCCCGTTCGCCGGAACCCGTTTCATCGCGCCAGGCTCGACGACGCCGTTCGCCCATCATCGCCGCGTCGTCCACCCGCTCGTCCGGCACGAGCTCGTCGCACCGGACCCGTCGACGCCGCTCGGCTGTCGTCGCCGCAACCGTCGCTGCCAGCGCCCTCGCCCTGTCGGCCTGCACGCAGTCCGACGCCCAGGTCCCGGCCCCGGGCCCGACAACCACCGGTACAGCGTCGGCCGCCCCCGGCGCGACGACCTACCCGCTGACCATCGACAACTGCGGCACCAAGGTGACGTTCACACAGCGCCCCGGGCGGATCCTCACGATCAAGTCGGCGACGACCGAGATGCTCCTCGCCCTCGGCGTCGGCGACGCGATCATCGGCACCGCCTACCCGGACGGTCCCGCACCCGAGCCGTGGACGGCCCAGGCGGCCGCGATCCCCGTGCTCGCCGAGAAGGTCCCGAGCCACGAGGTCGTCCTCGAGGCCGAGCCCGACCTCGTGCTCGCGGGCTGGGAGTCGAACTTCTCTGCCGAGGGTGCCGGCGAGCGCGCCGACCTCGAAAAGCTCGGGGTCCGTACGCTCGTCGCTCCCTCAGCCTGCAAGACAGCGCCGTACGCACCGAAGCCGTTGACCTTCGACACGGTGTTCGACGAGATCGAGCTCGTCGGCTCGATCGTCGACCGCTCCCCCGAGGCCGCGACCCTCGTCGCGCAGCAGCGCGCGGCACTCGCCGCGATCACGCCCGACGACCGTGGGCTCACCGCCCTGTGGTTCTCGTCGGGCTCCGACACCCCGTACGTCGGAGGCGGCACCGGGGCGCCGCAGCTCATCATGTCGACCGCCGGACTCACGAACATCGGCGACTCGATCGACGACGCCTGGGGGCCCATGTCCTGGGAGGGCGTCGCGGAGGCCGACCCTGACGTCATCGTCCTCGTCGACTCCCCGTGGAACAGCGCCGAGAAGAAGAAGTCGCTCCTCGCCGACGGCGCCGTGACAAAGGAGTTGCGTGCGGTGCGCAGCGGCTCCTACGTCGTCGTTCCCTTCCCTGCGACCGAGGCCGGGGTCCGCACCGTCGCCGCGGCCGCACAGGTCGCGGCGGACCTCAGCGCGCTGGAGGTCGCACCCCGGTGACGACGGAGAAGCGGGCGACGGTGGAGCACGCGGGAGTCTGGCAGGCGGAAGCCCGCGACGCAGCAGCGCATCCGGCGGAGGCAACGCCTGCTCCGGCGGAGTCGCTGCAGGCTTCGGCTCGCGCATCAGAGCCCCTGCAGGCAGCAGGGCGCCCGGCAGAGTCCCCGCAGACTGAGCCCCGCACGACGGAGTCCCCCACGACCGGAGCCACCGTGGCTCAGCGCGATGTGGCCGGATCGCGGCGCGCGACGGCACCTCCTGCCTCGTCGGCCAGCGGACGCCGGAGTACGCCGCCGACCTCGGTACTCGTCGGCTCGGGTCTCGTCGTCCTCGTTCTCGTCCTGCTCGTCGCGGTCCTCGTCGGTCCAGCCGCCCTCACCCCGGCCGAGGTCTGGGCATCAGTCCGCCACCACCTTCTCGGCGGCGAGCCGACGCTCTCGACCCTGCGCGACGCGATCGTCTGGGAGGGCCGTCTGCCGCGCGCCCTCACTGCCGCCGCAGTGGGCGCGGGGCTCGCCGTGTGCGGCGTCGTCATGCAGGCCCTCACGCGCAACCCGCTCGCCGATCCCTACCTCCTGGGTCTCTCGTCGGGTGCGAGCCTCGGCGCGGTGAGCGTCCTCCTGCTCGGCATCTCGGTGCTGCTTCCGGTCGCAGCCTTCGCGGGCGCGGGGCTTGCACTGGTGGCGTCGCTCGCGCTCGCCGGGACGCTCGGGGCGCTCACCCCGACGCGGACCGTCCTCGCGGGGCTCGCCGTGAGCCAGCTGGCGGCGGCCGCGACGAGCCTCGTCATCTTCTGGTCGGCCGAGGGCGACTCCTACCGCGAGGTCCTCACGTGGCTCATGGGTTCGGTCGCCGGGGCCGGCTGGGGCTCGGTCGCGATCGCGGGCATCGCTCTGCTGGTCCTCGGTGTCCCGCTCGCGGCCGCGGGCAACGTCCTCGACGCGATGACGTTCGGCGACCACGCGGCCTCGGCCCTCGGGATCCCCGTCGAGCGGGTCCGGTGGACCCTGCTCGGCGCGGTCGCTCTGCTCACCGGGGCGCTCGTGTCCGTGTCGGGCGCGATCGGCTTCGTCGGCCTCGTCCTGCCCCACGCGGTACGCGCCGTCGTCGGCTCGCGGCACCGCGCGGTCCTGCCGGTCTCGGCCGTCGCCGGCGCGATCGTCCTCGTGCTCGCCGACACGCTCGCCCGCACCGCGTTCGAGCCGCGCGAGCTGCCGGTCGGCGTCGTCACTGCAGCGCTCGGCGCTCCCGCGTTCGCGTGGCTGCTCCACCGCACGAGGAGATCGCTCGCATGACGACGGAGAGGATTGCGGACGAGCCTCCCGTCGTGGCTACGGGCGACCAGGTCTCGACACCTCGCTTCCACGACGTCGTCACGTCGAACGCAAACGGCAGCGGAAGCGGGAGCGGCAACGGCAACGGAACCGGCAACGGCAGCGGCAACGGAAGCGACAGCTGCAGCACCACGAGACCCGAGCGCGCCACAGACGAAACGCACGACGACGCGGCCGCCCGCTCCTCAGGTCTCGTGACACACCTCCTCTCCTGGTCGGTCGCCGGTCGACGCATCGTCGACGACGTCTCCTTCCGCGCTCCGGCCGGGGCGATCACGGGGCTGCTCGGGCCGAACGGCTCGGGCAAGTCCTCGCTCCTGCGGCTCGTCGCGGGGGTGACGCGGGCGGAGGCCGGGACGACGACGTTCGACGAGGCTGACCTCGCGACGCTTGGTCGGCGCGAGCGTGCTCGCGTCGCGGCCTTCGTCGAGCAGGACGCGAGCGCCGACAGGAGCCTCACCGTCGCCGACGCCGTCGAGCTCGGACGCCTCCCCCACCGCGGCTGGTTCGCGGCGCCCTCCACCGAGGACGAGGCCGCGGTCTCGACCGCCCTCGCGCGCGCCGGTGCGCTGGACCTTGCTGACCGGGATCTCGGCACGCTCTCGGGCGGCGAGCGTCAGCGGGCCCACGTCGCGCGCGCGCTCGCGCAGGAGCCACGGCTCCTGCTGCTCGACGAGCCGACGAACCACCTCGACGTCGCCGCGCAGCGCGAGCTCCTCACGCTTCTCGCGGGCCTCGCCGACGACGGCACGACAGTCCTCACCGCGCTCCACGACCTCACGCTCGCCGCCGCGTGGTGCGACCACGTCGTCGTGCTCGACGGTGGGCGCGTCGTCGCCGAGGGGCCGGTCGAGGAGGTTCTCGTGCCCGACGTCGTCGAGGCGGTGTGGGGCGTGCGGCCCGACGTCCTCACGCACCCGCGCACGGGGCGTCCGCTCCTCGTGCTCTGACGCAGGACTCCGACTGCGCCCCGACGGCCGAGCCGCACGCTCCGGCTGCGGCTGCGGCTCACGCTCCGGCCGCGCCGCACGTTCGACCGCGGCTCACGCTCCGACCGCGGCTCACGCTCCGGCCGCGACTCAAGCTCCGACCGAGCGGGACACGCCGGCCGCGCAGGACGCTTCGACCGAGCCTTGCGCTCCATCCGAACCGGACGCTCCGACCGCGCCACAGGTTCCGACTGAGCCGCACGCTCCGTCCGAGCGGGACCCTCCGACCACGCCGCCGGCTCCGACAGCGCCTCCCTCTCAGGTCGACGCGCGTCGGACGAGCGCCGTCTGGAGCGTCACCGCGGCGGGCTCGGCCCCTTCGACTGTCTCGAGCAGGAGTCGGACCATCTCGGCGCTGATGCGTTCGAAGGGCTGGCGCATGGTCGTGAGCGCGGGGTGGAGCGCGGCTGCGACGCCCGAGTCGTCGAAGCCGCCGACGGCGACGTCGTCGGGCACGGATCGTCCCGCGGCCTGGAGCGCGACGAGCGCGCCGGCGGCCATGAGGTCGCTGGCGATGAAGACGGCGTCGAGGTCGGGGCGTCGCTCGAGGAGCTCTGCCATGGCGAGCCGGCCCGACTCGCGCGAGTAGTCGCCGTGCGCGACGAGCGTCTCGTCGAACGCGTCGCCGACGGCCTCGCGGTAGCCCTCGAGGCGGAGGGTGCCGCCCGGGGTGTCGAGGGGCCCCGTGACCATGGCGACCTTGGAGCGCCCGGTGTCGAGGAGGTGGCGGGTCATGGTGCGCGCGCCGGCGCGGTCGTCAGCCGCGACGTAGCCGACCGCACCCTCGAAGCCGAGGGGCACGCCGCACGCGACGACGGGCACCTGGTTCTTGAGGAGCTCGGCGACCATGGGGTTGTCGCGGTGGGAGGAGATGAGCAGGACGCCGTCGACGTGTCCTGCGGCGACGTACGCGGAGATGCGTTTCCGTTCGGCGGGCGTCGAGGCGAGCATGAGGAGCAGCGGGATCTCGCGGGCCGCGAGCGCCTCGGCGGCTCCGCGCAGGAGCACCGAGAAGTTGGGGTCCTCGAAGAGCAGGTGCTGCGGCTCGGTCAGGAGGAACGCGACCGAGTTCGCTCGGCCCGTGACGAGGGAGCGGGCATGCTGGTTGGCCTGGTAGCCGGTCGTTCGGATGGCCTCCTGCACGGAGGCGAGGGCGTCGGGCGACACCCAGTGGCCTCCGTTGAGCACGCGCGACACCGTGCCGCGGGAGACTCCGGCGGCCGCGGCGACGTCGCGGATCGTCGGTCGCCGGCGGGGCGTGTGGCTGGGACGGGCCTGGTCGCTCATGGTCGCCGAGCCTAGTTCGTCACGGTCGCCGCACGTAGTGCGACGCCTCGGACGGGGTCGGGGACGTGGGACGTCCAGGTGCGCCACGCGCTCTCCTCGCGCCCCGTCTCGTCGACGAGAGCGAGGTTGGACCACTGGACGCCCACCTGGTCGGCGTCGCCCTCCTCGGCGTAGGCCATGCCGGCAGGTGACGCCCACGACGAGCCGTCGACCGGGAGCCAGGCGGGCTCCCAGTAGATGACGCCGCGGCCGTGGTCGCCCGGGGTCGCGGCGACGACGTCGTCGAGGTCGGTGAGGAAGGCGGCCTGCGCGTCGCTCCCCGGCACGCGTCCCGTGCGGGCGATCTCGGCGTCGCGCACCATCGAGCCGTGCCCGGGCGGGGTCGTCGCGGACCGGGCGAAGGCGGTCTCGACGACGAGGAGGTCGAGGTCGTACGCCGTCGCGAGATGGTCGAGGTTGGCCCCGAGGTCGGCGAGCGACCCGTGCCAGAACGGGTAGTAGGAGAGCCCGAGGACGTCGAGGTCGACGCCGCGCGGCAGCATGCGGTCGAGCCACTGCCGGGCGACGACGTCGGAGCCTCCCTGGTCGAGGTGGAGGACGACCTCGGCGTCGGAGTGCTCACGGACGGCGGCGACGCCTGCGCGCAGGAGTCCTGCGAGGCGGTCGTCGGCCGCGGGGTCCGCCGGGCCGTAGGCACGGGCCTGGTCGTCGTAGCGGGTCGTCGCCGCGACGGGCCAGCACGTGCCGTTGGTGATCTCGTTGCCGACCTGGACGCTGGCGAGCCCGATCCCCGCGACTGTGAACGCGTCGAGGGTCGTCCGCGTGTACTCGCCGACGCTCTCCGCGAGCGCGGTCGCGCCGAGCCCGGCCCAGGCCTTGGGCGTGCGCTGCTTGGCGGGGTCGGCCCAGAAGTCGGAGTAGTGGAGGTCGAGCTGGACGGCCATCCCGGCCTCCCGGGCGCGGCGGGCGAGCCGGAGCGTCCTGGCCAGGTCGTTGGTGCCACCGAGGTAGGGGGTGCCGTCGGCGTCGTAGGGGTCGACCCAGAGTCGGAGCCGCACGAGGTTGCTGCCCGCACGGGCGGCGAGCGTCACGAGGTCGCACGGCGCGCCGTCGCGGTCGCGATAGGTGACGCCGAGCGCCTCCATCTCCTCGGTGATGGAGATGTCGACGCCGTGCGTCCACGTGGGTGCCGTCACTTCGGTCCTTCCGTCGCTCCGTCGCGGGGCAGGCGCTCGCGCTCGAGGCACGGGGAGGCATCTCGGGGGAGGACGCCTCCCCGTGCACGTTCCCAGTCTGGCACGGGTCGCGTCGGGTGTCGCCTTCCCCGTGACAGACACGCCGACCGTCCCAGTCGGCCTTCCACGTACGTGGAAAGCACACGCCCCCACCTGCGCAGACGCTGCAGGAGTAGGGATCTACCGCATCCCACGGCGTGTGCCACGTCACTACGGTCAGAGCCACCACGGAGCCGTGGTGCCGGACGCGCGTCACGGGCCAGGCTCCCCGTCCCCCCTGCGAGGCACCCCCATGCACCTCCTGCCAGCCCGCCGCAAGCGCGCCGTCGCCGCGGCCGCGACGGGAGCGCTCGTCGCATCCCTGCTCGCGGTCCCCGCGCTGACGATGTCCGCCTCTGCGGCTCCCGCCACCTGTCTGACGCCGTGGGCGAGCACCACGACGTACACGGGCGGCCAGACCGCCTCGTACGGCGGCACCAACTACCGCGCCAAGTGGTGGACGCTCGGCGAGACGCCCGGTACGAACGCCTGGGGCGCCTGGGAGGCGACCGGTGCGTGCGGCACGACGCCGACCGAGGAGCCCACCGAGGAGCCGACGGACGAGCCCACGGACATCCCGACCGACGAGCCCACGGACGAGCCCACGGACGTCCCGACCGACGAGCCCACGGACGAGCCGACCGACGAGCCGACGACCACGCCCGTCGAGGGTGACGAGGCGTGCCGCCCCGACGGCATGTACCGCACCCCGGGCGTGAAGACCCCGTACTGCGACGTCTACGACACCGATGGCGTCGAGAAGCTCCCCAACGGGCTCGACCGCCGCATCATCGGCTACTTCACAAGCTGGCGCACGGGTCAGAACGGCACGCCGACGTACCTCGCGAACAACATCCCGTGGGACAAGATCTCCCACATCAACTACGCGTTCGCGCACGTCGACAAGAACAACGAGGTCTCCGCGTACGAGGACCGCGCCGGCAACGAGGCGACGGACCGCACCTGGCCCGGCGTCCCCGGGGCCGAGATGGACCCGTCTCTCCCCTACACCGGTCACTTCAACCTTCTCCAGAAGTACAAGAAGGCCAACCCCGGCGTGAAGATCATCCCCGCCGTCGGCGGCTGGACCGAGACGGGCGGCTACCACGACGAAAACGGCAAGCGCGTCGCGACCGGCGGCTTCTACGAGATGACAAAGTCGCAGGCCAACATCGACAAGTTCGCCGACTCGGCGGTGCGTTTCATCCGTGAGTACGGCTTCGACGGCCTCGACATCGACTACGAGTACCCGACGTCGAACAACGCTGCCGGCAACCCCGACGACTTCTGGATCGCCGACAAGAACCGTGGCTCCCTGTTCAAGGGCTACGAGGCGCTCCTCAAGACGCTCCGCGAGAAGCTCGACAAGGCCGCGGCCGAGGACGGCCAGTACTACATGCTCACCGTCGCCGCTCCCTCCTCGGGCTGGCTCCTGCGCGGCATGGAGATGTACCAGGTGACGCAGTACCTCGACTACGTCAACCTCATGTCGTACGACCTCCACGGCGCGTGGAACGAGTACGTCGGCGGCAACAACCCGCTGTTCGACAACGGCAAGGACCCCGAGCTCACCGCGGGCAACATCTACGGCGCGTACAACGGCATCGGCTACCTCAACGGCGACTGGGCGGCGCGCTACTTCCGCTCGGCCGCGCAGGGCGGTCGCATCAACCTCGGCGTCGGCTTCTACACGCGAGGCTGGGACAACGTCCAGGGCGGCAACTACGGTGACGGCGGCCGCGCCCCTGCGCCGTCCGGCTACACGTGCGCTCCCGGAACCTCCGGCAAGTGCGGCCAGGGCGCGACGGGCGTCGCCAACCTGTGGCACGACTCCGACCCCCTGGGCGGCGAGGTTCCTGCCGGCGCCAACCCGATCTGGCACGCGCTCAACCTCGCTGAGGGTCGCGTCGGTGACTACGCAGCCTCCTATGGCGTGACCGGCCAGCTCAAGGGCTCGTTCAGCCACCACTTCGACGACGTGTCGAAGAACGAGTGGTGGTGGAACCCGGAGACGAAGACCTACATCTCGGGCGACACCGTCCAGGCGGTGCAGGCCAAGGCCGACTACGTGAAGAACACCGGTCTCGGCGGCATCATGATATGGGAGTTCGCGGGCGACTACGGCTTCAACAAGGCCAAGGGCCAGTACGAGATGGGCCAGACGATGGTCGACGCGATGCACAAGACGTTCTCGAGCGCCGGCACCTACTCGAAGAGCAAGGCCGAGGCTGACCGGCCGATGCCGAAGAAGGCCATCGACCTCTCGATCAAGTACACCGAGTTCGCGCTCGGCGACAACAACTACCCGATCAGCCCGAAGGTCGTCTTCACCAACAACTCGAAGACGGACATCCCCGCGGGCTCGACGATCTCGTTCCAGTACTCGACGTCCAACCCGGGCGGCATGAGCGACTGGTCCGGCATGAAGACCGTCGTGACGAAGGAGGGGCACACGGGCAACAACGTGGGCGGCCTCAAGGGGAACTACCACACGGCTGAGTTTGCGGTCCCGCTCGGTGGCATCCCTGCCGGCGGCTCCATCACGAACCAGCTGAAGTGGTCGATGCCGACGGCGGCGTTCTCGAACGTCATCGTCACGGTCGGCACCGAGAAGTACGCGACGACGTACGACTACCCGCGTGGCGTCACGGTCGTCGAGCCGACGAGCGGAGCCGGCAACGGCAACGGCGGCGGCGGTGGCACGGGCACGGGCACGGGCACGTGCACCGGCCTCGGCGCGTACTCCGCGACGACGGTCTACACGGGCGGCCAAAAGGTGTCGCACAACGGCAGCATCTTCTCCGCACGCTACTGGACGCAGGGCGCTGCGCCCGACGCCGCGAACCCCTGGGGTGCGTGGCAGCTCGTCGGCGCCTGCTGACGGGTCCGCACGGCAAGGGGGTCCGAGCGCTGCTGCGCTCGGGCCCCCTCGTGGCGCCCGCGGGCTGTCCGGGTCAGTGAGCTCCGAGGAACTCCTCGACGGCCGTGAAGAACTCCTCCGGGCGGTCGCGGCGCACGCAGTGCCCCGCCCCGGGGACGACGACGCGGCTCACCCGCGGGTTGCCGTGGTCCAGCGGCGCCATGGTCGACCCCGGTGGGACGACGAGGAGCGTCGGCACCGCGACGTCGCGCCACAGCGCGGGCCAGTCCCCTCCGGCGCCGATGCCGCGCCCCACGGCGGACCGGTCGACCAGTGGTTTCGAGTCGGCCCACGCATCGATCTCTGCGTGGCTCCACGTGGTCGCGCGTCGCATGCGTGCGACCTCGCCGTCGCGGTCCGCGAGCGAGTCGAGGAACTCGAGCGTCCCCGTGACGAATCCGGAGACGTCGTCGTCGGGTCCGAACGGCGACGACGGGTCCTCGAGCACGAGAGCGCGCACCCGATCAGGCAGTCGGCACGCTGCACGGAGCGCCAGGTTGCCCCCGAGCGAGTGCCCGAGCAGCACGACCGGCTCAGGCTGCTGCGCAAGGAGCTCGATCACGTCGTCGAGCATGACCTCCGACGCGTGCGCGACCTCGTCGGGCGCGAACCGCGGCGATCTGCCGTGCCCGCGGAGGTCGACCCCGACGATGTCCCACGCACCGTGCCAGCGTTCGACGAGGTCGGGCCACGTCGTGCCGTCCTCGGTGAAGCCATGGAGCAGCAGCATGCGCGGCCCCCCGGGGTTGCCGGAGCGATGCGTGAAGAGTTCCATGGGACGACGCTAGCGGCGACCACGGACATCGCCCGTGGGACGCTCGTCCCGCCGTCGAGCTCCGCGCCCCACCGAGCTCAGTGCCCCGTCGGGCTCAGGCCCTCGTCGGGTTCAGCACTCAGTCAGACCCAGCGCTCCGTCAGGCACACAGCTCCGTCGAGCTCAGCGCCCCGCGCGCCCGTCAGCGAGACCGCGCGCGTAGGCCTCGGCCGTCCCCTCGCTGAAGAGGTCGGCCTCGCCGAGGCGCGGCAGGACGCGCGCGCCGGGTCCGTCGTCGTCGGTCGTGAGGTGGCCGAGCCCACGGACGACGGCGACGGGCCGGCCCGTGACCTTGCCCTTGACGAGGTCGGCCGCTGCCGCGATCTCGTCGGCGACGGCGCGGACGGTCATGCCGAGCTCGCGCCCGGCCGAGTCGCGCCGGCCGCGCTCGTCCTCGACGACGTGGAGCCCGGCGGCTCCGATCGCGAGGTCGACGAGGCCGTCGCGCCAGACCCGCCCTGCCGTGTCGGTGACGACGACGCCGACGCGCACGCCGAGCCGCGCACGCAGTCCCGCTCGCAGGCGTCGCGCCGAGTCGTCGGGGTCGACGGGAAGCAGCAGCACCGTGCCCTCGGCGGTGTTCGATGCGTCGACCCCCGCAGCGGCCATGACGAGCCCGAGCCGGTTCTCGACGATGCGCAGGGGCGGCCCGCCTGGTCTGTCACGCGAGGCGACGACGCGCACCGTCTCCGCGGTGATCGCGGCCTCACGGTCGTCGGCGGCGACGATGCGTCCCTCGGACTTCGAGACGATCTTGCTCGCGACGACGACGACGTCGCCGTCGGCGAGGTCCGGGCACGCCGACGCGACGAGCGCGGCGAGGTCGTCGCCGGGGCGGACCTCTCCGAGTCCGTCGGGCGCCGTGACGGTGAACCCGCTCACCGGGTGAGCTTGGGCAGGACGTCGCGCGAGAAGACGTCGATCCACTCCCGCTGGTTGCGGCCGACGTTGTGGAGGTAGATGCGGTCGAAGCCGAGGTCGACGTACTTCTGGATGTTCGCGCGGTGGACGTCGGGGTCGGCGGAGATGACCATGCGGCCCTCGAAGTCCTCGGGGCGCACGAGGCGTGCGATCTGCTCGAACTCGAACGGCGAGCGGATGTCGGCCTTGGGGAACTTCATGCCGCCGTTGGGCCACTCGACCATGGCGTTCGCCATGGCTTCCTCATCCGTCGGCGCCCACGAGAGGTGGATCTGGAGGACCTTGGGCAAGGACTCGGGGTCGCGGCCCGACTCGCGCACGCCGTCGTCGAACTTGCCGAAGAGCATGGAGATCTTCTCGAGGGGCGCCCCGACGGTGATGAGACCGTCGGCGTGGCGCCCGGCGCGCTTCGCGGTGACGGGGCCGGCCGTCGCGACGAGGATCTCCGGTGCGACCTCGGGCATGGTCCACAGGCGCGTCGACTCGAGCTTGAAGAACTGCCCCGAGTGCTTCGTGTCCTTGCCGGCGAGCGAGGCGCTGAAGAGCTTCTTGATGATCTCGATGGCCTCGAACATGCGATTGATGCGCTCGGGGGCCTCGGGCCAGTACTGGCCCGTGATGTGCTCGTTGAGCGCCTCGCCCGAGCCGAGCCCGAGCCAGTGGCGTCCCGGGTACATCGCGGCGAGCGTCGCGCTCGCCTGCGCGACCATCGCGGGGTGCCAGCGGAACGTCGGCGCCGTGACCCCTGGTCCGATGTCGCCCTTGGTCCGCTCGCCGAGCGCCGCGAGGACGTTCCACACGAACGCGCTGTGCCCCTGCTGCGGCACCCACGGCTGGAAGTGGTCCGCGGCCATGACGCCGGAGAAGCCGTGCTCCTCGGCGTAGGCCGACAGCGCCACGACCTCGGTCGGGTGGAACTGCTCGAGCATCGCGGCGTAGCCGATCGTGAGGTCCATGACCCAACCCTAGGCCGGGCCGCCGACATCCGTCGCGGACCGAGGCGCGCACCACGTCGAGCATCTGGGAGAATCGGTGACCATGAGCGCAACCTCACCTCTCGAGCCGACCATCCCCGCCACGACCGCGAACGCCGACGGCGTCTTCACCGCCGTCGTGCGGGAGGTACCGGACAAGGTGAGCCTCGACGGTCTCGAGCAGCGCTTCGACGAGCGCTGGACCGCCGAGGAGACGTACGCGTTCGACCGCACGGCTGAGCGCGCCGACGTCTACTCGATCGACACGCCGCCCCCGACGGTCTCGGGCTCCCTCCACGTGGGCCACGTCTTCTCGTACACGCACACGGACGTCGTCGCGCGTTTCCAGCGCATGCTCGGCAAGCGCGTCTTCTACCCGATGGGCTGGGACGACAACGGCCTGCCCACCGAGCGCCGCGTGCAGAACTACTACGGCGTGCGCTGCGACCCGTCGCTGCCCTACGTCGAGGGCTACGAGCCGCCGCTGCAGGGCGCCGAGGGCAAGAGCGTCAAGGCCGCCGACCAGCAGCCGATCAGCCGCAAGAACTTCGTCGAGCTGTGCGAGCGGCTCACCGCGGAGGACGAGAAGCAGTTCGAGGCGCTGTGGCGCCACCTCGGCCTCTCCGTCGACTGGACGCGCACGTACCAGACGATCGGCTCCGGCGCGCAGGGCGTCGCGCAGACGGCGTTCCTCCGCAACCTCGCCCGCGGCGAGGCGTACACGGCCGAGGCTCCGGGCCTGTGGGACGTGACGTTCCAGACGGCCGTCGCGCAGGCCGAGCTCGAGGCGCGCGACTACCCGGGCCACTTCCACAAGGTGAACTTCCACGCGCCCGACGGCACGGCCGTCCAGATCGAGACGACGCGTCCCGAGCTTCTGCCGGCGTGCGTCGCCCTCATCGCTCACCCCGACGACGAGCGGTACAAGCACCTCTTCGGCACGACGGTCTCGTCGCCGCTGTTCGGCGTCGAGGTTCCCGTCCTCGCGCACACGGCGGCCGAGCCCGACAAGGGCGCCGGCATCGCGATGTGCTGCACCTTCGGCGACCTCACCGACGTCCAGTGGTGGCGCGAGCTCCAGCTGCCGACGCGCTCGGTCCTCAACCGGGACGGTCGGATCACGCGCGAGACCCCCGAGTGGATCTCGTCGGAGGCCGGGCGGGCGATGTTCGAGGAGATGGCCGGCAAGACGACGTTCTCCGCACGCACCGCGGTCGTCGACGCGCTCCGCGCGTCCGGCGACCTCGACGGCGAGCCCGTCGCGACGCAGCGCAAGACGAACTTCTTCGAGAAGGGCGACAAGCCCCTCGAGATCGTCACGAGCCGCCAGTGGTACATCCGCAACGGCGGCCGCGACGCGGACCTCAACGCCGCCCTGCTCGCGCGCGGCTCCGAGCTCGGCTTCCACCCCGACTTCATGCGCGTGCGCTACGAGAACTGGGTCGGCGGCCTCAACGGCGACTGGCTCATCTCGCGCCAGCGCTTCTTCGGCGTGCCGATCCCGGTCTGGTACCCGGTCGACGCCGAGGGCCAGCCCGTGTGGGAGTCGCCGATCGTCCCCGACGAGACCTCGCTGCCGATCGACCCGTCGTCCGACGTCCCGGCCGGCTACACGGCCGAGCAGCGCGGGCAGGCCGGCGGCTTCGTCGGCGACCCCGACATCATGGACACGTGGGCGACGAGCTCGCTCACCCCGCAGATCGCCGGCGGCTGGCTCTCCGACCCCGACCTCTTCGCCCGTGTCTTCCCGATGAACCTGCGCCCGCAGGGCCAGGACATCATCCGCACGTGGCTGTTCTCGACGGTCGTGCGCTCGCACCTCGAGCACGGCTCGCTGCCGTGGTCGGACGCTGCGATCTCGGGCTGGATCCTCGACCCGGACCGCAAGAAGATGTCGAAGTCGAAGGGCAACGTCGTCACGCCGATGGGTCTGCTCGAGGAGCACGGCTCGGACGCGGTCCGCTACTGGGCGGCCTCGGCGCGCCTCGGCACCGACGCTGCCTTCGAGGTCGGCCAGATGAAGATCGGCCGTCGCCTCGCGATCAAGATCCTCAACGCGTCGAAGTTCGCGCTGTCGTTCGCGGGCGAGGGCGAGATCCGTCTCGACCCGGCCGCCGTGACGGTGCCGCTCGACCGCGCGATGCTCGCGGGCCTCGCCGACGTCGTCGACGCGGCGACCGAGGCGCTCGCGGCCTACGACCACACGCGTGCGCTCGAGCTCTCCGAGACGTTCTTCTGGACGTTCTGCGACGACTACCTCGAGCTCGTCAAGGACCGCGCGTACGGCGGCGGCGACGCCGAGGTCTCCGCGGAGACGCTCTCGGCGCGCACCGCGCTCGCGCTCGCGCTCGACACGATGCTCCGCCTCTTCGCGCCGGTCCTGCCGTTCGCGACCGAGGAGGTCTGGTCGTGGTGGCGCGACGGCTCGGTCCACACCGCCCCGTGGCCTGTCGCGGCCCCGCTGCGCGCTGCCGCCGGTCCGGACGCGCGCCTCGCTGAGCTCACGGCGGCGGGCAACGCGCTCGCCGCGCTCCGCAAGATCAAGTCGGAGGCCAAGGTCTCGATGCGCACCCCGATCCTCCTCGCCGAGGTCGCCGTGCCGGCAGCGTCGCTGCCGGCGGTCGAGCAGGCAGCGGGCGACGTCCGCGGCGCCGGCCGCGTCACGGGCGAGCTCGTGCTCGTCGCGGCCGCGGAGGGCCAAGGCTCGGCGGACGTCCAGGGTGGCATCGTCGTCGTGCGTTCCGAGCTCGGGGAGCCCGAGGCCCGGAAGCCGAAGGCCTGACGATGACGCTCCTCGAGTCGGTCTCCCCCGACCTCAACGACGTCGCGCGCGACGCCTCGATCGCCGACCTGCTCGCGAAGCGGGTCGCCGAGTCGGGCGACGGCACGCTCATCGAGGTGAAGTCGCACGTCGCCGGCACGTGGCGTCCTGTCACGGCCCGCGCGTTCAGCGACGAGGTCATGGCGGTCGCCAAGGGCCTCATGGCTCTGGGCCTCGCTCTCGGCGACCGTGTCGCGATCATGTCGCGCACGCGCTACGAGTGGACGTTGCTGGACTTCGCCGCGTGGCAGGCGGGGCTCGTGCCCGTGCCCGTCTACGAGACGAGCTCGGTCGAGCAGGTCCGCTGGATCCTCGGCAACGCCGGCGTCCGCGCCGTCGTCGTCGAGACGGCGGCGCACGCCGCCCTCGTCGAGGAGGCGCGCTCGGAGGCCCCGTCCGTCGAGCACGTCCTCGTGCTCGACGACGACGCGATCGCGACGCTGCGTTCCGGCGGCGCCGACGTCTCCGACGCCGACCTCGCGGCGCGCACGGACGCGCTCGACGGCGACGCGGTGGCGACGATCATCTTCACGTCTGGCACGACGGGCCGCCCCAAGGGCGTCGAGCTCACGCACCGCAACTTCGTCCACCTCGCGCGCAACGGCGTGCGGTCGCTCAGCGAGATCTGCGCGGCGCCGGGATCCCGGACCCTGCTCTTCCTGCCGCTCGCGCACGTCTTCGCGCGGTACATCGAGGTCATGGCCGTGACGTCGGGCTCGGTGCTCGGGCATGCGCCCGACATCAAGAACCTCCTTCCGGACCTCGGCTCGTTCCGCCCGACGTACCTGCTCGCGGTGCCGCGCGTCTTCGAGAAGGTCTACAACTCGGCCGAGCAGAAGGCCGGGGCGGGCGCGAAGCTCAAGATCTTCCGCTGGGCGGCGAAGGTCGCGATCGAGACGTCGCGCGCGTGGGACACCCCGCACGGCCCCTCCCCCGCGCTCAAGGCGCAGCACGCCCTCGCGGGCCGGCTCGTCTACTCGAACCTGCGCTCGGCGCTCGGCGGCCGGTGCACGTACGCGATCTCGGGCGGCGCTCCGCTCGGCGAGCGCCTCACGCACTTCTACCGCGGCATCGGCCTGACGATCCTCGAGGGCTACGGGCTCACCGAGACGACGGCTCCGAGCGCCGTCAACCGTCCGGGTTCTGTCGCTCCGGGGACGGTCGGCCTGCCCTTCGCGGGGACGAGCGTGCGCATCGCCGAGGACGGCGAGGTGCTCCTCCAGGGCGACCACGTCTTCCGCGGGTATCACGACAACCCGGAGGCGACCGCCGAGGCGTTCGTCGACGGCTGGTTCCGCACGGGCGACCTCGGCTCGCTGGACGACGCGGGCCGGCTGCGCATCACGGGTCGCAAGAAGGAGATCATCGTCACCGCGGGCGGCAAGAACGTCGCACCTGCGGTGCTCGAGGACCGGTTCCGCGGGCACCCGCTCGTCAGCCAGTGCGTCGTCGTCGGTGACCAGCGGCCGTTCATCGCGGCGCTCGTCACGCTCGACCCTGAGATGCTGCCGGGCTGGCTCGCGGCGCGCGGACTGCCGTCGATGTCGGTCGCGGACGCCGCCGTGCACCCCGAGGTGCTCGCGGCGCTGCACCGCGCCGCCGAGCGCGCCAACGAGGCCGTCTCGCGCGCCGAGTCGATCCGCAAGATCCGCGTCCTGACGACGGACTTCACCGAGACGAACGGCTATCTCACGCCGTCGCTCAAGGTGAAGCGCGCACTCGTGCTCACGGACTTCGCGGGCGAGGTCGACGCGATCTACGCCTGACGTCGGCTCCTGACGGCCGGTCCTCGCTCGCGCGAGGGCCGGCCGTCGTCCGTCGCTGCGGTGCAACCGGTCGCGCGAACGGCCCGGGGAGCACGCAGACTTGCGGCATACCACCTGTGGATCGGCTCACACAGGACCTAGGGAGTTGTCTCACGAGGTGGGCGCATATGTATGATGTTCAGAGAATAATCATTCAGACTGACGGACGGACCTCATGAACGCCTCGCTCACCCGCATCCTCCCGGTCATTGCGATCGGCGCCCTCGCCCTCGCGGGCTGCTCCTCCGACACGGACGCCCCCGCGGCGACGGGCACGGGGACGGCCGCCTCGGGCGTCTCTCTCGTCAAGGATGGCGTCCTCACCGTCTGCACGAACCCGCCCTTCGCGCCGTTCGAGTTCGAGGAGGGCGGCGCGATCGTCGGCCTCGACATGGACATCACCGGCCAGGTCGCCAAGGACCTCGGCGTCACGCAGACCGTCCTCAACGTCCCGTTCGAGGCCATGGAGTCCGGCGCGGCCCTCGAGTCCGGCCAGTGCGACGTCATCGCCACCGGCCTGTCGATCACCGACGAGCGCAAGGCGAACCTCGAGTTCTCCGCGCCGTACTTCGACGCCGACCTCGGCATCCTCGTGAAGAAGGACTCGGGCATCACCTCCGAGGCCGACCTCGCGGGCAAGCGCATCGGCGTCCAGATCTCGACCGACGCCGAGGTGTGGGTCACCGAGAAGGAGCTCGGCGGCGTCCAGTTCCAGGACCTCGGCCTCCAGGTCCAGTCGCTCAACGCCGACCAGGTCGACGCCGTCATGAACGACTACGCCGTCCTCGGCTCCTACGTCGCCGACGGGTACGAGCTCCTCGCTCCCGTCCCGACGGGCGCGACCTACGGCCTCGCCGTGAAGAAGGGCAACACTGCTCTCCTCGAGAAGGTCAACGGCACCCTCGAGCGCATCAAGGCCGACGGCACGTGGGCCGAGATCTACACCGCGCGCATCGGCGTCGCCCCGAGCGAGGACTGAGCACTCTCATGACCACGCAGACTCCGGCCGCGGCCCGGACCGCCCGGGCCCGGGCCCGGCTGAGTCCGCGCCGACGACGCCTCCTCGTGCGCGTCGTCCAGTACGTCGTGCTCGTGGGAGCGCTCGTCGCTCTCGCGAGCCTCGTGAAGTGGGACTCCGTCCAGGAGAACATCTTCAACGTCGAGGCCGCCAAGGCCCTCCTGCCGAAGATCCCGCGCGCGTTCGGCAACACCCTGCTCTACATGGTGTGCTCGTTCGCCCTCTCGATCGTCCTCGGCACCCTCCTCGCTCTCATGCGCGTCTCCGAGGTGCGCCTCTACCGCATCGTCTCGACGATCTATGTCGAGTTCTTCCGCGGCATCCCGGCGCTGCTCTACGTCATCGCCGTCGGACTCGCGCTCCCCCTCGTGCTGAGCGTCTCGCTCAAGTCGACGCTGCTCAAGGTGACGATCGCGCTCGGCATGGTCTCGGCGGCCTACGTCGCCGAGACGATGCGCGCCGGCCTCCAGGCCGTCCCCAAGGGACAGGTCGAGGCCGCCCGCTCGCTCGGCATGAGCCAGGCACGCACGACGGTCACGGTCGTCGTGCCGCAGGCGTTCCGCATCGTCCTGCCGCCGCTGACCAACGAGATCATCCTCCTCACGAAGGACACCGCGCTCATCTCGTCGCTCGGCCTCATGATCCCCGAGTTCGAGCTCACGAAGATCGGCCAGAACGCTCTCGCCTCAGGCGCAGGCGGCGGCCTCACGCCGCTGTTCGTCGTCGGCGCGTGCTACCTCGTCATCACGATCCCGCTCGGCATCTTCGCGCGAAGGCTCGAGGCCAAGGGTGCAAGGAGCCGCTCATGACTGCCCAGCCCGTCGTGGAGATCCGCGACCTCCACAAGTCTTTCGGCCCGCGCGAGGTCCTCCAGGGCGTCGACCTCACGATCGCCCCCGGCGAGGTCGTGTGCGTCATCGGCCCGTCCGGCTCCGGCAAGTCGACGCTGCTGCGCTGCGTCAACCAGCTCGAGTCCGCGACGTCCGGCCGGATCGACGTGCTCGGCACCGAGATCACCGACCCCGACGTCGACATCGACCTGCTCCGCTCCCAGGTGGGCATGGTCTTCCAGAGCTTCAACCTCTTCGCGCACCTCACGGTGCTCGAGAACTGCACGGTCGCTCAGCGCAAGGTCCTCAAGCGCTCGAAGGACGAGGCCGAGCGGATCGCGCTCGCCAACCTCGAGCGGGTCGGCCTCGGCGACCGCGGCGACGCCCACCCCCACCAGCTCTCGGGCGGCCAGCAACAGCGCGTCGCGATCGCGCGCGCCCTGTCGATGGACCCGCAGCTCATGCTGTTCGACGAGCCGACGTCCGCGCTCGACCCCGAGCTCGTCGGCGACGTCCTCGCCGTCATGCGCGAGCTCGCCGAAGGTGGCATGACGATGATGGTCGTCACGCACGAGATGGCGTTCGCGCGCGACGTCGCCGACCGCGTCGTCTTCATCGACGGCGGCGTCATCGTCGAGCAGGGCGACCCGGCCGACGTCATCGGCAAACCGCAGCACCCGCGCACGCGACTCTTCCTCCAGCGCGTCCTCGACCCGACGCACACGCACGACGCGACGACCTGAGGTCGCACGAGGGCTGCGGCAGCTCTAGCAAGCGACGGCGAGGGCCGGGACACTCACCGTGTCCCGGCCCTCGCCGTCGTCGAGCCAGATGTTGTCGCCGCCGCGCCAGACGGCGCCACCCACCACATGCATTCCTGACGACCACGCGCCGGTCGACGCTACGCCCAGTCGCAGCCCCGTGCCGATGTCTCAGACGTGCGCCGTCGCCCAGGGGCGGCCACGTCCGCCGCCGGTCGCAGCGGGCGGCGGTGGCATCCCGGCGTCCCACCGGAGGATCGCACCGACGCCGTCGGCAAGAGGCGCCGTGCCCGGCTCGACGAAGGACACGCCTGCATCCTGCCCGATGGCCGCGCGCAGCACGGCGATGACGGCGTCCATCTCCCGCAGGTGCGGCTCGCCCTGCGCGACGAGGATGTCGGGCGTGAGGGCCAGCGCAGACCACTCGTCACCGGCCCAGACGAGGGGCCCCTCGCCGATGGTGCGCTGCACGGTCGTCTCGAGGACGAGCTCGGCGACGCGCCCCTCGCGCGAGGCCCGCACGACGGCGTCGAGCCCCGTGAGCGCGCCGCGCCCTCGGGCGAGTCCCTCGGTGAGGCGGGCGACGACGGCGCCGCGCCTGCGGACCCGGTGCGACTCGAGCGCCCCGCGCAGCCGGGCGTCGAACACCTCTTGCGTGGCGACGCCGCGCGCGCCGCCCGGTACCTCGACGACGAGCGACCTGGCGCGGGTCCCGAGCTCCCTCTCGACGAGGCCGACGGCGCGCGTGTCCCCCGTGAGGACGACGATCTCGGGACCGTCGGACGCGACGAGGCGGTCGATGACCGACGCGACCGCCTGGGCGTTGCGCACCCATGCGTCCTGCGTCCGACGGACCACGTGCCCCTCGGAGACCCCACCGGTGCGGGGCTGGTCGATGTCCGTGCGCTCGCCCTCGACGGTCGCCTGCCAGGCGACGTCGCTGCTCCCCCAGCCGCGACGGAGGAGGTCGGCGCCGGCCCTGTCGACCGTGACGACGACGTGGTCGACGGACTCGTCCGAGTAGACGGCCGCGGGCAGGAGGTCGGGCGTCGCCCCACGGGCGACGCGGGAGACGACGGGTGCGGCGACGAGCGGCCGGTCGACGAGGATGCCGTCAGAGTCGGTCGCGACGAGGAGCCGCCCGCCGACGAGCTCGTCACGCACCGGGATCGCTACAGCGTCGTCGAGCATGCCGAGCAGCTCCCCGGGCGTGCCGGCGAGCTCAAGGATGCGGCGCAGAGGACGCCACCGGTCGGCGAACTCGCGCTCGGGACGTCCGCCGGCCCGGGTCACGTCGATATGCACGCTGGTGAAGGGGCCTGGGCGACCGAGGAGTGGACGGATCCAGTCGACGAGCATCTGGGGCCTCGCTTCCCGAGTGGACCAGTCTGAGGAACCGGTCCCGTACGTTCAAGGGTGCGCCACGGCGCCCCACAATGCCAGTCTTGACGTGAGGCGGATCACACTGCACGCGACCCTCGCGAGGCGCTCACAGCGCGGGACACACACGCTCACGTCCTGGAATGCTGCTGAGAGCGGCCCCTGTGGGCGCCGTCCACGTCCCGTCGATTCGTCCGGAACGCCGAGACCATCACAGCCACATCGATCTACCTGCTCGCCTGTCGAGGCGCACAGACGCAGGTCACGCCTTCATCGACCCCTTGATTCACAAGCCCTGTTTGTGACCAGCCCGGCAGGTCACCGTTCCCGTTCGGCCTCCCCGCCCGGAGGATGGAACCATGCTCGGCACACCCACCGCGACCACCGCTCGTCCACGCACCACCCACCTGGACCAGCGCCCATCCCCCACGCCGCGCGTGCGCGAACTCATCCCCGGTCTCGCCCTGTGCGTCGCCGCCGCGGGCGTCGCGCTCGTCACGGGCTCGCTCCTGCCGAACGTCAGCCCCCTCATCGTGGCGATCCTCCTCGGGGCGATCACCGCCAACGTCGTCACGCTCCCGGCATCGTTCACGCCCGGGCTCGCGCTCGCCTCCAGGGGCTTCCTCCGCGTCGGCATCGTGCTCCTCGGCCTCCAGGTCGCCCTCACCGACATCCGTGGCCTCGGCGCCCCCACCCTGCTCGTCGTCGTGCTCATCGTCGCCGGCGGGCTCCTCGGCACCGTCCTCCTCGGCCGGCTGCTGCGCGTCACGCCCCACCTCTCGCTGCTCGTCGCGTGCGGGTTCTCCATCTGCGGGGCCGCAGCCGTCGCGGGTGCCGCCGGCGTCACCGACCCGGACGACGACGCCGAGGAGGCCACCGTCACGGCCGTCGCCCTCGTCGTCATCTTCGGGACGCTCATGATCCCGCTCGTACCCGCGCTCGCCCACCTCCTCGGGCTCGACGCACGCGTCGCAGGCATGTGGGCGGGCGGCTCCATCCACGAGATCGCGCAGGTCGTCGCCGTCGGCGGCGTCCTCGGCAGCGCCGGGCTCACGGCCGCAGTGCTCGTCAAGCTCGCGCGCGTCCTCATGCTCGCCCCCGTCATGGCCGCGCTCAGCGTGCGCGAACGCCGCCGAGGACGCGCAGCCGCCGAGGCGGGCACGCCCGGCACCGCACCGCGCCAGCCGGCCATCGTGCCGCTGTTCGTCGCCGGCTTCCTCGCGATGGTGCTCGTCCGCTCGTTCCTGCCCGTCCCGACGGGCGTGCTCGACGCGGGCAGGATCCTGCAGACGCTGCTCCTCGCCGCAGCGATGTTCGGCCTCGGCTGCGGCGTGCGCGTCCGCACCCTCGTGCAGGTCGGCCCCAGGCCGTTCGCCCTGGCCGGGCTCTCCACGCTGCTCGTCGCGGGCATCGCGCTCGCCGGGGTGCTGCTCGTCGCGTGAGCGCACCCGCTCGCTCAGGAGTAGATGTCGAGCGGCGGGACGTCCCCGTCACCGCGAGCGGCGATCAACGCATGATGGTGCTTGACCTGGGTGACGATGAAGCTGCGGAAGTCCTCCGCGAGAGCAGGGTCGAGCCCGGCGTCCGCGGCGATCTGACCGAGGCGCGCGATCTGCTCGTGCTCCCGCGTGAGGTCCTCGGGCGGGAGCCCGCCTGCGGCCTTGAGCTCGCCGACGCGCCGCGTGCACTTGAACCGCTCCGCGAGGAGGTACATGAGGGCGCCGTCGATGTTGTCGATCGAGTGGCGCAGCCGAAGGATCTCGGCAGGCACCACGGGCGCCGAGGGTACGCCGGGCGCGGCGCCGTCGGCGCCGTCCGTGGTCGCGCTCATCAGGCGGTCTTCTCGCGGCGGCCGCGCTCGCCGTTGAGCACGTAGACGGGCTCGCCCGTGCCGACGACCGCTGGGGTGTCGATGACGACGCGCTCGACGTCCTCACGGCTCGGGATCTCGAACATCACGGGCTGCAGGACCTCCTCGAGGATCGCGCGGAGGCCGCGGGCGCCGGTCTTGCGCTCGAGGGCCTTCTCGGCGACCGCGTGGAGGGCGTCGTCGGTGAACTCGAGCTCGACGCCGTCGAGCTCGAACATCTTCTGGTACTGCTTGACGAGCGCGTTGCGCGGCTCGGTGAGGATCGAGACGAGCGCCTCCGTGTCGAGCCGGTTCGCGGCCGTGACGACGGGGAGACGGCCGATGAACTCGGGGATGAGCCCGAACTTCACGAGGTCCTCGGGGCGCACCTCGGTGAAGAGGTCGCCCGGGTCGCCCGACTCCATGGGCGCGCCGAAGCCGACGCCGCGCTTGCGCGTGCGGTCCGCGATGATCTCCTCAAGACCAGCGAACGCGCCTGCGACGATGAAGAGCACGTTGGCCGTGTCGATCTGGATGAACTCCTGGTGCGGGTGCTTGCGCCCGCCCTGCGGCGGCACCGACGCGACGGTGCCCTCGATGATCTTCAGCAGCGCCTGCTGGACGCCCTCGCCCGAGACGTCACGCGTGATCGAGGCGTTCTCGCCCTTGCGGGCGATCTTGTCGACCTCGTCGATGTAGATGATGCCCGTCTCGGCCTTCTTGACGTCGAAGTCAGCGGCCTGGATGAGCTTGAGGAGGATGTTCTCGACGTCCTCGCCGACGTAGCCGGCCTCCGTGAGCGCGGTCGCGTCGGCGATGGCGAACGGGACGTTGAGGAGCTTGGCGAGCGTCTGGGCGAGGTAGGTCTTGCCCGTGCCTGTGGGGCCGATGAGCAGGATGTTCGACTTGGCGATCTCGACCTGGTCGGAGTCGTCCGCGGTCGGCTTGCCCGTCGCGCCCGCCTGGATGCGCTTGTAGTGGTTGTAGACGGCGACGGCGAGGGAACGCTTGGCGTGGTCCTGCCCGACGACGTACTGGCCGAGGAAGTCGAAGATCGCCGTCGGCTTGGGCAGCTCGACGAGCCCGAGCTCGGCGGCCTCGCCAAGCTCCTCCTCGATGATCTCGTTGCAGAGCTCGATGCACTCGTCGCAGATGTAGACGCTGGGTCCTGCGATGAGCTTCTTGACCTGCTTCTGCGTCTTCCCGCAGAAGGAGCACTTGAGCAGGTCGGCACCGTCTCCGATACGAGCCACGACCACTCCCCTTCCTCTGCCCGTCACGAGCGACGGGTCACCTCACCATGGAACACCACCGGAGCGTCGAAGTCGCGCCCGACGCTCCGGCGGCACCCGGGTCACTGCGCGGGCAGGACCGGGGTCTTGCGGCTCTCCAGGACCTGGTCGACCAGGCCGTACTCGAGCGCCTGCTTGGCCGTGAGGATCTTGTCGCGCTCGATGTCCTTGCGGACCTGGTCGAGCGCCGTGCCCGTGTGGTTCGCGAGCGTCTCCTCAAGCCACTCGCGCATGCGGATGAGCTCGTTCGCGTGGATCTCGATGTCCGACGCCTGGGCGTAGCCGCCACCCTCCATCGCGGGCTGGTGGATGAGCACGCGGGCGTTGGGCAGCGCGAGCCGCTTGCCAGGCTGGCCCGCCGCGAGCAGCACGGCAGCGGCCGAGGCCGCCTGCCCGAGGCACACGGTCTGGATCTGCGGCTTGACGTACTGCATCGTGTCGTACAGCGCCGTCATGGCCGTGAACGAGCCACCGGGCGAGTTGATGTAGAGGACGATGTCGCGGTCCGGGTCCTGGCTCTCGAGGACGAGGAGCTGGGCCATGACGTCGTCGGCGGACGCGTCGTCGACCTGCACGCCGAGGAAGATGATGCGGTCCTCGAACAGCTTCGTGTACGGGTCCTGGCGCTTGAAGCCGTAGGGGGTGCGCTCCTCGAAGTTCGGCAGGACGTAGCGGGCCGACGGGCCCTGCGGCGCGCTGCCACCGAAGACGGCACCGCCATACGGTCCGGCAAGACGCTGCGCGGTCGAGATGTACTGGGACTCGAAGCTCATCGAGCTCTCCTTCAGGTCTGGTGTCCGGTCGGGGCGGGAGGCGCTCAGGCGCCCGTGCCGCCGCCGCCCGGGACGGAGCCGGCGTGGGTGACGACGTGGTCGATGAAGCCGTACTCAAGGGCCTCGGTCGCGGTGAACCAGCGGTCGCGGTCGGCGTCCGAGCTGACCTGCTCGACCGTCTTGCCGGTCTGCTGCGCCGTGAGGTCCGCCAGAACACGCTTCATGTGGAGGATGAGCTCGGCGTTGATGCGGACGTCGGTCGCGGTGCCACCGATGCCACCCGAGGGCTGGTGCATCATGACGCGTGCGTGCGGGGTCGCGAAGCGCTTGCCGGTCGCACCCGAGGAGAGCAGGAACTGCCCCATCGATGCGGCGAGGCCCATCGCGACCGTGGCGACGTCGGGCTGGATGTACTGCATGGTGTCGTAGATCGCCATGCCGGCCGTGATCGAGCCGCCCGGGGAGTTGATGTAGAGGTAGATGTCCTTCTCGGGGTCCTCTGCCGCGAGGAGCATGAGCTGGGCGCAGATCGCGTTGGCGTTCTCGTCGCGCACCTCGGACCCGAGCCAGATGATCCGCTCCTTGAGGAGTCGGTTGTAGATGCTGTCGTTGAGGCCGAGTCCGGCTCCCTCACCGCGTGCTGCCACGGGCGTCTGCTCGATCACGTGGGTCTCCCTCAATGGTCCCGTTGGTGTATCCGTTGTCGACCCTAACGCCCGGGGTCCCTGGTTCCTGCCCGCGGGGACCCCTGTTTCGCTGACGGCGCACGGGCCGGGGAACGACACAGGCCGTACCCCCGCTCGCGGGAGTACGGCCTGTGTCACGTGCTGTGCGGGACTCAGTCCTCGTCGGTGTCCGCGGCGGCGGCCGCAGCGTCCTCGAGGACCTCGGTCGCGGCGTCGTCCTCGGCGGAGCCGATGAACTCGGTGAGGTCGACGACGTTGCCCGAGGCGTCCTTGACCTCGATGCCGCGCAGGGCGACGGCGAGCGACTTGGAGCGAGCGACCTCGGCGACGACCGACGGGATCTGACCGCCCTGGTCGATCTGCTTGATGAACTCGTTCGGGTCCATGCCGTACTGGCGCGCGGACTGCAGGAGGAACTCGAGGAGCTCGGCCTGGCCGACCTTGATCTCGAGGCTCTCGGCGAGCGTGTCGAGGAGGATCTGGTTGCGCAGGGCGACCGTGGCCTCCTCGCGGACCTCCTCGCGGTGCTCGTCGTCCTCGAGACGACCCTCGGACTCGAGGTGGCGGTGGATCTCCGCCTCGACGACGCCCTCGGGAACAGGGATCTCGACGGCGCCGAGGAGGGCCTCGAGGAGGTTGTCGCGGGCCTGGACGGCCTGCTGCGAGACCTTGGCGCGACCGACCTGGACGCGGAGGTCGTCCGTGAGCTCGGCGATCGTGTCGAACTCGGAGGCCATCTGCGCGAAGTCGTCGTCCGCGGCGGGGAGCTCGCGCTCCTTGACCGAGGTGACCTTCACCGTGATGGTCGCGTCCTTGCCGGCGTGCTCGCCGCCCGCGAGGGGGGACGTGAAGATCGCGTCCTCGTCGGCCGACAGGCCGATGAGCGCCTCGTCGAGGCCGTCGAGCATGGTGCCCGAGCCGATCTGGTAGGACGTGCCCGAGACCGTGTCGATCTCCTCGTCCTCGATCTTCGCGGACATGTCGATGACGACGTAGTCCTTGTCCGCGGCAGGGCGGTCGACGCCGACGAGCGAGCCGAAGCGCTCGCGCAGCGCGTCGAGGCGCTCGGCGACGTCCTCGTGGGACACGGCGACGTCGTCGACCGTGATCGTCAGCGAGGAGACGTCGGGGAGCTCGATCTCGGGGCGGACCTCGACCTCGGCCGTGAAGTGGAGCTCACCCTCGGTCTCGGAGGGGTCGGGGACCTGCGTGACCTCGACGGACGGCTGCGCGAGCGGGCGGAGCTTCTGCTCACGCACGGCCTCGCCGTAGAAGCCGGGCAGACCGTCGTTGATCGCGTGCTCGAGGACCGCACCGCGGCCGACACGCTGGTCGATGATGCGCGGCGGCACCTTGCCCTTGCGGAAGCCCGGGATCGTGACCTCCTTGGCGATGTGCTCGTACGCGTGGTCGATGCTCGGCTTGAGCTCGTCGTACGACACCTCCACCGTGAGCTTGACCTTCGTGGGCTCGAGGGTTTCGACAGCGCTCTTCACTTCGATGAACTCCAGCAAGTCGGGGGGCGACCCGGGGTGACCGTGATCGACCAGGTGGTGCCGGCGCAGCCGGCACGGCTGACGGGCGGCCACGCGCCGAGGCGCGCGGGTAACCCTGGAATCCTACTCCACGCGGGGCGGTGGCAGCCGCCCTGTGGACGTGAGGTGCACCGCGCCCCCGGAGGGCGCGCGGTACGGTCGAGCATGGCGACGACGAAGAGGCTGCTCGACGCGACGGCGCGCGAGCTCGCGACCTACACCCGGGCCCAGAAGCTCGCCGCGATCCGCGGCAACGAAGGGCGCACGCTCGCCTCGGAGATGATCGCGACCGCGGCCCCGCTCGTGCACGACGTGAGCAACCCCGAGCTCGCGGCGAGCCAGGGTGCCGACCTGCTCATCCTCAACGTGTTCGACGTCGACGCCCCAGCCGTCATGGGCCTGCCCGACGTCGCTCCCGACGGGGTCGTGCGCGAGGTACGGCGGCTCACGGGACGGCTCGTCGCCGTCAACCTCGAACCCGTCGACCCCGAGGCAGACCTCGGCGCCGCCGCCGACTTCGCCGGTGCGACCGCGCCGGGACGCCTCGCGACGCCCGCCAACGCGCGGCGGGCCGCCGCTCTCGGCGTCGACGCGATCGTCCTCACCGGCAACCCGGGTGCGGGCGTGACGAACGCGGCGCTCGCCCGCGCGACAGCGTCGGTGCGGGAGGCCGTCGGCGAGGACGTCATCCTCGTCGTCGGCAAGATGCACGCGTCCGGGAGCGTCGGCGAGGCAGGCGCGGGGATCGTCGACGACGCGATCATCGCCGAGTTCGTCGCGGCCGGCGCCGACGTCGTCCTGCTCCCAGCCCCCGGAACAGTGCCCGGCTGCCACGAGGCGCAGGTCCGCGACTGGGTCGCGGCCGCGCACCGCGCCGGCGCCCTGACGATGACCGCGGTCGGCACGTCGCAGGAGGGTGCCGACGTCGACACGATCCGCCGGATCGCCCTCATGGCGAAGATGACCGGCACCGACATCCACCACCTCGGCGACTGCGGGTACTACGGCATCACGCTCCCCGAGAACCTCGTCGCGTACTCGATGACGATCCGCGGCCGCCGCCACACCTACCGGCGGATGGCGATGTCGATCGCGCGCTGAGCAGCGAGTCCCGTCGTCGACACCCCCGGCGCGACTCCCACCGGCACCCCCTGGCCCAAACGAGACCCGGACCATCGCGAGCCTCACCCGCGCCTGCGGCCGGGATCGTGGGCCGAGCGGGGTTTCTCGGAGGCGCGTCGACGTGCCAGTCCGTAGGCTCGCGTCGGCAGGACGTACCCCACCGTGGCGAGGAGCGACGATGCACGACGACTCCCCCGGCACCGCCCTGACAGGCGGAAACATGGACCCCGTCGTGCGCGTCGGCGACACCGTGCGACGCGTCACGGGTCCGTGGACCCCGGCCGTCCACGCGCTCCTCGCGGCCTACGAGACCGCAGGGATCGACGAGACGCCGCGAGCGCTCGGCATCGACGTCGCGGGACGCGAGGTCCTCACGTACGTCGCCGGCGACATCCTCACCGAGCTGCCACCCGACGCGCAGTGGTCGCGGTCGGTCCTCGTCGCAGCCGCGGCGCTGCTGCGCCGCCTCCACGACGCGAGCGTCCCGTTCGTCGAGCTCGACCTTCCGTGGCGCACCACGTCGCACGAGCCCGTCGAGGTCATCTGCCACAACGACGCCGCGCCCTACAACCTCGTCGCCCGCGACGGGGCACTCGTCGGGATCATCGACGTCGACATGGCCTCCCCCGGCTCGCGCCTCTGGGACCTCGCGTACCTCGCCTACCGGATCGTGCCGTACGTCGAGGACGCTCACGGCTACGAGCCCGGGCGCGACGGCGCACGGTCCGCACGCCTGGCCGAGCTTGTCGAGGCGTACGGGATCCCCGTCCCGCACGACGAGGTGCTGCGTGTCGCCGTCCTACGGCTCGACGAGCTCGCAGAGTTCACGGACCATCGCGCCGCCGAGACGGGGCGAGCCGACCTCGTCGCGCATGCCGCGATGTACCGGCGGGACGCGGTACGGCTGCGGGACTTGGTGGGCCGGAGCACGTCCGACGGATGAGGCCACGCGCGCCCCGGGCCGAAGATCAGTCCGCGGTGACGGCGAGAACCTGAGCGACGAGCGTCCCGGGCGAGCCCGCAAGGTCGACACCCTCGGGTCCTCACACGGGTCAGCCCGGTGGTTGGTGAGAGTCGTTGCCTTGTTGCCCTGTTGTCCTGGCTCGTGGGCGTCGATACGGTGGCCTCGACACAAGGGGCGTCACGGACCTCAGGGGACTCCATGAGCAGAACTCACCTTCTCCGGCGAACGTCGACGGTGCTCGTCGCGATGTCGGTCGCCGCGTTCGGAGCGGCAGCCCTCGCCGACGGAGCGCTGTCCGGCGCGGCGAGCTCAGCGTTCGTCGAGGACGCGCAGTCGTTCGCCCGGACCAGCGGCGAGGACCGGGACGACGTCGTCGCACGTGCGCTCGTCCAGGCCGCGCAGGAACCGTACCTGGAGAGCTTCCTCGAGGCATACGCCTCGAGGTACGCGTCCTCGGAGATGACCGGCGACGGCCGGCTCGTCATCCAGGTGACCGGCGCTGTCGAGCCCGGGATGCAGGACCTCGTCGCCAGCAGGGACGACATCGAGCTCGAGGGTGGCGCGATGTACACCGCGGACGAGTCCGCAGCACTGGCGTTCGAGGTGTTCACGGCGATCACCGAGGCCGACGGATCGATCAAGGTCCTGCTCGGCCACGTCGAACCGTCGAACGGGGTGCTCGAGCTCCTGGTATCCGCAGGCAGCGATCCCGCACACGTACGCACCGTCGCGGAAGCCGTGCTGCGAGAGGTGGCCGGGCCTCGCGCGGCCACGACGGTCGTCAAGGTGATCGTCGGCCTGCCGGGTGACGGCATCACCTACGAGCACGCGTGACGTCACGGCAGTCTGACGCTCGCCCCCGCGCGGGCGTGTGAGCGGAGACCGCGGGCGATGAGATAGATCGCCAGCCAGATCTCGAAGGCGAACACCGGGAGCGCAGCCGCACCTGCCACGGCTCCGTTGAGAGGGATGACGCCCCACAGCTGTGAGAGGTTGCTCGCGAGCACGAGGCTCCCTCCCGCAAGACCGAGCACGGCGAGCGCACGCGGCACGGAGCGCGAGTCCCAGAGAAGCCAACCCAGCACGATGGTGTTGACGCTGATCACCAGTCCCTGCCCGAGCAGGAACGACGCCGTGTGCATCGACTTCGCCAGCTCCCAGGACGGCCCCGCGGCCGCGTGGACCCACATCGTGGCGAGCATCGGCAACGCACCTGCGACGATGACCGCCGCCTCCACGCCGCGCAGGGCGGCGAACGTCGCGGCGCGCACCTGACCGGACGTTCGCAGCAGGTGCCAGAGCAGCACTCCCGTTCCGACGCAGCCGAGCGCGAGGGCGAGCTCGAGCGTGACGCCCGCGGGAACGCGACCCGCGCCGTACGCGACGACCGCGGCGACGGAGGTGACGTGCGTGACGAGGTAGAGGATGCCTGCGGCCCGTGCGTGCTGCCGCGGCGCGTAGTGAGACACGGTCCGGTCCTCCGACTGGTATACAGCGTATGCTTGCATTCGCTCACCGTAGATATACGGTGTATACGTGTCAACCCCTCCAGCACCCTCCCCCCGCCCCCGGCTCGACCGCGACCGCGTCGTCGACACGGCGATCAACCTCGCGGACGAGCAAGGGCTGACCGCGGCCAGTATGCGCGGCGTCGCCGAGCGGCTGAACGTCACACCGATGGCGCTGTACAAGCACGTCGCCAGCCACTCCGAGCTCGTCGACCACATGCTCGATCGCGTCATCGACACCTTCCCGGACGCCCGCTCCGGCGAGGACTGGGTGCAGACGACACGGGCGCGGATCCTCGCCGCAAGAACGGCCTTCGCCGCACACCCCTGGGCCCGCGAAGCGATCGAGACCCGCACGCTGGCGACGCCACGAACACTGCACCACATGGACTCGCTCATGGCCGGGATGTTCGAGGGCGGTCTTTCCGCCGACCTCGTGCACCACACGATGCACGCCCTCTCCACACGCATGTGGGGCTTCACCCGAGACGTGCTTCCGACGCCCCAGGCGCCCGCGGACCCCGAGGAACGAGCCCTGGCCATGACAGCCTTCGCCGCCTCCTACCCCGCGATCGTGCAGATGGCCACGACCTCCGACCACGCAGGAGAGGCGTGCGACGACGACGCCGAGTTCAGCTTCGCCCTCGACCTCATCCTCGTCGGCGCCCAAAGGCTCCACGAACGCGGCTGGACACGCGCGACACCGGTGCAGCGCGGGCTCACGGACTGAGCGCGCCGCGGGCAGCCGGTCGCTGGTCCCTTCAGGAAGAACGACGGCGGACCTACGGTTTCGCAGGTCCGCCGTTGCGGATGTCCTGAGACATCACAGGGGTGGGGTGGTGACAGAACTATCTGACCTGCAGCGTTGCGGGGCCTCACGACTGGGTCTCACACCGATTCGGCGAAACGCTCACACCTCAGCGCTCGGGGCTGAGTACGCAGGTACCGTCGCTGCAGGTCAGAAGCCCGTTCAGCACGTCGTTGCCGACCGGCTTCACGAGGCTGCGAGAAGAGCAGGCGGGGCGAGCTGCGCATCGTCGCGATGCTGCTCAAGCACCGCCTTCAACGCGGCCGGTGGCATCGGGGCGCGCCGGCTTCGTCGCGCTCACGGCTATCGAAGACCTGAGGCCTTCAGCAGGCTCTCATGTCGGGCGTCCGACGTGCCGATGTTCGCTCAGAACACAGGGGCGCTTCACGCTACGACTCTTAGGGGGTCTCATGACCAACGGCAGCCTTCCGCCGGGGTGGTACGAGGACGAACAAGGCGCCTCGCGCTACTGGGACGGCACCATGTGGCTGAGGCCTGCTGCGCCTTCTGGCGCGCCCGAAGGCCCGCCACAGAAGGCTCCCAGAGGACGGCGATGGCTTCCGCTGTTCGTCGGGCTTGGCGTGGTCCTTGCTGCGTTCGGCACCGGCGGCTACTTCGTGGCCGCCGACAGGGCTGACCGCGAGGCACAAGCGGCTGCGAGCGCCGAGGCGCTCGATCGTGCCGAGCGCGAGGCTGAGGCTACTCGGCTGGCTGCAGCAGAGGAGGCCGCGGCGAAGCAGTGCGAGGAGTCCGCGCGCGCCGAAGCCGAACGTCTTGAGCTGGAGAACCGTCGCGAGTATGTCGACCAGTTGGAGGAGCACGTGCTCAAGACTGCTAAAGAGCGCCACAAGGACGGCCTCTACTCGGAACGAGTGCTGAGCGCTTCGTGCATGCCCGTGACCGGGTCCGCCATCGAAGCCCTCGACGAGACGTCCACGTCGTTCAGTTGCCTGGCGGTCACACGCGAGAACAAGGACGGCACCCACTCTGGGTACGAGATCGAGGGGCTCATCAACTGGAACACCGGCGAGATGACTTGGGGCTAACTCGCCCGCGACAGCACCTCGCTCGAATCGCCTTCAGCCTGATAGGCGGCTCGCTCCTCCCGAGACGATCATCCCCTCGGCTCCGATGTCCGGCAGGGCGGGGCAGTTCCTCCATCGCGTCCTCGCGGGCACCCTCGCTGCGCTAACCCACCAGTCACCGATACGCGCCGCAGCCCGTTCCCCGCCTCACCACCCACGGTCTCCGCTATCTCGCTGTCTGCCGCAGCGAGGCCCTGCTGAGCGTGTCCAACGCGATGGACCACGCGCGCCCGTCGATCACGCTTGACCACGGCGGACATCTCTCTCGCAAGAGCCTCGCGCCACTCACGACGAACATCGAAGAGGTCGAGTCGCCGGCCAGCTAAGGGCCCGCGCCGACCGGTAATCTTGCGGTATGGGCATGGACTCCAGAGACGACCGGCACTGCGGCGAGAGCCGGGTCTGACACGTGGCCACGCCAAACGAGATGAGGATTGCGGACCTAAGAGCCAAGTACGAGGAGCAGTCCAGCTCCGCCGCATTCGATCGGCTATACACGGACGAGGTCGAGTTCGGCCACATGTTCAGCGCGCTCCACGAGCAGCTGAACGAGCACTTCGAGGCGATCAACGGCAGGGCCCACACCACCCATCACTACTGGGCTGACAACAGCAGGACGCTCCTCGCACTGATCAAGGACATCAAAGACGACCTCTACAGCCTCAAGCGCGCAGGCATCGACGTCACACTCGACCAGCGCTACCAGGACGGGATCGAACGCTGCCAGCCGTGGCTCTCGTATGGGGGCGGGAGCACTGTCCCCGAGGACTTCACCGAGATCGAGATCATCAAGTACGAGCCGGCGTTCATGAGATCGTCTGCGACCGTCCTCCTCGCGAACCAGCGCGAGAGGGTCGACCTGAAGATGGTCGGCTCCGGCTCCTTCGCCAACGTCCACTCGTATATCGACCCCGAATACGGCATCCGGTTCGCGGTGAAGCGCGCGAAGAGCGGCATCGCAGAGCGCGACCTCGAGCGATTCAAGCGCGAGTTCGACATCATGAAGCGACTGAGCTTCCCGTACATCGTCGAGGTCTACCGCTACAACGAGGGTCGCGACGAGTACCGGATGGAGTTCTGCGACGACACCCTCCGAGCCTACATCCGCAAGCGCAATGCCACATTGAAGTTCTCCACGCGCAAACGCATCGCCCTGCAGTTCCTCTACGGCTTGAACTACATCCACGGCGAGAGGGTCCTGCACCGTGACGTCAGTCTGCAGAACGTGCTCGTGAAGACATACTCGAGCGGGGCCGTCATCGTGAAGCTCTCGGACTTCGGGCTGTCCAAAGAAGCCGACTCGGACTTCACTCTGACCAAGACCGAGCTCAAGGGCACGATCCGCGACCCGCAGCTCGAGAGCCTCAAGGAGTACAGCACCGTCAACGAGATCTATGCGATCGGGTGGGTGCTGCACTACATCTTCACCGGGAAGGAGTCGCTCTCGCACGGCACCGACCCGGTCGCCAACATCGTGAAGCGGTGCACCGACCGGGACCCTGCCAGCAGATATCAGACGGTCCTGGAACTCATCGCCGATGTCGAGACGCTCGCGCCCGGCCCGACGGATGCACCCGCGTAGAGCGGCACACCAATCGGTCCGCAGCGCCGGTGTGCCCCTGACGCACCCCGACCTGTCTCGAAGTCCACGCTGACCAGAAACGGTTCGTCCTCCCTGCCTACTTTGCAGCCACTTCGCCGATGCGGCGAGTGGGAGACAGGCGCCGTACGGACTCCTCCCGAGAGGATCATCGCCTCAACTTCAGGCGTCCAGAAGGCGGGGCAGGCTGCTTGCACCACGACAGTCGCTGGCTCGACGGTCCGCGACCGACCGCACTGCCGCTCCCCCGTCCTGGACAACTCTCTGGCCTTCCGGCAGCGCAGACGGGACTGCTGCACGAACGGCGGCCCGATGAACCCCGAAGACTCGTGCCAGCTTCTTCATCGAGACTCCCGGCCGGCACCCATCGCAAATGGCCCGCTGGACCTCAACAGGAAGTTCCTACGGCGTGCGGACGTTGGCTACGGTTGGCGCTCGATCCAGTCGTTCCGATCCTGCTCGCTCGACCAGATCCCGAAGTTGACAGGTTGCCTCCGTTGTTTTCGAGTAAGCCCCCAGGGCGCCCACCAACATGAATGGTGGCATCGTTCTCATTTAGACAACCGACAGATGCGAAGACGCCCCGATAGGCATCACTTCGCGTGCCCGGCTGGGTTTCCATTGCACGCCGTCCGCGCTATTCACGCGCCTCGCTACCTTTATTTCGGAGTTCGAGTCGCTTCAGAAGGCCATATCGGTACCCACATTTGGCGACGTTTGCACCAGGGGCGTTCATGTGCCGTTGACACAGTGCTCGTACTTGACACGCCCGAAGCCCCTGTCATAATCATGAGCACTATGGAGATCAAGCTGGGTCACGACGAAGCCGCCGACGCACTCCGGCAAGCCGACGAACGCATGGCGAGCCAGACCAACGGGAGCGGTCCGTGGACCGTGATCTACGACAGCTGGCATGACTCCGGCGATCGGAGCGGCGGACGCTTTGCCGCGTTTTCCGCGCCGAGCTATCACGATCGTGCGATGCAGAGTGCTGGATGGGACATGTCCGTCGGCGGTGGCTTCCCGGGATTCTCGCAGCATCACGAAGGCGGCGAGTGGGTCAGCACGTACCACCGCAACGTCGACGGTCCAGATCTCGAACCGCTCGTCCTCGTTCAGGAGATGCATGGCGCTGCCCCTGATGCCTACCTGATCTCTGAAGAGTTCCGGCTCCTCATGCATCTATGGGAAGACAAGGCCACGGGGAACTACTACAGCATCGGCGACGATGGATCCAAGGAGCTTGCCATCGAGTTCGCCGGACGCCAGATTCGTGTTCGGACACCGCTCTTGCGTCGATACCAGGCCGCCCGCCAGCTCGACCTACTGCTCTTCTCGGACACTCACGTGGCTGTAGACACAGATGAGAAGCCGGAAGCCTTCGCGAATCTGAACGAAGAGGACCACGTCGAAAAGGACTCGGTCATCTTCATAGGAGTGGGTGGTACTGGCCTTGGGCGTAACCAGATCCACTCTCGACTGCTTGCCAAAAGAGTCCTTCCACCGCCTCCGCAGGAGCAGTGCGGAATCTGGCCGTGGGAACGCGAGGATGAAGCGTATCCCGCATTCGTAATCGACGAGGACGAGAACGGGCGTCCAGTGAAGTTCACCTGCGAGGAGGACAAGCTCGCAAACTACTTCGGAAAGAACCCTGAAGCTCCGCACTATCTGACGCCCGTCTTCTTCAAGCCAGAGGTGCTCAAGCGCTACTACGACGACCCAACCCTCTATTCGGTAAGTGACGGCAGACTCAGCTGTGGGCATCTCTGGGGTGTCCAGATCGATAACGGAAACCCCGCGGCTGTCATGGTGTTCCTTGGTGATATCGGTCGGGACATTCCGAGCAGCCATCGCGACCACTGGCGTGCATACAACATCCCGCCTGTCTCGAAGATGAGCAAGTCTGCGTTTCGACGCTCTTTCCTTGCCCAGTTTGCCGAGACGGAGAACCCCGAACACCTCTTCAAGAACGCGTATCTTGCCATCCAGCGCGCGTGGACCGAGAACTGGGGATGGGGCCTTTACCGCGAGGCTGAAGGAGGCGACGCCGAATTGATCTCGCGCGTTCGAATCCCTCTCAACGACACTGATACCGAGTTCGAAGCACAGTTGCTCAGCCTCGCGAAGCTCCTCGTCGACCTGCTGAACGAGCCTGCGATCGCCGCAGGCCTCCCGTCAATCAAGGACGAAAAAGGCATCTCCAAACTCAAGCGCTTCCTCGAAGCTCACGGCTACGCGCACATCGATCGCGACATCGGATTGCTACGTCGTATTCAAAGCCTCCGGTCGCGCATAGCCGCGCACACGTCTGGTTCGAGCGGGCAGGCCTTCCTGGCTAAAGAGCTCGATGGCTTAAGCAAGCCCGACTTCATCGAAAAGCTAATGCGCGAAGCCACTCAGATGTTCGCCGACGTATCGGAACTGGATCCTGATGAGTAGCTCAGATTCACAGTCGAACGGCGAAGCTGCTGGCGATACACTCAGCCTCAAGAATCTCAGTAAAGAAGGTTACGACCTTATGACCTGAGTTGGGTCAGCGGCTTAGTGCCCTGACGACGGCATCCTGATCGCGTCGAAGAGAGCCTCTTTGTCAGCCGGGAGCGCTGGGGCGACGTCGGTGACGGCGCCGCCGGCCTCGATGGTCACCGAGCGTAAGGGCCGTAGATCGCGCAGAACCTTGGGGATCGATAGGCCCGTGCGGTCCTGGATCGCGCGGGAGACTGCCAGCGCAGTGAACACGATGGTCAGGTGAGCCTCGATGGCTTCACGGGTGCGCACGAAGAACGGACGAGCCCGCAGGTCCGTCTTGGACATCCGGAAGGACGCCTCCACGTGCCATAGTGAACCGCCCCGGGTTTAGTGGAGGCTCGGTTCTCTGGTCGCCACGAGCGTAGTGACCAGCTGCTGCCGGCAGGAATCGGCCTCACGCTCAGCCGGCGGGACATCGCCGAGCTCGGTGTGAAGACGTCGATTGCCCGACCAGTCGACCCACTCCAAGGTGGCGATCTCCACGTCGTCCAAGGTTCGCCATGGACCCCGCCGGCGGATGACCTCGGTCTTGTAGAGCCCGATCGTCGACTCCGCCAGAGCATTGTCATACGCGTCTCCGACCGTCCCGATCGAGGCCCGCATCCCCAAGGCCGCCAGGCGCTCGGTCAGCGCCAGCGAGACGTACTGAGACCCGGCATCGGTGTGATGGATCACGCCGCTCAGATCCGAGACTCCAGCACGCCCGCGGGCCCAGACGGCCATCTCCAAGGTGTCGGTGACAAGGTCCGCGCGCATGCTCGTATCGGCCCTCCAGCCCACGATCATCCGCGAGAACACATCGATGATGAACGCCACGTAGACGAACCCCGCCCACGTGCGCACGTAAGTGAAGTCCGCCACCCACAGCTCGTTCGGCGCCGACGCGCTAAAGGCCCGGTTGACCAGGTCCCCGGCCCGGCAGCCGTCCTTGGCCGGGATCGTGGTGCGCTTGACCCCGCCACGCACCACGCCCCGCAGGTCTTGGTCGCGCATGAGCCGCTCGACCGTGCACCGCGCCACCGGATGCCCCAGACGATTCACGTGCTTCCACATCTTCCGCGCCCCGTAGACGCCGTAGTTCGCCGCATGCTCGACCGCGATGACCTCGCTGAGCTCCGCGTCGGCCACAGCCCGCGCCGAAGGCAGGCGTGCCTTAGCGGCGTAGTAGGTGCTCGGGGCGACCTGCAGCTCACGGCAGATCGTCACAACCGGCAAAGTCTGACCTGTGCTTGTCGATGTACTCGACGATCACCGATGCGGGCGGCCCGGCTCCGCCGCGAAGAAAGCCGACGCCGACCGCAAGATCGCGTTCGCGCGGCGCAGCTCACGGTTCTCCCGCTCGAGCTCGGCCAACCGCGCGGCATCGGCGGTCGTGGCCCGGGCGGGTGCCGGCGTCGATCTCGGCCCGCTGAACCCAGCCGCGCAACGTCTCGGAAATGACCCCGAGCCGCTCACCGATACGCCAGCACGCGCCAGCCGCCGAGCCTGGGTCCTTCTTCGCCTCGAGCACGAGCCGGATCGCACGCTCGCGAAACTCCTCGGGGTACTTCCTGGGTGCTGCCATGACTCTCATCCGACGTTGGTTGAGAGCCTCTACAAAACCCGGGGCGGTTCACTATGCTTGGCCAATGATCAGGCCACCGGAGATGCGGTTCCCTCCGGCTATCTGGGTGCCCGTACGTGGCCGTGCGCAGGTGATCCTCCCGTACAACCCAACGAACACGCGGGCGAACCCACTCTGGCTGCGGGACGTTTTGGGCGCCCGCATCCAGATCCGACACGTCGGCGACGGAGTCTGGGAGATCGTCCGGGGTCACGCTGACACACTACTGGCCGCTTGCATCGAACGTTTCGGGCTGGGCGCCACCACCGTGATCACCGATGCCGCCCAACAGCAGAAGTGCGGGCCACGGTGCCAGGACGGCAACCCGAGAAACGCCCTCCACTGTCAGTGCCAGTGCGGCGGGGCGAACCACGGCGGGGTCGGCGGTTGGACGATGCGGGGAGAGTTCGCGATTCAGACTGACGTCACCCGTCGTGTCTTCCTCGTGTAACCTGACCTGATCGGCCTACTCGAGCGGCCTTGACACGAGCGACTTGTCATCGTCCCGTCTCATGGACGACTCGAGGCCACGAGGCACTCGACGACTTCCACGTCCTCGCGCACTTTGGCCCACTCCCGCAAGCAAGCCGAGTCCGCGGTCGCCTCGAAGCCCTCTCGATGGCGGTAGCAGTGGAGTCCGCGGGGCTCCTCGCCGACGAGGATCAATCCCTCTCACTCCCGGCCGAAGAACCATGTGCAGAGTGACCTGTTGGCCGGAGTTTTGCACCACCCCCGACTTGCACGCCGAGATCCAATGGCAGGCCGCCTCACTGCCGCGACCGATCCCGGCGCCTTGACAGGGCCAACTGACCAACGACAGCACCGAGCTTCGGGGTCTCACGCTGCCCCTGCGATTGCCGCTCCGGGAGAAGCCAACTCTCGCCCCCATCTCGCCGTGGCGCGGCGCGACGACCGCGAACCGCGCCCCGGGAGTTGGCTTCCAGTGCACCGATTTCCTCCACACGATGAGTCCGATGCATCGGTACGATGGTCGATACGATGCGATTGACTGGCTCCAGGAAGCCAGTCTCAGGTACGCGAGATCAGGGAAACATGTACAGCATTCATTCGAACGACGACGACAATGCCAGCTTTGAGCAAGCCCCCTGGACCGGCGGCGGAAGCTCCTCGAGTCCTGGCTGCTTTACATACATTGCAGCATTCGCGACCATAGGCATTATTTTCGGCATGCTCAACTCCTGCGGAGGTAGTGAAGGCAAGACGACCACCTCGACCGTGGTTCGTTCCACATCTCAGCCCGCGCCGCCTGCACGTCCCGGGATAGCAGTCTCTCGCGATCAACTATTCAGCAGCGATGTCGTTGATCTACTGAACAGGTTTGATGCAGCCGGCACCGCCGAACAGGTCCAACTGTGCAAGGGCGTTCGATCGGCACTGAACGGAATATCTGACGCGGAGATCACACAGCGCTCTTCCGCCATGTCTTCCTACGACTTCTCAACACTCAATTCTCTTACCGAGGATTGCCTTCGGCTACTTTCATAGAAATCGCCTCAGATCCAGGCGCACGTTTCCGGGGAGCCACGTGCCGAACTGGGACGAGAACTCAATGAGCAGGCGAGTCCGCGGCAAGCGCAGCACTCGTCGCTGCGCGGCTTAGCCATCGATTCCACGACGAGATCTCCACTAAGGTCAACTTCGCACGAGCGCACGCACACTGAACCTCAGTGGACATTCGTGCGGGACGCGTGTAGGCCATAAAGAAGTCTGACGGTTGGCGGCGACCAGCCGCTTGCACGGTCCGCAATTGGCGGGCAACCCCGCTTTGCGCCTTTGCAGCAGATCTATTCAGGAACGCGTCCACTATTTCTCGGACCATCGGCCACTACTTGGGTCACACCGTCGGCAGCATTATCGAGAGTCAGTTCGAAGGTGGAGTTTCCAGTCCGTTGTCACGCCCAACGTGTTGCGACCCTACGCGATGGGTGCGCAAGGAGTCAGGCAGGGCGATCGATCACCATCCGCGCGATTCCTAACGTCCCGACCGCAAATCCCGGTCGTACGATTCAACTTCCGCTACGCGTAGTCATCCATGACTGTCGCCGTGCAGCACTACGCGATCAAACCCTCAGGGACGGATTTTCGATCGCCCGCATTAACGGCGTCGTCGCCAGCCACTCCTCCGGGTCCAGGTCCGCGATGCTCACCCCGGTGAGCTCCATCGCGAGCAGCTCTCCGGCCGTGGTGCCGTCGGCGAAGCCCGCGAGCAGGTCTCCCATCGCCCACATGTGCAGCAGCATCGCCTTGCCACGCAGCATCTCCGCGACAGCCTGCAGGTGCTCGCCCGTCATCGCCGACAGCTCGAGCACCTGCGCCTCGCGCGTCACCCAGAACCGTCCTTGGCCCAGGACTCGCACGTCGAGCCGGCCCGGCTCGACCTCCCACATCCAGACAGGTACTTCCGCATCACATGACGTCATGCACCCCATCGTGCCCCTGCACCTCCCCTGGGCAGTGCGGACGGGGTGGGTCGGGACCTGACAGTCCCGACCCACCCCGGGGGTACTACTTCTGCGCCAACGCGCAGTATCCGCATCCAGGCATCTGCGCCTCCGGGCCGCCGTGGATCCGTCGCACATCAGCGATGATCCACTCCGAGACCCACCTCTCGCTCAGGTGCGGCCAGCCCTCCATGAGCGTCAGCTCCAACGTCGCCATCTCCTGGAGGAGACGACCCGAGGCAAAGCCGTGCGACATCCTGTCGGCCCACTGCGCACCGACAGCGGCACGCTTGGTCAAGAGCTCAGAACGACGACGAGCCTGAAGACGCTTGCCCCGACGGGGCATGGTCGTGGTGGACATGTGGTCCTCCTCGATTGGACACCCCTGCGACGGTGCGCCACAGGTGGTGCGGAGCGTCGCAACGCTCACTCCCTCACCGTCGCGGCGCCCCACCCGCACCCAAACCCGCACCGCGAACACCGCGCCGTCGCGGCATTGCCCGCCGGATCGTCCTCGCGACCGTCCCGGCCATGAACGCCAATCCACAGGTCCTCGCCGTCCTCGAGCACTACACCCCCACCGTGCTCGGCACCCACGCCTGGGCCCTGGCCCGCGCGGCCGTGCTCGACCTCGCCGCCCGCACCGAACCGTCCGATCCCCGGCGTGCTCGCGGCATGGCATGGGCCCTGTGCACGTTCCTCGCCGGCCCCTACGGCTGGGACCAGCAGGCCACCCCCGACCTGGCCCGGCTCCTGACGCCCACCGCGATCAACGTCCTGCTCGAACGTCACGCCGCACGCGGCGGCCGCTCCACCGGCCACCTCGCCGCCCGCCTGGACGCCGCCGGACGCACCGCCCGCGGCCTCGAGATCCCTACGCGCCGTCGCACCCGCCCCGCAGCGCGTGTGCGCACCTACACCCAGGACGCCAGCGTCCTGGTCCTCGCCGACGCCCTGGCCCAGGCAGGCCGTCCCGTCACCGCCTCCACGCTCACGGCACTGGCCGCCACGCTGCGCCAGGGCACTGCACGGGGACGCACAGCGCGCACCCTCGAGCTCACCTACACCGCCCGCATCCTGCAGGCGACCGATGAGCGAAGCACGGAGGCGGTCCAAGCCACACCCACCCCGAAGACTCCCCAGACCCCCAAGGCACTCTCCAAGCGTGCCCAGCTCGCCCTGGAGCGTGCCGAGCGCGCAGCCTCGCGTCGGGCCGCCTCCGGCCCCGTCCTGGCTCCCGAGCCCGACCCCGCTTCCCTGCCCGAGGACGTCGCCGCGGCCCTGCGCGACTACTTCCCTCGCGGCATGGCAGGCCGGCAGTGGGCCGAGCTGCGTCCCCTCACGCTGCGGCTGGTCACCGGGTCCGCCCCGACGACCGTCAACATCGCCCGTGCCCGCGCAACCGCGGCCGTGCAGTTCCTGGCCTGGGCCACCCGCCAGCCCACACGCCCCGACCCCGCCGCGCAGCTCTCGGCCACCGAGATCCTCGCCCCCGACCTCGTCGAGGCGTACATCAGTCACCGGCGCACCACCCACGCCCCCCACTCGGCCGCGTCCCTGGCCTCCACCCGCTCCGCGCTGCGCCGCATGGTCGGGGCTCTGGACGCCACCCCGCTGAGCATCCCGAGCACCTACACCCCTCTGCGCGGCCCCTACAGCCCCGAGGAGTGCATGTGGCTGACCGAGCTCGTCCAGGTCCAGCCGTCCACCGCCAGGTGCCGCGTCGGCGCACTCACCGTCGGTCTCGCCCTGGGTGCGGGCCTGGCCACGCGCGACCTGCGCTACGTGCGCGCCATCGACATCGTCGAGCACGACACCGACACGCTCTTCCCCTACCTCACTGTCACCGTCCCCGCCGGGCCGGCCCCGCGCACCGTCATCATCCGCGACACCTACGCGCCTCTCGTGCGCACCGGTCTCGCCCTGCACACCGGCGCCCCGGACGCCCTTCTCATCGGGCACCTCGAAGGCCGCCGCAACGTCACCACCCTGCGACTGACCACAGCATCCCGCACCGAGATCAAGCTCGACGTCGCCCGCATGCGCACCACGTGGCTGTTCGCGATGATCCACGTCGCCATCCCCCTGCCCCGCCTGCTCGCCGACGCCGGACTCACCACGGCCGCCACCCTCGCCGACCTCCTGCCCCACGCAACCCTCGCCCCCGCGCACGTCACCACCAGCCGCACCGCACCCGACGCACCCCACGCGTCCGCCACCACGGCCACTGCCGGCGGGAAGCAGGTGACCCGATGAGCGTCCGCACCCTGGAGACGGAGTTCGACCGCGCCCTGAACGTCGTGCGAACCTCCGGCATCGCCCACAAGATCGAGGCCGAGCTCGCCAGCCCCCGCGGAGGACGACCCCGCCCGCTGCGCGTGGAGACCCTTCTGGCCGCCACCGTCGTCGCCGCCAGCTCACGCTTCCGCGACGCCACGCACACCACGATCCACCGCATCCTCACCGAGGAGCTCTGCGGCTCGCGACTGCGCCGCGACGGACTCCTGTGGACCAAGAACGGCACCGAGCACCGCCTCACCATCCGCCAGTTCCGCTACCTGTTCAACGCGATCGTCAACGCCCTGGACTACTCCCCGCACAAGCGCCCCGACCTCACCGAGGACGAGCGCATCGCCCGCTACGAGTCCACGACCGCATGGCTCAACGCCCTCATCGGCGCATCCACACCCGCATGGCTTCCCGCGGCCACGACCTACGCGATCGACGCCTCCGCGGTCCCCACCTGGAGCCGTCCCGGCAGCGTGAAGACCCGCCCCGAGCCCGGGGAGGACTACCTCGCCGACGGCTCCGCCTGGACCCGTCAGCGCACCTTCGCCGCCGACCCCGACGCCCGCCACGGTCACCGCACCCGGACCACCGACTCAGCCTCGGAGATGTTCTTCGGCTACCACCTCAACGCCGTCACCACGAGCTACACCCCCGGCAGCATCTACCAGCCCCTCAAGACCTTCGCCGGCTTCAACCTCGTGCCCGCAGCCACGCCCCTGACCGACCCCACACTGGAGCTGCTCGACGACGTCGTCCTTCCCACGGCACCCAACCCGACGATCCTCACCGACCGCGGGTACAGCAACTGGCGCCAGGAGATCTGGGCCGACGAGCTCCACGCACGCGGCATCCAGCAGTACACCGACATGCTCAAGGACGACCTCAAGCCCCGCATCGACGCGGACACCGGCGTCATCATGTTCGCCGGCTGGCCCTACGTCCCCTGGACGCCGAAGGAGCTCTTCACGCTCAAGCGCCCCACCCGCTACAAGATCGCACCCCTGGCACCCAAGGCCTCCGCACGAGCCAAGCGTCGCCACGAGGCAGCCATCCGCAACCTCGCCGAGTTCCACGCCCAGATCGCCGAGCTCGGACGCTTCGCCCTGACTCCCAACGGCCGCCGCAAGGCCAACGGAGACCAGCGGTTCTTCCGCCCCGGCGCCGACCGCCACCTCGCCACCCCCGCACAGCGCAACCTCAAGATCTACGACGCAGTCACCCTCACCCTGCGCTCCGACGTCATCTCCAAGCACCACCAGCCCCACCGCTGGGGCACCCCCGACTGGATCGAGAACTACTCCCGACGCTCCTCGGTCGAAGGAGCCTTCGGCGGCCTCAAGGCCCGCTCCGGGCAAGGCATGACACGCGGCTGGACCCGCGTCATGGGCATCACCGCCACTGCCCTCATGACCGCCGCAGCGATCGTGCAGTACAACATCCAGGCCATCCGCTCCTGGGCCACGAAGAACGCCATCGACGACGGCGCCCTCTACGACGCCGAACCCGGCACCGACATCGAGCGACTCCGGCTCAACGCCGTCGCGAGCTCCCCTCAGCGACCCGGCGCACCACCAGCCAACTGAGCCCGCGCGGCCCGCCGCGCACCGAACTCCACAGCCCCACCCACACAGCCCGCAGGCCCCGAGCCTGACGGGCCACCGGCGATTCTCCGCACGCCCCCGAACCACCCCGAGCGAGCGTCACTGTTCGCCGCTGGCAGCCCGAACACTGAGCCGCGCCGACCGACCGGCGCCGGAAACGGACAGAACCCCTCACCCAGAGCCCCGCAGGGCCCTCGACGAGAGGTTCTGTCACTACGACCGGTGAAGTTGTGTCACCAGTCCGGGGTCGGGGTGACAGGATTTGAACCTGCGACCTTCCGGTCCCAAACCGGACGCGCTACCAACCTGCGCCACACCCCGCGGCCGCACAGAGCGCGGTCCGTCGAGAAGCATAGACGCTCGAAGCGCCCTCGGGTGCGGGAGCACGCCCGCCGCCTGCTAATGTATCCGTCGGTCCTGCCTCTGGTGAGACCTCGCGGATGTAGCTCAATGGTAGAGCCTCAGTCTTCCAAACTGATTACGCGGGTTCGATTCCCGTCATCCGCTCCGAACGTTTCCGCAGGTCAGAGCCTCGCGGAGCGCCCCGCACGCACCCCAGCGCCCCACTCGGGACCCTCCGCGTGCCAGATCCGTGCCATAGCGTGCCACTAGAGCACCCCCGCGAGCGCCGCGTCGAGCCCTGCCGCAGCCACCTTGCCGCTCGTCTGAACTGCGTGCTGGTAGCCCAACGCTGCGCGCATCGTCGTGTGCCCGCCACGACGCATGATGTCCTTGGTCGCCATGCCGGGAATGCCAGCGACGACCGTCAGGCCCGTGTGGCGCGCATCGTGCAAATGGTACTCGGGGTGCCCTGCGAGATCCCGGGCCTTGGCCCATGCACGCTGCACAGCCGCCCGACGGAGCGGTTCACCCGTCCACGTATACGTGCCGCCCGCAGCGGGACGAGCCCCCCAGAAGAGCGGAGCGCCGGGAAGCGCAGTGGGGCCCGACGCGAGGTGCTCACGCAGGACGCTCACAACCGAGGCGGGCAGATCCACGGACCTCCACGCGCGCGTCTTGGTCGGGCTCGGCTCAGCGCCGTCCGCGACGATCTGCCGTTCGATCCGCAGCGTGCCCGCGTCGAGGTCGAGGTCCCCGCGCCGCAGCGCGACGAGTTCGCCAAGCCGCAGGTGCGCACCGATCATCGTCACGACGGGAGCCCGCAGGTGCTCCGGGAGGTGCGCGACGATCTCGCCGAAGACCTCAACGCTCATGAGAGGCCTCTCGTCGCTCCTCGCGGTCCCAGCGCCAACGATCTGGCAAGGGTTCTTGGCGATCAGCCCGTCCGCCTCGGCGGTCCGCAGCGATGCCTTGAGCAGCGCGTACGCCTGCCTCACCTGCGCTTCCCCCTTACCGGCCTTGCCCGCCGCCTTGAGCGCCTCGGTGTGCCAGCGCCGGACCGCCGCAGGCGTGATCTTCCCGACCTCCACAGCGCCGATGCTGGGGTCGATGCGCAGGCGCGCAACGTCTCGGTACATCTTCGCCGTGCGGGGTGCCAGCGAGCCGCGAGAGCCCCCGTTCTCGATCCACTGCCCGATCCACTCGTGCAACGGAATGCGCGCGCCTCGCGGGTCGATCCACGCGCCACGCGCACGCTGAGCGCGGACGTCCGCGAGGTGCGTCTCAGCCTCGCCGCGCGTCTCGAACGTCGTCGGCGCGTTCATCGGCTGACCGGCCTCGTCGGGATAGCGCGCCTGCCAGCGCCCCGAGGCGAGGCGGCGGACGGAGCCAAACGACGCGCGACCGGCGCGCCGCTTGCGGGGGGTGGGTGCGGTCATGGGGTCCTCCTCGGTTGTGCCACTAAGACTGATCATACCCAGCGTGTCTAGAGCGTTCTACGCCCGAGAGGCCCCGGCGCGAAGTCGAGGCCACGCGAGGCCGGTCACTGTGAGATCGGTCCGCTGGGGCGTACCACTGCCATGAACACGACACCCCAGCCCCGCCGCCCGCTCGTCGACACCTCCGCCGCAGCCGAGATCCTCGGTGTCTCGCCCCGCACCGTCCGCCGCCTCGCCGCTGAGCGGCGCATCCCCGCCGTCCACGTCGGGAGGGCCGTGCGCTTCGAGGTCGACGACCTCGCGGCATTCGTCGACGCAAACAAGATTCCTGCCACAACGGCATTCTGACCACAAGATTCATGAAATGAGAAAGCCCCCGACTATCGGGGGCTCTCTCACATTCATGCCGATGGTATGGGTAGCGCCGTTGTTTGCCGACCCCGGCGCTACCGGGAGACTGCAATGCCCATCTTAGACTTCGCGCCCTCTGCGCCACAGCCCTATCTACTGTCACTAGATACAGAAACAATCCCCCCTCGGGGGCTCGATGCGTTCCTCCGCGACGTCACAACGCTTGCCAAGATCCGCGAGTGCGGCCGGTACGGCCGACGGCGCTGCACGCATCTCCTCTGCACACGATGCGGCCCCAGACGCCAGCGCGCCGACGCCTCACACGCCCGCTCCGTCGTCGCTGAGGCGGGGACCGCCCTCCTTTGGACCGCCACGGTCGACACCCCTCCCGGAGCGCCTCTGGCAAGCGTCTGGGACGACCTTGACGCCGCATGGGGAGCGCTGACGCGCCGGGGCTGGCTGGCTGGCCGCGTCGACGGTCACATGCGGCTGACGGGGATCGCTCTGAGCACCGCAGGGTGGCACCCTCACCTGCACACGATCCTTGTCAGATCTAGATATACGCCTCGCGCTGAGGCCGTCGACCTCGCACGGGAGATCACCTCACGGTGGCTCGGATCGACCTCACGCCTCGGCATCCTCGCCCACCCCTCCGCACAGCACGTCAGCACCCCCGAGACACCCCGCCAGAGGGCCGCAGCGGCCACCTACGCAGCCTCACAGGCGTGGGGACACCCCGGAGGTATCGCAGGCACCCCCGAGGCCGTCCTCAGAGCCGCAGCGTCCGGGGACGCAGACGCCCTTGACCTCTGGCACGAGATCGAGAGCGCTTCGCACAATCGGAGACTTCGCGCGGTCGGAGGAATATTCCGACCTAGCGAAACCGGGACCTAATAGTTCTCGCCAAGATCTCCGGCACGTCTTCGCCTCTCCGGCCGATAGTAAGTGCGAGACCGATTCGGCCTCGCGGAGGAGGAATCTCGAAATGGCTAGACTCTGCACCACCTGCGCGCATCCGCAGCGGCGGGATATCGACGCCCGCGTCCTCGCGGGCGAGCGAAAAGAAGATCTTGCCGCCGCATTCGGGATCTCGCGCAGCGCGATCTTCCGCCACGCCTCGCGATGCGTTCGCGCAGACCTCCTCCGCGACATCCGAGCCTCGGAGGAGGTCGGGACCTCAGACGTCGTGGGAGCCCTCGTAGACGCTCTCGCCGACGTGCGGGCAGCCCGAGCAGCCGCCCTCCTCGGAGGACGCCCCTCGGACGTCCTCGCCGCAGCACGGACGACCGTGACCGTCGTGGGAGCACTCGCGGACCGCCTCGGGATCGACGATGCCGAGATCGCCCGCAGCCTCGCGGATGCCGAGGCCCTCGCCCGCGCCGTCGCGGACGCGGTCCGCCAGCACCCCGAGATCGCAGCGCCGCTCTCCGCCGCTCTGCGCGCCCGCGAACAGCCCGACGCAGCCGACGCCCTCGCGCGGCTCGCAGCCGCCCACACACCCCCTCAGACGCCCGCACACGCCCTCTCGGAGGTTCTCGCATGACCGACGCCCCGCACACCCGCCCGCAGCCCGGGGACGAGATCCACGGGGTCCGCTCCGGCCTCACGCTCTCGACAAGCACCGAGCCCATCGGCGGACCCCCGCCGATCACGCTCCGTCGCGGGCAGACGCTCACGCTCACGGAGCCCATGATCGCCGCGAGCATCGACCGCCTCGGCGGCTCGTGGCTCGATCTCATCGACGACGAGCCCGCGCAGATCGCCCGCTGGGGCCAGCGCATGTTCGCGCGCGGTCCGGCCCCCGAGGGGCTCACGTCGTGGGAGCCGGGGACCCCCGAGCACACCGAGGCCCGCGAGCGCGCCCGCCGCGAGGCGTGGGCACTGCCCGAGTCCCGGCGCTGGGACGCCCTGCGCCGCGTCGAGACGGACTACGGCCCTCCGCAGGCCACGAACTCGATCACGGCTCGCTACCCGGGAGGTCGGGCGTGACCGTCCATGAGCACCTCCACGCCGACTTGCCGGTCAACAACCTGCCAGCGACGACGTACAGGCACCGTCAGAACCTGTTCATGACTCTCGTCGGCATGATCGTCGAGAGCCGGGGCATCCGGGTCAAGGTCCGCGAGGAGCGCCGCCGCATCTCCGACGACGAGCGCTCACGCTTGCAGATGTCCCACATCCTCACGGACCGATGGGCACTCATGACCACGACGAGTTGGGGCAGGCGCGATTGGCAGGGGTGGCTCCTCCGCGCAGACGTCGCCGCTGAGGTCGACGACCGCCCGCACAGCGCCGTCGTCTGGGCACGTCCGGGCCACGCAGCGCGGGACAGTTTCGTCGTGCTGAGCCTCGGCGCGTTTCTCGATCTCGCCGCAATCGAGGCTGAGCACCTCGGGGACGACTCGTGACCACGCTCGTCCGCCCGAGGATCTCGGGGCCGCAGCGCGTCGACGTCGGCGCGGGCTCGTGGGGCG